>NZ_JBFBNQ010000001.1:0-1515068 GCF_040687575.1 Kribbella sp. NPDC056861 | reverse complement strand
GTGGCCGGACCTCGGTCCGGCCACCACCCCGATCGGTGAGGAGAAACCTCGTGCTCTACTTCGTGGCGCGTCGGCTGGTGAGCGCGCTCAGTGTCGTGCTGGTCACGCTGGTCGCGACCTTCACGCTGTTCTTCGTCGCCCCGACCGACCCGGCCGCGGCGATCTGTGGTGAGCGCAACTGCACCCAGCAGCGCTACAACGACATCAAGGAGAACCTGCACCTCGACCGACCCAAGGTGCAGCAGTTCGCCGAGTACACGGCAGGGATCTTCGTCGGACGGACCTTCGTGACGTCCGGCCTCGAACAGAAGTGCGCGGCACCCTGCCTGGGCTTCTCCTTCAAGAACAACCGGCCGGTCACCGAGATGCTGAAGTCGCGGCTTCCGGTCACCGTCTCCCTGGTGGCGGGGTACGCCGTCCTGGTGCTGACGATCGGTGTCTTCGTGGGTTCGATGGCTGCGAAGCGCCGCGGGACGACCGGGGACCGGGTGCTGATGAGCAGCACCCTGATCCTGAGCTCGATCCCGTACTACATCGTCGCGCTGATGATCTCGCTCTACCTGACGATCCTCTACCCGATCCTGCCCCGAGGCGGCTACACGCCGATCTCGGAGAGTCCAGGGAAATGGTTCGCGGGGCTGGTGACACCGTGGCTGGTGATCGGCTTCTACAACTGCACGCAGTACGCCCGGTACTCGCGCGGCTCGATGGTGGAGACGCTCAGCGAGGACTACATCCGCACGGCCCGCGCCAAGGGGCTGTCGGACCGGGTGGTGACCTACAAGCACGCGCTCCGCTCGGGCCTGATCCCGGTCATCACGATCTTCGGTCTGGACGTCGCCGGCAGTCTCGCGGGCGCCATCTTCACCGAGCGGATCTTCGACCTGCCGGGGCTCGGCAACCTGGTGCTGGAGAGCCTGACCACCTACGACCTGCCCGTCATCATGGGCACCGTGCTGGTCTCCTCGGTCATCCTGGTCGCGATGAACTTCATCGTCGACGTCGCCTACAGCGTGATCGACCCGAGAGTGAGGCTGGCATGACCACCCAAGATGTCCCTCGCAACCCGTCGGTCGCGACTCGTGAGCGGCGCTCGTCGGCGATCTCCCCGAGCGGTGAGACGCCGTACCTGGTGGTCGAGGACCTGACCGTGCAGTTCCCGACCGCCGACGGCCTGGTCAGCGCGGTGAACGGGCTGAGCTACTCCGTCCCGCTCGGCCGTACGCTGGCGATCGTGGGCGAGTCCGGCTCCGGCAAGTCGGTGTCGAGTATGGCCGTGATGGGTCTGCACGACCCGAAGCGGACCAAGATCACCGGCTCGATCCGGCTCGGCGGCGACGAGCTGGTCGGGCTGCCCGAGTCGGACCTGATGAAGGTCCGCGGCGATGCGGTGGCGATGGTCTTCCAGGACCCGCAGTCGTCGCTGCACCCGCTCTACACGATCGGCGCGCAGATCTCCGAGGCGTACCGGGTGCACCACAAGGTGTCCAAGGACGTCGCCAAGAAGCGCGCGCTGGAGATGCTCGACCTGGTCGGCATCCCGAACCCGATCCGCCGGTTCAAGCAGTACCCGCACGAGTTCTCCGGCGGTATGCGGCAGCGCGCGATGATCGCGATGGGTCTGGTCAACGACCCGAAGCTGGTGATCGCCGACGAGCCGACCACCGCGCTCGACGTCACCGTCCAGGCCCAGATCCTGGACCTGCTGAACAACCTGCAGAAGGAGTTCGGCTCGGCGATCGTGCTGATCACGCACGACCTGGGCGTGGTGGCCGAGATGGCCGACGACGTCCTGGTGATGTACGCCGGCCGCTGTGTCGAGTACGGCACCGCCGAGGACGTGCTGGCCCGGCCGCGGATGCCGTACACCTGGGGTCTGCTGGAGTCGATCCCGACCGTGTCGGCCGCCAACGAGCGGTTGCGCCCGATCAAGGGGCTGCCGCCGTCGTTGCTGGCCCTGCCCGGCGGTTGTTCGTTCAACCCACGGTGCCCGTACAAGGACCGCGTCAAGGGCGAACGCTGCACCACTGACCTGCCCGACCTGCTGCCGGTCGACGGTGCGGGAGCGCACACGTCCCGGTGTCACCTGCACGACAAGGCCTCGATCTACGAGGCCGAGGTCGAGCCGAGACTGGGCTGAGGAGAGATATGAGCGACACAGTGCGTCCCGTAGACGCCGCAAGTACTTCGGACAGCCCGCTGCTGCAGGTCCGCGACCTCAAGATGCACTTCCCGATCAAGGAAGCCGCGGGACTGGGCCGGACCAAGAAGGTCGTCCAGGCGGTCGACGGCGTCAGCTTCGACCTGAAGCCGGGCGCCAGCCTCGGTCTGGTCGGCGAGTCCGGCTGTGGCAAGTCGACGACCGGCCGGATGATCACCCGGCTGCTGACCCCGACGTCCGGCCAGATCATCTTCAAGGGCACCGACATCGCCCAGATGAAGGAGAAGGATCTGCGGCCGTTCCGCCGGGAGCTGCAGATCGTCTTCCAGGACCCGTACAGCTCGCTGAACCCGCGGCAGACGGTCAGCAACATCATCAGTACGCCGCTGCGGGTGCACAACCTGGTCAAGAAGGGCCAGGAAGTGGCCCGGGTGCAGGAGCTGCTGGAGCGAGTGGGCCTGAACCCCGAGCACCACAACCGGTACCCGAACGAGTTCTCCGGTGGTCAGCGGCAGCGGATCGGGATCGCCCGGGCGCTGGCGGTCGAGCCCGAGGTGATCATCGCCGACGAGCCCGTCTCCGCGCTGGACGTGTCGATCCAGGCCCAGGTGATGAACCTGCTGGAGGACCTGCGCCGCGACCTGGGCATCGCCTTCGTCTTCATCGCGCACGACCTCGGCGTGGTCCGGCACTTCTGTGACGAGGTCGCGGTGATGTACCTCGGCAAGATCGTCGAGCAGGGACCGCGGGAGCAGATCTACACCGCTCCGCAGCACCCCTACACGCAGGCGCTGCTGTCGGCCGCCCCGGACCTGGGCACCATCCGTGGTACCCCGCCGAAGGAGCGGATCCGGCTGGTCGGCGACGTGCCGTCGCCGATCGACCCGCCGAGCGGCTGCCGGTTCCGGACCCGCTGCTGGAAGGCGGAGGACATCTGCGCCACCCAGGAGCCGCTGCTGATCGGCAAGCCGAAGTCCGGCCCCGGCCACGCGGCCGCGTGCCACTTCGCCGAGCCGAAGGTGGACCTGACGGCCGCCACGGCCTGACCCACCGCTGATCGCTGGACCCCGCCGACCTGTCCCGTGTCGGCGGGGTCCTTCTATTGTTCGGCCATGGACTTTCGGTTGCTGGGGGCGCTCGAGGTCGACGGGCTGGTCGGGGCACTGCGCCGGCAGGAGCGTGCGCTGCTGGCGATTTTGTTGCTCCGGGCAAATGAGTCGGTGGCGGTCAGCGAGTTGGTCGATCTGCTGTGGCCGGACGGGCCGCCGGCTGATGCGCGGGGTTCGGTGCAGGTCTACTTGTCGCGGCTTCGCAAGGCGCTGCCCGGCTTGACGATCGTCGGCGGTGCGGCCGGGTACGTGCTGCAGGTTGATCCCGAGTTGGTTGATGTCGGGCGCTTTCGTCGTCTGGTGGTCGCGGCGCGCGAGCTGCAGGATCCGGTACTGCGGGGCGAGGGTCTGCGGGTGGCGTTGGCGGCCTGGCGGGGTGAGCCGCTGGCTGACTTGATGCCGGAGAGCACGCGGGAGCGGTTGAGAGCCGGTTTGCTGGAGGAGCACGCGGCGGCGGTGGAGGATCGGGTCGAGGCAGATCTGCAGGCGGGGCTGCATGAGCGGGTCGTGGACGAACTGGCGGAGCTGGTTCGGACGCATCCGCAGCGGGAGCGTTTGACGGTCGGGTGGATGACGGCGCTCTATCGTGCCGGTCGCAAGGCTGAGGCGCTGCAGGCCTATGCAGACCTGGCCGAGCGGCTGGCTGAGGAGTTCGGATTGGATCCGGCACCGGCACTCCGCCGGCTGCACCTGGCGATCCTGCGTGACGATCCAGCGCTGCAGTTGACGGCCGCACAGCGGGCCGAGGGCTCAGTGCCAAGAGAGTTGCCAGTGGACATCTCACTGCTGGTCGGGCGCGACGAGTTGCTGGCGGACGCAGTACGGGAGTTGACGCGGGAGGGGCGCGAGCGGGCTGCCGTGTACTGCTTGTGGGGTGGTGCGGGGGTCGGGAAGTCAGCGGCGGGGACGCGGATCGGGCATTTGGTGGCAGGGACTTTTCCGGACGGGCAGTTGTTCGCGCGGCTGCAGGATGTCGGGGGAGAGGCGTTGCCGGCCCGGACGTTGCTGGGCCGGATGCTGCGGTCGCTGGGGCTGAAGCCGACGCAGGTCCCGTCGACGGTGGCTGAGCGGGAGCAGGCGTTCCGGGACCTCACCGCCGACCGCGCTGTGCTTGTCGTGCTGGATGACGCGCTGGATCCGGTGACGGTCAGGTCGCTGCTGCCGGCCGGACCGCGGTGCGCGGCGATCGTCACGTCACGCAAGCCGTTGCCGGACTTGACTGAGGCGGTGCACCAGCAGGTCACCCCGCTCGACTCGGAGACCAGCCGCGCGTTGCTGAATCGTCTGATCGGCCGGACGCTCCGCGAGCAGCCGACGCTCGACACTGTCGCGGACGCCTGCGTGGGGCTGCCGTTGGCTCTCCGCATTGTTGGTTCACGACTGGCGCTGTCCGGAGACGGCGGGCTGCAAAGCATCGCCGGTGCGCTGGCTGATGATGAGCAGCGGCTGGACTCGATGGTGGCCGGCGACCTCGCAGTACGGACGAGCCTTGGTCGCACACTGAGCCTTGTGGATCCCCAGGCTCGTCAGTTGCTGGAGCGTCTCTCGTTGGTCGGCGTGACCGAGTTCTCGTCCTGGGTGGCCGCTCCGCTGCTCGACTGTGACGAAGCCACCGGTGACGCGACCTTCGAGCGGCTGGTCGACCTGGGGTTGGTCGAGCTGGTCACCGCGCAGCAGTACAAGATGCACGCCCTGGTCCGGTCGTACGCCGCTGAGCAGTTGGCGGCCGGCGGTGATGCTGACGGTCCCCGCCTTCGCTACGTGCATGCGGTGCATCGGCTGACCGCCCTGGCGGAGAAGCACCTGAACCACGGGCTAACCCTGGTTGAGCATCTCCTGGTACCGGACCAGCCGGTGCTGCCGGACATCGAGGCTGCGGTCGTCGCTGCGCCGATCGAGTGGTTCGACGGATCCTGGCCGCTGGTTGGTGCGGCCGCTCGGGCGGCGCTGGCATCAGGGCAGGTCGAGCTGGCGGCAGTGGTCGGGTTGCACCTCAATCCGTACTTCGTTGCCCGCGACCTCCGTGAGCCGAGAATCGAGCTGCTGCAGCCGATCTGCGACGAGTTGCGGCAGACCGGGCCGCTCGAGCTCTATGCGCGGACCCAGCGGGCATTGCACGCGGCCAACGACCTGACCGGTGAGGCGCTGGCGAGCGAGGGCGAGGAGATGCTCGAGCTCGCCACCCGAGCCGGGGCGGTCGATCTTCAGGTCAGTGCGTTGATCACCATCGGCCTCGGGGCTCGGCTGGTCGGCGACGTCGATCGTGATCTGGCGTCCTGCACGAAGGCGCTCAGCTTGCTGGACCAGGCCGGCGGGATGACCGGACTGCGCGCGACCGTACTGCGGAACCTCGCGGTGATCTACTCCGAGACCGAGGAGCACACCACGGCGGAGCGCTACGCGATCGAGGCGATCTCGCTGGCGGCTCCGGGCAGCATGGCCGAGGCAATGAACGGGGTGATCCTCGGCGAGATCCAGCTCGAGCTGGGCAAGCTCGACGAGGCCCGGCAGGTGCTGAGCAGGAGCGCCGAGATCTTCGAGGCGGGTTCGGCCGACGCCTATCTGGCGATGACGCGATGTTTGCTGGCGCGGATCGCCGCGCAGCGCGGGGAGCGGAAAGTGGCTCGCTGGCTGCTGGACCAGGCGGCCGAGCGGTACCGGGAGCATCCGGCGCACGGGCTCGGATTGCACGTGAAGCTGGCCGAGATCGTGCTCGCGCTGGAGATCGGCGACCGGGAGGCCGCGGGCAAGATCAGGCATGAGCTCACCGAAGAGGCGACCGCGCAGGGCGAAGTACAGGTCCTGAAGTTCCTGGCCCGGGTCTTTGGCGAGGCCCCACCGCCGCGCTGACTCAGGCGTGTTCGCCGTGACGCAGTTCTTCGCGTTCCTGGGCGAAGCGGATCGCCTCGAAGACGACCAAACCGATCAGCAGCAAGGTCAGCACTGCGAGCTGGCCCAGCGCAGGCACGTGGGCGAGCAGGGGCAGGGCGATCAGGCACAGAGCGGCGGTGATCAGCCGGCTGGTGCCGACCCGGCGGGTGGTGCGCCATTTGAAGCCGACGTGGCCGAGCAGGTAGAGGACGACGCCGAAGTACAGGGCGTACAGGCCGATGCCCTTGAGTGGGTCGTCGAGGTGGTGGTGTTCGGTGTCGCCGACGTACTCGAGGACCTTCTTCAGGCCGAGGGCGAGCAGCACGATGCCGGCCACCATCGGGAAGTGCAGGAAGGTGTAGGCGTCGCGGGCCAGCTTGGGGCGGGTCTCGGCCGGCTCGGCGGCCAGCGCCTTCTCGCCGTAGTGGACGGTCGCGTCGAAGTAGATCCACCACATCGCCGACGCGACGATCAGGCCGAGGGTGGAGGCGACCAGGATCGGCCAGGAGATCGGCAGGTCGGTGACGCCGACGCCGATCGCGACGATCGACTCGCCCAGCGCGATGATGATGATCAGGGCGTGCCGCTCGGCGAAGTGCGCGGCCGAGCGGAGCCGCCAGCCGCGGGCGTCGATCAGCGCGGTACCGCCGTAGTCCGCGGCCAGCGCGGCCGCCCAGAGCAGCGTTTGGGTGGTGCCGTGGAACTGCGAGGCGACCAGCAGCAGCGCCGTACCGGCCAGCATCGCGGGCGCGAAGCGGCCCAGCGTCCGGCGCAGTACCTTGTCGCCGTCGGCGATCAGCCAGAACAGCCACAGGTGCATCGCGCGGAAGACGAAGTACGCGATCGCGATCACCACCGGGCCGGGCAGGCCGCCGGGCAGGTCGTGGAACGCCTCCGGGATGGCCAGCGCGATCACGAACATGGCGGCCATCGCGGCCAGGATCACGCCGCTGACCGAGCCCTCGTCGGCCTTGACCAGGTTGCACAGCCAGGAGAAGCCGATCCAGCTCCACCAGAGCAGGCCGATCAGCAGCACCCCACGCAGTACGCCGGTCCAGGTCAGCTCGTGCGCCATCAGGGCGGTGATCTGGGTCAGCGCGAAGACGAAGACCAGGTCGAAGAACAGCTCCAGCGTGGTCACCGGCTGGTGTTCTGAGGTCGCCTGACTGCGGATCGGCATCCTGCGTGTCGTCATGTCCGACATTCTGCGTTATCGGAAGGCGATAACGCCTCTATCCCTGCCTCCCGCCGCCCGCCAGGATCGGACGACCGATCCCCAGACGACAGGGAAGTGGCCACGGTGAAGGCAGTCAGAGTCCATGAGTACGGCAAACCTCCAACCCTCGACGACATCCCCGATCCAACCCTGCAGGGCCCGCTCGACGTCATCGTCAAGGTCGATGCCGCCGGAGTCTGCCGCACCGATCTGCACATCATCGAAGGGCAGTGGCAGGAGAAGTCCGGCGTAGAGCTGCCCTACGTGATCGGGCACGAGAACGCCGGCACGGTGGTCGAGGTCGGTCAGGCGGTGACCGGGGTGACCGCGGGGGACAAGGTGATCCTCCACCCGCTGGTGACGTGTGGACTGTGCCGCGCCTGCCGGGCCGGCGACGACGTGCACTGCGCGAACTCGGAGTTCCCCGGGATCGACCGCGACGGCGGGATGGCGGAGTACCTGCGGACCTCGATCCGCTCGGTGGTGAAGCTCGGCGACGGGCTGGCGCCGGCCGATGTCGCGGCGCTCGCCGACGCGGGGCTGACGGCGTACCACGCGGTGCGGAAGGCGGTGCCGCTCGTGCACCCCGGCGACCGGATCGTGATGATCGGCGCCGGCGGCTTGGGCCACATCGGGCTGCAGTGCCTGGTCGCGATGACGCCGGCCCGGATCACGGTGGTGGACCGGTCGGCCGAGGTACTGGAGAAGGCGTCGAAGCTCGGCGCCCACGACACCATCCTGAGCGACGGCGACCAGGTGCAGGCAGTGCTCGACCAGACCGCCGGCGAGGGCGCTCAGGTGGTGCTCGACTTCGTCGGCGAGCACGGCACCGAGGCCGAGGGGGTGGCGATGACCCGCAACTCCGGCTCGTACTTCGTGATCGGGTACGGCGGCAAGGTCGACGTCCCGACCATCGACATCATCTCCCGCGAGATCAACGTGATCGGCAACCTGGTCGGCTCCTACAACGACCTGGACGACCTGATGACGCTGGCCGCGCAGGGCCGGGTCACCTTGGCCACCAAGCAGTACTCCCTCGACGACGCGCTGACCGCGCTCGACGACCTCGACGGCGGCCGGGTTCCCGGCGGCCGCGCCATCCTCACGAGCTGAAGGGCCGCACTCATGTACAGCAAGGACGGCAACGACTACTTCATCGTCGACAGCCACGTGCACGCGTGGGACGCGACCCCGGCCAACCAGGCAAACCGGTACGGCGAAGGCTTCATCAACTGCTTCTACGACTACCACCGCAACCTGTCGCCGGCTGACAAGGTCTGGACGCTGGAGGAGTTCCACAAGCAGTCCGAGGACCGGATCATCAAGGATCTGTTCACCGACGGGTACGTCGACAAGGCGATCTTCCAGCCGACGTATCTGAACGACTTCTACGTGAACGGCTTCAACACCACCGAGCAGGACGGCCTGATCGCCGAGAAGCACCCGGACAAGTTCATCGTCAACGGCGCCTGGGACCCGCGCGACGGCGAGGCCGGGCTGGACAAGCTGACCGAGCTGTCCGAGCGGTGGAACCTGAAGGGCGTGAAGCTCTACACGGCCGAGTGGAAGGGCGACTCGAAGGGCTGGAAGCTGACCGACCCGTGGTCCTACCGCTACCTGGAGCGGTGCCAGGAGCTCGGCATCAAGAACGTCCACATCCACAAGGGCCCGACCATCTACCCGCTGAACCGGGACGCCTTCGACGTCGCCGACGTGGACGACGTCGCCTCCGCCTTCCCCGGCCTGAACTTCATCGTCGAGCACGTCGGCCTGCCGCGGCTGGAGGACTTCTGCTGGATCGCCACCCAGGAGCCCAACGTGTACGGCGGTCTGGCGGTGGCGATGCCGTTCATCCACAGCCGGCCCAAGTACTTCGCCCAGATCATCGGCGAGCTGCTCTACTGGATCGGCCCGGACCGGATCACCTTCGCCAGCGACTACGCGATCTGGACGCCGGCCTGGCTGATCGAGCGGTTCGTCGACTTCGGCTACCCGGGCGAGCTGACGGAGTACCCGGACCTCACGGTCGAGGTGAAGAAGAAGATCCTCGGGCTGAACGCGGCCAAGCTGTACGACATCGAGGTACCGGCGCACCTGCGGCTGCCCGAGTCGGCCGACGGCGCCATCGGCTCCGAACCGGTCTCGGTGGCGTGATGGCGGCCGAGGTCGCCGTCGAGCGGGCCGGCGAGCTGAAGGTCCGGCCCGATGGAGTCGACGACGCTGTCTGGGAGGCACTCGGCACGGTACGGGATCCGGAGCTCGACTCGCCCATCACCGAGCTCGGGTTCGTCTCGGCGGTGCTGTCGGAGCCGGCGGTGCTGACGGTCGAGCTGCGGTTGCCGACCTATTTCTGCGCCCCCAACTTCGCCTACCTGATGGTTGCCGACGCGTACGACGCGGTGGCGGCGACGGTGGGGGAGCAAGCGGTGGTGATCAGGTTGCTGGATCACTTCGCCTCCGACGAGATCAACGCGGGTGTCGCCGGCGGTCGCGGCTTTGCCGGGTCGTTCCCGGGGTTGGCCGACGACGAGCTGGAGGAGCTGCGGGTCACCTTCCAACGGAAGGCCCACCGCGCCTGCCAGGAACAGGTCGCCACCCACCTCATCAAAACTGGCTGGGCAGCAGAGGACCTCGCCACCGCGTCCCTCGGTGACGCCTGCGCCGGCCAGGACCTCGACCGCCTGACCCGCCGCCGGGCCGAACTGAAGCTCCCGGCCGGTCCGGACGCTCCGCTGCTGCTGCAGGACGACGGCACTCCGATCAGCCAGTTGGATCTCCCGCTGCAACTCCGGATCGCCAAAACCACCCGGATCAGCATCGAGGGCAACTCCGGCCTCTGCCGGGGTCTGCTCAGCGTCCGCTACAACCTGCCGCGCCCGGAAGGCGTCGACCAGGTGGCCACCGGGTGAGCCGGCAGCAGTCAGCGTTGTCTCAAGATGAGACGAGTCCGTCCGGCCAGAGGCGTGCGGTGAGGTTGGTTTCGGGGCAGGCTGTCAGCGTGAACTCTTCAGCACGGAACCTCGACCCGGCTGTGACCGTCCAGCCGGTGTCGGGGACTGTGCAGTCCGTGTCGAGAGCCCTGCGGGCGATGGAGTTCGTGGCCGCCAGCAAGCAAGGGGTGACTGCCAAGGAGATCGCGGCGCATCTGGAGTTGGCGCTGCCATCGGCGTACCACCTGCTGGCGACCTTGACCGAGTCCGGCTATCTGGTGCACCTCGCGCAGGACCACCGGTACGGGCTGGGCTATCGGGTGCGGCTGCTCGAGCAAGGGCTGGAGCGGCAGTTGGAGGTACAGCCGTTGATCGCGGCTGCCGTCCGGCGGCTGCATCTGGAGGCCGACGCGGCGGCGTACTACGCGGTCTACCGCGAGGTGAACGTGGTGGTCGCGCACGTCGTCGACTCGGTACGCCGGCCGCGGGTGCAGGTGCTCGACATCGGCTTCCACGAGGCGACCCACGCGACCGCCTTCGGCAAGGTGATGCTGGCCGCGATGACGGTCGAGGACCGCAACGCCTATCTCGACCGGGTCGGCCTGCGGCAGTGCACGGCCGGCACGATGACGGACCGCCCGGCGCTGGAGACCCACCTGGAGCAGGTACGCCGTTCTGGCGTCGCGCTGGAGATCGGCGAGTTCCAGGACGGCCTGTCCTGCCTGGCCGCTCCGGTCAGGTCGAGCGCGGGCGCAGTACTGGCGTCGGTGGCCATCTCGTTGCCCTCGGCCGATTTCGCCAGCCGCCGCTGGGACCTGGAACGCGCCGTCCGCCGAGGCGCCCTGCTGGCGACCCGCGCGGTCAACTCGCTGTAGATCTTGCTGTAGACGAAGAAACGGATCGCCACCCCGGGCGGGGAGTGGCGATCCGTTCGTTTGGAACGGCGGGCTGCTACCGAGCAGGGGTCAGGTAGCAGCCCACCGGGTCTGGTACTACGCCCTGCCGTGCGCCTGCCGGCTGCGGCGGCTGAGCGAGTCGATCGTGACGGCGATCAGCAGCACGCCGGCGGTGACCATGTAGCGGATGCTGGAGTCCAGGCTGAGCAGCGCCAGGCCGTTGGAGATCGACATGATCACCAGCGCGCCGAGCAGTGCGGAGTAGGCCGAACCGCGGCCGCCGAAGAGGCTGGTGCCACCGATGACGGCGGCGGCGATCGCGTTCAGGTTGGTGTCGGTGCCACCGCTGCTCTGACCGACCGCGACCAGCCGGGCGGCGGCCAGGATGCCGCCGACGGCGGCGAAGGTCGCACAGGCGGCGAAGACGGACAGGTAGATCATCCGGACGTTGATACCGGCCCGGCGGGCCGCCTCGACGTTGCCGCCGACCGCGACCACCGAGCGGCCCCAGCGGGTCTTGGTGATCATGAAGTCGGTCGCCACCACCAGGAGGACGAACAGCAGGAACATCGACGAGACACCACGGTCGCCGTTCAGCACGATGACCGGGATCAGCAGCACCAGGGCCAGGGCCGCGGCCTTGATCGCGATCACCGTGGTGGGCGCCGCGGACAGACCGGCCTTGGCCCGGGCGGCGCGGTTGCGCAGCCGGCTCAGCACGTACGCCGCGACGACCACCGCGACCAGCCCGTAGGCGAGAGCGGGGGACAGGAAGCTCTGGGTGGCGAACTTGACGATGCCGGAGTCGAAGGGGAGGTTCAGCGTGCCCTTCTTGCCCAGCACCAGCAACTGCAGTCCCAGGAAGCCCAGCAGACCGGCCAGCGTGATGACGAAGCTGGGGACGCCGAAGCGGGTGTAGAGCGCGCCGTAGAACAAGCCGATCACCACGCCGAGCAGTACTGCGGCGAGCAGCGAGACGACCAGCGACCAGCCCTCGTTGACGAACGTCACGCCCATCACCGCGGCGGCCAGGCCGCTGACCGATCCGACCGACAGGTCGATCTCGCCCAGCAGCAGGACCAAAACGATGCCCAGGGCAATGACGCCGATAGAGCTGGTCTGCAGGGTCAGGTTGACCAGGTTACGGCTGGTCAGGAAGGAGCTGTTGGCGACCTGGAAGACCGCCCAGATGATCACCAGACCGACCACCACCGGGACCGAACCGAGGTCGCCGGAGCGCAGCCGGGAGGTGAAGGCGGAGATCGCGCCGCTGACGCCGTGGCTGGCGATCAGCCGCTCGTCCTGCAGATCGGCGGGCAGGGCGGCCGCGTCGATCGCCTCCGGGACGGCATCCTGCACGGGAGCCGTCGAACCGTCGACCGGGGTGGTCATGATGCGGAACCTTCCTGCTGGGTCCGGCGCGCCGCGCGCTCGGAGACTGCGTTGTCCGTGGCACCGGTGATCGCGGCGATGATGTCCTGGGACTTCGTCTCGCTGACCTCGAAGACCCCGTTGTTGCGGCCCAGACGCAGCACTGCGACCCGGTCCGCGACCGCCATCACGTCGGCCATGTTGTGGCTGATCAGGATCACCGCGAGACCACGCTCGCGGAGTCGCTCGACCAGGTTCAGCACCTCGGCCGTCTGCGCCACACCCAGTGCGGCGGTCGGCTCGTCCAGCATCACGACCTTCGGCTGGCCGAGCAGGCTGCGGGCGATCGCGACCGTCTGGCGCTGACCGCCGGAGAGGCTGGCGACCGGGATCCGGACACTGGGGATCTTGGCGGACAGCTGGCGCAGCAGCTCCCAGGAGTGGCGTTCCATCTCGACCTCGTCGAGCACCTGGCCCTTGCGCAGTTCGCGGCCGAGGTACAGGTTCGCGACCACGTCGAGGTTGTCGCACAGCGCCAGGTCCTGGAACACGGTCGCGATGCCGAGCTGCTGGGCCTCGGCCGGGCTGCCTACTCGCACTGACCGCCCGTCGAACACCATCGTGCCGTCGTCGGCGGTGTAGACCCCGGCGATGGTCTTGACCAGCGTCGACTTGCCGGCGCCGTTGTCGCCGACCAGGGCGAGCACCTCACCGGCGCGCACGTCCAGTTCGATGTTCTTCAGCGCCTGGACCGCGCCGAAGCGCTTCGAGACTCCTCGAAGCGCGAGCACCGTGCCGGTCGTGGCCGGCGCGGGAGTGGGAGTGACAGTCATCGATCAGCCTCCTGAGGGCTTGCTTTCCTGCCTCGGTCCGGGTGGGTACGTGGTACCCACCCGGACCTGGCTTCTGCTGCTGTCCGGCCCGGGGGCGGGCCGGTTTCCTACGGCCGGGTTACTTCAGGCCGGCGGTGGCGCAGGCGGCGGCGAACGACGCGGTGCAGATGTCGGTCACCTTGTAGATGCCGTCCTTGACCACAGTGTCGTTGATGTTGGCCTTGGTGACGGCGATCGGGTCGAGAATCGTCGACGGCACGGACTTGAAGTCACCGGTCGACTCGGGCTTGCCACCACCGGCGAGCGCGACGGCGGCCTTGGCAGCGGCCTCGGCCTGCGGCTTGACGGCCTTGTAGATGGTCATCGTCTGGTCGCCGGAGACGATCCGCTGGATCGCGGCGAGCTCGGAGTCCTGACCGGTGACCGGCGGCAGCGGCTTCACGCCACCACCCTTGAGGGCTGCGATGGCGCCACCGGCGGTGCCGTCGTTGGCGGCGTAGACGCCGACCAGGCCGGACTTGATGGCGCTCAGCTGGCCTTCCATCCACGCCTGGGCCTTGTCCGGGCTCCAGTCCGGGGTGTCGAACTCGGCCGCGACCTTGAAGCCGGAGCTGTCCAGGACGCTGTGCGCGCCCTTCTTGAAGTCAGCGGCGTTCGGGTCGGTCGGGGAGCCGTTGATCACGGCCAGGTTGCCGGAGGTCTTGCCGGCCGCCTTCAGGGTGTCGACCAGGGTCTGGGCCTGGAGCTTGCCGACGGCCTCGTTCTCGAAGGAGACGTAGTAGTTCGCGCCCTCGATGAAGCGGTCGTAGGCGATCACGGGGACGTTCTGGCCCTTGGCGGAGGCGACGACCGCGGCGGCGGCCTTGCCGTCGACCGGGTCGAGGACGAGCACCTTGGCGCCCTGGGTCAGCGCGGCCTCGGCCTGCTGCTGCTGCTTCGCGGCGTCCTGGTCGGCGTTGCTGTAGATCAGCTCGCAGTCGGCACAAGCGGCCTTCAGCGCCTCGGTGAACAGCGGGCGGTCGAGCGACTCGTACCGGGTGGTCTTCGACTCGGGGAGCAGCAGCGCGATCTTGCCGCTGGCCTTGGCGTCACCGCCGGACTTGGTGTCGGGTTCGTCCGACCCACAAGCCACGAGGGAGAGGGCAAGGGCCGAGACGGCGATGCCGAGGCCGACAAGACGGGTTGGTGAGACGGACATAGAGCGACTCCTTGACGTGAGGGCCCGAGTAGGCCTGAGCAGAGTCAAAGGCAGAACGGGCTTGACGTCAAGGCTTGAATTCAAGAAATAGACATATCGTTGTTACACGGTTGTCTTCCACTAATTCGCCGTCCGGGCGTGGCTGAGGATCGATGCCAACTGAATGGCACCGAGCACATCCGCTTCGTCACCGAGCTCGGCCGGCCGCAGCTCGACGGTCGCGGCGGCGCTCGGGATCGCGCACCGGTCCAGGGCCTCGCGCAGCGGGCCCATGATCAGGTCGCCGGCCTCGGCCATCTTGCCGCCGACCACGATCACCTCGGGGTTGAACAGGTTCACCAGACCGGCGATCGCGACCCCGACCCGGCGGCCCGCGTCCTCGATCACCCTTCGGCAGCCGAGATCACCGGCCAGGGCCCGGGTGACGATGTCCCTGAGCCGGAGCGCGCCGTGGGAGGCCTGCAGCGAGCTGAGCAGCGCGCGGGAGCCGACGAAGGTGTCCAGGCAGCCACGGTTGCCGCAGCGGCAGATCGGGCCGTTCTCGTCGATGGTCAGGTGGCCGATCTCGCCCGCCGTACCGGCGGTGCCGCGGAAGACCTCGCCGCCGAGCACGATGCCGGCGCCGACGCCGTAGGAGAACTTGATGTAGCAACCGGTCTGGACGCCGCGCAGCGCGCCTTCGCGCAGCTCGCCCAGGGCGGCCAGGTTGGCGGTGTTGTCGAGCGCGACCGGGGCGCGCAGATGACCGGCCATCGCCTCGGCCACGTTGACCCCGCGCCAGCCCGGCAGCACGGCGTCGGAGCCGGCCTCGCCGCTGACCGAGTCGACCGGGGCCGGCAGGCCGAAGCCGATCGCGCCGATGTCCTCGACGCCCGCGCCGACCGTCTCGCACAGGTCGGCGAGCAGCCGCGCGGCGCGCTCCATCCCGTCGTCGGCGACGTGGTCGGCCTGCAGCGGCATCGACTGCTGGGCGAGGATCTCGCGGCTCTCGGTGGCGATCGCGACCCGGACGTCCCGCTCACCGAAGGCGACGCCGGCCAGCAGCCGGCCACCGGAGGCGAGAGAGACCAGTACTGCGCGCCGGCCGTTGCGGATCGCGCGGGACAGGCCGACCATTCCGGCCTGGTCGAGCTCCTTGACCATGTTGGACACGGTCGCGGCGGACAGTCCGGAGGCGGCGGCGATCTCGACCTGGGTGAGCGGGCCGTGTTGCCGGACAACCCCCAGGACCCGCTCGCGGTTGGCTTCGCGGAGCGAAGCCTGCGAGCCAGGCGCTGGGCGGGTTGCGTTCATTACATAAAGATAACGGATGGCGGGGCTTTGGAACACTCACGAAACATGCGTACCTCAGGTGGTCAGGGCGAGAACGACCAGAGTTAGTGGTACGGCGAGCTCGACGGTTGCGCCGAGGGTGTCGCCGGTGATGCCGCCGAGAGCGCGCTTGGCACGGCGGGTGGCGGCGAAGGCGAGCAGGACGGCGAGGAGGGTCGCGCCGGCGGTGCCGAGCAGGGTGAGCTCGAGTGCCGGAGCGTCGGCTAGCCGGGTCAGGTGGGTGTAGTCAGAGGAAGGGCCGGCGCCCCAGCCCTGGCCGGTGATGCCGCCCCAGGCCTGGCCGTGGAGCCGGCCGGGCCCGTCGACGAATGACGTTCCGCCGATGACCAGCTCGCTCGTGAACTCGTCGGCGCCGTAGGCGAACCAGCCTCGCTCGGCGGCGCGGGAGGTGAGCCACCCCAGGGTCAAGGCCCCGGCGACGCTCAGCAGCGTCACCAGGTTGGCGGCTGATGAGCGGACGGAGCCGGCGACCATCGCACCGAGGCCGTCCGGCCGCGCGGACGGGACCGACGTACGGCACGACCAGGGGAGCGTCAGCCGGCTCGCGACACCCGCGATCAGGATCGCCTGCCAGCCGAAGCCGTTCTGGACGCAGACCTGCAGCGCGGCGACGTCGAGCAGCAGGACGACCGCGATCGACACCACGCCGAACGGGCCGATGTCGCTCTGCTTCATGATCCGCAGCTTGGTCTCGCGGTCCTTGCGGCTGCCGAACCCGTCGGCGGTGTCAGCCAGTCCGTCGAGATGCAGCCCGCCGGACAGCACCGCCAGCACCACGATGCCGAGGACTGCCGACAGCAGCGACGCATCGGGCTTCAGCCGGTCGACGCCGTAGACAACAGCCGCGGCGATCCCGCCGAGCACCAGCCCGACCAGCGGCGCCAGGGTCATCGCACGCCCGGCCACCTTGCGGTCGACTGTCCCGGGCATGCCTGCGGGCAGCACCGACAGCGTGCCGAAGGACAGCTTCAGCCCGTCGAACATCGAACCCCCTCAACCGCTCAGAGCGCGACGGTGCGTCCCGCGACGCACCACAACACCGACTCCGATCGCCTGGCGAGCGTAGCGTTCACCCGGCCCATCAGATCCCGGTAGAGCCGCGTCCCGGCGTCGGCCGGTACGACGCCGGAGCCGACCTCGTTGCTGACGGCAACAACTAGTCGAGTGCTGTGGGACCATGCCTCGGCGAGTTGCTCGATCCGCTTTTCTACGTCGATCGCTCGGCTGTGGTCGGCCCAGACCTCGCAGGCGTCCATCGTGCGCGAGAGCCACAGTGTGAGGCAGTCGATCAGCAGTGGCGGGCCTGGCGTCCCCAGGAGCGGCACGAGGTCGATGGTCTCGGCGAGTCCCCAGGATGCGGGTCTGCGGGAGCGGTGCAGGGCGATCCGCTCAGCCCACTCGCGGTCTGTCGAGCCGTCTCCTCCGGTCGCGACGTAGACAATGTCGGCATGGTTGGCAAGTAGACGCTCGGCCTCAGTGGACTTGCCGGAGCGGGCCCCACCGAGGATCAGAGTCCGCTGCGCGGCCACCGGAGCCGTCCACGACACCTGCTCGCCGCTCGGCGTCAGTACGTCGTACCGGAGGCCATTGGGGGTCCTGGTCGTCGTCACCTCGTACCCGACCGCTGCGACGACCCCGTCGACTCCCAGCCGCAGTACGCCGTCCACGACAGCGCCATCGGCGCCAGTGATCAGCTCAGCCACGGTCGAACACCACCGGTACGTCGAAGGCAGCCTTCCGGGCTGTCCGCCGGAAGGCGTTGAGGATCGGGCGGCCGAAGACCAGCACCAGTACCGCGCACAGCACCCCGCGCGGGATGTCCCAGCCGAGGGAGGTGGCGATGACGAACAACCCGTACCGATGCAGGTTCTCCAGCAGCGAGTCGCCGGGGATGAAGGAGAAGTCGCTGGCAAAAGTGGCGAACGGCCAGAACCACAAGTTCATCACCAGACCGTAGAGCACCCCCGCGACCATCGAGTACGCCGCCAGCAGCAGTAACTCCAGCCGGCCGCCTACCCGCGGCAGCAGCCCGGCAAGGCAGCCCACCCATGCGCAGGCCAACATCTGGAACGGCATCCACGGCCCGACCCCGCCACTGACCAGTGCGCCCGCCAGCAACGACACCGCTCCCAGCACGAACCCGAACCCGGCACCGAAGGCCCGGCCCGCCAGGATCAACAAGAAGAACCCAGGCTCGAGTCCCGCGGTCCCCGGCCCCAGAGCACGCAGCGCGGCACCCACTGCCGCGAGCATGCCGAGCAGGGAGATCACCTTGGCGTCGATCCCGTCCTCAGACAATTCAGCCAGTACTACGGCCACCAGCAGCGGCAGCAGCAGGACGAAGAGCCAAGGCGCATCCGTGGTGTGCCCAATAGCCGAGGCACCCGTCTGGGACGACGACCACAGCAGCGGCCAGCCGAACGCGAGCAGGCCGACAGCAGAGGCGAGCACCAGCACCGCAGTACTGCGTGGTCTGAGTCGGACGAGTCTCATGAGGCCCGCTCCAACGCAGTGGCAACCTCGCCGACGGTCAGGAACGGCAGCGGCGCCAGGATCTTCGCGACCTGCGGTGCAAAGGCAGGTGAGCCCGCGATGACGGTCGCGGTCTCGCCGTCGCTCACCAACTCGCCCTCTGCCAGCACCAGTACGCGGCTGGCGACCTCCGCGACCATCTCGACGTCGTGGGTCGACAACACGACCGCATGCCCGGCCAGTGCCAGCTCCCTCAGGATCTCGACCAGCCGATGCTTCGCACCGTAATCCAACCCGCGGGTGGGTTCGTCCAGCAGCAACAGAGGTGGAGCGCCACACAGTACGACGGCCAAGGCCAAGCAGAGCCGCTGTCCCTCGGACAGGTCTCGCGGGTGCATCTGGTCGTCGATCCCTGGCGCCAGCCGATCCAGGAGCGCCCGGCAACTGCCGGCAGCCACCCGGAAGTCGTTGTCGGCTCCGGCGCACTCATCAGCCACAGTGGCGGCGTACAGGAGGTCTGCGGGCTCCTGCGGCACCAGGCCGACGGCCTTCACCAACCGGGATGGCTTCGTACGCCGTGGGTCGGCGCCGGCCGCAGTGGCGCTGCCAGAGCGAGGCTGGACGAGTCCGACGAGCGCATTGAGCAGGGTGGACTTGCCCGCGCCGTTCCGGCCCATTAGCGCGACGACCTCGCCGGACCTGATGCTCAACGACACCCCGCGCAGCGCAGGAGTGTTGCCATAGGCAACGACCAGGTCCTTGCACTGGGCTAGCTCGCGACCTTCGACAGCCACCGGCCTGAGCGGTGCGAGGTTGGTGAGGCGGCCTCGCAGCGCGACTGCTGCCCGGCGGGCGTCTCGCACCGACAGGGGGAGCGGTGACCAGCCGGCCAGGCGGCCCAGCACGACCACGGGCGGCGCTACTGGTGCAGTGATCATCTGGTCGGCCGGTAGGCCGGTAGAGACAGCTGCAGTGCCACCCGGCACCTCGATCACCCGGTCGGCGTACTGGATGACTCGCTCGAGCCGGTGCTCGGCCATCACCACTGTGACGCCCAGGTCGTGCACCAGGCGCTGCAGAGCGGCCAAGACTTCCTCAGCAGCTTGCGGGTCCAGTGCCGAGGTCGGCTCATCCAGTACCAGCACAGCCGGGTGGGAGGTGAGTGCGGCTCCGATAGCGGTCCGCTGCCGCTGCCCGCCGGACAGGGAGGTCAACGCTCGATCCCGTACGTCGGCCAGCCCGAGCAGGTCCAGGGTCTCCTCGACGCGGCGGCGCATCACGTCCGGCGCGATCCCGAGCGACTCCATGCTGTACGCGAGCTCGTCCTCGACCGTGTCCGTGACGAACCCCGCCATCGGGTCCTGCCCGACGATGCCGACCACGTCAGCCAGATCACGCGGCCGGTACTCGCGGGTGTCGCGGCCGTTCACGAGGACTCGCCCGGCCAGCGTGCCGCCGGTGAAGTGCGGTACGAGTCCGTTGATGGTGCGCAGCAGGGTGGACTTGCCGGAACCGGTCCGGCCGATCACCAGCGCCAGCTCGCCCTCCGGGATGGTGAAGCTCACGTCCCGGACGGCCGGCTCGGTGGCGCCGTCGTAGGTGACCGTCACGCGGTCGAACTCGATCATGCGGGCACCAGCTCACGTCGTCGGGTCAGCGGTGGTGCGGCGATCGCAGGGGCCAGTCCGAGCAGCAGGCCGAGCACTGGCAGGACTGGAACCGGCGGGACGACCAGGGGCCCTGGCAACACCAAACCCTCGACGCCACGAGCCGCTGCGATGATCATCACGGCAGCGGTCGCAGCACCGGAGGCAGTCACCAGCCACTCCGGGAGCGCCCACGGGTCCGGGCGGTAGCGCGTCCGAGTCACCCGCTGATGCCCGACGGCCATGGCGCCGACGGCGAGTAGCAGGCCGACTGCCAGCGCTCCCGCGGCGACCGGGAAGGCCATGGCATCGGTCAGCAGGGCATAGACGCCGAGAGCGATCCCGAGCAGACCGAGCAGTACCGAAGCGCCAGTGATCCGCCGCTGCCGCCGGGGGACCTGGGCAGTGCGGCCATAGCCACGCGAGTCCATCGCAGCGGCCAACTCGACTGATCTGTCGAGAGCGCCTTCGAGGACAGGCATTGCCGTAGTGCGGAATGAACCGCGGGTACGGCCGCGCAGGCGGCGGGCGGAGCGGATCCGGCGGGCGTCGGTGACCAGTTGAGGCGCGAAGGTCAGGGCGACCACACAGGCGACGCCCATCTCGTAGAGGGCGCCCGGTAGCGACTTGAGGAGCCGGCGCGGACTGGCCAGGGCATTGGCCGCGCCGATGCAACACAGCATCACCGCGAGCTGGCCGCCGTCGTACAGGGCGGTGAGGACTGCTTCGGCCGTGACCTCGCCGCCGAGCTTCACGCCGCTGGCCCAATCAGGCAAGGGGATCTGGGGCAGCGTGAAGAGGATGAGGTTGCCTTGCGAGCGGGTCGACAGCAACGCCTGCAGGACCACCCGGACGGCGATGACGATCAGGCCCAGCTTCAGGAAGGCCACGAAGCTGTTGGCCCAGGGAGCATCACTGCGGCGCGCCGCGACCACGAAGCCGGCTACTACGAGGATGAGGACCAGCAGCACAGGGTTACGAGTCCTGCTGGCCGCTACTGCCAGCCCTAGTGCCCAAAGCCACCACGCCCCGGGGTGCAGCGCCCGGGGCAGAGTGAGTCGATCAACAGCGCGCACCTAGTGCTGGCCTGTGCGCCGACGGGAGAAGGCGAGCCCGCCGCCGGCGAGCACGAGCACCAGGAGGGCGACGATCACGATGGCGGTCCACGGGGTACCGCTGCCGTCGTCGGTCGGGGCCTGGCTAGAGTTGGTCGGCACTGGTGCCGGGGACGGGGTGCTGGCGGAGCCGACCGCAGGGCCGATCTCCAGCTTCACCTGCTCGTCAGTGGCCGGCACCTTGATGTCCTTGACCGGGTCGCCGCAGGTGGTCGCCGGGTAGCCGCCGATCCCACAGGTGAGGCCCTTCTCGATCCGGACAGGCTTCACTGCGGCCAGTACCTTCGCGCCGGTCGCCTTGAGGTCCGTAACGACACAGGTGCCGGTGGCAGGGGGAGGAGCTTCGCCCGAGGCCGAGTCGGCCGGAGTACCGGGGTCGATGACCAGGCCGACGCGCTTCTTGCCGGCCTCGGCAGGGGTGCCACCGCAGATCGTGTTGAAGTCACCGGCCGCGCGAGGCACTCGCGGCTTGGCGCCGCCGACGGCGTACCGCCAGCCCTCGACCGCGCCGTCGACCGGGACGACCTCCGCGGAGCCCTTCTGCGCGAACGCCCAGTTCCCCGACGTGTACTGGTAGTAGCCCCAGAAGCGGTAGCCGTCCTCGGCCTGGGCCGTCGTGGTGACGGATCCGGCGAGCAGGAAGCCGGCCAGCAGGGTGAGTACCAGTCGCTTTGCGTTCATGGCCGGAGCCTATCGCCCGGCATCCGGACACAGCAGGAGCCCGTACGGCGGATGTGCGGCAGCGCACAGGCGTCGTACGGGCTCCGCGGGGTACCGCTACTCCTCCTGGGCCGCCAGGCTCATCGGCCCGTAGACCTCGCGCTCCTCCTCGAACAGCCGGACCTGCGCGACACCCTTCTCGGCCAGCTCGCGCCAGATCTCGCCCAGCCAGCTCTCGGCGTCACCCTGCGCGGAGAACTCCGCACCCGTCAGCTCACCCGGGTCGGCGGTCTCACCGGTGGCGGTCTCGAACCGCCAGGTCCAGCTCATGAGCCCGGCCGGGTCTGCGGCGAGTTCTGCGCGGTCTTGGCCGGGTCGCGCTCGACGATGGTGCCGAGCACCTCGTCGATCTGCTTCAGCAGACCGTCCTCGAGCTTCACGCCGGCCGCCTTCACGTTCTCGGTGACCTGCTCGGGCCGGGAGGCGCCGGTGATCGCCGAGGAGACGTTCGGGTTCTGCAGCACCCAGGCGATGGCGAGCTGGGACAGCGACAGGCCGACCTCGTCCGCGATCGGCTTGAGCTCCTGCACCCGGGTCAGCACGTCGTCGTTCAGGTAGCGGCTGATCATGTCCGAGCCGCCCTTGTCGTCGGTCGCCCGCGACCCGGCCGGTGGCTGCTCGCCCGGCTTGTACTTGCCGGTCAGCACGCCCTGCGCGATCGGCGAGAAGACCACCTGGCCGATGCCGAGCTCCTCCGAGGCGGGCACCACCTCGGCCTCGATCGTGCGCCAGAGCATGCTGTACTGCGGCTGGTTGGAGACCAGCGGGATGTGCAGCTCGCGGGCCAGCCGGTGGCCTTCGCGAAGCTGGTCGGCGGTCCACTCCGAGGTGCCGATGTAGAGCGCTTTACCGGACCGGACGACGTCGGCGAAGGCCTCCATCGTCTCCTCCAGCGGCGTCTCGGTGTCGTACCGGTGGGCCTGGTAGACGTCCACGTAGTCCGTCTTCAGCCGCTTGAGCGAGGCGTTGATCGACTCGTGGATGTGCTTGCGGGACAGCCCGACGTCGTTCGGTCCGCCCGGCCCGGTCGGCCAGTAGACCTTGGTGAGAATCTCCAGCGACTCGCGCCGCTGCCCCTCCAACGCCTCGCCGAGCACGGTCTCCGCGGCGGTGTTGGCATACACGTCGGCGGTGTCGAAGGTGGTGATCCCGGCCTCCAAGGCCGCCTTCACACAGGCCAAGGCCCGCTCGTTCTCCACCTGCGAGCCGTGCGTGAGCCAGTTGCCGTACGAGATCTCGCTGACCTTCAGGCCGCTGTTTCCGAGATAACGAAAGTCCATGCCCCGACCCTACTGCGAGAAACTCGTGCACGCGGTGTCGATCCGGGCGGGTCTCACTCGTGTAGGTGATGACAGGCCGGACCAAGCGAAGGAGTGAGTCGGATGACGCAGTACCTGCTGGGAGTGCAGTTCGTGGAGGGTGAGTCGGCCGAGAGCGCGCCGGGCGCCGTCGACGCGGTGAACCAGGACATGGTCGCCCAGGGCGTGTGGGTGTTCGGCGGCGGGCTGGAGCCCCGCTCGACCGCCTCGGTGGTGCGTGCCACCCAGGGCGACCTGCTGATCACCGACGGGCCGTTCGCGGAGAGCAAGGAGTACATGGCCGGCTTCTGGGTGATCGAGGCGCCGGACCTGGAGACCGCCCATGCCTGGGCCGGCCGCGCCGCGCAGGCCTGCGGACGGCCCATCGAGGTCACCCCGTTCGACACCTGATCACTCGCCGAACAGCATCTGGGCATCGCCCTGGCGCTGCTGGCGGCGGAAGTAGACCGGGTCGGCGAACGTGGCCGCGACCTTGCCGAGGCCCTGGATGACGGTCGCGGTGCCGTTGGCGTGGCCGACGGCGTACAGGTGGCCCGACCGGGTTTCCTTGTCGATGCCGATCAGCAGCGTTCCGTACTGGCCGCACTTCTCGGCCACCAGCGCGTCGAAGCCCTGCCAGGTGGAGTCGCGGACCTTCTTCACGATCGGCTTCAGCGGCGAGGTGCGGGGGAGCCGGATCGTGTAGAGCGCGCCGCTGCGGGTGTTGGCCAGGAAGGTGTCGTAGGTGAGGGTCTGGCTGATCATCGCCATCGTCTTCACCGCCGCGAAGCCGGTCGCGGTCTGCTTGTTGCTCCAGATGGAGTAGCCGCCGCCGGTGCCGCGGAGCATCTCCCACCGGCTCAGCGTTCCGTCGGCGCGCAACGCGTACTGCGTCATCGGCTTCGCGAGTTGCGGGTTGCCGTCGTACAGGGTGGTCTCGAAGTAAGTCGTGCCGCCCCAGCCGCCACCGATCCGCTGGTACGTCGGCCTGGTGCGATCGACCTCACCTTGCTCCGTCACCAGGTAGCTGCCGTAGTACAGGGTCGAGCCCATCACCACGATGCCGCTGGACGAGAAGCCGTAGCCGGTGACATCCGGGTCCTGCGTCACCGCACTGGCTACCGAGACGGCGCCGGCCGGGAAGACGCCGGTGTACGTCTTCTCCGCGGGCGGCGGCGAACCGACCGTGATCAGCTTGCCGTTGTGCCCACCCCCGGCCGTCACAGACCCGACATTCACGGAGCAGGCAGCCGCTGCGGCCCTGCTCGTTGTCGCGCGGGTCTCCGAGGCCACGGCAGCCCCGGGGACGATTCCTGCGACCAGCAGGGCGGCAACAGCTGTGCACCCTGCGGTGCTCGATCGAACGGACATGGCCGGCCCTTCGGCTCGCAGTACGGAGTAGGTGTAGTACCTACTCCGATACCGCGAAGGACCGAAAAGTTATGCCGGCTTCTCGCCGCGGGCGACCATCGGCTTGGGGAGGCGCCAGCGGCGCATCTGCATGGTGCGGCGGACGGCGTAGAAGCCGATGCCCTTGGCCGGGTCGTCGGGGAACTTCGCCTTGATCGCGCGCTTCAGGCCGCCGGTGAGGATGAACCAGTCGCCGGCGATCGCGACGATCATCACCAGGAACAGGATGTTGACCGCGCCCGGCAGCCACAGGAAGGCCTGCGAGAAGACGACGCCGAGCAGCGAGATGACCAGCAGCACCGGCAGCGCGAACTCCATCACCGACCAGCGGGCGTCCACGTAGTCGCGGGCGAACCGCCGGATGGCGCCCTTGTCGGCGGCCGGCAGGTAGCGATCGTCGCCGGTCTTCATCGCTTCCTGCATCTTGGCCCGCTCGATCCGGACCTTCTCCCGCCGGTACGCCGAGGCCTCCTTGCGGTTGCGCGGCTTCTTCAGCGCCGCCTTGCGGGCGGCCTCGGCCTCCCGCCGGCTCGGGGTCGGGCGGCCCTTGCCACCGGGCTTCGGCTGGGGTGCCGTGGACTCGGTTTGGGACGATGTCTCAGACTTGGTACGACGGAACACGGGGACTGAACCTCATTCAGGGAACTGACGACGCCGGCCTCGGGGTGGTCCCCGGCCTTTGCTCCACTTTATCCGGGCCGGTCCTGATGGTGTGGTGACCCGCAGGGACATAGGGTGGTTGACACGCACGCCGGGTCACCTCCGGCACAGAAGGGGTACGGATATCGATGAGCATCTTCAGGCGGATGTCGACGATCTTCAAGGCCAAGGCCAATACGGCCTTGGACAAGGCCGAAGATCCTCGCGAAACCCTTGACTACTCGTATCAGAAGCAGCTCGAACTGCTGCAGAAGGTACGCCGCGGCGTGGCTGACGTGGCCACCAGTCGGAAGCGGGTCGAGCTGCAGGCATCCCAGCTGCAGTCGCAGTCGCAGAAGCTGCAGGATCAGGCCCAGAAGGCGCTCTCGATGGGGCGGGAGGACCTCGCTCGCGAGGCGCTGACCCGCAAGTCCGGGCTGCAGGGCCAGATCGACGACCTGACCACCCAGCACGCCCAGCTGCAGGGCGAGGAGGAGAAGCTCACCCTCGCGTCGCAGCGGTTGCAGGCCAAGGTCGAGTCCTTCCGCACCAAGAAGGAGACGATCAAGGCCACCTACACGGCGGCCGAGGCGCAGACCCGGATCAACGAGGCCTTCTCCGGCATCTCCGAGGAGATGAGCGACGTCGGCCTGGCGGTCCAGCGCGCCGAGGACAAGACCCAGCAGATGCAGGCCCGGGCCGGCGCCATCGACGAGCTGCTCGCCTCCGGCGCGCTCGACGACGCCTCCGGCACCGCCAAGGACAGCATCACGCTCGAGCTCGAGCGGATGTCGACCGGTTCCGACGTCGAGAACGAGCTCGCCGCGCTGAAGGCGCAGATCGCTCCGGCCGAGGCGCCCAAGCAGATCGCACAGGACGCGCCCGGCGCGGCCCAGCCCCAGCAGCCGGCACAGCAACCCGTGCAGCAGCCGGCCCGACCGCAGGACGGAGACGCGCGATGATCGTCCGGATCATGGGCGAAGGTCAGTACCAGCTCGCCGACGAGAAGCTCGACCAGCTCAACCTGGTCGACACCGACCTGGAGAAGGCCGTCTCGGCCAACGACGAAGAAGGCTTCAAGACCGCCTTCACGGCCCTGCTGGACTTCGTCCGGGCCGGCGAGCGGGTGCCGGACGACGTCCTGCACGACTCCGACGCGATCCTGCCGCCGAGCGACAGCTCGCTGGCCGAGATGCGCGAGCTGATCAGCGGAGACGGCCTGATCGCGGGCTGATTCTGCCGGCCCTCCGTTTCGCACCCCGCGGGACCGCTTCGGCGGTCCCGCGGTACTGCGGGGTGGGCTCGCCAGTGGTGAGGGAAATCCTTTTCCGAGTGAAGGAAATCCTGCGGCCGAACGGCCCGAAAAACCCCGTGCGTAACGCTTCCCAACACTCCGTAGTTACTACTGTCGGACCGCCTTTGCGCGTAGTACCCTCGGTGAACTGCCGTCGACGGGACGGTGTACTTCACGGCGTAAAGCGACCGGGTCCACTGGAGATCGTGACAGAGTGTGACTCAAACCGCAGCCGGTTCACCGGGGGGTGACTAAGGGTGACGGATCATGCCGTCATGGGGGAAGCCGCGTCTGACACAGACGCGACCATAGCTACAGGCCTGTCGTCGACAGGGCTGCCGTCAGCGACGTTGCAGACAGCTGTGACGCCGTCCGAGTACTTCGATCGCCGGCGTCCGGTCTGGGTCGTCCCGGACTCGGTGCCCGCGATCGTGCCGCGTTCGGCGCGGCTGACCGAGCCCCAGTGGGTCGCGGTCTACCGCTGGGCCGCGCTCGGCGGTGACCTGCTCGCGGCCGTGATCGGTGTCTCGATCGCGCTGCTGACCAGGTTCGGCTACCAGGTCGGCGGCGCCTACCTGGTCTTCGGCAGTTTGTTGCCGTTGGCATGGGTCGCGACAGTGGCGATGTCCAAGGGCTACGAGCCGCGCTTCTTCGGCGCGGGGCCGGACGAGTTCCGCTCGATCCTGCGCTCGGGCGCCGGACTGACCGCGGTCGTGGCGATCGTGTCGTACGCGACCAGGACCGAGATCGCCCGCGGTTTCGTCGTACTGGCGATCCCGGCGACCGTCCTGCTCGCGCTGCTGCTGAGGTACGGCCTGCGCCGTGACCTGAGCCGCCACCGGTACCGCGGCCGCTGCATGCGCCGGGTGCTCGTGGTCGGCCGCAACGGCCAGGCGTCCACCTTGAGCGAGCACCTGGAGAAGCGTCCGTCGGACGGTTTCCGGGTGGTCGCGACCTGCCGCCCTCGTGGCGACGGCAGGCCGCACCGCGAGCACGACGCCCTGCTGCTGGGTCCGGACGAGCTGGACGAGGCCGACATCATGGCCGCCGTCGACCGGCACGCCGTGGACGTCGTAGCGGTAGCGTCGGATCCCGAACTGGCCGGCCAGTCGCTGCGACGCCTGTCCTGGGCGCTGGAGCAGCGCGGTGTCGAGCTGATCGTCTCGCCAGGCATCATCGAGGTCGCAGGTCCGCGGATTTCGGTCCGCCCGGTCGCCGGGCTCTCGCTCCTCCACCTGGAGCGCCCGTCGGTCAGCGGTGGCCCGCACCTGCTGAAGGGCGTCTTCGACCGCATCCTGGCGCTGATCCTGGTGCTGATGCTGTCGCCGCTGCTGCTCGGTCTGGCCCTCGCGGTCCGGTTGACCAGCAAAGGCCCGGTGCTGTTCAAGCAGAGCCGGGTCGGCCGCGCGGGCGAAGAGTTCAAGATGCTCAAGTTCCGCAGCATGTACGTCGACGCCGAGCAACGGCTCGGTGAGCTGCACGCGCTCAGCGACGGCAACGGGATGCTGTTCAAGATGCGCGACGACCCGCGCGTCACCAGCCTGGGCCGGATCCTGCGCCGGTTCTCGCTGGACGAGCTGCCCCAGCTGTTCAACGTCCTCCGGGGCGAGATGTCGCTGGTCGGCCCGCGCCCGCCGCTGCCGCAGGAGGTCGCCCTGTACGCCGCGGACGACACCCGCCGGATGCTGGTCAAGCCGGGTCTGACCGGTCTGTGGCAGGTCAGCGGCCGCAGCGACCTGTCCTGGGAGGAGTCGGTCGTCCTCGACCTGCGCTACGTGGACAACTGGTCGATGACGCTGGACCTGCTGATTCTGTGGAAGACGGCCCGCGCGGTGATCCGCGGCTCCGGGGCCTACTGATGGGAGAGAGAGTGGACAGCCGGCTGGACCGGAACGCCCGCGTGTACGTCGCGGGACATCGCGGCCTGGTCGGCTCGGCCATCTGGCGCAAGCTGCGGGCCGAGGGCTTCACCGACCTGATCGGGGCGAGCTCGAAGGAGCTCGACCTGCGGGACCGCGACCAGACCTTCGCGTACTTCGCCGAGCACCGCCCGCAGGTGGTGATCGACGCGGCCGCCAAGGTCGGCGGGATCCTGGCCAACCGCGACCACCCGACCGAGTTCCTCAGCGACAACCTGCGGATCCAGGTCAACGTGATGGACGCGGCGCTGTCGGTCCAGGTGCCGCGGCTGCTGTTCCTCGGCTCGTCCTGTATCTACCCGAAGTTCGCCGAGCAGCCGATCAAGGAGTCGAGCCTGCTCACCGGCGAGCTGGAGCCGACCAACGACGCCTACGCGATCGCCAAGATCGCCGGCATCATGCACGTCCAGGCGGTCCGCCGCCAGCACGGGCTGCGCTGGATCTCGGCGATGCCCACCAATCTGTACGGGCCGAACGACAACTTCGACCTGACCAGCTCGCACGTGATGCCGGCCCTGATCCGCCGGTTCCACGACGCGAAGCAGAGCAACGCCGACGAGGTCGTCCTGTGGGGGACCGGAACGCCCATGCGGGAGTTCCTGCACGTGGACGACCTGGCCGACGCGAGCCTGCACCTGCTGGAGACCTACGACGAGCCGGGGCCGATCAACGTCGGCGTCGGCTCGGACGTGTCGATCCGCGACCTGGCCGGCATCATCGCGAAGGTGGTCGGCTACACCGGTGCCATCGGCACCGATCCGTCGAAGCCGGACGGCACACCGCGCAAGCTGCTCGACGTGAGCAAGCTGAGCGCCCTGGGCTGGAAGCCCGGTATCGACCTCGAGGAGGGCGTGGCCAGTGTCTACGCCTGGTACCTCGACAACGGGAGGGAAGACCGATGACCGCGACCACTGGCGGCCACACACCGGAGCACGCGGTCGGGGGATCCGCGAAGAAGGCTCTGATCACCGGAATCACCGGGCAGGACGGTTCGTACCTGGCCGAGCTGCTGCTCAGCAAGGGTTACGAGGTGCACGGCCTGATCCGCCGCGCCAGCACCTTCAACACGCACCGGATCGACCACCTCTACACGGATCCGCACGAGCAGGACAAGCGCCTGTTCCTGCACTACGGCGACCTGACCGACGGCTCGCGCCTCGTCACGCTGCTCGCCTCGATCCAGCCCGACGAGGTCTACCACCTGGCCGCGCAGAGCCATGTCCGGGTCAGCTTCGACGAGCCGGAGTACACCGGCGACACCACCGGGATGGGCACCACCCGGCTGCTCGAGGCGATCCGGATGATCGGCCTGAACTGCCGCTTCTACCAGGCCAGCAGCTCGGAGATGTTCGGCGCGACGCCGCCGCCGCAGAACGAGGAGACCCCGTTCTACCCGCGGTCGCCGTACGGCGCGGCCAAGCTCTACGGGTACTGGATGACCCGCAACTACCGCGAGGCGTACGACCTGTTCGCGGTGAACGGGATCCTGTTCAACCACGAGAGCCCGCGCCGCGGCGAGACCTTCGTGACCCGCAAGATCACCCGGGCGGTGGCCCGGATCAAGCTCGGCCAGGAGAAGCGGCTGTACCTGGGCAACCTGGACGCCTGCCGCGACTGGGGCTACGCCCCGGAGTACGTCGAGGGCATGTGGCGGATGCTGCAGCACGACCAGCCGGGCGACTACGTGGTCGCCACCGGTACGTCGTACTCGGTGAAGGACTTCGTCGAGCTGGCGTTCCAGCACGCCGGGATGGACTGGAACGAGTTCGTCGACTACGACGCCCGGTATGAGCGGCCGACCGAGGTCGACTCGCTGATCGGCGACGCGTCCAAGGCGCAGACCGAACTGGGCTGGAAGGCCCAGGTGCACGTGCCGGAACTGGTCCGCATCATGGTGGACGCCGATCTCGCCGCCCTGACCCGCGAGGACTGACCGATGACGACTGGGACGACTCAGGACCGGGTCGACGTGCTGGGGATCCATGTCAGCGTGACCGACATGGACCACACCGTCGGCACCTTCGCGCGCTGGATCGACGCCGGCGAGCGGCACCTGGTCTGCGTCTCGGACATGAACGCGCTGCTGCACGCCCGGGCCGACGGTGAGCTGACCAAGGTCTACAACACGTCGGGGATGACGCTGCCCGACGGGATGCCGCTGGTCTGGGCCGGCAAGAAGGCCGGCTTCGACCGGATGGAGCGGGTCTGCGGGCCGGACCTGATCGAGCGGGTGATGGCCGAGTCCGAGCAGCATGGTTGGTCGCAGTACTTCTACGGCGGTGCCGATGGCGTCGCCGAGCAGTTGCGGGACACCTTCACCGCGAGGCATCCGGGGCTGAAGGTGGCGGGGGTCTACTCGCCGCCGTACCGGGCGCTGAGCGAGGCCGAGGACGCGGAGATCGTCGACAAGCTGAACGCGGCCAAGCCGGACATCATCTGGATCGGTCTCGGCGCGCCCAAGCAGGAGCGCTGGATGGCCGAGCACCGCGACCGGCTGGACGCGGCCATCCTGATCGGCGTCGGCGCCGCCTTCGACTTCCACACCGGCCGGCTCGACCGCGCGCCGGAGTGGATGCAGAAGGCCGGCCTGGAGTGGAGCTACCGGCTCTACAAGGAGCCGAAGCGGCTGTGGCGTCGCTACGTCCTGGGGATCCCGCGGTTCGGGGTCGGCATTCTGCGTCAACCGCCGCGGCCGGTCGCTTGAAGCTGTCGAAACTGGCCGGGCCCGCGGGCCGGGCGAGCTGGGGGCTTGCTGACCAAGCGCTGTCGAGCCTGAGCAATCTGGCCGTCGGCGTGCTGGTCGCGCGCAGCGGCAGCGTGGCCGACTTCGGCATCTACGCGCTGGCCTTCGGCGGCTACACGATCGCCCTGAACGTCTCCCGGGCGGTCGCCACCGAGCCCATGTCGGTCCGGCACTCCGGCGACCGCAGCCCGGCCTGGGAGCGAGCCGTCCGGGCCAGTACTGCGACCGCGCTGTTCGCCGGCCTGATGGGGATGGTGGTCGGCCTGGCCATCGCGCTGTTCCCCGGGGTGCCGTCCAAGGGCGTGCTGATCGCCTTCGCGGTCACCTTGCCCGGGCTGCTGCTGCAGGACGCCTGGCGCTGGGCCTTCTTCGTCGTGGGGGAGGGCCAGAAGGCCTTCTTGAACGACCTGATCTGGTTACTCGCGATGGGCGCGATCTTCGGCGGGCTCTACCTGACCGGAGCGGTGTCAGCGTTCTCGCTGACGCTGGGCTGGGGCTTGGGAGCGGTGATCGCCGCAGTGGCCGGCCGGTTCCAGGCAGGCGTGGCACCGCGGCGCCAGCTGATCCGGGAGTGGTTGCTGAGTCACCGGGACCTCACGCCGAAGTACGTGGGGGAGATGCTGGCGGTCAGCGGCACGATTCAGGTCTACATGCTGGGGATCACCGCAGCCGCCGGACTGGTCGCCACCGCGGGTATCCGCGGTGCGCAGGTCCTGCTGGGCCCTGTGAACGTCCTGAACCAGGGGATCCGCATGATCGCCGTACCGGAGGCTGCGCGGGCTCTGAAGCACTCCTACCGGCGTCTGTGGCTGGTAGGGCTGGCGATCTCACTAGGAGTCGGCGCCGGCGCTCTGGCCTGGGGAGCGGTCTTCCTGCTGCTCCCTGAGGCCGTCGGGCGGGAGCTGCTCGGTCCTGGCGTCTGGGCTCAGGCCAGGACGGTCCTGGTGCCTGTGATCCTGCTCCAGGCACTAGGAGCGTCCAATGCGGGCGCCTTCGCCATCCTGCGCGCTCTGACGGCCGCCAGCAGAGGCCTGCGCGTCAGGCTGGTCTCCTCCGTCATCCTGATCGTCACGGGTGTCGGAGGAGCCTTCCTGGAGGGCCCCAAGGGTGCTGCGTGGGGCCTGGCCATCGCCTCGTTCATTACGTTGCTGCTGTGGTGGCACGAGGCGAGTCGTGCCATCACAGCGCACCGCCTTACTTCACAGTGACTGCGGCAAACCCACCGCGTACTGCGTTGTTGCCGTCGTAGACCTCGATCCGGTACTGCTGTGACGTCCCGGACGGGGCCGTGGTGTCGGTCAGGGTTACGTTCGGGCGGCTCCAGAAGGTGGAGTTCGCCGTAGTGGTGGCCACGACCGTGTTGGTGTTGCCGCGCAGCAGCCGGTAGGTCAGCGCGATGTCGTCGTTGTCGAGCGACGTCTGGATGGTCGCCTTGACCTGGCCGGTCGTCGTACTGGACAGGGTCGGCAGGACCGGGCCCAGGGGAGCAGCGCCGGGGCCCAGGTTGCTGAAGCGGGTCAGACCCTGCTGGTTGGCGCCCAGGACCTTGGTGAAGTCGCCACCGACCCACAGGTCGGTGCCACCGGTCGCCGAGACCAGCGGGCCGACCTCGGTGGGCGGGCCGGCGTTGGTGTTCGGGAACCACGGGCCGAGTGCTCCGGTGGCCGGGTTCTGCAGCAGCAGGAAGTGTGCTCCGGTGCCGTCCGCGAAGGCGCCCGGGCAGCTGTGCGCGTGCGAGCCCTTGAAGAGCCAGCCGTTGACCATCGTGATCGTCTCGGTGGCGCCCAGGCAGGTGTTCTTCCAGACCAGGTTGCCGGTGGCAATGTTCGCCGCCCAGGTCCCGTCGAAGCAGCCGCCGCCGTCACCGGCGTTGGAGAAGTAGACGACGTCGCCGCTGGTCTCGATGTCCTTGACCCGCGAGGTGCACCGGCTGTTCGGCAGCGGCACCGCCGAGGCGGCCGCGAACGGGAGCAGCGCCCCGGTGGAGTTGTTGACACTGGCAACGGCCCAGCGGCTGACGCCGCCGATCTTGGCGAAGGTGCCGCCGAGGTAGACCTTGGAGTTGTCGTCGGCCGCGTCGATCGCGTAGACATCCGCGTCGGCGTCCGGGTTCCACGCCTGCAGCGTCCCGTCCACCGTACTGATCGCCGCGGCGCGGTTGCGGGCGACGCCGTTGACCAGGCCGAACGAGCCGCCGAAGTACAGGCTGTTGCCGCCGACGGCCAGCGTCTTGACCCGGTAGGAGACGTTCGGCTTGATGTTCGGCAGCAGTGCGCCGGTGGTCGCGTCGAAGGCGGCGATCCGGTTGCGGACCTGGCCGTCGACCCGGGTGAAGTCACCGCCGATGTAGATCTTGGAGCCGTCCGGAGAGGCGACGATCGACCAGACCAGGTTGTTCAGCGTGTGGTTGAAGCCGGTGTCGAGTGCCCCGGTGGTCTGGTTGAAGGCCGCCAGGTAGGTCCGGACGGTCTGGTTGGTGCCCGACGCGGCGCCGGGCGGGCGGACCTTGGTGAACCGGCCGCCGACAAAAGCCTTGCCCTTGGCAACGGCCAGGCCGAGCACGGCCGCGTCGGTCTGCCAGGTCGCGCCCGGTACCGCGGTCAGTGAAGCTCCGGTGCTGGTGGCCGGCAGCGCGGGCACGACGGCCAACGCCAGGCCGGCCGCTGCGAGCGCAGCAGTCATCCTTCGTAAACGCATGGTTTCCCCCTGTCGTGCCGGACCCCTCCGGCACCCTTGAACGTCCGATGACCCCTCACCGGTTGCGGTGGGGCCCGCCTCGAAGAGACCGGCCCCACCCCGTATATCTACCGAGCGTCGTAATGCGTTACGACCTGGTCGCCGTCCAGCGCGACCGGGTACACCGCGACCTCGTCGACGTCACCGTCGATACCCGCGTTCGACGGGCCGTTCGGCCAGCCGCCCAGGTTGTCGGCGCCGATCCGCCAGTAGCCGGTGTAGCTCTCGGCGGCGGCGGTGTTCTGGGTGCCGAGCAGCACCCCGTCCAGGTAGAACTTCTGCGAACCGGGCGAGAACGTGCCGACCACGTGGTGCCACTGGCCGTCGTTGGTCCCCGCGGCCGAGCTGATCGTCCTGGTCGAGCCGTCGTAGAGGCCGAAGACGACCGCTCCGTCGTTCTGCAGGTAGATGTGCCGGTCGTACTGGCTGCTGGTCCCGTTGGAGCTGTTGCCGAAGCCAACGATCTTGCCGCCGCCGGTCGAGGTGGTCTTGTACCAGGCCTCGACGCTGAAGTTCTGCGGCTGGCTGGCCACGGTCTGCCCGATCAGCCGGCTGGAACCGTCGAAGTGACCGGCCGTGTTGCCACCACTGGTCAGTACGCCGGGCACGCCGAGCGTGACACCGGAGTACGGGCCGACGTTGCCCTGGCCGGACGAGTCGGTCGCGTTGGCCGTCCCGTTGGCCTCCCCGAGCCGCCAGTACGCCGTGGGGCCGTCTGCCAGCACCTGCTGGTCGTACGGCGCGTCCACACTGGCCACGGTCACCGCGGCCGAGTAGTCACCGCGGAGCGTGCTGTTCCCGTCGGTCACCTCGATCCGGTAGACCTGCGAGGATCCCGGCGTGAGCCCGGAGTCGGTGAAGGACAGCCACGGCCGGTTCCAGAACCGCGAGTCGGCCGTGTACGTCGCCACCACGGTGTTGCTGAAGCTGCGCAGTACCCGGTAGGTCAGGGTGATGTCGTCGTTGTCGAGGACGGTCTGGAAGTTCACCTTGACCTGGCCGGCCTTGTAGCTGACCGGGATCACCTTGGCCGGCTTGCCCGGAGCCGCGCCCGGTCCGGTGTTGGTGAAGCGGGCCAGACCCTGCTGTCCCGCGCCGTTGACGGTGCTGAAGTCGCCACCGACCCAGAGGTCCGAGCCGCCGGTCGCGGAGGCCAGCGGGCCGACCTGAGTGGGAGCACCCGTGTTGGTGTTCGGGAACCACGGACCGAGCTCTCCGGTGTCGAGGTTCTGGGTCAGCAGGAAACGGCCCGCACCCTGCGGGAAGCCGCTGCCGCCCTGGTAGCTGCAGTCGTGCGCGTGCGAGCCCTTGTAGAGCCAGCCGTTCACGACCGTCACCGTCTCGGTCGCGCCGAGGCAGTTGTTCTTCCACACCAGGTTGCCGGTGGCAACATCTGCCGCCCAGGTGCCGTCGAAGCAGCCGCCGCCGTCACCGGCGTTGGCGAAGTACACCCGGTTGCCGCTGGTCTCGATGTCCTTGACCCGCGAGGTGCAGCCCGGGTTCGGCAGCGGTACGGCGCTGGCGGCCGCGAACGGCTGCAGTGCCCCACTGGCCGGGTCCAGGCTCGCCACGGCCCACTGCGCCGTACCGTTGATGTTGGCGAACGTGCCGCCGGCGTAGACCTTGCTGCCGTCGTCGGCCACGTCGATCGCGTAGACGTCGTTGTCCGCCTCGGGTGCCCAGGGGAGCAGCGCGGCGGTGCTCGTGGTGACCGCGGCCAGGCGCGGCCGCGCGACGTTGTTGACCAGCCCGAACGAGCCGCCCAGATAGACCGTGCTGCCGGAGACGGCGAGCGCCTTGACCCGGTACGAGACCGACGGCTTCCAGTTGGAGACGAGCGCCCCGGTGGCGGTGTCGAACGCCGCCACCCGGTTGCGGGTCTGGCCGTCGACGGTGGTGAAGTCGCCGCCGACGAAGACCCGGGTGCCGTCGGCCGAGGCCGCGACGGCCCAGACCATTCCGTTCAGGGTGTGGTTGAACCCGGTGTCGAGTGCCCCGGTGTTCTGGTTGAACGCGGCCAGATAGGTCCGCGCGGTCTCACTGGTGCCGGCCGCCGCCCCCGGTGGCCGGACCGTGGTGAAACGCCCCCCGGCGTACGCCTTCCCGTTCGCCACCGCGAGTCCTTGCACGCTGGCGTTGGTCTGCCACGCCGGGCTCGACAGAGCCGACAGCGAAGCGCCGATGCCCTGCGCGGGTGCCGGTGCCAGCAAAGCTGCCACCAGCAGACCGCCCAGCGCTAAAATCCCCACCTTCTTCACTACATCCCCCCTCAAGGATGTCCTCCCCGCCGCCTGGTGCGGCAGGGAGGTCAGATAGCCCCCGCTACGGGACCTTCACCGTGACCGACGGGCCCTTCATGATGTTGCGCCCGTCGTGGATCTCGATGTGATAGCTGACCGTCTGGCCCTTCTTGACGCCCTTGTCGACCACGACGATCGTCTTGCGCGTCTGCCAGTAGTACGTGGTGAGCTTCTGCGAGCTGATGTTCGTCGCTCCGCGGAACACGTTGTAGGTCAGAGACAGGTTGTCCAGGTCGTAGCTGTCCTGGAAGTGGACGCCGATCTGGTTGGTGACCGCACGCGACAGGGCCGGAGCCTTCGGTGCCGCCGGCGCCGCGCCACCCGCGGCGTTGGTGAAGCGGGTCAGGCCCTGCTGGACCTTGCCGTTGACGTGCAGGAAGTCGCCGCCGACCCACAGGTCGTTGCCGCCGGACGCGAACGCCAGCGGGCCGACCTTGGTGGTGCTGCTCGGGTTGGCGTCGGTGTTCGGGAACCACGGGCCGATCTTGCCGTCGATCGCGCTCTCCACCAGCAGGTAGTGGGTGCCGGTCCCGTCCGGGAAGGCACCGCTCGAGCTGCAGTTGTGCGCGTGCGAGCCCTTGTAGACCCAGTTGCCGATCGCCTTGACCGCCTCGGTGGCGCCCAGGCAGTCGTTCTTCCACAGCAGCGCGCCGGTGGTCGCGTCGGCCGCAAGCACACCGTCGTAGCAGCCGCCGCCGTCGCCGCCGTTGGAGACGAACACCTTGTTGCCGAGCGTGTCGATGTCCTTGACCCGGGTCCGGCAGCCCGGCTTCGGCTTCGGGATGGCGGCCGCGGCGGGCATCGAGAAGGCGGCGCCGGTGGTGTTGTTCACCATCGCCAGCGAGTAGTGGTCCTTGCCGTTGATCTTCGCGAACGGGCCGCCGACGAAGACCCGGGTGCCGTTGTCGGACAGGTCGACCGCGTAGACCTCGTCGTCGGCGTTCGGGTTCCACGGCAGCAGGTCGCCCTGGATCAACCGGACCGCGGCCAGGTAGTTGCGGACCGTGTTGTCGACCCGGCCGAACGAGCCGCCGAAGAAGACGCTGTTGCCGAAGATGGCGATCGCCTTCACCCGGGTGGCCACCGACGGGTCCCAGGCCTGCACCATCTTGCCGGTGGCAACGCTGAACATCGCGATGTGGTTGCGCTTGACACCGTTCACGGTGGTGAAGTCGCCGCCGATCACCACCCACTTGCCGTCCGGGCTGGTCGCGATCGCGTAGACGGCGCCGTTGAGCTTCGGCGCGAACGCCAGCGGCGCGCCGGTGGTGCGGTTGAACGCCGCGATGTAGGTGCGGGCCGTCTCGCTCTGCCCGGCGGCCTTGCCCGGTGGGCGGATCCGGGTGAACAGACCGCCTGCGTACACAGTGTTACCGGAGACTGCCAGAGCGTTGACACTGGAGTTGGTCTGCCACGACAGCTGCTTGATCGCGGACACGGCGGACGCGAATCCGGACGTGGCTGCCTCCACCGGTGGCCCGGAGGGGATCAGCGCCGCGCCGAGCACGGCAGCAGCGGTCACAACTGCCAGAACGAGCTTTTTCATCAACTTCCTTAGGACTGGGCGGGGGGAAAGTCCATTAGCGTCCGAAATCTAGCGCCGGTGGGAGACCAACTGGAAGGCAGGCTCCCACCGGCGTTATGACTTTGTGCTATAAGGCTTTGACCGTCCGCTCAGCGGTGCAGCGGTTCGCTTGTGATCAGCCGGCGTTGTAGTGCGAGGTGACCTGGTCGGCGCTGAGTGCGTACGGGTAGACCGCCGCCTCGTCGATGACCATGCCGGTCTGCGTCGCGCCGCCGCCGGACCAGCTGTTGGTGGTGTCGTAGCCGACCCGCCACCAGCCGTAGTACAGCGAAGCCTGTCCGACCGTCTGGCTGCCGGCCAGCACGCCGTCGACGTACAGCTTCATCACCCCGTTGTCGAAGGTGCCGACCGCGTGGTGCCAGGCGCTGTTGTTCTTGTTCGACGTGCTGTTGATGGTGCGCTGGCTGCCGTCGTTGACGCCGAAGGTGACCTGACCGTTGGAGCGCAGGTAGAGCATCCGGTCGTTGGCGCTGCTGTTACCGGTCTTCGAGTTGCCGAAGCCGATGATCCGGCCGCCGCGGGTGAAGCTCTGCTTGAACCAGGCCTCGACGGTGAACTGCTGCGGGAAGCTGTAGGCCTTCTCGCCGGGCATCCGGCCGTTGCTGGCGCTGATCGTGGCCGCGGTGTTGCCGGCCACCTTGCCGGCCGTGCCGAGCGTGACACCGGTGTACGTGCCGTTGTTGCTCTGACCGGACGAGTCCACCGAGGTGGTGGTGCCGGACGCCTCGCCGAGCCGCCAGTACGCCTGCGGGCCGTCGGAGCTGATGATCTGGTCGTACGCCGTACTGGTGCTGCTCGCCACCGTGAGCGGGTCGGAGTAGTTGCCCCGGATCGTCGTGGTGCCGTCGGTCACCTCGACCCGGTAGTTGGTCACCTCACCCGGCGTCACGTTGGTGTCCGTGTAGTGCAGCCACGGCTTGTCCCACGGCGTCGAGCTGGCGGTCCAGGTCGCGATGGTGGTGTTGGTGAAGCCCTTCAGCAGCCGGTAGGTCAGCGTGCTGTCGTCGTTGTCCAGGACGGTCGGGAAGTGGATCTGGACCTCGCCGGCCTTGACCGAGTAGGGCAGCAGCTTGGCCGGCTTGGCCGGAGCGGCGCCCGGGCCGGTGTTGGTGAAGCGGGTCAAACCCTGCTGGCCGACACCGTTGGTGAGGGTGAAGTCTCCACCGACCCACAGGTCCGAGCCGCCGGTCGCGAAGGCCAGCGGGCCGACCTCGGTGGGCGGACCGGCGTTGGTGTTCGGGAACCACGGGCCGAGCTTGCCGTCGGCCGGGTTCTGGGTGAGCAGGAAGCGGTAACCGAAGCCCTGCGGGAAGCCGCCGGCGCCCTGGTTGGCGCAGTCGTGCGCGTGCGAACCCTTGTACAGCCAGCCGTTGATCAGCTTGACCGCCTCGGTCGCGCCCAGGCACTGGTTCTTCCACTTCAGCGTGTTGGTCGAGATGTCGACCGCCCAGGTGCCGTCGAAGCAGCCGCCGCCGTCGCCGCCGTTACCGAAGTACACGGTGTCGCCGGAGGCGTCGATCGACTTGACCCGGGTGGTGCAGCTGCCGTTCGGCGGCGGGACCGCGGAGGCGCCCGGGAAGGGCAGCACCGCGCCGGTCACCGGGTCGAGGCTGGTGACGGTGTTCTGGTTGGTGCCGTTGACGGTGCTGAACTGGCCGCCCGCGTAGGCCTTGGAGCCGTCGTCGGCCACGTCCACGGCGTACACGTCGCCGTTGGTGGCAGGGGCCCAGGGCAACAACGTGCCGAGGTCGGTAGTGACGGCGGCGAGCCGGAGCCGGTCGACGCCGTTGACCAGGCCGAACGAGCCGCCGAAGTACACGGTGCTGCCGGAGACGGCGATCGACTTGACCCGGTAGGAGACCGAGGGCTTCCAGTTCGTCACCAGCGCGCCGGTGGCGGTGTCGAAGGCGGCGATCCGGTTGCGGGTGACGCCGTTGACGGTGGTGAAGTCACCGCCGACGAAGACCCGGGAGCCGTCGGCCGAGGCCGCCACGGCGTACACCTGGCCGTCGAAGACCGGGTTGAACGCGGTCACCAGGTTGCCGGTGGTCGCGTCGAAGGCCGCCAGGTACGCCTGGCCGACCTCGTTGGTGCCCAGCGGCGAGCCCGGCGGGCGGACGCTGGTGAACCGGCCACCGACGTAGGCCTTGCCGGCCGCCACGGCGATGCCCTGGACGCTGGCATTGGTCTGCCAGACCGGGCTGTCCTGCGCTGACAGCGAGGCCTGGATGCTCTGGGCCGGCGGCGCCAGCACCATCACTCCGGCTCCAGCCACCAGTGCGCCGGCCAGGCCAAGGCGCGCCAAAAGCCATTTCTTCTTCATCCTGCGGTGTCCCCCCTCGGACCGGCGTCTACCCCGACGCCGTACAAGTGATCCCGTTGTGTGGTAGTCCCTAAAATCCCCCGAGACAGAGTAGGCCACAGAAAGTGAGCTTTGGCCAGTCTCCTAACGGCCAGTCCCGGCGAGTTGCCAGGAATCGTGACACAGCGTGAGCGTTACGGGCGATTGTTGCTTCCATCAACGGCATGATCGGGCCAAACTGGTACACCGACCGTGACCTGACTCAGGTAGGGACTGCCACGCCGATACCTATATCCTGGCCCCGGCAAGGATCCGGTCACCTGGCGTGACGGAATGCGCCGAGTGAGGATTTAGGGGGACCACCGGATGGAACCGGGCACTGTGGTCTGGCGGGACACCGCCCAGTCACTTCTGCGGCACAAATGGCTGATCATCGGCTGCGTGCTGCTGGGCATCGGCGGCGCGGCGTTCTTCTCGTTGTCGCAGACCGAGCGCTGGACCGCCTCCAGCCAGGTCGTGATCGGCCCGGCGGTTCCGCCCGCCCTGGTCGGCAAGCTGCCCACCGGCTCGGACAAGAGCGGCCCGCTCGGGCTCGACCTGCCGGCCGAGACCCAGGCCCGGGTGATGGCCAGCCCGCAGATCCTGCGCGAGGTCGCCAAGTTCCTCCAGATGCCGACCACGGACGACTCGGTCCAGGCGCTGGCCGGGGTGACCCGGGTCAAGGCGGTCACCGACAACGCCTACCTGATCACCATCGACGGCCCGACCGCCGACGAGGCCGTCCGCCGGGCCAACGCGATCGCCCAGATCTACCTGGCCCAGCGCAGTACCGAGGCCAAGACGCTGCTCACCACGCTGGCCAGTCAGGCCACCGACCGGGCCAAGAGCGCCAACCAGCAGTCGAAGAACCTGTCCAAGGAGATCACCGAGGCGCAGGGACGAGGCGACACCCAAGAGGCGAGTTCGCTGCGTGACCAGCGGGTCGGTCTCGCCTCCGAGGCCAGGCAGGCCGCCGACGAGGCCGCCGCGATGCAGAAGGCGCTGACCGGTGTCGGCGCGAGCAGCACGCTCGTCACCCCGGCCACCAAGGACACTGCCTCCTCGTCACCGCTGGTGATGCGCGACATCACCGTCGGCGCGATCCTCGGCCTGGTGCTGGGCTTCGGTCTGGCCCTGGTCAGCACGCACCTGAGCCCGTTCATCCTGACCCGCGACCAGGCCGCCCGGGCGGCGAGCGCGCCGGTGATCACGGCCGCGATCGGCCAACGCCGGTACCGGCTGGGCTTCCGCTTGCGGTTCTGGCTTCGCGCGGCGCCGCAGCTGGGGCCATCGGAGATCACCGCTCTCGGCACCGAGGCGAGTGGCGCGCTCGCCCGCCGCGAGCTGAACCCGAAGGGGATCGGCTCCAGCGGCGCCGGCGCACTGCTGGTCGTCTCCGCCTCACCGACGCCGAACTCGGCCGGGATCGCGCTGGCGATGGCCGAGGCCAGCGCCCGCGACGGCCGCGAGACGCTGCTGGTGCTCGCCGACCTGCGGCGTACGCCGGTGCTGTCGCACCTGACCGATCACGAAGGCCTGACCGATCTCGTCAACGAGCCGGCCGCGACGCGCGCGGTACGGGCTCGCAAGATGTTCCGTCCGGGCACGGTGGCCGATCTCTACGTGCTGCCGCCCGGCCTGAGCCGCGACGAGTCGGCGCTGGCCGTCGGCCCGTCGCTGGTGGCCGGCATCGTGGCGGATCTGCCTCCGGGGTACTCGGTCGTCATCCACGGTCCGGCCTCGGTCGGCCGGCACGGGATCACGCCGCTGGCCGCGGCGGTGGACGCGTCGGTGCTGGTGGTGCAGGTCGGTCAGGACAAGGAGACCGACCTGACCCGGCTCACGGCCGCGCTGAAGTTCGCGGGCGCGCCGGTGCTGGGCGTCGTACTGATCGGCTGCTCGAAGCACGACGACTCGCTGGGCATCCCGCTGAACTACACCCCGGCCGAGACCGCTGCACCGCCGTTGCGCTGACGGGCCGGTGACCATGACGCTGACGGCACCCCCGGTGCCCGGGACCACGGACGACGCGGAGACAGGGAAAGCGACCTGGCTCTGGCTCGTCATGTGGTGCCTGCTGGTGCTCGGCGTGCAGCCCTGGTCCTCCCGGGCCGCGGCGCCGCAGGGATCGACGGGCTCGACCAACAGCCTGATGAAGGGCGTCCTGCTCGGGGCGATCTTCCTGATCTGCCTGGCCGCGACGAAGCCCGGCTTCCGGACCCGGGCGAGTCCGTCCACCACCTTGTACGTCGCCTACGCGATGTTCGCCACCGCCACCGCGTTCCTGCTCGCGGATCCGGGCGGCCCGCTGCTGCGGCTCGCCCGGTTCATGATCGGCCTGATTCTGCTGTTCATGCTGTGGCGGCCGTTGATCCGGGTGCCGGAGCGGCTGGTCCGGGCGCATCTGTTCGCGCATCTGCTGCTGGCGTTGACCGTTGTGCTCAGCGTGATCTGGCGACCCTCGGTGGCCTGGCGGCCGCTCAGCTCGTTCGGTACGGGGTATCGCCTGCAGGGCGTGCTGATCCCGATGCTGCCGCCGCGGGTCGGCGAGGTCGGCGCGATCCTGCTGGGGCTGGCGATCATCGCGTTCTTCGCCCGCAAGATCTCGTTCATCCCGGCCGGCGTGATGATCGGGATCGGCGTCGTCCTGGTCGCAGCCAGCCGGACCCGTACCGCGGCCGCCGCGGTCGCTGTCGGTCTGGTGCTGGCGCTGTTCCTGACCCGCAAGACCTGGTTCGCCCGAATAGCGTCGATCTCGGTGCCGGCCCTGCTGGGGCTGGCCTTCCTGGTGATCCCGTCCCTGCAGACGTGGTTGCTGCGGGGCCAGGGCACCAAGCAGATCAGCTCGCTGAGCGGCCGGACCACCAGTTGGCAGTACGTGCTGGACGAGGACGTCTCGCTGCAGACCGCGATCATCGGCCACGGCCTCGGCAACAAGCGGGTGCTGTTGCGTCGCGGCGAGGGCGACATCGACGTGATGGCGATCGACAACAGCTGGCTGAGCCTCTACTGGGAGACGGGGCTGCTGGCCGTCACCATCGTCGGCATCGCGTTCATCCTGGCCTGGATCTCGGTCCTTCGCGCGCCGACGCCGTACATCAAAGCGAGCGGCGCGCTGCTGCTCGGCTACGTGACGGTTGCCTCGCTCAACGAGAGCGGCCTGTCCGACCTGAGCTCAATGACGCTGCACCTGTTGGTGGCAGCTGCCGTCTGCGATGCCGACCGGCTGAGAGCCAAGGCGCATCCGCCGCCGCCCAAACCAGTCAAACAGCGCTACATCTAACCGGTGACGCTGTCCTTGTCGAAGCCGGCCGCCTGCCACTGCTCCCAGGTCATCGTCTCGCCGCGATAAGCGAAGCGCTGTGCCTGCTGGTCGCCGATCCGGTAGCTGTTCCGGCTGAACCGGATCGCGCCGTCCTTGGCCGGGGACTCCTTGTTCTCGACGACTCCGGTGCTGGCGGTCTGCTCGTCCATCACCACCTGGTTCGCCTCGATCACCACGTCGGCCAGCACGTACAGCCCGCGTGGCCCGTCGCCCCGGGTGCGTGACTGGAGCGCGATCCCGTTCCGGTTGCCCTTGATCAGGTTGCCGATCACCTTGACCCCGGCCGAGGTGTTCACGTTGATCCCGCCGCCGTCCCACAGGCTCGGCCCGGAGCCCCGGCCGGTCCCGAATCCGTTGCTCTCGACAACGTTTCCGGAGATGGTCGCCTGGTAGCTGATCTCGTACCGGATCCCGTCCGCGGCGTTGTCCCGGATCCGGTTCCCGACGATCATCCGGTCGTACTCCGCGATGTCGCTCCACATCCCGATCCCGCGGTTCGCGACGATGTCGTTGCCGGACACCTCGCCGGACGACCGGGTCGACTTGATCCCGCCGGACTCCCAGTCCGCGATCCAGAATCCGTCGGTGTTGTTGCGGGTCACCAGGTTCCCGGTGATCTTCACGTCGGCCGAGTTGTACTGCCCGATCCCCAGTTGCCCGTTGTCGGCGACCGTGTTCCCGCTGACCGTCGCGCCGTCACCCTGGATCACCATCACCCCGACGCCGTGGTTCCAGCGGACCTCGTTGGCGATCACCTTCCACCCGTCGCCGGCCTCCAGGGCGCCGCCCTGCGGCAGGCTGGCGAAGTGCTCGATCGTCAGTCCGCGGACCGTCACGTCGTTCGCCGAGACCTGGATCGCCGTCGGCGTGCTCGACATCTCGACGGCCTTGCCGGCCGGATCGTCGGCGAGATAGACGGCACTGGCCTCGTAGTCGCCGTAGAACGTCCCCGGCTTCAACTGCTCGAGGCTCATCACGCGAGTCAGATGCACGCCATCGACGAAAACCTGCTCACCCCGCTGGCAGGGGTTCGTCTTCTCGTCCTCGCACTTGCCCTTCAGCTTGTACGCCACCGGCAACACGCCGCGCACGACCCAGCGGTTCCCATCGGCCTGCCAGCCGGTCAACTGCACCGACCCAGTCAGTACTGCGCCCTCGCTGCTCGCCAAGGTCGACCCGTCCACCGGCCGGAGCGCACGTTTGATCCGATGCAGCCCCTTGCTGAAGCAGAACGTCTTGGCGGCCGGGTTCGCATCGAGCACGTCCTGCGGCTCGACGCCGACCGGGATCGCCACCCCGACGCACTTGGCCGCGGTCGCCGGCCCGGTCGGCCCGAGCTTCGCGCTCGCCGCCGCCGGCGCCGCGGTCGGGATCTCGACCTTCGGCTCGTTCGCCGTCGGCGCTGCCTTGTCATCGCTGCAACCAGCAACCAAGAAGACGGCGAGCACCACAACACTCGCCGACCTGAACCCGCGTGCCATCAGTTCCCCCACACCAGCCGACCCCGAAAGTTGCCCAACTATAGGTCAGCCGCCGGTCCCACGATCGTAACTGTACCTTTCGTAAGGTACAGTTACGACTATGAGAAGCCGTTGGTTACTGCTGGCCGTGGTGAGCGCGGGGCTGCTGCTGATCACCCTGGACAACTCGATCCTGTACGCCGCCCTGCCCACGCTGGTGCAGGATCTCGGGGCGAGCAGCTCGCAGAGTCTGTGGATCATCAACGCCTATCCGGTCGTGATGGCCGGCCTGCTGCTGGGCAGCGGGACGCTGGGGGACCGGATCGGGCATCGCCGGATGTTCCTGATCGGCCTGGTGATCTTCGGCGTCGCCTCGCTGGCCGCCGCCTTCTCGCCGACCGCCGAGACCCTGATCGCGGCCCGGGCGTTCCTGGCCGTCGGCGCCGCGGCGATGATGCCGGCCACCCTCGCCCTGATCCGGATCGCGTTCGACGACGAGCGCGAACGCAACCTGGCGATCGCCGTCTGGGGCACCCTGGCGATCGTCGGCAGCGCCCTGGGCCCGATCATCAGCGGGCTGCTGCTCGGCCACTTCTGGTGGGGTTCGGTCTTCCTGATCAACGTCCCGGTCGTCGTCGCTGCGCTGATCGCCACCTTGGTTGTTGCCCCGCCCAACGACTCGGATCCGACCAAGCGCTGGGACCTGCTCTCCTCGCTGCTCGCGCTCGTCGCCCTGGTCGCACTGGTCCCCGCGATCAAGGAGACCGCGAAGACCTCACCCGCGTACGCCGTCATCGCCGTCGCCGTCCTCGCGGCCGTGATCGCCGGCTACGCCTTCGTACGCCGTCAGCGCCGCCTGCCCTACCCGCTGCTCGACTTCGCGATCTTCCGCAACCGGGCCTTCCTGGCCGGAGTGGCAGCAGCTGGGTTCTCGATGTTCGGCCTCGCCGGCATCCAGCTGGTCACCACCCAGCGCTTCCAGCTCGTGGAAGGCTTCAGTCCGCTGAGCGCCGGACTCCTGGTCGCGGCCTTGGCCCTGGGCGCGCTGCCGACGTCCATGGTCGCCGGCGCCATCCTGCACCGGGTCGGGCTGCTCCCGATCGTCGCGGGCGGTCTGGGTCTGAGCACCGTCGGCTCGCTGCTGGTCCTGCTGAACTTCGACTCCAGCCTGGGCTGGCTCATCGCCGGGCTGCTGATCACCGGCGCGGGCCTCGGCGCGGCCATGTCGGTCGCGTCGAGCGCGATCATGAACAACGTCTCGGCCCGGCGAGCCGGTATGGCCTCTTCGGTGGAGGAGGTGTCCTACGAGTTCGGCAGCCTGATCGCGGTCGCACTGCTCGGCAGCCTGCTGACCGCCGTGTACGCCGCCACCATCGACCTGCCCGCCGGAGTACCGGACTCGGCGCGGGACAGCCTGGATGCGGCTCTCGCGCTGGCCGGGGATGAGAACCTGTCCCTGGTCGCTGCCGCGTCGGACGCGTTCGACGGCGCCTACTTCGCGGTGATGATCGTGGTCACCGCGGTGATGGCGCTCGGCACGATCGTGACCGGTCTGCTCCTGCGCCGCCCGGGATCAGCACCGTCCGTCCGCACCCACGAAGAGGCCCGCAGCTATGCGCACCAGTAAGCGAACCCAGATCCTCGAGGCGGCCGCCCGCATCGTGGAGCGCGAAGGCGTCAAGAGCGTCACCTTCGACTCCGTCGCCGCCGAGGCGGGCCTCACCAAGGGCGGACTCCTGTACCACTTCGCCTCTCGCGAAGACCTGGTCCAGGCCATTCACCAGCACCTTGCGGACCAGTGGGAGTCGGACCTGTCCGCAGCAGCGGGCAAGTCCGCCGCCGAGGCCACGCCGACCGAGCGCCTCACCGCCTACGCCCAGGTCGCCATCCAGAGCGCCACCCGGGCCGAGCTCCTCTTCATGCTCGAAGGCTCGACCACCCCCGACTACGCGGCTCCGTGGGACGAGGTGCTGGACCGCTGGGTCCCACCACCGGCCATCGACGTCGACGACCCGGCCGCGCTCGACCAGTTCATCGCGCGGCTGGCAGCCGACGGCCTGTGGCTCTACGACTCGCTGACCACGGAGCGGCTACCCCCGAAGCTTCGGCGCGCGGTCGCCGACCGGATCACCTCCGGCCTCACCCGAACTCAGCGGACGTAGGTGTCGCGGGCAAGGTTGTAGGCAAGGTCCTGCGCGACCCGGAAGGCGTCCTCTTCGTCCATCCGGCGCTCGACCACGAGCTTCGCGAGATGTCCGGCGTCGATCCGCCGGGACAGGTCGTGGCGGGCAGGGATGGAGAGAAAGGCGCGGGTGTCATCCACGAAGCCTGACGTGTTGTAGAACCCGGCCGTCTCGGTCACCAGTTCGCGGAACCGGCTCATCCCGTCCGGGCTGTCCAGGAACCACCACGGCGCACCCAGCCGCACGGCCGGGTAGACGCCGGCGAGCGGCGCCAGCTCCCGCGAGTACGCCGTCTCGTCCACGGTGAAGAGCACCAACCGGAAGCCCTCGGCGTGACCGAACTTCTCCAGCACCGGCCGTAGCGACCTGGTGAACTCCGTCGCCACCGGGATGTCGTGACCTTGGTCAGGCCCGTACGTCGCGAGCACGCCGCCATGGTGATCACGCAGTACGCCGGGGTGGAGTTGCATCACCAGCCCGTCCTCGGCAGACATCGCGGCCATCTGGAACAACATGTGCCCGGCGAACGCGGCGGCGTCCTCAGCCGCGACCTCACCGCGCAACGCGGCCTGGTAGATCCGCTCCGCGTCGGCATCGTCGAGCGGCGTCGCCGCGGCGCTCAGGTGTCCGTGGTCGGTCGCCAGCGCGCCGGCGGCCAGGAACACCTGCCGCCGCTGCCGCAGCGCAGCGAGATAGCCCTGGTACGACGAGGTGTCGGTGTCCGCTCGCGCGCCGAGCTGACCGATCAGCTCGGTCCAGTCCGGGCGGGCCACATGGACCACCGCGTCCGGCCGGAAGGTGGGGATCACTCGGCCCGGCAGCTCGGTGGCGACCTTGGCGTGCTGGGCAAGATCGTCCGTGGCTGCGTCGGTCGTGGCGAGGATCTCGATGTTGAACCGGTCGAGCAGGGCTCGCGGCCGGAACTCGGGCTCGGCCAGCCGCGCCGAGATCTCGTCGTACAGGTCGTCGGCGGTCTCCGCGGACGGCGCGACCCGGAGGCCGAGCACCTCGGCGAACTCGTGCTCTAGCCAGTACCGGCTCGGGGTGCCCAGGAACAGGTGCCAATGCGAGCAGAACTCACGCCAGATGTCGCGCGGCTCCGCAGTCCGTACGCCGTCGCGCCGCGGCAGCCCGAGCAGGTCGGGGGAGACGCCCTGGGAGACCAGCATCCGGGTCACGTAGTGGTCGGGAACGACCAGCAGATCGGCCGGGTTGCCGAACGCCGCGTCGGTCGCGAACAGCTCGGCGTCGACGTGACCGTGGAAACAGAGCAGCGGCAGGTGTTTGGTGGACGCGTGGATCCGGCGCGCCACCTCGCGGGCCTCACCAGCCGGCAGGGCACGGTCCGGGTGGGGCTGCAGGGCCTTCGGCATGAGTCCTCCGTCAAGTCGGGCTGCAACGAGCACTGCAAAGGATTGCAGTCTCGCTACTTCAGCACAACCCGGGGCTGCTTGACATGATGTTGCAACCGATTGCACACTCGGTGCCTCGACGACTTGGAGGTGGCGGATGCCGGCGACCCTGCGCGATGTCGCCCGGCTGGCGGGCGTCTCGGCGTCGACGGTCTCGCGCGCGCTGTCGCTGCCCGAGGTGGTCAATGCGACCACCCGCGCGCGGGTGCGGCAGGCCGCGGACCAGCTCGGCTATGAGCCGAACAAGGCTGCTCGCGGCCTGATCACCGGCCGGACCGGGAATATCGGCCTGGTCGTCCCCGACCTGGCGAATCCGTTCTTCCCGAGCGTGATGAAGGGTGTTCAGGCCCGGGCCCGTTCCCACGACGTCGCCGTCTTCCTGGCTGACACTGACGAGGACGCGATGGCCGAGGCCGGCCTGGTGCGCGCCCTGGCCAAGCAGGTGGACGGATTGATCCTCTGCTCGCCGCGAGCCACCGACGACGAGCTCGCGGCGATCGCGCAGGACACCAATGTCGTGCTGGTGAACAGGGTGGTGGCGGGCGTCCCCGCCGTGACCTTCGACAACGAGGGCGGGATGCGGCAGGCGATCAGCCACCTTGCCGCGCTCGGTCATCGCAGGATCGCCTGGGTCGGCGGGCCGGCCACCTCCTGGTCGAGTGTCCAGCGGGAGCTCGGCTTGCGGACTGCCGCGGAGACCCAGGGAGTGGAGCTGGTGCCGGTCGGCCAGTTCGCTCCGACGTACGACGGTGGCGTGGCGGCCGCCGACCAGGCAGTCGCGACCGGGGCGACCGCGGTGGTGACCTTCAACGACCTGGTAGCGATCGGGTTGCTGGCCCGGTTGCACACCCGGGGGATCGACGTACCCGGCGACCTGAGCGTGGTGGGCATCGACGACATCGCGATGGCCGGGATGTCCCGGCCGGCGCTGACCAGCGTCCGGCTGCCCAAGCAGCGGGCCGGTGAGATCGCGGTCGACCTGCTGCTGGCGCTGCTCGACGATCCCGACGCGGCCCTCGGCCCCCGCACCCTCGACACCTTGCAGGGCGAGCTGATGGTGCGCGACTCCACGGCCGTGGCGACCCGATGAGGATCACGGCCGCGCGGGTGGTGGTCACCAGTCCTGGACGCAACTTCGTCACGCTGAAGATCGAGACCGACGAGGGGGTCTCCGGGATCGGCGATGCCACTCTCAACGGCCGCGAGCTTGCCGTCGCGTCCTATCTCGAAGACCACGTGGTCCCGCTGCTGATCGGTCGCGACCCGGCGCGGATCGAGGACACCTGGCAGTACCTGTACCATGGCGCGTACTGGCGGCGTGGCCCGGTCACGATGTCGGCCATCGCCGCAGTCGACACCGCGTTGTGGGACATCAAGGGCAAGGTCGCCGGCCTCCCGGTCTACCAACTGCTCGGCGGTCGCAGCCGTGACGGGGTGACTGTCTACGGTCACGCGAGCGCCGAGACCACCGAGGAGCTGCTGACCGAGGTCGACCGGTACGTCGGGCTTGGCTACAAGGCAGTCCGGATCCAGACCGGCATCCCCGGCCTCGCGTCGACGTACGGGGTCGGCACACCCGGTACGACGTACGAGCCCGCGAACGCTGCGCTGGAGTTGCCGGGGGAGAGCGTCTGGTCGACCGAGAAATACCTGACGCACGTGCCTTCGGTCTTCCACGCGGTCCGGCAGGAGTTCGGCCCCACGCTGCGGCTGCTGCACGACGTGCACCACCGGCTCACGCCGATCGAGGCGGCCCGGCTGGGCAAGAGCCTCGAGCCGTACGCGCCGTACTGGATCGAGGACCCGGTTCGCGCCGAACTGCAGGAGGGATTCCGGCTGATCCGGCAGCACACCACCACGCCGCTGGCCGTCGGTGAGGTGTTCAACAGCATCTGGGACTGTCAGCAGCTGATCCAGGAGCAGTTGATCGACTTCATCAGGACGACAGTCGTGCATGCCGGTGGGATCACGCATCTGCGCCGGATCTTCGACCTGGCCGCGCTGCACCACGTCCGCAGCGGCTCGCATGGCGCGACTGATCTGTCGCCGGTCTGCCTGGCGGCGGCGTTGCAGTTGGACATCTCGATCCCGAACTTCGGCCTGCAGGAGTACATGCCGCACTCGCCGGAGACCGATGCCGTCTTCCCGCACAGCTACAGCTTCGCGGACGGTTACTTGCAGCCCAGCGAACAGCCAGGGCTCGGCGTGGAGCTCGACGAAGAGGCCGCGGCCGCCTATCCGTATCGGCCGGCCTACCTGCCGGTGAACCGCCTGGAGGACGGAACGGTGCACGCATGGTGATTCCCGACGTACTGGTGATCGGCGAAATCCTGGTAGAGCTCAGCTCGACCGAGCCACTCGACGCCGGGGCGGCGCTGACGCTGAACTTCTCGGGGGACGCGCTCAACTCGGCGGCCGCAGCAGCGGCAGCCGGCGCCCACACCGCGTTGCTGGCCCGGGTGCCCGACGACGAGCTGGGAGACCGGCTGCTAGACCGAGTGGTTGCCCTGGGCATCGATACCTCGCAGGTACTGCGGGTGCCGGGTCAACACGGTCTCTACCTGCAGCACGCCGACCCGTCCGGCGCGCGGGAGTTCACCTACGTACGCCGGGGGAGCGCCGGCTCGGGCTTGGGTCCGGGCGACGTGCCGATCGATCTGGTCTCCCGAGTCGGGGCAGTGCTGGCGAGTGGGATCGCCTGCGCCATCTCGCCGCTGTCCGCCAAGGCAGTCCGGCTGGCCGCTTCCACCGCGCGCTGCTTCGTCTATGACCCGAACTGGCGTCCGCGGCTCGTCAACGCCACAGGAGCGGCCGATCACCTGCGTGCGCTTGCGCAGTACACCCGGCTTGTTACTCCGGCCTGGCCGCGGGAAGCGCAGTTGATCAGCGGTTCCGACGATCCGGCCGCGGTCAGTGCCGCGATCAGAGAGCTCGGCGTCGAAGCAGTTGCCTTGACCCGTGGATCCGAGGGTGTGCTCCTCGACGATGCCGGCCGGTTGGTGGAGATCCCGGTGATCCCGGCGCCCGCGGTGGTCGACCAGACCGGCGCAGGCGACTCGTTCGCCGGCACGGTGACCGCTCGACTCGCACTCGGCGACGCGTTGGAAGACGCCGTCCGTCTGGGCGTGGCAGCTGCTTCGCTGTCAGTCAGCGGTCTCGGTGGCACCGGCCACGTCGCCACCCTTGAGGAAACCAGAGCCCACGCGTCCAACGGCGCAGCGGAGGTCACGGCATGACTGCACGACTGGACCTGTCCAGCCTTCCCGCCGCCCACCGGCCTGACGTCGACCCGGCGAAGCTGTCGGTCGGCATCGTCCATCTCGGGCTGGGTGCCTTCCATCGGGCGCACCAAGCCGTCTTCACCGAGCAAGCCGCGGCGCTCAGCGGCAGCGCCGAATGGGGGATCTGCGGGGTCAGCCAACGCTCCTCGGCGGTCCGCGACCAGCTCGCCCCACAGAACGGCCTGTACTCCGTACTCACCCGCGGCCAGGGCGACTCCAGCATCCGGGTGATCGGCAGCATCCGCGAGGTGCTGACGGCGCCGGACGATCCGGCCGCGGTGGTGGCGCGGATCGCCGACCCGGCGGTCTCGGTGGTGACCCTGACCGTGACGGAGAAGGGGTATCGAGCGGCCGCTGCGGGCGGGCTCGACCTGACCGACCCGGAGATCCAGGCGGACCTTGCCGGCCGGCCACCTCGGACGGTTGTCGGCCAGCTGGCGGCAGGGCTGGTGGAACGCTCCCGGGCGGGGGCCGGGCCGCTGACGGTGGTGTCCTGCGACAACTTGGTTGCCAATGGCCCCTTCCTTCGGCGGTTGATGGAGGACTACGCCGCTGCCTCCCGGGATGCGAAGTCGTTGGTCGAGCAACTGGAAGTCGCGCGGTTCCCGGCCAGCATGGTCGACCGGATCGTGCCGGCCACCACCGAGGCCGATCGCGACGAGGCGGCGGCGCTGCTCGGCGTACGGGATGAGGCTGTGGTGGTGGCCGAGCCGTTCCTGCAGTGGGTGATCGAGGACGACTTCGCCGGGCCGCGACCGGAGTGGGACAAGGCCGGCGCGATCCTGACCAGTGATGTCGCGCCGTGGGAGCAGGCGAAGCTGCGGATGCTCAACGCGACGCACTCGATGCTCGCGTATCTCGGCGGTCTGCGTGGCTACGAGACGATCGCCGAGGCGGTGCGTGACGACGAGCTGGCGGGGCTTGCCCGGGAGTTGATGAGCGACGACGTGATCCCGACGTTGACGCCGCCGGACGGACTCGACCTCGCGGAGTACGGGGGGAGTGTTCTGGAGCGGTTCGCCAATCCGGCGCTCAAGCACCGCACGGCGCAGGTCGGGATGGACGGGTCGGTGAAGCTGCCGGTTCGGCTGCTCGGCACGATTCGCGACCGGCTCGAGGTCAACGCTGAGCCGCGCTTGGCGAGCCTGGCGGTCGCTGCGTGGATGGTTTCGGTGGCCAAGGCAACAACTGCCGGTACGCCGCTGGACGACCCGCAGGCGAGCAGGCTGCAAGCCGCGGTCTCCTCAACAGCATCAGCCCCGGCGCTGGTCGACGCGCTGCTGGGCGTGGAGTCTGTCTTCGGCGCCGATCTGCCCGGTAACGCCGTGTTCAGGCAATTGCTGATCGACCAGGTCTCCAGCCTGACGCGGTGAACGGCAGCGGCCGCCGCGAGATGCTGCTCGCGACGGCCGCTGCCTGACCTTGGTGAGGGGAGAGGTCAGCCGGTCTTGAACTGGCTGTCCAGATCCAGGCCGGTGGCCTTCCACTCGGCCGCGCTGAACCACTGGCCGAACTTCTGGAACCGGTCCGCGGTCAGGCTGTCGAGCACGTAGGTGTTGCCCTTCAGCACCACCTCGCCGGTCGGGATCGCGGCGCCGGAGTTCTGCACCAGGCCGGTCGACGTGGTGCCGCCGCGCATCGTCACCTTGTTGCCGCTGACAATCACACCGCGCAGGACGTTCAGGCCCCACGGGCCGTTGCCGCGGGTACGGGACTGGATCGAGATCCCGTTGACGTTGCCGGCCAGCGTGTTGTTGCGGACCGTCACGTTGGTCGACGTGTTCACGTTGATCCCGCCGCCGTCCCACAGCGAGGTGCCGGAGCCACGCCCGGTGCCCAGGCCGTTGCCGGTGATGGTGTTGTTCTCGATCGTGCCGTTGCGGCCGATCTCGTACCGGATGCCGTCCGCGGCGTTGTCGACGATCTGGTTGTCGCTGAACACCCGGCCGTCGTCGTACGCGTCGCTCCACAGGCCGACACCGCGGTTGGCCTTGATCAGGTTGCCGGAGACCGAGCCGTTGGTGGACCAGGTGGTCTTGATGCCGCCCGACTCCCAGTCGGCGATCCAGAACCCGTCGGTGTTGTTGTTGCTCACCTGGTTGCCGACGATCTTGCCGTTGGCGGTGCTGTACTGCCCGACGCCGAGCTGACCGTTGTACTGGATCAGGTTCCGGTCGAGAGTCGCGCCGTCGGCGTTGACCAGCATCGCGCCGACCGCGTGGTTCCAGCGGATGTCGTTGGCGAACACCCGCCAGCCGGTGCCGAGGACGACCGCGCCGGCCTGCGGCACGCTGGCGAAGTGCTCGACGGTCAGCCCGACGACCGCGACGTTGGTCGCGTTGGACTGGATGGCGGTGGCCGTCTTCGACATCTCGACCGACTGACCGGCCGGGTTGTCGCCCAGGTAGACGGCGTTGCCCGCGTAGTCGGCGTAGAAGGTGCCGGCCGCGACCTTGTCCCGGGTCTTCACCCGGGTCAGGTGCTTGCCGTTCAGGAACACCTGCTCGCGCAGGTGGCAGATGTTGGCGGCGTTGTCCTCGCACTGCCCGGTCATCCCGTACGCCGCCGGCAGCGCGCCGCGGGTGACCCAGTCACCGTTGTCCGCGGTCCAGCTGGTCAGCGGGACCGATCCGGTCAGCACCGCGCCGTCGTCGCTGCCCAGCGTGGTGTTCGGCTTGGGCTTCAGCGTGCGGTCGATCCGGTGCACACCCGAGGCGAAGCAGAACGTCGTACCGGCGGCGGCCTTGTCGATCACGTCGGCCGCGTTCTGGTCGGTGCCGATCGTGGTGCCCTTGCACTCCGGCGCCTGCGACGGACCGGCCGGGAAGGTGCCCGGCGCCGGGGTGGTCGGCTTGGGGGTGCTGGTGGGCGTCTCGGTCGGGGTGGGCGTAGGTGTCGGCGTGGGCTTGGTGGTCGGCGTCTCCGTCGGCTTGGTGACGGTCGGCGTCGGGGTGGGCGTGGTGGACACGCTGACGGTCGGTCTCGGGGTATGTCGAGGCGGCCACGGCTTGTGCGGGCGGTCTCCCGGCAGGATGCCGGACTTCTCCTCGCCGAACGCCGAGGCCATATTGGTCCGCGTTCCGGCGACGATCCCCGTAATGGCGACCGCACCGGCTGCCGCGACGCAGATGATGGTCACTGACTTCTTCACTGACGACCCTCCGGGGGTTGGGTACTTGTCTTTCTGCACCCCCCTGGTGCGGCCTTCCCCAGAAGACTACTACTTGTAGTAGTCGTGGCACTACGCAAATGGTTGCGCAGGCCCCCCAATACCGACCAGGCCTCCCTGCGAACAGGGGAATCGGCATTCTTCCGAGTCAGTTGCCCCAGGCGTGTTTCAGCTGGTTGCTGGGTGCATCAATTGCGCTGTGTGATCGAAAACTGCGCTCCGTGATGCTTGCCCGGGGCATCGGGCTCGGGAGTGTCGTGCCGGCTCAGCTCACCTGGAAGCTCCCAGCGATGTCGAGGCCGGCGCTGCGCCAGCCGGTGGCGTTGAGCTTGGTGCCGAACTTGGCGAACCGCTGCGCGGCCAGCTTGTCCAGCAGGTAGCGGTTGGCGCTGAAGGTGAGGTGCCCCGCGGGGACCTCGGCGCCGGAGTTCTGCACCATCCCGGTCGCCTGGGTGCCGCCGGTCATCCCGATCGTGTTGCCAGTGACCACCACGTTGCGGAGCAGGTAGCGGCCCCACGGGCCGTCGCCGCGGGTGCGGGACTGGATCGAGATGCCGTTGACGTTGCCGGAGACGGTGTTGTTCCGGACCGTCACGTTCGAGGAGGTGTTGACGTTGATCCCGCCGCCGTCCCACAGCGAGGTGCCGGAGCCACGCCCGGTGCCGAAGCCGTTGCCGGTGATGGTGTTGTTCTCGATCACGCCGTTGCGGCTGATCTCGTACCGGATCCCGTCGGCGGCGTTCGAGACGATCTTGTTGGAGCTGATCACCCGGCCGTCGTCGGCGACGTCGGCCCAGAAGCCGACCCCCTTGTTGGACCGGATCAGGTTGCCGCTGACGGTGCCCGACGAGCGGGTCGACTTGATGCCGCCCGACTCCCAGTCGGCGATCCAGAAACCGTCGGTGTTGTTGTAGGTGATCACGTTGCGGGTCAGGTTCGCCTTCAGCGAGCTGTACTGGCCGAGGCCGAGCTGGCCGTTGTGGTGCACCAGGTTGCGCTCGATCCGGGCGTTGTTCGCCTTGACCAGCATCAGGCCGACCGACTTGTTCCAGCGGACCTCGTTCGCCTTCACGGTCCAGCCGGGGCCGGAGACCAGCGCGCCGGCCTGGGCCGGGCTGGCGAAGTGCTCGACGGTCAGGCCGCGGACGGTGACACCGGGCTGGTTCGACTCGATCGCGGTGGCGGTCTTCGCCATCTCGACCGCCTTCCCGGCCGGGTTGCTGCCGAGGTAGATCGCGTTGGCCGCGTAGTCGGCGTAGAAGGTGCCGGCCTTGACCGCTGCCTGCGAGGCGACCCGGGTCAGGTGGGTGCCGCCGAGGTAGACCTGCTCACGCAGGTGGCAGATGTTCGCCTTGTTGTCCTCGCACTGCCCGCTCTTCCCGTACGCCGCCGGCAGCGCGCCGCGGGTGATCCACGTCGCTCCCGACTTGGCCCAGCTGGTGAGGGGCACCGAGCCGGTCAGTACCGCGCGGGACGAGCTGGCGATCGTCATGTTCGCCTTGGGCCGGATCGTCTGGCTGATCCGGTGCAGGCCGGCCGCGAAGCACACGGTCGAGCCGGCCGGCTGGGAGTTCACCACGGCCTGGGCGTTCTGGCCCGGCTTGATCACCGTGCCGCTGCACGGTCCGGCGACGGCGGGACCGGCGTCGGTCTCGCCGATGGCCGGCTCGTTCGGCGTCTGCGGCGGAGCCGTGGTGGTGGGCTCGCTCTGGGTGGGTGCCGACTTGGTCGGCTTCTTGCTGGGCGCAACGGTCTTCGAGGGAGCCACCGTCGGCGGCTTGCTCGAGACGGTGCCCGGGGCCCGGGTCGGTTTCGCGGTCGGGTGTTTCGAGGGGAGGACCGCGGGTCCTGCCGGGCCGCTCTGGGCGGTGTCGCGTGACTTGTCGGCCGAAGCCGCGTTCTTCTGATGAGAGATGACGGGGTAGGCGACTGTAACGGCGGCCAGCGCCACGGCGATAAGGGCAGCGTAGAGAGCCCTTCTCGACTTAATCCTGCTCAAAGCACCCTCCGGGTGTCTCGGCGCGCGGTCGTTCGTCCCCAGGTGCGGCCTGTCAAGTACCTGTTGTCACCACCGCGAGACTTATGGTGGTGCCATGCGGGTCGCTATGTTGCACAACCGTTACCGTTCGGGTCAACCCAGTGGCGAGAACACTGTGGTCGATCAAACGGCTGATTTTTTGCGTACATCAGGACATGTTGTTGAGCTTTACGCGCAGCACAGTGACGACATTGCGCAAATGAGCCGAAAAGATCGCGCGCTGTTACCGTTCCGCTCCATATGGTCATTTGCCGACGAACGCGATTTAACATTCCGATTGCAGTCGGCGCGTCCGGACATCGTGCATGTGCACAACACCTTTCCGCTGTTCAGCCCTTCGGTACTGCGAGCCGCGGCCCGTCAGGACCTTCCGATCGTTGCCACGCTCCACAACTTCCGGCTGATGTGCGCCAACGGAGTCCTGCAGCGCAACGGCGGCCCGTGCGAGTCCTGCGTCGGCAAGATTCCGTGGCGTGGCGCGGTGCACGGCTGCTACCGCGAGTCGAAGGTGCAGAGCCTGCCGCTGATCGCCGGCATCACGGTCCACCAGGCACTCAATACCTGGCAGCGCTACGTCACCACGCTGATCGCGCCGTCGGAGTTCGTCCGCTCCCGGTACGTCGCCGGCGGGTTCGATCCCGACCGCATCGTCGTCAAGCCGCACGCGGTCGCCCACTCGGGCGCAGTACGTGAAGGTGCGGGGGAGGCAGTCGTCTTCCTCGGGCGGCTGACCGAGGAGAAGGGCTTCGGCGATCTCCTCAAGGCCTGGGACGCGTCGCTGGGGCAGCTCGTGGTGGTCGGCGACGGGCCGCTCAGAGAAGAAGCGGACGAGCGGGCCCGCCGCGACCCGTCGGTCAAGGTGCTCGGCGCGCTGCCGTGGGCGGACTGTATGGACGTACTGCGTACTGCGCGAGCGGTCGTCGTACCGGCGCGGTCGTACGAGACGTTCGGCCTGGTGGTGATCGAGGCGTTCGCACACGGAGTACCGGTGGTGGCCTCCAGGATCGGGGCGCTGGCCGAGCTGGTGGACGACCGCGAGACCGGCGCGCTGGTCGCTCCGGGCGACACCGAAGACCTCCGAAAGGCCCTCGGGTTGCTGACCGAGCCGGCGACTTCGATAGCCTTCGGGAAACGAGCACGCCAGGTGTATCTCGACCGCTTCACTCCGGAGCGCGATCTGGCGGCTACGGAGAGGATCTACACCGATGCGATCGCCCGGCACGCGGCCGACACAACCGGCGCGCGCGGCCAGGCACGCGGTGAAGCGAGTAGCTAGGCGGGTGGCGATTACGCGGTGTAAGGTCACTCCTGACGTGGGGGGTCACGTCGGTCACTGGTGGGGTCCGGTTCTCCGGATGTTCGCCAGGAGTTCGTTGATCAACTCGCCCGGGGGGCGACGGGGCAGGGCCCGGAAGGGCTCAGTGGGGGAGCACAAGGTGCCGCAACGCATCGGCTATCTGAGCGGGGTCTTCGATCTGTTCCACGTCGGTCATCTCGACGTGCTGGAGCGGGCGAAGGAGCAGTGCGACCACCTGGTCGTCGGCGTGCTGACCGATGACTGGGCCGTCGAAGCCTGGGGGGCTCGTCCGTTCGTGTCGATCGTCGAGCGCGCCCAGATCATTGATCAACTGCGCTGTGTCGACGAGGTGGTCGAGGTCGACGGCGTCGAGGCGGCGTGGCTGGTCAATCAGCTCGATGCCGACGTCGTCTTCGCTGCCGACGGCACCGACGGAGTGCTGGGTCCCGACGAGCTCGACGGCGTACCTGCCGGTCTGATCAGCGTCCTGGTCTCCGGGCGCGGTTCCCGCAGCCAGATTCTGCGCGCGGCGATCGACCAGCGGCAGTCACGCAGCTCCGTCGCATGAGCAGACGCTCGATCGGCGACGTGGTCGCCGAGCTGGCGCGCGCCCAGAAGCCGTCCGCCGGTACTCCGGCCTACTCGCGTTTCGTCAACCGCCGGATCGGCCGCTACCTGGCCGCCGGCGCCTTCCTGGCCGGCCGGACGCCGAACCAGGTCAGCCTGACCAGCGGCTTCTGCTCGCTGGTCGGCATCGTGCTGATCGCCACCGTCGAGCCGAGCCTGCCGCTCGCGCTGGCGGTGACCGCGCTGCTGGTGCTCGGCTACGCCTTCGACTCCGCCGACGGCCAGCTGGCCCGGCTGCGCGGCGGCGGCTCGCCGCTGGGCGAGTGGCTCGACCACATGATCGACTGCGTCAAGATCGCCCTGCTGCACAGCGCGGTGCTGATCTCGCTCTACCGCTTCGATGCCTTCAGCAACGAGCTGGTGCTGCTCGTGCCACTGGCCTACCTGTGCGTCTCGGCGGTGATGTTCTTCGGGCTGATCCTGATCGACCAGCTGCGCCGCCGGCACGGCGCGAGCACCGCCAACGTGCGTGGTGACTCGGTGCTGAAGTCGTTGCTGATAGCACCGACCGACTACGGCGTACTGTGTCTGGTCTTCCTGGCGTTCGGCTGGCCGACCGTCTTCACCGCCCTGTACGGCGCGTTGCTGGCGGCCAACCTGGTCTTCCTGCTGGCCGCGATCACCAAGTGGTACAAGGAGATGGCCGCGCTGCAGCCGGCTCCCCGACCGACGGAGGTGCAGGGCTGATGGGTGTGGTTGGTTATGCCCCCGGGGTCTACGACATGTTCCACATCGGTCACCTGAACATCCTGCGCCGGGCCAGCGAGCACTGCGACTACCTGATCGCCGGCGTGGTCGAGGACGACGTGGTGACCCGGATCAAGGGCCGGCCACCGGTCGTTCCGCACGACGAGCGGATGGAGGTCGTCCGGGCGATCGGCCTGGTCGACGAGGTGGTCAGCGACTGGTCCAGCGACAAGTTCGAGATGTGGAAGCAGTTGCGCTACGACGTGCTCTTCAAGGGTGACGACTGGAAGGGCACCGAGAAGGGGCTCCGGCTGGAGAAGCTGCTCGGTGAGGTGGGTGCCAGCGTGCACTACTTCCCGTACACGGCGTCGACCTCCAGCACGGACCTGCGACGGCTGTTGGAGGGTACGCTCTGATGCCGGCCCGGCCGAAGATCCTGCTGAGCGCCTACGCCTGCCGGCCGAAAGGTGGCTCGGAGCCGGGCGCGGGCTGGGCCTGGGCGAAGGCCGCCGCGCGCGATCATGACGTCTGGCTGATCACTCGCGGCAAGTTCGCGCACGAGATCACCGAGGAGCTGGCCGCCCGGCCGATCCCGTCGCTGACCGTCGTACCGCTGGAACTGCCGAAGTGGCTGCTCAAGCTGCGCCGCCGGCACGCGGACGTGTACTGGTACTACCCGCTGTGGCAGCGGCTGGCCGGGCGGACCGCCAAGCGGCTGCACGCCGAGCACTCCTTCGACGTCATCCACCACCTGACCTTCGCGGTCGACTGGATGCCCGCGGGCGTCGTCCAGGAGTCGACGGCCAAGGTGATCTGGGGCCCGGTCGGCGGCTCGACCACGGTGCCGCTGTCGATGGCCCACTGGCTCGGCTCGAAGGGCCTGCTCAACGAACTGGTCCGCCGCGGCTACACCGGCCTGTGCCGGCGGCTGGTCGGCCGCAAACACGCCCAGAGCGCCGACCTGGTCGTTGCCCAGAACAAGGATGTCGCCGAGTACTTCGGCAAGTACGCGCGCGAGGTCGCAGTCCAGCCGAACGTCGCGATCAGCCAGTTCGCCACGGCGTCCGGTCCGCGTGAGCCTTATGGTGCCCCCGGCATCAAAACGGCGCTGTTCGTCGGCCGGCTGATCCCGTGGAAGGGCCTGCTGATGGGCATCAGCGCCCTGGCCCGGCCGGAAGCCGCCAACTGGGAGCTGCGCGTGGTCGGTGACGGCCCCGACTGGCGCCGCGCCGAGCGGCTGGCAGAAGAGCTCGGAGTACGGGACCGCGTCGAGTTCGTCGGCCAGTTGCCTCGCGAAGAAGTCCTGTCCTCACTCCTGCGCGCCGATGCCCTACTCGCCCCCGCGATGCGCGAAGCAGCCGGCTGGGCAGTAGCCGAGGCCCTGGCCAGCGGCTGCCCAGTGGTCTGCATCGACCGCGGCGGCCCCTCAGTCATCGTCGGCCCCGAAGACGGCGCCGTCGTCCCCTGGCAAGGCGACGTGGTCGGCGAACTGGCCAAGGGCCTGGCATCCCTGACCGGCCGAATCGACCCAGTCAACCGCTGGGCCCCCGATCGCCTGCCCGACATCCTCGCGACCTGGTACAACACCACCCGCGTCTCCCACTGACTAACAGCCTGTACCCCGGAGGACCGGAGTACAGGCTGTTGTCTTAGTTCTTAGTCCTTGGCGGTTTTGCCAGGGAGGGCGAGCATGCGGTCGAGGGCGATCTTGGCGTACTTCTCGGTGTCGGGGTCGACCTTGATCGGGTTGACCACGTGGCCGGCTACCAGGTTCTCGAGGGCCCAGACGAAGTGCGGTAGGTCGATGCGGTTCATCGTGGCGCAGTAGCAGGCGGTCTTGTCGAGGAAGACGATGTTCTTGTCGGTGTGCTGCTTGGCCAGTCGCTGCACCAGGTTGAGCTCGGTGCCGACGGCCCAGGACGTGCCGGGCTCGGCCTTGGCGATGGTGTCGATGATGTACTCCGTCGAGCCGACCAGGTCCGCCGCCAGGACGACCTCGTGCTGGCACTCGGGGTGCACGATCACGTTGACGCCGGGGACCCGGCTGCGGACGTCGTCGACGGCGGCGGTGGTGAAGCGGCCGTGCACCGAGCAGTGTCCGCGCCACAGGATCATCTTCGCCTTGGCGAGCTGCTCCTTGGTCAGGCCGCCGCCGGGCTTGTGCGGGTCGTAGACGACGCACTCGTCCAGGCTGATGCCCATCTTCTGGACGGCGGTGTTGCGGCCGAGGTGCTGGTCGGGCAGGAAGAGCACCTTCTCGCCCTGCTGGAAGGCCCAGTCGAGGGCGACGTCGGCGTTGCTCGACGTGCAGACCGCGCCGCCGTTGCGGCCGCAGAACGCCTTGATGTCGGCGCTGGAGTTCATGTAGGTGACCGGCACGGTGATGTCGGCGATGCCGGCGTCGGCGAGCGCGTCCCAGGCCGCCTCGACCTGCTGGATCCGGGCCATGTCGGCCATCGAGCAGCCGGCCGCGAGGTCGGGCAGGATCACCGTCTGGTTCTCGTTGGTGAGGATGTCGGCGGACTCGGCCATGAAGTGCACACCGCAGAACACGATGTACGGCGCGTCCGGCCGGTTGGCCGCGTCGCGGGCGAGCTTGAACGAGTCACCGGTCACGTCGGCGAACTGGATCACCTCGTCGCGCTGGTAGTGGTGGCCGAGCACGAACACCTGGTCGCCGAGCGCAGCCTTGGCCTTCAGCGCCCGCTCGACGAGATGCGGGTCGGAGGCCGGCGGCAACGCGCCGGGACACTCCACTCCGCGCTCCGAATGCGGGTCGGTGTCCCGGCCCAGGAACAGCAACGGGAGAGACTTCGAACCCTCTGCAATGGTCGTCACGTCAACCATCGTGCCACGCCTGGGGTGCCGGTCAGCAGGAGCCACGTCACCTTCCTGACCTGCGGAATCTTGTGCGCGGATGCACAAGCGCGGACAGCTGTGCAAGCATCGGCCAATGGCTGACGTGGTGGTGGTCGGGGCAGGGCTGGCCGGACTCAACTGTGCCCTCGGGCTGCAGGAGAAGGGCCTGACGGTCACGGTGCTCGAAGCGGCCGACCAGGTCGGTGGCCGGGTCCGGACCGATCTGGTCGACGGGTTCCGGTGCGATCACGGCTTCCAGCTGCTCAACCCGTCCTATCCCGCCGTACGCCGGTACGTCGACCTGCCCGCTCTCGACCTGCAGCCCTTCGCCGCAGGCGTCGCGGTCGGGGGAGCCGCCGGTACGACGACAGTCGCCGATCCCCGCCGCGAACCCGGACTGATTGGGCGCTCTCTCCTCAGCGGCTATGTGCGTCCGCTGGAGCTGGCACGGCTCGCTGCCTGGGCTGCTCCCGCGTTGGGGTCGGTGCCTCGACTGCGTGAAGGCAGCGACACCACGCTCGCCGAGTCCCTGGACGAAGCCGGCGTGGACGGCCGCCTGCGCCACGAGATCCTCGAACCGTTCCTGGCCGGCGTGCTCGCCTCCACCGACGGCTCCACCTCGGCGGCTTTCGTGCGACTCCTGCTCCGTGCCTTCCTGCTCGGTACGCCGAGTCTCCCGGCCGCCGGCATGGCGGCGCTGCCCGAGCAGTTGGCGGCGCGACTGGCTGAGCCTGTGCGTACCGGAGTACGGGTTGAGTTGGTGAGTGGTAACTCGGTCAAGACTGCGGACGGCGAGTTAAGCGCTCGGGCCGTGGTGGTCGCCGCCAACCCGACAGCGGGGCTCACCACCGCGCGGGCACCGCGAATGAAGGGGTTGAGCACCTACTGGTTCGCAGCTGATGAGGCGCCGCGGGCAGACAAGCTGCTGGTCGTCGACGGTCACCGCAACGGCCCGATCCTCAACACTGCGGTCATTTCCAACGCGGCGCCGTCGTACGCGCCGCCCGGCCGCCACCTGATCCAGGCGACCACTTTGTGGCCGACAGAGGCCACAGAAGCCGAGGTACGGCTGCAGTTGACCCGCCTCTACGGGCGCTCGGCCGGTGCCTGGGAGCTGATCATCCGCCACGACATCCGCGAGGCGCTGCCCGAGCAGCCCGCGCCGCTGGCTGCCCGTCAGCCGGTGGCGCTCGGCGACAACCTATACGTCGCAGGCGACCACCGCGACACCGCCTCGATCCAGGGGGCGCTGGTCTCCGGCCGCCGGGCCGCGAACGCCGTCGCCGCTACTTTGCGGGGTTGAAGAACGGCGCTTCCGCTCCGTACGCCGTGGGCAACAGCAGCCGGTGGTTCGGGATGACGGTCAGCTCCGCCGCCTCGTCGGCCGTGAACCAGCCGACCTCGGTGACTTCGTCCGACGTCCCTGCCGTGCCGCCGATGACCTCGGCGCGGAACAGGATCCCGATGATCTGCACCCAGGATCCGTCGTGGGAGACCAGCACCAGATCAGGGTCGGAGTAGACACCGAGCAGTGCGGTCGCCCGCACGATCAGCCCGGTCTCCTCGAGCACCTCCCGCTCGGCTGCCTCGGCCGGCCGCTCGCCTGGGTCGATACCGCCGCCCGGCAGACACCATTCGCCGTTGTCCACGCGCCGGGTGAGGAACAGCTTGTCGCCGTCGAGGATCGCGGCGGTGGCACCCGGTCGCAGGGTGGCGCTCGCGGCGATGCGTTCGCCGTACTCGTGGCCGGCATACCCGGGGATGCGGGGCTCAGTCATCGAGGAACTCCTGGTGTGCGGCGAGGCGGCAGGCGTGATCGGCAGCCCGGGTGGTCTCCGGCAGCCGGTACTTCGGGGTCAGGTGCAGGGTGTGCTCGATGGCATTCGCGAGATCGAGACCGTGGCCGACCGAGACGAAGACCGGCTTGACGTTGGGCTGGGTGCGGAGCACGGCGCCGACCACCTCGTCGTCGAGCAGCAGATCGGAGTACGAGGCGCGCTCGGTGGCGGGGGGGGCGAGAAGGTACCGACGAAGGCGTTCTTCGCCACGCCGATGGTGGGGAGGCCGGTGAGCACGCCGAGGTGACAGGCGAGGCCGAAGCGGCGGGGGTGGGCCAGGCCTTGGCCGTCGCAGACGAGGAGGTCCGGCGTGATGGTGAGCTGGTCCAGCGCTTCGAGCAGCGCCGGGACCTCGCGGAAGGCGAACAGGCCGGGGACGTACGGGAAGGTGGTGCGGCCGATAACGATCGCTCGGTCCACCTCGGTCAAGGACGAGCTGTCGAGGACGACGATCGCGGCGGTCAGGTCGTCGCCGTTGTACGCGACATCCAGGCCGGCGACGTACTGGGTGTCGGCCGATGAGGGTCCTGGGCCGGTCGTGTCGACCTGGTCCCGGAGTTGGTCCTGGACGGCGAGCGCTTCGGTTGCTGTGGTCGGCCAGTGCACGGCGTGGACGCTACCGGGCTGCGCCGACAGTCCGTGGGGGTTTGCCCTCACCCGGAGCGCAGCGTGCGGCTCGTCTGTCCGTGGGGTGGTTGCCGGGCGGCCGACCCGGCGCCAGGTAGGGGAGGATGGGCGCATGCGCGTGCTGATTGCTCCGGACAAGTTTGCTGGGACGTTGACCGCTGTCGAGGCGGCGGCCGCGATCGAGGAAGGCTGGCGGCGGCGGGATCCGCAGGCCGTCGTACTGGTGGCGCCGATGGCCGACGGCGGCCCGGGGTTCATCGACGTCCTCGCGGCGGTTGTCGACGGCAAGCTGCTGGCGGTGACCGTGCGCGGGCCGCTGGGCGCCGAGGTGCCGGCGGCGGTGCTGGTCGCGGGGGAGACGGCGTACATCGAGACCGCCCAGGCATGTGGCCTACATCTCGTTGAGCCCGCTGATCGGCGGCCAGAAGACGGGTCGACGTACGGCGTCGGACAGCTCATCGCGGCAGCTGTGGAGGCCGGGGCGAAGCGGATCGTTCTCGGCCTTGGCGGCTCGGGCACCAACGACGCCGGCTCGGGCCTGCTGGCGGCGCTCGGGGCGACCAGCGAGGGCGGGTCTCTCGAGGCAGGTGCCAAGGGGCTCCAGACGTTGACCGCCGTCGACCTGCAGCCTGCGCTGGACAAGCTCGCCGGGGTCGAGTTCGTGGCCGCGAGCGACGTCGAGAACCCGATGCTCGGGCTGCGCGGCGCGACCAACATCTTCGGGACCCAGAAGGGCATCACCGACGAGCGCAAGCCGGCCGTCGACGGCTACCTGACCACCTTCGCGGAGCTCGCGGGGCGCAAAACCGCTGATCAGAAGGGTGCCGGCGCCGCCGGCGGTCTCGGGTACGCGTTGCTGCTGCTCGGCGCCGAGCGGGTCTCCGGGATCGATCTGGTCGCGGAGCTGACCGGTCTGGAGGCCAAGGCCAAGCAGGTCGACCTGGTGCTGACCGGCGAGGGCGCGTTCGACTTCCAGTCCCGCGACGGCAAGGTGATCTCCGGCGTGGCGAAGGTCGCCAACGACGCGATGCGGCCGTGTGTGGTGCTGGCCGGGAAGGTCCAGATCGGCGCCCGCGAGATGCGCACGATGGGCGTCGAGTCGGCGTACTCGCTGGTCGACGCGGTGGGCGAGGCGCAGGCCTTCGCCGACCCGCACGGCTCGCTCGCGTCCGTCGCGGAGCGGGTCGCCAAGACCTGGGCCCGCTGAGACCAGCCGGTACGTCGTACCGCCGCCGCTGGTCTCAGGGGTGAGGCGTGAAGTTGATCCGTGAAAATGGTGTGCGACCATGGGAATGGTTCGGGATCAGCCGACGTTGGCCCGAATGACAGCGGACTTTCCGCGCGTGGCCGCCTGCCCAAAGCGGCCGGGCGCTCATGAGATGACTGGAGTCAGGAATGACTGAAGCGCAGACCGAGGCAGTGCAGACTGCGGAGGGCACCACGACGGGCAGCGGCATCCTGCTGACCGATGGCGCCGCCGCCAAGGTGAAGGCGCTGCTGGACCAGGAAGGTCGCGACGACCTGGCCCTGCGGGTCGCAGTGCAGCCGGGCGGGTGCTCCGGACTGCGGTACCAGCTGTTCTTCGACGAGCGTCAGCTCGACGGCGACGTGGTGACCGACTTCGACGGCGTCAGCGTCGTCACCGACCGGATGAGCTCGCCGTACCTCAAGGGTGCGTCGATCGACTTCGTGGACACCATCGAGAAGCAGGGCTTCACGATCGACAACCCGAACGCGACCGGCTCCTGCGCGTGCGGCGACTCGTTCAACTGAGCTAGCACCGAAAAGCCCCGCTCACCGGCAACGGTGAGCGGGGCTTTTGCTTGCCGTCAGTGCGCGACGGTCTCTTCGCGGGCTCGGCGAGGCAGTGCGAAGGTGACCAGCAGGCTGACCACGAACAGCCCGACCGCGACCAGGGTGGCCGACTTGGTGGCGCCGAGGAACTGGTGCTCCGGCAGCAGCTGGAAGAAGATCGTGCCGATCACCGCGACCCCGATCGCGCCGCCGTACTGCTGCATCGCGGTCAGCAGGCCGGAGGCCGAGCCTGCTGCCTGGTCGTCGATCGAGGCCAGGATGATGTCGAACAGCGGGGCGAACACCATGCCCGCGCCGATCCCACAGGCCAGCGTGGCCGGGACCAGGTTCCAGATCGTGGTCGCGTCGCCCTGCAGGTGCAGGGTGAACCAGACGCCGGCCATCGCCAGCGTCATCACGACGATGCCGAGCTGCAGCGCGAGCCGGCCGAGCCGGGGTGCCAGGAACCCGCCGGACAGCGGCGCGCCGATCGCGATTCCGAGCGAGAACGGCACCATCGCGACCCCGGCCTTGAGTGGGCTGTAGTGCAGTCCGAGCTGGGTGAACAGGTTGAAGACCAGCATGAAACCGGACATCGCCAGGAAGAACGAGGTGATCACGCCGAGCCCCGCGACGTACCCGCGGCTGCGGAACAGCGAGGGGTCGATCACGGGAGCGCCGGAGCGACGCTCGCGCCAGCCGAACAGCGCGAAGACGGCGACGGACGAGACCAGCATCGCGATCGACCAGGCCGGCCAGCCGAGCTCGCGGCCCTGCACCAGCGGGTAGATCAACAGTCCGGAGGCGAGGCTGACCAGCAGCACCCCGAGGGTGTCGAGCCGGGTGGCGCCCTCGGTCTTCACCTCGGGCATGTAGCGCAGCGCGCCGAACAGGGCCAGCGCGCCGATCGGGACGTTGATGAAGAAGATCATCCGCCAGCCGGCGTCGAACCAGTTCGCGCTGATCAGCACGCCCGCGATGATCGGGCCGGCCACCGCGGACAGGCCCATCACCGGTCCGAACAGGCTGAACGCCTTGCCGATCTCCTGCGGTGGGAAGACCGCCTTCAGGATCGCGAACCCCTGCGGGATCATCACCGCGCCGAGCAGGCCCTGCGCGATCCGGCTGCCGATCAGCATCTCCGGCGAGGTGGCCAGCCCGCAGATCGCCGACGAGACGGTGAAGCCGACCGCGCCGATCAGGAACAGCCGCCGCCGGCCGACCAGGTCGCCGAGCCGGCCGAAGGTGATCAGGCCGATCGCGAAGGCGAGCGTGTAGCCGGTCAGCATCCACTGCATCGCTGCCTCGGAGCCGCCCAGCTCGGCCCGGATCGACGGCGCGGCGATGTTCACGATGGTGGCGTCGACCAGGTCCATGATCTCGGCGACCAGCACGGTCCCGAGCACGATCCAGCGCCACTGGTACGCCGGTGCGGTGGTTTCGGCCGGTGATCCGGCCAGGGTTGAGGTGCTCATCGGCGGCCCCCTCTCAGATAGAACGGTGTTCGTTGACGAACACTGTTCTACTCACGAACACCGTTCGTGTCAAGTACAGTGTTCTGCATGAACCAGTCGCCATGGCAGCCGATCAGCCCCGAGAAGCCGGCCCGCCCGGTCCGCGAGCCGCTCAGCCGGGACCGGATCGTCGACGCGGCGATGGAGCTGCTGCTCGAGCAGGGCTACGAGGCGGTCTCGATGCGCAAGGTCGCCCAGGCGCTGAACACCGGCCCGGCCTCGCTCTACGCGCACGTCGCGAACAAGAAGGAGCTCGACCAGCTGCTGGTCGACCGCGCGGCGGCGGGCATCATCAAGATCCACGAGCCCGACCCGGAGCGCTGGCAGGAGCAGCTCAAGGAGACGATGCGCTCGATGCTGCAGATGATGCGGGCGTATCCGGGGGTGGCCCGGGCCGCGATCGGCCAGGTGCCGCTCGGCGAGCGCGCGTTGGAGAGCACCGAGAACATGCTCGCGATCCTCAAAGCCGGCAAGCTGCCGGATCAGGCGGCCGCCTGGGCGGTCGACCTGATCCCGCTGTACGTCACCGCGATCGCGTTCGAGGAGAGCGTCCAGGGCGGAGCTGCCTGGTCCGACGAGGACCTGGTCCGGTACATCGGGGAGCTGCGGCAGTTCTTCGAAGGGCTGCCGGCGGCGAAGTTCCCGGTCACGATCGCTCTCGCGTCTGCGCTCACCTCGGGCGCCCAGGGCGACGAGCGGTTCGAGTTCGGCATCCAGGTGATCGTCGCCGGCCTGGCGTCGCTCGCCGAGAACTGAGTCAGCTTCTGATCGGCTCCTGAAGTTCGGTGACCCAGTCGGCAGGGTCCTCGGGTGTATCCAGGTACAGCTCGCGGGCCGGTCCGCCGGACTGATGACCGTTGTTGTCGAGCCAGCGGGCCAACGCCTGCCACGCGGGCAGGACGTCGTCGATCGGCCCACGATGCACCAACGTCGCGGCCCGGGTGGCGGGCAGATCCAGCACCGTCAGACCATTGAGCACGGCATCGGAATCAACAGCAGCCGGTACTGCGGCCAGCAGGCGCACCTCGTCGCCGGCCGGCTCGTACAGGCAGGTCAACCGCCCACTCGGCCGGACACCAGTTGCCTCAGGCAACCGCTGGCCCAGCTCGGCGCAGAGCGGCTGGATCACCGGCCCGATCTCCTCGGGAGTGAAGCTGTTCGCCGTACCGGACAACGCCACGAACCGGATGGCCGGCAGCTCCTTCAGCACCACGGCCGGCACCTCGTCGCCCTGCTCGATACTGCGCAGCCGCGACTCGACCTGGGTCAGCCGCGCGGCGCTCTCGGCCACAACGGTCTCCAGTTCGGCCTGCCGCAACCTCAGCATCGCCCGGACCTCGACCAGGCTGATCTCGTCGGCGAGCATCGTGCGCACCTGTTCGAGGGTGAAGCCCAGATCCTTCAGGGCGACGATCCGGTTCAGGTCGGCGAGTTGGGCGGCGTCGTAGCTGCGGTAACTGGTCGCGTCGTCGACGTGCGCGGGCCGGAGCAGCCCGATGGCGTCGTAGTGCCGCAGCATCCGCACGGACACCCGGCCGTGTCTGGCGAAGTCACCGATCGCGAACATGGTCAGAGTGAACCAGTAGCGAGGTCCGCGAAGGTGATCGCGGTGTCGTCCTCGTGGAACGCGCTGATCACCTGAGCCCCCACCGGCAGGCCGTCGGACGGGACCGGCATGCTCACCGCGGGGAGTCCGGTCAGCGAGGCGTGCGAGATCCAGAAGACCTGCGCGTCGTACGGCCGACCCTCGATCGTCCGCTCGTCGAACGGCCGGTCGTCGTGCGGGAACGCGGTGGTGAAGCTCGTCGGGCAGAGGAACACGTCGATGTCGGAGAAGTAGGACTGCCAGGCTGCCCGGGCCGCCAGCCTGCGGCGCTCCTCCGCGACCACCTCGGCCAGGGTGCTGAAGTCGGCGCCGTCGCCGTTCAGCGCGAAGAACAGGCCGATCTGGAAGCCGAACGCCTCCGCCTGATCGCTCGGGTCCACGCCGTCGGGCCAGCCCTCGATGATCTTGACGCCTTGCCGGGCCAGCGCGTCGACCTGGTTGGAGAGAGCGGCGCCGACCTCGGCGGTCACCGGTGCATCCGGGTGGTCAAGCACGACGCCCACCCGGAAGTCGCTGAGCGTCCGATGCCGCGGAGGCTCCAGCCGCCACGACATCGCCTTGCCGACCGGGCCGCCGGTGACCTGCAGCGCAGTACGGAGATCGCCTGCTGACCGGGCGAGCGGGCCGACGTTCGACATGCTCGGGAACTCGTTCGCTACCGCCGGAATACCCGGTGGCTGAAACCCGTCCAGCGGCACTACGCCCGCGGTGGGCTTCAGGCCGTAGACCCCGCAGTACGCCGCGGGCAGCCGGATCGAGCCGACCAGGTCCGAGCCGTACTCGAGATAGGTCAACCCGGCCGCCAGCGCAGCGGCTGCGCCGCCGCTGGAGCCACCCGGCGTACGGGTGAGGTCATGGGGGTTGTTGGTGCGGCCGTAGATCGCGTTGTCGGTCTGCCCGAAGTCGCCGAGCATCGTGTGCACGTTGGTCTTGCCGACGATGATCGCGCCGGCCTGGGTCAACCGCTCGACCAGCGTGGCGGAGGTGTCGGGGACATAGTCCGCGGAGTCCGGATCGCCCCACGTAGTACGGAGTCCGGCGACGTCGATGGCCTCTTTCACCGTCATCGGTACGCCGTGCAGCGGGCCGAGGTCCGCTCCTGCCGCGACCGCCTCGTCAGCGGCAGTCGCAGCCTGGAGCGCGTACTCCGGTCGCGTCTCGACCACGGCGTTGACGCTCGTGTCGGCGGCGATCAGGGCCAGCAGTTGTTCGGTGAGTTCACGGGACGAGGCCTGCCCGGCGCGAATCGCGGCGGTGGCCTGCTGTGCGGTGCTGTATTCGCTCATGCCGCCAGAAGTACGGTCTGACACCGTGTCAGGGTCAAGCAGGTCGTGAAGTCGAGTAGGGGCTCAACCTCATCCTGACCACCAAGGTGTCGACCGCATCCGGCTGGACCCTGGCCGGAGTACTGGTCGGGGCGCTGGTGAAGGCGCGTCGCAGCTCAGCGTCCGGAATCGCGTCGGGACCGAGGAGGGCGATGCGGCGCAGCCCTTCTGCCGGCATGACCGCCGCCTCGCGGCGTACCCGGCGGCCTGCTGCGGTGAGCCCGGTCAGCGGCCACCTCAACGCCAGACCGAGCGCCGCGAGCCGGCCCCGCGTGGCCCGGACAGCGTCCGACCGCTCGACGGCCGCGATCAGCGAACTCAGCTGTACGCCGGCCACCGGCACCACGTCGAGCACAGCCCGCTCCACCGGCTCGAGCTCGGTCCAGCCGTCATCGAGCCGGTAGACCCGCGTCCCGTTGAGCTCCAACTGCCCTGACTGGCAGAGCGCGAGCACCCCCGTCAGCACGGCCCGCCGTGACCCACCACAAAGAAAAGCCAACTCGTGCAATGACAACGCCGTTGCTCTGGTCATGACATCCTCCCCTTGGTTCTGGCCAGTTGGACCAGCAGAACCGCCTCGCGGTTCCCAACGGCAGCTGGGAAAGTAGCGGACAGAAACTGGCCGGTACTCCGCCTAGCGTTGGTCTCACCAGCCGACGTAGGAGGAAGCACCATGACGGTCACCCCGATCCCCGCGGGCTACACGACGGTCACGCCGTGGATGATCTCGCCGGACACCGCTGCGCTGATGGACTATCTGGCCCGAGCCTTCGGGGCCAAGGAACTCTTCCGCCTCGCCACCGAGGACGGCGTGATCGAACACGCCGAGATGCAGCTCGGCGACGCGAAGGTGATGATGTTCGACGCCCGTCCGGACTGGCCGCCGACGCCCGCCTTCCTGCGCCTGTACGTCGAGGACGCGCACGCGACCCACCGGCAGGCGATCGAGGCCGGTGGCACCTCGGTCACCGAGGTCACCAATCTGGCCTGGGGAGACCTGGTCGGCCGGGTGCGCGATCCGCTCGGCAACCTCTACTGGATCCAGACCAAGATCGAGGACCTGACCGAGGAGGAGCTGGCCGCGCGGTACTCGGATCCGGTGTTCGCAAAGGCGATGGCGTACGTGCAGAGTGCCGACTTCTTCCCGGGCGGATCAGCCAAGTAGCCGCAGGGCGGTCAATACGTAGGTCTTGGCGGCGATCACGAGCTCGTCGACGCCGACGGATTCGTCGGCGCGATGGGCCTGGCTCACCACCGAACCGGGTCCGAGGACAACCACCGGTACGCCGAGGTCGCGGGCGACATAGCCGCCGTCGCAGGCTGCCGTCCAACCCCCGAGCGGCAGACCCGGACCGCCTGCGTCGGTGAGCGCCGCGTCGGTCACGGTCACCAGGTCGGCGTCGGCGGGCGTCAGGAAGGCCGGCATCTCCATCGGCATCTCCAGCTCGACCGAGAGGCCACGGTCTTCCAGTTTCAGCGCAGCCACCCGGGTCCGCAGATCATCGAGCACGGCTGCGGGTGACTCGCCGGGAAGCAGTCGGCGATCGGCCACCAGCACACACTCGGCCGGCACGATCGAGCCACCGGTCCCACCCTGGATCTGACCGACACTCCAGGTCGCGGCGCCGAGCAGCGGATGCGGCGCTTTCGCCAGCTCCGCATGGAGTTTCTCGATCTCGGCGATGACGGCTGCCGCGCCGTAGATCGCGTTGGCGCCGTCGGCCGGGTTGCCCGCGTGGCAGGACTTCCCGTGCACGGAGACCTTCAGGTACGAGTCGCCGCGAGCGCCGATGATGGTCTGCAGGTCGGTCGGCTCGGCGGTGATGCAGCCGAGCCACGACTGGCTCGCGCTGTCGACGTACGAGCGGATGCCTTTGCCGGTCTCCTCTTCGTCCATCAGGGCGGCCAGTTCGACCGGGCCGCTGAGGCCGGCACCGCGCAGCGCGGCCAAGGCCACCAAGGCTGCGGCCAGGCCGCCTTTCATGTCCGATGCGCCACGACCGTAGAGGCGGCCGTCGGTGAGTTCGCCGCCGAACGGATCCTTCGTCCAGCCGTCCCCGACCGGTACGACGTCGGTGTGGCCGACCAGGAGCAGCCCCGGCCCGTTGCCACCGGCCAGCGTGATGCTGACGTTCTCCCGGCCCGGCTCGACCCGGCTCTCGACCACCTCCAGACCGAGCTCGATCGCCGCCGCGCTCAACGCGGCGACCGTCGCCGCCTCCTCGCCAGGAGGGTTCTGCCCGGTCGCGCGCAGCAGGCGCTGGGTGACCGTGACGAGGAGGTCCGTGTCGACGCGGTCGAGGACAGCTTGTTCGGCAGGTGTGATCACCGGCCCAGTCTCGCAACCAGGCCGGGGAAAGAGCGAGCGACGGCGAATCGCTGTTGAATTGTCGGCAACGTCGAACAGGGGAGACGCATGACCAAGCAGGCAGTCGAGCTTGTCGAGGGCTATCGGACCGGCGCGCTCTCTCCGGTCGAGGCCACCCAGGACGCGCTGGCCGCGATCGAGCGGTACGACGCGCAGGTGAACGCGTTCGTCCTGGTCGATGCCGAGGGAGCGCTCGCGGCCGCGAAGGAGTCGGAGGCCAGGTGGCGGTCGGGTCAGCCATTGGGCCCGGGTGACGGAGTACCGACGTCGATCAAGGACGCGTTGTGGACGCAGGGTTGGCCGACGTTGCGGGGCAGCACCTTGATCGATGCGGCGCAGCCGTGGGACGAGGACGCGCCTTGTGTCGCACGGTTGCGTGAGACGGGCGCGGTGATTCTCGGGAAGACGACGACGCCGGAGTACTCGTGGAAGGGGGTCACCGACTCCTCGGAGTACGGGGTGACCGGTAATCCGTGGGATCCGGCGAGGACGTCGGGTGGATCGAGCGGCGGGTCGGCGACCGCGGTCGGTCTCGGGATGGGGGCGTGGTCGGTCGGGACCGACGGTGGTGGGTCGGTGCGGATCCCGGCGGCTTTCACCGGGACGGTGGCGCTGAAACCGACGCACGGGTTGGTGCCGCTGTATCCGCCGAGTGCGTTCGGGACGCTGTCGCATGCGGGGCCGATGACGCGGACCGTGCGGGACAACGCGGCGCTGCTCGACATCATCAGCGGCTTCGACCCGCGGGACTGGTCAGCGATGCCGACGCCCGCTCGGTCCTTCCTCGACGGGCTTGATGATGGAGTGGCGGGATTGCGAATCGCCTACTCGCGCAATCTGGGGTTCGTCGCCAACGATCCGGAGGTCGATGCGCTTGTGCAGGCGGCGGTGGCGAAACTCGCCGACGCAGGCGCGCAGGTGACCGAGGTCGATCCTGGATTCGCCGATCCGATCGAGGCGTTCGACGTGTTGTGGTGCACGGGAGCGGCCAAGCTGCTGGCGGCTCATGGCGACGCGGTGGGTGATCGCGTCGACCCGGGACTACGGCGTACGGCGGGCGCGGCGTACACGGCGGCGGACTATCTCAAGGCAATCGACGTGCGGGCCGAGCTTGGCCGGGCGATGGGCGTGTTCCACCAGCAGTACGACGTACTGGTCACGCCGACGCTCCCGCTGACCGCCTTCCCGGTCGGCCAGGATGTGCCGGACAACTGGCACTCACCTGAGTGGACGAGCTGGACGCCGTACACGTATCCGTTCAATCTCACCCAGCAGCCTGCCCTGAGCGTCCCCTGCGGTCTGACCTCGCGAGGCCTCCCGGTCGGTCTGCAGATCGTCGGTGCCCGCCACGCGGACGCACTCGTACTGCGAGTCGGCCAGGCCTACCAAGCCATCACCGACTGGCATCTCCGCACGCCGGCTACTTCGAGGTGAGAGTCGCCTCCAGCGGGCCGAAGCCGACGTTGAAGTGGAGATCGACGGTGAGACGGTCGCCCTCGGGGCGGCACCGGAGGGTCGCCACGAACGGCGTCTCGACATAGCGGACCGTCACGACCGTGGTGTCGCCTTCACCGGAGACGCTGGTGACTAGTCGCTGCGGTGGGTCTTGCAGGGTGTCGAGCGCCTCGGTCCAGTCGCCCGGGGTGCAAACGATATCGAGCGTTTCGCTCTTCTCTGGCACCTGCAGGGTCAGCGTGACGGTCTCGCCCAGCGTGATCGCGGTGACGCCGGTGTCGTTCGGGTCGAGCTGGTAGGTCCGGCCGTTGCCTTGCGGGGCCGAGCCGGTGGGAGCCGGCAGCTCCAGCGTCGCCGGCCGCGGTGTCCCGTCGCCGGTGCCACCCTCGAACGCGGGCAGCAGGTGCTCGAAGGTCAGGTCCAGCACGGCCTGCATGTCCGGTGAGGCGCTGGTGATCACCAGCGTGGCGTCGTGGTCGGGAAAGACCAGGCAGTACTGACCGAAGGCGCCGTCGCCGCGGTATGTGTTGTGCCGCGCGCGCCAGAACTGGTACCCGTAGCCCTGTCGCCAGTCCTCATTGTCCTGGTTGGAGTTGTCCACCTGCTTCTTGGTGGCTTCGTCGATCCAGGCGGCGGGCACGAGCTGCTTACCGTCCCACTCGCCGCGTTGGAGCAGCAGCTGGCTGAACTTCGCCAGTGACTCCGTGTTGATGCTCAGGCCCCAGCCGCCGGTGACGATGCCCTCGCGTGACAGCTGCCAGGTCGCCTCGTCGATGCCGAGCGGCTCGAACAGCCGTGGTCGCAGGTAATCCAGCAGGGTCTCGCCGGTGATCTTCTGCAGGATCGCGGACAGCGTGTACGTCGCGCGGTTGTTGTAGGCGAAGGGCGCGCCCGGCGCGTGCTCCACCTCGAGCCCGAGGAAGGTGCGAACCATCCGCGGGTCCCGGTCGATGCTGTCGGCGACCTCCTGCATGTGCCCGGTCGACATCGTCAGCAGGTGCCTGACCTCCATCGCGGCCAGGTGGTCGCTGATCTTGTCCGGCAGGTCGTCGCCGTCGAAGAAGGACACCATCTTGTCCTCGAGCGACAGCCTGCCCTCCGCGATCAGCAGGCCGATCCCGGTCGAGGTGAAGCTCTTCGACACCGAGAACAGGGCGTGCCGCTCGTGCAACCGGTACGGCGTCCACTCCGCCTCGAGCACCACCTGGCCGTGCCGCATCAGCATCAGCGTCTGGAGCTCCTGACCGGACGCATCGAGCGCCGCGACGAAAGCGTCCAGCGCGCCGGTGGATAGACCCTGGGATTCTGGGGTACTCCGTGGAAGGCTGCTCACCTTGTGCACGCTATCTCCTCGGACGGACAGAAAACTGTGAGCTCACGCGCCGCCGTGATCATGAACCCCATCAAGGTCCCCGAAGGCTTCCGCGGCAAGGTCGACGCCGCGCTCGCCGAGCGCGGATTCACCGACACCCTCTGGCTGGAGACGACCGAGGACGACGCCGGTACGACGATGGCCAAGCGGGCGATCGACGAGACGGTCGAGCTGGTCCTGGTGGCCGGCGGTGACGGCACCGTCCGGGTGGTCTGCGCCGAGCTGGCCCGGACCGCGATCCCGGTCGCCGTGCTGCCGGCCGGCACCGGCAACCTGCTGGCCCGCAACCTCGGCATCTCGCTCGACCTCGACGCCGCCCTGGCCGAGCTGCTCGACGGCAAGGAGCAGCGGATCGACTCCGTCCAGGTCGAGGGCGACCAGCTCAGCATGGACCGGTTCGTGGTGATGGCCGGCCTCGGCCTGGACGCCGCGATCATCGCCGACGCCCCCGACGGGCTGAAGAAGCACGTCGGCTGGGCGGCGTACGTGGTGTCGACGGTGAAGAACCTGAACCACCCGTTCGTCAAGGTGGAGATCACCATCGACGACAAGCCCCCGGTACGCCGCCGTGCGCGCACCGTCGTGATCGGCAACGTCGGCACGCTGCAGGCCAACATCCCACTGCTGCCCGACGCGAAGCCCGACGACGGCCTGATCGACCTGGTCGTGCTGGCCCCCCGCCGGGTCAGCCACTGGCCCCGGCTGGCCCTCAGCCTGGTGGTCAAGTCGATGGCCGAAGGCCGCCACATCGAGCGCTTCACCGGCCACACCATCCAGGTCAAGGCCGCCACCCCGGTCCGCCGCCAGCTCGACGGCGACGAGATCGGCAACGGCCGCATCCTCACCGCCAAGGTCGACCCCGAAGCCCTCCTGGTCCGCGTGCCCTGACCTCAGCCACCCGGTGAGGTGGCTGAGGTCTTCGCGTCAGGGCTGGACCAGTACTGCGACAGTCCGCGCCGGGACGGTCGCGGTACCGGTGGCGGCCGTCCAGGTGGTTTGTTTGACGGTTGCGTCCGAGCCGGCGGCTTGGACGGGGGAGAGCTTCAGGGTGGCGCCGGTCAGGCCGGGGATCTGCTGGGTGACCGGTGCGCCGGTGGTGTTGAAGACGACGACCAAGCCCTTCAGAGCGGGGTCGACGTTCGGGCCTACGGTGTCGTCGATGCGCATGACCACGACGCCTGGCTTGGCTGCCGGTGTGCCGCTGAGCGGGTAGGACAGCTTCTGGTTGATCAGGTCTGCTGTGCCGAGCCGGAACAGCGGGGTCGAGAAGCGGAGCTTCAGGAGGTCGGCGGCCGCGGCGCTGGCGGTCAGCGCGTCGGCTTGGGACGGCTTGAGGGCCGGGTTGGCCAGCAGCGGCTTCATGAACGGCCACTTGGCTTCGTTGTCGGTCTTCGGCGGAAGCCCGTGGCCGAAGCCGTTGTCGGCGCCGGTCCAGTCGAGCGTGTTGAACCAGTCGCCCGAGTCGTAGGAGTTCCGGTCCAGTGACTTGCTGCGCAGCAGGTCGGAGCCGGCGTGCCAGAACGACGGCGTCTGGGCCAGCGCGGTGGTGGCCAGCGACAACGTGTTCATCCGGACCCGGTCGGCCATCGGCAGCGTGGCCGGCAGCTTGTAGGTCAGCGAGTCCCACAGGGTTTCGTTGTCGTGGGCATCGACATAGCTGATCACCTCGACCGGCTGGTCGGCGTACCCGGCGGGGGAGCCGTTGTAGTCCACCCCGTCACCCCGTACGACGGCGCCGGTGTCCGCCGACGTGAAGGTGAACGACCGCAGGTTGCCGGCCAGCCCGAGCTGGACCAGGTCGGTGTCGTGCGCGAGCCGCTTCGCCTGCTCTTCCGGCGTCCCGTTGATCGGGGCGCCGTTCGGGTCGCTCGCGGCGCCGGAGCCGAAGCCCTGCACCCGCGGGTCGTCGTCGAACGGGCCGCCACCGCGGACCGCGTCCCGCATCCGGTCGGAGAAGGTGCCGATCCCGGTGCCGCCGAGGTTGCCCTGGGTGGCCTGGACGAAGAGCGCGTTGTTGGCGACCTCGCCGAAGTTCCAGCCCTCGCCGTACAGGTAGACCTTCTTGCCGTCGACCCCGTCCTTGGCCAGGGTCAGCCGGTCCAGCGCGGCGCGCACCTTGAGCATGTTCGCCTTGCTGTGATGGCCCATCAGGTCGAAGCGGAAGCCGTCGACGCGGTAGTTGCGCGCCCACGACACGGTGCTGTCCACCATGATCTTCTCGGCCATCGCGTGCTCGGTGGCGATGTTGCTGCAGCACGTCGAGGTCTCGACGCCACCGGTCTTGTTCAGCCGCTGGTAGTAGCCGGGGACAACCTTGTCGAGCACCGAGGTCGGCGCCTGACCGGCGGCTGGGGTGTGGTTGTAGACCTGATCCAGTACTACGCGCAGCCCGGATTTGTGCAGCCCGCCGACCATCGTGCGGAACTCCGCGACCCGCGCCAGCCCGTCCTTCGCCGTCGCGTAGGACCCTTCCGGCGCCAGCCAGTGAAGCGGGTCGTAGCCCCAGTTGAATCCGTCCTTCGCGGCAACAGCGGAGACACAGGCCTGCTGCTGCTCCGAGTCCGCCGGGAACGACTTGAGATCGCAGGCCGGCTGTTCCTGACCAGTCTCGGGAATCGAGGCGATGTCGAACGTCGGCAGCAGGTGCACCGTGTTCAGCCCAGCCTGCGCGAGCGAGCGCAGGTGCTTCGTCCCGTTACCTTCGTCCGCGAAGGCCAGATAGGTCCCGCGATGAGCCGCCGGCACCGTGGTGTCGTTGATGGAGAAGTCCCGGACATGCAGCTCGTAGATGGTCGAGTCGACCGCCCGCGCGAGTTTCGGCGACGGTGTCTTCGCCCACAGCGCGGGCTTGCCGGCCGCGGCTTCGAGATTCACCGCGACGGAGTACGCCGAGTCGGTGGCGAGCGCGAGCGAGTACGGGTCGGTGACGACGTTGGTCTCCACCTTGCCGGTGCTCGGCGCGAACACCTTCACCTCGAACCGGTAGAGAGCGTTCTCCCACTGCCGCCGACCGTCCGCGGACCACGAGCCGTCGTTGTTGCGTTGCATCGAGACCCGCTGCGACCCGAGCAGCAGCGTCACGTTCTGCGCGGTCGGCGCCCAGAGCGTGAACCGGGGAGTCCCGCCGCGCCACGTCACGCCGTACGAGCGATCCGCGGCAGCGCCGTACAGGTCGTCCAGTACGCCGGGGATCTGCACACCAGTTGCGTCCAGCAACCGCCCGGCATCGTCGTACTGCGCCAGCCCGAGTTGCCCGGTCAGGATCTTCCTGGCATCACCATGATCCAGCCTCAGCGCGGTGTAGCCGGCCAGCGCCGGGAACTTCGCCAGCACCTTCGGTGGAATGCCCTTGGGGGCGACCCGCAACCCGGCCGAGGTGCCGCCGATGTCGTCGGCATCCACCGCGAGAGCCCCGGTCGCCGACCAGTGCAGCCGCCAGCGCGACCGCTCAGGATGCGCGACCGCCGGTACTGCGAGCAGGTCCTTGCCGAGCCAGAACGCCTTGGCCTGCTTGAGATCCGGCTGCGCGCCGGGCTTGGAGGTCGTCACCGTGAGCACGTGGGTCGCGAGCACGTACGAGAACGTGACCACCAGCCCGTCGCCGGGCACGCTGATCGGGACGTTGTTCGCCGGGTAGCTCTCGTCCCAGGACAGGTTGTGGGCGACCTTCGCCTCATAGCTTCCCGCTCCCAATTCAGTGGTGGACCAGGTGTAGGTCCCGTCGCCGTTCTCGTCGGTCAGCCAAGGCCGCATGCAGGACGGGTCCCAGTCTCCCGGACAGCCGAGCTCCGACTGGAACGAGCCCGGCACGGTGATGATCGGCCCCTCGGCACTGGAGGTGACGAAGTGCCTGCCGTGTTCGTAGTAGAAGGTGGTCGGCGTGGCCGGCGCGGTGTAGGAGATGTTCGCGCCGTTCAGCAGCCCGCCGGCTCCGTAGTTCGTGTCCCAGGTCTTGTTGAGCGCCGCCTTGTAGGCGTGCTCACCGGCCGGGATCGTGTAGGTGCCCTTCCAGACCTTGTCCTTCGGGTCGAGCGTCAGCTGCGCCTGGTCGCAGTCCGGTGACCAGTCCGCCGGGCAGCCCATCTCGCTGTTGTGGTCGCCGGGCACCGACACGTTCGCCGGTTGCACGACCGGGCCGGTGCTGCCACCGCCGCCACCGCCGGGCGGCGCGGCGTCACCGACGACGCCGTACGAGCCGGAGACCGAGTAGTTGCCGGAAGCATCCTTCACCACCGAGCGGTACTCGAGCAGCGTCCCCTTCGGGAGAGCGCTCACGTCATGGAACACCCGGTACGGCGCGTTGTCGTCCGAGCCGAGTCGCTGCCAGTTCGTAGTACTGACCGGACGGACGCCGAACGTGACCGTGACCGGCGTGTTCTCCGGAACAGCAGCGGCGATCTCAGCGCGGCCCCCAACGGCTGCACCCGGCTCCGGTGAGCTCAGGTAGACCGGGGGAGCGCTGCGGCGGCGCGGCAGCGTGTCGGTCGCCTTGTAGACCGTCACCGACAGCGGCGCGGCCGTGACGACTACGCGACCCTCACGGTCGGTCTTCAGCACTCCGCCGGCGCCGTAGATCGGCTTGAACCGGCTGTCCTTCATGTACGTCGGAACCGTCGCCGTCTTGGCCGTCGTCTCGTTGTTGGCGACTACGACGTACTCCGTGTTGTCCTTCCCATAGCGGCTGAAGGCGTAGAGCCCGCCCGCGTTGGAGGAGTAGCGGTGTACTTGGGTGCCGTCGGCAAGCGCCGGGTACTGCGCCCGCAGCTTCTGCAGCGCGGCGATGTGCTTGTACATCGGCGAGTTGGTGTTGAAGCTGTCCTTGCTGCCGATCGTCGTCGTACCGGTGCCGTCGACAACCTCGTCGTCGACGTAGTCGGCGGTCTGGGTCGCGAACATGTCCTGCCGGGCGTCCTTGTCACCACCCGGACCGGTGAAGCCCTGCTCGTCGCCGTAGTAGATCACCGGCTGGCCGCGGGTCAGGAACATCAGCGAATGCGCGAGCTTGTCCCTGGCCAGCAACTCTGCGCCGTTCGCGCCGTCCTGCTTGAGGAAGGTGCCGACCCGGCCCATGTCGTGGTTGCCGAGGAAGGTCGGCAGTTGGTACGCGTTCGAGTCGGCGTCGGTGTAGTAGTCGTCGTTGGCGAACAGGTCGCGCAGCTTGGTGGTCGCGTCGCCCTTCGCGAACGAGACGGCGCTCTGCTGGAAGCCGAAGTCGAGAGTGGCCTGCAGTGCGCCGCTGGTGGTGTAGGTCGACATGAACTTCGGGTCGGCGTCGGCCACCTCGCCGAACATGAAGAAGTCCTTGGTGCCCTTGGCCTTCGCCGCCGCCAGTACCGCGGGGGAGAACTTCTGCCAGAACTCCAGGTTGACGTGCTTGACGGTGTCGATCCGGAAGCCGTCGATACCGAACTCGGCCCAGGTCTTGTAGACGTCGGTCAGCCCGTCGCGGACCTTCGGCTGCTCGGTGAACAGGTCGTCCAGCCCGATGAAGTCGCCGTACTCCGACGATTCGCCGGCGAACGTCGAGTCACCGCGGTTGTGGTAGAGCGTCGGGTCGTTCAGCCAGGCCGGGACCTTGACGGTCGCATCGGCGGGGTTCTTGAAGACCGGCACGTTGGGGAACGACGTCTGCGCGTCCAGCGGCGGGAAGGTGCTGCCGGCGGCGTACTGCTTGTCGTCGAAGACGTTGCCAGCGGCATCCTTGTACGGCGAGGTCGACTTCGGCACGTAGCCGTACTGGCCGGACTCGTAGGCGATCACATCGGCGGTGTGGTTGGTGATGATGTCGAAGAAGACCTTCATCCCCTTCTTGTGCGCCAGCGTGATCAGCTGCTGCATCTCCGCGTTGGTGCCCAGGTGCGGGTCGATCTGGGTGAAGTCGGTGATCCAGTAGCCGTGGTAGCCGGAGCTCGCGTTGACGCCCTCACCCTGCACCGGCCGGTTCTTGAACGACGGCGTCAGCCAGATGGACGTCGTACCGAGGGACTTGATGTAGTCGAGTTTCTGCATCACGCCGGCCAGGTCGCCACCGTGGTAGAAGCCCTTGTCCGCCGGGTCGAGCCCGGTGGCCAGCCGGTCACCAGTCAGGCCGCCCTTGTCGTTGGCCGGGTTGCCGTTGGCGAACCGGTCGGCCATCAGGAAGTAGAACCGCTCCTTGGTCAGGCTCTGCCGCAGACTCGGGCTCGCCAGCGCCTTGTCGGCCGCGGTGACCGCCGATCCGGCCAGCACGACCGGCTTCATCGAGACGACGTGCGTCGTGTCGTCGTAGCTGAACTGGACCTTGGCCGGACCGGCCAGGCTCAGCGGAATGTTCGGCCCGTTGAGCACCCCACCGGCGCCGTAGTTCTCGTCCCAGGCGCCGTTGACGGCCACCTTGAACTCGTAACTCCCCGCAGGCACGTCGAACACCTTCGTGTACGGCGCTGCCGCCCCCAGGCTGGTCGCCGCACAGCCCGGATCCCAGTCACCTGGGCACCCCAGCTCGCTCTGCAGCGAACCGGCGACCGTGATCACCCGATCCGCTACCTGTTGTGCCTGCTCCGCCGTCGCGGCCGACGCTGTCCCCAGTCCCAGCGCGATCACCGCCACTGCCGTCAAGCCTGCAGTCCATCGCCTGAACCCACGCATCTCGGTCCCCTCCCACGCCAGTACGACCTGCCGGGGACGCTAACTCGCCGACTACCCCGACGGAAGGCCTGAAAGGTCGCGGTCAGGTGACGGGAGTCCAGAGGGTAGAGACCGGCAGCGCGGCGATGGTGGGCCCGAACCGGGTCGCTTCGGGCGCCGTGTGCAACAGAATCCCGAAGTGAAAGCGATCACCGAGCCGGTCTGCCAGGTACCGCAGTCCGCGGAGATCGGTGCTGCTCGGCGTACTGGTCGCCTTCACCTCGATACCGACAACCCGCCCGTCCGGGTGCTCGAGGACCAGGTCGACTTCGGCGCCATCGCGATCGCGGAAATGCCACAGTGACGGTTTCTCGGCCGACCAGGTCAACTGCTTGCGGATCTCGTTGGCGACGAAGGTCTCCAGTAGCTGTCCGAACGGACCACCTGGGCGGTCAGTGGTTGAACTGGTGGCCCCGATCAGCTGTGCGGCGAGCCCGGTGTCGGTGACGACCAGTTTCGGTCGCCGGACGACCTTCCGGCTGAGGTTGGTGGACCACGCAGGAATCCGCTCGATCAGGAATGCCTGGGCCAGCAGTTCGAGATAGCCGTCGACGGTCCGGCCAGGGAACCCCAGGTCGCTGGCGATAGCGCTGACATTCAACTCGTTCCCGGTGCGGGCCGCGCACAGGCGGAGCAGCCGGGGAATCTCGGCGAGACGCTCGATCGCGGAGATGTCCCGAATCACCGACTGGGTGATGGTGGTCAGATAGCTGTCGAACCATGCCGTCCTCCGGTTCGGCTGCCGGCTGACGATCTCCGGAAATCCCCCGGTGACGATCCGGTCGACGATCTGCTGACGCGACGTTCGGCCGTTGCGAATCAGTTCCACCGGCGATCGGAAGACCGCGTCGACAAAGGTGTCCGTGTGCCCCTCCAGTTCGCCCTGGGAGAAGGGCCACAGGTCGACGGTCTCCACCCGGCCGACCAGGGACGCAGCCATGTCCGGTGCTGCCAGCAGCCGCGACGAACCCGTGAGGAGAAAACGGCCGGGGCGACGATCACGGTCTATCTCGGCTTTGATGGCTCGAAACAGTCCGGGTTCCAGCTGAGCCTCGTCGATCACGAAGGTATCCACTGGTCTGGTGACGAAGTTCCGTGCGTCGTCCCTGGCCGCCTGCCTGCTCGGCTCGTCGTCGAGAGTGGCGAAGTCATGCGAGCCCGGATACGTGATCCGCTTGGTCAAGGTGGTCTTGCCAACCTGCCGGGGGCCGTTGACGACGACGACCGGCGTATCGGTCAGTGCGGCCTGAACGACGGCTGCCGCGCTGCGGTCCAGCAGATTCATGGACAGATTGTACTGCGAATTCGTCGAGGTTTCAGCTGCGGATTCGTCGGGCATATCTCTGCGGATTCGTCGCTAAATCTGCTGGCGTTGCGATGGCGGTCAGGTGACGAGGGCGGGGAGGGCCTGCTCGATCGGGGTGGTGATCAGCTGAGTCGCTTCTTCGTCGTACGGCGTGGGCTCGGCGTTGACGATGATCAAGGGGATGCCCGCGTTAAGGGCCAGGTCGCAGAGACCGGCGGCCGGGTAGACCTGGAGTGAGGTGCCGATCGCGAGGAAGACCTCTGCTTTGCGGGTCGCCTCGGTGGCGGCGTCGAGGACCTGTTGGTCCAGCGACTGGCCGAACGAGATGGTGGCCGACTTGAGGATGCCGCCGCAGCTCTCGCAGGCCGGATCGGGGTCGCCTGCCTCGAGTCTGGGTGTGACCTCGGCCATTGGGATCTGGCGGCCGCAGGAGAGACAGTCGACGTACCAGACGGTGCCGTGCAGCTCGTGGACCAGTGCGGGGGAGGAGCCTGCTTTCTGGTGCAGGCCGTCGACGTTCTGGGTGATCAGGCCGGTCAGGCGGCCCTGACGCTCCAGCTCGACCAGGGCGCGGTGGCCGGCGTTGGGCTCGGCGTCCCAGGCCGCGGCGACCCGGCGAAACTTCCAGGCCTCGGCCCGGACGGCCGCCGAGGTGACGTACTCGTCGATGTCGAACATCGCCTGCGCGGCCGGATTCCTCGTCCACAGGCCCTGCGGACCGCGGAAGTCCGGGATGCCCGAGGCGGTCGAGATCCCGGCGCCGGTCAGTACGGCGATACGTTCTGCGTCGATCACACCTCCGAACGTAGCGCCTGCCAGTCAGGGGCCAGTACCGACATCACGATCTCGTCGACCCACTCGCCGTCCCAGCGCAACGCGTCACGGCGTATACCCTCGACGACGAAACCGGCCTTCTCGTACGCCCGCTGCGCCCTCGGGTTGAACGCGTAGACGCCCAGCTCGATCCGGTGCAGCTCGAGCTGCTCGAACCCGTACCCGACGATCAGCCGGGTCGCCTCGGTCCCGAGCCCCCGCCCCTGGCCGGCCGCGCCGATCAGGATCCGGAAGTTGCAGCTCTCGTCCTCCGGACTCCACTCATTGAGCACCGCCTCACCGACGACCCCACCGCTCGCCAGATCCACGATGGCCAGATCCAGCCGATCGGTCTGCTCACCGCGGCTCCGATACCACTTCCGGGCCGCCTCCTCACCGATCTCCCCACGACTCCCCGTGAACCGGGCGACCTCGGGATCATCCATCGCCACCTGCAGCGCGGGATAGTCGTCCTCAGTGATCGGCCGCAGCTCTACCAGCTCACCCTGCAACGTCGGCTTGAACGCAAAGTCAGTCACGCTCCGAAGCCTGCACGGTGCCCGAAAAGATGGCCAACCCTTTTCGCGCAGCCCTACTCTGCGCCATGACCGCTTTCGGAGTACGGCTGCTGACCGCCGTCCTTCTGCTGTCCTTGGCTGCCTGCGATCCCACTCCGGATCAGGCTCAGAGCACGGCGCCGACCACCCCGGTGCTGTCCCAGCCCGTGCCAGCGACGGACGGCCCGGCGCTGGCCGCGGCGACCGGTACGGCGGGGTGCACCGATCCCCAGGGTGACGTGAAGAGTGTCGATCTCGTCTCGACCCGGATCACCGGGGACGGCCACCGGCTGACGATCGTCTTCAAGCTCGCGAAGGCGCTGCCGGCGAACGGCTACCTGACGTTCGATGCCATCGCTTCCGGCGACCGCTCCACCCTGTACTTTCTGAGCCCGAACAGGGCCGGCCAGCTCAAGCAGTTCTACTGGGAATTCGATCAGCTGCCGGTCTACGTCGACGACGTGCAGATCGTCGGTTCGACCATCACCCTGGTGTTCCCGGCAGTCTCGCTGAAGGGGCTTCCGGCGCGCTGGCAGTGGCAGGCGAAGGTCGGTATCGCGGAGCCAGGTGGCGGCAAGACCGAGACCGACTCCTGCCCGGATGTGACGCGGGTGATCGGGATGAACCAGTTCCCTGGCTGACTCAACTCAGGCGGCGTACGACGTACTGGCCGTCTTCGGCGGAGACGAGTTCCTGGGCGCGCATGCGGCACCAGGCGGGGATGTCGGTGGCGGCGGCTGGGTCGTCGGCGAGGACGGTGATGGTGTCGCCGAGCGCGAGCTGGGGGAACGCCTGGGCGAGCTTGATCACCGGGAGTGGGCAGAGCATGCCGCGGCAGTCGAGGGTCACATTCCTACCTCCGCGCGGATCCGCTGGACGATGCCTGGCAGGACAGTGGCAAAGCGGTCGATCTCGTCGTGGGTGGTGGTGCGGCCGAGCGAGACGCGGACGTTGCCGTGGGTGAGGACGCCCATGGCTGCCAGGACGTGGGACGGGCGGAGGGTGCTCGCAGTACAGGCTGAGCCGCTGGAGACGGAGAAGCCTTCGGCGTCCAGGGCGGTGACCAGCGCCTCGCCGTCGACGTACAGGCAGGAGAAGGTGAGGACGTGGGGCAGCCGGTCGTCCGGGTCGCCGACCACCTCGACGTCCGTGAGGTCGGCCGCTACCCGGTGGCGCAGCTCGTCGATCCAGGCGCGGTGCTGCTTGTTGAGGTTTTCCACCTCCAGCAGCCTCGCCTGCAGGGCAGCTGCGGCGGCCAGCGCGGCCGGCACGTTGGGGTGGCCGGGGGAGAGGCCGTCCTCCCGCTCATCCACAGGCCAGGCGGGCGACAGCCGCGTCCCCTTCCGTACGGCGAGGAGCCCGACACCAGCCGGCCCACCCCACTTGTGCGCGCTCGCAGTCAACGCCGACCAGCCGGCCGGTACTGCGTCGCGCGCGACGGAAGCTGCTGCGTCAACGAAGAGCGGCACCTTCGCGGCCGCGCAGAGCTCGGCGAGCTCCCCGATCGGCTGCCTGGTCCCGACCTCGTGGTTGGCCGACTGCAGCGCGGCGACGGCCACTCCGGGTTGCCGGACCTGCTCCGCGAATGCGTCCAGGTCGACTCGTCCCTGGCTGTCGACGGGGACTTCGTACGCAGTACCGGCTTTGGCCGCGGCATGCAGTACTGCGGAGTGCTCGACCGCCGAGTGGACGACGACATCGCCGATCCGCCGCCGGCCGGCCAGCATGGCGACCAGTCCGGAGTGGATCGCGGCCGTCCCCGAGGTGGTCAGGAACAGCTCGTCAGGCCGTACTCCGAGGCCTTCGGCCAGCACCGCGCGGGCGTTGTCGAGCAGCAGCCTGGCGGTCCGTCCCTCGTGGTGCAAACGGGCCGGATCGGCCCACCCGGAATCCAGTGCCGACAGCAACACCTCCCTCGCCGCGGGATGCAGCGGTTCCGCTGTCGCGGCGTCGAGGTATGCACGGTTGATCACACCGGAAACGCTAAGCCCTACCTATGCGCAGAACGCGGGGAGGTGTCCAGTAGTGTTCTGTCGTCAGTCTCACCTGGGAAGGGAAAGGCGCCCCGTGGGTTCGAACGGCACGCCCGGAGTGGCGCGCGCAGCAGGTCTGAAGAAGGCCCGCGCCGCGGTACGTCCGGCGAAGCGACGCCTGCTGGTGGCGACGTCAGTAGCGGTAGGCACCTTGGTGCTGGCCGGCTGCTCGTCGGAAACCACCGAGCAGTGGAAACGACTCGGCCTGCCCGAGGGCGCGTCCGACCGCACCGAAGCGATGCGGAGTCTGTGGATCGGCGCGTGGATCGCCGCGCTGGTCATCGGTGTGCTCACCTGGGGCCTGATCCTGTACGCGTCGGTGCGGTTCCGCCGGCGCAACGAGGACGCCCCGCGGCAGACGCGCTACAACCTGCCGCTCGAGGTGCTCTACACGCTGGCGCCCTTCGCGATCATCGGCGTGCTCTTCTTCTACACCGTCGAGCACGGCAACCGGATCACCGCGATGTCGGACAACCCGTCGCACACGATCAACGTGGTCGGGCAGCAGTGGCAGTGGACCTTCAACTACAAGGACACCGTCGACGGCAACGAAGGCGTCTGGGAGACCGGCACGCTGGACAAGCCCGCGGTGCTGTGGCTCCCGCTGAACGAGTCGGTGCACTTCGACCTGACCTCGCCGGACGTCATCCACTCCTTCTGGGTGCCGGCCTTCTACTTCAAGCTGGACGTCATCCCGGGCCGCACCAACAAGCTCGAGCTGACCCCGACCAAGACCGGCACCTTCGCGGGCAAGTGCGCGGAGCTGTGCGGTCTGTACCACAGCCGGATGGTGTTCACCGTCAAGGTGGTCACGCCCGACGAGTACCAGGCGCACCTTCGGGAACTGGCCGCCAAGGGCCAGACCGGCGCCGCGACCGGTGGTCAGGACGCGACCACCATCCCCGGCCACGGGGAGCAGGAGGGCGAGAAGTGACCGACTTCGCCGAGCGCTCGGGCGCCATCGGTGCCTCGACCGCGCTGCCCAGGCGGCGCAGCAAGGGCGCGATCGCGGTCAAGTGGCTGACCACCACCGACCACAAGCTGATCGGTCATCTGTACCTGATCACCTCGTTCGCGTTCTTCCTGATCGGCGGCGTGATGGCGCTGCTGATCCGGGCCGAGCTGGCCAAGCCGGGTCTGCAGATCGTGAACGAAGAGGTCTACAACCAGCTCTTCACCATGCACGGCACGATCATGCTGCTGCTGTTCGCGACCCCGCTGTTCGTCGGCTTCGCGAACGTGATCATGCCGGTCCAGATCGGCGCCCCCGACGTCGCGTTCCCGCGGCTCAACATGTTCAGCTTCTGGCTGTTCCTGTTCGGTGGCCTGATCACCATCTCCGGCTTCTTCACCCCCGGTGGCGCGGCCGACTTCGGCTGGTTCGCCTACGCGCCGCTGTCGAACGCGGTCCGTTCGCCGGGCGTCGGCGGTGACCTGTGGATCATGGGTCTGTGGATGGCCGGTCTGGGCACCATCCTCGGTGCGGTGAACTTCGTGACGACGATCATCACGATGCGCGCCCCGGGTATGACGATGTTCCGGATGCCGATCTTCACCTGGAACATCCTGGTCACCTCGATCCTCGTGCTGATCGCGTTCCCGATCCTGGCCGGGGCGCTGCTGATGCTGGAGGCGGATCGAGCCTTGGGGGCTCACGTCTTCGACGCCGCGAACGGCGGGCCACTGCTGTGGCAACACCTGTTCTGGTTCTTCGGGCATCCCGAGGTCTACATCATCGCGCTGCCGTTCTTCGGCATCATCACCGAGATCCTGCCGGTCTTCAGCCGCAAGCCGGTCTTCGGCTACATCGGCCTGGTCGGTGCGACGCTGTGGATCGCGGTCCTCTCGGTGGCGGTGTGGGCGCACCACATGTTCGTCACCGGGGCGGTGAACCTGCCGTTCTTCTCCTTCATGACGTTCCTGATCGCGGTGCCCACCGGGGTGAAGTTCTTCAACTGGATCGGCACCATGTGGGGCGGCTCGGTGTCGTTCGACACCCCGATGCTGTGGTCGGTCGGCTTCCTCACCACCTTCCTGTTCGGCGGCCTGACCGGCGTCATCCTGGCGTCGCCGGCGCTGGACTACCAGCTGTCCGACTCGTACTTCGTGGTGGCGCACTTCCACTACGTGGTGTTCGGCACCGTGGTGTTCGCGATGTTCGCGGGCTTCTACTTCTGGTGGCCGAAGATGACCGGCCGGATGCTGGACGAGAAGCTCGGCAAGCTGCACTTCTGGCTGCTGTTCATCGGCTTCCACACGACCTTCCTGGTGCAGCACTGGCTGGGCGTCGAGGGGATGCCGCGGCGCTACGCGTCGTACGGGGCGAACGAGGGCTTCACCACGCTGAACGAGGTCTCGAGCGTCGGCGCCTTCGTGCTCGGCCTGTCGATGCTGCCGTTCTTCTACAACGTCTACAAGTCGCGCAAGGCGCCACTGGTCGGCGTCGACGACCCGTGGGGCTGGGGCCGCTCGCTCGAGTGGGCGACCAGCTCCCCGCCGCCGCGGCACAACTTCGTCAGCCTGCCCCGGATCCGGTCGGAGAGCCCCGCGTTCGACCTGCACCACCCGGAGATCGCGATGGCGGAGTACCCGGACAGCGGCGCCGGCAAGGACAACCTGCTGGACGCCGGCGAGGACCAGGGCCGGGTCGAGAACCTGGAACGCAACATCGCGAACGGTACCGGCGTGGACGGAGAGGGTAAGGCATGAAAGCGGAGGCCTGGGTCTTCGGCATCCTGACGCTGTTCGTCCTGATCGTGACGCCGATCTACTGGATCATGTCCGAGGATCCGACCGGCACCACCGCACTGGTGATGACGTTTTTCTTGTCGCTGCTGGTGGCCTACTACCTGGCCATCACCGGCCGCCGGATGGACGCCCGGCCGGAGGACCGCAAGGAAGCTGAGATCGCCGACGGCGCCGGCGAGCTGGGGTTCTTCCCGCCGTACTCGTGGTGGCCGCTGTGGTGCGCGCTGACGCTGTCGGTGATCGTGCTCGGCCTGGTCTTCGGCTGGTGGCTGTTCATCGCCGGCGCCGCGATCGGCATCGTCACGCTGAGTGGCTGGGTGTTCGAGTACTACCGTGGTGACCACGCTCACTAGTCGCTGCGCGCGCCAACTTTTTCGGTTGTCCGGACGTCATCAGTACAGCGGGGCCAGCATGGCTCCGCCGTACTGGTGACGTTCTCAGTGCGTGGGTATGTCCGACCGGCGAGCTAGGCTGGCGCGGTTGCCGATCGTTACACAGGGGAGCTCAGGTGTTGAGTAGTACGGTCCGGAAGCACGGCCTTGCCGTGGCGGGGATCTGCGCGATGCTGCTGGTCGGCACCGCCTGCAGCGACACGAAGGCGGCCGATCCAGCTCCGTCCACCGGTAACTCGCCCGGTAGCACCACCAGCTCGAACACGCCCGGTACTTCGGAGACGCCCAGCGCGACGCCCACCGGCGACCCGGCCGCGGCGAACGTCCAGGTCGTGCCGGCCAAGGGCGCCTCCGCGGTCCGCCCGGACAAGCCGGTCACCGTCACGAGCGACGGCGGCGAGCTGTCCGACGTGACGCTGAAGGACTCCAACGGCGGCAAGGTCGACGGCAGCCTCAACGACAACAAGTCGGTGTGGACGTCGGAGCCGTCGCTGAAGCCCGGCGCGAAGTACACGCTGACCGGTACGGCGAAGGGCAGCGACGGCAACAGCGTCCCGATCACCTCGAACTTCAAGACGCTGGCCGCGACCAAGAGCCTGAAGGCCTCGGTCTCCCCGCTGAACGGCGAGACGGTCGGCGTCGCGATGCCGGTGCAGATCTTCTGGAACAACCCGGTCACCGACCGGGCCGCGGTCGAGAAGCGCCTCAAGGTGACCACCTCGGTCCCGGTCGAGGGCACCTGGCACTGGCTGAACAGCAAGCAGGTCAACTACCGCCCGAAGACGTACTGGCCGGCCGGCGTCAAGGTCTCGGTCGACATCGCCACCCAGGGAGTCAACGCCGGCGGCAGCGTCTGGGGCACCGCCAGCCGCAAGATCGACTTCGCCATCGGCAAGTCGGTGGTCACCAAGGTCGACGTCAAGAAGCACACGATGACGGTCGTCATCAACGGCAAACTGGCCCGCACCATCCCGATCACCGCGGGCAAGGACGGCTTCACCACCCGCAGCGGCACCAAGGTGATCATGGAGAAGTACGCCACCAAGCGGATGGACGCCCGGACCGTCGGCATCAAGCCCGGCGACCCGGAGTACTACGACATCCACGACGTGAAGTGGGCCCAGCGGGTCACGAGCTCGGGCGAGTTCATCCACGGCGCCCCGTGGTCAGGTGGCGCGCAAGGCCGCGACAACGTCAGCCACGGCTGCGTCGGCATGTCACTGAAGGACGGCCAGTGGTACTTCTCGCAGACGCTGCGCGGGGATCCTGTCGTGGTCACCGGCACGACGCGCGGCATGGAGCCGGGCAACGGCTGGACCGACTGGAACGAGACCTGGGCGAAGTACAAGGCAGGCTCGGCGCTCGCCTGACCTCAGCATCTCCAGCCGCCCGGATCCTTTGGATCCGGGCGGCTGCTGTTTCCCCACGCCAGCGCCCCGCTCGCTCCTGCGTCGCTCACTCCGGTGCCAGCTCCCACCCGCCCCAGACGCTCCTCCGTCGCGCGAGCGCGACCACGCTGGTGGCAGCCCGAATGCCGACTACGAGCCAGCTGCTGTTCCTGCCGCCCCACGGGCGCACCCACACCAGCTCCCGCCCCCGCGAGCACCCTCTCAGCGCCTGTTCTCTCCGCGCCAACCGACATAGTCGGCCACCGCCGCCGCGACATCGAAAGCAGGCTCGAAGCCCGTCTCCGCAGTGAGCCGCGTGATATCGACGTACGGATCAACCCCCGCGCCGTTCTCCCGCCCAGGCAGCAACTCCACATGAGACTCCGGCACAACCGCCCGGACAGCCTCCACCAGTTCACCGTTCGTGGCGGCTCGCCCGCTCGACACGTTGTAGGTGGAATGCCGGAGCTCGTCCGCATCCATCAGCAGCGCGATCGCCCGCCCGGCGTCTGGTGCGTAGCAGAGGTCGCCCCCGTCATCCGAATACAACGCCCGCGGCGTCTCGCCGCGCAGTACCGAGCTGATGTACGGCGGGATCGGGTTGAACGGCGAGTCCGGGTCCATCAGCGGGCCCCAAACGCTCCCGATCCTGAGCAGCACGGGCTGCACGCCACTGCCTTGGAGAGCGTTCAGCGTCAGCGGCTCGGCAGCTTTCTTGAACGCGACGATCGGGTGTGGCAGGTCAGCAGTCGGCAGGGAGAGCTCTTCGTGCCAGGGGATCTCGCTGCGTCCGGTGTAGACGCCGAGACTGCTGGCGACGGCAAACCGGCGTACGCCCCAGGCACGGGCGGCGGCCAGCGCGTTGAGCAGGCCCGTGAGGTCCGTACGGAAGAAGTCGATCGGATCGTCGCCAGGGATGCTGCCGGCGAGGTGCACGATGTCGCTGATCTCGTGCCGATCGCCGAGGGCGAGGAAGGCGTCCGGATTGGTCACATCGAGGGACTCGACCACAACTTTGCCGGTCAGGAACGACGGGAGCTCCGTCTGGCGGTGGGAGGTGACGACCACCTCATGTCCGAGGTCGACCAAGGCCCGCGCCGTGTGGGCGCCGATCATGCCCAGCCCGCCGGTGACGAGGATCATCGGACCACCTCGTAGTGCAGGTGCGTCACGCCGGGCGCCGGGACCGCGTCGATCAGCCGGAGCTGGACGTGCTCAGGCAGCGACTGGAAGAACGGTCGCCCGGCCCCGAGCAGAACCGGGATCTGATGCAGGATCAGCTCGTCGACCAGACCAGCCGCGAGCGCAGCCGTCACCACGCCGCCGCCCATCAGCGCGACGTCCTTGTCACCGGCCAGCTCCCGGGCGGCCGCGACCGCGTCCTCGATCCCGGTGGTGACCAGCGTCTGCCGGTCTCGCGTCTCCGGTACGGCGCGATGGCTGAGCAGGACCAGCGGCGCGTTCGGGTGCGGAGTACCGCCGTTGACCCAGCCGGAGTCGTCGTAGGTGTTCCGGCCGACCAGGCTGACGCCGACCCGTGCGGCAGCTGTGTCGAAGACCCGGGCGCTCGGCTCGCTCAGCTTGAATCCGTCGAACACCTGGCTCGGCGTATCGCCGTCGAAGTACCAGTCGAACAGCATCGACGCGTCACCGAGCCCGCGGCCGGCACTCGGATCGCGGCCGGTGATGTACCCGTCGACCGACACGGAAAGGGCGCTGAAGACCTTGCTGATCGCTGTCACGCAGGCGAACCTACGGGCGGTCGGCGATCGGTTCTTGAACAAATCGCGCACCGGATCACCGGAGGAACTTCTCCAGCGTCCCCGCCAGCTCCTCGGCATGACCAGCCGGGATCGAGTGATGACTCGCTGCGGGAAGCCGCACGACCCTCGCCTGCGGCGCCGAAGCGCCCATCCGACGGATGAGTCGCTCAGGATCATGAGTCCGGCTCCGACCGGCGACGACGACCAGCAGTTCGGCCTCGAGGTCCTGCGACTTCAGGTCAGGCCGTCGCGGCCGCACCGGCCCGGCCGCGGGGAACTCAGCCGCCAGCGCGGCAAGATCAAGCCAGTCGGGATCAACGTAGATGCCGCGTGTCTCCCACCGGAGAAAGGACCGGACGCGTTCCGGGGTCGGCCGCAGAAGCATCGGCAGCGCGCGAGCGATGTACGAGGGGCTCAGACCGGTGAAGCAATCCGTGGGGTCCAGCAAGGCGAGCTTCCCGACGCGCCCCGGCGACTGCAACGCATAGCTGAGCGAGACCCAGGCGCCGTACGAATGTCCGCAGAAGTCCGCTCGCTCGACACCCAGCCCGTCGAGTACGCCACCAAGCCACCGGTGCAGCTCCGCCTGGCTGCCAACCCGACCAGCACTACGCCCTGCATCGCCCACCAGATCAACCGCGAACACCCGCCGGTACTGCGCCAGTTGCGGCGCCACCCCGAACCACGCCGGCGACCCACCGGCGCCGTACCCGGCAAGCAGGACCAGGGGAGGGGCATCGACCGCCCCGCAGGCGTTCACTCGGGTGACCCCGAACTCACCCTCGACCTCGATCGATTCGGTCGGCACGCCCCAGCGGGCGAGCAAGCTGTCGTACGCGGCGAAGAACTCAGCGGTCATTCCCGCACGATAACTCACTCAGTGAGGTAAATTGCGGTTCATGCGAGAAGGAGTTCGTTCCACCGATCCAGAACGAGCGGCGGCGCTCGGGCTGATCCATCAGCTCCGCGAGGTCGCGCTGCGGCTGGAGGCGGCCGTGGGGGAGTTCGCGCGCAGTACCGGTCTGCACTCCACGGACGTCCGCGCCCTGATCGCCCTCCTCGACGCCGAGCGAGCCGGCGCGCCGGCGACACCCAAATGGTTGGCTGAGCGGCTCGGAATGACCTCTCAGGCGACGACGGCGGTCATTCACCGCCTGGAGGCCGCAGGCCACCTCGAACGGCTCAGAAGCCGCTCAGACGGCCGCAGCAGACACCTCGCGGTGTCGGACGAGGCCGTGGAGCTCGGTTGGACCTTCTTCGGCCCGCTGCTCAACCGCTTGGTCAGCGTGACAACTCCGCTCACGCCGGGGGAGCGCGGCACCGTCAGCGACTACCTGACCTCGGTCAGCAAGGCCCTCTGAAACGCACGAAGGCCCTGGCGGATCGCCAGGGCCTTCGTGCGTACTGCCAAGTGCCTAGTGCCGGTTGACCTCACGAGAACTGCCCTCGTCGAGCTCCACCGTCCCGGTGACGCCCTCGACGGCTTCGTGCTCGTCGTGGTGACCGTGCGAGTGAGCTTCCTCGATCTCCGCCGCGGTCGGCTTCTGCACCGAGTCCGCGAAGTAGAACGCCGACAGCTTGGCGCGCACCTTGTTCAGTGCCCGACGCGGGGCCCGTACGCCGTTGTCGTCCGTTTCCGGGCCGATCTCCAGCGGCAGGTCCCGGTCCCGGGCGGTGAGCGCGTAGGCCTCGTAGTTCGAGATCGGGGTGTGCTTCTCGTAGTACTGGCCCTCGGGGGTCCGGACGATGATGCCGGACTCCAGGCCGTGCAGGATGCGGTCGGTGTCGGCGCGCTGCAGCGAGATCGCGATCCGGCGGGTGGCCCAGAAGGCGAAGATCGGGCCGAGGAAGACCGCGAACCGCAGGAACCAGGTCACGTTGTTCAGCGAGACCCCGAAGTGGGTGGCGATCAGGTCGTTGCCACCGCCGATCCAGAGCAGGCCGTAGAAGGTGATGAACGCGGCGCCGATCCCGGTCCGGGTCGGCACGTTGCGGGGCCGGTCCAGCAGGTGGTGTTCGCGCTTGTCGCCGGTGATCCAGCCTTCGATGAACGGATACAGGGCCACCAGGGTGACGAACGCCGGCGGGATGATCAGCGCTGGTATCAGCAGGTTCCAGCTGAGCGTGACACCCCAGAAATGACTCTCGAAGCCAGGCATCAGGCGCACGGAGCCCTCCAGCCAGCCCATGTACCAGTCGGGCTGGGAGCCTGCGGTCACCTCGGCCGGGTTGTACGGGCCGTACAGCCACACCGGGTTGATCTGAAGCAGCGCGCCCATCAGAGCGGTGATGCCGAAGACGACGAAGAAGAAGCCACCGGCCTTGGCCATGTAGACCGGCATCAGCGGGTAGCCGACGACGTTCTTCTCGGTCCGGCCAGGGCCCGGGTACTGCGTGTGCTTGTGGTACACGACCAGGAACAGGTGCGCCGTGACCAGGGCCAGGATCAACCCGGGGATCAGCAGTACGTGCACGGTGAAGAACCGGGAGACGAAGTCGTCACCGGGGAACTCGCCGCCGAAGATGAAGAACGACATGTACGTGCCGACCACGGGGGAGGCCTGGATCATGCCCTGGGTGATCCGCAGACCGGTACCGGAGAGCAGGTCGTCAGGGAGGCCGTAGCCGATGAAGCCCTCGATGATGCCGAGGAACAGCATCCCGAAGCCGATCACCCAGTTCAGCTCACGCGGCTTGCGGAACGCGCCGGTGAAGAAGATCCGGAGCAGGTGAACCATCATCGAGGCGACGAACAGCACGGCCGCCCAGTGGTGGATCTGCCGCATCAGCAGACCGCCGCGGACATCGAACGAGATGTCCAGGGTGGAGGCGTAGGCCTCCGACATGTGCAGGCCCTTGAGCAGGCTGTACGAGCCCTGGTACTCGACCTCGGCCATCGACGGCCGGAACCACAGGGTGAGGAAGACGCCGGTCAGCAGCAGGATGATGAAGCTGTAGAGCGCGATCTCGCCGAGCATGAAGGACCAGTGGTCCGGGAAGACCTTGCGCAGGTTCTTCTTGCCGAGCTTGCCGATGCCCAGGCGGTCGTCGACCCACTTGACCGGTGGGGGAAAGTCTTTGTCCGACACGGTTGTCACCCTCGTTCCCAGAAGCTCGGGCCGACCGGCTCGGTGAAGCCGCTCTGCGCGACAAGGTAGCCCTCTGCGTCCACGGCCAATGGTAGCTGCGGCAGCGGACGGGCGGCGGGGCCGAAGATCACCTTGGCGCCGTCGGCCAGGTCGAACGTCGACTGGTGGCACGGGCAGAGCACGTGGTGCGTGGTCTGCTCGTACAGCGAGATCGGGCAGCCCACGTGGGTGCAGATCTTGGAGTAGCACAGGATGCCGTCGATGCCCCAGTTCTCGCGGCCGGCCGGGGTACGGATCTCGTTCGGAGCGATCCGGACGACGATCACCGCCGCCTTGGCCTTGGCGTTCTGGTACTCGACGCCGCTCTCCTCCTGCATTGGCGCCAGGTTGGCCGGCGCCGCGTTGACCAGCTGGCCGACCACCAGGTCGGACGGCTTGATCGGGCGCAGCGTGACGTCGTTGACGACCCGGATGCCCTTGGCCCAGATGGTGTCGTACAGCTTGCGGCCGGGCAGCGGGCCCAGGTCGCGCAGCAGCACGATGGCAGGCAGGCCGAGCAGGCCCATCGCGCCGATCAGTGACCGGCGGATCAGCTTGCGGCGGCCGAAACCGGACTCGGCGGCGCCCTGCTGGAACGCCTCCATGATCTCGGTCTTCTGCTGCGGGGTGGAGTGCGCGTCGTGCCGGTCCTCGGCGACCTCGGTGTCGACCATCAGCTTCTTGGCCCACTGGATCGCGCCGGCGCCGATCAGGAACAGCGACAGGCCGAGGCACAGACCGATCACCAGGTTGTTGGCGTTACCGGTCAGCGGCCCGAACTCGAGGATCGAGTCGCGCGGGATCGCGAAGTACGCCACGCACGAGCCGAGCGCGAGCACGCCGGCCAACCCGAACATGGTGGCGACCTGGCGCTCGACCCGGTCGGCGGCCTTCGGATCGATGTCGGTGATCCGCAGCTCGTGCGGCTCGACACCCGGGTCCGGGATCGGTTCGGCCAGCACCACCTGGTTGTCGTGCTCCGCGGGGACCGCGGGCAGGTTCTGCTTCTCGTCGCTCATTCGGCCTTCGCTCCCTTGGCCTTGACGCCCTTGGCGCCGATCCAGACCGCCACGCCGACCAGCAGGCCGATACCGACCAGCCAGCCCCACAGACCCTCGGAGACCGGGCCGAGCCGGCCGAGGCCGAAGCCACCGGGGTCTTTCTGCTGCTCGAGAGCATGCAGGTACGCGATCACGTCACGCTTGTCGTCCGGCTGCAGGACCTGGTCGGAGAAGACCGGCATCTGCTGCGGGCCGGTGAGCATGGCCTCGTAGATGTGCTTGGGGTCGACGTTCATCAGCGACGGGGCGTAGCGGCCGTTCGGCAGCGCGCCGCCCTTGCCTGCGAAGTTGTGGCACGCCGTGCAGTTGGTCCGGAACAGCTCGCCACCGCGGGTGACCTGCTCGTCCGTGGCCTTGCTGATGTCGTACGAGTCCGCCGCCGGAACCGCCGGGCCGGGGGCCAGGCTGGCGACGTACGCCGCCAGCGCCTCGGTCTCGGCCGCCGTGTACGACGGGGTCTTGCGGGGGATCTGCGCGCCGGGCTGCATGGCGGGCATCCGGCCGGTACCGACCTGGAAGTCGACCGCAGCGGCGCCGACACCGATCAGCGACGGCCCGGCGAACTTGCCCTCGCCGTTGCCACCGCCTTCGGCGTTCAGACCGTGGCAGCTCGCGCAGCCGACCGCGAAGAGCTTCTTGCCCTCTTCGATCTGCTGGGACTGGGCCGAGTTGTCCGCCACCGCGTTGTCAGGGGCGAACGCGGCGTACGCGGAACCCACCGCCAGGAGGCCGAACAGGAGCACGACGAGGCCGGCTGACCGGTGCCGTCGTCGCGCGGAGAGGAAGCGCGCCGGTGACAAGGAATGTCTCTTCTCACTCATTTGAGCAGGTAGATGGTTGCGAACAGGGCGATCCAGACCACATCGACGAAGTGCCAGTAGTACGACACGACGATGGCGGAGACAGCCTGTTCGTGGGTGAACTTACGAGCCATGTACGTCCTGGCAAGGACGAACACGAAAGCGATGAGACCGCCGGTCACGTGCAGACCGTGGAACCCGGTGGTCAGGTAGAACACCGACCCGTACGGCGACGACGAGATCGTCATGCCCTCGTGGATCAGGGTCGCGTACTCGGTCACCTGACCGGCGATGAAGACCGCGCCCATCAGGTAGGTGAGGATGAACCACTCACGCATGCCCCAGGCGCGAACGTTGCCGATCGCGCCGGTCCGGCCGACCTTGCCGTGCTCGGCGGCGAACACGCCGAGCTGGCAGGTGACCGACGACAGCACCAGGATCGTCGTGTTCACGGCCGCGAACGGCACGTTCAGCATCTCGGTGGACGCGTCCCAGAGGGACTCCGCACCGGATACCGCGGCAGCGGTCGTTACCGACCGGATGGTGAAGTACGCCGCGAACAGGGCGGCGAAGAACATCAGTTCGCTCGAGAGCCAGACGATCGTGCCGACACTGACCATGTCGGGACGGTCGTGGTGTCCGTGTTCACGAGACGCTGGGAGCGCGGTTGCAGTGGCCACGGCGTCATTATGTCGGTCGAGGTATCTGACAGCACGCCCACCCCCATGCATGTCGGCGACTTCCTGTTTCTACTGTGGGACAGTGCTTCCCCTCCACGCCGGACCAGGCGACCAGATCGAGCCGTTCACCGCGGTCAGGCTGCTGACCGCCTGGACCTTCGAACCGGTGTTACTCGCGGTGATCATCGTGGTCGGCGCCCTCTATCTGTACGGCGTCCACCGGCTCCGCGCACGGGGTGACAGCTGGTCCCGCGGCCGCACCTTCGCCTTCGTCGGGCTCGGCCTGGGCAGCGCGGTGATCGCCACCCAGTCGGCGCTCGGCACCTACGACACGGTGCTGATCAGCGTGCACATGGCGCAGCACATGATCCTGTCGATGCTCACCCCGCTCGCGATGGCGCTCGGCGCGCCGGTGACGCTTGCCCTCCGCACCCTTCCGCAGCGACCCCGCGGATGGTTGCTCTCCGTGTTGCATTCGGGCTTCGCCAAGGTGATCTGCTTCCCGATGATCGGCTTCACCCTGTTCGTGCTGAGCCCGTGGGCGCTCTACTTCAGCGGCTGGTACGACGCGACGCTGCGCTCGACCGCGCTCCACGATCTTCTGCACGTGCACTTCATCGCGGTCGGCGCGTTGTTCTTCTGGCCGCTGCTCGGACTCGACCCGGTGCCCGGCCGGGTGATCTACCCGTTCCGGTTGATCCTGACCTTCCTGACGCTGCCGTTCCACGCGTTCCTCGGCATCACGATCATGTCCGCGAACAAACTGATCGCGGAGGACTGGTACACCAGCTTCGGCCGCTCCTGGCCACCGTCACCGCTGCGTGACCAGTACATCGCGGGCGGTCTGCTGTGGGGGTCGGGCGACATCGTCGGGCTGATCTTCTTCGGCGTCCTGTTCGTCCAGTGGGTGCGTCAGTCCCAGCGCGAAGCCAAGCGTGAGGACCGCCGACTCGACCGGTTGGAGGAGCAGGCGCGCAGAGCCGGGCAGCCGCCCCGGTAGCATGCGCGGTGTTGTTGCATGTCCACTCGTCACAGACACACAGCTTGGGATGAATCGATGAGCTCAGAGCGTCCGCTGAAGGTGCTGGTCTACAGCGACGACCGCACCACGCGGGAGTCCGTCCGGCTGGCCCTCGGGAAGCGGCCTGCCATGGACGTGCCCGAGATCGAGTACTTCGAGTGCGCGACCGAGCCGGCCGTGATCAAGCTGATGGACAAGGGCGGGATCGACCTCGTCATCCTGGACGGCGAAGCGGTACCGGCCGGTGGCCTGGGAATCGCCCGTCAGCTCAAGGACGAGATCTTCCAGTGCCCGCCGATCCTGGTGCTGATCGGCCGCCCGCAGGACGCCTGGCTGGCGACCTGGTCGCGCGCCGAGGCGGCGGTCTCGCACCCGATCGACCCGATCCGGCTCGCCGAGGCGACGGCCGACCTGCTCCGGCAGCGGGTCGCCAAGCTGCCCGCGACGACCTGATCCCGGCGTCGTGGCCGCCCCGCTGGATTCACCCGCCGGTACTACGCCTGGCGGGCGTTCGCTGACCTGGTCGCAGGTGCTCAACCCGCTGCTGCGGCACGAGGATCTCGACGCCTCCGCCACCGCGTGGGCGATGGAGCAGATCTTGTCCGGCGCTGCCAGTCCCGCGCAGCTGGCGGGGTTCGTGATCGCGCTGCGCTCCAAGGGCGAGACCGTGTCCGAGGTCGAGGGCATGGTCTCGACCATGCGCGAGTTCGCGACCCGGATCGAAGTACCGGGCCGGACGCTCGACGTCGTCGGTACTGGTGGTGACCAGGCCCACACTGTGAACATCTCCACAATGTCGGCGATCGTCGCGGCCGGCGCCGGAGCGAAGGTGCTCAAGCACGGCAACCGGGCCGCCTCGTCGGCCTGTGGTGCTGCCGACGTGCTCGAGGAGCTGGGGATCCCGCTCAACCTCACTGCTGCGCAGGTCGCCGAGGTGGGGGAGCGGGCGGGGATCACGTTCTGCTTCGCTCCTGCGTTCCACCCGGCGCTGCGGCATGCCGCAGTACCGCGTCGTGAGCTCGGGGTGCCGACCACGTTCAACCTGCTGGGCCCGCTGGCCAACCCGGGCAACCCGTCGGCGCAGGCCGTCGGCGTCGGGGACGGACGAGTGGCCGGGCTGATGGCCGGCGTACTGGCCCGGCGCGGGATCGACGCGCTGGTCTTCCACGGCGACGACGGGCTGGACGAACTGACCACCCGGACGACGTCGCAGGTGTGGACGGTCGGCCGCGGGGTCGTCGACGGGCCAGAAACGCTGGACCCGCGAGAGCTGGGGATCGCGCCGGCGGCACCCGAGTCGCTGCGGGGTGGCGATGCGTCGTTCAACGCGAAGGTCGTCTGGGCGCTGCTGGACGGCGAGCCCGGACCGGTGCGCGACGTAGTACTGCTGAACGCGGGCGCGGCGCTGGCCGCGCACGAGGGCAGCACCGGCCCACTGGTCGCCCGAATCCGCAGCGGAATGGACCGCGCGGCCGAGGCGATCGACTCCGGCGAGGCCAAGAACGTCCTCGACCGCTGGATCGCCGCCTGCGCCGAGGTCCGTTCCTAGCTCTCTGTTCCTACTGGCCGGCTCAGCCGCCGATCTTGATCTCCTGGACCTTGGCCCGCCAGTCCGTGATCTGGGTCGGCGTGCTGCCGGCGATGTCCGCGACCGCGACATCCGCGGTGCCGTCACCCCGATCGATCACGGTGACCAGCACGGTCGAGAAGGTCTCCTTCAACATCGGCTTGTTCACCACCACCTTGATGCTGAGCTCATGCGACGGATGCCCGGCCACGGTCCCCGGCACATGCGCGGCCTTCCCGATGAACTGCACCTTCTCGTCGTACAACTCGACGATCGCGGTAGTAGCGGCCTGAACGGTCGCAGCCTTCCGCCCGGCCGGGGTGTTCACGTACTTGACCTTGTTGCTGAGCCCACCAAAGGCAACATAGTTGCCCCAACTCGCCTTCTTGCCGTCGTACTTCTCATGCACGGTCAACCAGGCAGAAGCCCCGCCTACCAGCCCGATCCGGTCAGCCTTCCCGTTGTCCCGCCAGGCCGACGTCATCAACGGCATCGAGTCATTGTTGAAAGCAACAATGTTGGACCCCAGCACCCGCCCCTCCGGCGGCGGAGGCGTAGTAGGCGCCGCCGACGGACTGACAGTCTCCAACGGCGCCGGATTGGCCGAAGGCAACGAAACCGGCGTCACGGCGTCAGCCTTGTCCCAGATCCAGTTGACGCTGAGCCCGGTCACCAGCAGGGCACCGACTACCAGTCCTACAAGGCCGACGAGTCGGCCGCTTTTGCCGCCGTCGCCGCCGGGTGGCACGTCATCGACAATCCCGTAGGCCTCGTCACCACCGCCATACGGCACCCCACCGTCACGCGGTACGCCGTACTGCGAGGCCTGGCCACCGTCGCGCGGTACGCCGTACTGCGAGCCACCGTCACGTGGTACTCCGTGCTGTGAGGCCTGGCCACTGTCGCGCGGCACGCCGTGCTGCGAGGCCTGGCCACTGTCGCGCGGCACGCCGTACTGCGAGCCCCGGCCACCGTCACCCGGCGCTCCGTACCGCGGATCCCCGCCGACTCCACGCGGCGCGCCGTGCTGCGGGTCGCCACCACCCTCATGCGGCACCCGTCCACCGCTCAACGCCTGCGCTTGCCAGCCATCCACAGGCTGCCCCTGCACGCCGTACCCGCCAGGCTGCCCCTGCGGACCACCCTGACGAGATCCCTGCGAACCAGGCGCCCCGGACTGCATCCGCTGACCACCCTGCCCGTACGGCCCCGACTGCCCGCCCGGCCCAAACGGCCCGGGCTGCCCGCCTTGCACATTCGGCCCCGGCTGTCCTTGCGGACCGTGCCCTTGGGGACCAGGCCCTTGCGGACCACCAGGTCCCTGCGGGCCACCCTGCCCATATGGCGCCGGTCCCTGCGGGCCACCCTGTCCATACGGCGCCGGTCCCTGCGCACCGCCGCCCTGTCCCTGACTACCGGCCTGCCCCTGCAAGCCCGCCTGACTCGGCGGCCCCACCGGCCCTCGACCACCCGGCTGCCCCTGAGCACCAACCTGACGCGGACCAGCCTGCCGCTGCTCACCAGCCGACGGCCCGTACACCCCCTGCCCGTCACCAGTCCCCGACCCGACCGGCGGCGGCGCGTACGGCGCACTACCTGCCACCGGCCCGCTCGCCGCAGGCCCGCCTGCTACACGGCCAGGCGCGGACCCGTCCCCATCACGGCCACTCGCCGCTCCGTCCTCAACACGTCCGCTCACCGGCCCACGAGGCGCCGGGCTGTACGACGTACCGCCGGCAGCTGACCCGCCCTGCGCACCACCTACCGCCGGACCCTGCTGCGGACCCGAGTACCGCGGACTACCTGGCGCAGGAGCATCCGACTGCGACTGCGACTGCGCTGGCTGCTGCGGCGCCTCCGGTTGGTCCGACTGCGACGACGGCTCCTGTGACTGCGATGCCACCTGCGGCTGCTGCGATCGGGATGACTGCTGCTGCACCTGCGGCGACGGAGCCTGCGGTGCGAGGGACTGCGACTGCGACTGCGCTGGCTGCTGCGGCACCTGCGGCTGAGATGGCACCTGCGCCGACGGCTGAGCCTGGGGCGACTGCGACTGCGACTGCGACTGCGACTGCGACCTCGGCACCTGCTCCTGCTCCAGCGCTTGCGGGCCCCCGACAGCCGGCGCCGTGCTCGCACGGTACGGCGGGGGAGGAGGCGGCGCAGGCGCGCGCGACTGACCCATCAACGGATCATCAGAACCCAAAGCACCTCCCGAGCCCTCCAAACCGTCCGCAGGTTCAGCCGAGTCAGCGGCCTCAGAAGCCGCAGCCGGTGAAGACTGAGTGGAGAACCAGTTGTCAGCAGGCAACGACTCTTGAGAGGAAAACCACTCCTCAGCAGTGCCCTCGTCCACCGGGGCGACGCGGTCGACGCGATCGGCAGGCGCAGGCGGCGGCGCGGAGTGCCGCGCAGGCGAGCGGGGCGGCGGCGGAGACGGTGGGGGCGGGGTGTTCTCGTTCTCAGCCAACGTTGATTCCCTCGTAGACCTTGCCTTCGACCGTCCTCAGGTCCGGCCGGTTGGCGGGGATGTCGCTGATGTAGGCGACCGCGGTGCCGTCGCCGAGGTCGAAGACGGCGACGGTCAGGACCAGTACCGAGGTGACCTTGGGCGACTTCGCCGTGACGGACTGCTGGAAGTACCAGCCCGCCTTGTCGGAGCGCTTCACCGCGCCGCTCTTGAGCGTCTTGAACGTCACCGGAATGTTGCCATAGGCACTCTTCTGCACCTGCCCGAGCAGCGTCGTCGCGGTCACCTTCGGGTCGCCGCTGAACGGCGTCGCGTTGCTGAGCCCGCCGACGAACATGTCCGCGTACCAGTCGTTGGTGCCGTCGAAGTCGGTCTGCAGGGTGATGTACTGCCCGCTCGAGTTCACCAGTTGCTTGATCAGCCGCTTGCGGTCGGACCAGTCGCCGGCCTGCCGCGGGAACGAGATCGCGTCCGAGCTGATCCGGTCACCCTCGTGCAGCTTGGGATTCTTCGACTGCCCCGCGTTGGCACCAGGCGTCGTCGGCCCGCTGCCGGTCGGCTGCGGTGTCGGCGTCGGGTCGGCGGTCTTCTTGTCACCCTGGTTGGTGATCAGGAACACGCCCACCACGATCAGGATCACCAGCGCGATCGCACCACCGATGATCAGCGAAGTCTTGTTGAAACCGCCTCCGCCACCGTCACCACCACCGGCCTTCCGCTTCCGCGTCCCACCACCCTGTGGACCGTCACCACCCTGCCAAGGCGAGGCCTCACCACCCTGCCAAGGCGAGGCCTCACCACCCTGCCAAGGCCCACCGCCCTGCTGCTGCGCGGTCGACCCCCACTGATTACCGGTCTGCGGTCCAGCCGCCTGCTGCGCGGCCGAGCTACCCCACTGGCCCGCATCAGCTTCCTGTACTCCGCCAGTTCCCCAACCGTCGCCGGTCTGCGCGGTGGGAGTGCTACCCCAGACACCCTGCTGGCTCGCACCCGCGCCACCTTGCTGGCTCCCAGCCGCATCACCTTGCTGGCTGCCTGCCACACCACCTTGCTGGCCACCGCTCGAACCCCAGCCATCACCACCCGACTGCTGCGAGCCAAAACCACCCTGGCCGCCGGCGCCTGTCTGCTGAGCAGCAGAACCGTCCTGCCCACCAGCACCCGCTTGCTGCGCCGCAGCTGCGTCTTGCCCAGCACCTGTCTGCGGTGTGGCAGAGCTACCCCAACCGCCAGTGCCGCCCTGCTGCGTGCCAGATGCACCCCAGCCTTCGCTGGCGCCCTGTTGGGTGCCGGATCCAGCCCAGCCTTCGCCGCCGGTCTGCTGGGTCCCGGACGCGCCCCAGCCGTCGCCGCCATGCTGTTGCGTGCCGGATGCAGGCCAGCCTTCGCTGGCGCCCTGTTGGGTGCCGGATCCAGCCCAGCCTTCGCCGCCGGTCTGCTGGGTCTCGGACGCGCCCCAGCCCTCGCTGCCACCCTGTTGGGTTCCGGATGCAGGCCAGCCTTCGCTGCCACCCTGCTGCGTGCCGGATGCAGGCCAGCCTTCGCTGCCGGTCTGTTGTGTGCCGGAGGTACCCCAGCCTTCCGCGCCGGGCTGCTGCGAGCCGGAGGCTCCCCACCCAGTGGCATTGGCTGCTGGCGTCTCGGAGGCGCCGGTCTTGTCGTCCGCAGACTGCTGCGTGCCGGACCCGCCCCAACCGTCGCCACTAGTTGCCTGAGACGCAGAGGCGTCCTGGCCGTCGCTGCCGGTTTGCGGCGCTGCAGCACCGTCGTGATCGCCAGCACCTGTCTGGGGCGAGGGGGAGGAGCCCCAGCCGCCGGTGCCGGTCTGCTGTGTCGCGGAGCTGTCCCAGCTGCCGGTGCCGGTCTGCTGTGTCGCGGAGTTGTCCCAGCCACCGCTGCCGGTCTGCTGCGTCGCGGAGCTGTCCCAGCTACCACTGCCGGTCTGCTGCGTTGCGGAGTTGTCCCAGCCCTGGCCACCTGACTGTGGTGCGTCAGAAGCACCCCAGCCCTCGGAACCTGTCTGCTGTACGCCGGACCCGTCGTGGTCGCCGGCAGTCGTCTGCGGTGGGGTTGAGGACCCCCATCCCTGTCCATCTGACTGGGGTGCGTCCTGGCCGTCCGACTGGGGTGCGCCGGAGTTATCCCAACCTTGGGCGCCCGCCTGCGGTGCGCCGGAGTCGCCCCAGCCATTGGTGCCGGTCTGGGCTGCGCCGGACTCGTTCCAGCCGCCGGTGCCGGTCTGGGCTGCGTTTGGTCCGCCCCACGGGCTGGTGTCGGTCTGCTGGGGGTTGGAGGCCCACTGGGGGTTGTCCGCGTCGTTCGGCTGCTCTGAAGGCGGCTGATTGGTTGCGCCTTGGGCCGTGCTGTCGTCCGCCTGAGTCGTCCACGGCGTAGTACCGGTCTGTGCCTTGCCTGCTGTTGGCTCATGGCCAGAAGTAGCTAGGTCGTCGCCGGCGGACCATGGGCTGTCGGCGGGCTGCTGTCCCCAGGGAGCGACCTGGGTGATCTCGGAGTCGCTTGTCTGCTCGGGGGAGTCGACGTCCTGGTGGACCGAGTTGTCGATCTGGGTGGTCTCCGCGTCGGTTGACTGTCCCCAGGCGGGTGCACCGGTTGCCGCGCCCGCTGCAGTACCCGACTGCTGGCTCCAGCCGCTGGTGGGCTGGGGGGACGTGGTGGGGATGACCTGGGTGGTGTCGGCGTCGGGGGTCGGCGCGGGGTCCTTGGGGGTCGGAGCAACCGTTGGTGGTTCTGTCCAGTTGGTTGTCGACCAGGACTGCGGCTCGGGCTCAGGGTCGGTGGCCGGGTCGGGCGTCGTGCTGGGGGCGTCGGGGGCGAGTTGGAGCTTCCAGCCGGTTTGCTGGGCCGCTACTGCCTCTTCGCGGGTGATCGGCTCGGCGCCCTCCGGGGGGAGGGGGCGCTGGGTCCAGTGGCCTGCTGCGGTTGATATCTCGGCGGGGGCTTTCCAGGTCGACTTGGCTTTTTCCGCGGGGGACAGCTCAGAATCGGTCGAGGTCGGCCAGGCAGAAGTCGCTGTCGAGTTGTCCGCCGCTGGGTTGTTAGGCGCCGAGGTGTCAGACGACGGAGTGGCGGACGATGTCGACGAGCCCGAGCTCGGCCAACCGGAGGAAGCGCTGGACGTCCCGCCAGCCGGTGTGTCGGCTCCGGCAGCGTTCGAGCCGGTACCCGCATTGGTTGTCGACGAAGTACCGGCAGTATCCGCCGAGGCGGAGCCGGAGGAGCCCGAGCCCGAGCCACCGGCACCAGCCCCCGGTTCCGGTCCTTCCTGCTCAGTTCGATTCGTCCACTGGGTCCCGTTCCACCACCGAATGGTGTCGGGCTGCCCGGTGGGGTCCGGATACCAGCCGGCGGGAGGGTTGCTCATGCGTTCACCGTAACTTCAGCGCGTGTCAGTCTGTCGGGCCGTTCGTCCTTCAGAAACCCGATTCCTCGCCGAGGCTGAAGGCTGCCTCCAGGTCGTGGGTGGAGTAGGCGCGGAAGGCGATGTGCGTCTCGGTGCTCAGGACGCCGGGCACCCGGTTCACGTGGTCGGGGATGACGGTGGCCAGGTCGTCGTGGTGTGCCACCCGGATCATCGCGATCAGGTCCAGACCACCGGTCACGGAGTACACCTCGCTGACGCCCTCGATCGCGGCCACCTGCTCGGCGACCTCCGGGATGCGTGCGACGTCGGCCTTGATGAACACGATCGCGGTGACCATGTCGTCCTCTCCTCGAATCCAGCCCTACCGCGCTGAAGCATAGTGCGCGCGGGCCGGTTCAGATCTTCGGGAACCGCGGAGCGTCCAGCACCCGGTAGTTGTACATCCGCCCCTCGGCGTGGTCGATCAGCACGGTGAACCCAGCCTCCTTGAGGACACTGCACAGCGCCCGCACGATGATCTCCGAGGCGGTCACCACGTACGAGAACAGCCCGCTCGTCATGTCCTGGGTCAACACCTTCTCGACGTACTCCGGACTGCCGGTCACCGGCGGGTCCCAGTCCAGGGTCACCCCGAACGGTGCGATCGCGTTGACCCAGATGTGCGCGCCGGGCGGCAGCCCCTTCGGATCCCCACCCGGTACGACGGACGCCGGGAACCCCATCCGGTCCAGCTCGCGCCGCACCTCCTCGGCCAGCTTCCGCCAACTGTCGACCGCCTCCACCGGAGCCCGGTACGCCGAACCGTCGTGCAGATGCGCCGGCGTGAAGAACTGGAACGGATCAGTCACGGGGTCAACTCTGCCTGACACCCGGACGATCAGGCAGTTGACTGGCCGTTTCGTGAGATAGCCCTCCCCATCAGGAACGCCGAACCGTGGCGGTGAAGCTGGTCGACCAACCACCAGCGGTCTCGCCCGTCTCGTCATCCACGATCCGGGTCACTTGCAGCCCCGCCTCCGAACACAACCGCTGGAACGTCTCAGGCGTATGCCAATGAATGACCCACTCCCGATCCGCGACCTCGACCCCCTCGGCAGTGACCCGCTCGTACCGAGTAGTCGTCACCCGCGTCCGCTCGCCACTGTCATAGCTCTCCGCCAACGGCGTGTACCTGAGCTCAACCCCCGGCCCGTCCTCCGTGGTCCGTGCTACCCCGAGCTCATCAGCAGACGTGGGATCAGGCACCCACAACGGAATCAGCGCCGACCCGTCAGCCGTCAGATGTTCGCGGATCGCAACCAACGCCCGCAGCGCGGTCTCGTCATCGGCCAGCAGATTGAACGTAGGCCCGGCGAAGTAGACCGACGCATAACGCCGCTCCAACTCCAGTTCCTCCATCCGCTGTTGGAAGACCCGTACTCCGATCCCGCGCCGCAACGCGTTCTCCCGGCAACGCTCGACCATGTCGCCGGACGAATCGACTCCGTCGACCTCGAGCCCCGCCGCGCACAGCTCGAGCAGCGGCTCACCATCGCCGCAGCCGATCTCCAACCCAGGCTCGCCGTGCCGCCGGACGAACTCCAGATAAGGCCCGGCGTCGAAGCTCGTCGACTTCAGCTTGGCGTAGGCGTCGACCACGATGCCCGAGTAGAAGTCAGCAGGTTCCATGCCGAACAGTTTCACGGCAGTCCGCGCTGTGCGACCGATTAAGAGCGAGCGGTCGCGCCCAGCGGCCGCATCCGGCGACGGCGCTCACTGGGGTGGTGATGAGCCTCGGAGTGCGAGTTGTCGAGCCGGGCCACGTGCCGGCCGGCGCCGCTGACCGGGCAGGTCCAAGTGCCGTCCATCTCGACCAGGCGGACACCGGGGGAGTCGAGCCAGCGCAGTACGAGCTCGATCTCCTCCGGGGAGGCCGAGGCGACCGGGCCGATGCCAGGCAGGACCGTCTCGGCGGACGCGCGGAGCATCTCGAGGTACTTGCGTGGATCCGTGCCACGTGGGCTGATCCCGGCCGCCGCCAATCGGCCGCGGCGGATCACGTGCAGCTCCCAACCCCCGTCATCGGTACGCCGGGCCGCGCAGATCTCCGCGCACCCGGTGACCGACGACATCCGTTGCATCTTGGCGCTGCTGCGGACGAAGGCGCTCAGCCGATCACGGTGCACCGCGGCATCCTCGAACCGCTCATCCGCCGACAACACATCGATCCGCTGGTCGAGCGCGGCCACCACCGGCGCCGGGTCGACGGTCAGCGCCAGCCGCAACCCGTTCACCAGCGACCCGTAGGTCTCCGGTGAGATCCGCCCGTCGCAAGGCGCCACGCAGCGGCCCATCTCGACCAGCACACACGGCGATCCCTGCGGCGACCGTGACATCCGGTCCGTGCACTGCCGGATCGGGAACGCCTCGTGCAGCGCCGCCATCGCCCGCTCGGCCGTTTTGCGGGAGGTGAACGGCCCGAGGTACGCCGCCTCGTCGTCACGCACCTGCTTCACCAGCGACAACCGGGGGAACGGCTCGACCGTGACCTTCAGCCAGTGTTGCCGCTCGGGGAACTTCGAGCGCCGGTTGTACCGCGGTTTGTGCTCGGCGATCAGCCGCAGCTCACGGATCTCGGCCTCCAGCGCCGTACCGCACTCGATCCCGCGCACGCCGGACGCGATCCCGATCATCTCGCCGATCCGGGTGCGTTGCTCCGAGGCGGTGAAGTACGACCGGACCCGGGTGCGCAGGTCCTTCGACTTGCCGATGTAGAGCACTTCGCCGCGATCGTCGGTGAACAGGTAGACACCAGGGGCGTGCGGCAACGACTCCGCGAGATGCCGCTTCGCCCGCACCTGCGGCGCCACCCGGGACGAGAACGTCTGCAGATCCTCCAGCGTCTGCACGCCGAGCGAACCCACCCGCTCGAACAGACCGTGCAGTACGTCGACCGTGGCGCGCGCGTCCGACAAGGCGCGGTGGTTCGGCGTGACGGTAGTCCGGAACAGCTTGGCCAGCGTGCCCAGCTTGCAGTTCGGCGTCTCGTCCGGCGTCAGCACCCGGCGCGCCAGCGTCGCCGTGTCGACGACGACGAAGTCGGGCCAGTCGTAGCCGTGCACCTGGGTGTCGTGCTTGAGGAAGCCGACGTCGAACGGCGCGTTGTGCGCGACCAGCACGCACCCGCGGGCGAACTCCAGGAAGGCCGGCAGCACCGACTCGATCCGCGGCGACGCCGCGACCATTCCGTCGGTGATCCCGGTCAGCACCGCGATGAACGGCGGGATCGGCTCGGCCGGATTGACCAGCGTCTGGAACTCGGCGACCAGCTCACCACCGCGCACCTTCACCGCGCCGATCTCGGTGATCCCCGATTCGCCCGGCGCTCCACCGGTCGTCTCCAGGTCGACCACGCAGAACGTGACATCGCGCAGCGGCGTCCCGAGATCGTCGAAACTCGGTTGCACACCGCGGATCGGCAAGGCCGGGGCGGCGGCGCGATCCGGCGGTGAGCTGCTCATGACGACGACGCTAGAAGCCGCCACCGACAATTCCGCTCCGGACACGCGGCAGTACCGACTACGCTCTGGGTATGCGTACACAAGCGATCACCGTGAATCCGGGCTCCCTGCCCGGTCGCTGTGGTCTGCATCACTGGCTGTGCCAGGGGGCCGTTCCGACCGGACTGCGGACCGGTGGCTGAGGCAGGCACCGCCGCGAGCTCCGCTGCCACCACCTTGCCCGAACCGGTTCGGCAACGGGTTCTGAACCTGGCCGCCCAGGCGCTGGGGCAGTTGCCCGCGACAGACATCCCACCCCCGCTGCGGCGGTTCGCCAGTTTCGCTCCCGGCAAGCGCGCGAAGCTGTCCGCCTCGGTGCTCGGCCCGATCCTGGAGACCGACGATCACTTCCGCAAGCTGGTCGCCTTCGAGGTACGCCGTGAGCACCCCGAGCTGGGGGACGCAGTTGCCGACGGCCTCGCCGTACCGGCCGCGGAGCCGACCCAGGTCGCCGCGCTCGCCTATCTGCTCAGGCCGGACGACTGGGAGCAGCGCGTCGCCGATGCCGCCCAGTTGCCGCCGGAGAAGCCCGCTGTCGACGAGGACGTGGTCAACCGGCTGCAGGACCAACTCGACCAGGCCCGGACCGAGACCCGCCAGGTGCGCGACCGGCTGCGTGAGCAGATCACCGAACTGAAGGCCGAGAACGTCACCCTGCGCCGCAAGCTCAACGAAGCCCGCCTGCGCATCACCGGCCTGCAGACCGATCTCGAGCTGCGCACGACCGAGGCCGAGACCGCCGACGAACGCGTCGACGCGGCGCGCTCGGAGGTCGATCGCGAACTGCGCAAACTCCGCGCCCGGATCACCGAACTGGAAGCGGTCGAGCACGCGGCCCGTCGTACTGCGGGCCAAGAGCGCGAGCTGGCCTCGACCCGCACCCGCCTGCTGCTGGACACGCTGGTCGAGGCAGCGGGAGGACTCCGTCGCGAGCTCACCCTGCCGCCCGGGGGAGACCTCCGCCCGGCCGACACAGTGGCCGGCGTCGAGCCCGCGACAGCACCCGTCGGCCGTACTGCGCCCGACGACGACCCCGCGCTGTTCGACGAGCTGCTCGCGTTGCCGCAGGTCCACCTGATCATCGACGGCTACAACGTCACCAAGACAGCCTGGCCGACGACACCGCTGCACTCGCAGCGCCAGCGGCTGGTCACCGCGCTCGGCGCCCTGGTGGCGCAGCGCCGGATCGAGGTCACGGTCGTCTTCGACGGCGCCGAGCTGTCCGGCCCGGTCCAGCTGAACCCGCCGCGCGGCGTCCGGGTCCGGTTCAGCCCGGCCGGCGTGATCGCCGATGAGGTGATCAGGCAACTGGTCCGCGCCGAGCCGCCGGGCCGGCCGATCGTGGTCGTCTCCACCGACCGTGAAGTTGCCGAGAGCACCGTCACGATGGGCGCCCGCGCCTTGTCCGCAACGACTCTGATCAACCGCATCGCGCGCGGCTGAAACCCCGCCCGAATCCGGGGCCGAAACCGGCCGCCTGTCCGCCGTACTCCGAAACTGTCGGTGGGGTTCTCTAGCGTCCTTCTCAGCCGGATGCAAGTCCGGGTGCTTCCCCACCTTGGAGGACGTTGTGCTGATCGACTGCGACGCGTGTGTGATGAGAGGTCCCGGCTGCTCGGACTGCGTGGTCAGCGTGGTGCTCGGGATGCCGCCCGAGCAGAGTTCGCTGCGGGTCGACGACGACGAGCTGGCCGCGCTCGGCGTGCTGGCTCAGTCCGGTCTGGTGCCGCCGTTGCGACTGGTTCACGCCGTTGAGAGCGTGCAATCGCAAGATCAAACCGGTCCACAGGCCGCTGCCGGTTCGGCCTGACCCCGACTGCCTGAGAACTGCCGGTCATCCGCCTGTTACCCACAGTCGCGCCGAAATAGCTTCGTCCCCGTCAGTCGAACGACTACTGGGGAGATGAAGATGCAGGACACGAGCTGGGGACGGTTGAGCGGCCGCTGACGGCCGGGAGTTGGCGTGGTGAGGTGGCGCGGTCCGAGCCGGCCGGTCACCTCGACGGGATCAGGACCCGGCCTGCGTCAACCGATCGAGAGCGGTCTGCAGGTCCAGCCGGCGAGGATCACCGAGGTCCTCGGCGACTCGCAGGGCGGACAGGTACGCGGATCTCGCCTCGGGGATCCGGCCGAGCTGCACCAACGTCTTGGCGGCGGCCTCGTGGCCGTTGATCAGGCCGTCGGGGTTGTTGGTCCGCTCCGCCAGCACCGCGCTCTCCCGGAACAGGGCGAGGGCCTGGTGCGGTTCACCACTGAGGCGCATGATCTCGGCCAGCGCGCCGAGACAGGCCGCTTCCACCTCGGCGGCCTGGAGTCGCCGGCACATCGGCAGGACCTGTTCGAAGGCGTCCTTGGCCTTGCCGACCTGCTCACTGCGCAGATGGAGGAAACCGGCGTTGAGGATCGCCAGCATCGCGCCGTACTCGTCGCCGTCCTCCTCGGCGATCCGGGCGCACTCGGCGTAGTAGCCGACGGCCAGGTCGTCCTCGCCGCGGTCCGCCGCCAGGATGCCGAGCGCACTCAACGCCCGCGCGAGCGGCAGCCGGTGGTTGCCTTCGCGAGCGATGGCGGCGGCTGCTTCGAGGTACTCCTGGGCGAGGTCGAGCTCGCGCAGCTCGCGATGGGCGACGCCGAGGGCGCAGCGCAGGATGCCTTCGCGTTCCTTGTCGCCGAGCAGGTCGGCGGCCACCAGCGCGCGCTGGTGGGTCGCCAGCCAGACCGGCCACACCTTCCGGCGGGCGAAGTAGTCGATCATGCTGGTCGGCAGCTGAACCGCGAACCGGTACTGGCCGGTGCTCATCGACAGCTCCACGGCGTCGGCGACGTTCACCAGCTCGTCGGTACACCATTGCCCGGCGGCGTCCGGAGTACTGAAGGTCTCGGTGACGACGCCGTCCAGCGGCGGATCGATCGGTGTCCGGACACGGGACGGGCGCAGCTGGTGATTGGCGGCGTCGGCAGCCTGCAGGTAGTAGTCCAGGGCGCGGCGCAGTGCGGGCTCGTCGGGTCCGGAGCAGCGCTGGGCGAACAGTTTGACGAGGTCGTGCAGGCCGTAACGTCCGGCGGTTCGCGGCTGGACCAGGTTGAGCGCGACGAGTCGCTGCAGCGATTCGGCGGCCGTTGCGACGTCCGACGCCATTAGCGAGGCCACCACGTTCGGGCCGAACGTAGTACCAGGGAGCAGGCCGAGTCGGCCGAAGAGCAACTTCAGCTCGTCGAAGAGCCGGTCGTAGGAAACCTGGAAGGCGGGGAGGACCGAGGCCGCCGGGTCGTCGGGCAGCGAGAGGCGCTCCAGCCGGTCAGGCGCTGCAAGGGCATCCGCTGCTTCGCGCAGCGTGCGTTGGTCTCCGAGCGCGATCCCCGCCGCGACCACCCGAATGGCCAGCGGCAACCTGCTGCAGAGCTCGATGATCTCGCTGGCAGCCCGCCGATCGCCGTCCACCTGAGCCGGCCCGACGATGCCCCTGAGCAGCTCGCCCGCTTCCGACCCCGTCATCGCGTCCAGCAGCAACGGCCGCGCCCCGTCGCGAACGATCAACCCGGCAAGCCGCTCGCGACTCGTGATGATGGTCGCGCAACTGGGCGACCCAGGCAGCAACGGCCGAACCTGCTCGGCGGTCGCCGCGTTGTCGAGCAGGATCAGCAGCCGCCGATCCGCGATCTGCGAGCGAAACAACGCCGCGCGCTCCTCCACCGAAGCAGGCTGATCGCCCGGCTGAACATCGAGCGCGGTGAGCATCCTGCCCAGCGCCTCAGCCGGGTCGAGCGGCAGCTGCCCCGGCGTGAACCCGTGCAGATCGACGTACAGCTGACCGTCCGGGAACCGCGCCGACGCCCCATGCGCCCAGTGCACCGCCAACGCGGTCTTACCACTCCCGCCGATCGCCGTGATCGTGACGATACGAGCTGACGGGCGGTCGGAGACGAGATCGTCGAGCTCACGCAGCTCGGAGAAACGGCCGGTGAAGTGCACGTCGGCGGCCGGCAGCTGCTGCAGCCGGGTCGGTTGCGGCTTGGCGACCGGCGGGGGAGTGTCGTCGGCGATCAGCGCGAGCAGTTGCCGGGTCTCCTCGTCGGACAGCTCGAGCGCGGTCGCGATCAGCCGGATCGACTTCGCCCGCGGCTTCTGCACCCGCCCGGACTCGAGATCGCGCAGCGACCGCTCCGACAGCGAGGACCTCTCGGCAAGCTCTTCCTGGGTCAGTCCCGTCCGCCGGCGAAGCGCACGCAACTGTTGGCCGATCTCGGTCAATTCCATCCTTCACGGGGCGGCGGCATCTCCGAACCGCCATCCTACGGACCCCTGCCGACCCGGGCGCGCGGAGGTGACGGTCAGTAGTGTCGGGCCGGTTGCTGCTGCAGAAGGCGGGATCACGCTGGGTTGCTGCCGAGGAAGGGTTTTCCGACGTTAAGTTTGGATCAAACCAGAGGGGCGGATTGCACCGGTCACGAATCGGTTACTACTGTTACCTCTCGTTGCCTCACAGTGTCGGTCGACCAGACCGGACGGGTGACGAAGATTCAGCGCCGAGGGGTGACCGACCGGTCGTACCGACCAGGTGGGTTGACGGGGACGGCACGAGTAGAGGAAGGGACCGACCGGGCTGTGTCCATCGGCCGCACGAAGCGCTTCAAGGGAATTGCTCTCGCCGCTATCACCTCCACCGCAGTCGTCGCTGGAGTGATCTTCATTCAGACCGGAGCGGATGCCGATCCGGCGCCGACTCTGGCGCAGGCGAAGGCCCAGGTGGCCGATCTGCAGAACAAGGCAGCGATCGCCGGTGAGGCCGCCAACGACCTCCGGGGCCAGATCACCGCCTCGCAGATCCGGGTCAAGGCCCTCCAGGCCGGGATTGCCAAGCAGCAGGCCCAGGTCGACGGTGTGAAGAAGCAGATCGGCTCGATCGCGGTAGCCGGCTACCAGACCTCCGGGATGACGACGACGGCGCAGCTGCTGCTCTCGTCGAACCCCGACCAGTTCCTCAGCCAGGCCTCCACCGCGCAGGCGTTCGCCGGCCAGCAGAACTCGGCGCTCCGCCGGTTCCAGGCCGCGCAGGGCAAGCTCACCGACCTGCAGGCCAGTGAGCAGAGCGAGCTCGCCGCGCTGCAGGCCGTGCAGGGTCAGCAGGACGCGCTGAAGAAGCAGCTGCAGGCCAACGTCGACGCCGCCGAGAAGGTGCTCAGCAAGCTGAGCGACGCCGAGCGCGAGCGGATCAAGGAAGAGAACGAGAAGGAAGCCAAGGACGCCCGCGCCGAGCGGCCGACCCGCGACGGCGACCGGACCTCCGAAGACCCCGAGGACTCGGGCGACGACACCCCGGTACCGGCCAACGGCCGCGCGGGCGCGGCGGTCGCCGCCGCGATGGCGCAGACCGGCGACCGGTACGTGTGGGGCGCCAGCGGCCCGAACCAGTTCGACTGCTCCGGTCTGACCATGTACGCCTGGGGCAAGGCCGGCGTCTCGCTGTCGCACTCCTCCAAGGCGCAGTTCGGTGAGGGCCGCCGGGTCAGCCGCGGCGATCTCAAGCCGGGCGACCTGGTCTTCTACGGCAGCCCGTCGATCCACCACGTCGGGATGTACATCGGCAACGGCCGGATGGTGCACGCGCCGAACCCGGGCCGTCCGGTCAAGACCGACGACCTCGACTACATGAGCGGCTACGTCGGCGCGGTCCGCCCGGGCTGAGCCCAGGTCAGACATGTTTGACGGCTCCGAGGGACACAGCCCCTCGGAGCCGGTTCGTTTGTCACCCCCGCCCTCGCTCGTGTTTCACTGTCCCTGGAGGCACCTGAAGTGACTCCCCTGACTGGGGCAGGCGAGCAGCGAGGGGCCGAGGTGGTCGACGAACGCGGCAGCGCGCTCCCGCCCGGCGACGGTGCGGACCGGGTATCGCCGTCGGAGCAGACGACGATCCAGATCCCGGCGCAGCACGCGGTGGGCGAAGGGCCGGGCCGGCCGACCGCGATCCAGACGGTCAACACCTGGACGTCGGCGCACGGGCCGATCATCAAGAAGGTCGCGCTCGGCGTAGCGGTCTGCCTGGTCGGGGTGGCCGGTTTCGCCGGTCTGCGCAAGATCGCCGACGCGCCCGCCGATCCAGGGGCCGTCGGCAACACCGCGCAGACCCCGGGCGCCGACAAGTCGACTCCCGACGAAGCAGCCGAGGGCGTACGCCGGGCCGCCGCGGGCCAGGCCGTCCTGCAGAAGATGGCCGACGCGATCCAGGACGAGCGCAAGTCGAGCTTCCTGGACACGATCGACCCGAAGGCGACCGAGTTCGACCAGCAGGCCCGGACGATCTACAGCAATCTCGGGAAGTTGCCGTTGGCCACTTTCCAGCTGCGCTACGTCAGCGACGACACCGGCGCGCTGGCCCCGGACCGGCAGGCCGAGCTCGGTGGGTCCGAGTCCTGGCTCGCACAGGTCGAGGTTTCCTGGCAGCTCACCGGCTTCGACGCCAAGCCGGCCCGCGAGACTCTGCCCGTCACCTTCGTGACCCGCGACGGTACGACGTACGCGACGTCCTTCACCGAGCGGTTCGTGGCCGGTCAGCGCCGGCCGATCTGGGCGCTCGGCGGGATCGAGGTCGCCAAGGGCGAGCACAGCCTGGTGATCAGCCTCGACTCGCAGGCCGACGCCGACGACTACGCGACCGTGACGGATCGCGCCGTCGAGTCGGTGACCAAGGTCTGGGGCAAGAACTGGAAGCAGAAGGCGGTCATCTACCTACCCGCCAAGCAGTCCGAGATGGAGTCGGTGCTGGGCGCCCAGCCGGGCACCTACACCCAGATCGCCGCCGTCACGATGGCCGAGCTGGACACCCCGATGGTCGGCGCGCCACTGCGGATCGTGGCCAACCCGAAGCTGTTCGAGGAGCTCGGCAAGCAGGGCCGCCGGATCGTGCTGACCCACGAGACCACCCACGTCGCCTCCACCGCTACCGCCTCGCCGGTACCGTTGTGGCTGGCCGAGGGTTTCGCCGACTACGTCGCCTTCACCGCGGTGTCCGTCCAGGACGAATCGGCGGCGAAGGAGTTGTTCAAGGCGGTCCGGGCCGGCAAGGTGCCGAACTCGCTGCCCACCCCGGAAGCGTTCGCCGCCTCGTCGGCCGACCTGCCCCAGGCCTACGAGTCGGGTTGGTTGGCCTGCCGGCTGATCAAGGAGCGGGAGGGGCAGGCGAAGTTGGTCAAGTTCTACCGGGCCGTGCACGCGTCGAAGAGCCCGACCGGGCTGGCGGACGCGTTCCGCACCGTCCTCGGCACCACCGAGCAGGAGTTCACCGCCGACTGGCAGAAGTACCTGAAGAGGCTCGCCGGTGTCTGAGCGAGCCATCCGGTGGGCCCCCCGATGGGCCGCGCTGGTGCTCGCCGCCGCCCTCGTCGTCGTGATCGCGACGACCACGCCCTGGCACCTGATCGACCTCCCGAAGCCGGACGCCGCACTCGACTTCACCACGGCCGAGATCGACCGCCAGCAACGGTTCCGTCACGAACTGTTGCCGTGGTCAACGACCTCGTGGATCCTGTCGCTGCTGGTTCCGCTGACGATCGGCTTCAGCCCGCTCGGCCGCCGCCTGTACGTCGTGACGCGGCTGCGCCGCTGGTGGCTGGCCGTTCCGGTGCTCGTTCTCGGGCTCGGTCTGATCGCGAGCGTGATCACCCTGCCGACGGACGTGATGGCCGAGCGGGTGACCCGGAAGTACGGGCTGTCCACGGAGGCCTGGGACCTGTGGCTGCGCGACCGGGCGGTGAACTGGTTGCTGATGTCAGCGGCTTTGGTTGCCATCAGCCTCGGACTCGTTGCCTTGGCCAAGCGCTGGAAGAACTGGTGGTGGGCGCCGGCCGCGATCGCCGGTGCTGTGCTGGTGCTGGGTGTCTCGTTCGGCTACCCGGTGCTGGTCGAGGCGCGGTTCAACGACTTCACCTCGATGCCGGCCGGTGCGCAGCGGGACGAGTTCATGGAGCTGGCGCGGCAGGACGGCGTACCGGTCAAGGATGTGCTGGTCGCCGACGCGTCCAAGCGGACGACCACGGTCAACGCTTACGTGTCCGGCTTCGGATCGACTCGGCGGCTGGTCGTCTACGACACCTTGCTGACCAGCGCGACCCCGCAGCAGGTGCGGTTGGTCGTCGCGCACGAGCTCGGGCACGCGGCCGAGGGTGATGTTCTGCACGGCACGCTGATCGGGGCACTCGGCTCGGCATTCGCGATCGTGCTGCTGCGATTGTTGCTCGGGGCCCGGATGGCGGATCCGCGGCGTACCGCGATGTTGCTGGCGCTGATCGTCGCCGGTACGACGCTCGCGGCGCCGGTGCAGAATCTGATCAGCCGGAAGATCGAGGCCCGGGCGGACTACCACTCGCTCCGGCTGACCGACGACCCGGCGGACTTCGTCGAGATGCAGCACGAGCTGTCCGTGCGCAACATCTCCGGCCTGGAGCCGAGTCGCTGGCGGTACTGGATGTTCGCCAGCCACCCGACGCCGCCCGAGCGGATCGCGATGGGTCGGGCGTGGGGAGTGGAGCACGGCGCCCCGGTGCCGCCGTTGGTCCAGAAGTGACGGTTCTCGTCGTCACGAACGACTTCCCGCCGCGACAGGGTGGGATCGAGACCTTCGTCCGGTCGTTGTGCGACGAGCTGTCTGACGTGGTGGTCTACACGTCGCGGACGTCGGGCGCTGCGCAGTACGACTCGTCCTTGCCGTTTCCGGTGGTTCGGGACAGGACGTCGATGTTGTTGCCGACGGCACGGGTCACGCGGGACGTCGTACGGGTGATGCAGCGAGTTGGCGCGGATCGGGTGGTGTTCGGGGCCGCGGCGCCGCTCGGGTTGATGGGTTCGAGCCTTCGGAAGGCCGGTGCCCGGCGGATCGTCGCGCTCACCCACGGGCACGAGACCTGGTGGGCCGGTACGCCGGGAGCGCGGCGGGCGTTGCGGCGAATCGGTGACGCGGCCGACACGCTGACGTCGGTGTCAGCGTGGTGCGAGGAGCAGATCGCGCCGGCGCTCTCACCGGACGCGGCGGCCCGGATGCGGCGGCTGACACCTGGTGTCGACACGTCGCGCTTCTTCCCGGACTGCGGGGGAGAGCAGGTGCGCAAGGGGCTCGGCCTCGAGGGTGTGCCGGTCGTCGCGTGTGTCTCGCGGCTGGTCGCCCGCAAAGGGCAGGACACGCTGATCCAGGCTTGGCCGCGGGTGCTCGCCGTCGTGCCGGACGCCGTTCTGCTGCTCGTCGGCGGCGGCCCCGATCGCGCTCGGCTGGAGGAGCTGGCGCTGTCGACCGGTGTCTCGCATGCCGTCCGGTTCACCGGCGCGGTGCCGTGGGAGGACGTCCCGCCGTACGTCGATGCTGCGGATGTCTTCGCAATGCCCTGCAGAACAAGGCGTTTCGGGCTCGAGCCCGAAGCGCTCGGCATCGTCACGCTGGAGGCTTCCGCTGCTGGCAAGCCGGTCGTCGTCGGCGACTCGGGTGGTGCTCCTGACACCGTCCGGCACGGTGAGACGGGCTATTTGGTCGACCCGTACAACCCGGTCGCCGCCGCGCTCAGGATCACCGAACTGCTCACAGACCCAGCCCGCGCCAAGGCAATGGGCGAGGCCGGCCGCACCTGGGTCCAAGCAGAGTGGACGTGGAGCAGCTCCGGTCAGATCCTGCGAGAACTGCTGGACCTCCGCTAACCTCCCCGCCAGCACCCAGCACCCAGCACCCAGCGCCCAGCGCCCAGCGCCCAGCGCCCAGCGCCCAGCGCCCAGCGCCCAGCGCCCAGCGCCCAGCACCCAGCACCCAGCACCCAGCACCCAGCACCCAGCACCCAGCACCCAGCACCCAGCACCCAGCACCCAGCGCCCAGCACCCAGCACCCAGCACCCCCAGCGCCCAGGGCACTCCGCTTCTCCTCCTCCGCCGCCCCAGGCGCAGCCTGGGGCGGCGGCAGATCTGTGTTGTATGGTGTTCCCCATGCATCCGATGTCTTTCCTCGCAGTAGCCGTACGAGCTTCGTGCTCTCCGGCTGCCGCTGCCTGACATCTTCTCCACCTCCACCGGCGACCGGAAACGGTCCGCCGGTTTTTTGTTGCCCCGGTGTAGGTCCGTTCCGGTCATCTGACCCAGACAAGGACCACCGCGATGACCATCGACCAGACCTTCATCGACTTCTTCACCGACCGCGACCACATCCCCACCACGGGATCCTCGCTGATCCCGCGACCCGGCGACCCGGTGTTGTTCACCACCTCGGGGATGCATCCGCTGACGCCGTACCTGGAAGGCGATCCGCATCCACTCGGCCGCCGGCTGGTCGGCGTGCAGCGATGTCTGCGCACCACCGATCTCGACGAGGTGGGTGATCCGACCCACCTGACCGTGTTCGAGATGCTCGGCTCCTGGTCGCTCGGCGACTACGGCTCCGAGCAGACCCTGCGCTGGGGCTACGAGCTGCTCACCAACGGCTTCGGGCTCAAACCCGAGCAGCTGCACGTGACCGTGTTCGGCGGCGACGACCAGGTCGGCCTCGACCAGGAATCACTCAAGACCTGGCAGGACCTCGGGCTGCCGATCGAGCTGACCACCGACGACAACTGGTGGTCGAACGGCCCGACGGGACCGTGCGGCCCCGACTCGGAGATCTTCGTCTGGACCGGCGACGGCGACCCGGACGGTACGCCGACCACCGACGACCGCTGGGTCGAGGTCTGGAACCACGTGATGATGCGCTACCGCCGCCTCGACGACGGTTCGCTCGAACCGCTGCAGCAGCAGAACATCGACACCGGCCTCGGTCTCGAACGCCTGACGATGCTGCTGGAAGGCAAGCAGTCGGTCTACGAGACCAAGCTGTTCGAGCCGTGGACGCGCATCGTTCCCGAACTCTGGAAGCTCGATCGGACCGATGAGCGGATCGTCATCGACCACCTGCGCTCCAGCATGGTGATCATCGGCGACGGCGTGCACCCTTCCAACACCGGCCGCGGCTACGTGCTGCGCCGACTGATCCGTCGCGTGCTCACCCTGCTCTGGCGCTCCGACGACACCCGGACGCTGTCCGATCTGCCGATGGAGCTGTTCGAGCACACCAGCACGCACTTCCACCAGGGCGAGGTGCTCACCCTGGTCCGCCGGATCCTGATCGACGAGGAGATCCGGTTCAGCAACCTGCTGGAGCGCGGCCGCCGGATCCTCGACCACGAGAGGTTCCACAAGACGCTGGACGACAGCGACTTCGAGTACCTGCACGAAACCCACGGTCTCCCGCGCGACCTCGTTCAGTCGCTGGTCGGCTGACTCCACAGTGCGAGCTCCGCGGCGCGCGGATCCTCGACCAGCAAGGAATCCGGCTGACCGAACGTCATCACCGGCCGGGTGGTCGCGTCGTACGGCGACCAGCCCGGCCGGCCGGTGACGACGTAGGCCACCCAGGCCGCGTGCATCTGGTCGGCCACCTGCTGCGGAGGCTCCGCGCCGTACAGGGGTGAGGTGGCGGTCGCGAGCGTGTCGAACACGAACGGCAGCTCGAGCGCGTGGCACGCCCCGAGCCCTTCCAGTGGGGACTTCCAGCCGAATTCGTACAGGTACGCCGTCGCATGCGCCCGCTGCGCCGCCGCGAGTTGCAGCGTCGGCAGCAGGAAGAACCCGTCGCCCACGATGTCGCCGTAGACCTCACCCGGTGTCAGGCCAGGCCGGTTCGCGACGTACGCCGCAACAATCGCCGGCGGGACACCTTGCCGCCCGAGGAGCACCGGCAACGCCTCAGCCGTGACGCCCGCGGCCAGCCCGGAAGGGATCGAGAAGAGCCGCATCTCCTCCGAGGTCACGCCGGTCAGCAGATCGACGCCCGCGGCAGCGCCACCGGTCAGCGCGTCGATCGGCCGCTCGTGGATCAGCTCACCATCGATCACCGGGAAGAACGGCATGATGCCGCCACCCGCGCTCACCACGGTCGCACCCCACCGCGTCGGGTCCGGACTCTGCCGCAGCTCGAGCGCGACGACGCGCTGCGCCGCCAGCAGGTCATCTGTCGTAACTGAAGCGAACCCGGCCGCGGTCGGCTCGACGTCCAGCCGCTTCGCTACCTCGGCGGTGATGATCGCGCCATCGGCGGCCAGCGCCGTGGCCGTCGCCGAACCGCTCTGCACGATCGCCCGCTGGAACAACCCCTTCGCGGAAGGGATCGACATCAGCGTCGCGACGCTCATCCCGCCGGCCGACTGCCCGGCGATCGTCACGCGGCCCGGGTCGCCGCCGAAGGCCGCGATGTTCTCCTGCACCCAGCGCAGCGCGGCCAGCTGGTCGAGCAGTCCACGGTTGCTCGGTGCATCGGTGAGGACGCCGAAGCCCTGAACGCCGAGCCGGTAGTTGACGCTGACCAGGACCACGCCGTCGCGCGCGAACGCGGTTCCGTCGTACGCCGGTGTTGCGTTCGAGCCGTTGCGGAAGGCACCGCCGTGCAGCCAGACGAGGACCGGCAGGCCGGAACCGCCTGGCGTCCACACATTGAGGTTCAGATACTCCGAACCGGGGTTGAGCGGATTGGTCAGCAGTACGTCGTACGGCGGCTCGTACGGTGGCTGCGGCGAGGTCGCACCGAGCGCCGTCGCATCCCGTACTCCGTCCCACGCGGGCGCGGGCTCGGGAGCCTGGAAGGCCTTCGGTCCGACCGGGTCGGCCGCGTACGGGATCCCCAGATAGGCGGTGATCCCGTCAGTGGTCGTGCCCCGGAGTTGCCCCGACGATGTCACCGCGATGGAGTCCATAGAGTTCATCATCCACCGTCGGCGGACTGTCGTCAGTTGGGATGGCCGGCGGTGTGACCTTGCCGACGGACGACTGCGCGACGAACGCGCCGAGCAGGACGATCACGCCGCCGATGATCTGGCTGGTGGTGAGCTTCTCGTTCAGCAGCAGCAACGCGAACAGGCTCGCCGCGACCACCTCGACGTACGCGACAGCACCACCGATCGCCGCGGACAGCCGCTGTACTGCGGCGGCGCCGGCGAGGTAGGCGACCACGGTGCTGACCACGACCAGCCAGGTCGCGAAGATCCAGCCCGGCGCGGACCGCTCGCCGATCGCGATGGTGTCGGACAGGACGTGCCACGGCATCGCCCAGGGCGCGGAGATCGCGGTCAGCAGGATCGCGCCGACGACACTGCCGGCCGCGGTCATCACCAGCGGATCGGCCACGCCGGTGAGCTTGTCGATCAGGATGAAGTACGTCGCCTGGCAGGCCGCGGCGCCCAGCCCGCAGAGCAGACCGATCAGATCGAGCTGCAGGCCGGACCAGATCTCGACCACGATCGCCAGCCCGAGGAGCGCGATCCCGACGCCGAGCGCGGCCGACTTCGGCACCGCTACCTTCCGGCCGAACTTCAGCCACGCGACCACGAGAACGGGCCCGGAGAACTCGAGCAGGATCGCGATCCCGACCGGGAGCCGGCTGGCGGCGATGAAGAACAGGGTCTGGCAACCGGCGATCCCGGTCAGGCCGTAGAGCACCAGTTGCGGCCACGAAGCGCGGGCGGCGCGCAGCCCGGCGCGGCCGCGAAAGATCAGTACCAGCGGAACGAGCAGGGCGGCAGCACCGAGAATCCGCAACCAGGCGGCCTGTTGCGGCGACATCCCGGCCTCGATCAGCGCCTTCGCGAACGGCCCCGATCCGCCGAACGTGATCGCCGAGAACACCGCGAACCCCAGCCCGACGGACTTGGTCCGGGCAGCATCCTGTGCCATCTCCCTGCCACCTCCCACCACTCCACCCGGCCGTCACGACCCGGGAACCTGTACATGGGCATAACCATGTCACACCCATTACATGGCGTCGAGGGAGATACTCAGCAACTGGACAGCCGCGCCGTTCCCGCCGTTCCCGCCGTTCAGAGCACGTTCACCGCGCGCGCCGCGACCACCGCGATGGTCAGCAACGAGATCCCGGACTGGATCCCCATCAACGTCTTGACCCGAGCGGTGAGCGGCATCGTGTCCGTCGGGCTGAACGCAGTAGCCGCCGTGAACGCAACGAACAGATAGTCGGTGAACCCCGGGATCCACCGTTCCCAGCCAGGAAGCTCAACGGTCATCTGCGGAAAGAGAAGATCGGCGCGCTCTTCCTCGTGCTCATGCTCAGGCATCCGCGCGAACGGCCCACCCCGATCGATCTCCCAGTACCAGAGCGCGAACGCAACCACGTTCGTCACCCAGATCAGGAGTGCTGCCTTCACCAGCACCTTGCCATCCGCGGTATCACCGGAGGCGAGCAGAACAATCAAGCTGGCCAGATAGACCGCGTTGACGACCACCAGCCCCGCCAGCAACACGACTTCGATCCACCGCAACCAGACCTCGTCCCGCTTCAGATGAAACGGATTGGTCCAGACGAGCGGGACCAGCAACGCGACACCGATGGCAGGCATGATCCACCGCGGCGTCCCCATCACCTGCGGCGGCACCGCGAGCTGCAACCCGAGCGCGACCAACACCGCCAACGAGGCAGGCCACCTGCGGGTATGCCGACTACTCGCCGCGGGCGCCTTCCGAACCTTGGTCATCCCCGCATTCTCGCTCAACCACCCCGCCAACCCCGGGACCACAAGAGCAACAGACAGTGCCCCCGTCGGCGCCGGGTTGCTGCAGGTGCCGGAGGTGGCGGCTGGCTGCCTGGCTGGGGAAGGCAGGACACGGGTGATGCGGCACGGATGGCCTGCTTCCGGAACCCCGGTTTCGGTGTCGGGACATATATCCGGTGAGAGCCCCCGATGGGGGACTATCCGGAGGTGGAGATGTGACGGCTGTGCTGGTGGGATCGAGTAGACCCGAGGGGTTGCCGGTGGGGATGAGTGATCCGGAGTTGTGGCGGCGGGCGGTGGAGGGGGAGTCGGAGGCGTTCGGGGCGTTGTTCGATCGGCATGCCAAGAGCGTCTACAACTTTGTGTTCCGGCGACTCGCGTCGTGGAGTGATGCCGAGGATCTGACCTCGTTGGTTTTCCTGCATGCCTGGCGGCGGCGCGCGGAGGTCGTGCTGGTGCATGACTCGGCGCTGCCGTGGCTACTGCGGACAGCTGACTACGTGATCCGGAACGAGAAGCGACGGCAGCGGTTTCGGTGGCTCAGTCTGGCGCGGCAGACACCGGCGGCCGATGAGCCGGATCATGCCGATCGGGTGGTGGCTCGGGTTGACGACGAGCGGGAGGCCAAGCAGCTGCGAGCGTTGCTGCGCAAGTTGCCGCGGCACGAGCGCGAGATCGTCGAGCTCTGTTTCTGGACCGGGCTCGACGCGCAGTCCGCAGCGGTCGCGCTCGACATTCCGCTCGGCACCGTGAAGTCCCGGCTGGCCAGGGCACGCAAACACCTGCGCGAGCTCAGCCTCGCCGTACCGGAGGACGCCGTCCGCGCCGAGTCTTTGGAGAACCTGTCATGAACAACCTGCTCAACCGCCGTCCCGAACGCCCGCTCCCGCCCGGCCGGCACGAGAGGCTTCGCGCCGAGCTGCTGGATGCGATCGACACCGAAGAGACCCGTACGCCGCACCGCAAGCTGGTCCCGCTCGCCGCAGCCGCGGCTGTGCTCGCAGTCGCCGCCGGCGTTGCGTTCGCAATACCGGCTCTCAAACCGGAGGACAGCCCACAGGCGGCAGGCGAACCACAGGCGCAGCCGGCGATCAGAGAGCTTTCGGCGGCCGACGCCGCGAAGCTCAGGACCCAGTGCCTGGCCGAGGCCAACCGGATCACGGCCAACGGCATCAAGCGCCCGTTCGTGGACTACCAGGTGGTCCGCGCCTTCGAGTTCGTGGACGTGAAGAACCCGAAGATCGTCAGCACCTGGCTGATGGGCGACGGCAAGGTGAAATTCCCCGACGACCCGGCAGGAGTCAAGGTCGATCCGATCCCGTCGTACTGGTTCTGCAGCCGCACCGCCGGCGGCGTGATCAGTGAGTCGAGCGTCAGATCGAGCAAGGGAGCAACGATGATGGGCTCCCCGATCCACCCGCTGGCCCGCAACGCCGGGGTGTACGCCGCGCCGGTGACCCGCGTGACGGTGCAGCCCAAGGGGATGGCGCCGATCGAAGCCCTACTGCAAGGCGGCTTCTGGTTCGCTCCGACCGAGGGCCGAACCAACTGGAGCCCGTACGACGAGGACGACCCCGAACTGCAGAACTATGTGGTCCGCTCGTACGACGCAGCCGGTCACGAGCTCACCTCGTCCGATCGCCCCAGCCCACCGAGAACGACGCCGTGCCCAGGCCAAGGCTGGCAACCCAGCAACCCAAGCCAGCCCAAGCCGACCACCCCGCAGTCCACCTCGACCGACCCCGCCTGCCGGATCTACCGCTGGCCGTCCTAAGTCAGCCGATTGATGCGTCGACCACCGCCTGGCCGACCTCTGTACGCCGGTAGTGCACCTGATGTCCCGTCCGGCGCCGAGTCGCGAGGCCGGCGCCGTGCAGGGCAGCCAGGTGCTCTGCCACGGTCGCCAGCGCCAGCCCGTACTGCGTCGCCAGCGCGCTGGTCGTTGCGGGTGGGTCCAAAGCAACCAGCAAGGTCGCCCGCGTCCGCCCGAGCAATGTCGCCAGCGGATCAGGCGGAGCCGGTACGTCGGACCACAGTCGCGCGGCACCGCGCGCGGGGTACACCAGCGTTGGTTGGTAGCCGGGCTCGACCACGATCACAAGGTACGGCCAGGCGAAGACGCCGGGGATGAGCAGCAAGCCCTGGCCGGTCAGCTCGGCGTCGGCGGAGCGGTGCCGGGCGGCGATCAGCTGGTCGTCCTCCCAGGTCAGCGCCGGGTGGAGGTCGTCGAAGAGTCTTGCCAGCCCGCCGGTCGTCAACTGCTGGCCGCGATGCGCGATGTCGTCGTCGAGCACCCGGTTGATCGTCGGCCAGTCGGGCTTGATCAACGCCTCCCACGCACTCTCGATCTGATCTGCCAACTGCTCCCGGGTGCCGGCCAGATCGTCCAGCATCCTGTCGATCTCGACAGCACCGGGGTTCTGCAATTCGTCCCGCGACCGGATCAGCTCGGCCCGCACTCGATCCAGCGGCGTACTGCGCACCCGCCCGATCTCTGTCGCAAACGAAGCCCGCGACGCCCGAGGCGGCGGCGTCAGGAAGTCAGGTGTGAACCCACTCCGCGGCTGCACCGCCCGCAGCAAACCCAGTTCCAGCGTCGCCGCGACCTCGGCCCGGCCCGCGATCCACGGTGAATAGAGCGGGCGGTCGGTCCGCAGATTGAGCACCCGGACCGCCGACATCGTCTCCCACAACGGCGACGTCCCGAACCGGACCCGCAGCGCATCAGCCTGGCTGAACCGCAGGACGGTCATCGCAAACTTTCGGCCACAACCGAAACTGTACTCCGGTCGCGCGGATGCGTGGAGGCTTCGCAGGTGAGCACAACAACGTCTTCAGCGGTCGGCTACAGCGCGGTACTGCGGGTTCCGGGCCTGCGGAGCGTGTTCGTCGCGCATGCCGTGTCGATGGCCGGCACCGTGGCCGCTCAGGTGGCGTTGTCGATCCTGGTGTTCGAGCGGACCGGGTCGGCGTTGCTGTCGGCTCTTGTGCTGGTCTGTTCGTTTCTGCCGTACGCGCTCGGTGGGATCGTGCTCTCTTCGATCTCTGACCGTTTCCCAGCTCGGAGAGTCCTGGTCTGCTGCGATCTGCTGAGCGCGGCCTGCGTCGGCGCGATGCTGATCCCCGGGATGCAAGTCGGCGGGCTGCTCGGGCTCTTGTTGCTGACCGGGCTGATCGCGCCGATCTTCGCCGGCGCGCGGGCCGCCAGCCTGGCGCAACTGCTGGACGCGGAGCTGTTCCCGATCGGGAGATCGTTGCTTAGGGCAATTTCTCAGGTGACGGTACTGGCCGGATTCGCGCTCGGCGCGGTGGCGGTGGCCGCGATCGGACCAACCTGGCTGCTCGGCCTGGACGTCGTCACCTTCGTCGCCTCGGCCGCGCTGATCGGCTTCGGTACCCCGTTCACGCCTGCGGCCGGAAGAACCGCTAGCACGCTGCAGGATTCGCTGACCGGCTTGCGCTATCTCCGCGCCAATCGCCCACTCCGCAGACTCATCCTGCTCACCTGGGTAGTCCCCGCGTTCTCGTCCATGCCTGACGGCCTGGCTGTCGCGTACGCCGCCCAAACCGGCGCCGCCGCGACAGCCGCCGGCGCACTCTTCGCCGGGTACTCCGCCGGCGGCATCCTCGGCGAACTCGCCGCAACCCGTCTCGCCCCGGCGACCAGACGACGCCTCGTCATCCCGTTCATCCTGCTGAGCCAGGTCCCGGCGATCGCGTTCATCGCCGAGCCGTCGATCCCGGTGGCCGCGATGCTGCTGGCCGTGTCGGGCAGCGGCTTCGCCTTCAACCAGGGCATCGATCCGCTCGTGCTGGCCGCCAGCGGACCGGAGTACCGGGGGAGGGTCTTCACCATCCAGTCCAGCGGGATGATGGCGATCCAAGGCCTGAGCATCGCGCTGGCCGGCGCGATCGGCACGGTACTCCGCCCGAACCTCACCATCTGCCTGGCCGGACTGGTCGGCAGCGTCGTGTGTCTGTGGCTGGCCAGACGAGCATTGAATTGAGCCGGTGGTGATGACCGCCCCGCAGCCCGCGCTGCACCCCTCCGCTACCTCCCCGCGCGCGCCTCGACGATCTCCAGGTAATGCGGGTTGTGCATGATCCCGAGCACATTCCCGAACGGGTCGACGACCGACGCGGTGGTGAAGTCCGAGTCGCTGTGCTTCGTGATCGGCTGGTACTCCTTGGCGCCCATCGCGAGCAGCTTCTCGAAGGTGCCCGGCAGGTCGTCGACATGCCAGTGCATCACCGCGCCGCCGGGGGCGTTGGAGGCGCCGGGCGGGGCGTACTTCCGGTCGATGAACCCCAGTTCGTCGGCGTCGTCGCCGACCCTGAACTCCACGTACGCCGGCGGCGCCGGGGCGGGCGGGAAGGCGAAGTACGCCTCCTGGCCGAGCAGTTCGGCGTACCAGTCACGGGCGGCGGCGAGGTCGTCGGCGTAGAAGCTGATGGTGGCGAATCCGCGGAACATCGGTACTCCCTGGGTCGGTGTCGAGGTGGTCGTCCACCTCGTTGACACCATCATGCGCCCCAGAAGTGCTCACCAATTGAGCACTTTTCCAAGCTATTTCTGAAGGCCGCTGGCGAAGGCTTCGAAGAGGCGGTTCGCCGACGGTTTGATGGCGTCCGAAGCCGCGGCGAGGTCGTCAAGGAGGGTGATGGCGAGGCCGGGTGGGAGGTCGGCGATCATCGCGGGCTCGGCCAGCCAGTCGGCGAGGCTGTCAGGGGTGACCTCGATATGGAACTGGGTGCCGAAGATCGAGTCGCCGAGGGTGAACGCCTGGTTCGGGGTCTGCGGGGTCGAGGCCTGTACTACGGCGCCAGGCGGTGCGTCGACGACGTCGAAATGCCAGTGCAGGACCGGTTGGCGGTCACCGGCCCGGCCGAAGATGCCGTCGGCCACCACCTCGACCTCGCCGACGCCGACCTCGGCCGCAGTACCGGGGTGCAGGTCTGCGCCGAGGGCTGAGGCGACGATCTGGTGGCCTAAGCAGATGCCGAGGATGGGCAGGCCGGCATCGGCGGCTCGGCGTACCAGATCGGCTTCGAGGGCGAGGCCGGGGTAGCGGTCGGTGTCGTGGGCACCCATCGGACCGCCGAGCAGGACCAGCCCGCTGAGCTCGCTGATGCGCGGCGCGTCAACAACGTCAACCGCAGCAGTCAGATTGTCGAGGCGCCACGGCACCCCGGCATCGGTCAGATAGTTGCCCAAGGCAGCGGGCTTCTCCCAGGGAACATGCTGAAGAATGAGAACGGTCACTCGGTCTGGGCGCCTTCCGGGGGTGCGGATCTGGTCGCTGCCACGGTACGCGCCTGCTCGAAAGGCAGCCGGTCGAAGATGATCCGCAGCTCGACGATCTTGCCGTCGCGCACGGTGTGCAGTTCGGCGCCGGGGGCGTCGGCGACCGGGCGGGTGCTCGTGTCGTACATCAGCATCGCGGTCGTCTCGTCGCCGAAGGACCCGACGAGCTCCGAGCTGACCAGGATCTGCGAGAACGGTTCCATGAAGCCCCGGAACGCCTCGGCGCCGACCAGTCGCCCGGCCGGCGCGTGGCAGACCATGTCGTCGGCGAGGTAGGTCATCGCCAGGTCGAAGTCCTGGCTGGTCCAGGCGCGGTGGTAGCTGAGCACGATCTCCAGTGGTGTCGTCATGCAGGTACAGACACCACACCGGCGCCGATCGGAACGGTCGGGCTGGCACGATGTGGCGATGGGGGAGCAGACCTTCGAGGAGATCGCCGCGCAGTACCGGCGGGAGTTGCACCTGCACTGCTACCGGATGCTCGGCTCGGTCACCGACGCCGACGACGTGATGCAGGAGATCCTGCTCGCTGCCTGGCGCGGACTAGACGCGTACGCCGGCCGCTCGTCGCTGCGCACCTGGCTCTACAAGATCGCCACCAACCGCTGCCTGAACGCGATCCGCGACGGCAAACGCCGCCCGCCCGCCGAGCCGCTGCCACCCTTCGAACCGCCCGAGCCGACGCGTCGCGGCGATGTCACCTGGCTCCAGCCTTACCCCGACGAAGACCTGGACGATCGGCTGGTGAAACGCGAGCACGTCCAGCTGGCCTTCATCACCGCGCTGCAACGCATGCCGCCACGCCAGACGGCCGCTCTCATCCTGGTCGACGTCCTCGACTTCCAGCTGACCGAGGTCGCCGAACTCCTCGACACCACCCCGACCGCAATCAAAGGCGCCCTCCAACGAGCCCGCGCCTCACTCAACACCCCGGCCGCGCTCCGCGACCCCGCACCCCGCGACACCGCAACCGAACACGCCGTCGCCAAACGCTTCGCCGAAGCCTTCGTCGCCGACGACATCGCCACCATCACCACCCTGCTCACCGACGACGCCTGGCTGGCCATGCCACCCGCACCACACGAGTACTTCGGACCGCCGGCCATCGCCGCCTTCCTCCGAGCCAGCGCCTCAGCCCGTACCGCGACTCTCGCCCTCGAGCCAACCGGCGCCAACCTCCACCCCGCGTTCACCTGCTACTTCGTGAACGGCGAAACCCGAACAAACACAGGCATTCTGGCCCTGACCGTCACCAACGACCGCATCACCACCATCACCCGTTTCCTGCCGTCCCTATGATCGCGACATGCTCGAACCAGTACAGGCCCTGCTGCTCATCGACCTGCAGCTAGGCAGCCTCGCCGCAGTACCCGAAGCACCCCGCCTGCTGGACCGAGCCGGCGACCTCCTGACCAGAGCCCGCCAAGCAGGCGCCTTGGTCCTCCACGTCCAGAACGACGGGGCCCCAGGAACGCCCGACGCACCCGGCGAGCCCGGCTGGGACCTCCACTTCACCGTCGAGCCAGGCGCCCGGGAGACGACCTTCCGCAAACTCCAGGACGACTCCTTCGCCGACACCCCGCTGTCCGACCTCCTCGCCGCCCACGACGTGAAATCGGTCGCCCTCTGCGGCCTGATGTCCGAGATGTGCGTCAGCGCCACCGCCCGTACTGCGCTCGCCCGCGGCCTCCGCGTAGTCCTCCCGCACGACGCCCACACCACCACCGGCATCCCCGCAACAGCAACGACCCCGGCAGTCTCTGCCGAGGTCGTTTCCCGTGTTGCCGAGTGGGCCCTCGGCGACGAGCTGGAGCAGGTCGAGCGCGCCGCCGAGGTGCGGTTCAGTTACTTGCGGTAGAGCGCCTCGACGTCGGCCTCGTGTTTCTTCATCACGATGTGGCGGCGCAGCGAGAGCTTCAGGGAGAGCTCGCCCTTCTCCTGGGTCCAGTCGTCCTCCAGGATCGAGAACTTCTTGATCCCCTCGGCCTTCGAGACCGCGGTGTTGGCCTCGTCGATCGCGGTCTGGATCTCGGCGATCAGGTCCTTGTCGGTGGCCAGCGACGACATCTCGTTTGGCTTGCCGTGCTTGGTGGCCCAGGCACCGATGGTCTCCGGGTCGATCGTCACGAGCGCGGCGATGAACGGCTTGCCGTCGCCGACGACCATGCACTGGCTGACCAGCGGGTGCAGCCGGATCCGGTCCTCCAGTACTGCGGGGGCAACGTTCTTGCCACCGGCCGTCACCAGGATCTCCTTCTTGCGGCCGGTGATCTTGATGAACCCGTCGGCGTCGAACTCGCCCAGGTCGCCGGTGTGGAACCAGCCGTCCGGGTCGATCGCGGCGGCGGTCGCCTCGTCGTTCTTCCAGTAGCCGAGCATGACCTGGCCACCCTTGAAGCAGAGCTCGCCATCCTCGGCGACCCCGACGGTGACCCCCGGCAGCGGCCTGCCGACGGTGCCGACGCGGATGTCGTCGGGCAGGTTCACCGCGACGGCGGCGGTGGTCTCGGTCAGGCCGTAGCCCTCCAGGACCGGTACGCCGATACCGCGGAAGAAGTGACCGAGCCGGTCGCCCAGCGGCGCGCCACCGGAGACCGCGTAGTCGACCTGGCCGCCGAGCACGTTGCGCAGCTTGCCGTAGACGAGCTTGTCGAACAGCGCGTGCTTGGCCTTCAGTCCGAGCCCCGGTCCGCCCTTGTCGAGCGACTCCGAGTAGGCGATCGCCGTCGCCGTGGCGGCGTCGAAGATCTTGCCCTTGCCGGCCGCGTGCGCGGTCTGGCTGGCGGTGTTGAACACCTTCTCGAACACCCGCGGCACGCTCAGGATGAAGGTCGGCTTGAACTCGCCGAGGTCGGCCACCAGGTTCTTCACGTCCGCGGTGTGCCCGACCTTGACCCGCATCATCACGCAGCCGACCTGGATGATCCGCGCGAACACGTGCGCCAGCGGCAGGAACAGCAGCGTCGACGCGCCCTCCAGCCGGAACAGGTCCGGCAGGATCTTGGTCGCGGTACCGAGCTCGTCCAGGAAGCTGGCGTGGCTGATCTTGCAGCCCTTCGGCCGGCCGGTGGTGCCCGAGGTGTAGATCAAGGTCGCGAGGTCACCGGGCACGACCGCCGTACGCCGCTTGTCCAGCTCGGCGTCGGAGACGTCCTGACCGAGCACCGTGAGCTGGTCGACGGCGCCCGCCTCGATCTGCCAGACCTCCTGCAGGGTCGGCGCCTCGGCCCGGGCCGACTCGACCACAGCGCCGTGCGCGGCGTTCTCGACCACCGCCACCACCGCCTCGGAGTCGGTCAGGATCCACTGGATCTGCGAGGCCGACGAGGTCTCGTAGATCGGCACGGTGGCCGCGCCGATGCTCCAGATCGCGTAGTCGATCAGCGTCCACTCGTACCGCGTCGCGCTCAGCAGCGCGACCCGCTCGCCGTGCTTCACCCCGGCCGCGATCAGGCCCTTCGCCACCCCGCTGACCTGCCGGGCGAACTCGGCCGCGCTGACCTCCAGCCAGCCGCCCTCGACCCGCCGGCTGAACACGGCGGTGTCAGGATGGGAGGCGGCGTTCGCCCAGACGGGATCGCTCAGGCTGCCGCTGGTCGGCGGCTCGATCACAGCAGGGGTGGTGTACTCACGCATCGGCGTCTCCTCGGTCAAGACAGGGTCGACTCCGGCGCACGCTACAGTCAGCTACCCGTAAGTAGCCAGATTAATGTGACCCACAGGACACAGGACACCTAGGACTCAGGCATGCCGGCGCTCGACATCAGTTGCGACGACTTGGTCGTTGCTGATCCAGCCTACGTCGCCCAGCGGCTCGGCGCGGACACCCTCTGGCGCGAATGGTGGCCCGACCTGACCCTGACCCCGTCCGAGCGCCGCGGCCTCGAAGGCGTCCGTTGGGCCGTCACCGGCGCGGCCATCGGTACCGCAGAGTGGTGGCTCGAACAAGTTCGCGACGGCGTCGTCGTGCACTGGTACCTGCGGGCCGACCCCACCCGCGCGGCCGGTCCGCGCCGGTTGCGCAGGCTGCGGGAGCGGTACGTCGCGCAGTACCGTGAACACATCTGGCGGTTGAAGGACGAACTCGAACAGGGCCGCGCCGCGGGCGAGGGCAGGCCAGGCTCCGAACCCGCGATAGTCTCTCGCGTGGAGAACCCGTCCCGGCAGCGAAGAGGTGAATCGATGGCAGAGCAGACCACCTCGACCATCGTCGTGCATGCGACCCCGAAGGCGATCATGGCGGTGATCGCGGACTTCGAAGCGTATCCGGAATGGGCCGACTCGATGCGCGAGACCCAGGTGCTGTCCACCGACGAGGCCGGCCGGCCGAAACAGGTCCGGTTCAAGGTGGACGCCGGCGCGATCTCCGACGAGTACACGCTCGACTACGTCTGGGCCCGCAACGAGGTCACCTGGACGCTGGTCCAGGCCAAGATGGTCAAGGGCATGGACGGCTCGTACGTACTGCGTGACCTGGGCGACCAGGGCACCGAGGTGACCTACCGGCTCGCGGTCGACGTCGCGATCCCGATGATCGGCCTGCTCAAGCGCAAGGCCGAAAAGGTCATCATCGACACGGCCCTGAAGGGGCTCAAGAAGCGCGTCGAGTCCTGATTCCAGTGACTCGGGTACTGCTTTACACAGGCAAGGGCGGCGTAGGGAAGACCACGTCGGCCGCCGGTACTGCGACGCTTGCCGCCTTGCGGGGGCTGCGCACGTTGGTGCTGTCCACCGACGCGGCGCATTCGCTGGCGGACGCGTTCGACTCCGAGGTCGGTGGTGAGCCGACCGAGGTCGACGACCTGCTGTTCGTCCAGCAGATCGACGCGCAGCGCCGGTTCGAGCGGTCCTGGAGTGATATCCAGGCGTATCTGCGGTCGGTGCTGAACGTGATCGGCGTCGACCCGATCGAGGCCGAGGAACTGACCGTGCTGCCGGGCGCCGAGGAGGTGCTCGCGCTGCTCGAGGTGCGCGACCACGTCCGGTCCGGCCGCTGGGACGTGATCGTCGTCGACTGCGCGCCGACCGCCGAGACGCTGCGGCTGCTCGCGCTGCCGGAGGCGCTCAGCTGGTACATGGATCGCATCTTCAACGCCGAGCGCAAGGTCGTGCGGACCTTCCGGCCGCTGCTCAGCAAGGCGTCGGGGCTGCCGATGCCCGACGACACCGTCTTCGACGCGCTGCGCCGGTTGCAGAGCGACCTGGCCGACATCCGCACGCTGCTGACCGGGCCGGATGCGTCGGTGCGGCTCGTGCTGACGCCCGAAGCCGTCGTTGTCGCTGAGGCCCGGCGCTCGCTGACGACGCTGTCCCTGTTCGGGTACCGCGTCGACGGTGTCATCGCCAACCGCGTTTTCCCGGCCGCAGGTGCCGACAACTGGCGCCGCCAATGGGTTGCGGCGCAGCGGGGGATCCTCGACGACGTCGCCGACTCTTTCCGCCCGCTGCCGATCTGGGAGTCGCCGTACCGTGCCTGTGAACCGGTCGGCGTGGAGGAGCTCGCTGCCTTCGCTGTCGAGATGTACGGCAAAGACGACCCGTTCACCCGGGCCACCGACGAGACGTCGCTGTGGGTTGATCGGCACATCGACACCGACGGTCGCACGTACACGCTGACGATGCCGCTGCCGCTCGCATCGGCGAGTGATCTCGAGCTTGCCCGGCATGGTGACGAGCTGATCATCACCGTCGGGTCGTACCGTCGCGTGCTGCCGCTGCCTGCCGCGCTGGCTCGCGGTGTGGTCGCTGGGGCGAGGCTGGACGACGGACGGCTGCAGATCCGTTTCGCCCCGCGTGAGCCGTTGCCGAAGCCGGTCGACCTGCCGGTCGCGAGTTCGCTCGACTCGGTCGAGGGGCTGGCGCAGGAGATCCGCGAGCAGATGAGCCAGCAGTTCGACAACGAGCCGACTGCGATCTCGGAGGGCACTCGATGAGCAAGGAGCCCGTGGGCTCAGTCGCGGAAGAGGCGGCCAAGCTGTTCGCCGTCCTGCAGCAGTCCGCTCGGCACGACCACGAACCGCCCCCAGCTGAAGAAAAAGTTGAGGACTCCTCACCGGAAGAGCACGATCACGGTACTGCGCGCAGTGGCGGGCCGGAGTGCCAATGGTGTCCGGTCTGCCAGCTGATCGCGAAGGTGCGCACCACCAGCCCGGAGACGATCGAGCAGTTGTCGACCGCGGCCGCCGGAGTACTGGGGTCGGTGCGGTCGTTGCTGGAAGCCGCGGCGGAGGCCGCGCGCCAGGCCCGGGAGGACGCAGAGTCGCGGACCGCCAAGACGCAGGAACCCGAGCGGCCCGCCCGGTCCCGGGTGGACCGGATCGACGTGAGTGAGGACCCCGAACCATGGGATTGAGCATCGGCATCGATGTCGGCGGGACCAAGATCGCCGCGGGCATCGTCGACGAGAACGGCACGATCGGCGCCCGCACCCATCGCGACACCCCGGCCGACTCGGTGGACGCGACCGCGCAGGCGATCATCGACGCGGCCGCTGAGCTGATCAAGGATCACGAGGTCGAGGCGGTCGGGATCGGCGCGGCCGGCTTCGTCTCGTCGGACCGCTCGACCGTGTTGTTCGCACCGAACCTCGCCTGGCGGGACGAGCCGCTGGGCGCGCGGGTGGGCGAGGCGCTCAAGGTGCCTGTCGTGGTCGAGAACGACGCCAACGCTGCAGCCTGGGGCGAATTCGCCTTCGGCGCCGCGAAGGACGTCGAGCACATGGTCTGCGTGACCGTCGGCACCGGCATCGGTGGCGGCGTGGTGATCGATGGCGAGCTGCTGCGCGGCGCGCACGGTGTAGCTGCTGAGCTCGGGCACATGCGGGTGGTGCCTGGTGGGCACCGGTGTGGCTGTGGAGCTCGCGGGTGCTGGGAGCAGTACGCGTCGGGGCGGGCGCTGGTCCGCGAGGGGCGGGCGCAGGCCGAGTCCGGTTCGCTGGCGGCGGCGCAGATGCTGAGCGTCTGTGGGATCACCGACCCGGCCAAGCTGGATGGCCCGATGATCACCCAGGCCGCGGCGACGGGCGATCCGTGCGCCGTTGAGCTGCTGGACGATCTCGGTCGCTGGCTGGGCGAGGGGCTGGCGAGCATCGCGACGCTGTTCGACCCGAAGACGATCGTGATCGGCGGCGGCGTGAGCGCGGCCAAGGAGCTGCTGCTGAAGTCGGCGCAGGTCGCCTTCGAGAAGAACCTGCCTGCCAAGGCCAACCGCCCGCACCCGGCCTTCGGCCTTGCCGAGCTGGGCAACGACGCCGGCCTCATCGGTGCCGCAGATCTAGCGCGCAAGCCGGCTCCCGCACCGGAGAAGCACCGTTGAGTAGGCTTTCAGGCGAGTCCGGGGGATTCACCAGGAGGGTCGGCAGATGGCTCTGACGCAGGCGTTGACGATCGGGATCGACATCGGTGGCACCAAGGTGGCGGCCGGTGTGGTCGACCCGGAGGGCAACATCCTGGACCGGTTGCGCCGGGACACGCCCACCAAGGATCCGCGCGAGACCGAGGACGCGATCGCCGAGATCGTGCACGACCTCGAGTCGCGCCACGACGTGATCGCGGTCGGGATCGGTGCGGCCGGGTTCGTCGACGGCACCCGCTCGTCCGTGCTGTTCGCGCCGCACCTCGCCTGGCGGCACGAGCCGCTGCGCGACGCGGTGGAGCGCCGCCTCGGGCTCCCCGTGGTGGTCGAGAACGACGCCAACGCGGCCGCCTGGTCGGAGTGGCGGTTCGGCGGTGGTCAGGGTGAGAGCCACTTGGTCTGCGTCACCCTCGGCACCGGGATCGGCGGCGCCATCCTGAACGACGGCGCCTTGCAGCGCGGCAAGTTCGGCATCGCGGGCGAGTTCGGGCACATGCAGGTCGTGCCAGGCGGGCATCGCTGCGAGTGCGGTAACCGCGGCTGCTGGGAGCAGTACGCCTCGGGCAACGCGCTGACCCGCGAAGCACGTGAGCTGGCGCTGTCCGGTTCGCCGGTCGCGTACAACCTGCTGAAGGCGGCCGACGGCGATCCGCGCAAGATCAACGGACCGATGGTCACCATGCTCGCCAAGGACGGCGACCCGGTCGCGATCGAGCTGCTGGAAGACGTCGGCCGCTGGCTCGGCATCGGCCTGGCCAACCTGGCCGCGGCGCTCGACCCCGGGACGTTCGTCATCGGTGGTGGCGTGTCCGACGCGGGGGAGTTGCTGCTCGCTCCGGCCCGCGAGGCGTTCAAGCGGACCCTGACGGGCCGTGGCTTCCGGCCCGAGGCGCGAATCGTGCGCGCAGTACTGGGTCCTGAGGCGGGCATGGTCGGCGCGGCTGACCTGGCTCGCGAAGAGGCGACCTGGCTGCGCCGGGTGCGGGTCAAGACGACCGCTGTGACGGCCAAGACGGCGGCTGCGCGTAGTGGCCGGTCGACCCGGCTCGAGCGGGCGGCGCGCAAGTCGGTCGGACGGCGTACGGGGATGCGGACGGATGAGCAGCCCCTCAAGGAACCGGTCAAAGAGCCGGCCCCCGCCGAGCTGAACGGCGACACCGAGGCATGACCGAAAGCCCGTCGCTGCGGGTGCTGTCGTACAACGTGCACCGCTGGGGCGACGATCGCGAAGCGCTGGCCCGGGTGGTACGCGCCTGCGCGCCCGACATCATGCTGGTCCAGGAAGCGCCGACCTGGTGGGGCACCCGCCGCAAGCGCCGGGCGATGGCAGCGACCTTCGGGCTGCGCTACATCGCCGCGTCCGCGCGCAACGCGATTTTGGTTGCCGAGGGCATCGAGGTCGCGGATCCCTTGCACTGGAGGGTTTGGCGGCCGTTCGTCCGCCGTCGCTTCCGGTTCATCGCGACCCAGCTGCCCGGCGGCTCGGTCGGCGGCCGTACTTCGCTCGCCGGCGTCCCGCTGGCCTTGGTGGTCTGCCATCTCGGGCTGCACATTCTCGGCCGGCAGCGCGAGCTGGAGCAGGTACTGCGCGGCTGCAAGTCGTTCGACCTGCCCTACCTGCTGGTCGGCGACCTCAACGAGGAACCAGGCGGCCCGGTCTGGGATCGTCTGGCAGCAGAGGGTTTGACCGACCTCGGCGTCGACGCCGGGCCGACCTTCCACTCCGACAACCCGGTCAAACGCATCGACGGCGCGCACCTGTCACCGGGACTGGCCGGACGGGTGATCCCGCTCGATTCGATCGAGGGAATCACCCGCGACGACCTGATCGCCGGCTCGGATCACCTGCCGATGCTGGTGGAGCTCAAGCTTCCCTGAACTCGCTCAGCGGGTTGGTGACCACGTCGCGCCACCGATCCCGGTGACCGTGCGCCTGCAACCGGTAGTAGATCGTCTCGCGCCGATCCGGCCCGGTGTTGCCACCGATGTTGTGCCCGAGCAGGTAATGCGCGAACAGCACGCTCCCCGCCGTGCCGAAGGTCTGGATCTGCTCACCCAGCTCGATCTTCGGGTACGGCGCACCGCTGGTGTCCTTCGACAACTCGGCCAGGGCGTCGGCACCGTGCTCGGCCAGATACTCGCCGAACCGTCGATGCGTGCCAGGCCAGACATGCAGGTTGCCGTGGTATTCCTCCAGCTGATCGCTCAGCCACACGCCGGCCAGCACCGAGAACGTGTACGGCGTACCGTCCGGCCCGAGCGGACTCACCCCGTCGACATGTGGCGCCCCCGGCCGATGCGACCAGGGCGGAACCGTGGTAGCGATCTGCGCGAAGTCGGGATCGTCGACTCCGAGCTCAGGCAGCACCAGCTCGGCCGCCAGCGGCGCGACCGTCTCCCGATAGAAGTCGAGCAGCGGATGCGGCCCGTCCTCGAAACGCGGCCAGGCGAAGTGGAAACCCACGTGTCCGGGCGCCGGTGGGGTCTTGTCCAGCTCTGCCGCGACCAGCTTCCGTCCGGTCGCGAGCTGCTCGTCGGTGAGCACACCAGGAACCACCACGAAGCCCTGCTCGCGGAACGTCGTACGCATCGTCGCGGTGATCGTCATGGCACCCAGTGGACCAACCGCGACGCTGCGCGAGCAACTGATTAAACGGCTACTTCTTCTTGCGGTTCAGGAACGCGAGCATCGCTTCCTGCGCCGCGGGGGAGCTGAACAGCGACGCCGACAGCTCGGCCAATTCGTTGCCACGGGCATCGATGTCGGCGAGCAGCTCGCGGTTGAGCAGCTTCTTCGACTCGCGCAGGCCCTGCGGCGCGCCCTTCAGCAGCGACTTCAGTACTGCGTCCAGCGCCCAGTCGAGCTCCGCGTCCGCCACCGACTTGGTCACCAGGCCGAGATTCGCCGCCTCGACGCCGTCGAAGCTGTCACCGGTGAGGAAAGTCAGGGACGAGGCGCGATCGGTCAGCCGGGGGATCACGGTCAGCGAGATCGTCGCGGCCGCGAGTCCCAGCCGTACTTCGGTCAAGGCGAAGGTCGCACTGTGGCCGGCGATGCTGATGTCGGAGGCGGCCACGATGCCGATCCCACCGGCGCGCACCGGCCCGGTGACCCGGGCGACGACGGGCTTGGCGTTCGCCACGATCGCCCGCTGCACGTCGACCATCCGCTGCGCGCCGACCTTCATCCCGACCGAGGTCGCCTCGGACAGGTCTGCGCCCGAGCAGAACACGTCCAGCGCCGACCGGATCACGATCACCCGGACGGCGTCGTCGGCCTCCGCGGCCGCCAGGTGGTCGAGCAGCTCGCTGGTCAGCTGCTGGGAGAGCGCGTTCTTGTTGTGCGGCGAGTCGAGGGTGATCGACGCGACGCCGTCAACGACAGCCAGGTGCACCAGTTCCGTCATACCGACATCTTGCCTGCTCAGCCGACGTACAGGCAGAACGGATGGCCATCTGGGTCGAGCATCACACGAACCCGCTCCTGCGGCTGGTACTCCGCCAGCTCGGCGCCGGCCGTGACCGCGTGCGCCACCGCCTCGTCCAGGTCGTCGACCTCGAGGTCGAGATGCAGTTGCATCTGTGGTTTGCCGTCCTCGGCGGGCCAGACCGGGCGCTGGTACGGCTCCTCGAGCTGGCAGGCGAGGTTGTAGCCGGCGTCCTTCGAGGGGGCCAGGGTGACCCAGTTGGGCTCGTCGGTGAAGATCTTCCAGCCGAGCAGGCGGTGGTAGAACTGCCCGAGCGCCTGGGGTTGCGGTGAGTTGAGGACGACGCCGAACCAGTGGGATTTCGTTCTGAGTGCCATCGGAGGAACGTTATTTCGTCTCGGCGTACGAGGGGGAGAGCTCGCGGGCCAGGTGTTCGACGAACAGGCCCACGTCGGTGACGATGCCGCGGGCCTGCGAGGAGCCGCGGTCGGCGAGCTTGGTGACGGTGGCCGGGTTGATGTCCACGCAGGTGAGCGGCACCGAGGCCGGCAAGATGTTGCCGGTGGCAACCGAGTGGAGCATGGTGGCGGCCATCAGGCAGTAGCCGACGCCCTCCAGTTCGGCCCGCATCGCGCGCTGGCCGGCCAGCACGTCGGTGTAGACGTCGGGCAGCGGGCCGTCGTCGCGGACCGAGCCGACCAGGACGAACGTGTTGTCGTTCTTCACCAGCGCGTGCATCACGCCCGAGGTGAGCACGCCGGACTCGACCGCCGCGGCGATCGAGCCGGACTTGCGGATCGTGTTGATCGCCCGGATATGGTGCTCGTGGCCGTGCTCGACACCGCGGCCGCGGGCCAGGTCGACGCCGAGCGACGTGCCGTACAGCGACGACTCGATGTCGTGGGTGGCGAGCGCGTTGCCGGCGAACAGCACATCGACGAAACCCGCCTCGACGATCGCGACCATGGCCGGTGCGGCGCCGGTGTGCACGATGCCGGGGCCGCCGACCCAGAGCACCTTCAGCCCGGCCGCCTTCGCCTCGCGCATGCCGTCGGCGACCTGCTTGACCAGGACGCGCTGCGGCTTCTCGCTGGAGACCTCGGACTCCATGAAGCCGAAGGACTCCTCGTTGTGCGCGACGATCGGCGGAGTGACCTTGACGCCCTGGGCGCTGGAGATGATCCGCATCCCGGCCTTCACCTCGGACATCGGGATGGTCCGGACGTCCTCGCCCTCGACCAGCAGCCCGCAGTCCATCTCGGGGTTGCGGACCGAGACCCAGTGGCCGTTCAGCCGGACGCTGGTGGGCAGGTTGGTGGTCGAGTAGAAGCCGTCCGGGAAGACGCCGTCCTGGACCACCTCGGAGATCTCCGGCGTACCTGGGTTGACCAGGTTGGCGCCCTTGGTCTGGATCCGCATCAGCAGCCGCTGGAGGGCTTCCTCGTCCTCGGCGCCGACGGTCATCCGGACGGTGGACGGGTCGTCCTTGTCGTAGCCGAGGTCGAACTTGTCCAGCGTGTACTCACCGCCGTACCCGCGGATGTCGTCCAGCACCCGGGACAGCAGCCCGGTGTCCATCAGATGACCGGTGATCTCGACTGTTTCGGTGACCTGCACGGGGTGCCTCCCTCGGCGTACTGACGTCGGATTGTCCGACGATCCGCAGCCTAACTGCTAGACGACGGCGCCATCGTCAGTGGTGTCCTCCGGGGGCAGCCGGTCCTTCATCCGGATGACGAGGGTGAGGAACCCGCCGATGAAACCGATGACGGCGATCGTGGTGGTCCGGCCGGTGTCGAAGTCGAGCAGCGCGGCGGCCATCAGCAGCAGTGGGCCGCCGATCAGCCCGAGCCAGGCGATCCGGCTGATCCAGTCGAGCTTCGGCCCGCGCGGCGGCTCCGGCGGCACATAGTGGTCGTGGTGCTCCTCGTGCCTGCGCGCCGGCGGCTCCTCCGGCGGGTCCTCGTCGGTGTCGCCGACGATCAGCCCGGCCGGTACGTCGATCAGCGGCTCGTAGGAGTTCTCGTCCACGTCCTCGCTGGCCGGCCACCGCGGCACCGGGGTCGCGTCGTGCCCCTCGGCCGACGGCAGGTTGAACTGCTCCACCAAAGACGCCCACTCGGCATCCTCGGTACTCCGGGCGATCACCCCGCGAGCCCGCAGCTCCGACTCGGCATCAACAAAAATCTCCTCGAAGCCAGCTGGAATCCGCGCGGTCGCCTTCGCGGCGCCTTCGGCGCCGCTCGGCTTGGCGGGGGAGGAAGCATCAGCCGCCGGATCTGCCGCGGCCTCGGCTGCGCCATCGGCGGCCTCAGCCTTGCGGCTGGACAGCACCGGCTCGCCGCCCGGCGCACCCGCGCCTTCCGCGTCCGCCTTCGCGTCGCTTTCGGCGCCGCTCGGCTGGGTGGGGGACGAAGTCGAGCCCGTTGTCTCGCCACCGCCTTCGACCTTCAGCCCAGACGCAGGGGGCTTGCCCTTTGACTGCGTGGGGGAGGAGCCGTCGGCCGGCGGACCGGCGTACGCGGCGATACCGGCTTCGGCCAGCGCATTCAGGACCGGCTCGGCGAGCTGCGGGTCGATGCCGCCCATCGACGTGTACGTCGACGCGGTCAGGCCGTTGTCACGCATCGGCGGCGACCCGGTGGATGAAGGTGGTGGTGTCGGCGAAGATGCGCGGTGCGTCGTTGTCCAGAGTGGCCACGTGATAGCTGTCCTCGAGCAGGGTTTCGGTGACGTCGCGGGACGAGATCGAGGCCAGGATCGCCCGGCCCGAGCTCGGCTCCACGACATGATCGACGGTACTCCGGAAGAGCAGCACCGGCTGGGTGACCTTGGCCAGGTCGGCCCGGGTCAGGGTCCACAGCTGGGAGAGCGAGTGCAGCGCTCGCAGCGGCATCCGGGTGTAGGCGCCCTCGTCGACGCCGGGCTTCTTGATGTCGTTCGAGATGCCGGGGAACGACGGGACCACCCGCTGCAGCACCGGCAGCAGCGCGAGCCGCTTGTCGTCGGTGCGGACGGACGGGTTGACCAAGATCACACCGGAGATGTCGGCGCCGTGCTGCTCGGCCAGCCGCAGTACCAGGCAGCCGCCCATCGACAGACCGGCCACGAAGACCTGGTCGTGCTCCTTGCGCAACCGCTCCAGCTCGTTGTCGAGTACTGCGTACCAGTCCTGCCAGCGGGTGTTGTTCATCTCCTGCCAGCGGGTGCCGTGCCCGGGCAGCCGCGGTACGGCGACGCCGAAACCCTCGGCAGCGAGGTGCTCGCCGAACGGGCGCATCGACTGCGGCGAGCCGGTGAACCCGTGGCTCAGCAGCACCCCGGTCGCGGCGTTCGCGCCGGTCCCCGGGCTGCGGAACTCCTCCGCGTGAGCTTGCACTGGCACGAATACTCCTCGACAGGTCGCAGACATCCTCAGACGCAATGGTCGCAGCCGCAGGGCCACCCGCCCACCCCCGGACGAGTGTCGCCCGGCAGTCGTGACCGACATCGCACCCAGTCTGCAACCAACCCCCAACACAGAGTGCGATCCCGCTATTCCTGGCGGTCACGTTGCTTGTGGTGGAGAGTGGAACGTAGTGTGTCGGCCGAGTGACGGAGGTGAAGGCGTGCTGTACCTGTTCCTCAGGCGGTTTTTCGTCGGACCGATTGCGAAGCTCCTCTTCCGTCCCAGGGTCGAGGGGCTGGAGAACATTCCCTCGACCGGGCCGGCCCTGCTGGTCAGCAACCACCTGGCGTTCACCGACTCGGTGTTCCTGCCGGTGGCGGTGCCGCGGCAGATCGTGTTCCCGGCCAAGTCGGAGTACTTCACCGCGCCCGGGCTGAAGGGCCGCCTGATGGCGACCTTCTTCCGCTCGATCGGCCAGATCCCGATCGACCGCTCCGGTGGCCGGGCCTCGCTGGCCGCGCTGAACACCGGGCTGGAGATCCTCGCCAAGGGCGAGCTGTTCGGCATCTATCCCGAGGGCACCCGCTCGCCCGACGGCCGGCTCTACAAGGGCAAGACCGGGGTGGCCCGGATGGCGATCGTGGCCGGCGTGCCGGTGATCCCGGTGGCGATGATCGACACCGAGAAGCTGAACCCGCCCGGCACGGTCTGGCCGAAGTTCCTGATCAAGGAGCCCGGCCGCCGGCTGCCCCGGCTGATCCGGCCCGGCGTCGCGATCGGCAAGCCGCTCGACTTCTCCCGCTACGAGGGGATGGAGCGCGACCGGTTCGTCCTGCGCTCGGTCACCGACGAGATCATGTACGCGATGATGGAGCTGTCCGGCCAGGAGTACGTCGACATGTACGCCGAGAAGGCCAAGGACCTGCTGAAGGCCGGCGAGAAGATCGACGACCACCTCAAGCCTCGGCTCGGCGACACCAAGGCCTCCTGACCGGCAGGCGCCTCGTGGTACCGCAGGATGGGGCGCATGGAGAGCGAGCTGAACGTCCTCGGTGAGGCGCTGCAGGAGTGCGGGACCGATCCCGTCACCGGCTTCTTCCGGGACGGCTGCTGCAGCACCGGGCCGGAGGATCTGGGCAGTCACACTGTCTGCGCCGTGATGACGACGGAGTTCCTGAACCATCAGGCCCGGGTCGGCAACGACCTCACCACGCCACGCCCGGAGTTCAACTTCGCCGGCCTGACGCCGGGGGACCGCTGGTGTGTGGTCGCCGCGCGCTGGCTGCAGGCGTACCACGCCGGCGCGGCGGCTCCCGTAGTACTGGCTTCGACCCATGCCCGGTCGCTCGACACCATCCCGCTGAGCGTGCTGCGCAGCCACGCGGTGGACGTTCCGCCGGATCTCAGCTCGCTGACTTGAGACGGGCGGGCGGCGGCTGGGCCGCCTGGAATAGGGTTGGGCTATGCAATTTGCGACTTTGAGTGCGGGGGAAGTACCTGGGGTTCCGACTCTGGACGAGCTGCGGGCGCTGAAGCCCCTGCAGCAGCCGGAGTGGCCGGACCAGGCGGCGGTCGACCAGGTCATCGGTCAGCTGCGGAAGCTGCCGCCGCTGGTGTTCGCCGGTGAGTGCGACGACCTGACCACCAAGATCGGCGCGGTGGCGCGGGGTGAGGCGTTCCTGCTGCAGGGTGGCGACTGCGCCGAGACCTTCGACGGGGTGACCGCCGAGAACATCCGGGCCAAGCTCCGGGTGCTGCTGCAGATGTCCGTCGTGCTCCAGTACGCCGCGAGCGTGCCGGTGGTGAAGGTCGGCCGGATCGCCGGGCAGTACGCGAAGCCGCGCAGCTCCGGCGAGGAGACCCGGGACGGCGTGACGTTGCCGTCGTACCGGGGTGATGCCGTCAACGGCCTGGAGTTCACCGAGAAGTCCCGGATCCCGGACCCGGAGCGTCTGCGCGGCGTCTACAACGCGGCCGCCGCCACGCTGAACCTGACCCGCGCGTTCACCACCGGTGGCTACGCCGACCTGCACCAGGTGCACGCCTGGAACACCGACTTCGTGAAGTCCTCGCCGGTCGGGCAGCGCTACGAGCAGCTGGCCGGTGAGATCGAGCGCGCGCTCGCCTTCATGCGGGCCTGCGGCGCGACCGCGGACGAGTTCAAGACGGTCGACTTCTACGCCTCGCACGAGGCGCTCATCCTCGAGTACGAACACGCCCTGACCCGGATCGACTCCCGCACCGAGCTGCCGTACGACGTGTCCGGCCACCTGCTCTGGGTGGGGGAGCGGACCCGCCAGCTGGACGGCGCGCACGTCGAGTTCCTGTCGACGCTGAGCAACCCGCTGGGCGTGAAGATCGGCCCGACCACCACCCCGGAGTACATCCGGGCGCTGATCGACAAGCTGAACCCGAAGGGCATCGAGGGCCGGCTCACCTTCATCACCCGGATGGGCGCGGGCAAGATCCGCGCCGGGCTGCCGCCGCTGCTGGAGGCGGTCCGCGATCACGGCTCGCCGGTGGCGTGGGTGTGCGACCCGATGCACGGCAACACCTACGAGACGCCGAACGGCTACAAGACCCGCAACTTCGACGACGTGATCGACGAGGTGCAGGGCTTCTTCGACGCGCACGAGCAGGTCGGCACCTGGCCGGGCGGGTTGCACATCGAGCTGACCGGTGACGACGTCACCGAGTGTCTCGGCGGCGGCGAGGCACTGGTCGCGGAGGACCTGGTCAACCGCTACGAGACCGCCTGCGACCCGCGCCTGAACCGGCACCAGTCGCTGGAGCTCGCCTTCCTGGTCGCCGAGCGCCTGCGCGCCGCGCGCGCCTGACGAAGGCCGCCCGGCTTCGGGCCGGCCGGAAGCAACGCCGCCGGTGAGATCGCCGGCGGCCGAAGGGGAGACATCGTGATCGACCTTCGTTCCGACACCGTCACCAGGCCCTCCGCGGGCATGCTGGCGGCGATGACGAGCGCTCCCCTCGGGGACGACGTGTACGGCGAGGACCCCACGGTCACCGAGCTGGAGGAGACGGTCGCCGAGCTGCTCGGGCACGAGGCCGGGTTGTTCACCGTCACCGGTTCGCTGGCCAACATCCTCGGCGTCCGGGCCCTGGCCGCGCCCGGCACCGAGGTGCTCTGCGAGGCGAGCGCGCACATCGCGCGCGCCGAGCTGGGCGCGCACGCCGCGGTCAGCGGGATCACCACCCGGACCTGGAGCGCGCCGGGCGGCCAGATCGACCTGGAGCAGATCCGCGCGCTGATCGCCCCCGACCTCGGCCCGTACTTCGTCCAGACGGCCGCCGTCTCGGTCGAGAACACGCACAACTTCGGCGGCGGCGCGATCCAGCGCTCGTACGACGCGCTGGCCGACGAGCTGGACCGGGTCGGCCTTCCGCTCCACCTCGACGGGGCCCGGCTGTGGAACGCGTCGGTGGCCTCTGGGGTATCAATGGCGGCCTACGCGTCGCGCGCCGCGGCGGCGAGTGTCTGCCTCTCGAAGGGGCTGGGTGCACCTGTCGGATCGGTACTGGTCGGCTCGGCGGAGCTGGTGAAGGAGGCGCGAGTCTGGCGCAAGCGACTGGGCGCGGGCTGGCGTCAGGCCGGAGTACTGGCTGGGGCTGGGCTCTACGCGATCCGCAACAACGTCGACCGTCTCGCCGATGACCACGCCAATGCTCGCCTGATCGCCGAGATCCTTGCCGATGCGGCGCCTGGGTCGGTCAAGCCGGACCAGGTCGACACCAACATCGTCGTCGCCGACCTGGCAGCCACCGGCAAGACCGTCGCCGAGGTGGTCGCGGGGGCGAAGGCCGAGGGTGTGCTGGTCGGGGGAGTGGGCGCCACCCAGCTCCGGCTGGTCACTCACCTGGACGCCTCAACCACGGACTGTCGTACTGCGGCGGAGACCGTCGCGCACCTGCTGAAGTAGTTTATGTTTTAATCATTACGTGACTGACCTCAAGATTCTCGGTATCTCCGGCAGCCTCCGCACCGGATCCCTCAACACCGCCCTGCTGCGCGCAGCGCAGAAGTACGCGCCGTCCGGCCTGGAGATCTCGATCTACGAAGGGCTCGAGGGCCTGCCGCTCTACAACGGCGACCTGGACACCGAGGAGACGCTGCCGGCCCAGGTTCGGGAGCTTCGCGAGCAGATCAACGCTGCCGATGGGCTGCTGATCGCGACGCCGGAGTACAACTACTCGATCCCCGGCGGTCTGAAGAACCTGATCGACTGGGCCTCCCGGCCGGCCGCGACCTCGTCGCTGCTGCACAAGCCGGTGGCGATCATGGGTGCCGCACCGGGAAACTTCGGCACCGTCCGCGCGCAGCTGGCCCTGCGACAGGTCTTCGTCTGGACCCACTCGGATCTGGTGGTCAAGCCCGAGGTGATGGTCTTCAAGGCGGCCGAGCGCTTCGACGAGGGCGGCAACCTGACCGACGAGGATACCGTCACGCTTCTGCAGGGTTTGCTGGACTCCCTCAAGACCAAGGCCGAGCACCCGGCCGGTTAGGCTTGCGCTGTCTGGTCACAGCATCCGGGGAGAGCCGTGCGAGAGATCGTCGTGTTCAGCGGAAATGCCCATCCCATCCTTGCTCAGCAGATCTGTGCTGATCTCGGAGTGGACCTGTCGCCGGTGGAGATCCACCGCTTCAGCAACGACTGCCTACAGGTCCAGCTGCAGGTGAACTGCCGGCAGCGGGACGTCTACATCGTCCAGCCGCTGGTGCCGCCGACGCAGGAGCATCTGATGGAGCTGCTGCTGATGATCGACGCCGCGCGCGGCGCCTCGGCGGCGCAGATCACCGCGGTGATGCCGCACTACGCCTACGCGCGCTCGGACAAGAAGGACGCCTCGCGGATCTCGATCGGCGGCCGGCTGGTGGCCGACCTGCTGGTCGCGGCCGGCGTCGACCGGGTGCTGACGATGGCCCTGCACGCTCCGCAGGTGCACGGGTTCTTCTCGGTGCCGGTCGACCACCTGACCGCGATCGGTGTCCTGGCCGAGCACTTCCGCGGGACCGATCTCACCAACACCGTCGTGGTCAGCCCGGACCTGGGCAACGCGAAGACCGCGACCCAGTTCGCCCGGCTGCTCGGGCTTCCGGTCGCCGCGGGTAGCAAGCAGCGGCTGGCCGACGACCGGGTGGTGATCGACGCGATCGTCGGTGACGTGGCCGGCAAGAAGGCGATCATCCTGGACGACGAGATCGCCACCGGCGGCTCGATCATCGAGTTGCTCGACCGGCTGAAGGACCTCGGCTGCACCCAGGCCGCGGTGGCGACCACGCACGGGCTGTTCGCCGGCAAGGCGGTCGAGCGGTTGCGGTCGCACCCGTCGATCACCGAGGTGATCAGCACCGACACGGTCCCGCGGCCGGACGGCTTCCCCGAGCTGCAGGTCAGCTCGGTCTCCGGGCTGTTCGCGGAGGCGATCAAGCGGATCCACGAGGGCGAGTCGGTCAGCAGCCTCTTCGACGGCGTCGACCCGACGCACGCTCCGCCGCAGCCCAAGCTTCCGTTCTAGAAGTCGATCCGCATCACGTAGCGCCGCAGTGTCGGGTGGCTGATTTCCTTGAAGCCGGCCTCCTCGAAGACGCTGTAGTGCCCGACATGTAGCTCGCCCCACGGCACATCCTTGCCCGCGGCCGGCAGCATCGGATAACCCTCCAGCGCCCGAGCGCCCTGCTGCTTGGCGTAGTCGATCGTCGCCCGGGCCATCGCGTAGCTGACCCCGCGCTTCCGGTACCCGAGGCGCGTGACGAAGCACGTGATCACCCAGACCGAGTCGTCGTCCTTGTCCTCCTCGCGACCCTTCCACGGCACCGGCGTACGGCCGCTCAGCAGTCGCGGGTACGCCGTACGCGGCTCGACCGCGCACCACCCGACCGGCTCATCGTCCAGGTAGCCGACCAGCCCACTCGTCTGCTTGGCCTTCGGGTTGTCGCAGTTGGTCTGCTCCCGCAGCAGCCCCGCCCGCTCGGGCTCGGTGGTCACCGACCACATCCACCCGCGGGTCTTGAATCGCTGGCAATGGCACTGCCCGGCATCGCTCTTGCCCATCACCGCCTGCAGGTCCTCCCAGCTGGCCTCGTTGGCCGGCCGGAAGGTCAATTTGTCGTCGAGTGGTTCGATGCTCATCGCGGCGGGTCCTCTCCGGTCAGTCCGTCCACAGTCTCCCGGATCAGGTCGGCGTGGCCGGCATGACGACCGTATTCCTCGATCAGGTCGATGATGATCCGCCGGAGGCTGGGCGACTCGCCGCGAGACGTCTTGAACTGCGCCAGCTGGTCCAGTCCACCCTCGGTCAGTACGCCGGCGACAGCGGCTCGCGATCGCTCGACCGCGTCCTGCCAGAGGCCGTACAGCTGCGCCGGAGTGTCGTCGGCGGCCGAATGCCACTCCCAGTTGGGGTCGGAGTCCCAGTCGACCGCGTTCCACGGTGTTCCGAGCTCGGCGCCCAGCAGTCGCCGGGTGAAGTACTCGTCCTCGACCAGCGCCAGATGCTTGACCAGACCGCCGAGCGTGAGCGTCGACGGCGGGTGGGTCGTCCGGAGGCCGGTGGAGTCCAGGCCACCGCATTTCCAGGCGAAGATCGCGCGCTGGCGCTCGAGAGAGCCCAGCAGGGTGTCGACCTCGGACCCGGCGATCGGGGCTTCGGATGGCAGGTTGTGCTCGGTCATGCTCCGGAACGCTAATATGCAATGCGGACGATCTGCTTCCGGGAAGGCGGGTTTACTGTGCTCATGGATGATCTGAGCCCGACGGCCAAGGCGTTGCTGGCGCTCGAACTGATCCAGGACTGCCCGGGGATCACAGGGGAGCGGCTGGGGCTCAAGCTCGGCGTGACCGACCGGGCCGCGCGCCGGTACGTCGGGATTCTGCGCGAGGCGGGGATCCCGATCGAGTCCACCCCAGGCCGGTACGGCGGGTACCGGGTCGGGCGAGGTTTCCGGCTGCCGCCGTTGATGTTCTCGACCGCCGAGGCGCTCGGGTTGATGATGGCCGCGCTGGAGGGGCATCACCGCGCGTCCGACCCCGAGGATCCGGCCGGGAGCGCGCTCAACAAGATCATCCGGGTGCTGCCCAGGCCGGTCGCCGAGCCGGCCGAGTCGATGCGCCGCCTCATCACGCCACGGCAGGCAGCCGAGGGGACCTATCCGAATCCGGAGACGACCGCTGCGCTGGTCCAAGCATGTTCTGCGGGCCGCCGGTTGCGTATCGGCTACCGCCGGGGCGACCGCGATGCGGTGACGATGGAGGTCGACCCCTGGGCGGTCACCGTGCGCCAGGGGCTGTGGTATCTGCTCTGCTGGTCGCACACGAAAGACGCGCAGCGGGTGCTGCGCGTCGATCGGGTCACCACGACCGAGACGCTGGCCGACACCTTCACGCCGGTCGAGGACATCGATCCGGTCACCGCCATCGAGGACCACTTCGCGCAGGGCTGGCGCTACCAGATCGAGGTGGTGATCGACGCGCCGCTCGCCGACATCGTGCTCGCCCGCAAGCTCGGCCGGCTCGAGGCGATCGACGAGACCCACACCAGGCTGATCGGCAGCACCAACGAGCCCGACTGGTACGCCTACCGCCTGGCTTCCCTCGAACACACCTTCTCGGTGGTCGAGCCACAGGAGTTGCGGGATGCGCTCCACGTGCTCGGCCAACGCATCCTTAAAGCTTCAGTGATTTAAGGAGCACAGGCCAGGGAGGCGGTTCCCCAGTCGGCGTGGTCGCTGTTCTTGCCGTTGCCTCCGTCGGTGGTGGCCAGGGTGAGGCTCTTGATGCCGGTGACGTCGAGATCCAGATGGGTCGCGGTGTCGCCGGCCCGGATGACCGGGGTGTTGGCCAGCGTCTGCCCGTCACCGACCACGACGAACGTGACCGAGCCTTCGCTCGACTCAGTCCCGTCGTCGACGCCGACATCCGCGACGAAGCGCGTGCAGACACCACCGAGCCAGGTGGTCAGCGAGCTCGCCGCATGCGCTCCGATGCCCTTGGCAAACGTCTTGCCCGCGATCGTCAGCGTCCCCGGCGGCAGGTCCCCGCCATGGCTGTGGTCGCGCTGCTGTGGTCGCCCGTAGCCGTTCACCTCGTCCGTCCACGGCAGATCACTCACGTACGTCGCTCCGCGCGGCGGCAGCGGCTCGGCGAAGATCGGCGCTGCGCCGGCCGAGTGGATCAACCGTCCGTCCGGTGCCGTGTACTTGCCGGCGACAACCAATTCCAGCGCACCCCGAGCGCCACCCGCGTCGAGCCGCAACGTCCAGCTCCCGCTGACGCTCTCCCCGTCGTTCAACCGGTTCTTGGTGATCGGCGCGCCAGCGACGAGCGTCCACCCGGCCGGCACCTCAGGGGCCAGCGTGAGGTTGCGCACGGGGCCACCGGTCCGCGCGACGAAGATCCCTTGCACCTTGACCGTCCCGCCCGTGCTGATCTCACTCGTCGACGCATCCACCAACACCGTTGTGCTCGGCACGGCCGAGCGCGGCTGGTCGCAGGTGACCAGCCCTGCGGAGTACGGGCAAGCCTGCAGGGCAAAGCCGCCATGCTTGCCAACAGCAACAGTCAGCTGATCGGTTGCCCTGCGCACCGACGACGATCGGGTCAGCAACCGCCCGCCGTCCGCGACGACCTCGACCAACCACTGCTGACTCCCGCCAAGGAACGACAGCGGTACGGCGACAACGCCCGCCTCACCCGCCGTGATCCCACCGGCAAACCACCGCGTCCCACTCCGCCGCGCCATCACCACCTGCTCACCCGGTACTCCGCCAACTAGCCGAGTCTCGTCCCAGCTGGTCGGCAGCTGACCCAGGAAGCGCGCGCCCTCAGGCTGCGACGCGAGCTCCTCCGGCGAGCTGACGACATGCGTCCAGCCGGACTCGTAGACGACCGGCAGCGCGAGCTCGTGCGCGTTGGACGTCTCCGGCTTCGGGTTCGCCGCGGTCGCGAACCGGGTCGGGGTGTAGTCCATCGAGCCGATCACGTTCCGGGTGAACGGCAGGATCGTGTTGCGGCCTGCGTTCAGCCCGTTCTCCTCGCCGCGGACGCCCTCCATCGTCATCACGTGCGGCCAGGTCCGGGCCAGTCCGTGCGGCACGGTCGAGCCGTGGAAGTTGATCATCAGCCGGTACTGCGCGGTGTCGGCGAGGATCGCGTCGTACCACTGGTACCGCGCCTGGGTGTCGGACTCCATGAAGTCGACCTTCACACCCTTGACGCCCCAGCGGACCAGCTTCGGCAGCCAGTCGTCGCGCTGCTCCTGCGTCTGCAGATTCGTCCAGTGGAACCAGACGAGCACGTCGACGCCCTTCGCCCGCGCGTACCGGGTCAGCTCCGGCAGCCAGGCCGCCTTCCAGCCTTCGTCCACGAGCACGTACTTGAGGTTGTTCTTCGCCGCCGCGTCGACATAGTCCTTCTGGCGTTCGAAGTTCCCGGGGCTGGAGTTCTCGGCGAGCCAGGACCAGGACGACAGTCCGGGCTGGATCCAGCTGGTGTCGGTGAAGCGGGCCGGGTCAGCGAGGTCGTCCACCAGGGTCGACGCGGTGACGGTGGCCAGGGTGCCGACGATCATCGTCCGCCAAGCAGTTGCCAAGGGCCCTGATGAGGTGACCTGCGGGTCGGCCAGCTGGACGTCGTACCGGCTGGAGCCCTGGGTGTGGGTCAGGCGCGCACCGGAGTACCGGCCGTCGAGCCCGGACTCGGCGAGCAGCGCATAGTTGCTCCCGGCCCGGAAGAGAGCGGGGTGTCCGAACTGCCCGCTGGGTGCGGTGGCGGCGGTCGCTCGCGCGTGCTCGTTCTCGTGCTGCGGGCTGTAGGGCTGGAGCCAGTTGGTCGCGTCGGCGGCAAACGTGAAGCCGCCCGTCTCGCGCTGGACAGTCACCGGCCCGGGCAGCTCGTACCGGTACGCGACGCCGTCGTCGGACACCCGCACGACCAGCGCGAACGCCCCCTTCGCGTTGCCGAAGGTCAGTCGGCTCTCCTGCTGGAAGACGCTCCGGTCCCGCTGCTTCCCGGACGTCATCCGGTACGACGAACGCAGCGTCCGGTGGCTCTCGGCTGTCAGAGCGAGATCCGTGGACAGGTCGCCGGCCGCGGTGATCACGCCGAGATCGGCGACGCTGACCACCTCGGTGGCCTGGGAGCTGACCTTGAGCCGCAGCTTGCCGCTGGTCGACTCCAGCGTCGCGCCGACCCCTTCGACGCCGGGCAGCACCCAGGTCGCGGTCGAGGCGGCGCTGGCCGGGGTTGGAGCGAGCGGAAGCAGTAAGGCGCTGAGCAGTAGAGGGAGGAGCTTGGGCATGAGCGATCCTCATGATCGGTGAACGGGCGGGCACACCAAGTCGCGATCACGCTAGAATCAAATGTTGATTACTGCAAGATGCCGTGCGCAAATGTCGGAATACCGCCGCCTCAGCTCTCGCAGCAGAGTCGGTGCAGCCACTCCGGCTCGTGCCACCAGTACTTCGGGTCGTGGGCGTGCGCCTGCTCCCGGCTGAGCGGTTCCGCTCCGTTGCCTGTAGCAACGAGTGCGGGTGTGGCCGGCTTCGGCGTGAAGGGAGCGAGGAGTTGGTCGACGGTGTGCAGCTGGCCGGCCACCATCACCTGCTGGACCGCTGCCGCGTGGGTGATATCCGCCAGCGGATTGCCTCGGACGAAGGACAGATCGGCTTGGGCGCCAGGCTTCACCACCCCCAGCTTGTCGCCCAGCGCGAGCCATTTCGCCGGATTTCGGGTCGCCGTCGTCAGCGCTTCGTACGGCGTGAAGCCGCCTGCGACCATCGAGCGGAGGTTCGCGTGCAGCGAGACGGCGATGTTGTCCAGCGGTGAATCCGTGCCGGCAATCACCAGACCGCCCCCTCGATGGATCCGCAGCACCATCTCGACATTGCCGGCCAGCAGCGCCCGGGTGGTGACCCCGGCCGGCCCCGCAGCAGCGGCCACCTCGGCTTGCAGCGCGGCGTACTCCCAGGCGGGGTACAAGGTGGTGGTCCGTCGGTCGGTGAGCAGCGACGGGTCGTCCACGTGCGCCATCGTCGAGTTGAAGAGCGTGGGGGTGACCGACATCCCGGACTTCGTGAACAGCGTGATCACGTCGGAGTACGCGCGGCCGAGCCGGCTGACGGTGTGCGAGTAGCCCAGCCGATTGGTCGCGCCGGTGTGCTCCATGCCGTCCATGCCGAGGTGTTCAGCGGGGTAGAGATAGTGCGAGGACAGTTGCAGACCGAGCCGGTGGACTGCCGCGATCACCCGCCGTTGGTACTCGATCGGCAGCCGGACGTAGGTCTTCACCAGGTCATAGGCGAGTCCTTCGACCCGGTCGAGTTCCAGTGCGAGTTGCCGCAAGGACAGGGTCGGTCGCATGAAGTTGTAGTAGACCCGCGACCCGTCGATCGCCTCCCCGGTGGCGAAGTAGCGCGGCCCGGTGAGAGTGCCGTGAGAGAGCGCTTCCCGGGTCTCCTGCATCTGGTAGACGGGATCGCCGGGAGAGCGCGTACTCGTGATGCCGTAGGCGAGCCAGAGGTTGCCCTGCCGGGCACCCCAGGCCCGGCCGCGCAGGTGCCAGTGGTTGTGGGCGTCGATCAGCCCCGGCATCACGGTGAGTCCGCCGGCGTCGATGTCGGCCTTGCTTCGGTGTGGCCGGACGGCGGCGATCCTCGATCCGTCGACGACCACATCGACGTTGTTGCGCAACTCCGGAGCCCGACCGTCCCAGAGGGCGCCGGCGTGGATGGTGACGTGCTGGTTGATGGTGGCGCGGCGCCAGTGCAGGTCGAGTTCGACCGTCCGGGGTCGCGTGCGGCGCAGGTCGGTACGGCGTACCAGGCCGTTGTGGAGGTAGAGCAGGGTCCGGTTGTCCTGCCAGACCGGGGAGTCAGTGGCCTCGGAGGTCACGGCTCGGGGTTGGCCGGTGAGGCGACCTCGGCGATCGACCGGTACGACGTACAGGAGGCTCTCGACGACGAAGGCGAGGTGCTTGCCGTCGGGCGAGAAGACGGGGCCGTCGTCGCCTCGGGTCGCGAGCGAGCGGAACGGCATCGGCTCGACGTACTCGAGGGCGGTGGTTGCCACGTCGACGTACAGGAGTTGGCTGGTGCCTTCGCGGAAGCGCTTCGAGAACGGTTTGACCGCGGCCAGGACGATCGTGCGGCCGTCGGCGGACCAGCTGACGCGACCCGGCTGGAACAGGGTCGGGGTGAGTTGGCGGACCTGACCCGAGTCGAGCTCGAGGGTCCAGGCGATCCCGTCCTGGTCCTGGTAGGCGACCTGACGGCCGTCGGGGGAGAAGCGTGGCGCGGTCTGGGCCCCGGGCAACGAGGAGAGCTTGCTGTCGGCACCGGTCTTCAGGTCGTGCAGCCAGAGATCGGCGGTCCCGTCGCGATCGCTGGCGTAGAGCAACTTCCGGCCGTCGGGTGAGAAGTCGGGGTCGGAGTTGAAGTAGCCGTCGGCAACGAGCTTGCGTGGTTGCCCACGGCCACTGGTGTCGGCCAGCCAGAGCGCGTTCAGGGCCCGGAAGGCGATCCGGCGACCGTCGGGTGAGACGGTCGGCGAGGCGATACCGGAGACCGGCCGGCGCCGGGTCGACTCGAGGTCGGGCGCCTTCGGCCGGGGTCGGCGAGACGTCACCGGTACGGCGGCTGTGAACGGAATGAGGGTGTCCGTGCCGGCGTCGAGTTTCCGGACCTGCCCGTCGGCGGTGTAGAAGAGCTCGCCGGCCGAGTCCCAGGACGGCGGCAGGGCGAAGACGTCCTTGCCGGACGTCACTGCTTGCTCGCCGATCACGAGATCGCTGGCAGGGCCGGTCAGGCGCACGTAGGCGAGCTGCCCGGTGGGTGAGTAGGAAGGTCCGTAGAGGCTGCTGCCGGTCACGGCCGGCACCGCGGTACGGCGCTGTCCCGTGCGCAGGTCGAGCTCGACGATCGACGCCGCGTCGACGGTGAAGGCGATCTTGTTGCCGTCGGGGGAGTAGACCGGCTCGGCCTCCTCGCTCAGGTCGTCGGTCAGCGCGACGATCGTGCCGCTGCTCACGGTGAGCTGATGGATGCCGTAGCTTCCGGTGCCACCGCGATCGGAGGAGAAGGCGATCGACTTTCCGTCCGGCGCGACGGCCGGTTCGCGGTGGTCGAAGCGGCCGGTGGTCAACTGGCGCAGCCCGGAGCCGTCCGGGCGAATCGTCCAGAGGTGGTAGTTGCCGTCGCGATAGGACTGGAAGACGATGCTCGCTCCATCGGGCGACCAGCGCGGCCGGCTGGCGTCCTGCAGATCGTCGGTGAGTCGCCGGGACGGCCCGCCGGCCGCAGATGTCACCCAGATCGCGGTCACCAGATCGAAGGCCAGCCATCGACCGTCGGGGGAGACCGAGACCATGAAATTGGTGCCTTCGGTCAACACGGCCTGCCCGCCGGTACTGCGAGCAGCGGCCGTTGCCGTCAATGGCAGGGAGCCGGCCGCGGCCACTCCCGCACTCAGTTGCAGGGCGCGGCGGCGGGAGACACTCCAGAAACCCGGATCATCGAGATTCACAGCGGATCCAATCCCTCAGGGCGGTGAGGACGCCATCGAATCTGCCACCGGGGTCGCTCACGGTCCGCCCGGATCGGCGTGTCGGCTAGGGTCTGCGGCATGAAGTCTGTGTCGCCGGCGGTCCGGGCGAGTGTCGCTGCCGGGTTGTGTGTCGTGATCGCGATCGTGGCGGCGCTGGCGGTGGACAGCCGGCTGGATCGGCACTGGGTGATCCGCGGCATCACGTTGGCGGTGGCGATCTGCTGCGCCGGCGTGCTGTGGACCGACAAGCGGCGGAAGGCCCGGCAGATCATCGGATTCGTCGGGTTGCTGATGTTCGGCCTGGTGTTCCCGGTCACCTCGACGACCTGGTCGCAGCCGCCGGAGATCAAGTTCGCGCTGGCGGTCGCCGACGACGCCAAGGCAGCCGCGCAGAAGCAGGCCAGCAGTGTGGTGAGTGTCGCTGACGTGAAGGCGGCGACCGAGGCGCGCGGCGGTGCGGTCGGCACCTTGAAGACGGACCGCACCCCTGAGGTTCGTAACGCCGATGCCTATCCGCTGGTCATTCGCGCCAAGAAGGACCAGGGTCGGCCGCGGGCCTGTCTGGCCTTTGAGCACGGGTTGGACGCCAAGGTCCGTCCCTGCTGATCACCTCGGCGCCGGGATCGCCGTCGCGGCGTCGTACCAGGTGCTGAGGTCGGTGGCGCTCGGGGCGAGCTGGATCTTCCTGGCGATGGCGACGAGGTCGGCCAGCTTGACGGTCCTGCTGAGACTCTGGACGGTGAGGGCGAAGCCGGCGCCCTCCAGGTGGATGAGTTCGGTGGGACCATTGCCCGTGATCGGCAGGGCGACCGTGGGGTTACCCGGGTCGGAAGGACCGTTGTAGAGGTTCAAGTACCAGGCGTTCAGGCCATTGATTGTGGCATCGGGCTTGAAACCGCTCATCGAGATGCCTGCCGGAGACGTTTCGTACCAGATCTTCACGTCGGTACCCCGCTGAGGGTCGCCCGTCTTGGGATTGCCGTCGGACCAGAGGGTGAGGAACCGGCGGCCGGTCCCAGCGGTCTCGCCTTCCGGGCTCCAGTAGCTCACCTGCTCCGGCTTGAGCCCGCCCGGCAGCACCTCGATCTTGTACGGCGCCGCGAGGCGTTCGCCGGTCGAGACGGCGCGGGCGAGTTCCGTGGCCTTCGGGAGATCGGACTTCCACAGCGAGTGGGGTTCACCCGTGCCCCCTCCGTTCGTCTGGCAGGCGACCAGTGCCCACAAACCGCGGGCCGGCTGCCAGGCGATCGTCTGGCCCGGTTGCGCCGGGCTCTGCAGCGTGTAGCTGCCCTTCAGTGGCGGCAGCAACGGATCGATCTTGGCGGACGTGATGATCCGGCCCTTGGCGCCGTTGACGTCCACGGTCGGGCTGTCGGCCGGAATGGTCTCCGGGTCGAAGTCGCCGTTGCGGTGTGCGGACACCAAGCACCCGCCGGACCCGGAGCCGGCGATCTTGGTCAGCTCCCAGGTCTGCCGGTTCGGCGTGCTGACGAAGGGGTTGACCCGCATCTGCTGCGGCGCCGGAACGGTGAGCCACGGCGTCCAGTCGGCGGCGGTGAACTGGTCTGCAGCCTGCTCCGAGGGCTTGAGGTGGTCGACCAGGAGCGAGCCGCCGATCAGGGCCGCGGCGGTGGCCAGGGCCGCGCCCAGGACGAGCGGCGTGCGGCTTCGGCGTACCGGCTTGGTGGCGGGCGGCAGCGCGGCGAGGATGTCGTCGGCCGCGGGCGCCGAGTCGGCGAGGTGGTCGAAGGCGGTGCGGAGGTCTTCCTCAGTGCGCATGGGTTACTCCGGTGTTCTGAAAGGATTTGGGGGCCACCAGTTCGATCCGGAGCGTGGCCAGGGCGCGGGACGCGTGGGCGCGGACCGTGCTGCCGGAGCAGCCGAGCAGGTCGGCGATCTCCGCGTCGGTCAGGCCGCCGAAGTACCGCAGTACGAGTACTGCGCGTTGCCGCCGGGGCAGCTTGGCGAGTTCGGCGATCAGTTCGTCGCGATCAGCCTGCTGGTCGGCGTGGTCGGCCACCGTCTCGGCGGTGAAGATCTCCGGCCGGGGGACGAAGCGAGACCACTTGCGGCGCCAGGAGAGGTATTCGTTGACCACCATCTTGCGCAGATAGGCCTCGGGATTGGCGGCCGCGGCGACCCGGTCCCAGTGCCGGTGCGCCTTGATCGCGACCTCCTGCACCACGTCACCGGCAAGGTCGCCGGAGCCGCACAGGACGGTCGCGAACCGGAGCAACGTGGGCAGCCCGGCCCGGGTCCACTCGTCGAACGTCACGCGGTCTCCTCGTCCGGGCCGGTCGATCCCGGCCTGTACCACTAAAGACTGCGCCGAGGGTCGATCTGCTGTCTCCGGGAGTGACCAGAGTGTGAGAAATCGATTTCCAACCCTCGCCCGAGCGGAATCCGGACCCTAGGGTCGGGGTATGACTCTTCCGAATCTGTCCGGAATCAGCGCGGTCGTCGACGTGCGGACGCGCTCCATCAGCCCGGAGAACCCGACCGGCGAGCCCGGCCAGGGCGGGCGGCGTACCGAGGGGACGGGGGCGAACGCGGCTCGTGATCTCGGGGTCGGCTGGAAGGTCTCGCCGTCGATCGAGATCGCGGCAGGGGAGACCGTGACGCTGGCGGACATCGCCGGGCCGGGCTGCATCACGCACATCTGGCTCACCACCCACACCGACAACTGGCGCCGCCTGATCCTGCGCGGCCACTGGGACGGCGACGAGGCACCCGCGATCGAGGCGCCGGTGGGGGACTTCTTCTGCTCCGGCTGGGGGCGCTTCGCGCAGGTCAACTCGTTGCCGGTCGCGGTGAACCCGAACGGTGGCTTCAACTGCTACTGGGAGATGCCGTTCAGCTCGCAGGCGCAGTTGACGCTGGAGAACACGCACGACTCGGCGGTGATCGTGTACTTCCAGGTGGACTACTGGCTGGGCGCGATCGCGGAGGGATCGGCGTACCTGCACACGCAGTGGCGTCGCAGCAATCCGCTGCCGTCGAAGACTGTCCACACGCTGCTCGATGGTGTGGAGGGGCCGGGGCATTACGTGGGGACTTATCTGGCTTGGGGCGTGAACAGTTCCGGTTGGTGGGGCGAGGGAGAGGTCAAGTTCTACCTCGACGATGACGAGGAGTTCCCGACCATCTGCGGCACGGGGACGGAGGACTACTTCGGTGGCGCCTGGAACTTCGACATCGGTGAGGATCGCGGCGGGTACACGGAGTTCAGTACGCCGTACCTCGGGTTGCCGCAGGTGATCCGGCCGGACGGGCAGTACCAGAGTCAGCAGCGGTTCGGGATGTACCGCTTCCACCTGCCTGACCCGATTCGCTTCCGGGAGAAGCTGCGGGTCGACGTACAGGCGCTGGGGTGGCGGTCGGGTGGTCGGTATCTGCCGCTGCAGGACGACATCGCGTCGACCGCGTTCTTCTATTCGACGGCGGCCAGCACTACGCGGCCGGAACCGCCGACCGCTGACGTGATGGAGATCTGCTAGGGCGTTGGGAGTGGGTGGTCCAAGGCCGAGGCAGTGAGGACCACCAGCGCCGTCGTCCAGGCGAGAGGCGCTTCGCCGGCGGGCTTGAGATCGCGGTTGACCTTCTCGGGCAACGAGCCGGTCGCGGTCCGGTGCGTGTTGAGCCAGGCAAGGAGTTCTTCCGCAGTACTGCGGTCGCCGCGGGCGGCGGCGCTCAAGGCGAACAGGGCGGTCTGCGGGGTCCACGAGACCCCGTCGGTGCGCCACTCCTCGCCGGGGGTGACGCCGCCGTTGGGTTGGGTGAGCGCGTGGCGCGTGGTCTCGATCGCCTTCGTCGCCACGTCGCGGGCGGGGGCGAAGGGCGGGCCGAGAACGGTGACGATCGCGTCCGCGCCGCCGCCGATGCCGATCGGCTCGACGCCGGGCTCGAGGTAGCTGACCGCCTCGGCGGGTGTGCGTGGATAGCTGGGACCGAACTTGTCGTCGGTTGCCTTGGACAACCTTTCGAGCGCGTGCTGCCAGCTGGCGACCTCGGTACTGCGGTCCAGCGCGGCCGCGATCCGCAGGCCGGACCTGAGCCCGGTGATCAACGGCGCGATGGTGCCAAGGGTGACCTTCGACTCCGAGCGCTCCCAGTAGTCGGGCGAGGCGGCCGGCAGGTCGTCATCGCCCAGTTCGGCGACGATCTGATCGCCGGACTCCTTCACCATCGCCCAGTACTGCGACAGCGGCGCGCCGGTCGAGAGCGTGACTGCCTCGGCGCCGGAGCGGCCGGCCGCCTGCCGCTTGGTCTCGGCGCAGAACCAGGTCGCCCAGAGGACCCAGCCGGAGCCGTCGAGTTGCGGCTCACGGCCGTCGGCGACCTCTTTGCCATCCGGAGCGGAGTACCGGGCTCCCCAGCGGCCGGCGGACGGCCTGATCTTGTCGAGGAAGCCGAGGATCTTGTCGGCCTCGGCGTACTGGCCGACGGAGCAGCGCGCTGCCGCGACGAACGACGCGTCGCGCGGCCAGACGAACCGCCACGGACCGTCCCAGCCGGCCAGCGTCGCGCCGCCGGGCAGGGTGAGCGCGTCCAGATCGGCCAGCGCGTCCCGGATCAGCTCCGGCCGGGCCAGGTCGGCCGAGTCGACCGGTGGCTCGATCTCGACCGGGCCAGAGCGACCGGTGATGCCCTCGGCAACCAGTTGCGGTTGCGGGTTGCGATCGAGGTTGACCGCGGTGCCGGCGGCCAGGACGGCGAGCAGGACCGCGATCACGGCGTACGGGAACCACCGCAGCCGCAGCGCGCCGTCGTCCCGCATCTCACTCTCCTCATTGACCGAGGTGCTGGACCTCGGCCTCGAACTTACGCCGGGGCGCGAGCTCGACCAGATACATCGCGGACATCACCAGCGCGCCGCCGATCAGCATCCGCGCGGTCACACTCTCCGTCCCGAACAGTACGGCGAACGCGGACGCGAACACCGGCTCCATCGTCATCGCGATCGCCGCCCGGGTCGGCGTCAGGTGCGCCTGCGACCAGGTCTGCACCATCAACGCGAGCGCTCCGGCGATCAGGGCCATGTAGACGACCGAGATCCAGTCTCCCGCACCGGTCGGCAGGGTGAAACCGCCGGGGATCGCGCCGACCGCGCAGACCGCGGTGATCACCAGCATCTGCAGGGCCGACAGGCCGAAGGCGTTCTCCGGGGTGGACCAGGCGCCGAGGCCGATGATGTGGAGCGCGTAGAGCCCGGCCGAGGCCAGCGTGAGGAGCTCGCCGGTGCCCATGGTGAAGCCTCGCAGCGAGAGGACTCCGAGGCCGATGGTTGCGAGGACGACGGCGACCCAGGCCCAGCGGCCGATCTTGTGCCGCAGGATGACGGCGGCCAGCAGAGGCGTGAAGACGACGTACATGCCGGTGACGAAGCCTGAGACGCTCGCCGAGGTGTGCCTGAGGCCCTCGGTCTGGACCAGCTGGGCGATGCCGTAGGTGATGCCGAGGGCAACACCACGGCCCTTGTCCAGCCGGCTCAGCTTGGAGATCGCCGGCGGGTGGATGGCGATCAGCGCGACGGCGGCGATCGCGAATCTGAGCGCCAGGTAGTCGGCGACGTCCATCCGCGCCAGGAGATCTTTGGTGAGGAAAAAAGTCGAGCCCCACGCCGCGGCCACCGCCAGCAGAGCCAGTACGGCGACCCGGGACCTGTTCACGACCAAAGCCTCTCAGACACCTGACACGTTGAGCGAATCCCGCGCTGCCGCGCCCGCTCGCTCCTGCGTCGCTCACAGCTTGGCGCTCCCACCCACCCTTGGTCGCTCCTGCGTCGCGCGAGCGTGGCTCCTGCGTCGCCGGGTGTTGCTTTCTGCGCTGCGCGGGGTTGAGAGCGGGCTCCTTCGTCGCCTAGCTCCCGCGTCGCGCAGGAGACGCGGTGAGTGCCTGTCTTGCGCGAACGCGAAGCACCACTCTGCGCCTTGCGCAACACGCGAGTTGACCTGCAACAGAACCCACATCACCTACCCCACCGAACACTCCCGCCTGTTCTCCCACCCGCGTGGCATGCTCGGGAGCATGACGGATATCACCGCTAAAGCCACCGAACTCCTGCGTCTGCATCACACCGGCGAGACGCTGGTGCTCCCGACGGTCTGGGATGCCTGGTCGGCCAAGACAGTCGTCGACGCAGGCTTCCCCGCGCTGAGCATCGGCAGCCATCCGTTGGCTGACTCGCGTGGGCAGAAGGACAACGAGGGGATGACGCTTGACGACGCGCTGGACGGCATCCGGCGGGTGACCGGGGCGGTCGACGTACCAGTCACCGCTGATGTCGAGTCCGGTTACGGCACCAAGGCCGCCGAGTTGGTGGAGCGGGTGCTGGAGGCCGGTGCCGTTGGCATCAATATCGAGGACACCCTGCACCACGAAGGGCGGCTGCGCGAAGTACAGGAGCACGCTGACTACATCGGCGCGTTGCGGGCTGCCGCCGACCAAGCCGGTGTCGATCTGGTGATCAACGCCCGGACCGACGCCTTCCTCGGCAACGTGGTGACCTTCGATGATCCGCTGGCTGAGGCGTTGACGCGGTTGAAGGCCTGTGAGGCAGCGGGGGCGCGTTGCGTTTACCCGGTCAAGATTCCTGATGCCGAGACGCTGCGCACCCTCCTCACCGAACTGTCCGGGCCGGTCAACGTGACCGCGCATCCCGTCGACGGCGCGGCCTCGGGCTCGTACGACGAACTGAAGGCGGCCGGCGTGCAGCGGATCACCTTCGGGCCGCTGCTGCAGATGGCGTTGGCTGACAAGGTGGCCGAGCTCGTCAAGCCCTGGCGCTGAACCAGGGGAGGGTGCGCCGGGGAGACGAGAAGAGGTGCCAGGCGGTCGCGTAGAGGAGCAGCGCGGCCGCGAGTCCGGCGCCTGCTCGTTTGGCCGCTCCGGTGAGGACGCCTTCGGCGATGGCGGTCCAAGGCGCCGGGCCGGTGGTAGTGGGGTAGCTGGTGCTGGTGACTCCGTTGCCTTCGTCAACGGTGACCGGGTGGGCGTAGTCCACTTCGGTCACCGTTGAGAAGTTGGTGTAGTCGTGGTGCGCCAGGGCGGCGGCGCCCAGCACGGGGGCCGCGATCAGGAGCACGATCACCAGTCGGCGCGTAGCCGTGGCGAGGTGAGGAGTCGACGAGGTGCTGCGGAGTTGCGAGCGGTGCTTCCAGAGGAACCACGCGACGGTGATCAGACCGAAGGCAGTGCTGGCGTACTGGAGCAGCCGGGCGGGCGCGAAGTCGGCGTCGGTCAGGAGATCCCAGAGGTCGTGGGTCGCGACGCCGATCAGGGCGGAGACGAGTAGCCAGCCGAAGTGCTGCGCGGTCCTCGGTCGCGCTGAGGTCGGGAGGCTCAGGCCGGCTGGGAGCAGTGCGGTGAGCGGAGCCCGGACGAGGCGGTAGGCGGCCACCAGGAATACGGCGTACAGGAGGGCGATGGGGAGGCCGCTGAGGGCGTGCGTGTGGGTGGCGTTGAGGAGTGGCTCGTACCAGTCGTCGGCGCTGGTTGCGGTCAGGCCGGCGGCGTTGAGGAAGTAGGGGACGTCGGGTGCCATCGCGCCGGCGACCAGTGCTGCCGGGACGAAGGGATGGCGCAGCAGAGGAAGTACCGCGGCGGGGTGAGCCAGGGTGAAGGGCATCTCGAGGGTCTTCTCTGCTCGGCGTCGGATGGTCCGCTGCCGAGAATACTCACCTGAACGGACTATGGCGAATCACCGCGCTAGGTGAACAGCCACCCAGTGGTGAAGGCCTGGGCCAGGAAGAGTGGGGAAGCCGCCGCCATCGCGCCCAGAGCGCGCAGGCCCAGCGGACGGGCGCGCAGGGTGAGGACGACTCCGGTGCAGGCAAGCGTCAGCAAGGGCCAGGCGCCGTAGTCCGTGCTGAAGATGAAGCTGCGGGTCTGGACCAGCGCAACGGGGAACCACGCGATCGCGGCCATGGCACCGGCCATCACCGCCAGCCGTCGGTCACCGCGTCGATCCGGCGGACAACCGAGTACTACGAGAATCGTCAGCACCGCCGCGATCGGCTCGAACGGCCCGTCGCCGTAGAGGGCCGGCGCGACCGTCCACTGCACAGCGAACCCGAGCAGCCCCAACACCGCCACGACCATGCCCGGCACCCACCATCGGACCAGCGCGGCGACCGCACCTGCGGAAACCATCCCCAGGAGCACCACGTTCAGCGCCCCCGCCACATCCATCGCCGCGAGGTGGCTCCAGGTCGACCCCGGCGAGAGCGCGACTCCGGCGTACCACTTCATCAGATGAATCCCGCCGTACGCCGCGGCGACGCCCAGCGCGAACGGCGCGGCCAAGGCGAAGAAGCGCCCTGCGGCTGACGCCGAGTCGAGCCCCAACCGAACACGCAGCGCATGCGCGACCAGATCGGCGTCGGCTCGCAGCCGGGCCACCCGGGGCAGGTCCATCGTCAGCTCACGATGAACCTCGAGGATCTCCACACCGTGCGCAGCCCGATAGCCAGGCGGGTACAGCCGGAGAAGAGGGTCGGTCATGTCGCAGGCGAAGTACCGGCGGCCAGCCGACGGCGGACCTCACGGGCGGCCGCGTCCAGCCTCGCAGCCTCGGCCTCCAGCCGCTCCCGGCCGGTGGAGCTGAGAGCGAAGATCCGGCGGGCCCGGCCGCGCACTACCTCCTCGCGGACCACCTCGATCAGCCCCTCGGCCAGCAGCCGGTCCAGGGCGCCGTACAGGGCACCGGTACGCGGTGAGACTCGGCCGTCCGTGATCGCCTTGACCTCCTGGGCGATCGCATAGCCGTGCCGGGACTCGTTCGCGAGCGCGGTCAGCAACAGCAGGGCCAGCTCCTGCATCCCTCGATCGGTCATGCCAACAGACTATTCCGTTCGACGGAGCTGCTGGAACCCGCGCGAGTTCCTCAGGTTCGTCGCTGGGCCTGCCGGATGATCTCGCCGGCCGTCTCGGTGAGGGTGGAGCCGTTCGCGGCGGCACGCTCGGTGAGTCGCTGATAGGCGGTCGCCATATCGACGCCGGTGGTGTGCGCGAGCACGCCCTTGGCCTGTTCGATCACGGTGCGCCCGGCGAGCGCGATGCCGATCCGCTCATCGAGCTGGCTCGCGGTCAGGTCGGTGGACTGGACGATGACGACGGTCGCGATGTCGGCGAACGCCTGGGTCAGCTGCTGGGCCTGGCCGGCGGTGGCCGGGTCGGCGTGGAAGGCGTTCATCGCGCCGATCAGCTGACCGTGCCACCGCAGCGGTACGGCGTGCACGGCCTGGAACCCGGCGGCCACGATCGCCTGGCCGACCTCGCCCCAGCGGCTGACGATCTCCTCCGCACCCTTGACCGACAAGGCGATCCCGTCGCGGCTGGCGTCGATACACGGGCCGATGTCCTGCTGCAACTGGTACAGCTCGAGCTCGGTCACCTGGTGCGACGTCGCGCTCAGCACCTCCAGCCGGCTCTGGTCGTCCTTCACCAGCATCCCGATCGCGTCCGCGGCGGTGGCTTTCGCGCAGTCGTCCAGCAGCCGCGACAACGTACCGGCGACATCGCGCTGTCCGACCATCGCGGCAGCGGCGTCGACCAGGGCTTGGGAGGCGCCGGCGGCAGTCATGAGTTCTCGCTTTCAGCGTCATCGGAGAAGTACAGGCGTCGGCTGGTGATCTCCTGGGCGACCTGTGCCAACGAGAGATTGTGGGAGAACGCATGGGCCCTGAGCAGGGCCAGCGCGTCCTCCGGACTGACGTGCAGCTGGGCCACCACCATGCCGGTCGCCTGGTGCACCTCCGAGCGGGTCGCCCACGGCCCGGATCTGAGCTCCGACTCGTCCGGCGGATCCTTGGCCAGCGCCGCGCCGATCGCGTTCGCCAGGAACTGGGCCCGGTCGCTGGCCGGCAGGTCGCCGCCGTCCTGATGAACGGTCAGGACGCCGACCGCTCCGTGGTTCCACGGACGGATCGGCACCGAGTACACCACCGCGGCGCCAGGAATGGAGCGGGCGGCGTCGGCGAACAGCGGCCACCGACTCTCCTCGGCGCGCAGATCGGCCACCGTGATCGTCTCCGACCCGTACGCCGTAGGCCCCGGCCCTTCGCCGAGCACGTCCTGGAGGTCCTCGAGCCGGGCCGCGAGATCATCGGTCGCGAACAGCGTGACCCGGTCGGGATCGTTGTAGGACAAGGTGATCGCGGCGCCGTCGCCGCCCAGGATCGCCAGGTAGGCCCGGCACAGCCGCTCCTCCAACGGCCTGGCGGGATCGTCGTCAGCGATCAACTTGGCCAGGCGCCCCAGCAGCGTGGTCGGATCCAGCTCGCTCATCGGTCGCCATCCATCGCTTACAGGTCATCGCCCCGGCATCGAAGCAGTACCAACCACCTTTGCACGGATCGGTGGCGGCAACGAGCCTCACCCGCCGTCGACCCGCTCCGGAGCGGCAGTTTCGAGCGGTACCCGGTCGGCCGGGATGACGTCGAGCTGGGTGGTCTGACGGCCCAGAACGGCATCGAAGAGCCAGTCGGCGGCCGTCCGGACTCGGTTGCCCGGCATCGACAGCAAGTGATAGCCGCGAGTGACGACCTTCGCGGGCAGGCCGGCCAGCGGGATGTGCAGCGGATTGGCTGCTGCCTGGGTACCGCCCAGGTCGACGACGAACCCCAGATCCTGATGGCGGTACGGCCGTACTTCGCCGATCCCGAAGCTGGCCGCGACATTGTCGGCGGCCTGCTTGCCCTGTCGTTCAGCGTGCTGCGCCGTCATCGGAGTGACCTCGCCCGGCCGGGTCAGGTCGGGCACGGCAGCGGCGTCACCGCAGGCGAACACCTCGGGATGCCCCGGCACCTGGAGATACTCGTCGACCACCAACCGCCCCTTGTCGGTCTTCAGCCCGAGCCCGTCGACCACCGGATCGGGACGCACGCCGACACACCAGATCAGCGATCGGGTCGCCAGCTCGCTCTGGTCGGTGAGCCGTACGCCGTCAGGCCCGGCCTCCTCGACCGACAATCCGAGCTTCACCTCGACGCCACGCTGACGCAGTACCTGGTCCGCCGTCTTGGAGAGGCGCTCGTCCAACTCCGGCAGGACCCGACCGGCGACATCGAGCAGTAGCCAGCGCAGCCGCTGGTCGCGCAGCCGGGGGTGCCGCTTCCTCAGCAGCTCGGTGAAGAGCACGCCATGGGCGGCGACCTCGGTCCCGGTGTAGCCGGCGCCGACGACCACGAAGGTGCACAGCGCGTCGCGGCTCGCCTGGTCGTCGGTCGCGTCGGCCAGTTCGAGTTGCTTGGTCAGGTGGTCACGGAGGAAGACAGCCTCGGGGATCCCGCGGAAGCCGTGCGCGTACTCCGCGATGCCGGGGATCGGCAGCAGCTTGTTGACGCTGCCGGCCGCGATGACCAGCTGGTCGTAGGCCAGCTCGCCTCGGGTGCCCGTCGGATCGGCGTACCGGATTGTTCTGTCGTCGAGGTCCAGACCGTCGACCTCGCCGAGGACCAGCCGTACGCCGGACAGCGTCTCGGCCAGCGAGATGGTCACCCGCCGGGACTCGATGATGCCGGTCGCCACCTCCGGGAGCAGCGGCACGTACAGGAAGTAGTCGGTGGGGTTGACCAGCACGATCTCGGCCTTGTTCCTGACCAGCCGGTGCAGTCGGCGGGCCGCGTGGAATCCGGCGAATCCCGCGCCCACGATGACGATCCTCGGCTTGTCCATGCAGCCCCGGTACCAGTTGTGGCGATTCGCCAAACCGGGCCCGACGATCAGCCCTCCGCGGTGACCGCCTTGCGCAGGCGGCGGGCCACCTTGACCAGGGTGCTGATGGCCGGGCCTTCGGGGCCGGGCATCCAGGCCAGGGCGACGGTGATCGGCTCCATGTCGAGCACGTCGATGTAGGTGATGTCGGGGCGCGGATACAACTCCCGGCAGGCCGCCGGTACCACCGTGATGTGCGGGCCGTGGGCCACTGCGGAGAACAGCTCCTCGAGGTTCGTCACCTCGTCGTCGGTGTAGACGACCGGGCTGCCGTCCGGTCGCGGGTCGACGGCCCAGAAGTCCCGGTACTCCTGATGGACGCTGGGAGACAGGCTGACCACGATCCGGTTCGCCATGTCGGCCAAGGTGAGACTCTTCCGCGAGGCCAGCTCGTGATCGTTGCTGACGACAACGACTCGGGTCCCGGTGGAGAGCGGCTCGACCGGCACCCCGGGCGGGACCGGGAGATAGGCGACGATGACGTCCGCCTGGCCCTGCGGCAGGGCGGTCACCTGCTCGACGAAATCGAGATGGCGGACCTTGAGGGCGATCTCCGGGTGCCGCAGCTTCATCTCGGCCAGCAGCGCGCGGACCTCGGGCAGCGCGATCATGGCCTCGTGGCTGCCGATCACCAGCTCGCCGGCTTTCAGTGGGTCGCGTAGTGGCGGCCGAGCCGACCGGGGCTCGCTGACCATTTCGCTGTGGATCTCGGCCAGCTCCGAGCTGGGGCTCACTCCCAGCTCGTCGGCCAGCCGGCGCCGTACCTCGTCGTACCGGCGGAGGGCCTCGGCTCGCCGGCCGGAGGCCAGCAAGGTGGTCAGCAGTCGCGCGTGGACTCGTTCGTCGTACGGGAGCTCGGCGGCCAGTTGCTCCAGTTGGTCCAGCGCGAAGTCCGGGGTGCCCGCCTGCTGAGCCGCGATGGCGAACTCGAGAGCGAGGCTGATCCGGGACTCCTCCCACCGGCGGACCAGCGGATCGGTGCGGATCCATTCGGGGCCGTCGGCAAAGATCGGCCCGCGCCACAGGCTGAGCGCGTGGTGCAGCGCGGCCGCGCCCTCCGCCGGATCGGTCGGCCGCGCCGCCAGCGTGAGCTGCTGGTACTGCGCGAAGTGGTCTTCCGCGTCAGGCAGGTCGAGCCGGTACCCGTGGCCGTCCCAGTCAACGGTTGCGCCCGGCCCACAATGTTCCTTGAGCCAGTCCCGGAGCCGGGTCACCGTCGTCTGCAACGCGCCGCTGGAGCAACCGCCCGGCCCCCAGCCGAGCTCAGCCACCCGAGCGGCGTTCAGCGTCTCGCCCGGGTGCAGCAGCAAGGCGCCGAGCACATTGCGAACCGCCGGCCGCGCCGCAGGCAGCACAGCGCCGTCCACCTGAACACGTAGCGTGCCCAGGATGCTCGAACTCACCTGCGACATGTGGTCCCTAGATCCCCGCTGCCAGTACTACCCGAGCCAAGCCACCGCCCAACCAGGCGGTATATACTGGAGCCTAGCTGCACAGGGCGGTCTTGAAGGCCTGGTAGCAGTTCGATCTGGCCCTGGACGGGAGCCGGCGACGGTAGTGCCTGCTCTACCTCGGTTGGCCTGGAGGCTGCATGTTGAGGGCGGCCGAATCGCCATAGCGTTTTGGTATGTCCCTCCTCAGCGCGACACCAGAGCACGAGCTGCTCATCGACCCCACCAACCAGGCCGCCGTCCGCGTCGACCAGCTCACCCGGATCTACGCCGCCGGCGGTCAGCCGGTGACTGCTCTGGACGGCGTGGACGCCACCTTCGCCCGTGGCACCTTCACCGCCGTGATGGGCCAGTCGGGCTCCGGCAAGAGCACGCTGCTGCAGACCGCGGCCGGGCTCGACCGTCCCACCTCCGGCCGGGTCTGGATCGGCGAGACGGAGCTGTCCGCCATGTCGGAGACCAAGCTGACCAAGCTCCGCCGGACCAAGATCGGCTTCGTCTTCCAGGCCTTCAACCTGATCAGCGCGCTGACGGTCGAGGAGAACATCACCTTGCCGCTGCGCCTGTCCGGCGCCCGCCCCGACAGTCGATGGCTGACCGAAGTGGTCGACCGGGTCGGACTCGGCGACCGCCTGCACCACCGGCCGGCTCAGCTCTCCGGCGGCCAGCAGCAGCGCGTCGCGATCGCCCGGGCCCTTGCGATGCGTCCCGACGTGATCTTCTGCGATGAGCCGACCGGCGCTCTCGACACCCAGACCGCTGCCGAAGTACTGGGCCTGTTGCGGTCGACGGTCGACGAGCAGGGCCAGACGGTCATCATGGTCACCCACGACCCGGTGGCTGCGTCGTACGCCGATCGCGTGATGGTGCTCGCCGACGGCCGGATCGTCGCGGACCTGCCGCAGCCCGGCGCCGATCGCATCGCCGAGCAGCTGGCTTCCCTCGGTGGCCGCCCGCAGCTGAACCGGGAGGGCTGACCGATGACGAATCTTGCCTACGGCATGCTGCGTCGCCGCCCCGGCAGTGTCATCGCGACCCTGCTCGCGCTCGCCGTGGGCGTGATGATCCTGACCACGATGGGTGTGCTGATCGAGTCGGGTCTGCGTTACCGGCCCGAGCCCCAGCGCTACGCCGGTACTGCGATCGTGGTCGCCGACCGCGACATCACCTTCACCGGCAAGGAAATCGGCGGCGATCCCTACAAGACGACAGTGAACCTGCCCGATGGCGGCACCGTCCCGGCTGACCTGGTCGAGAAGATCCAGCAGATCCCCGGGGTCGCGGCCGCCGTTCCCGACCACTCCATCCCGATCCTGTCCCAGGCCTTCGGGTCGGCAGTCGGTCATGGCTGGAGCAGCGCCGCGCTCACGCCGTACCGGCTGATTGCTGGGTCAGAGCCGCGCCGAGCTGGCGACATCGTCGTCTCCTCTGATGCGCATCTCCGTGTCGGCCAGTCGACAGACCTCACCATCGCCGGTACTGCGCACCGCTTCCGGATCGCCGGCATTGCCGATCAGAGCCCGCGGACGAGTACGGCCTACGCGACCGCCGGCGACCAACCCGCTGCACTGTTCTTCACCGATGCTCAAGCCACGGCACTCGCACCCCACCCCGGCCGGGTGGATGCCATCGGCGTCATGACAACGCCCGATGCCGATCAGTCCGCCGTTGCAGCGACCGTCGGCCAACTCGCGGAGTCCGTTGCGGCAAAGGCCTATACAGGCGATGACCGCGCCAAGGCCGAGCAGTCCGGAATAGCCGCGCAGGCCAAGGACCTGCTGATCCAGATCGGCGCGGCGTTCGGCGGCTACATCGTCCTGCTGATCATCTGCGTGGTGGCCGGCACGGTCGGGCTGTCCGTCCGGCACCGCCGCCGTGATCTCGCTTTGCTGCGGGCGATCGGCGCGACGCCAGGTCAGGTACGCCGGATGCTGATGGCCGAGGCCGCGCTGACGGGGCTTGCCGCCGCGATTGCTGGAGTCCCGTTGGGTCTCCTCACCACTCACTGGGCCGTCGGCGAGCTGGTCAGCCGGGGGTTCGTCCCGGCTGAGTTCCCGATGGTCAACGGTGCACTTGCGGCGTTGGCGGCGGTTGCTGTGACGACTCTGTTCGCAGTACTGGCCAGCTTGATTGCCGCCAGGCGCATCACCGCCATCCGGCCGACCGAGGCGCTCGGCGAAGCTGCTGTCGAGCCTGCGCGCAGTGGCAAGGTCCGGCTCGGCTTCGGTCTGGTGACGCTGCTCGGCGGCGTGTCCTCGAGCGTGGCCAGCATCGGCCTCGGGGGACAGTCGGCGCTCGCCGCCGCGGTCGGGATGCTCTATCTGTTCGTCATCGCGGTCGGGCTGCTCGCGCCGTGGATCAACCGCTTCGCCGCCAAGCTGCTGGCGCCGGTGCTGAATCGGGTCTGGGGTACCAGTGGTTTCCTGGCCACCGCGAACCTGAAGGCGAATGCGCAAGGCATGGCGACTGTGCTCACCGCGCTGGTACTGGCGGTCGGCTTCGGTGGCTCGGTGTGGTTCCTGCAGGACAACCTGCAGCGGGCGACTGTCGAGCAGAGTCGTGATGGGATGCGGGCGCAACACGCGTTGGTCGCGCCTGGCGGTTTGCCTGCCAAGGCTGTCGATGAGTTGCGGGCGACTCCGGGGGTGGAGGCGGTCACCGGCGTACGGCGTACTTCGGTGCTGGTGCGGATCATGGACGGCGCCGAGGTGGTGCCCGCTCGCGCGATCGATCCGGTCGGGGCTGACGCGACGATGGATCTGAAGGTCGAGCAGGGGAGCCTGAGCGAGTTGCGCGGAGACACTGTTGCGGTCTCGGCGCTGCGTGCATCCTCGCAGGGGTGGAAGTTGGGTGAGCAGGTGGAGATCTGGCTCGGCGACGGTACTGCGAAGAAGCTGCGGGTGGTTGCGATCTATGAGCGGGGGCTCGGGTTTGGTGATGTCGTTCTCAGTCGGGAGGCTGTGGGTGGTGGTCTGGACGAAGTGCTGATCCGGACTTCTCCGGGCTTTGATGCGGGGGCGCTTGCCGAGGTTGCGGCGCATTATCCGACCAGTAGTTTCGTGGGTACGGGGGAGCTCAACGGCAAGCTCGCTGACGATCTCGCTCTCAGTGCCTGGTTGAACAAGCTGTTGATCGGGGTCATGGTCGGCTATGCGGCACTCGCTGCTGCCAACACGATGGTGATGGCCGCGGTGGCGCGGCGCCGCGAGCTGGCTCTGCTCCGGCTGGCGGGAGTCACTCGTCGCCAGGTCAAGCGCATGGTGCATGCCGAGCAGGCTGGTCTGCTGGGTGTCGCTCTCGCCATCGGCGGGACGATTGCAGCTCTCACCCTGGTCGCGGTCGTGGCCACGCTGACTGGTGACCCGATTCCGTTCGTCCCACCGCTCGGCTGGGTCGCGGTACTTGGTGGCGCCACGCTGTTGGCGATGGCCACCACCGTCCTGCCGATCAGCCGGCTGCTCCGTACCCCGCCGGTCGACCATGTTGGCGCCAAAGAGTAATACCCCACGCTGCCTCGCTGCTCGCTCCTGCGTCGCTCGCTACTCGGCGCCCCACCCACCCTTTGGTGAGGCGCTCCTACGTCGCGCGAACTGAAAGAGGGCAGTCGCGCTGCAGATGCTGAGCGTCTCGCGAGCGCATGGCTGGCGCTCGCCTCGGCTGTCAGGCCCGCATGTGCACTCCAACTCAGCAAGCGCTGGGCTGATCCGGCGTGATCCCGGACCAGCCCAGCACCTGCTTACCTCAGTAAGAGATCCTGAGCGGTGTCTTCGTCCGCTGCGACGGTGCACTCACCGTGAGCGTGTTGCCAGTGCTGTCCCACGACCACCTGGCAGCATCAAGCCGCTGGCCGTTGAGGCTGATACGGCTAGGCGCCGCAGTGACGCCGAGGAGTTTCACCGTCCACTCTCGTTCCGCCACCTGGCCGGCGAAGCGGCCCTGGGTCGGCTCGATCGTGAGTTCGTGTCGGCCGGGGGTTTCCTGGTAGTCGAGTTCCGTGGTGGCTTTCTGCGTCTGGTCGGTAGTGGTGCCGTCGTCCTCGAACAGCGTGAAGTTGCCGGAGGCACCGGTTGCGATGGTGGCCGTGGCCTTCGTCAACGGGTTCTGGGTGTCGTTGGTGACGTTGTTCGTGCGGGTGATGGTGATGCCGCCCGAGCGTTGGAAGACCGGCATGGTTCCGAGGGTGGTGGTGACCTGCTGGGTGGTGCCGCCGGTGTAGACCTTGCCCGTGAAGTAGTCGGTCCACTGGCCGGGTGGGAACCAGACGCTGGTGGTCGACTGTGCCCCAGGGGTGGTGACCGGGGCGATCAGGAGGTCGGGGCCGTAGAGGTACTGGCTGGCCGCGGTGGCGTAGGCGTTCGGCTCCTCGGGGTACTCGAGGTACATCGGCCGCACCACCGGTACGCCGGTCGCGGTGGCTTGCTGGGCGAGCGTGTAGGTGTAGGGGACGAGGTTCTCGCGCAGGTTGAGGAACTTGGTCGCGGACTTCGCGGCGTCGGTTCCGTACTGCCAGGGCAGCCGGTCGCTGTGGTTGCTGTGCAGCCGGTCGATCGGCTGGAAGGTGCCGAGCTGGACCCAGCGGGCGTACATGTCGTCCGGCAGTTTGTTCGTACGACGCTCCTGCCCGCCCGACTGGTAGACCTCGCTGCCGGGCAGTCCGGTGGTGTCGTTGTGGCCGCCGATGTCGTGGCTGATTGCGGACATGCCGGTCGCTACCGACTCGGCCGGGGTGGAGCCGACCTCGAGTCGAAGCGTGTTCCAGTTCGAGGCGGTGTCGCCGGTGAAGTGCAGCGTGCTGCGCTTGTCCGCCCACGGGCCGGTGGCGAGCGGGAGGGGATTGCCGTAGCCACCAGCCTGCAGCGATCCATAGGCCCGCGAGATGACGAACCCACGACCGGTCGCGGGTGCGGCCAGGTCGGCGTACTGCTGGTTGATCCAGGCATCAGGTGTGACGCCGGGCAGGCTGGAGCGGGAGCTGTCGCAGCACCAGTCGAGCCACCAGAAGTCGTTGCCCTGGGCCATCATCTCGGAGTGCAGGTCGAGGTAGGCCTTGAGCTGGTCGGGGTCGCCCCAGTCGAAGGTGTAGCAGTCGGCGCCGCAGCCGGACTTGGTCAGCATGCCCTTGGCGGTGGCCATCGCGCGGGCGAACTGCGGGTCGTTGCCCATGATGCTGGGATGGATGTTCAGGTTGGCGTGCAGACCCTGTGACTTCGACCAGTCGAAGAACGCCTTCGGGTCGGGGAACTTGGCGGTGTCGAACTGCCAGCCGTTCCAGGTGTCCGGTGACTTGAAGTCGGTGTCGATGGCAAGCACATCGAGCGGCACGCCCTCGGCCCGGAAGCGGGCCATGATGGTCTTGTAGTCGACCGCGGTGCGGTCGATGTACTCCGAGTACCAGACGCCGTAGGCCCAGCGCGGCAGCAGTTGGGCCGGCCCGGTGAGTGTCTTCAGATCGCCCAGGCCGGTCTTGTACTGGTGGCCGTAGGCAAAGAGATAGCCGTCCTGGTACTGGTTGCCGCCGCGCGCTGAGCGCTGCGTGACCTGCTTGGTCTGGGAGTTGTAGAGCGCCGAGCTGGTGTCGTCGAGCAGGTACCAGCCGTCTTGATGCAGCAGCCCGGCGGTGGTGCTCGGTACGCCGTTGTCTGCGTTGACGCCGTCGAGCCCGCGTCGGTAGCCGCCGAGCGCGAGATGCGGTTGTGGTGCAGTCGCGCCGGTGGGAGTGGCGGCGATCGTGTCGATGTTGATGTGACAGCTCGCGGCGTCCGGGCAACCGAGGACGACTGTGTTCGTACCGGCCTTGAGGTCGACCGGGACCGAGGCGGTGCCCCAGGCGTTCCAGTCGGCGGTCACCGGGAAGGACGCAGTACGGGTGACTCCGGCCGAGGCGACAGTGGCGGTCCGGGTCTCGTGCTTGCCGTCGCCGCCGGTGCCGTTGGCGTAGCGCAGGTGGAGTTGGTAGGTGCCGTCTGCGGGTACGCGGACGATCCGCTGAGTCAGACTCGAACCGCCTGCGAGCTCGGCGACGAACCCGCGACCGGCGTACCCCGGGTGGTCGCTGGCCACGATGGCCGTTCCACTCGGGAGCCCGGACTCTGCCTCGCAACTGACCGCGAAGCCGCAGTCGCCGAACGCGCGAGCGGAGGCAGGCGGGTAGGCGGCGCCGGGCTTGATCACCGCGAAGTTGTCGACGTTGATGCTGCCCGAATCGGTCGCAGTGCGGACGATCCGTACGACGTGGTGCCCGGCGCTGAGGGTGACTGGAGTTGAGGCCAGAGCCCAGGCATCCCAATTGGCGGTCGGGGAGAAGGTCACCCGCTGGGCCGGGCCGCCGTCGATCGACACGCTGAGCGTGCGGGTTTCGTGCTTGCCGTCGCCGCCGGTGCCGTTCGCGTAGCGAGTGGTGAGCGCGTAGGTGCCGGCCTCTGGCACGAGGACGTCCGCGGTGGCCTGCATGCCGGCCGCTTCGAACCCGGCGAGGAATCCGCCACCGGTGTAGCCGGCGTGGTCCTTCGCAGTACCGAGACCGTCCGCGGCCAGGTCCTCGGCCTCGCACAGCGCGCCGGCGGCGCAGGTCAGGTGGTGCCACGGTGTGGCGGCCACCGGGACGCTGCCGGTCTTAAGGTTGACGGTCAGGTTTCCGGCGTCGAACGGGCCGGAGTTCAGGCGATAGGTCAGCGTCGTGGCGCTGGTCCGGATGGTGAGGACGCCGTTGGCGACCTCGCTGGTGAACGGGACCGGAGTGAAGTCCTTGCGGCCGACCGCGTTGAAGGTCGCGGCGTCCTCGAACCGGCCGTCGCCGGCGTACTCGGTCCGGATCAGGGTGGGGGAGAGGACCTGGAAGCGGGCATTGCCCGCGACGACCGTCTGCCGGTCCGGCTTGGCGGCCGCGGGCAGCATGACCGTCCCGGCAGCCACCGCCCCCGCGGCCACGACGAGGGCTACTGCCCGTCGGAAAGTACCTGGTGATCTCGTCCGCACGACGGAACTCCGATCCTGGAGGGGGCGGAAATCTACAACGATGGAAATTGTTGCAGACCGAATAGCAGCACAGCCCGGCTCCGCGTGTCTACAGCTCGTGGTGCCTACGATGGCGCCATGCGATGGGGCGAGCAGGTGGTAGTACTGGGTGCTCGGGTCCACAACCTGAAGAACGTCGACGTCGAGGTGCCGCTGCGGCAACTGGTGGCGTTGACCGGCGTCTCGGGATCGGGCAAGTCGTCGCTCGCGCTGGGCGTGCTGTACGCGGAGGGTTCGCGCCGCTATCTGGAGGCGCTGTCGGCGTACACGCGGCGGCGGTTGTCGCAGGCGGCCCGGGCGGATGTCGATGCCGTCGACGGCGTGCCGGCTGCGATCGCGCTGCACCAGCGGCCCGCAGTACCGGGGGTTCGCAGCACGTTCGGTACTGCGACCGAGCTGCTCAACGCACTTCGGTTGATGTACTCGCGGTTGGGGGCGCATCTGTGTCCCAACGGGCACCGGAACCAGCCGACCATCGAGATCGCCTCGACCGGGCATCTCGCCTGCCCGACCTGCGGGGTGCGCTTCGCCGTACCGGGGGCGGAGTCCTTCGCGTTCAACGGAGATGGCGCTTGCGAGACCTGCGCCGGGACCGGCGAGACGCGCCAGATCGATCAGCACGCGCTGGTGCCGGACGAGTCGCTGTCGATCAATGACGGCGCGGTGGCGGCGTGGGGGTCGTTCGGCGCCGGCCTGCTGCCGCAAGTGGTTGCCCAGCTGGAGGTGCGGACCGATGTGCCGTTCCGGGACCTCACACCGGCTGAGCGCGAGATCGTCTTCAGTGGCGAGGAGACCAAGCGGACGGTGGTTGTCACGAGCAAGAAAGGCAACGCTTTCGAGCTCAACGCGACGTACCGGAACGCCAACCGGGTGATCCAGGACGCGCTCGGCAACGCGCAGAGCGAGACCACGGTCACCCGGCTCGACCGCTTCGTCCACGTCGCCCAGTGCCCGTCGTGCGGTGGCTCCCGGCTGAACGAGCGCGCGCGATCGGTGACGCTGAACGGCATCGCGCTGGACGAGGCGTCGACCTGGAGTCTCGACGAGCTGACCGGCTTCGTCCGCAAGTTGCCCTCGGCCGCGCCGCCCGAGCTCAGCCGGATGGCGGGTCAGATCGTGGAGGCGTTCACCGCCACCGCCGAACACCTGCTCGGTCTCGGCCTCGGTTACCTCTCCCTGGGCCGTGCCTCGCGCACGCTCTCGACTGGCGAGCTCCAGCGCGTGCAGCTCAGCCGGACGCTTCGAAGCAGCGCGACAGGCTTGCTGTACGTCCTCGACGAGCCGTCGATCGGGCTGCACCCGAGCAACATCGACGCCCTGATGACGGTCGCGCGCCGCTTGGTCGAGACCGGCAACTCCGTCGTCCTGGTCGACCATGACATCCGGGTACTCCGGCACGCCGACTGGCTGATCGAGATCGGTCCGGGCGCCGGTTCGCACGGTGGCGAGATTGTTGCCACCGGCACCGTTGAGGACCTCTCGGCGGCTGCCACCTCCGTGATCGGTGGCTTCCTCAGTGGCCGGGAGGACACCGTGGTCCGGCGCCGGATCGCCGAGGACCAGCTCTTCGAGCACGGCCGGATCCGGATCGAGACCGGTCCGCGCTTCACCCTCCAACCGCTCGAGGCCTCGTTTCCAGTACGACGGCTCACTGCCGTGACCGGAGTCTCCGGCTCGGGGAAGACCACCCTCGTCCTGGACAGCCTCGCCGCGGCTCTCACGGCTGACGGGCCGCTACCCCGGCACGTGAAGCACTTGGATGCCGGCGGCATCGATCGCACGGTGATGGTCGACGCCGCACCGATCGGGCGAAACGTGCGGTCCACGGTCGCGACCTACAGCGGCGTACTCGACGAACTCCGGCGCGCCTTCGCGGCCACAGAAGAAGCTGGAGCGCGAGGCCTGACCGCGGCGGACTTCTCCTACAACACCGGCAGTCTGCGCTGCGCCCTGTGCGAGGGCACTGGTCAGATCTCGCTCGACGTCCAGTTCCTTCCCGACGTCGACATCCCCTGCTCGCTGTGCGAAGGAAGCCGGTACGGGCCCGACGCGGACGCGATCACCCTCGACGGTGTCACCATGGCCGGCGCCCTCGCGCTGACCGTCGAGCAGGCCCGCACCAAGTTCACCGGCCTGCGCAAGATGCAGGCCCGGCTCCGCACCCTCGACGAGGTGGGTCTCGGCTACGTCCTGCTCGGCGAGGCGACCCCGTCCCTGTCCGGCGGCGAGGCGCAACGCCTCAAACTCATCACCGACCTGGAGAAGCGCCAGTCCGGCACCCTCTTCATCTTCGACGAGCCGAGCGTCGGCCTGCACCCCGCCGACATCCGCGTCCTGCTGAAGGTCTTCGACCGCCTGATCGACGCGGGCGCCACGGTGATCGTGATCGAGCACGACCTCGACATGATCGCGAACGCGGACTACGTCATCGACCTCGGCCCGGGCGGCGGCGTCGACGGCGGCCGGATAGTCGCCGCGACCACCCCCGCCCTCCTTCCGCAGGTTCCGGAAAGCCTGACCGGGCGGTACCTGGTCAGGTGACGGTGAAGTTCGCCGAGGTGGCCAGCAGCGTGTAGCCGTCGTCGGCGAAGAACCGGAAGTTGTAGGTGCCGGTGGAGCTGGGCGCGGTGAAGGTGATGGTGGCCGAGGTGAGGCCGGTCGACGGCGGGTTGTTGCCGCCGTTCAGGTACTTCTCGTCGACACCACCGGCCGAGTTGCCGGCGCTGGCCCGATACAGGCCGACCCAGTCGCGAGGGTTGCCCGGACCGTTCGTCACGGTGGCCTTGATCTGAGCGCCGCGGCGTACCGTCGTACGGTCTGCCACCACGGCAGGCACTCCGGCGGTCGGGGTAGGCGTCGGAGTCGGGGTGGGGTTCGGTCCGCCGGTGGTTGGCAGCGGTTCGTTCATGGTGACGCAGTGCGCGCCGCCACCGCCGTCGCCCATCAGGTGATCCAGATTGAGCTGTACGACGGGCCTGCCGAAGGCGGACTCCAGCGCCGCCTTCGCCGCCGCGTCCGCCTGGGCGTCGCCGAACTGCGCGGTGATGACGGCCGAGTTGGTGATCGCGCAGTTCAGATAGCCGTCGAAGAACGTGGACCACTGTGAGCTGGGGATCCGCGGCAGCGTCGACGGACCGTAGATGGTGATCACCTGGAAGCTGCGGCCCTTGGCGTCCTTGGCCGTCAGCAGCAGGTTCCTGGTGGCGATCGCGTCCCGGGAGTAGGCGCTGGCCGGCCGCGACGGGCTGGCCAGCTGCACGATCACCACACCGGGCCGGACGAACAGCACCGTGCTGTCGATGTGGTCGTCGGTGATGTCCTCATTGGAGACACCCTGGCCCCAGATCATCTTGGTGGCACCGTACTGCGCGAGCAGCTCGGCCTCGATCTGCGCCAGACTCTTGCCCGGGTTGCGGGCCGGGTCGAGCCAGGAGCTCTTGTTGGCCATCAGGGTGCCGTCGCCGTCGCAGATCACGCCACCGCCTTCGCCGATCACACTGGCCTTGGTCAGCGACACCCCGTCGTACATCGCGATGTTCTGCGCGACCAGGCTGTCCTTGGCATGGGTCTGCTCGTTGCCCCAGCCGTTGAAGTTCAGCCCGAACGCGTCCATCCCGCCGGCGCCGTCCAGCCGGAAGACCGGCCCGGTGTCGCGGATCCAGCAGTCGTTGACCGGGATCGAACCGATCACGCTGACCGCGGCGCTGACCCGGCTGCGGGCGGTGTTGGCGTTGGAGGTGCCATCGGCGCAGAGCACCACCGGGTTGTACTTCACGATCTCGTTGGCCAGCTTGACGATGTCGCTCTGGATCCCGCCGAGCAGGTTGCCCCAGATCGACGTACTGGACGGCCAGGCCATCCAGGTCCGCCGGACCAGAGCCTCCTCGCCCGGGACCTTGTACGGCAACGCGGCGTACGCCGCGCCGTGGGTGCTGACGGCGCGCAGACCGCCACCGGCCGCGGCCAGTCCGGCGGCAGCGAGGCCGGTGCGAGCGACGAACTGCCGGCGGGACAGGCCACGTCCGCGCACCGCCGGCGGGGCTCCACTTTCCAATTGGGTCATCCTGGGTCCTCTCGAGTCGATCGGAAAACTTGGTTGGCATCCAAGTTTTGCCGCAACGATGCGCCCAGCGGAAAGTGATGTCAAGAGCACCGATAGGACGGCCTGAAATGCCTGCAGACAAGGGGTTTCAGGGCGTGCGGCAGCTCCGGAGAGCTTGCCTGGGGCAACCTATCCGGCAGGTCGTGCGGGGCACTCAGGGGAGTGGCAGCTCGATCTTGATCGCGTCGGCCAGCAGGTCCTGCAGATGCTCGGGCGGCACCGCGCCGGTGAGCCAGCGTCCGGACAGGCCTTCGACCAAGGCGACCAGCCGCTCGGCGACAGCGCCGGCATCAACCGTGCCGTTGCTGCCCTCCTCGTCGCGGACCCGGCCGACCAGATCGGCGATCTCGTCGACCCACTCCGCGGTGAGTTTGTGCACGGCCGGCCGAAGCCGCTCGTCGAACACCGAGGCCCAGCGCAGTTCACCCCAGGCCGCGGAGTTGATCTGCACCTCTTCGGTGCCGAGCAGTTCGCCCACCAACCGGGCGACCAGCTCGGCCCGCGCGGAGGTGGCGCCCTCGGCGGCCCGGGCGGCGTACCGCCCGGCCTGATCGCTGACCGCGACCAGCGCCGCCTCGAGCAGACCCTCGCGGCTGCCGAAGTAGTGGTAGAGCAGGGTCACGGAGACGCCGGCGTCGGCGGCCACCTCCTGGACTCGCATTCCGCGGACGCCGCGGCGGGCGATCACGGCGATGGTGGCCTGCAGGAGCTGAGCGCGGCGGTCGGTCACGGTACCGATCCTAGTTGTCCCTGGTTTTCGGTTCGCGGTCATCGGCCCACCAGCCCGTCGGTGAAGGATTTCGCCTGGCCCTTGCGCTGCAGGATCAGGCCGATCAGTACGACGCCCAGCGCGATTCCCAGCATCACTACGACGGAGGCGGCTGCGGCGTCTCCGCGCAGGCCGTTGCGCAGAGTCGAGTAGATGAAGACCGGCAGCGTGGTCGTTCCGACCGTGCCGAGCATGCTGGAGGCGACGACGTCGTCGAGCGAAGCCGTCGAAGCCAGTACGGCGGCCGCGATCACCGCAGGCGCGGCCAGTGGCGCAGTCACCTGTCGAAAGACCGACAGCGGCGCTGCGCCGAGGTCGGCGGCGGCATCGGACAGCCGCGGATCGAGACTCGCCAGCCGCGCCTGAACGACGAACGCGACGATCGCGATCGCGATCACGGAGTGCGCGATCACCAGCCGGACGGTCCCGTTCGCCAGCGTCGGCCCGGCGCCGACGTACAGCAGCAGGAGACCGATCGCGGAGACGATCTCCGGCGTGATGAAGACGACCAGCAGCAGGCTGAGCAGGCTCCAGCGCAACGGCCGCGACGCGCGGGCGAGCGCGGCGCCGGCCAGCGTGCCGACGATCACGGCCACCAATGTCGACAGTGCGGCCACCCGCAGCGAAACCCCGATCGCGTGGACCAGGGCGGTGTTCTCGCCGATCGCGGAGTACCAGTGGGTGCTGAAGCCCGACCAGATCGGTAGCGTCCGGCCGCCGTTGAACGAGTAAGCCGCGATCGTCAGGATCGGCAGCCAGAGGAAGAGGCACAACGCGACCCCGAAGACGCGCAGGGCCGGACCCCAGGCGTCGAAGGTCAGCGCCGGGGTTCGCACGAACCGGGCGGTCAGATCGAGCGGGCGAACCACCCGGACGATCGCCGTACCGATGCGAAGCAGTACTGCGGCACAACCCAAGACGAGCAGCACCAAAGCGATCAGCAGTACTGCGGCAGCCGAGCCGAGCGCCCAGTCCTGACTCTCCAGGAACGAGCTGTTCACCAGCGAGCCGACCACTGCCGTCTTGACCCCGCCAAGCACCGACGGCGTGACGTAGTCGCCCATCAGCGGGATGAAGACCAGCAGGGCGGCGCTGATCACCCCCGGTCGCGCGGCCGGCAGGGTGACCTGCCAGAACACTCGCCAAGGACTGGCGCCCAGATCGCGTCCTGCCTTCCGGAGTGCTGGATCGAGACGATCGAGAGCAACCGCGATCGGCAGCACGGCGAGTGGCAGGTAGTTGTAGACGACGCCGAGTTGGGCGCCGGCCAGGGTGTCCAGTACTCCGAGTCCGTCGATGCCGAGCAGGCCGGCCAGGGGGCCGTGATCACCGAGGAGGATTCGCCAGGAGTAGGTGCGCAGCAGGAAGGGCATCCAGTACGGCACGACGACGGCCGCGATGGCGGCGTACTTCCAGGCGCCGGTCAGCCGGGTGGTGATCAGATAGGCCATCGGGAAGGCCAGCAGGACGCAGATCGCCGTACCGACGACCGAGAGTTGCAGCGTGTTCTGGAAGACGATCCGGAACGTGTCGCCGGCTGCTTCGTCGTACCGGTTCAGCGAGGGGGAGCTCAGGTCGACGGGGCTGGTGCCGAAGAACGTCGACTCGCCCAGGCTGAACACAGCGACCAGGGCGCCTGGCAGCAGGAAGAAGATGCAGAGCCAGGTGAAGGCGGGAAGTGAGGGGAGTAGGCCGTGGATCTTGTGCGGCGATCGGTAGCGGGATCGAGGGGGTTCGGTCCTGGTGGGCCTGGTTGTCGTGGTCGGGGGAGGTTGGACGGACAACTGCGCGCTCACCGGGAGCCCGCCGCCTTGAGCCGTTGGAAGGTGGAGACCGCCAGCTTCCTGGCCGGAGTGACCTCGGCAGGTTCGAAGCGATCTGCGGGGATGCCCTCGTCGAAGAAGACGATCTCCTTGTAGGGCAGGTTATCGGGCAGGTAGGACCGGGAGGCCTGGACGCCGGTGTAGTAGCCGTGGGCCGCGGTCTCCTTGGCGGCGTTGGCCGGCTTGAGGAGGAACTCGACGAACGCGTGCGCGGCGGCCGGGTTCTGGGAGCCCTTGGGCAGCACCCAGTGGTCGACGTACAGGTCGGTCTTCGGGGCGCCGAGGGCGAATCGTAACGTCTTCGGTCCGTCCATCAGGGCGCCTCGGGCATCACCGGTGAAGGCCTGCGCGAGCACGAGGTCACCGGCCGCGAGGTCGGCGCGGGGGTAGGAGTTGAACTCCTTGAGGTGCTGCATGACCTTGGCTTCGTAGTACTGCTGAGCGGCCTGGTAGTCGGCGGGCTCGGTGGTCTGGTCGGAGATGCCGTGACCCCAGAAGTAGGAGCCGACGAAGGAGGGCGCGCCGTCGACCACCGAGGTCCGGCCCTTGACCGCGGGATCGGCGAACGCGTCGTAGAAGTCGTTCCAGGAGGCCGGCGGCTTTTTGACGATCGCGCTGTCCCAGACGTAGCCGGTCGAGCCGCCCGACTTCGGGATCGCATAGGTGTTGGTGGGATCCCAGGACTTGCCGATGAAGGTGGGGGACAGCCCGGCGAAGTCGGGCAGCCGGCTCTTGTCCCAGGGCAGCAAGGACTTGCCCTGGACCAGTTGGGGGACGTAGGCGCCGTCCATCACGACGAGGTCGTAGCCGCTCGTGCCCTGGGTCAGCCGGAGCTTCGCGACCGACTCCTCGGCCGAGGCGTAGGCGTCGACCTTGACCTTCACCCCGGTCTCCTTCTCGAACTGCGCGATGTTCGCCGGCGAGACGTAGTCCGCCCAGGAGTAGATCGTCAGTGTGGAGCCCTTCTCCACCACGCTCGGGTACGCCGCGGCCGGCGTCTCGGCGGTCTTGTCGGCCGCGGATCCACAGGCGGCGAGGCTGCCCAGCGCGAGGGCCGTCGCCAGCAGGGCGGCGTACCGGTGGCGGTGCTTGATGGTCATGACTCTCCTCCGGGAGTGGGGAACATCCGGACGTGGGCCGGGTCCCACGAGCAGCGGATCTGGTCGCCGACGCGGGGCAGCGTGCGGCCGTCACGAGGGATCCGAGCCAGCAGGTTCAGGCCCCGGCAATGCACCAGTACTGCGCTGGAGATGCCGGCGATGCTCACCCCGCGGACGATCCCGTCGATGCTGTTGACTCCGGCCGCGCCGGCGATGTCGTCGCTGACCCGGACGTGTTCGGGACGGATCAGGGCGATCGCCGGGCCGGCCTCGATGGTCCGGTCGGCGGCCACCATCACGGCCGGGTGATCGACCCGGCCTTGCCCGTCGCTGTCGCCGCTGATCTCGTTCTGCTCACCGACGAACCTGGCCACGAACAGGCTGGCCGGGTGGTCGTAGACCTGCTCCGCGGTGCCGAGCTGCTCGACCTTTCCGTCGGCCATGATCACGATCCGATCGGCGAGGCTGAGGGCCTCCTCCTGGTCGTGCGTCACCAGCACGGTGGTGATGCCCAGATCCTGTTGCAGCAGGCGTAGTTCCACCTGCATCGCCTGCCGCAGACCGCGGTCGAGGGCGGACAGCGGCTCGTCCAGGAGCAGGACTCCTGGCCGGTCGACGATGGCCCGGGCCAGCGCGATTCGTTGCTGCTGGCCACCAGACAAGCCGGCCACCGCTTGGTTGCCGACGGCAGGGAGATGAACCAGGGCGAGCGCATCGGCGACCCGGCTGCGGATCTCGGCGCGCGGGACGCCGCGTTGCCGCAACGGGAAGGCGATGTTGTCCGCGACGTTGAGATGCGGGAACAACGCGTAGGACTGGAACACCGTGTGGATGTCCCGCCGATGAGCCGGTACGCCGGTCACGTCGGTCCCCGACAGTCGGACCTGACCCTGGTCGGGCTGCTCGAGACCGGCCAGGATCCGCAACGTCGTCGACTTGCCGCACCCGGACGGGCCGAGCAGCGCGACGAATTCGCCGGCGGGCACGGTGAGCGAAAGGTTGTCGACGGCCACAGTTCCGCCGTACCGCTTCGCCAGCCCGATCAGCTCGACGTCGGCGCTGGAGCTGCCGGGGGAGTGGGGTCGCTCGGTCAGCAGGGTCATGGGGTGGCACCGTCCTTCGCGATCGCGGCGGGGATCTGCATCGTGATGCAGTGCGGACCGCCACCGCCGTACGCGATCACCTGACCGGTCACGCCGATCGTCTGCCGGTCCGGGAACTGCGAACCGATCAGCTCCAGCGCGCGCTCGTCGTCGGCGCCGTTCCCGCTGACCGGTACGACGACCACGCCGTTGGCGACGTAGAAGTTCGGGTAGGCGACGTACTCCGTGATGCCGCGCACGGCGAACGACGAGAACAGGTCCAGACCGAGCACCTCGACGGTCCGGCCGTGGTGATCGGGGTTGTCGCGCAGGTAGCGAAGGTTCCGGGCCATCGCCTCGTGGTTGACGTTGCCGGTGTCGCCACAGGTCTGGGCCACCACCCGGCCGGGCGCGACGTAGGTGCAGACACCGTCGACGTGGCCATCGGTGTGCCGGTCGTCCAAGTGCCCGAACGGCAACAGCAGCACGGTTTCGACGCCGAGCGCACTCCGGAGAGTGTCTTCGATCACGGCCTCGGACAGGCCCGCGTTGCGGTTGCTGTGAAGCAGGCACTGGGCGGTGGTGATCAGGTTGCCGGCGCCGTCGACGCTGATACTGCCGCCTTCGAGCACCAGGTCGACCGGCACCCGTTCGATCCCCAGATGATCGAGCAGCAGTGGCGTCAGCGCCGCATCCCGGTCGTACGGCAGGAACTTGCGGCCCCACGAGTTGAAGCTGAAGTCGACGCCGAGTCTGTTGCCCTGGGCATCACGGACCACGAGCGGGCCGTTGTCGCGGATCCACGAGTCGTCGACCGGCGCCTCCAGGACGTCGATGTTGGCGCTGCCGCAGTGGTCGAGCACCTCCGCTCGCGTACCAGGCAGGGCTACGACGGTCACCGGTTCGAAGTCGGCGATCGTCCGCGCCACTGTGGCGTACTCGCGTTTCGCGTCGTCGAAGACGCCGGCCCACAACTCGCGGCGGGTCGGCCAGGTGATCACTGTGCGTTCGTGCAGGTCCCACTCGGCCGGCATCCGGAACGCCTTCAGTCGCGGGTCCACCACGGGTGGCGGGGTCGCGGCGACGGCGGTCAGACCGTGGTGGGACAACTCGGCGGGATAGCTCGCGGCCAGGCCCTGATCGGCGTCGGCCGGCGCCGGCAGCGGCGTTGTGGAGGTGGTCATAGTGAGTTAGTTTGTGGTTGACTTAATTTTTAGTCAAGGCTTCAGGCCGAGTTCAGACAAGGGCTCCACGATGCGTCTCACCCCTACCGAACGTGACCGGTTGCTGCTGTTCACCGCTGCCGAACTGGCGCGCCGGCGCCGCGCTGCCGGCGTGCTGCTCAACGTCCCCGAGGCCACCGCGCTGATTGCGGATGAGGTCTGCGAGGTCGCCCGCCGGGGTGGCCGGCACACCGAGGCGGTCGAGGTCGGCCGGTCCACGCTGACCGCCGCCGAGGTACTCGAGGAGGTCCAGTACGTCGTCCGCAGCGTCGCCGTCGAAGCCGTCTTCACCGACGGATCGCGACTGGTTGTGGTCGGCGAGCCGTTCGGCCCAGTGGTCGAGCGCGATGACATGCCCGGCGCGGTGATGACCGCCGTCGCGCCCGCAGCGGCGCGGCCTGCCGAGTCCGACGACCGTGTCAGCGTCGAGGTGCTGAACACGGCGCCGGTGGTCATCTCGGTGACCAGTCACTTCCACTTCTTCGAGACGAACGCGCGGCTGCGGTTTCCGCGCGCGGCGGCGTACGGGCGGCACCTCGACATCCCGGCCGGGACGCATGTGCGCTTCGAGCCGGGGCAACCGGTTCGGGTGGATCTCGCGCCGATCCGTGGGAGCCGGGTCGTCGTCGGCTTCGCCGGTCTGGTCGACGGCCCGTTGGATGAGCCGGGGATGCTCGAACAGGCGGTGACCCGGGCACGGGCCTGGGGCTTCCTGGACAGCGATCTGCCCGAGACCGCCGAGCAGCCGGATCCCTCGCAGGCAGCGGAACGGGCTGTCCGAGCGGCGGTGACCGGATGACCTTCGACGCGCGAGCCAGGGCAGGTGCCTACGGGCCGGGGCTGGGCGATCGAGTGGTGCTCGGCGACACCGGTCTGGTGGTCAAGGTGGACCAGGACGACCGTGGCGCCGATCGCGACGAGGTGTTGCTCGGCTTCGGCAAGACGGGTCGCGACGGCATCGGGATGCGCGCAGTACGGACCGCGGAGTCGTGTGACCTGCTGGTCAGCAACGTGCTCGTCATCGATCCGGTGCTCGGCGTCCGGGCGACCAACCTCGGGATCCGCAACGGGGTGATCGTCGGCGTGGGCAAAGCCGGCAACCCGGACACGATGGACGACATCGACCTGGTGATCGGCAGCGGTACGGCGGTGGTGTCCGGCGAGGGCCTGATCGCGACCCCGGGCGGGATCGACACCCACGTGCACATGCTGTCGCCCCGGGTCTGCGAGGCCGAGCTCTCGTCCGGTGTGACCACCGTGATCGGCCAGGAGATCGGGCCGTTCTGGGGCGTCGGGGTCGGATCGGCCTGGATCCTGCGGACCGGGTACGGGTCGTTCGACGACTATCCGCTGAACATCGGCATCCTCGGGCGCGGCTCCTCCAGCCGACGCGATCCGTTGCTCGAGGCCCTCGAAGGCGGGGTCTGCGGGTTCAAGGTGCACGAGGACACCGGCGCTCACCTGCGCACGCTCGACACCGCGCTCTCGGTGGCCGAGGACTACGACGTCCAGATCGCCGTGCACACCGACGGACTCAACGAAGGCCTGACCGTCGCCGACACTCTCGCGGTGCTCGACGGCAGGGCGATCCACGCGTACCACGTCGAAGGCTGCGGCGGCGGCCACACACCCGACGTACTGAGCCTGGCCGGGGTGCCGCATGTGCTTGCCTCGTCGACCAATCCGACCCTGCCTTTCGGCCGGGACGCGATCGCGGAGCATCGCGCGATGATCGCGCACGTCCACGGCCTGTGCAGCGACCTTCCGGGCGACCTTGCCCTCGCCGAGGACCGGGTCCGCGGCGCCACGATGGGCGCCGAGAACCTGCTGCACGATCTTGGCGTCATCCCGATCACCTCCTCGGATGCCCAGGGCATGGGCCGAGCGGGGGAGACCTGGCGAAGCACCTTCGGCCTCGCCTCAGTACTACGTACGCCCCGCGAACCGCTCGGCGACGACAACGCACGAGTACTGCGTTATCTCGCCAAACTCACCATCAACCCCGCCCGCGTCCACGGTCTCGACCAACACGTCGGCAGCCTCGAAGCCGGCAAGGTCGCCGACATCGTGCTCTGGCGGCCGGCCTCCTTCGCGGCCAAGCCCGAACTCGTCCTCAAAGCCGGCTTCCCCGCCTGGGGAGTGACCGGCGACCCGAACGCGGCGATCGACAGCGCGCAGCCACTCGTGCTCGGCGCCCAGTACGGCGGCCACGGCGCGACCGCCGCCGAGTTGTCCCTGCTCTTCGTCAACGCGGCGGCCGCCTCCGCAGGCAACACAGTGATTCCTACTCGCCGACGCCTCGCGCCGGTCCGGGGCTGCCGGACGGTCCGGCTCGATTCGATGGCCCACCACGGCACCACCGGACCGGTCGTCGTCGACCCGCACAGCGGCGAGACCCGCTTCCGCGGCGAGCTGCTGACGATGCCTCCCGTCGACCGGGCGCCGCTCCAGCAGCTCTACCACTTCTGATCAGCAAGGAGACCCAGCATGCTCGACCTCGGGACCACCCCTGCCGCCATGGCGGCGGACGCTCATGCGCGCAGACAGCAGGCCGCGCGCGACAACCTCTGGATGCACTTCACCCGGATGTCGGCGGTCCAGGCCGCTGACGTGCCGATCATCGTCCGCGGTGAGGGCGCCTACATTTTCGATGCCCATGGCAAGCGCTACTTGGACGGTCTGGCCGGCCTGTTCGTGAACCAGCTCGGTCACGGCCGGACCGACCTGGTCGAGGCCGGTGCGCGGCAAGCCTCCCAGCTGGCCTTCTTCCCAGTCTGGTCCTACGCCCATCCCACCGCTCTCGACCTGTCGGAACGGCTGGCTTCCCGGACTCCTGGCGACCTGAACCGGGTCTTCTTCAGTACCGGTGGCGGTGAGGCCGTCGAGACTGCCTGGAAGCTGGCCAAGCAGTACTTCAAGCTGACCGGCAAACCCTTGAAACACAAGGTGATCAGCCGCTCGATCGCGTATCACGGCACCACCCACGGCGCGTTGTCGATCACCGGACTACCCGGGCTGAAGGCACCGTTCGAGCCGCTGGTGCCGTCGACCTTCCGGGTGCCGAGCACCAACTTCTACCGTGCGCCCGAGCACGGCGACGACCTGGAAGCGTTCGGCCGCTGGGCCGCCGACCAGATCGCCGTCGCGATCGAGAACGAGGGTCCCGAGACGGTCGCCGCGATCTTCCTCGAGCCGGTGCAGAACTCCGGCGGCTGCTTCCCGCCGCCGCCCGGCTACTTCCAGCGCGTCCGCGAGATCTGCGACCAGTACGACGTACTGCTGGTCTCCGACGAGGTGATCTGCGCGTTCGGCCGGCTGGGCGAGCTGTTCGGGGCCGAGCGCTACGGCTACCAGCCCGACCTGATCACCTGCGCCAAGGGACTCACCTCGGGCTATGCCCCGCTGGGCGCCACCATCGTTTCCGACCGGCTGATGGAGCCGTTCCTGCGGGACACGGCGATGTTCGCGCACGGCTACACCTTCGGCGGCCATCCCGTCTCGGCGGCGGTCGCGCTGGCCAACCTCGATGCCTTTGACAACGAAAACGTGCTGGAGCACGTCCGGTCCAACTCGGCCGGCTTCCGGGCCACCCTCGAACGCCTGCTGGACCTGCCGATCGTCGGCGATGTCCGCGGCGACGGCTATTTCTTCGGGATCGAGCTGGTCAAGGACAAGTCCACCAAGGAGACCTTCAACGACGAAGAGGCTGAGCGGTTGCTCCGCGGCTTCCTGTCCAAGGCGCTCTTCGACGCCGGTCTCTACTGCCGCGCCGACGACCGGGGCGACCCGGTGATCCAGCTGGCCCCGCCGCTGATCTGCGACCAGGCCCACTTCGACGAGATCGAGCAGATCCTCCGCGCGGTCCTCACCGAGGCCGGCGCGCTGCTCTGACATCCCCTGTTGTTCCACCCTCCAGAAAGGCGACGAACGCCATGAAGATCGGCGTGCCCAAAGAGATCAAGAACCACGAGTACCGCGTCGCGATCACCCCGACCGGGGTCGACGAGCTGACCCGACGCGGCCACGAGGTGTACGTCGAGACGGCGGCCGGGCTCGGTTCGTCCATCACCGACACGGAGTATCTGGCGGCCGGGGCGAAGATCCTCGACACGGCCGACGACGTGTGGGCGGCAGGCGACCTGCTGCTCAAGGTCAAGGAGCCGATCGAGGCGGAGTACGGCCGGATGCGCGAGGGGCAGGTGCTGTTCACCTACCTGCATCTCGCGGCGTCCCGGCCGTGTACCGAGGCCTTGCTCGACCGGTCGGTCACGGCGATCGCCTACGAGACGGTTCAACTCCCGTCGGGCGCATTGCCGCTGCTGGCGCCGATGAGTGAGGTGGCGGGCCGCTTGGCGCCTCAGGCCGGAGCGCATCACCTGATGGGATCGATGGGCGGTCGTGGCGTGCTGCCCGGCGGCGTACCGGGGACTCGACCGGCCAGGTTCGTGGTGATCGGCGCCGGTGTTTCAGGGATGAGCGCAACTGCTGTCGCTGTCGGCCTCGGTGCCGAGGTGACGCTGCTTGATCTGGACGTCGATCGGCTCCGCGCCGCCGACGCCCGGTACGGCGGCCGGGTGCGCACCGTCGTGTCCAGCCTCCCGGAGATCGAGCGGGCCGCGCTGGAGGCCGATGTGGTGATCGGTGCCGTCCTGGTCCCGGGGGCCAAGGCTCCCCGGCTGATCTCGAACGACCTGATCTCGCGAATGAAGCCGGGCAGCGTGCTCGTCGACATCGCGATCGACCAAGGTGGCTGCTTCGAGGACTCGCGCCCGACCACGCACGCCGAGCCGACGTTCACCGTGCACAACTCGGTCCTGTACTGCGTCGCGAACATGCCCGGCGCGGTCGCCAACACCTCGACGTACGCGCTCACCAACGTCACCCTCCCGTACGTCGCCGCGCTCGCCGATCACGGTTGGCGAGAGGCCCTGCGTGCTGACGCCGCCCTCGCCGGTGGCCTCAACACCTATGCGGGCAAGGTGACCCATCGCCCGGTGGCCGAGGCGCACGGGATGGCGTGGGCGGATCTGGAGTTGGTGGGATGACGTCACAGATCCTGCGCGGCTTCGTCGGCGGCCAGTACGTCGACTCGTCGGGCGGTGAGCTCGAACTGGTCGACCCGACCACCGGCGACGGTTTCGCGCGTGTCCAGGTGGCCGGTGAAGAGGACGTCGACCACGCGTATCAGACGGCAGCGGTCGCCTTCGAGACATGGCGAGAGACCACGCCCGCCGAGCGGCAGCATGCGTTGCTGAGGCTGGCGACGGCGATCGAGCAGCGCGCCGACGAGTTCGTCGCGGCCGAATCGCGGAACACCGGCAAGCCGTTGCATCTCGTCGCTGCCGAGGAGATCCCGGCGGCCGTCGACCAGCTGCGCTTCTTCGCCGGCGCTGCCCGAGTGCTCGACGGCAGCTCGGCGGGTGAGTACCTGCGCGGCCACACCTCGTGGATCCGCCGGGAGCCGATCGGAGTCGTCGGCCAGGTGACGCCGTGGAACTACCCGCTGATGATGGCCATCTGGAAGATCGCGCCGGCGCTTGCCGCCGGCAACACCGTGGTGCTCAAGCCGAGTGAGACCACGCCGGTGACGAGTTTGTTGCTGGCAGAGCTTGCCGCGGAGTTCCTGCCGGCCGGCGTACTGAATGTCGTCTGTGGCGACCGTGAGACCGGTCGGCTCGTCGTCGGGCACCCGATTCCGCAGCTGGTGTCGATCACCGGCTCGATCCGGGCGGGCATGGCGGTCGCCGCGACTGCGGCCAACGACTTGAAGCGAGTCCATCTGGAGCTGGGCGGCAAGGCCCCGGTGCTGGTCTTCGACGACGCCGAGGTCGGCCGGGCGGCGGCACAGATCGTCGAGGCCGGCCTCTACAACGCAGGCCAGGACTGTACGGCGGCCAGCAGGGTGATCGCGACGCCCGAAATTCACGACGAGCTGGTGGCCGCGCTGGCCGCGAGGTGCAAGACCGTGAGCTCGACGTACGAGCGAGGATCGGGCGATCCGGACGCGACGCTGCCGCCGGTCAACAACCGGCAGCAGTTCGAGCGCGTGCTCGGGTTCCTCGACCGGCTGCCCAGTCATGCCGAGGTGGTCGCCGGTGGCGGTCGGCAGGGGACTCGCGGGTTCTATGTCCAGCCGACGATCGTTGCTGGAGTCAACGATACTGACGAGATCACCCGCGAGGAGGTGTTCGGTCCGGTGATCAGCGTGCAACGCGCGGCCGACGAGGCCGAGGCCGTCCGGCTGGCGAACTCGTTGCCCTACGCACTGGCTTCGTCGGTGTGGACGCGCGACCACGCACGGGCGTTGCGGGTGTCCGCCCGGCTCGACTTCGGCTGCGTCTGGATCAACACCCATCTGCCGCTGGTGGCCGAGATGCCGCACGGCGGGTTCAAGCACTCCGGTCAGGGCAAGGACCTGTCGCAGTACGGGTTCGAGGACTACACCCGGATCAAGCACGTGATGTCCGCCTTCGAGGCGACCTGATGAAGCGTTGGCTGATCCGCGAGTACCACGACGACGACCTGGAATCCGTCGTCCGGCTGTGTGACACGACGGCCGACAGCCAGCACTCGGTCTTCACGCTGGCGGACTGCATCGGCGTACTGCGAAGCCGGCAGCCGTCGGTGGTTGCCGTCAGCCACGGTCGGGTGGTCGGTGCGGCCCTGTCCATGGTCTCCGGCGACCGGGCCTGGGTGACCCGGATCGCCATTCCGGACGACCTCCGTGGTCAGGGACTCGCCAGCGCGCTGCTGCTCGCCCTCGAAACCCAACTCGTCGAGCGCCGGGTGCGCAGCATCGCCTACGTACTGCGTGAGGAGGAGCTGCTGGCGCGCGGCCTCGAGAACGCCGGCTACAGCAGGCGACCCGCCGTCGCGTACTACGACAAGACAATCTCGGTCGACGCGGACCAAGCCGTCGTACTGGACCGATTGGGTGGCCAGCTCCTGCCGCGCGGCCTGTGGGAAGAGCTGGCGGGGATGGACCAGGAGAAGGACCTGATCGAGAAGCGGGTGCTGCTCCCTCTGGCCGAACCGGAGCTGGCCCAGCAGCACGGCGTCGAGCCGCCGCGCGCGATCGTGCTCTTCGGGCCGCCGGGGACCGGCAAGACGACCTTCGCCCGGGCGATCGCGTCGAGGCTCGGCTGGCCGTTCGTGGAGCTGTTGCCGTCGAGGCTGGCCGGTGGCCCGCAGGGGTTGTCGGCCGCGTTGCGGGACGCGTTCGCCGAGGTCACCCATCTCGAACGGGTGCTGATCTTCATCGACGAGGTGGAGGAGATCGCTGCCGCCCGCGACGGATCCTCGGTGGCAGGGGTCACCAATGAGCTGCTCAAGCTCATCCCGGCCTTCCGGCAGCACGACACCCGGTTGCTGGTCTGCGCCACGAACACCATCGCGGACCTTGATCCGGCGTTCCTGCGCCCGGGGCGATTCGACTACGTGCTGCCGATCGGCACCCCGGACGACGGCGCGCGCCAGGCGATCTGGAAGCGCTATGCGGCCGAAGGTGTCGATGTCGATCAACTGGTCGAGGTCAGCGATCGGCTCACCCCGGCAGAGATCGAGTACGTCGCCCGGGCCGCCGCGCAGGCGTCGTTCGAGCGCGACCTGGCCGCGGGGCGATCGGAGGAGCGCAGCCGGCCGGTCACTGCCGACTACCTGGAGGCGCTGGCCAGGCTCCGGCGAACCGTCACGCAGGAACTGCTGGACGAGTTCGGCTTCGACATCGCGACCTTCGCGCGGACGTAGCGGTGAAGTCAGTGGGCGGTAGCAGGGGAGAGCAAGGCGCGTGCGGTGGTCAGACACAGTTGCACAACGCCCTGGCCGGTCAGGCCCGGGCGGCCGAGGGTGAGCTGGATCGACAGCCCGTCGATCGTCGCCGAGATCAGGGCTGCGGTCCGGTCGGGATCGTCGCTGCTGAAGGCGCCCTGCTCGCAGCCGTACCGGACGATGCCGGCCAGGATGCGGCACGACCGCGCGTCCAGTTCCTCGTGCAGCCCGGCCACTTCGTCGTTGACCGCGGCGTTGCTCCAGACCTCGAACCAGAGCACCCACCCCGGGTCCCGCGGACCGTTCGCGGCAGACAGCTCGACGTACTTCGTGAGGCGTCTCCACGGGTCCTTGATGCCGTGGATGGTCGCCTCGACCCGGTCGATGAACGCGTCCTCGGACTGCTGGATCGCGCGCATCAGCAACATCGTCTTGGACCGGAAGTAGTAGGAGACGTGGCCGACGCTCATCCCGGCGCGCTCGGCGACGTCGGTGACGCGGATGTTGGCCAGTCCGCGCTCGGCGATCAGCTCGGCGGCGGCGGACACGATCTGCCGCTCCCGGGCGGCGCCGCGCTCCTGCCGCTTGGTCACCCCGTTGTCTGCTTCGGCCACAGCCGGAGCTTAGTAGGATCACCACAAGGAGAAGAGCACTGATGATGGGTCGTCGTACATTCCTCGGGACCGTCGGCGCGGCCGGCCTGGCCCTGGGCCTGACCGGATGCGCCGAAGAGGAGCCGACCGTGGCCGCGAAGCCGAAACCGTCCAAGGACGGCTACCGGCTGCCGGCCGAAGGGGAGCCGCACGAAGTGACCTGGATGGCGTACGGCGCGACCCCGGGGGTCTGGGGCGAGGAGCCGAGTACGCCGTACGGGCGTGATCTCACCAATGCCCGGCTGGTGGCCCGGCAGGATCTGGTCCGGCTGGCGGCCACCATCTCGCGGTTCGAACCGGTGGCGCTGCTGGTGACGTCGGCCGCGGACGAAGCGGAAGCCCGGCAGTTCCTGGCGGCGATCGTCGCGGGGACCTCGCCGAAGGACCAGCTCGGTAAGGCGCTGGACGGCTCGGGCCGCATCTACATCGGCGATGTGAAACCCAGCGAGTTGCCGCCGATCCAGACGCACCCGCTCGACCTGGTCCTGGTCCCGCTCGACGACCTGTGGGTCCGCGACACCGGACCGGTCTTCGTGACCGATGCCGCCGGCAAGCTGCGCGGCGTCGACCTGAACTTCAACGGCTGGGGTCAGGAGCCCATCGCCACCGGGCTGGGCGGCTGGCGCAAGGACCCGAAGAAGGCCGCGAACGGCGTCACCGACCAGCCGATCGCGCGCGACCGGACCGTCGCGAAGGCGATCGCGGCCGACAGCGAGGCCCCGCTGGTGAAGACCTGGCTGACGATGGAAGGCGGCGGCCTGGAGGTCAACGGCTCCGGTCTGGGAGTCGCCACCGAGAGCTGCATCCTCAACCCGAACCGCAACCCCGGCAAGACGAAGGCCGAGGTCGAGGCGGAGCTGCGCCGGCTGTTCGGCGTCGAGCGGATGTTGTGGATGCCGGGCCGGCCCGGGCTCGAGGTCACCGACTGGCACGTCGACTTCCTGGCCCGGTTCACCTCACCGGGTCAGTTGCTCTACGCATCGGCCGAGTACGGCGAAGCGGCCGACAAGCGCGACCGGAAGCTGCTGCTGAAGGCCGTTGACCAGATCAACGACCTCCCCGCCGACCAGCGGTCGAAGCTGCTCGGCGGCGCTTCGGGCAAGCTGAAGACCGCCACGCTGCCCGAGCCGGATCCCGCTGAGGTCTACAAGACCTACAAGGCGCGAAACCAGGCGCTGCCGTTCACCGAACGGGGCGCGGACGAATTCAGCCTTACCGCCGCGCCTGGCTACATCGGGTACTACGAGGCGAACGACTGCATCGTGATGGGCCAGTACGGCGACCGGACCACCGATCAGGAGGCGTTCGACACCATCTCGGAGCTGTACCCGGACAAGGTTGTTGTGCAGATCACGACCGATGGGCTGTGCACGGGTGGCGGGACGATTCATTGCGCCACCCAGCAGCAGCCGCGGGTCTGAGGCTCAGGCTCCTGCGAAATCGACAGAGAAGAACTGGGTTTCCTGGAACGCCCGCAGTCCTTCGCGGGCGCCCTCGCGGCCCAGTCCGCTCTGTTTGACGCCACCGAACGGAGCCGCTGGGTCGGAGACGACACCGCGGTTGACGCCGATCATGCCCGCCTCGATCGACTCGGCGATCCGCAGCGCGTCCTGCAGCCGGCCGGCGTAGACGTACGAGGCCAGGCCGTACTCCGAATCGTTGACCTGGGCAAGCATCTCCTGCTCGTCGTGCCAGCAGATCACCGGAGCGACCGGCCCGAAGATCTCCTCGCGGACGAGTCTGGCCTCGGGGTGGACGCCGGTGAGCAGGGTGGCCGGGTAGTACCAGCCGGTGGCCGGCACCGGGCCGGTGTGGGTGATGCGGGCGCCGTCGGCAACGGCTTCGTCGACGAGACCGCTCACCTCGGCGACGGCCTTGGCGTTGATCAGCGGCGCGACCTCGAGCTTGTCGATCGCCGCGCCGAAGCGCGCCACGAAGTCGTCGACGACCTCGCGGTGCACGAAGAAGCGGTTGGCCGCAGTACAGGCCTGGCCGCTGTTGCGGAACTTGGCGATCATCGCGCCCGCGACGGCGGCGTCGAGGTCGGCGTCGGCGGTGATGACGAAGGCCGCGTTGCCGCCGAGTTCCATGCTGGTGTTGAGCACGCGACGGGCGGACTGTTCGAGCAGCGCCTGGCCGACCCGGGTCGAGCCGGTGAAGGAGAGCTTGCGGACCCGCTGATCTTCCAGCCAAGCCGTGACGACTTCGGCCGGCGAGGCGGTCGGTACGACGTTGACCACCCCCTCGGGGACGCCGGCCGCGATGAGCAGGTCGGCGATCGCCAGGGCGGTCAGCGGGGTCTCGGCGGCAGGCTTCAGTACTACGGTGCAGCCGGCGGCGAGGGCGGGCGCGATCTTGCGGGTCGCCATTGCAGCCGGGAAGTTCCAGGGCGTGACGAGCGCTGCGATGCCGACCGGCTGGTGGGTCACGATCGTGCGGGTTCCACCGGCGGGGGAGGAGCCGTAACCGCCTTCGGTGCGGACTGCCTCCTCGGAGTACCAGCGGAAGAACTCGGCGGAGTACAGGACCTCGGCGCGGGCGTCGGCCTCGGACTTGCCATTCTCGCTGGTGATCAGCGCGGAGAGTTGATCGATGTCCGCGGCAATGAGTTCGTAGGCGCGGCGCAGGATCTCGGCCCGGGCTCTTGGCGCGGTGGCGGCCCAGTCGGGGAAGGCCTTGGCGGCTGCGTCGACAGCTGCTGTTGCTTCGGCGGCTGTGCCGTTCGGGACTTCGGCGATGATCGCTTCGGTGGCCGGGTTGTAGACGGGGAAGCTGGTCGGCATCAGGACTCCTTGAGGATGGCGTCGAGGAGGTCGAGGCCTTCGGTCAGCAACTGGTCGGGGATGGAGAGCGGCGGCAGGAAGCGAAGTACGTTGCCGAAAGTTCCGCAGGTCAGCACGATCAGCCCTTGGGCATGGGCGGCGGCCGCGACCCGGCGGGTCAGGTCGGCGTCGGGCTCGTTGGTGCCGGGGGCAACCAACTCGACGGCGATCATCGCGCCACGGCCCCGGACGTCGCCGAGGCGCTTGTCGGCAGCCTGGGTGGCCTTGAGGCGCTCGGTCATCAGGTCGCCGATGGCGCGGGCGCGGTCAACGAGGTTCTCGGTCTCGATCGTGTCGATCACCGCGAGGGCGGCGGCACAGGCGAGTGGGTTGCCGCCGTAGGTCCCGCCGAGGCCACCGACGTGAGGAGCGTCCATGATCTCGGCGCGACCGGTCACGGCAGCCAGCGGCAGCCCGCCCGCGATGCCCTTGGCGGTGACGATGAGGTCGGGCACCACCCCCTCGTGATCGCAGGCGAACAGGTCCCCGGTCCGGGCGAATCCGGTCTGTACTTCGTCGGCGACGAACACCACCCCGTTGTCCCGGCACCACTGCGCCAGAGCTGGTAGGAAGCCCGGCGCCGGTACAACGAAGCCGCCCTCACCCTGGATCGGCTCGATCACCACCGCGGCGAGGTTCTCGGCGCCGACCTGCTTCTCGATCACCTCGATCGCCCGTCGGGCTGTCACCGCACCGTCGAGCTCGTGGTCCCGGAACGGATCCGAGGTGGGCGCGCGGTAGACCTCGCCGGCGAACGGCCCGAAACCGCTCTTGTACGGCTGGTTCTTCGCGGTCAGCGCCATCGTCAAGTTGGTCCGGCCGTGATACGCGTGGTCGAAGGCGACGACGGCCTGCTTCCTGGTGAACGAGCGAGCGATCTTCACCGCGTTCTCGACCGCCTCGGCGCCGGAGTTGAACAAGGCCGTTCGCTTGGCGTGGTCGCCCGGGGTGATCCGGTTGAGCGCCTCGGCGACCCGGACGTAGCCGTCGTACGGGGTGACCATGAAGCAGGTGTGGGTGAAGGCGGCGAGCTGGTCCTGGACCGCGGTCACGACGGCCGGCGCGCTGTTGCCGACCGTGGTGACGGCGATGCCGGAGCCGAAGTCGATCAGGGAGTTGCCGTCGACGTCGACCACGACACCACCGTTCGCGGCGACCGCGTAGACCGGCATCACGGTGCCGACGCCGCGGGCGACGGCGGCTGTCTTTCTGGCTTGTAGCTCGAGAGAGCGTGGGCCGGGGATTGCGGTGATCAGGCGGCGTTCCTGGGGGAGCTGTGGCATGGGGTCCACGGTGACGTGGCGGTGGGTTTGAGGCGATGTCTAATTTGCACATTACCGTGCGGCTTATTGTGCAAAACTGACACTCATGATCCCGCTGTCCGCCGTACTGGCTGAACCAGCATTGGGCTTGAAGGCGATCCATCTGCCGTCGCCGGACGCGCAGCTGCGCTGGGTGGCGACCAGCGAGCTGACTGATCCCACTCCGTTCCTGGAGGGCGGCGAATTGCTGCTGACGACGGGGCTGTCGACCGTCGGCTGGCGGACTGAATGGACGGCGTACGTCACCCGCCTGCGGGCGGCAGGAGTCGCCGGTCTCGCGATCGGCACCGGGCTGACCCACAAGACGCCGCCCCGGGGCTTGATCAAGGCGTGCGAAGAGTTGAGTGTGAACCTCGTCGAGGTACCGCGGCTGACGGCCTTCGTCGCGATCAGCCGGCGCGCGGCCGGTCTGCTGGAGCAGGAAGAGGAGCGAGCCGCCCGGACCGCCTTGGCGCTGCAGCGCCGGTTGACGGCCGCAGCCGCGGGGCCTGATCCGTCCGGGGCGATTCTGCACCAGCTCGCTCTCGCGTTGGCCGGCTCGGCTTGTCTGCTGGCGCCAGGCGGCCAGGTGATGGCGGGGGACTCGAGAGGGATCGACCTGGGGGAGATTCGCTCCCAGTTGAAGGAGATCAGGTCGCAGGGGATGCACGCGGCCTTGACCCTGAGCGAGCCGGGTCGGGTGCTGGTCATCCAGCCCATCGGACCGGACAGTTACCTCGTCACCGGGACCGCGTCCAGACCAACCGCCCCGCAACGCCAGGCTGTCACGACCGCAGTCGCCCTACTCGCCCTGCTCTCCGTGCAGCAACGCGACAGACTCGAATCCAGCCGCAGAGTCGCCGCCCGGGCCTTCGACCTCCTGATGACCGGCGACCACCACACCGCCCAGCTGATACTCGACCGCGACCCTTTCCCCGGCAAACTGAGAGTCCTTGCCGCTCGCGGTCCAGCAGACGCGGTCGACGACGCCTTGGTCCTGGCCGAGGCCGCGAGCCCGCTGGCGGTACTGGTGGACGGCGAACTCTTCGTGGTCGCCGCCCCCTCAGCCGCGGAACGCATCGCGGCCGAACTGACCGGCCTGGGCCTGCTCGTGGGCATCGGCGACACCGCGAAACCGGCCGACCTCGCCGGGAGCCGCGCGTATGCAGTACAGGCGCTTGCTCGTTCGTCTCCCGCCAACCCGGTCGTCCGCTGGACCCGAATCGTCCGCGAGGGAGTCTCTGCCCTGATCGACCAGGACCTCGCCGCTGCCTTCGCCACGTCGTACCTGGCGCCACTCACCGACGACCAACTCGAAACCCTCAGATCCTTCCTCCGCCACCACGGTTCCCACCTGAAAGTCGCCGAAGACCTCGGCCTGCACCGCAACACGGTTCGCAACCGCGTCCAGCAGATCGAGCATCACCTCGGCGCGTCCTTGTCCGACCCTGATTCCAGAATGACCGCCTGGTTCGCCTTACAGGCAAGAGGTTTGCCCCCGGGGTACTGAAGAGGCACTCCGTCCGGCAGTGGGCGGGTTGGTTCTTGAAAGCTAGGAGTCAGCTGTGGCTGTCGGCGGAGTAGATACGTACTACGACTATGACGAGCGGCAATGGAAGAGCCGCCGCCTCGGCGGCCGCCCGGTGCGCATCGGCCCAGTAGTCCCGGTCCCGGCCGCGAAGACACCGGCCAAGGACTCCCCGAAGCAACCACGCCGCGAGAAGCAGAGCTGACCGCTCTCACTCCCCGTAACGATCGCCGCCACTCGCCGATGTAGCAGGTGGGGGCACGGCATGAGGGGGAGACAATGGGAGCGATCCAGGGCTACTTCGCGACGTCAGGAATCGGCTCGCTGATCGGCGGTTTTCTCGGCTGGATCATCTTCAACGAGAAGTCCACCGAAGCAGCCGACTGCATCGCCCGAGGCGCAGACCTCTGCCAGGAACTCGGCGGGATGAGCTTCGGCCCGTTCATCCTCCTCACCGCGGCGGTCGGCGGTCTGGCAGGCTTCGTGATCCAGGCGATCCGAAGCGAAGTCGGCTGAGCAGTTCAGCTCTTGCGATGCACCCCTCGCCTCGCACCACCCTCACGACCCGACCGGGCGAGGCAGCGCGGGGTACTTACAGCACCGTGACAGTAACAACAGTCCCCGGCTTGGCCTTCTGACCAGCAGCCGGCGACTGAGCAGCCACCAGATTCAACCCGAGGTTGAACTGCGCCTTCACCACCTTCACCTGGAAACCGGCCTCGGTGAGGATCCGCTGCGCATCCACCAACTTCTTGCTGCGCACGTTCGGCACATCCCGCAGCGCCGGCCCCTTCGACACGACCAGCGCGACCTTGTCCTTGGCAAACAACGTCCCACTGTTCGGCGTCTGCGAGATCACCCGCCCCTCAGGCACCTTCTCGTCGTACTGATCGGTCCGCCCGACCACAAACCCGGCCTTCTTCAGCGTCCGAGTCGCCTCGCGCACCGGCTTCCCGGTCAGATCCGGTACTCCGATCGGCTTCTTCCCCCGGCTGATCGCCAGGTTCACCGCATCACCCGGCTTCATCACCGAGTCGAACTTCGGCGAAAACACAATCACCCGACCAGTAGGCACGCTCTCGCTGTAAGCCTGGCTGACCTGCCCGACATTCAGCTTGATCGACTCCAACGCCCGCCGCGCCGCCTCCTCGTCAAGCCCGGCCAGCTGCGGTACGCGGTACCGCTCAGGCCCCTTGGAGACAGTCAGCGCGACCTCGCCGTTCTTCCGGATCCGCGCTCCAGGCTCAGGGTCGGTCTTCATCACCGCACCCTGCGGCACGTCCTCCGAGTAGTCCTGGTTCGCCAGCGTGGTCGTCAGCCCGTCCTCAGCTGCCTTGGTGCTCGCCTCCGCGGCGGTCAGACTCACCAGCACCGGCGTCGACGTATAGCGATGCACGCCGTAGAACCACGCCGCCGAGCCAACCCCCAGCGCCAACGCCAGTACTGCGAACATCGCGATGAACCCACGCCCACGCGACTGCCGAGGCGCCTGCCGCACAAGCACAGGCGCCGACTGCGCCACGGCAGGACCAGCCTGCCGAGTGGACCCGTGCGGCCGCAACAGTGACTGCTGCGGCATCGGATTCGTCGGCGGCTCGTACGGTACGACGATGGTGTCGTTGCGCGGCTGATGCTCCGCGTACCCATTGCCGCGCGAGTAGCCGTCGTCGTACTCGTTGTCCTGGCGCATCTGCTGGATCGGCACCGTCAGGTCGCCGGTCAGCTCGGGATCGTCCGGCAGCCCTTCCTCGATCGCGTTGCGCACCCGGTGGACCTGGCGGCTGAACACCCGCGCGTCGGCCGGCCGGAGATCGCGCTCGCGCGCCGTGGCCCGCTGCACCAGTGCGTCGACGTACGGCGGGATGCCCGGTACGACGAGCGAAGGCGCCGGTACGTCGGCGTGCACGTGCGCGTAGGCAACCTGGATCGGGGTGTCCCCGGTGTGGGGCTTGTTGCCGGTGAGCAGCTCGTACAGCAGGATCCCCGCCGAATAGACGTCCGAGCGGGCATCGGCCCGGCCGTCGGTGACGAGCTCGGGCGCCAAGTACGACACCGTGCCCATCAGCAGACCCTGGGTCGCCGTGTTGCCGGTCGTGGTGACGGCTCGGGCGAGGCCGAAGTCGGCGACCTTGATGGTGCCGTCGTTCGAGATCAGCACGTTCTCGGGCTTGATGTCGCGGTGCACGATGCCCGCGTCGTGGGCCGCCGAGAGCGCGGACAGCACCGGCGCGAGCAGGTCCAGCGCCCGGGCCGGCGGCAGCGGCGACTGCTGGCGGATGACGTCGCGCAGGGTGCGGCCCGGCACGTACTCCATCGCCAGGAAGAGCGTGTCGTGGTCGTTGCCCTGGTCGAAGACGGCGACGACGTTGGGGTGCGAGAGCTTGGCGGCGGCCCGCGCCTCGGCGACGAACCGGCGCCCGAACTCGGCGTCGTCGCCCATCCCGAGGTGCATCACCTTGAGCGCGATGATCCGGTCCAGCCGCATGTCGAGCGCCTCGTAGACGGTCGCCATCCCGCCCTTGGCGACGCGTGAGCCCACCCGGTACCGCCCGTCGAGCACTCGCCCGACAAGGCGGTCGCCCACCTGGGTGCCTACGTCGTCCGTCACTTGCGGTGAGCCGCCTCTCAAAGCTGTCTGCCCTGAGAGTGTAAATAAGGCGCAAGGTCGCGGCTCCGTCGCCGCGCCGGACCACCCCGGGTGACCGCCTTGTCACACCTCGGCAAACGCTTGCTCAGCCGGGAGTCAGAGCGGACTCCAGCCCTTCTCGAGCTGCGCCTTGATCCGCAGCACGCTCTTCACGTACTGCACGGTGTCGGGGTACATCCCGTTGCGCCGGACGCCGCCCAGGCCCTGGTAGTAGCCGGCCACGGCGATGTCGAGCTTCGCGGCCTTGGTCAGCCGGCTGAGCAGTACGACGCCCGCGGTCACGTTGTCCTGCGGCTTGAGCAGGTCGAGCTTGCGGCCGACGATGCTCGACGCGAACTGCCCGGTCGACGGGATCACCTGCATCGCGCCGACCGCGTTGGCGGGGGAGACGACCCGCTGCTTCCAGCCCGACTCCTGCCAGGAGATCGCCAGCGCGAGCTCGGGGTCGACGCCGTACCGCTTCGCCGTGCCGCTGATCATCGTCCGCATCTGGGTCCGGGTGGGCAGGTTGCGGTTGCGCAGCGCCGCCCGGTTCCGGTCCGCCGCCGAGACGATGTGGTCGGCGTACGTGCGGCCGGCGAAGGTGTTGTTCTTGGTCTTCTTCTTGGTGCTCTTGGCCGGCTTCCTGGCCACCGGCTTGGGGTGGATCTTCACCGGCACCAGGATCTTCTTGCCGGCGTAGATGTGGTCGCTGGCGCGCAGTCCGTTCGCCGCCAGCAGGTTGGCCTGCGAGCAGCGGTACCGCTTGGCGATCTTGCCGATCGTGTCGCCGGCCTTGACCACGTAGACCGCCCGGCCGAGCTGCGAACGCCTGGCCTGGGTCTGCTTCTGGGCCTTGCTCTGCTTCGGCGCCTTGCCTTGCAGGTTGAGCACCTCGCCGGCGTAGATCGCGTTGCCGTTGCCCGGCAGCTTGTTCAGCGCGACCAGGGTGCGGACGTCGGTGCCGTAGGCCGCTGCGATGTGGCTGAGGGTGTCACCGTTCTTGACCTGGTACTGCCCGAGGCCCGGCGACCCGGCGGTGATGACTCCCGCTGCCAGCAGCGGGACCGCGAAACCAGTCGTTACCCGAAGGGCCTTTCGCCACGTGTTGCCCATCTTTCCATCTCCCCGTGTGAATGTCCCTTGACGGTAAGTGGTGGTACAGATGTGACAACAGGTACAGATGGGTCGTTTGTTACGGCTGTGATCAAAAGGCAACAATTAAAGGCTGAACTACATGATTGTGGTTCACAACCGATGTTTGCTCCGGGCAACAGGTGCTCAGGGCATCTAAAGTTCAGGGCACGTCAAAGCGACGCGCGGCCGTCCAGCGGCGACGAAGCCTGCGCCGAGTGGTAGCGCCGCGGGATCCGGCCGGCCAGCCGCGCACTCCGCCCGGCGGTCACGGCGTCGCGCATCGCAGCCGCCATCAGCGCCGGCCGCTCGGCCCGGGTGACCGCGGTGGCGAGCAGGACGGCGTCGCAGCCGAGCTCCATCGCCAGCGCCGCGTCGCTCGCCGTACCGATGCCGGCGTCGAGCACGATCGGCACCTTGGCCGCCTCGACGATCATGCTGATGTTGTGCGGATTGCGAATCCCCAGACCGGATCCGATCGGCGACCCCAGTGGCATCACCGCGACGCAACCGACCTGCTCCAACCGCCGAGCCAGAATCGGATCGTCGTTCGTATAAGCGAGTACTGCGAACCCATCCGCCGCCAGAGTCTCAGCAGCGTCCAGCAACTCCACCGGGTCGGGCAGCAACGTGTGGTCGTCGGCAACGACCTCCAACTTGATCAAGTCCGTCTGCAACGCCTCGCGGGCCAACCGGGCGGTCAGCACTGCCTCACCAGCAGTGAAGCAACCAGCAGTGTTAGGCAGTACTGCGATGTCGTGCTTGCGGAGCACATCGAGCACAGACCCCTGCTGACTCGGATCGAGCCGCCGCAGCGCCACAGTCGTCAGCTGCGTCCCGGACGCGACCAGCGCCTCCTCCAGTACTTCGAGGCTCGGCGCACCGCCCGTCCCCATCACCAGCCGCGACGTGAACTCGCGACCCGCGATCACCAGGGTGTCGTCACTCATATGTCTCCTCAACCGCCCTGGACCGCGGTGAGGATCTCCACCCGGTCGCCTTCGGCCAGTGTGGTCCCGGGCCACTCTGTCCGGGTCACGACCGCCTCGTTCACTGCCACTGCCACTCCCACCGGGCTACGCGCCCAGCGCTCGACCACCTCAGCCACTGTGGTCCCTGCCGCGATCTGCTCGGCACTACCGTTCACGAGCACGTTCATGGCGCCACCTTAACTTCGGTGAAGCGGGTGGCCAGGAACGGTCTCGCCAGCTCGGGAAGGACTCCGCTGCGGACTGTCTCGGCGATGACCTCTGCGGTGATCGGAGTGAGCAGTACTCCGTTGCGATAGTGCCCGGTCGCCCACAGCAGTCCGTCGAGTCCGGAGGCTCCCAGGATCGGCGCATTGTCCGGTGTGGCAGGCCGCAGCCCGGCCACTGCCTCCACCAGCTCAAGCTCGTCGGTGATGGGCAGAATCATCCGGGCATCGCGTAGTAGCGCGAACACCCCACCAGCGAGCACCCGGGTGTCGTAGCCAAGCTCTGAGGTGGTCGCCCCTACCACAAGCTCGCCGCCAGGCCGAGGGACCAGGTAGACGGAGAACCCTCGCGCAGTGGCGCGCACTGTGTGGCTGAGAGCAGGCCGGTACGCCTCGGGCACGCGCAGGCGCAGGATCTCGCCCTTGAGTGGCCGCACGGGCACCTGCAGCTCCGGCGGGATGCCTTGCAGCTGCGCAGACCAAGGCCCGGCTGCAGCGATGACCTGCCCGGCAGCAATGGTCGACCCGTCCTCCAGCTCGACCCCGACGGCCGTAGCACCGGAGGTCAGGACCCGGCGTACGCGCTGCCGGACAATCTGTACTCCGCTGAGCTCGGCAGCGCGCAGCAGTGTCGAAACGGCTTGCCGGTTGTCCACAGAATGGTCGCCGGGCACCCAGACCCCGGCTGCGACACCTGCTGCGAGCAACGGCTCCCGTCTGCGGGCTTCGCGGCCGGTGAGCTCCTCGACCTCCAGGCCGAGCCTGCGCTGATAGTCGGCGAGCCGGCGGATCGCGGCTGCGTCGTCGGCGTCGTACGCGACGGAGAGAGTCCCGGTGCGGTGGAGGCCGGCGGACTGGCCGGTGAGGGCTTCCAGTTCCTCGGCGAAGCCGGGCCAAGCGGCGTTACTGGCCAGGTTGAGCGCGAGCAGCGCGTCTTCGCCGTACTCGACCTCGGTGACGGGGGCGAGCATGCCGGCGGCGACCGAGGAGGTCTGGCTGCCGGGCGTCGGGTCGCAGACCGTCACCTGGATGTTGTCTGCAGCGAGTCGCCACGCCGTGGCGAGGCCGATCAGCCCAGCACCGATGATGACGACGTCACAGGTTCGCTCGGCCATGGCGCCCAGCCTACGACTCTGCCTACATGGCAGGCTGGGCCTGTGACTGAGCACACCGCTGACGCCGGACTACGGGACCGGCTGGCCGACGCCAACCTCTACCTGTGCACGGACGCCCGGGAGAAGCAGGGCGACCTCGAGCAGTTCCTGGACGCCGCCCTCGGGGGTGGTGTGGACATCGTGCAGTTGCGGCAGAAGGACCTGGAGGCCGCTGACGAACTGGCGGCCTTGGAGGTCTTCGCGGATGCCTGCAAGCGGCACGGCAAGCTCCTGGCTGTCAACGATCGCGCGGACATCGCGTTCGCCGCCGGCGCCGACATCCTGCACCTCGGCCAGCGGGACCTGCCGGTCAGCGCGGCCCGCGCGATCACCGGGATGGAGCCGGTGATCGGCCGCTCCACTCACACCTTCAGCCAGGTGAACGCTGCCGTCGACGAGCAGGGCTCGGACTACTTCTGTGTCGGCCCGACCTGGGAGACCCCGACCAAACCGGGCCGCAAAGCCGCCGGGCTCGAGCTGGTCTCGTACGCCGCCAGCCGGCAGACCGAGAAGCCCTGGTTCGCGATCGGCGGGATCGACCTCGACCGGCTGGACGAGGTCGTCGAGGCCGGCGCGACCCGCGTGGTCGTAGTACGGGCTATCACTGATGCTGACGACCCGGCCGCTGCGGCAGGCGAGTTCAGCCGACGGTTGCGGGCCGCCGGATGATGAACAACCCGAAGGCTGCCCGGATCATCGCCGCCGTCGTGATCGCGATGATGGTGATCACCCTCGCGGCGTCCTTGCTGGGCTGCAGCGCGGCAGACACCGCGACCAAGGACGCACCGGCCAAGGACTCGGTCAGCGGTCTGGCCTTCGTGGCAGCGGCCGACCTTCCCAAGGAGGGGCAGCAGATGCTCGCCCTGATCGACAAGGGCGGGCCCTACCCGTACAGCAAGGACGGCGCGGTGTTCGGCAACTTCGAGAAGATCCTGCCGCAGCAGAGCCGCGGCTACTACCACGAGTACACCGTGAAGACCCCTGGTGAGAGGGACCGAGGCGCCCGCCGGATCGTGACTGGGAAGGGCGATGAGCGCTATTACACCGATGACCACTACAAGTCGTTCCGCCGGATCCGGGAGGACGGATGACTGACCTGCGCACGGTGCTGAGCGACGGTCTGCGCCCGGGCGTCTACCGGTGGGAGTCGAAGCTCACCCTCGACCAGGTACGCCGTAGCGTCGCCAAGGCCGGCTGGAACCTGGTGCTGCTCGACACCACGAGCGTGCACGACAAGGCCGGCTTCCTCGACGTGTGCGCGACCACCTTCGACCTGCCGCGCTGGTTCGGCCGCAACTGGGACGCCCTGGCCGACTCGCTGAGTGACCGGTCGACAGGGGAGCCCGAGGTCGTGCTGTGGGAGGGCTGGCGGCACCTGCTCGACCACGACCGTGACACGGTCGACGTGGCGCTGCAGATCTTCGCCGAGGACGCCAAGGAGTCCGGTCAGCTGCGAGTGCTGCTGCGCGAAGCGGACGACGTACCGGACCTGCTCAGCGAGGTACCGGTCCTCTAGGCAAGCCGAACAGCGTCGGTACTCCGGCGCTGAAGGCCACGTGGTCTGGCGGACGGTTGCTGAGCTCGCCTAGTCCGACAGAGGCGAGCAGGCCGCGATCCTCGAAGTTCTCAAGCTCTGCCTGGTGCAGCACCCAGGCCGGGTGCTCATTGGGCATGTACCAAGTGCGGCCGACCCTGGATAGGTGGAGACCCCAGCGGGCGGTCAGGTAGTGCTCCAGTGGGCCGGGCTCGAGTTGCTCGCCCACCCGGACCTGAATCGTGCTGCCTGCATCAATGCGTGGCCAGCGGACCGCTGTGGTGATGTAGGTGAGTTGGTCGCCTTCCACGCGGTACTGCATGCGGGCATAGCGGTAGGGGATGCCGAGTGAGCTGCGGGCGCCTGCGACCAGCGAGAGGCTGTTGGCGTCGAGGCTGAGGAAGATCACGCCTCGGCGGCCGGTGTTGTCGACGGAGTACAGGCGGATGTTGGTCTCCAGGCAGGAGCCGAACAACGCCATCCGGAACGGCACCAGGCCGACGTACGTCCTGCCTTCGAACGTGTCGGGCCGGGTGCCGGCCGGGAAGTAGTGCGCGACGCTGGCCGGCTCGACCGCCCAGTGGATGAAGGTCAGGTCCCGCCAGGTCTGCTTGAGGATGCGCGGCCGGGGGAGCTCAGGCGCCTGTGGCGAGATCATCTCCGGCATGCAGGCAATCTAGCGCGGCCTGGTCCGGGACGAACTTCAGCTCGCGACCACGGTTCGCCTCCCGGACCCAGTCGCGGAACGGCGTGCTGGTTTCGGCGTACGCCAAGACGTCGCCGAGCACGATCAGACCCATCCGGTAGTTGACGAACTTCTGCACGATCCCGCCGGCCACTCCGGTGCTCAGCTGGAAGAACTCGGCCGGCAACAAGTCGACCGGCACGACCACGGTGTCGGCCTCGTGCCCGTAGTGCGCCTCCGCGATGGCGTCGACCGCGTCCTGCTCGTTCCGGAGCGGCGTGGTCGTCTGGTATGTCCTCAAGATGCCCTATCCTTCCCCGTGAAGTCATTTATAGGGAATTCTAAGGTAAGTGATAGGGATCTAGCATGCTGTATTCGGTCGAGCAGGTGGCAGAGCAGCTCGGGCTGCACGTGCGGACCATCCGGAGCTACGTCCGCGACGGCAAGCTGAACGCGGTCCGGATCGGCAAGCAGTACCGGATCTCCAGCGAGGATCTCGCGGCCTTCACCGGAATCGCAGCGGCCGAGAAGGGCAGCGCCCAGCGGCACGTCGAGGTGTCGAGCATCGTGCAGGTCGACGCGATCGACCGGGCCGGCGCCGATCGGATCAGCACACACCTGCATGCCGCGATCAACACCGGCGGGCTCGGGCGGCTCCGGGTGGAGACCGCCTACGACGAGGACCGCGGCACGCTGAAGGTGATCATCCTCGGCGACCCCGAGGTGACGGCCGATCTGCTGCACACGATCGGCATGCTGGCGAGGGTCTGACCCTCAGGAGCTTTTCAGACGTGCCGCGAGGTGGCGGCGATCGCCAGGTCGGCGAGGGCCTTGCGGGAGGTCTCGTCGTCGATCGGGGCCCGCTCCAGCGCGTCGAGGGAGTCCTCGGTGCGCTCGGTGATCAGGTCCTCGCAGGCCTGCACGGCACGGCTGTCCTGCAGGATCTCCCGGAGCAGCTGGACCTCGTCGTCGTCCAGATCCGGCTTGCCGAACAACCGGTCGAACTCGGTCAGCTGGACCTCTGACGCATGCTCCACCGCGTACGCCGTGAGCACAGTCCGCTTGCCCTCGCGCAGATCGTCCCCGGCCGGCTTGCCGGTCAGTGCCGGATCGCCGAAGACGCCGAGCAGGTCGTCGCGCAACTGGAACGCCTCGCCCAACGGCAGCCCGTACGCCGACAGCGAGTCGACGAGGTGCTGCCCACCGCCACCGAGAGCGGCGCCGATGTGCAGCGGCCGCTCGACCGTGTAGGTGGCCGCCTTGTAGCGCAGTACGCGCAGGGCCCGATCCATGTCGGCCTCACCCGAGGCCTGGGCGACCAGGTCGAGGTACTGCCCGGCCGTCACCTCAACCCGGACGGCGTCGAAGAACTTGGAGGCCGCGGCCAGCGAGGCCGCGTCGAAGCCGGAGGTGTTGAGCATCTCGTCGGCCCAGATCAGGCAGAGGTCGCCGAGCAGGATGGCGGCGCCGATGCCGAAGCTGACCGGGTCGCCGCCGTTGCCGGACTTCTCCGACCGGGCGCGCTGCAGCGCCTCGAACCGGCGATGCGCGGCCGGGGCGCCCCGGCGGACGTCGGAGGAGTCCATCACGTCGTCGTGCACGAGCGCGCTGACGTGCAGCATCTCCAGGCTGGCGGCGGCCTTCAGGATCGGCTGCTTGGCCGGATCACCGCCCGCGGCCCGGAAGCCCCAGTAGCAGAACGAGGGGCGTAGTCGCTTGCCCCCGCTGGTCGCGTCGCGGGCGGCCTGGACCTGCTCCTCGAGCTCGGGCCCGATCGCGGCGAGCCGCTCCTGCTGGATGTCCAGGAAGCTGGTCAGCGCGGTCTGGATCTCGGTCGGGATGTCTGCGTCGGCATACACGTCTCGGAGGGTAGTCGGTCCCGGCACGAAGGCCCACGCCCCGGTAGCCTTGACGGCATGGCAACCGGTCTCCCGTCCACGCTCCCCGGCAGTACGCCGACGATCACCGACCTGCTCTCGACCCCTGAGCCATCCTTCTCGTTCGAGTTCTTCCCGCCGAAGACGCCCGAGGCCGAGGAGGTGCTGTGGCGATCGATCCGCGAGATCGAGCAGCTCCGGCCGACCTTCGTCTCGATCACGTACGGCGCCGGCGGCACGACCCGCGACGGCACCATCCGGGTCACCGAGCGGGTCGCCCAGGACACCTCGCTGACCCCGCTCGGCCACCTGACCTGCGTCTCACACTCGCGCGACGAGCTGCGCTCGGTGATCGGCGCGTACGCCGGCTCCGGCGTACGGAACGTGCTGGCCCTGCGGGGAGACCCGCCGGGTGGTCCGTCGCAGCCGTGGGTCGCGCACCCCGAGGGGCTCAACCACGCGGTCGAGCTGGTCGAGATGGTCCGCGAGTTGGGCGACTTCTGCGTCGGCGTCGCGGCCTTCCCCGATAAGCACCCCGAGGCGGCCGACCTCGAGACCGACGCCCGCGTCCTGGCGGCCAAGGCCGCGGCCGGCGCCGACTACGCGATCACCCAGATGTTCTTCGGCGCGGACGACTACTTCCGGCTGGTCGACCGGGCCTCGGCGCTCGGCTGCGAGATCCCGATCCTGCCGGGCGTGATGCCGGTGACGAACATCAAGCAGATCGAGCGGATGGCCGAGCTGACCGGGATGGCGTTGCCGAAGGTGGTCACCGACCGGCTGCACGCGGTCGCGGACGACCCGGCGGCGGTGCGGGCGGTCGGCATCGAGATCGCCAGCGAGCTGTCCGAGCAGTTGCTGGAAGGTGGCGCGCCCGGGATCCACTTCATCACCCTGAACCGCTCGACCGCGACGCGACAGGTCTACCGCAACCTGCAGTCAACAGTCGTATAGGGCGTGTCTCCAAGCCCTGTGCGTGCTGCGCGGCACTCGGCACGGCACCTCGGCGCACTGGAGCAAAGGCCACGATGGAAAAACATCGAGGCCTTCGCTCCAGCACGCCGAGCTACCGCACCGAGCACCTGCTCGCGACTGCACAGGGCTTGGAGACACGCCCTAGCCCTATCCTGGCTCGATGGCTGACCCGTCGGACCTGCTGATCGACCGCACCCTGGTACTGCTCCGGCACGCGAAGGCGGTGCCGCCGGAGTCGATGCCTGACCTCGAGCGCCCGCTGGCCGACCGGGGCCGCGCGGACGCCGCCGCGGCCGGCCGCTACTTGGTTGCCCAAGGCATCGAAGCCGAGCTGGTCCTGTGCTCGCCCTCGATCCGGACCCGGGAGACCTGGCAGTACGCCGCCGAGGCCGGTGCGATCGCCACCGACATCTGGTACGACCGGCGGATCTACAGCGCCGGCACCGACGAGCTGCTCGAGGTGATCCGGGACGTCCCGGCCGAGGTCCGGACCGTGGTGATGGTCGGCCACGCCCCGGGCATCCCGTGGCTCGCGGACGAGCTGGCCCTCGACGGGACCAGCCCGAACCGGATCGAGCTCACCCAGAAGTACCCGACCTCCGGGCTCGCCGTTCTGCACCACACCGCCCGCTGGACCGACCTCGCGGTGGATGACGCCGACCTGGTCGAGTACGTCATCCCCCGCGGCTAGGGCGTGTCTCCAGTTGCTGGCGGCAACCACTGGGTGGTGCTGTTGACGGTGATCATCCGCTGCGTCGCCCGGGTCAGCACGACGTACAGCGCCCGGACTCCGCCCAGCGTGTCGCTGACGATCTGATCCGGCTCGACCACCACGACCGCGTCGTACTCGAGGCCCTTGGAGTCCAGCGGGCTGAGCGCGACCACACGCGGATCGCCGAGCTCAGCCAGCACCGCCTCGATCGCCGGCCGGAGCTTGGGCGTCACGATCACGCCGACGGTGCCCTCGACCAGCTGGAGCAGCTCACCGGCGGCATCGGCGACCGCCTCGGCGATCTTGCCGGCGTCGAAGACCCGGTGCTCCGGATCCACCCCGGTCTCCCGTACTGCGTTGGGCAGGTCGGCATCCGGGATCTGCTGCCGGATCACCTGACCGGCGAAGGCGTAGATCTCCGCCGAGTTCCGGTAGTTCGTCGAGAGCCGGAAGGTGTGCCGCTGCAGGTGCGACAGCATCGAGTCCATCGCCGCGCGCGCCTCGGCCGGGTCGGGCCAGGAGCTCTGGGCCGGGTCGCCCACGATCGTCCAGCTCGCCTGTGGGCCGCGACGCGTCACCATCCGCCACTGCATGGGGGAGAGGTCCTGCGCCTCGTCCACCAGCACGTGCGCGTACTCGTCGGGCTCCTCGGCATCTGCTGCCGCAATCGCCCGCGCACGCCGCTCCGAGGTGGTCAGTACTTCGTTGACCCCGTCCGACAGCCCTTCGAGCCAGTCGAACTCCTCGTCCTTGCCCGCCTCGACTACCGGCGGCCTGCCGAGCAGTGTGCCCAGCTCGTCGAGCAGTGCGACGTCGGCGATGGTGAACTCGTTGGTGCTCGACACCGCTGCCGCGAGCTGGTCGATCTCGGCAGGACTGAACTCACCACGCCCCCAGCGCTGTGCGCGCCGGGAGTCGCCCAGCCAGCGCAGTACGGCGCCGGGGGTGAGCACTGGCCACCAGGCAGCGAAGAACTGCTTGTAGGCGGGCAGGTCGGTCACGATGTCGCCGAACGACTCACGGTCGGCGTAGACACCGTTGCGCAGGTCGTCAGGGAACCGCTGCCACAGCGCCGCCACCAGGCCCTTGCGAGCCTCGGAGCCGGCCTTGTTGCGCGGCGTACGGCGAAGTGCGTTGCGGCGGACGTTGTCGAGCTGGTTGGTGTCCACCTCGACGTTCACGCCGTTGATGAAGACCCGGAGGCTGGTCGGCGCATCAGGCACCCGGTCGCGTGCTGCCTTGGAGAGCAGGCCACGCATCCGCAGGGAGCCCTTGATCGCGGCAACATCCGCCTCGTCGACAGCAGTCGCCCGTACGCCGTCGACGAGCTCGCCGACTGCTCGCAGCGACACAGTGTTCTCACCGAGGCTCGGGAGGACCCGCTCGATGTACGCCATGAAGGCTGACGACGGGCCGACCACCAGGACGCCGCCGCGCTCGAAACGCCGGCGGTCGGAGTACAGGAGGTAGGCGGCGCGGTGCAGCGCCACCACTGTCTTGCCGGTGCCAGGGCCGCCGCCGATCACCGTGACGCCGCGGGCAGGTGCCCGGATCGCCTGGTCCTGCTCGGCCTGGATGGTGGCGACGATGTCGCGCATCGTGTGACCACGGGCCCGCGACAGGGAGGCCATCAGCGCGCCCTCGCCCATCACCGGCAGGTCCGCCGGAGCGCGCTCGGGGCCGAGCAGGTCATCTTCGATGCCGACGATCCGCGGACCCTTGTTGCGCAGTACGCGGCGGCGGACGACCTTGAGCCGATTGGTTGCCGTGGCGCGGTAGAACGGCTCGGCGGCCGGGGCGCGCCAGTCGATCACCAGTGGTTCGTACTCGGCGTCGCGGACGCCGATCCGGCCGACGTACAGGCTCTCCAGCTCGGCCGCGGTCGCCACCGCCTCGGTGTCGTCGCCCAGGTCGGAGTCGAGCCGGCCGAACACCAGCCCTTCGTGCTCGGCGTCCAGCTCGGCGATCCGGCGGGCGGCCGCGAAGACCAGCACGTCGCGCTCGTACAGGCCGGTCTGCTCTTCGTCTCGGACACGGCCGACGTTCTGGGCCTGACCGCGCTGGTGCCCGTCGACAGCGATCCTGGATGCCGATCGGGCGGCTTCGGCGACCCGGGTGTAGACCCGGTCGACGTGCTGCTGCTCAGCCTCGAGCTCAGCCCGCTCGACGTTCTCAAGATCGGTCGACGTGGGGGTTTGATCCACCGGGGTCCTCTCTACTGCCGGGCAAACTTCCCCGACATGGAACACATGAACGATCAATCTTAGTGCGCTGCGATCAAGCCTTGCCGACGGCGTCCGCAACGATGGCCGCACCGAGCGTGGTAGCCGGTACTCCGACGCCTGGATGCGCGCCCGCCCCGACGCAGTACAGGCCCTTGATGGGGGAGGCGTTGGCTGCCCGGCGCTTGGCGGTCTTGTAGCCCTCCCAGGCCACTCCTGCCCACCATGACGGCGAAGTCTGCCGGGAGACGACCTTGTCTCGGATGTGCAGCCCCCTGGCGACCAGGAGGTCCAGTACGTCGTCAGTGGGGTAGCCGTGGACCAGCACTGACCAGGCCTGGTGTCCTGCGGGCGCCTGACCGCCAGTGCGGACCACTACCGTCGGGTTGCCGTGCAGCACCGTCTCGAAGGGCAGCGAAGGTACCGGCCCTCGCAGGCCGAGATGGACGACGTACGCGGCCTGGGCCTGGTGGGTGGAGAGCACCTTGCGGCGCACCTTCTTGGCCTGGGGGTCGTCGACCAGTTGCCCGTAGAGGTCGCGGGGGTCGATGTCGCTGACCACGATCTCGGCCGGCAGCGTCTTGCCGTCGGCCAGCCGGACCCCGGTCACCTGACCGTGGTTGGTGTCGACTCCGACCACCTCTGCGTGGGTGTGGATGTCGATCTTGCGCTCACTCGCCCGCTGCGCGAGGGCGTCGGCCAGTACGCCGAAGCCGCCTTGGATGGTCCAGCGGCCGAAGGTGCGCTCCAGGTAGGACCAGACGCCGACATAGCCGGGCGTGAGCTTCGGGTCGGAGCCGTGCTGGGTCGCGTAGTAGCGCAGTACTGCGCGGGCTCGCTCGTCGTCCAGGCTGCGCTGGGCCGTGCGCTCGAGCGACTGCCAGGGCTTGAGGGTCCTGATCGCGGGCAGCGGCAGCTTGTCCATCAGCGGCGGCTCCAGTGAGGACTTGCGCAGGATCTGCCAGGTCTCGCCGTACTTGTCGACCAGGTCGGTCCACTGCTGCGCCGTCTTGTCGTCTGCGAGGTCTGTCCACGCCTCCAGTTGGGCAGCGCGATCTCCGACCGGCAGGTCGAGGACAGAGCCGTCACCGAACAGGTGGCGCCGGGGTTCGGTGATCGGCTCCAGCTGGGCCAGGCTCTCGATCGGGCGGCCGCTCTTGCGGAACAGGTCGCGGAGGGCGGCCGGGAGCGTAGTACTGGCTGCTCCTGCGTCCCAGCTGAAGCCGTCGGCCTCCACGCGGCCCAGAGCGCCGCCGAGGCGGTCCTCCTTCTCGCAGATGGTGACCTGGTGGCCGAGCTTGGCCAGACGTACGGCGGTGGCGAGACCGGCGAGGCCGGCCCCGATGACGATCACGCGGGCCATCAGACTGCACTGCTCCCAGTTGCTGGATTGCTTCGTTTCTCGCGCCAGGCCCGGAATCTGGCGAGTCCCCGGCGGATCGCGCGGAACGCGAAGTACACCGAGATCAGCCCGATCACCAGCAGCACGCCGGCGATGATCAGGGCGGCGGTCGGGTGGAACGCGGCCAGCGTGACGACGCCGGCGACGGCGACGTCCTCACCGGAGGACGCGGCGATGTTGGTGACCGGCTCGGGCGAGGTGTTGATCGCCAGCCGCAGACTCGACTTGACCAGGTGCGAGACCAGCGCGGTGACACCGCCGGTGGCCACGATCACGGCCTGCTGGAGGCTGTCTGCCTGACCGGCCAGCAGGGCGGCCAGGACCGCGCCGACGGTCGGCCGGATCACGGTGGAGATCGCGTCCCAGGCCGAGTCGATGTAGGGGATCTTGTCGGCGACGAACTCGAACGCGAACAACGCCCCCGCCGCGATCAGCACGCCGTTGCCAGTGAGAGAGTGGGGGACCTCGTCGACCCCGGCGAACCGGCCGAGCAACCCGAGGATCAGCACGCACGCGTACGCGTTGATGCCACTGGCCCAACCCGTCGTGAACGCCAACGGCAACGCTTCCATGGCCCCTCACTTGTCGTCAGAATCGAACACTCTGACCTCAAAAATGGTTAACCGTTGACATCCGGATCTCCGCGACCCAAAGTGAACGGGTTGCCGGTCTGCGTGACCGTCGTCCCATCAGGTTCAGGGAGAGCAGAACATGCGTCGTCGTCCGAAGATTCTCGCCGCACTGGCAGTGGTAGCGCTGCCCATCAGCCTGGTCGGCGTGTCGCCTGGCGGTTCGTCCGCGGCGACCGCGGCCACCCCGGGGCCGTCGTCGGCCGCGGCTGCTGAGGCGTTCCGTGCCGCGTCAGCCAAGTACGGCGTACCGGAGTCCGTGCTGCTGGCCGTGTCGTACGCCGAGACCCGGTGGGACGACCACCAGGGCAAGTCGAGTACGTCGGGCGGCTTCGGGCCGATGCACCTGACCGCAGTGGTCCCCGGTGAGCTGATCGAGCGCTCCGGTGGGAAGCTGCTGGCCAAGGCGGATTCGCTGCGGACTCTCTACAAGGCAGCGGACCTGACGGGGATCGACCCCGGTGCCCTGCGCAACGACCCCACGGCGAACATCGCCGGTGGTGCTGCGCTGCTGGCGTCGTACCAGCGCTCGATGAACCTGCCTGTTGGCGCAGACACCTCTGCGGCCGCCTGGTACGGCGCAGTGAGCACGTACGCGGGAGCCAGCGACCGTACTAGCGCCTCTGCCTTCGCCGACGACGTCTACGCGATCCTGGCGCAGGGTGCAGCCCGTACTACGAACACTGGCCAGCAACTGGTCATGCCTGCGGTCAAGGTGGCGCCGGACAAGGCGCAGCTCGCCAAGACCGGACTGCCGGCTGCTGCGGCGCCCAAGAACGCCGCTGACGTGCAGTGCCCGACGACGATCACCTGCGAGTCGTTGCCGGCGCCGTACGAGAGCACTGGTCCGACGGCTGGTGACTACGGCAACCATGACCTCGCCGACCGGCCGAAGACGGGCAAGATCGACTACATCGTCATCCACGACACCGAGGGCGGCTGGCAGGGCACGCTGAACCTGGTGCAGGACCCGACGTACGTGTCCTGGCAGTACACGATGCGCTCGTCCGACGGCCACGTCTGGCAGCACGTGAACTCCAACGACGTCGCCTGGCACGCCGGCAACTGGTACGTGAACATGCACAGCATCGGGATCGAGCACGAGGGCTTCGCCGCCCAGGGCGCGACCTGGTACACCGAGACGCTCTACCGCAGCTCGGCCAAGCTGGTCCGCTACCTGGCGAAGAAGAACAACATCCCGCTCGACCGGGCGCACATCATCGGCCACGACCAGGTGCCCGGCACGGTCCCGTCGACCGTCGCGGGGATGCACTGGGACCCGGGACCGTACTGGGACTGGGAGCGGTACTTCGACCTGCTGGGCGCGCCGATCTACGGGCACAAGGTGTTCCCGGTCAAGGCCGGCACGATCGTGACGATCAAGCCGGGCTTCGCTGACAACCAGCAGGTAGTCGTTGGATGCACCACGGCCGGAGTGCCGTGCACGCCGCAGGGCACCAACTTCGTCTACCTGCGCCAGGCGCCGGACGACGCTGCTCCGCTGGTCAAGGACCTGGGCAACCGGCCGAACGGCTCCGACAGCACCACGCAGGTGTCCGACATCGGCGGGCGGGCGGCTGCTGGTTCGCAGTACGTGGTCGCTGAGCGTTCGGGCGACTGGGTGGCCATCTGGTACCTCGGTGCCAAGGCCTGGTTCAAGAGCCCTGCCAGTGCGCCTGACGCGTTCGCCAAGCCGGGACTCGTGGTGAAGCCCAAGGCGGGCAAGACGACGGTGCCGGTCTACGGACGGGCCTACCCGGAGCAGGCGGCGTACCCGACCGGCATTCCGTACCAGACGGTGACGCCGCTGCAGTACTCGATCCTGGCGGGCCAGGCCTACCCGGTGGGTGACGCGAACATCGAGACCGACTACTACCGCGCCAACACCTTCAACGGCCAGCCGCCGACGGATCACGTGCAGGTGCTCGGCAAGGACCGCTACTACCAGATCTGGTACGGCCACCGGATGGCCTACGTCCGCGCCGCGGATGTGGACCTGAAGCTCGCCCACTGATCACTTGCTAGTCGTTGAGGCCGTCCAGCATCTGCTGGGCGGCCTCAACTCGTTAGCTGACCGTGGCCGGGGTGCCGTTGGTGAGCTTGAGCAGCTCGGCGTAGGTGGTCGGGAAGATCGAGTGCGGGATTCCGGCGGCTGCCCAGACCACGGCGTACTGGTCGAGGGTGGTGTCGACCAGTGTGCGCACCGGGCGCGGGTGGCCGACTGGGGCGACGCCGCCGATCGCCTGCCCGCTGTGCTCCTTGACGAACTCGGGGGTGGCTCGGCGGAGCTTGCCGATGCCGAGCTCGGCGGCGACCTTCGCCGTGTCCACCCGGTGTGCGCCGGAGGTCAGGATCAGGACGGGGGAGCCGTCGCCGTCGAAGATCAGGCTGTTCGCGATCGCGCCGACCTCGCAGCCGAGCTCCGCGGCCGCCGCAGCCGCTGTCGGTACCGCGTCGTCGAGAATCCTGATCTCACCGGTGGCGCCGGCCGCCCGCAACGCGTCGGCGACCAGCTGGACATTGGGATGAGTGCTCACGGCGAAACCCTACTTCTGGTAGATGCTGATCAGTTTCCGGTACGCGGTGGGGTTGCTGAGGACGTCGGTGTTGTCGGCGAACTGATCGATCGCGCCGATCAGGCCGAGGTCCTTGAGCTGCTGGTCCTTCACCGCTGTCAGGCACGCCTGAGCGAACCGGTCGGCGCCGAGGATCATCGCCGGGCGGTCGTGGAAGGGGCGTGGCGCCGGGTCGATCGGCTCGGTGAGCTGCAGGGTGTTGTGCCGGATCGCGACCTTCTCGTACGCCGCAGTGAGGGCGCGCTCGCGTTGGGGGAGGTTGCCGGCGGCAAGCGCCTGCTCGAGGTCGCGATCCAGGCCGTCGGGGTGGCCGAGCCTGGCGAACGCAGTACCGAGCCATTTCGTGTACGGCGCGTAGACGCGCTCCATCAGCAGGGTGAGGCGCATCAGGTCGCGGGTCAGGCGGGCCGCCACGACGCGTGAACCGAGCTCGTCGCCTACCTCGGAGGTGCGCTGGACGAAGGCTTCTTCCTGCTCGATCCGGGACCACTGGCAGGCCAGCATCCAGGTCCACAGGTCGTCCGGGTACCAGCGGAGGGCGTCGCGGACCACCTGCAGGCGGCCGTCATCGGCGTACACGGCGCCGGCTGTTACTCCGAGGAGCTTCTGCTGTGGGGTGACAAGCCAGTCGTAGAGGGTCAGGTGGCGGCCGTTGAGCACGCCGAGGTGTTCCTTGAGCCAGGCGTCGACCGTGGTGATCGTGAGGTGGTGAATCGGCTCCTGGATGTCCGATCCGAACTGCACGGCGTACCCGCGGTACTGCGTCGGCAGGTTGCTCTCGATTGTCCGGGTGACGCGGTCAACCTCGTGGGCGTCGACAAAGACGTGGAGGCGCGGGCCCCAGCCGTGGTCCATCGATCGCGCGGTGTCGTAGCCGAGGACGTCCGAGCCCCAGCCCAGTAAGCCTGCTGCGTAAGGGATTCCGGTCAGCAGCGGCCGGATGATCTCGTCGTGGAAGCCTTCGTTGAGGGTTCTCGCCGGGATGAACGCGCCGCCGGTGGTCATGGGGTGACCCTAGTTCGGGGGAGTGGGTGGTCACATCCGGTTTATGGCTGTCAGGCGAGGCTGGTGGCGCCGAAGGAGACGTTGAAGCGGTTGCACCAGATCGAGACGCTGTTCAGGACTGTCAGGTCCACGTCTGACGGGATCACGTAGTTCTGGTTGCCCTTGGTGCCTTTGAGTTGGCCGAGGCTGCGGTGCCGTCCGTCGTCGAAGACGTGCCAGCCGGCCCGGCCGCCGACCACCTTGGCGTCGCTGAGCCAGACCTCGAGGTCGGGGCCGTCGGAGGTGTCGAGGCCTTCGAGGCGGAGTACGCGGTCGCCGTTGGGGAGCTTGATCGCGGTGGCGGTGCCGGTGGTCTGGTGCTCGTGGCTGATGAAGGCGCCGGTGGCCAGGCTCTTTGGGGCGGTGGCTTGGGTGGTCGGCTGAGCTGGGCTCGACGGGGGAGTAGTGGGGGTCTGGCGGCGGTCGTCAGAAATTGTCGGTGGCGCCTTGGAGGATGTGGTCATGGAGATCGGATCGGCGCCCGGAAGCGCTTCGTCTACCACCTTGCCGGTGAACAGCCGCCAAGGCTGGAAGAGCGGCAGCGCGACGGCGGTGACCACGACGGCGACCGTCACCGCGGCGACGATCAGGGTGCGGGTTCTCGACATGACCCCAGTCTGGCCGCGGCCGCGCTCGCCGTGGGCACCTCACCGCTTACGTCCCGTTGACGATTGTCGGCGGACAGGGTTACGCTTCCAGTGTTCGAACAGATGTTCGATTGCCGAATCACCGGTCTCGTCGGGAGACCGCGGTGAGCCGGCGATCGAAGCAACTGAAGGACTCCGGTGCGGAGTTGCGGCCGCATCGGGAACCGGTGGTCCCGGTGGGCCGGGCGCCGAGGTGGACCTCGACCCCCACCTCGCGCCCGCCCGCCGGGCCGCTGACCAGGGGAAGAAGCTCGTGCACAGGAGGCGATGCAGCATGTGGGAGTTCGACGAGACCGTCGAGGTGCGCTCGGACGTCGAGAACGGCGTCCAGACTCCACAGCAGTTCCTGTGGCGTGGACGGCTGTGGCTGGTCTGCTCGGTCCAAGCCCACTGGGTGGAGACCGCGGCCTGGTGGGAGCGCGGCGTGATCGGCTCCGGTGTCGGCGCCGCCACGGCGACCGCCACCGCGGGATCATCCGCGGCCGTCGGTGTGCTGGATGCAGATTGGGGACCGCAACGGGCGGTCTACCGGGTGGAGGCAGGGTGCGGCCGGCACGGCCGCCGCGAGATGTTCGACCTCGCGCACGACCCGGACTCCGGACGTTGGCAACTGGAGAGGGTGACGGACCGATGACAGTTTCACCGGTTGCACCGGCAGCCGCAGGCTCGGCCAGCCGCGACCTTTCCCGAGCGCGTACTGCGCTCGCGGAGGCCCGCGAGGCCGACGACCACCTGCTCCGCTACTCGAGCGCCCACGTGGCAGCCCTCCGGATCGCCGCCGCGGTGCTCGCCGTCCGAGCCCGCCCGGTCCGCTCCGGCGCCCGCCGCCGGGTCCAGCGCAACGCCTGGGTCCTGCTCTCCGAGGTAGCCCCCGAGTTCGGCGAATGGGCCACCTTCTTCGCCGCCGGCGCCACCCAACGCGCCGCCGCCGAAGCCGGCCTGGAACGAGCCGTCACCACCCGCGAAGCCGACGACCTGGTCCGCGCAGTAGAAACCTTCTACGACCTGGTCGACTCCAGCCTCCACCTCGCCACCCAACTCCCTCTCCCGAAGTACTCCGACAGCCAGTCAGTCCTCGCCCAACCCTGGATGCAGGCCAGCTAACCCAGCCCGCACCACCCAGGTCGCAGCGCTCGCAGGGTCCCCGTCCCTGCGAGCGCTGACCTATCTCTGCCTGCCACCCGCGTCTAACCCGCGCACCCGGCGCCCGCTCGCTCCTGCGTCGCTCCCTGCTTTGGGTGCTCCCACCTGTGGCGCGGTTCCTGCGTCGCCGCCTGGGTGAGAGACTCATGCGCTTGCTAGCCGCGTCACCCGCTCGCCGGGCACATGCTCGCTACTGCGTCGCTCCCTGCTTTGGGTGCTCCCACCTGCGGCGCGGTTCCTGCGTCGCCGCCTGGGTGAGAGACTCATGCGCTTGCTAGCCGCGTCACCCGCTCGCCGGGCACATGCTCGCTACTGCGTCGCCCACTGCTCTGGGTGCTCCCGCCCGCCGGCTGCGCCGCTCCCTCGCCGCAGCTTGGGTGAACACCTGACGGGCTGCTCGCCATGTCTCGTCCGCGCACCCGGGGCTTGTTCGCTCCTGTCTGCGCCTCTGGGTACTCCAGCCCATCCGATTGCGCGGCTCCCGCCCACCCTCCTGCTATGCCGCAGCTTGTGTGAGTGCCTCACGTGACACCGCCCGCGTGTTACCTGTGCACCCGGGTCCTGTGCTCCTGCGCCGCGGAGTGCAATCGAGGTGAATGCCGACAGGCCAGGCGCTGGTTGTACCTGTTGGCGTCCCGCTGTCGTGTGCTGTGTGATCAGGTGGGCTCGGCCAGGTCGGGCACATGCAGCACCGGTCTCCTGCGCAGCCGCAGTCCTCAGGTCCTGCATCGCCCTTCGTTCCAGCATTCTCTCTGCTCCAGCATCGCCCTGCTCCGGCGTTGTCGTTCAAACCCGGATGAGCCGTTCCTTCGAGACAGAGGGCCTCCAATTCCGACACCCCGGTCGCAAGACTGCGCACAAACTGTCTAGCTGGTTTGCCTTGAAAGTGTCTAGCTCTCTAGACTAAAATCATGGTCAGTGAGATGCCGACGCGGAAAGTCGTGAAGGCTTTCAAGGACGCCGGCTGGAAGCGGGTCCGCACGGAGGGATCGCACAGTGTCTACGAATGTGGCTGCGGGCAGCACTCCTTCAGCTTGCCGGATGGACATCGGAAGATCTCGCCTGGTGTTGTGCGGAAGGTCGACGGCGCGCTCGCGAGTTGCCGAAGGGGAGAGTGAATGAAGACCTATGAGGCTGCAGTCACCCGTGAGGGCCGCTGGTGGATGATCGAGATTCCTGAGCTGGATGGTCTCACTCAGGCGCGTCGGTTGGACGAGGTCGAGAAGATGGCGCACGAGTACGTCGCCGTGACTCTTGATGTGCCGATGTCCCAGGTGGCGGTGGCGGTTTCTGGGATCGAGGTCGCTGGGCAGGATCTGCTCGAGGCCAAGATGCTGGTAGATGACCTGCGGAGGCAGGCGCAGCAGCTTGAAGTGCTTGTCGCCGAACTCGCCCGGGGATTCGCGACGGCGATGACGAGCGCGGGTGTTCCGGTTCGAGATGTGGGAACCGTCCTCGGGGTGTCGCACCAGCGAGTCTCTCAGTTGGTGCAGGCCGAGCCGGCGACGCAAACGACTGAATTGGCGCAGTTGGTGCAGACGGCCAAGGCTGCTTCCAAGGTGGCCGGCTCGAGGAACATCAGGGTGAAACCTGCCCGGTCGCGCGCTGCCGATCGGAGGGCTGCAGGCTGAGGAATCGTCAGTCCGGGCGACGGCGGCGAAGGTAGAAGATCGGCCGTCGTCGGGCGTTGTATCTCCAGGAAGCTGAAGTTGGGGTCAGTGCAATCTTCCGTGGCAGCGGGGCGAACTGCACCTTGCCGTCGGCTGACCCGCCGTGGACCTGATCGGCTTATATCCTCCGGCTGTGGAGCTGACGCGAACGTTTACCGCTGAGCAGTTTTCCCGTGGTCTGGAAGCCTGGCGGTGGTTGGGGATCGACGGGATGGAGCCAGTGTTCGCGTCGTTGTTCGGTGATGTGTTCTTCCGGGCTCCGGACGGGTTCTGGTGGCTGGATCTTCTGGAAGGCAGTTTGAGTCACCCCTGGGCGACCGCGGATGCGTTGCGGGCTGATCTGGACAGCAGCAAGGGGCAGGATCACTACCTGACCGGCGGGTTGGCGATGGGGGCTGATCGGCGGGGGATCGTGTTGGAGGCGGGGCAGGTGTACTGCTTCAATGCTCCGCCGATCCTTGGGGGTGCGATCAATCTCGACAACATCGGCGTGCTCGATTTTGTCGTCGCGCTCAGTGTGGCGGGGCAGTTGCATGAGCAGGTCAGGAAGATGCCGCCCGGTACGCCGGTGACCGGGTTCTCGATCGCTGACGACACGAGTCGTTGACCTGTTTGGGTCGTGACAGCCGCAGGTCGTAGTACGGGAGATATGTTCACACGATGTGGATCAGGGCTCTTGTCATCGGCGGACTGATCGTGATCAGCGGCTGTGGGCGGGCGGATGACGGTGCGAGTGCGGCGGACGCTGCTGCTTCGGAGGTAGCGAAGGCTCGGTCGGCGTTGCCCTCGATGAGTACGCCGGTGCCGAGTGGGCCTGAGGTGATCGAGCAGGTTCCGCAGCCGGCCGCGTTGACCGGTAACGGCTTGTACCGCGGGGGTCGGCCGGTGGCGACTGGGTGTCGTGAACCGGCGGTTCGGCCGTCGAGTCTTGCTGCTGCGCGGAGCTTCTTTCAGCAGGCGGTGATCTGTCTCGATCGGAGTTGGGCGCCGGTGGTTCGGAAGGCGGGCTTTGTCTTTCGTCCGGCTCAGTTGGTGGTCACCATTGGGCAGTCGCCGTCGTCGCCGTGTGATGTGTCGGACGGTCGGTCGTTCTACTGCAACGGCACCACCATCTACCTCGACGCCGAGGAGTCTCTGGCTGCGTACCGCGAGGCGGCGACGGAGGCGGACCGGAGTTGGGTGTTGACCAGCATGGGGTTCTTGATCAGCCATGAGTACGGTCATCATCTGCAAGAGCTGACCGGGATTACCGCCGCGCAGTACCGGCTGCTGCAGACGATCAGCAACGTCGACTTCGATTTCGAGGAGACTCGGCGGCACGAACTGCAGGCGTCCTGCCTCGGTGGAGTGTTCTTCGGAGCCAACCCGTCGTGGTTGAGATCGGCTGATCGGGTGGCGGAGTTGAAAGAACTGGTTGGCCAGCTGGGGGATGAGTGGGATACCGAGCGAACCCATGGCCAGAGCAAGAATCACTCCGCCTGGTCGTTGAAGGGGCTCGCGGCCGGCGGGCCTGCCGTCTGCAACACCTACACGGTGACCTCCGAGCTTGTGTCCTGAGCGCCGCGCACTTCAGTGAGAGTTGCCGAACAGGGCGATGGTGTCCGAGTCGGCGTACTGCGGGTCTTCGGCTTCCGCGATCATTAGGGCGGCGATGCCTGCACGGGGTGCGGTGGGCGGCATCATTCGGGGCTCGAAGGTTGTCGCTTGGATGAGGCGGCCGTTGTCCTGGTAGGGCTTGTCGGTGAGGCGGCCGGCGTACACGGTGGTGCCGCCGGCGTCGCGGATGGCGCGGCCGGCGAGATCTTTGGCGTCCCACTCGTGGTGCAGGACGCGGTGCAGGAGAGCGCCGGTGAAGGGGCCGAAGGCTCCTACTGTGGCGCCCATACCGAGCGAGCTGAGCCAGATGACGCGGGGTGCGGCCGCTGCGAGCTGGCGGGCACCGTCGATGAGGATCGCGGGGTCCTGCTTCTTGGTGATGCCCAGGCCGCTCAGTACTACGTCAGCGCCCTCGACGGCGGCGGCGATGCTGCCGGGGTCGGAGACGTCGGCCCGGAGTATCTGCAAGTTCGTTGCTGAAGGCACCTGATCCGGTCGGCGGGCCAGGGCGATCACCTCGTGTCCGCGGTCGAGTGCGCGAGTGACCAGCAGTCGGCCGGTCTGTCCGGTGGAGCCAAGAACAGCGATCTTCATACTTCGACGCTATGAGCCGGGAGCCGTAACTTCAAATGCAATCTAGGCAAGGCTGGATTAACCAGTGTGCAATCAACTCTGGACGTCTGTGCAGCCGTGGAAGACGAACAGCGGTTGCGCGTCAGAACCATCCAAACGCTGGACGGTGTTGTTGGTGAAGTGGAAGCCGGCCACGCTCTTGGCGTTGACGATGGTGACGTCGGCGATCTCGAAGGTGTTCCGGGCGACGGTGATGTTCCGGTGCACCGGGCTCGCCGGGTCGATCGAGCGGTTGGTCGGCTCCACGAAGATCACCGGGCCGGCCGGGTCGACGAAGTGGTTGTCGCGGATCGTCACGTCGGTGACCGGGCCGGACTCGTACCACTGGTAGGCGTCGGACGAGATGTAGATGCTGGCCATCGACATCGCCTCGAAGCGGTTGTCGCTGATCAGCACCGGTTTGCGGGTCGTGACCAGAACGCCGCGGGTCGGGACGTTGCGGAAGGTGTTGCCGGAGATGACGACCGTCGGCGTGTAGGTAATGTTCTCCGCGACCGTGCCGCCGAGCTCGATGCCGGTGGGGAGCGGCCGGTCGAAGGTGACCGTCATCGTGGTCAGCGGTTTGCTGTGGTCCTTGCCGCTGGGGCCGTCCACCGCAGTGACCACCGCTCGGCCGTTGTCCAGCGGGAACAACGTGAGCTTGTTGACGAGCTCCACCTCGTCGCCGGGGTAGAACTGCGGGAAGCCTGCCGTCTGCGGGTGCTCGTAGGAGAGCGTGAGGGTCTGTGGCCCGGGCTGCCCGATGACCTCCAGGTAGGTGCCGTGAATGTTGATCGGGTCGTCGTGCGGGCCGTCGAAGACATTGCCGGTGATCGTGACGTCGCCCTTGATCCCGGACAGTTGCACGAAGTCGGCGAACGATGCCGTCGTCCGGCCGGTCGCCGGGTCCGGCGCGAAGTTGACCTGGTCGATGGTGAGGTTCTCGCTGAGCTGACCGACGACGCCGAAGGTCTGGAGATAGTGGGCGTTGATCGAGCGCAGCGTGACGTTCTTCGACTCCCAGATGAACGCGCCCGGCTCCTCGCGTTCGATCTGCCGCAGTTGGTAGACGAGGCCGAGGTCGCGCGGCGGCGTACCGGTTGTGTAGTCGATGCGGATCCGGCGCCGGCCGAGGTCGGTGATCGCGGCGACGTCCGTGAACAGCGGGTTGTCGCCGCGCCAGGTTCGTTGTGCTGCGGGGTCGTGGAGTTGGGTGTACTCGAGCCCGTCGACGCCTGACCAGTACGGCCGGCCGGTGGCGGGGCTGAGCTCGCCGAGCCAGGTGATGTGGTTGTCGGCGACGGCGTACGGGCTGCCGATGGGGATGGTCAGGACGCGGTACGCGCGGCCGTCAGTCACGCCCGTCTCGGTGACGGTGACGTCGATGACCTTCGGGGCGGCGTAGTCGAAGGAGAAGTTCGTGAAGGTCGCGTCGGACGAGCGGATCGCGGCGAACGCGGTCTGGAGGCCGTGGTAGACGAGCTTCGCGCCGCGACCGTCGATCGTGACGTCGTGCATGTCCTCGACCAGCAGCCCGATCTTCTTGTCGCGGTACCGCGGATCGGCGCCGACCGTGTTGGAGACATACAGCTCACGCGTCTCGGCCTGCTCGGGGTACAGCTGGAAGGTGCCTTCGGAGAAGACGATCCGGGTCGGTTGGCCGAGCGACCTGGCATGACGCAGCGCCGCGGCGACCGCTGGTGCGGAGTCGGCCTGCCCGGTGGGATCGGCGCCGAACGCAACCACGTCGACAAGTAAGGACATGGCGGCCATGATTCCTTGGCCGTTGCGTGGTCCGTGAACGGCGGTGGTGGTGAGCGGCCGGCCGGTGGTCGGCAAGTAGGGTGTGGCCGAAGTGGTGTTGTCGTCGAGGAGGACTTCAGGATGGTCGACCGACGTCGGCGTTCGGTGCGAACGGCGCTGGTCGCCGAGGCGCTCCGGGTGGCGCTCGCGGGCCGGGCGCGTATCGACCCCGGAGCAGGTCTGGACATTGTCGATCTCGGCGGTGGCACCGGCGGTTTCGCCGTACCGCTGGCGGTCGAGGGGCACCGCGTCACCGTGGTCGACCCCAGTGCCGACGCGCTCGCCTCGCTCGAGCGGCGTGCCTCGGACGAGGGTGTCAGCAAGCTTGTCCGCGGCGTGCAGGGTGATGCCGCCGAGCTGCCCGAGATCGCCGGTGAGTCGAGTGCCGACGCGGTGCTCTGCCACGGCGTGCTCGAGGTCGTCGACGACCCGGTCCAGGCGTTGCAGGCGATGCGCTCCGTACTGCGCGAAGGCGGCGTGCTGAGCCTCCTGGTTGCCCAGCGCAACGCTGTGGTGCTGGCCCGGGCGCTGGCCGGGCATCTCGCCGAGGCGCGGGTCGCGTTGCAGGACGCCGATGGCCGGTGGGGACCGACCGACCCTATGCCGCGGCGCTTCGACGAGGTCGGGATCATCGGCCAGCTCGCCGAGGCCGGCTTCATGGTGCACACGGTGCACGGTGTCCGCACCTTCGCCGACCTGGTGCCTGCCGCGTTCGTCGACTCCGAGCCGGGCGCCTCCGAAACCCTCGCCGAGCTCGAACGAGCCGCCAGTCAGCACCCGGCGTTCCGGGCGTTGGCCTCTCAGCTGCACATCCTCGCCACCCGCTGAGCGGGCTCGCGACGGCCGGTTGCCGGAGGTCAAGCGTTCGTCCTCCGGCGGAAGGTCGCGGGAATGGCTTACCGGACGCTAACGGCTGCTCAAAAGATGGTTACCTGGTGTGTCCGTCCCGTGGCCGACACGCCGGGCAAACAAGGCGTGTCCGAGCGCTGAAACCGGTCCCGGCAGGGCGGCTACAGCGCGGAGTTGCCGGACCGTGACGCGCGGGAGAGGCGGTCAGGGTTTCGTGGACCGCATGGTCGGCCTAGACTGGACTCGGCCTATCGAGATCGCGCTCACCATGGAGGGATCGACGGTGCCCCTCTCGGAAGAAGAGCAGCGCCAGTTCGAGCAGCTCGAACGTGCCCTCGCTGCGGAAGACCCGAAGTTTGTTTCCGCCATGCGAGGCACCAATGTGCGCTTGTACTACAAGCGCCGGGCAGTGCTCGCCGGCGTTGGATTCGTGCTCGGCATCGTGGTTCTGATGACCGGTGCGATCGTTCCCAACACCATCATCGGAGTGATCGGCTTCGTGGTGATGGTCGCCTGTCTCTACGTTGCCGCGCTGAGCATGAAGCGGATCAGCAACGCCAGCGACGGTGACGACCTACCGCCACCACCGCCGCAGTCGAAGCGCCACCGGACCAAACACGACTCGTCCGGGAGCTTCATGGAGCGGATGGAAGATCGCTGGCGCCGGCGCCGCGACGAGGACCTCTGACGGTCCGAGCTTCCTGAACCACACCCGAGCGCTCGGCGCCGGGTGTGGTTCTGCATCTGCCTGGTACTGCGTACGCGCCGCTCGTCCGCCGCTGTCGGCTGCCCGCTGCTCCCTGGCCGGGGTAGCTTCGATCCGCAGAGCTGACGAAGGAAGAGTCCAGGTGACTGGTACTTACACGACTCGGCCGTTGTCGCCGGAGACCTGGGACGACTTCTGTGCCTTGGTGGAGGCCAACAACGGGGTGTGGGGTGGTTGCTGGTGCATAGGCTTCCATGTCGAGGGTTTCGGCGAGGAACCGCACAGCGCTGAACGCAACCGCGCTGCGAAGCGCGCTCACGTGGACGCCGGCACGGCGCACCAGATCCTCGTCTACGACGCGGACGGCACTTGCGTGGGTTGGTGTCAGTACGGAAGCCCGGCGGAGCTTCCCAGAATCAAGAACCCGGCCAAGTACGCCGCTGGTGCCTCAGAGCTGCCCGCGTGGCGGATCGGGTGCATCTTCACCGGAAGCCGCTACCGGGGCAGCGGCGTCGCCCGTGCAGCCGTCAAGGGCGCACTGGATGCGATCCAGGCTGCAGGCGGCGGCGTGGTCGAGGCCTATCCGGAGCAGACCATCGACCGCAAGCCGCAGCGTGGCGCCTATCTGCACACCGGTCCGGAGGAGCTCTACGAGCAGTTCGGGTTCGTGCGTGACCGTCAGATCGCCAAGTGGCGGTGGGTCATGCGCGCGGAGATCTAACCAGTTGTGTCCGCAGCTAGTTGGCGTGCCGTCCTGCCCGGCGGGGGATTACTGCTGAGCGGATCCGGGCCAGCAGCAGATCGAACTCGTCCAGCAGGTCCGACGCCTCGGCGCTGCCTCGGTTGAGGTACCAGCGCCAGGACGGGGGCAGCAGCCGGGCTCGCCAGCGGCGTACCAGGCGGACGTCCTGCCAGAGGGCCTTGCGGACCGCTTCGGCTTCGGTGCGCAGGTCGGGGAACGTGTCGTCCAGACCGGCGTACCGCATGGCTTCGACGCCGCGGGCCAGGCGAAGCGCCTGCGGGTGCGTCTCCTTGGGGAGCTTGGAGACCAGCCACTCGCCGATCTGGCGTGGGGTGGAGATCTCCGACCACTCCAGACCGAGGTCGCGGGAGGTGTCGCGGACTTCGGCCCACAGGCCCTCGATGCCGATCCGGCTCGGCGGGCGGCTGTAGCGCCGGCGCCGGGTCAGCGTGCGGATCAGCCATGGGATCCCGAGCAGCAGGATCACCGCGAGGACCAGGCCGATCATCTTGCCGCCGCCGTTGGTGAACCAGTTGCCGCCGTCGATCGGGCCGAGGCCGCTGTCGTCCGGCAGGTTGCCGCGGGGGTTGGGCTTGGAGATTCCCGGGTCCTCGGTGGCGCCCGGCGTGGTCGGTGCGGTGGTCGGCGCGGTGGTCGGGTTGGGGGTGACCGCGCTGCCCGGCTGCGTCCAGTCCGGCGTGCTCGCGATCCGGCTCGCCGGGGTCGGCTCGAACGGGACCCAGCCGACGCCTTCGAAGTACAGCTCCGGCCAGGCGTGCATGTCGTGCATCTTGACGATGTGCTTGTTGTCCTTGTCGGCCGGCCGCGGCATGAAGCCGACGACGACCCGGGACGGGATGCCGAGCGTCCGCGACAACAGGGCCATCCCGGTCGCGAACTGCTCGCAGTACCCGGTCTTGTTGTCGAGCAGGAACGCCGACAGCGCCCTGATGCCGCTCTGGCTGTCGGTCGCGGTGCTGTAGGTGAAGTCACCCGACCGGAACCACTCCTGCAGCTTCACTGCCTGCTGGTAGTGGTTGCCCTTCGCATCGGCGGTGACCTCTCTGGCCAGGTCGGACAACCGGCCGATGTCCCGGGGGAGATCGCTGGTGACCTGGTCGGGCTCGCCCATCGTGACGCTGTCGTTCAGCACCTGCGGGTCCGGCTTCAGGTCGTACCAGCTGAGGTTGTAGTCCTGGCCGCCGACGACCTGGCCGTTGGTGGACTGGACGTCCAGCGCGGACGCGTCGAACTTCCAGTTCTTCTTCAGCGAGATCGTCCGGAGCGGGTACGGCACCGGCGCGAACACCGACCGGAAGTTCCGGCTCACGTCGACCTTGAGTTTGTTCTGCGGCACCTTGCCGAGATCGCCGTTGTAGCCGGTCGGCGGGCTGACCGCGGTGTTGCCGATCCGCTGGCCCTCGCCCCGTTGCTGCGACATCCGCCAGGCGTTGCCGTCGAAGAAGTCGAGAACGGTCAGCCGCAGGTAGGTGCCCTCGGCCGGGCCGCCGGTGTAGGTCAGCGCGTCCACATTGTCGCCGCGCTTGAGGTTCTTGCCCATGTCCAGCATCGGGTCGTTCGCCGCGATGACCGCGCCGACTCCCGAACCGCCGCCACCACCGGACAGGCCGTTGCCGATCACGCCTTCCGGCAGTGCGGGGATCAGCGCGGGCAGCAACGCGGCCAGGGCGACCACACTGAGGCCGATGCGCCGCCCGGCCTGCCCGAGCGCTGAGGCCTCGATCGGCTCAGCGGCGTCCAGGTGTGACACACCGGAGATCCGGCGGCCCCAGCGACTGAGTCTGGTGCGCCCCTCCGCCGACAGCAGCACGATGTAGCCGAGGGCCGGCGGGATGAACAGCAGAGCGGGCAAACCGCCGTGCACAGTCGCAGCAGGCACCGTGTACATCGTCAGGAGCAGCAGGCCGGCCCACGCAGCCTGCCGGACCTGTACTGCGATCAGGTGGATCAGCAGCCCGGCAACGGCGATCACCGACGACGCGAACAGCAGCAGGTGCCGCTCGGCCGGCAGGGGAGCGCTGTACCGGTTGATGGAGTCCATCGCGTCAACCATCTGCTGGTTGAACGCGAGAGCCGTGTCCCGCCAGGGCAGGATGCCCCACTGCATCGTGTCGCGGAGGAAGAACAGCGAGATCAGCTCGACCAGGACGAGCAACTGCACGACCGGTACGACGAACCGCGGCGCGCGCAGGTTCTGCAGCAGGATCCCGATGCCGGTGACCGCCCCGCAGAGGAAGGCGCTGATGAACAGGAACGGGCCGGAGAACACCGGCGTGAGCACCAGGGCGCCGAGCACGGTCGCCGCCCAGGCGGCGAGGGAGATCCTGACGTGACCGGTCATGCGATCCTTCCGCTCCGTAGTCCGAGGGTGGACCACACGGTCGGGAGATGGTCTCCGCGCTGCACTCTGGCGACCCGCCAGCCGTTGCGGCGCAGTTCGTTCTCGGTGGCATCAGTGGCGGCGCTGAGGCGGGCAGCCTTCTCGGTACCCTCCGCGCCCACCGACCAGCTTGCCGCATCGAGCAAGAGCGCCACCCCGGTCGCCTGGCTGGTCCGCCAGCGATTGAGCGAGGTGACGTCCTCGGAGTTGCAGGCGCCGACGATCGCGACCACCAGACTCGGCTCCTGGATGTGCCGGTCCACGGTGAGCAGCGGACCGATCTCGGCGTACTTGTGCTCCTCCACCGTCGCGCACTCGGTCAGCAACTGCTGCGTGGTGAGCGGCTGGTGGATGGCGGTCGAACTGCGGTGGCTGATCGCCGACAGCGTGGTCGGCCCGCCCAGCAGGGTGGTGACGTAGCCACGCCGGATCCGGTCGATGCCCACCGAGGCCGCCGCGCTCACCGCCCACTCGAGACTGGACGACGGCCCGTGGCCGTGGTGCGAGATGGTGCGGGCGTCCAGGAACAAGGCGCACCGGCTCTGCCAGGGCTGCTCCTCGCGGCGGACCATCATCGTGCCGCGGCGCGCGGTCGACCGCCAGTGCACCCGGCGCAGGTCGTCGCCGTCGCGGTACTCGCGAACAGTGGCGTCCTCTTCACCCGCCGACGCGATCGCACGCGGCCGGTTCTCGCCGGCACCCGCGCGATCAGCACCCAGCCGTACTTCGGGCAGCTGGTAGACGCGCGGCGTCACCAGCAGGTGCTGGCTGCGGGTGAACGTCCTGCTCGTCTCGACCAGGCCGAACGGGTCCGCCACCGTCAGCATCAACGGACCGACCTGGAACAGCCCCCGGACATCGGACTTCACCGGGTAGGTGACCGTGCGCTTCCAGTTCGGGCTGACCCGGTCGACCACGAACCGCGGGCGGTGCCCCAGTACATAAGGTATGCGGTCTTCCAGCAGCAACAGCCCGGCCGGCATCCGGCCCTGGTTGGACAGCGTCAGCTCGACGGTGGACTGGGTCCCGACCGGGACCTGGTCCGGAGCCAGGCTGCGCCGTACCTGCAGGCGCAGCCGGGTCCGGCCGACGACGAGCGCTGCCACCAGCGGCAGTGCCACCAGCAGGATGCCGACCCGCAGCAGGTCCTTCTGGCCGAGCAGCAACGCGCACAGAGAAGCAGTGATACCGGCAGCGACGAACGCCCGCCCCCGGGTGGTCAGCCCGCGCAGTGCCTGCCGCATGTCTCAGTCCCGACGCGTGCGGGGCAGCGGCACCGAAGCCACGAGCCCGGAGATGATGTCGGCCGCGCCACGTCCACCGAGGTGGGCTTCGGCGGCCGGTAGTACCCGGTGGGCCAGGACCGGCACGGCCAGCTCCTGGATGTCGTCCGGCAGGACGAACTCCCGTGCGTCGAGCGCGGCAGCGGCCCGGGCGGCCCGGACCAGGTGCAGCGTCGCACGCGGGCTGGCGCCCAGCCGCAGCTCCTGGGACCTTCTGGTCGCACCGACCAGGGCGACGGCGTACTCCTTCACCGACTCCGACACGTGCACCGAGTGCACTGTCTTCACCAGACGGAGGATCTGCTGCCCGTCGGTCACCGGCTGCAGGTTCAGCAGCGGCTCGGCGGCGGCGTGCCCGTCGAGCATCCGCAGCTCGGCGGCGGCCTCCGGGTAGCCCATCGAGAGCCGGGCCATGAAGCGGTCGCGCTGCGCCTCGGGGAGGGGATAGGTGCCCTCCATCTCGATCGGGTTCTGCGTCGCGATCACCATGAACGGCGCCTCGAGCTGGTACGTCGTGGTGTCGACGGTGACCTGGCGCTCCTCCATCGACTCCAGCAGCGCGGCCTGCGTCTTCGGCGAGGCGCGGTTGATCTCGTCACCGACGACGATGTTCGCGAACACCGCGCCGGGCTTGAACTCGAAGTCGCGGACCTCCTGGTTGAAGACCGACACGCCGGTGATGTCCGACGGAAGCAGGTCCGGCGTGAACTGGATCCGGCGCACGGTGCAGTCGATCGACTTGGCCAGCGCCTTGGCCAGCATCGTCTTGCCGACGCCCGGCACGTCCTCGATCAGCAGGTGTCCTTCGGCGAGTAGCACCGTGATGGCTACTTCGACCACATCGGGTTTGCCCTCGATCACAGTCTCGATGGCTCGGCGGACCCGTCCCGCCACCTCTGTCAGCTCGTCGAAATCCATGGCCGAACTGGTCGCGGTGGTGCTCACCCTAGGTCCTCCCCATTGGTTGATGGCCGACTCATTCTGACCCGGCGTGGGGGTCGGGCCTAGATCTCCGTGCGTTTCGTTACCAGTCGTTTCGGCGTTCATCGAAATTGCCCTCACCGGTTGTCGCGCTGTCGTGACCTCCAGCGTACGGGGGAGCGAAACGGGGTGAATTTGGTTGACGGTGGGGCAAAGTGGAGTAAGGTGGAGCGCAGTGGTACTGAAATGGTGGACAACAAGCTCGACCTGAGTCGGAGAGTCCGCAACGGGGAGGTGGAGCGTGTTCCTTGGAACGCACTTCCCCAAGCTCGACGACAAGGGCCGGTTGTTTCTGCCGGCGAAGTTCCGCGACGAACTTGCGGAGGGTCTGGTGATCACCCGTGGACAGGAGCGTTCGCTGTCGGTGTGGCCCCAAAGCGAGTTCGTGCAGATGACCGAGCAGTTGAAGCAGGCTCCGATCACCAACAAGGGTGCCCGGGACTACCTGCGGATGCTGTTCGCCGGCGCCTCCAACGAGGTGCCGGACAAGCAGGGCCGGGTCACCATCCCGCCGATGCTTCGCGATTACGCAGGGCTGGATCGCGACTGTGTCGTCATCGGGGCGATGAACAGGGTGGAGATCTGGAACACGGAGAACTGGAACACGTACTCCGCGGCGCAGGAGCAGGCATTTGCCGACCTGTCCGAGGAGGTACTGCCCGGCATCTTCTGATCCTGTGTCCATTGAGTAGGACCGAGATAGCGCCGCCGTCCGGTGAGATCACGGGTCCGACTTCCGACCAGGGTGTTGGCGTCACTTCCCCGGCGCCAAGGCCACTGGTACTTCCCCGGAAGGCGTACCCGCGATCTGACCGGACGAATTCGCTGACTCCGATCAGCTCGCACCATTCCCGACGCCACCGCCCCGGCACAGCACGGCACGGCAGTACAGCAGTTCACAGAGAACCCGCGGGGGCAGGGTCGCTCCCCGCGGCAATGGAAGGGTCGAGATGGACGGTGCAGAGCGCGGAGCAGAGGGACGCCACGTCCCCGTCATGCTCGATCGCGTCATCGCCCTGCTCGAGCCGGCCGTCCAGCACCCCGGTGCCGTTCTCGTCGACGCCACCCTCGGACTGGGCGGACACGCCGAAGCCTTCCTGCAGCGTTTCCCCGGGATCCGCCTGGTCGGCCTCGACCGCGATCCCGAGGCACTCCGGCTGACCGGCGACCGGCTGGCGCCGTACGCCGAGCGCATCTCGCTGGTGCACGCGGTGTACGACGAACTGCCCCAGGTGCTGCACACCCTCGGCATCCCCGCGATCGACGGCATCCTGTTCGACCTGGGTGTGTCGTCGATGCAGCTGGACGAGGCCGACCGTGGCTTCGCCTACTCGCAGGACGCGCCGCTGGACATGCGGATGGACAGCACCGCGCCGACCACGGCCGCGGACATCCTGAACACCTACAGCTCGGCCGACCTGGCCCGGATCCTGTTCCAGTACGGCGAGGAGAAGTTCTCCCGCCGGATCGCGGACCGGATCGTCAAGGCCCGCGAGACCGAGCCGTTCACCACCAGTGCGCGGTTGTCGGAACTGGTCCGCGACTCGATCCCGCAGGCGGCCCGCCGAACCGGGGGACACCCGGCCAAGCGGACCTTCCAGGCGTTGCGGATCGAGGTCAACGGCGAGCTCGAGGTACTGCGCCGCGCGCTGCCGAACGCGGTCGGGTCACTGGCGTGGCACGGCCGGATCGTGGTGATGAGCTACCAGTCGCTCGAGGACCGGATCGCCAAGCAGACGCTGGCGGCCGGCGCCAAGAGCGACGTGCCGGACGACCTGCCGGTGATCCCGGCCGGTCATGAGCCGTATTTGAAGTTGCTGACTCGCGGAGCGGAGAAGCCGACAGAAGAAGAGGTCGCCGAGAACCCGAGGGCCGCATCGGCCCGGGTCCGAGCGGCAGAGCGCGTACGCGAGAAGGGGTTGGTGGCCTGATGAGCACTGTGTTCAGCCCGTCGAAGGCACGGGTCACGCCCGCGCAGCCGGCGAAGAAGCAGGAGCCGAAGCTCCGGGTCGTCTACGGGGCGCCGTTCCGGCCGCCGCGGATGCCGTTCGTCATCTTCGTGGTGGCGCTGCTGGCGGCCGGCCTGGTCGGCCTGCTGCTGCTCAACACCGAGCTGCAGCGCGGCACGTTCCAGGTGACCAGCCTGAACTCCCAGGCCAACCAGTTGCGCGACCAGCAGGAGCTGCTGGAGCGGCAGGTTCGCACGCTGGAGTCGCCGCAGAACCTGGCGGACCGGGCGGTGCGGATGGGCATGGTGCCGAACCCGAACCCGGTCTTCCTGCGGCTGTCGGACGGCCAGGTGCTCGGCCTGCCGGCCGAGGGCAAGGCAGGAACGGCCGCGGCGATGTTCGGACCGACCCTGCCCGGCGCGACACCCGTCGTACCGAGCACGCCGGTGAAGCCGCCGGTGACCATAACGAAGCCACCAGCCACGGCCACCAAGCCGCCGGCGACCACGAAGCCACCGGCGACGACCATCAAGAAGCCGCCGGTGACAGGGGCCAACACGACCACCGGGGGATGATCGGATGACGGAGCGACGGGGCAGCGAGCCGCCACGCAAGCGTGGCGGCGACTCCGGCCGGGACAACCCGCGCCGGGCCACGCCACCACGCCGTCCGTCCGCTACAGACAGCACCCGTTCCAGTACTCCGCGCCCCGACGGCGAGCCACCCCGCAAGCGGCCCGCCGGCGACGCCGGCCAGCGTGGGTCCGCCGCAGGGGGTGCTCCCCGGAAGGGTGATCCCCGTGCGGGCGCCGGCCGCTCGCGGCCTGCCGCCGGGGAGTCCGGCGCTCCGGCGCCACGCCGCGGCGCGGACGGGCGGGCCGGGCCCGGCGCCGATGGCCGCCGGGCAGCGCCCGGCGAGCGTCAGGCGGCGAACGGACCGCGCAAGGCAACGGGAGAGCCTCGCAAGTCCGCCAGCCGCAGTGGAGAGCCACGCAAGGCTGTTGGCCGGGCAGGTGAGCCCCGGAAGGCCACGAGCCGTAGCGGCGAGCCCCGCAAGATCGCAAGCGGTAGTGGCGAGCCCCGCAAGTCTGCAAGCGGTACTGCGCGCAGTACCTCAGGCGGCGCTGCACGTAAGACCGTCAGCGGGGCTGATGCCCGCAAGGCCGGGCAGCGGCGGCCGTCTGCTGCCGACCCGCGCAAGGGCGACGCACCTCGCCGTACGGCGAAGAAGGCTGCTGCAGCGCGTCCAGTGAAAGCTGCTAGCGCGCCAAGGCGTACAGGCGAGCCACCGCGCAAGCGACCCACAGGCGACGGCCCCAGGCGACGTCCGCCGCAGAACAGACGTCCACCGAGCAAGCCCAAGGTGAAGAAGCCGCCGCGCACCCTCAAGCTGGGGCGCCCGGCGCTCCGGCTGCGGGTGACGTTCGGCGTGATGGCCTTCGTGCTGTCGCTGTTCGCCGGCCGGCTGATCCTGCTGCAGGGCGTCGACCCGGACTCCTACGCGCTCGCCGCGACCAAGGAGAACACCAAGCCGTTCGAGCTGCACGCGACCCGCGGCTCGATTCTGGACCGCAACGGGATCCCGCTGTCGGTGTCGGAGGAGGCACTGCTGATCACCGCCGACCCGACCCAGACCGCACCGGTCGCGGCGCAGCTGGCCACCATCCTGACCGCGAAGATCCCGACCGTCCCGTACGCGAAGTTCTACGCCGACCTGACCCTGAAGAAGCGCTACGTGCAGCTCGCGCACCAGGTCACCCCGCAGGCGTGGAACGCGATCGAGGCCGAGATCAAGCTGCAGAACACCGCCATCGCCAAGGCCAACAAGGGCAAGCCCAAGGAGACCTGGGCGCCGCGCCTGATCGGCCTGTACACCGAGTCCGACCCGGTCCGGAACCACCCGCTCGGCACCGTCGCCGCGAACGTGGTCGGCGTGCTCGGCAAGGAGGGCAAGGGCCTGGCCGGCCTGGAGTACGCGCTGAACGACAAGCTGTCCGGCACCGACGGCAAGGCGATGTACGAGGTCGATGCCAAGGGCAACAAGATCCCGAACGCCGACCACACCGTCGAGGAGCCCAAGCCCGGCGTCGGCGTGCAGCTCACGCTGGACTCCGACCTGCAGTGGTTCGCCGAGAAGCGGATCGAGGAGGCGGTCAAGAAGTGGAAGGCCGAGTCCGGCTCGGTGGTCACGATGGACCGCAAGACCGGCGAGATCCTGGCGATGGCCAACTACCCGACCTACGACCCGAACAAGGCGCTGCCGTCCGGCGCGCTGAGCAACGGCGTGCTGAAGAACAACGCGCTCGAGGTCTCCTACGAGCCGGGCAGCGTGCAGAAGGTGGTCACGATGGCCGCGCTGGCCGACGCCGGCCTGATCTCGCTGGACACCAAGCTGAAGGTGCCCGGCACGATCGAGGTCGACCGGCGGACCATCAAGGACGCGTTCCCGCACGGCACCCTGCAACTGACGATGGCCGGTGTGATCGCCAAGTCGTCCAACGTCGGCACCATCCTGGCCGCGCAGCAGATGCGGATCCCGCAGTTCGTGAAGTACCTGCACGACTTCGGGTTCGGCGCTCCGACCGGGCTGAACTACCCCGGTGAGACCCGGGGCCGGATGCCGGCCGGTGACGAGTGGCCCGAGCTGAGCCGCTCGAACGTCGCCTTCGGCCAGGGCATCGCCGTCAACGCGGTGCAGATGACCGCCGCCGTCAACGCGGTCGCCAACGGCGGTCTCTACATGCCGCCCAAGCTGGTCAAGAACTACGTCGACAGCAACGGCAACGACCTCCCGAGCGAGACCGCGCCGCCGCGCCGGGTGGTCAGCGAGGACGCCGCCAAGCAGGTGTCCACGATGATGGAGGCAGTCACCTCCGAGGGCGGTACGGCGCTCCAGGCAGCGATCCCGGGCTACCGGATCGCCGGCAAGACCGGTACGGCGCAGGAGGTCGACCCGACCTGCAAGTGCTACGGCAAGCGCTGGGCCACTTCTTTCGCCGGATTCGCCCCTGCCGACAACCCACGCTTCGTGACGTACGTCGTACTGCAGAACCCGACGAACGGGCGTGGTGGCGGTTTCCAGGGAGGTCCGGTGTTCCGGGACGTGATGAGTTACGCGCTGCAGAAGTACGTCGTACCGCCGACCGGCGTGAAGGCGCCGGCCGTGCCGATCAAGTGGTGACGCAGGGTCAGGTAGGTGTCGCAGGGCCCGGAGCGGTAGCCTCTGGGCCCGTGTCCTCCCCAACCGCCGCAGGCGGAGCCGTTGCCGCGATCAGGCCGCAACGGATCGTGCCGGTCGGCCTCGCCGACCTCGTCCAGACCGCCGGAGCCCAGGCTTCGACGGACCTCGCTGACGTCTCCGTGACCGGTGTTTCGCTCGACTCCCGGTCGATCCACCCCGGTGACCTGTACGCCGCCCTGCCGGGCCTGGTGACGCACGGAGCCGCCTTCGCCGCCAACGCGCAGGCGTCCGGCGCGGTCGCTGTACTCACTGACCCGGAAGGCGAGGAGCGGGCGCGAGCCACCGGCCTGCCGGTTCTGGTGTCGGCCAAGCCGCGCGCGGTGCTCGGCGCCGTCGCCAGCCAGATCTACGGCGAACCCACCAGCGGCCTGCGCCTGCTGGGAATCACCGGCACCAACGGCAAGACGACGACGAGCTTCCTGCTCGACTCCGTCCTGCGGAATCTCGGCCGGTCCGCCCTGATCGGCACCATCGAGACCCGGATCGGCGACGAGGCGGTCAAGAGCGCCCGGACCACGCCGGAGGCCACCGACCTGCAGGCGTTGTTCGCGGTGATGCGGGAGCGGTCCGTCGACTGGTGCGCGATGGAGGTCTCCAGCCACGCGCTGGCGATGGGCCGGGTGGACGGCGCGCGGTTCGCGGTCGCCGGGTTCACCAACCTGACCCAGGACCACCTGGACTTCCACAAGACCTTCGAGGAGTACTTCGCCGCCAAGGCGTCGCTGTTCACGCCCGAGCGCTGCGACCTGGCTGTGGTCAACATCGACGACGAGTACGGCCGCCGTCTCGCCGCCCAGACGACAGTGCCGCTGGTGACCGTCTCGACCACCCGGGACGCCGACTGGACCGTGGGCGGAACGCACCAGTCCGAGCACGGCACCACGGTGATCGACATCCAGGGCCCGGACGAGGCGCTGACCGTCGAGATCGGACTGCCCGGCGACTTCAACGTCGCGAACGCGCTGCTGGCGACCGTGATGCTGCGGCAGATCGACGTACCGGCCGAGGCGATCGCCGCCGGGCTGCAGAACGCCGCGGTACCGGGGCGGATGGAGACCTTCACCCGGGCCGACGGCCTGAGCGTGATCGTCGACTACGCGCACACGCCGGACGCGGTCGAGCTCGCCCTGCGCGCCGCGCGAACGGCCACCAAGGGCCGCCTGTACGCCGTGGTCGGCTGCGGCGGCGACCGTGACCCCGGCAAGCGGCCCGCGATGGGCGCCGCGGCAGCCCGGGCCGCCGATGTGGTGATCGTGACCGATGACAACCCGCGCAGCGAGGACCCGGCGGCCATTCGGGCCACGGCGGTCGCAGGCGCGCGGGCCGCAGTACCGGGTGTGGATCTGCAGGAGATCGGTGACCGCCGGCAGGCGATCGCCACCGCGATCGAGCTGGCCGGCCCCGGTGACACCGTGCTGGTGCTGGGCAAGGGCCATGAGACCGGCCAGGAGATCAACGGCGTGATCCACCCGTTCGACGATCGGCAGACCGTCCGCGAGCTGATCGCGGCGACGCGAGAGGCAACCCTGTGATTCCCGTCAGTTGTGCTCAGATCGCCGAAGCCGTCGGGGGTGAGCTGGTCGGCGCCGACCCGGCCGCCGTCGTCGACGCCGGCGTCGAGATCGACTCCCGCAAGATCACCGCGGGCGGGCTGTTCGTCGCCTTCGCCGGTGAGAAGGTGGACGGGCACGAGTACGTCCCGGCGGTGACCGCCGCCGGCGCGACGGTCTCGATCACCACCCGGCCGGTCGAGGGCTCGCCCTGCATCGTGGTCGCCGACGCGCAGATCGCGATCGGCGAGCTGGCCCGGTACGTCGTCTCCCAGCTGCCCGACCTGACGGTGATCGGCCTGACCGGCTCGCAGGGCAAGACCAGCACCAAGGACCTGATCGCCCAGCTGCTGGCGTCGTACGGGCCGACGGTGGCGCCGGTCGGGTCGCTCAACAACGAGATCGGGCACCCGCTCACCGCGCTGAAGGCCGACCTGACCACCCGCTACCTGGTCGCCGAGATGGGCGCCCGGCACGTCGGGGACATCACCTACCTGTGCCGGATCACGCCTCCGAAGGTCGGTCTGGTGCTGAACGTCGGCTACTCGCACATCGGCGAGTTCGGCAGCCAGGACGCGATCGCCGTGGCCAAGGGCGAGCTGATCGAGGCCGTGCTGCCGGGCGGTACCGCCGTACTGAACGCCGGTGATCCGCGGGTCGCCGCGATGGCGAGCCGGACCGAGCAGACCGTGGTCACCTGGGGCGAGACGCCTGACGCGGACGTCCGGGCCACCGGGATCGAGCTCGACCCGCTCGGCCGGGCCGGATTCACCTTGCACCTGGGCGGCGAGGAGCACGCGGTACAGCTCCAGCTGGTCGGGGAGCACCAAGTGTCGAACGCGCTGGCCGCCGCGGCCGCGGTACAGGCTGTCGGGCTGACGCCGGCGCAGATCGCCGACGGGCTCAACGCCGCGACGACCGTCTCCAAGTGGCGGATGGAGGTGACCGAGCGCGCCGACGGCGTGACGGTCATCAACGACGCCTACAACGCGAACCCCGACTCGGTCCGCGCCGCGCTCAAGGCGCTGGTCGCGATCGGCCGCAGCCGCGCCGCGCAGACCGGAGGCGGCCGCACCTGGGCGGTGCTGGGGGAGATGCGTGAGCTCGGCGACACCAGCACCGAGGAGCACGACGGCGTCGGCCGGCTGGTCGTCCGGCTGGACGTGAACCGGCTGGTCGCGGTCGGCGAGGCAGCCCGCCCGATCCATCTGGGGGCCTCCCTGGAAGGATCGTGGGGGAACGAGTCGGCGTACGTCGACGACATCGACGGAGCGCTGGAGTTGCTCCGCAAGGAACTGCAGCCGGGTGATGTGGTGCTGGTGAAGGCATCCCGCGCGGCCGGTCTGGAGAGACTGGCCGCCGCCCTGCTCGAGGAGGCTTCGCAGTGATCTCGATCCTGCTCGCGGGCGCCGTGTCGATGGTGCTCACGTTGCTCGGCACCCGGCTGGCGATCAACCTGCTGTCCAAGCGCGGCTACGGCCAGGAGATCCGCGACGACGGCCCGACCTCGCACCACACCAAGCGCGGTACGCCGACGATGGGCGGCACCGTCTTCATCATCGCCACCATCGTCGGGTACTTCGTCGCGAAGCTGTTCACCGGGAAGGTGCCGACCACGTCGGCGCTGCTGGTGCTGTTCCTGTTCGCCGGGATGGGCGCGGTCGGCTTCCTGGACGACTTCATCAAGATCTTCCGGCAGCGCAGCCTCGGCCTGCGCAGCAAGGCCAAGCTGGCCGGCCAGACGATGATCGCGGTCGCCTTCGCCATCCTGGCCCTGCAGTTCCCCGACGACCGTGGCCAGACCCCGGCCTCGCCGTTCATCTCCTTCATCCGCGACATCTCCTGGCTGCACCTGGCTCCGGTGCTGGTGGTGATCTGGATCCTGCTGCTGATCGCGGGGATGTCCAACGGCGTCAACCTCGCCGACGGTCTGGACGGGCTGGCCACCGGCGCCTCGATGATGGTGTTCGGCGCCTACACGCTGATCTGCATCTGGCAGTCCAACCAGAGCTGCAAGACCGCGCCGCAGATCAAGTGTTACGAGGTCCGCGACCCGCTCGACCTGGCGGTGGTCGCGGCCGCGTTGACCGGCGCGTTGTTCGGGTTCCTGTGGTGGAACGCGTCGCCGGCCAAGATCTTCATGGGCGACACCGGTTCGCTGTCGCTGGGTGGCGCGGTGGCCGGCTTCGCGGTGATGACCCGGACCGAGCTGCTGGTGCTGCTGCTCGGCGGCCTGTTCGTCATCATCACCGCCTCGGTGATCCTGCAGGTCGGCTGGTTCAAGATCACCAAGAAGACCGGCGGGGTGGGCAAGCGGATGTTCCGGATGGCGCCGCTGCAGCACCACTTCGAGATGCTCGGCTGGGAACAGGTCAACGTGGTGATCCGGTTCTGGATCATCTCCGGTCTGTGCGTCGCCACCGGGCTGGGCTTGTTCTACGCGGAATGGGTGGCGCAGTGAGCCTCACGACACGGACCGACGACGGCTGGGCGACGACGCGGTTCGTCGTACTGGGCTTCGGTACGGCGGGGTACGCCTGCGCCGACTCGCTGATTCAGGCCGGCGCCGACCACGTCACGGTGCTCGACGACCGCGACAGCGAGGCGCTGCGGGAGAAGGCGCTGATCCTCGAGACGCTGGGCGCCGTCATCAAGCTCGGCCCCGGCAGTACCGCGGAACTGCCGGCCGACGTCGAGATCGTCGTCACGTCACCCGGCATCCCGCCGCACGCGCCGCTGCTCGCGGCCGCCGTCGAGCGCGGGATCCCGGTCTGGAGCGAGATCGAGCTGGCCTGGCGGCTGCGCGATCCCGCCAACGCGGCGCCCTGGCTGTGCGTCACCGGCACCAACGGCAAGACCACCACGGTGCAGATGCTGACCTCCATCCTGACCGCCGCCGGCCACCGCGCGATCGCCGCCGGCAACGTCGGGCTTCCGTTGCTGGAAGCCGTCATGGACCCCGAGCCGTACGACGTGATCGCGGTCGAGCTGTCCAGCTACCAACTGCACTTCACCGACTCGATGTCGGCGCACTCGGCCGCCGTGCTGAACCTCGCGCCCGACCACGTCGACTGGCACGGCTCGATGGACGCCTACGCGCAGGCGAAGGGCAAGATCTACGAGAACTGCCAGGTCGCCTGCGTCTACAACGTCGCCGACCCGGCCACCGAGGAACTGGTCGCCGAGGCCGACGTGATCGAGGGCTGCCGGGCGATCGGCTTCACCCTCGGGATGCCGGCGATCTCGATGCTCGGGCTGGTCGACGAACTGCTGGTCGACCGGGCCTTCGTCGAGCAGCGGGCCAGCTCCGCGCTGGAGCTCGCGACGATCGCGGACATCACGCCGCCCGCTCCGCACAACGTGGCCAACGCGCTGGCTGCTGCGGCGCTGGCGCGGGCGTTCGGCGTACCGGCGAAGGCGGTCCGGGACGGGCTGCGGGTGTTCCGGCCCGACGCGCACCGGATCGCGGCCGTCGGTGAGGTTGCCGGGGTCAACTATGTGGACGACTCCAAGGCCACCAACCCGCACGCCGCCCAGGCGTCGCTGCTCGCCTACGACCCGGTGGTCTGGATCGCCGGCGGCCAGGCCAAGGGAGCGACCTTCGACGAGCTGGTCGAGGCGGCCAAGGACCGGTTGCGCGGCGTCGTGCTGCTCGGTCAGGACAAGGCCGTGATCGCCGAAGCGCTGGCCCGACACGCGCCGGATGTCCCGGTGATCGTCGTGGAGGCAACGGACACTGGAGCCATGGAGACTGTGGTGGGGGAGGCGACGAAGCTGGCACAGGTGGGGGACACCGTGCTGCTCGCGCCGGGCTGCGCTTCCTGGGACATGTTCGCCAACTATGGAGCCCGCGGAGACGCCTTCGCCGAAGCCGTACTGCGGCTGGGCGACCGCTGAGCTGATGGTGATCGGATGACGATCACGGATCAGCCCAAGGACAAGGCCGCGAAGGCGCCCGAGTCCACGGAACGCCCTTGGCTGGCGGCGATCAAGGACGTCCTGGACCGGCCGCTCACGTCGTACCACATCCTGCTGGGCGCCGCCGGTCTGCTGCTGGTGCTCGGCATCCTGATGGTGCTGTCGGCCTCCAGCGTGCAGTCGCTGCGAACCACCCACAACAGCTACACGATCTTCTACCGCCAGCTGATCTGGGTCGGCGTCGGTCTGCCGATGGCGTACGTCGCCTCCCGGATGACGCCGCGGCACTTCCGGATGCTGGCGTACGTCGCGTTGCTGGGCTCGGTGTTCCTGCTGGTGCTGACCTACATCCCCGGCATCGGCAAGGAGGTCAACGGCAACACCAACTGGATCAGCTTCGGTGGGCCGCTGCAGATCCAGCCGAGCGAGTTCGCCAAGCTGGCGCTGGTGCTGTGGTGCGCGGATCTCTACGCCCGCAAGCAGAAGCTGCTGACCCAGTGGAAGCACCTGCTGGTCCCGATGGTGCCGGTCTGCGGCCTGGTGATCGCGCTGATCGTCGGCCAGCACGACCTCGGCACCTCGCTGGTGCTGATGGCGGTGATGATCGGGATGATCTGGGTGGTCGGGGCGCCGACCAGGCTGTTCGTCGGGATGATGGTGATCGTCGGCTCGATCGCGGCGTTCTTCGTCAGCCAGGAGAGCTACCGGATGCAGCGGGTGACCCAGTTCATGGACCCGTTCGCCGACCCGAGCAACGTGGGCTGGCAGGCCTACCACGCGTTCTACGCGCTCTCCACCGGTGGCTGGTGGGGCGTCGGGATCGGCAACAGCCGGCAGAAGTGGGGCAACCTGCCCGAGGCGCACACCGACTTCATCTTCGCGGTGATCGGCGAGGAGCTGGGCCTGATCGGCTCGCTCACCGTGCTCGGGCTGTTCCTCACCGTGGCCTACGTCGGGGTCCGGATCGCGACCCGCAACTCGGACCCGTTCGTCCGCTACGCGTCGGCCGGGATCACCGTCTGGCTGATGGCCCAGACGCTGGTCAACCTGGGCGCCGTGATCGGACTGCTACCCATCGTGGGTATCCCGCTCCCGCTTTTGTCGTACGGTGGGTCCGCACTGCTGCCGTCGCTGATCGCGATCGGCATGCTGCTGTCCTTCGCGAAGGCCGAGCCCGGCGCGCAGGCCGCCCTCAAGGAACTCCGGCGGCCTCGGTTCGGGTGGATGTCTTCGTGGCGCACACCTGGCCGAACCGGCCGTGAGAACACGCGGGAGCGTTGAAAGCTGTGCCGAGCATTGTCCTGGCCGGTGGTGGTACCGCCGGCCATACTTCCCCCCTGATCGCTACCGCCGACGCCTTGCGCCGGATCGACCCGACGATCGAGATCGTCGCCCTCGGGACGGAGCGTGGCCTCGAGGTCCGCGTCGTACCGGAGGCCGGGTACCGGCTCGAACTGATTCCGCCCGTCCCGTTGCCGCGCAAGCCCACCCCGGCGCTGTTCGCCGTACCGGGCAAGATGCTCAGCTCGGTCAGCGCGGCCCGCAAGGTCCTCGACGAGACCAAGGCCGATGTGCTGGTCGGCTTCGGCGGCTACGTCTCGATGCCGGCGTACGTCGCCGCGTGGCGGCGCAAGACGCCGATCGTGGTGCACGAGGGCAACGCGACCCCGGGCATCGCGAACAAGTTCGCCGCCCGCTACTGCACCGAGCACGTGATCACGTCCTTCCCCGGCACCGAGCTGCCGCACGCCAACTACGCCGGGCTGCCGATCCGGCGGGCGATCTCGACCCTCGACCGGGCCGCGCTGCGGGCGGAGGCCCGGGAGTTCTTCGGGCTCGACCCGAACGCGCCAACTGTCTTCATCACCGGCGGCTCGCAGGGCGCCCAGCAGCTGAACGAGGCGTTCGGCGGCGCTGCGGCCGATTTGCTCGCGGCCGGCGTCCAGGTGATCCACGCGATCGGCTCGAAGAACACTCTCGAGGTCGCGCAGACCGGGCCCTACCCGTACCGGGTGCTCAACTACATCGACCGGATGGACTACGCGTACGCCGCGGCCGACCTGGTCGTCTGCCGCTCCGGCGCGAACGCGGTCACCGAAGCTTCCGGTGTAGGCCTTCCGGCCATCTACGTTCCGTTGCCGCACGGCAACGGAGAGCAGCGCCAGAACGCCAAGGCCGTGGTCGAGGCGGGTGGCGGCCTGCTGGTCGACAACGCCCAGGTGACCCCGGACTGGGTTCGGGCCACCGTGCCGCAACTTCTGCACGACCGCGAGCGTCTGACAGCCATGTCCACTGCGGCCCAAGGCCTGATCAAGCTCGACGCCGACGACCGGTTGGCGCGGATCATCCTCGATGTGGTGAGGTCTTCTTCGTGATCGTCACCTCTCCTGACAGCCATCTGCCCGCCGAGAAGCTCGGCCGGGTGCACTTCGTCGGTATCGGCGGCGCCGGGATGTCCGGGATCGCCCGGATCATGGCGGCCCGCGGGATCGAGGTCTCCGGCTCGGACGGCAAGGACAGCAAGGTGCTCGCCGCGCTGCGCGCCCTCGGCGCGACCTGCTGGGTCGGTCATGCCGCCGAGCAGGTCGCCGAGGTGGACACCGTGGTGGTCTCCACCGCGATCCGCGAGACCAACCCCGAGGTGGTCGCCGCCCGCGCCGCCGGCATCCCGATCCTGCCGCGAGCCGCCGCGCTCGCCTCGGTGATGGTCGGCCGCCGGACCATCGCGGTGGCCGGCACCCACGGCAAGACGACCACCACCTCGATGCTGACCGTCGCGCTGCAGCACTGCGGCGCGGACCCGTCGTTCGCCATCGGCGGCAACCTGAACGAGTCCGGCTCGAACGCGCACGACGGCAGCGGCGACCTGTTCGTCGCGGAGGCCGACGAGTCCGACAAGTCCTTCCTGACCTACAGCCCCGAGGTGTCGATCGTCACCTCGGTCGAGCCGGACCACCTGGACAACTACGGCGACGAGGCCAGCTACCGGCTGGCCTTCGAGCAGTTCTGCGACCGCGTGGTCCCCGGCGGCTTCATGGTCGTCTGCTACGACGACGCCGGCGCCCGCGAGCTGGCCGAGTTCGCCCGCGCGAAGGGGATCGACGTCCGCACGTACGGCGAATCGCCGGCGGCCGACACCCAGGTGACCGAGATCGTCGCCGACGGCGCGATCCAGTCCTTCGTACCGGTCTTCCACGGCCGCAAGCTGCCGATCGTGAAGCTGCAGCAGGCCGGCAAGCACAACGCGCTGAACGCCGCGGCGGCGTTGACCGTCGGACTCGGGCTGGGCTTCTCCGCGGCCGACCTGGCCGAGGGGCTGGCGTCCTTCACCGGGACCGGCCGGCGGTTCGAGTTCAAGGGCCTGGAGGACGGCGTCCGGGTCTTCGACTCGTACGCGCACCACCCGACCGAGCTGACCGTCGACCTGACCGCGGCCCGCACGGTGGCCGGGGAGGGGCGCGTGATCGTCTGCTTCCAGCCACACCTGTTCAGCCGGACGCGGATCTTCGCGACCGAGTTCTCCGAGGCGCTCTCGCTGGCCGACGAGGTCGTCGTGATGGACGTGTTCGCGGCCCGCGAGGATCCCGAGCCCGGCATCACCGGCGCGCTGATCGCGAACCACGTGCCGCTCAAGCCCGATCAGGTCCGGTTCGAGCCGTCCTGGTCCGCCGTGCCGCAACTGGTCGCGGACCTGGCCCAGCCGGGTGACCTGGTGGTCACTGCCGGTGCCGGCGACGTGACGCTGATCGGGCCCGAGGTGGTCGGCCTGCTGGCCGAGCGGGCGGCGCGCACTGCGGCGGTCGCGGAGTGAGCCGGTGGTGAGCAGGGGATGAGTCAAAGCACTGACCTTGCCCGGGCACAGGAGCGGTTCGCGCGCCGGCAGCGGTTGGTGCGATGGCGCGGCTGGCTGCCCTGGGCGGCCGGCGGTCTGGTCGTTCTGCTCGGCGGTGTGATCGCCTGGCTGTTCTACTTCTCGTCCGTGCTCGCGGTCTCCGGGGTGAAGGTGGCCGGCGCCGATACGGTGCCTACGGCAACGATCGTCGAGGTCGCGGCGGCGCCGCTCGGCACCCCGCTCACCAAGGTGGACCTGGGCGCGATCGCGGAACGGGTGCGGACGATCCAGGCGGTGGCGGACGCGCAGGTGACCAGGGCATGGCCGGACCAGCTGAAGATCGTGGTGACCGAGCGGGTCCCGGTGGTCGTGGTCACCGACGGCAGCAACTTCGAGCTGGTGGACGCGACCGGCGTGGCCTTCAAGACGGTGCCGGCCAAGCCGGAGGGATTGCCCGAGGCACTGGTGGTCGGGTCCCGGCGCGAGGTGACGATCAGTTCGGTGGTGACGGTTTCGGCCGCCCTGCCGGCCAGTCTGCGGTCCCAGGTGGTGTCGATCTCGGCGGCTTCGCCGGACTCGATCACCCTCAATCTGGGGTCGAAGGTGAAAGTGGTCTGGGGCAGCTCCGATGACAGCGAGCGCAAGGCCGCGGTACTCAGCGTGCTGATGAAACGCGACGCCCAGGTCTACGACGTCTCGGCGCCCGATCTCCCTGTCACCAAAGGGGAAAAGAAGTGACAGTGCCCACAGTGCGCCTGGCTGGGGGACACATCGCGGGACCGGCGGCGAGGCGCGTGGACATTGCCGGATCGACTCCCGTAGCGTTCGAAGAAATCTAGGCTTGACAAATCTCTAACCATCTACTTGAGGTTCAGGCTTTTCCGGCGCCGGATTAACGGGGATCGGTGTACGGAAGGGTCCGAGGCAGCGCAGCTCGGACGGCCAACTGGCCATAACGGGAACAGAACGAGGCGAGAGGCGCGGACGTGGCGGCACCGCAGAACTATTTGGCACTCATCAAGGTCGTCGGTATCGGCGGAGGCGGCGTCAACGCCGTCAACCGGATGATCGAGCACGGTCTGAAGGGCGTTGAGTTCATCGCCATCAACACCGACGCGCAGGCGTTGTTGATGAGCGACGCGGACGTCAAGCTCGACATCGGCCGCGAGGAGACCCGCGGTCTGGGCGCCGGCGCGAACCCGGCGATCGGGCAGAAGGCCGCCGAGGACCACGCGGAGGAGATCGAGGAGGCGCTCAAGGGCGCCGACATGGTCTTCGTCACCGCGGGTGAGGGTGGTGGCACCGGAACCGGTGGCGCGCCCGTCGTGGCCCGGATCGCGCGCTCTCTGGGTGCGCTGACCATTGGTGTGGTGACCCGGCCGTTCTCCTTCGAGGGCAAGCGGCGCGCGACTCAGGCGGAGGACGGCATTGCTGCTCTCCGTGAAGAAGTCGACACCCTGATAGTGATTCCGAATGACCGCCTCCTGACCATCTCCGACCGCGCTGTCTCCGTCCTGGACGCCTTCAAGCAGGCCGACCAGGTGCTGCTGCAGGGTGTCTCCGGCATCACCGACCTGATCACCACCCCGGGCCTGATCAACGTCGACTTCGCCGACGTCAAGGCCGTCATGTCCAACGCCGGCTCGGCGCTGATGGGCATCGGCTCGTCCCGCGGCGAGGACCGCGCGGTGGCGGCGGCCGAGGCGGCCATCTCGTCTCCGTTGCTGGAGGCAAGCATCGAGGGCGCGCACGGCGTGCTGCTGTCGATCGCGGGCGGCTCGGACCTGGGCCTGTTCGAGATCAACGAGGCGGCCCAGCTGGTCTCGGAGTCCGCGCACACCGACGCGAACATCATCTTCGGCGCCGTCATCGACGACGCGCTCGGCGACGAGGTCCGGGTGACCGTGATCGCGGCCGGCTTCGACGGTGGGATGCCGAAGCGTCGCGAGCAGGCGATGAACCAGGCCCGCCCGCAGAACAAGCTCCCCGCGGCCGGCGGCGACGTCGCGACCCAGGGCGTTCCGCGGTCGGCCGAGGCGCAGGCCCAGGCAGCCCAGGCTCAGGCGGCGCAGTCGCACCAGCCGGCCAGCCAGCCCCCGCCGTACGGCACGCCTCCGGCCAGCCAGTCGTCAGCTCCGGCACAGGCACCTGCGGCGACGCAGCAAGCGCCCGCGCAGCAGTCCGCCGACCCTGCCGGCCAGTCGCCGGCCGGGCATGGATCCGCTGGTCAGGTTCCGGCCGGTCAGGGTGCAGCCGGTGGCTCGCCGAGCTACCAGGTGCCCGCCGGTACGCCGACCGACGACACGGTGCCGGTCCCGAACACGGACCAGCGCGGCACCACGCACTCGGCCCGCCCGCAGGCCGGCGAGCCGGTCCGCACCCACCAGCCGAACGGACAGCCGGCCAACCAGCCGCCGGTCCCGCACGCGCCGACCTCGACGCCGTCCGCGCCGGCCCAGCACAGCTGGCCGACCACGGGCCCGTCGAACACGCCGGCCGCACAGCCCGCTCCGCAGCGTCAGCCGCGGAAGCCGGACAACGACGAAGACGATCTGGACATCCCGGACTTCCTGAAGTGAGCTAGGGGCGGGTCGGCTCGGGCTGCTGGGGACGGTAGACCGAGACGACCACGCCGTAGCGGGCCTCACCGGGGCCCGCGTCCTGCAGGTCGTGGACCAGGTCCGACAACCGGGTCTGCAGTTCCTCGGCCTGCTTCTCGGTCAGCCGGATATTGCGCAGGTTGAGCATCGGCTTGCCGGTGGCCGACTGCAACTCGGCCGAGGCGGCTTGCAGGGCGACCGCTGTGTTCGCGCGTTCGCCCTCGCCGGTGAAGTTGAAGATCTTCGCGGTCCGGCGGTAGTACTGCTCGGTCCCGCCGCGCACCTGCCGGGTCTCGGTGACCCGGACCATCCCCGCGTCCCGCAGTACGCCGAGGTGGTGCGCGATGTTGCCCTTCGCGGTCCCGAGCGCGGTCGCCAGTTGACTGATCGTCGCCGCCTCCTGGCCGAGCGCGAACAGCAGCCGGTGCCGGAGCGGATGGCTCAACGCCTTGAACTGCTCCGCGGTCGAAACGTCGAGCCGGTCGGCCATCTCATCGGTCATGAATCAAGAGTCAAGAGTTCTTGACGCTTTGTCAATCCCGGTGGTTCACTCTTCGGCATGCGTACAGATGAGATCTCTTCCCTGATCGACCGGCTGGCGAAGCTGGTCAGCTCGCACTACGTGTTCCCCGAGGTTGGCGCCGAGATCGCTGGCCGTCTGACAAAGGCGGCGGCGGACGGGCGGTACGACGTACTGGCTGAGCCTGAGGAGCTGGCTGCCCGGGTGACCGCCGATCTGCAGGAGGGCAACCAGGACAAGCATCTGCGGCTCAAGTTCCACGTCGACGAGGTGGTCGACGAAACCGATCCGGTCGCGGAGGAGGCGGCTTGGCGACGGCAGGCCGAGCTGGCCGCGGGCGGGATGGCCCGGGTGGAACGCCTGCCTGGCAATGTCGGGGTGCTGGAGATCCGGCCGCTGCTCTTCGATCCGACCCACGCCGGGCCGGCCGTGAGCGCCGCGATGTCGTTGCTGTCAGCAACAGATGCGTTGCTGCTCGATCTGCGCGGTTGCCGGGGCGGGTCGCCGGACATGGTGACCTTCCTGTGCAGCCATCTGCTCGACGGCGAACCGGTGCACCTGAACGATCTGGTCACGCCGGGCACGGGAGAGGTGCACCAGTACTGGAGCATTCCGCACCTGCCCGGCCCGCGGTTCGGCGGCACGAAGCCGATCTGGGTGCTGACCAGTGCGGAGACCTTCTCTGGTGGGGAAGAGCTTTCCTATGACCTGCAGCAACTCGGCCGGGCCTCGGTCGTCGGCGAGCGCACCGGCGGCGGCGCGCATCCTCGCCAGGGCTTCAAGCTGCACCCGCACCTGGAGGCGACCATCCCGCTGCACCGCGCGGTGAACCCGATCTCCGGCACGAACTGGGAAGGCGTCGGAGTGATTCCCGACGTGGAGGTAGCTGCCGAGGAGGCCTACCCGGAGGCCTACGGCCGAGCACTCGATCACGTGCTCGCGTTGCCCAGCGACCCGGCCCGTCGCGCGCTCACCGAAGAGGCGCGCGAAGCGCACTCCACGCTGAGCGCCGAGCGAGCGCTGAGAATTCGGCGCTGAGCGCGCGCCGCGCTGAGCGCATTCCGCGCCGAGCGCGTGCGCTGAGCGGGCCGCGCTCTCCTCTCGTCCACCGCGCCCGGCTGCGCAGCAGCCGGGCGCGGTGGACGGATAGCCTTGAGGTGTGTTCGGTTATGACGAGGTTTTCGACGGTGTCCGCTTCGCCTTCACCGATCGGTTCGGGGGAGCGAGCCAACCGCCGTACGGGGAGTTGAACCTCGGGAGCGCGCAGGGGGACGAGGCCGACGCGATCGCCGAGAACTTCCGGCGGCTCGCGGGGGAGTTCAGGGTCGCCGAGGACGGCGTGGTGCGCGTCAGCCAAGTGCATGGGAACGACGTGCACGTGGTGGCGCCCGGTGACGAGCTGCCGGTGCGACCGATGCCGCGGGCCGACGCGTTGGTGACCACCCGGACCGATATCGCCCTCTGCGTCCGCGCCGCCGATTGCCTTCCGGTGTTGCTCGCCGACCAGGTCAACGGCGTGATCGGCGCCGCCCACTCCGGCCGCAAAGGCCTGTACGCCGGGGTGGTGCCGGCCACCGTCGCGGCCATGCGTGCCCTGGGTGCCGAGCACATCACCGCAGTACTCGGGCCTTATGCCTGCGGGAACTGTTACGAGGTCCCCGAGGAGATGCGCGCCGAGGTCGCCGAGCGGATCCCCGCGTCGTACGCCGAAACGAGTTGGGGCACCCCCTCGATCGACGTCGCCGCCGGAGTCACCGCCCAGCTGGCCGAACTGGACTGCACCGTGATCGCCGCGACCACCTGCACGATCGAGTCGGAGAACCTCTATTCGTACCGGCGCGAAGGCGCGGTCAGCGGCCGGCTGGCCGGACTGATCAGGCTCGCCGCGTGAACGCCACCCGCGAGCAGGAGCTCGGCGACAACCTGAAGGCCGTGCGGGAGCGGATCCAGGCGGCCTGTGAGGCGGCTGGGAGGCCCGTGGACGCGGTGACCCTGGTCGGGATCACCAAAACCTTCCCCGTCAGCGATGCGCGGGCCCTGGCGGCCCTCGGAGTACGGGACCTGGGGGAGAACCGCGAGCAGGAGCTCAAGGTCAAGGCGCCCGACTGCCAGGACGTCACCTGGCACTTCGTCGGTCAACTGCAGTCGAACAAAGCACGCTCAGTGGTCCGCAACGCCTCCGTACTGCACTCGGTCGACCGGTCCTCGCTGGTGAAAGCGCTGTCCCGGGCGGCCGTCGACGAGGGCCGGGTACTGCGCTGCCTGTTGCAGGTGAGCCTGGCGGAGTACGGGCCGGACGGGGCAGCCACCGGGATGAGCCGCGGCGGCGTCGCGCCGGCCGACGTACCGGAGTTGGCTGCGGAGGTCGCGGCCGCGGACGGTCTCGAGCTCGGCGGGGTGATGGCAGTGGCCCCGCTGGGATCGGATCCGGACGAGGCGTTCGGCGGGCTGGAATCGGTAGCCTCGCGGCTACGCTCCGAACATCCGGGCGCCGGCTGGATCTCCGCCGGAATGAGCGGCGATCTGGAGGCCGCGATCAGGCACGGGGCGACACACGTGCGGCTCGGGCGCGCATTACTCGGTACGCGTACTCCTCTGGGCTAGTGTCGACATCAAGTCGACCGAAGAAGGGCTGGAGGGCCATGAGCGGCGCGTTGCGCAAGATGGGTGTGTACCTCGGCTTGGTCGAGGACGGCGAGCGGTACAACGCGCGCTATGACGACGAGTACGACGACGGCTACGACGAGTACGACGACGAGGCCGTCGAGGCGGACTCCGAGGAGACCGAGCCGGTGTCGGACCGTCGCGACGAACAGGTCGGCACGGTCAGCAAGTTCCCAGAACGACGTGGCGTCACAGCAACAACGCCGGAGGTTACCGAGTTGGCCCGCATCACCACCGTGCACCCGCGCAGCTACAACGAAGCGCGCGTCATCGGTGAGCACTTCCGTGACGGCACGCCCGTCATCATGAACCTGACCGAGATGGACCACGCGGACGCCAAGCGGCTGGTGGACTTCGCCGCCGGGCTGATCTTCTGCTGCCGTGGCTCGATCGAGCGGATCACCACCAAGGTGTTCCTGGTCTGCCCGCCGAACGTGACGCTGGCCGCGGAGGAGAAGGAAAAGATCGCCGCGGACGGGTTCTACAACCAGAGCTGAGAGGCACGGCTTCGGCCGTCTTCTACACTCTTGTCTGACATGGATGCTCTCGTGCTCGTCCTCGGTGTTCTCAGCTGGGTGCTGCTCGCCTTCTTCCTGATGCTGGTGGCGCGGTTCGTACTCAGCCTGATCGTGATGTTCGCGCCGCAATGGCACCCGAAAGGGCCGCTGCTGTTGCTGTTCGAGCTGATCTACTCGGTGACCGATCCGTTTCTTCGGCCACTGCGGCGGATCCTGCCCCCGATCGGCGCGGGAGGGATCCGGATCGACCTGTCGATGCTGATGCTGTTCGTGCTGGTCTCGCTGGCGATGTCGATCAACTCGACCGCGATCAGGTCGTTGTGAGATCGACGGAACCCGCCGATCCACAGGGAAGTCGGAGCATGAGGGCCCGGCCACCTGGGTAGGAATCGACCGGACCCGACAGGAGTTCCATCACAGTTATCGCCCGCCCGGATTCCGCCAGAACACAACGAAGCGATAACGTGATCTACTGAGTCGCCGAGGTCAAGGCCACGACGACTCCGCCAAGACACAGACAAACGAGGTGAAAGATGCCGCTGACGCCGGATGACGTCCGCTCGAAGCAGTTCACGCCCGTCCGATTGCGGGAGGGCTACGACGTCACTGAGGTCGACTCCTTCCTCGACGAGGTCGAAGCCGAGCTGGAGCGACTTCTCGCCGAGAACGAGGAGCTGCGGGCCAAGCTTGCCGCGGCCCAGCGTGCCGGCAGTGGGCAGGACCGCCCGGTGGTCGACCAGACCGCCGCCCTGCCGCCTGTTGTGCAGCAGCCCAAGCCGGCCCCAGTGGTCGTCGAGAAGCCGAAGGAAGAGCCGCCGCCTGTCGTCGCCCCGCCAGTAGCGGTCGCGGGGGCTGCTGCGGCAGCAGGAACCGTTGGTGACGCTTCCAGCTCCGCCGTGCGGCTGCTGGAGATGGCCACCAAGCACTCCGACGACCTGGTCCAGGAGGCGAAGGACACCGCCGACAAGATCATCGGCGAGGCCCGCGCCAAGGCCGAGCGGCTGGAGAACGAGGCGCGCGGCAAGGCCGACCGGATGACCGGTGAGGCCCGCGCCCGCGCCGAGAAGCTCGACGGCGAGATCGCCGAGCGTCGCGCTCAGATGCTGGGCACGCTGGAGAAGCAGAAGGGTCAGCTCGAGCGCACCATCGACGACCTGCACGCGTACGAGCGTGAGTACCGCAGCCGCCTGAAGACGTACTTCACCGAGCAGCTCAAGGCGCTCGGCAACGGCGACGACACGCTCAGCCCGCGCAACGGCTTCCGCCCGGAGGCCCGCGCCCAGGCTCACGGTCACGGCGTTTAAGCAGTACCAGCTCTGAAGAAGTAGTACCTGGTCTTGGCGTGACTAGGGGCGGTGCTAATCCGGCAGCACCGCCTCTTTGTCATGTCCTGACTTTTCTGACTGAGCGTTGTTTCTTCGTGACTAAGGGTCCCCACCACCGGCCGCCGGACTTCATGGCCAGGTCAACGGGGCCTTCTGTCCGCTGAGCGTCGCGACATCGGTGATCCGCAACCGGTACGGTGTCAATCTCAGCAACGAGACGGTTTCGCCGCCGGGTCCGTCGGGGAAGACCGACCAGAAGTCGAAGCCGAGCGGCGCGGGAGCCTCGCGGTACAACTCCCAGACTCGTTGCCGGGTCGCCGCATCGGTGACCCACTCCGCGTGACAGTCCGCGATCGCGACGTCCTGAGTGGGATCCCAGTTGGAACAACTCACGTACGGCGTACTGGCCAGGTGGGCCACCTTGACCGGAGTCGGCCTGGTGACGATCCAGCCGACGAGCCGGTCGCCGTCGAACTCCCAGTAGGGGTGCAGGATCCGTGACCTCGGCCGGCCCTGCCGGTCGACCGTCGCCACCGTGCACCAGACGATGCGGTGCGCTGTCTCGATGAACTCCCTTTCCACAACCATGGTTGTAGATTAACTGATACACAACCATGGTTGTACAGTCTTCGGCATGGCAGATTTCGATCCCGCCGACGCGGACCTCTCGCTGGCCTCGCTCTTCACCGGATGGGCGCTCGCCGACGAGCTCCAGCGCCGCCTGGCCGCCGCCGGTTTCGCGGACGCCCGGTTCGCCGACGGGGTGATCTTCCAGCATCTGATGGCGTCGCCGGTGACGATCAGCACGCTCGCCGAGCGGCTCGAGGTCAGCCAGCAAGCTGCGTCGAAGTCCGTTGCTGACCTGGAGAAACGCGGCTACCTCACCCGAGTTCCCGACCCGGCCGACGCCCGCGCGCGACTCGTCACGCTGACGGCTCGCGGAGAAGCAGTCATCGCGGCGGCTCGCGAACAGCGCGCAGTACTGGAGGCTGAACTTCGGGAGGCGCTGGGAGCCGACCGCGTCGAGTCAGCTCGCTTGCTGTTGGTCGATGTCCTCAACCACTTGAACGCAACCCCGGCCCTACGGTCCCGACGAGTCCGCCCACCGAACTAAGTGCTCCGTCGCCGCGCGGCGACGGAGCACTTAGTTGGTCAGGCCTTGGTGAGCCAGTAGGTGAGGCCCAGGTCGTCGTCCGTGCCCGTGGTCAGCGCGTCGGTTGCCGACGGCGCCGACTGGGTCAGCCTGGTGGCCAGGACCTCGCGGCCGATCTCGTCGGCGTGCTTGCCGAGGGCATCGGCCAGGTCGGAGTCCGTGCTGGTCAGCCAGACGGTGATCCGGTCGGAGACCTCCAGGCCGGCGTTCTTGCGGGCCTCCTGCAGGGTCCGGACCACCTCGCGGGCCAGGCCGGCCTGCTTGAGTTCCGGGGTGATCTCGAGGTCGAGCGCGACCGTCTCGCCCTGCTCGTTGACCACCGACCAGCCTTCGCGGGGACGCTCGGACAGCAGCACCTCGTCGGCGCTGACCTCGACGTCCGCGCCGTCGACCACCACGGTCGCAGTACCGGATGCCTTCAGGGCAGCAGCGAGTCCGGCTGCGTCAGCAGCGGCGATGGCCGCCGCGACCACCGGGGTCTGCTTGGCGAACCGCTTGCCGAGCTCGCGGAAGTTGCCCTTCGCCGAGTAGTCGATCAGGTCCTTGCCCGCCGACGACAGCGGCGCGACTGCGCCGACGTTCAGCTCCTCGGCGATCTCGCGCAGCAGTTCGTCGTCCAGATCGGCGATCGCGGCCGACCCGACCAGTGCCCGGCTGAGCGGCTGCCGGGTCCGGACCTTCGCCTCGGCCCGGGCCGAGCGGCCCAGCTCGACGACGCGCCGTGCCATCGACACGTGCGTCGCGAGCCGGTCGTCGATCACCGTCGCGTCGTACTGCGGGAACGCGGCCAGGTGCACCGACTCCGGCAGTCCGGGCGTGACCGGCCGGAACGCGTCCTGCCAGACCCGCTCGGTCACGAACGGCGTCAGCGGCGCCATCAACCGGGTCAGCACGTCGAGCGTCTCGTGCAGCGTCGCCAGCGCGCCGGTGTCGCCCGCCCAGAAGCGGCGGCGCGAACGCCGTACGTACCAGTTGGAGAGCACGTCGACGAACTGGCTGACCAGCGCGCCGAGCTTCTGAGTGTCGTACGCCGCGTACGCCTCGTCCGTGTCGCGCACCAGCCGGTGCGTCTCGCTGACCAGCCACCGGTCGAGCACCGAGCGCTCGGCGACCGGGGGAGCGGACGCGGCGGGCGACCAGTCGGCCAGCCGGGCGTAGAGCGCGTGGAAGCTGACCGTGTTCCAGTAGGTCAGCAGCACCTTGCGGACGATCTCGTTCAGCACGTTCGGCCCGATACCGCGTGCCTTCCACGGCGAGCCGGAGCAGGCCATGAACCAGCGGACCGCGTCGGCGCTGTGGTTGTCCATCAGCGGGATCGGCTCGAGGATGTTGCCCAGGTGCTTGGACATCTTCCGGCCGTCCTCGGCCAGGATGTGCCCGAGGCAGACCACGTTGCGGTACGACGACTCGTCGAACACCAGGGTGCCGATCGCCATCAACGTGTAGAACCAGCCGCGGGTCTGGTCGATCGCCTCGGAGATGAAGTCGGCCGGGTAGGACTTCTTGAACTTCTCCTGCGACCCCTCGGCCCACGGGTAGCCCCACTGGGCGAACGGCATCGCGCCCGAGTCGTACCAGGCGTCGATCACCTCGGCGACCCGGGTCGCCTCCTCGCCGCAGGTTGGGCAGGCGAAGGTGATGTCGTCGACGAACGGCCGGTGCGGGTCGGTCGCACTCAGGTCGCGGCCGGCCAGTTCGCCGAGCTCGGCCAGCGACCCGACGCACACCTGGTGGTCGTCGGCGCACCGCCAGATCGGCAGCGGCGTACCCCAGAAGCGGGAGCGGGAGACGGCCCAGTCGATGTTGTTGCGCAGCCAGTCGCCGTACCGGCCCCACTTGACCGAGTCCGGGACCCAGTTGGTCTTCTCGTTCTCGCGCAGCAGCGCGTCCTTCACCTGGGTGGTGCGGATGTACCAGGACGGCAGCGCGTAGTACATGACCGGGGTGTGGCAGCGCCAGCAGTGCGGGTACGGGTGCTCGTACGGCACGTGCTTGAACAGCACGCCGCGCTCGCGCAGGTCGTTGACCAGGTCCTCGTCGGCCTTCTTGAAGAACTGCCCGCCGACCAGCGGCACGTCGGCCTGGAAAGTACCGTCGGCCTCGACCGGGTTGACCACCGGCAGGCCGTACGCCCGGCAGACGATCAGGTCGTCGGCGCCGAACGCGGGGGACTGGTGCACCAGACCGGTGCCGTCCTCGGTGGTCACGTACTCAGCCAGTACTACGAAATGCGCCGGCTCAGGGAACTCGACCAGCTCGAACGGACGCTGGTAGTTCCACCGCTCCATGTCGCGGCCCAGGTAGCGGTCGGTGACAGTCCAGCCCTCGCCCAACGAGCTGAGCAGCGGCTCAGCCACGACCAGCGACTCGTTGCCGTCAGTGGCGACCACGTAGTCGACGTCCGGGTTCACTGCGACCGCAGTGTTGGACACCAGGGTCCAGGGGGTCGTCGTCCAGACCAGCATCGCCGCCTTGCCGGCCAGCGGCCCGGAGGTGAGCGGGAAGCGCACGTAGACCGACGGGTCGACCACGGTCTCGTAGCCCTGCGCCAGCTCGTGGTCCGACAGGCCGGTGCCGCAGCGCGGGCAGTACGGCGTGATGCGGTAGTCCTCGACCAGTTGGCCCTTGTCGTGGATCTGCTTGAGCGACCACCAGACGGACTGCACGTATTCCGGGTCCATCGTCCGGTACGGGTGCTCCATGTCCACCCAGTAGCCCATCCGGGTGGTCAGGTCGGCGAAGGCGTCGACGTGCCGCAGTACGGACTCGCGGCACTTGGCGTTGAACTCGGCGATCCCGAAGGCCTCGATGTCCTTCTTGCCGTTGAAGCCGAGCTCCTTCTCCACCGCGACCTCGACCGGCAGGCCGTGGCAGTCCCAGCCGGCCTTGCGCTCGACCGAGAAGCCCTTCATCGTCCGGTAGCGCGGGAAGACGTCCTTGAAGACGCGCGCCTCGATGTGGTGCGTGCCGGGCATCCCGTTCGCGGTCGGCGGGCCCTCGAAGAAGGTCCACGGCTCACCGCCGGCGGTCTGCTCGAGGGTTTTGGCGAAGGTGTCCTGGTCGTCCCAGTGCGCCAGCACGTCGCGCTCGATCGCGGGCAGATCGACCTGGGTGGGGATCTGCTGCCACGGGGTGGTTGGGGTGTCCGCCATTGTCCTTCGTCCTTCGTCGAGCGTCGTACGTGCTGGACGAAGGGACGAGGCCTCGGCATCGTCGCCGGGCTCCGCGGTACCACCCTCCTTGACGGCCCGGAATCGGCCGCCCACTTCGTTACGCTCCGCGGCCGGGTCTAGTGAGTCCGTGACGGACCGTTCTTCCGGCGGCTCCGGGGTGATCGCCCCATCACTGCCTTGCGGTGTGCCCGGCCAGTGTACGACTTCGTTCCATCCGGCTACGAATCGTTAATCACTGGCCCGGCGCGGATCCGTCCCCGACAATGGCCGGGATTCGGCTGAAACTGATGCAACTGTTTGGCTGAACCAGGGCCGAAACACGGCTGTGACGCGCGGAACATCGAGTGGGCTTGAAGAACCGACTACCGTATGTCCACGGTCTGCGCGTCGGGCTGGCGCGCGACTTCCGCGTGTCCTACTGTCTTGCGACCAGTCCGCTTCAGTCTCCGACGAAGGCAGGGGGTAGTCGACCATGGCTACATCGGCTCCGAAGAAGTCCGCCCCCAGACGTCCCGCAGCGGCCGAGAAGAGTGCCGTGAACTCCGCCGAACCGGCCGCGAAGAAAGTAGCGGCCCAACAGCCTTCCGCGAAGAAGGCCCCTGCCAAGCAGACTCCGACGAAGAGGGTGGCCATGAAGACCAACGAGAACCGTACTCCGGCGACGGCGCCGGCCAAGGCGCCCGTGAAGAAGGCCGAGAACCTGACGGTCAAGGACGGCGAGACCCCGTGGACCGCGGCCGAGATGGCCGAGCTGCGCACCGAGCTCGAGGCCGACGCGATCCATCTGAAGGAAGAGATCCGCGACGCCGAGCAGGAGATCGTCGGGCTGCTGCGCGACGGCGGCGACGGCGCCGGCAACGACCAGGCCGACGTCGGCTCGACGACGCTGGAGCGCGACCACGAGATGTCGCTGGCCCGGAACGCGAGTGACATGCTGGACCAGATCGAGCGGGCGCTGTCCCGGATCGACGACGGCAGCTACGGACAGTGCGAGAGCTGCGGCAAGGCGATCGGCAAGGGTCGGTTGCAGGCGTTCCCGCGTGCGACACTGTGCGTGTCATGCAAAGAACGCGAAGAACGCCGCTGAGCGAATCAGAACCGTCCCACCTGCCAGGGGACGAGTCAGCAGCCACCCGGACCGAACCGGCCGACCTCGAGTCGGCCGGTTCCTCGTCGTTCCCGAGCCGGCGCCTGACCGTGCTGTTCGGGGTGGTCGGGCTGCTGATCCTGGGGCTGGACCAGCTGACGAAGGTGCTGGCTCTGCAGCACCTGACGCCGGGCGAGCCGGTGAACGTGATCGGCAGCCTGCTGAAGTTCAACCTGATCCGGAACCCCGGCGCCGCCTTCAGCCTGGGCGCCGACTTCACCCCGGTGATCAGCGCGATCCAGATCATCGTCGCGGTCGGCGTGGTCTGGTTGTCGCGCAAGCTCGGGTCGATCGGCTGGGCGGTGGCCTTCGGGCTGCTGTTCGGGGGCGCGGTCGGGAACATCACCGACCGGGTGTTCCGCGCGCCGTCGCCGTTCCACGGGCACGTGGTCGACTTCCTGCAGACCCCGCACTGGGCGATCTTCAACGTCGCCGACATGGCGGTCACCTCGGCGGCGATCCTGCTGGTGATCCAGACCCTGCGCGGGATCAAGCTCGACGGCACCAAGGACACCGGAAAACAACCTGCCTCCAGCGAGGCCGGAGAGGCTGAGAAGTGAGCGGCGACGCACGTACGGTGATGGTCCCCGACGGACTCGCCGGTGAACGGCTCGACGCGGCGCTGTCCCGGCTGTTCGGAGTCTCGCGCACCAAGGCGGCCGAGATGATCGAGTCGGGCCTGGTCCAGATGGACGGCTCGACCGCGATCAAGTCCTCCCGGGTCTCGGCCGGGGTGATGCTCGACGTCGAGCTGCCCCCGCCGCCGGGTGAGATCACCGTCGTACCGCAGACGGTCGACAACCTGCGGATCGTGCACGACGACGACGAGATCGTCGTGGTCGACAAGCCGGTCGGCGTCGCGGCCCACCCGTCTCCGGGCTGGACCGGACCGACCGTGATCGGCCACCTGGCCGGCGCGGGTTTCGCCATCTCCACCAGCGGCGCGGCCGAGCGCAAGGGGATCGTGCACCGCCTCGACGTCGGCACCTCGGGGCTGATGGTGGTCGCCAAGACGGAGTACAGCTACACCGTGCTGAAGCGCGCCTTCAAGGAGCGCACGGTGAAGAAGATCTACCACGCGCTGGTGCAGGGTCACCCCGACCCGTTCACCGGCACCGTGGACGCCCCGATCGACCGGCACCCGCACCACGACTACAAGTTCGGCGTGGTGGCCGGCGGCAAGCCGAGCGTCACGCACTACGAGACGCTCGAGGCGTTCCGCTTCGCCACCCTCCTGGAGATCACCCTGGAGACCGGCCGGACGCACCAGATCCGCGTCCACATGGCCGCGATCGGGCACCCGTGCGCCGGCGACCTGACCTACGGCGCCGACCCGGTGCTGGCCGAGCGTCTCCAGCTCAAGCGCCAGTGGCTGCACGCGATGCGCCTCGGCTTCACCCACCCGGGCAGCGGCGAGTACGTCGAGTACACCTCGGCCTACCCCGAAGACCTCGACTCAGCCCTGAACCTGCTCTCCGCCGACCAGTAGCAGTGAAGCTGTACCTGTCCTCCTTCCGGCTGGGCGACCACCCCGAGCACCTGGTCGCCTTGCTCCCGGAGGCAGGACGGGTCGCGGTGATCTGCAACGCCATCGACGCCGCGGACCCCGCCGTCCGCCGGGAAAAGGTGGCGGCCGAGCTCGCCTGGCTGCGCGCTCTCGGCCTTCGTCCCGAGGAGCTCGACCTCCGCTCGTACTCCGAACGCGGCGCCCGCGCCGACCAGGACCTCCGCGCCCGGCTCACGCAGTACGACGGGCTCTGGGTCCGTGGCGGCAACGTGTTCGTACTCCGTGCCGCGATGGCCGCCAGCGGCGCCGATCTGATCCTGCCCGGGCTGATCACGTCGGAGGCATTCGTCTACGCGGGGTACAGCGCGGGCTGCTGCGTGCTCGCACCGAGTCTGCGCGGTCTGGAACTGTGCGATCCCGTCGAGGAGGTCGACGGCGAGCTGATCTGGGACGGGCTCGGGGTGCTCGACGAAGCGATCGTCCCGCACCTGGATTCGCCGGGCCACCCGGAGACAGAGCTGCTGCAGAAGGTCGTCGCGGCGTACGAACGCGATGGCGTGCGGCACCTCGGGCTGCGGGACGGGCAGGCGCTCGTGGTGGACGGCGAGCGACGCGAACTGGTGTGAAGTGGTGTCGTCCACGAACGGATATCGGGCGATTCGGGGTCAGTTCGCGGCGTCGCCCGAGGGGCGTGTCAGAACTGTCCGAAGCGCCGATTAGGCTGGCGCAGTTCCACTCACACACGCCTCTGGGAGGTCTGCGAAGACATGGCGTCCAGCGACAGTTTCGTGCATCTACACGTGCACACCGAGTACTCGATGCTGGACGGCGCCGCGCGGATCGACGAGTTGTTCAAAACGGCCCAGGAGATGGGCCAGCCGGCCATCGCGACCACTGACCACGGCTTCGTCTTCGGGGCGTACGAGTTCTGGAAGACCGCGAAGAAGTACGACGTGAAGCCGATCATCGGCGTCGAGGCGTACCTGACGCCGCACACCCATCGCAGCGAGCGCAAGCGGGTCAAGTGGGGCGACGCGAACTCCGGCCGGGACGACGTCTCCGGTAGCGGCGCGTACACGCACATGACGCTGCTGGCGAAGAACACCTCCGGCATGCACAACCTGTTCCGGATGTCGTCGCTGGCCAGTATCGAGGGCTACTACTTCAAGCCCCGGATGGACCGCGAGCTGCTGCAGACCTACGGCAAGGGCCTGATCGCGACCACCGGCTGCCCGTCCGGCGAGGTGCAGACCCGGCTGCGGCTGGGGCAGTACGACGAGGCGATCAAGGCGGCCGCCGAGTTCCGCGACATCTTCGGCAAAGAGAACTACTACTGCGAGCTGATGGACCACGGCCTCGGCATCGAGCGCAACATCCAGGGCGACCTGCTGAAGCTGGCCAAGGACCTCGGCCTGCCGCTGGTGGCGACCAACGACCTGCACTACACCAAGCCCGAGGACTCGGTCGCGCACGCGGCGCTGCTGTGCGTGCAGTCCGGCTCGACCCTGTCCGACCCGAACCGGTTCAAGTTCGACGCGAACGAGTTCTACGTCAAGACCGCCGCCGAGATGCGCGAGGTCTGGAAGGACTACCCGGAGGCCTGCGACAACACGCTGCTGATCGCCGAGCAGTGCGATGTCAGCTTCACCGAGGGGGAGGGCCGGTTCATGCCGCGCTTCCCCTGCCCGGACGGGCACAACGAGGAGTCCTGGTTCGTCGCCGAGGTCGAGACCGGCCTGCACAAGCGCTACCCCGAGGGCGTCCCGGACCACGTCCGCAAGCAGGCGGAGTACGAGATCGAGGTGATCACCTCGAAGGGTTACGCCGGCTACTTCCTGGTGGTCGCCGACTTCATCAACTGGGCCAAGGAGAACGGCATCCGGGTCGGCCCGGGCCGTGGTTCCGGCGCCGGCTCGATGTGCGCGTACGCGATGCGGATCACCGACCTCGACCCGCTCCAGCACGGCCTGATCTTCGAGCGCTTCCTCAACCCGGAACGTATGTCGATGCCCGACTTCGACATCGACTTCGACGACCGCCGCCGCCCCGAGGTGATCCGCTACGTCACCGAGAAGTACGGCGACGACCGGGTCGCGATGATCGTCACCTACGGAACCATCAAGGCCAAGCAGGCCATCAAGGACGCCGGCCGGGTGCTGGACTACCCGTTCGCGATGGGCGACCGGATCACCAAGGCGATGCCGCCTGCGGTGATGGGCAAGGACGTGCCGCTGTCCGGCATCTTCGACCCGCAGCACAAGCGGTACTCCGAAGCCGGCGAGTTCCGTCAGCTGTACGAGTCGGACCAGGACGTCCGCAAGATCGTCGACACCGCCCGTGGCCTGGAGAACCTGAAGCGCCAGTGGGGTGTGCACGCGGCCGGCGTGATCATGTCCAGCGAGCCGCTGATCGACCTGATCCCGATCATGCGCCGCGATCAGGACGGCCAGATCATCACCCAGTTCGACTACCCGAGCTGCGAGACGCTCGGCCTGGTCAAGATGGACTTCCTGGGTCTGCGCAACCTGACGATCATGGACGACGCGGTCAAGAACGTGGAGGCCAGCCGCGGCATCACGCTGGACCTGGACGCGCTCGGCCGCAGCCTGGACGACAAGCCGACCTTCGAGCTGCTCGGCCGCGGTGACACCCTCGGGGTCTTCCAGTTCGACGGCGGCCCGATGCGGGCCCTGCTGCGGCTGATGAAACCCGACAACTTCGAGGACATCTCGGCCGTCGGCGCGCTCTACCGGCCCGGCCCGATGGGCGCGAACAGCCACACCAACTACGCGCTGCGGAAGAACAAGCAGCAGGAGATCAGCTACCCGCACGACGAGCTGGCGGTCGCGCTGGAGCCGATCCTCGGTACGACGTACGGGCTGATCGTCTACCAGGAGCAGGTGATGGCGATCGCCCAGCAGCTCGGCGGCTACACGCTGGGCAAGGCGGATCTGCTCCGCCGGGCGATGGGCAAGAAGAAGCGCGAGGTGCTGGACGCGGAGTACGTCGGCTTCTCCGAGGGGATGAAGGCGAACGGCTTCTCGCCCGCGTCGATCAAGGCGCTGTGGGACGTCCTGGTGCCGTTCTCCGACTACGCGTTCAACAAGGCGCACTCGGCGGCGTACGGGCTGGTCTCGTACTGGACCGCGTACCTGAAGGCGAACTTCCCCGCGGAGTACATGGCAGCGGTTCTGACGTCCGTGAAGGACGACAAGGACAAGATGGCCATCTACCTGAACGAGTGCCGCCGGATGGGCATCAAGGTGCTGCCGCCGGACGTGAACGAGTCCGACTCGAACTTCACCCCGGTCGGCACCGACATCCGCTTCGGCCTGTCCGGGATCCGCAACGTCGGCGTCAACGTGGTGGCCGAGATCGTCGGCGCGCGGGAGTCCGAGGGCCGGTTCGTGGACTTCGTCGACTTCATCGACAAGGTGCCGCTGCCGGTCTGCAACAAGAGAGTGATCGAGTCGCTGGCCAAGGCCGGTTCGTTCGACTCGATGAACCACGCCCGGCGCGCGGTGGTGGCGGTGCACGAGCAGGCCGTCGACGAGGCGATCGACCTCAAGCGCAACGAGGCGCACGGCCAGTTCGACCTGTTCAGCATGGGCGACGACGACGAGCCGGGCGACGGCAACAGCCGGCTGACCGTGCGGGTGCCCGAGATCGAGGACTGGGACAAGGCGACCAAGCTGGCGCACGAGCGGGACATGCTCGGGCTGTACGTCTCCGACCACCCGCTGTTCGGGGTCGAGCACGTGCTCACCAACGGCACCGACTGCACGATCGGTCAGCTGCTCGCCGACGAGGACCGCCCCGACGGCACCCAGGTGACGATCGGCGGCCTGGTCACCGCGGTCCAGCGCAAGGTGAACAAGCGCGGTGACATCTACGCGATCGTCACCATCGAGGACCTCGAAGGTTCGATCGAGGTGATGATGTTCTCCTCGGCGTACCAGCTGGCGGCGCACCTGCTCACCAACGACGCGATCATCTTGATGAAGGGCCGGCTGCGGCGCCGCGACGACCGGGTCGAGCTGAGCGGGTCGGACGTGTCGGTGCCCGACCTGACCGAAGGGCCGAGCGGCCCGGTGGTCATCACGATGCCGGTCAACCGCTGTACGCCGCCGCTGGTCGACCAGTTGCGCGACGTGCTCCAGGCGCACCCCGGGATGACCGAGGTGCAACTGCGGTTGCAGGCACGGCAGAAGACGACCGTGATGCGGATCGGCGACCGGTTCCGGGTGACTCCGACCTCGTCGCTGATGGCGGACCTGAAGGCGTTGCTGGGCCCGTCGTGCCTGGCGAGCTGACCGGACCTGCAACACTTGTGAAGTGAGTCAGCCACAGGACAACCAGCACAACCCGCTCGGGCGTGCACCGGCGTACGGGCAGTCGTACGGCCACCCCGCCGCGCAGTACCAGTTCGGTACTCCAGTGGTGGTGGAGCCCAAGCTGCCGTGGAGCAAGGCGATCGCGGTGACGATCGCGGTGTTCCTGGTCGCCGGAGCGATCGCCGGCTGGGCCTGGCAGCAGTTCGCGCCGCTCGCGCAGTACGCGGTGGACGAGAACGGCGGCGCGCTCGGCGAGGAGCAGATGACGAAGGTCTTCGGACCGGACGGCAGCTTCACCGCGATCGGGTTCCTGACCGCGCTGGTGCTCGGCGCCGGTCTGTTCTGGTGGTTGCGCAACTACGGTCCGTGGACGGTCGGCATCGTGGTGCTCGGCGCGGCGCTCGGCGGCGGAATCGCTTGGGGCGTTGGGATGCTGCTCGGGCACGACCCGCTGCAGCCGCGGCTGGAGACGGCCAAGCCGGGCGATCTGATCGACGCTCCGCTGGAGCTGCACACGTGGACCCCGCTGGCCGCCTGGCTGGTCGGAGCGGCGCTCGCGGCGGCGATCATCGCCACCGCCACCTGGCGCGCGGACCCCGTTGCAACCGGATCGGTATCTGCTGCGTCAGAATCCTCGCCGCAGGTGCATTAGCCTGTTTCGGCCCGGTGGTGAGGCCGCCGGCGACGCGAGGGGGGCATATGTCCGACCACACCAACCCGCCGGCAGGTGGGCACCAACCAGGTGCCGCAGGCGGACCGCAGGGCCCGTACGGCGGCCCGCAGCAGGGCCATCCTGGCTACGGCCAGCCGGGTCAGTCTGGCTATGGCCAGCAGGGCCAGCAGCCTGGGCACGCCGGAGGCGGACCGCAGGGGCGGCCCGGCCATACCGGCGCGCAGGGGCCGCAGCAGGGTCAGCCTGGCTATGGTCAGCAGCCCGGTCACGCCGGGGGCGGGCCGCAGCAGGGGCAGCCGGGTTACGGACAGCCTTCGCAGTACGGGCAGGGTGGACCGCAGGGGCCGTACCAGGGGCAGCAGCCGGGTTATGGCGGCCAGCAGCCTCCGCAGTACGGACCGGGTGGGCAGCAGTTGTGGCCGCAGCAGGGGCAGCCTGACTACCCGCAGCAGCACGGCGGCGGGGGACAACCGCCGTACGGTGCGCCTGAGACCATGCAGTGGCAGCCGGAGCCGAAGAAGCGCGGCAAGCTGATCCCGCTGGTCGCGGTACTCGCAGTACTGGCCGTGGTGGCGGGCGGCGGCGTGTTCGCCTACGCGAAGCTCACCGGTGGCGGTCAGCCGGCAGCGGTGCTGCCCGGCAACTCTGTCGCCTACGCGCGCATCGACCTGAACCCGTCGGCTGGCCAGAAGGTCGCCGCCGTCCGGTTCCTGATGAAGTTCCCGTCGGCCAAGGAGAAGATCGGGCTGACCAGCGACAACGACGACCTGCGGCAGAAGCTGTTCGACCTGATCAAGAAGGACGCCGGCGACGACCTGGCCGACGTCGACTTCGAGAAGGACGTCAAGCCGTGGCTGGGCGACCGCGCGGGCGTCGCGGCGATCCCCGGCAGCGACGGCAAGGAGCCCGACCCGGTCGTCGCGATCGAGGTCAAGAACGAGGACAAGGCCAACGCCGGCCTGGACAAGCTGTTCGCCAAGGAGGACAAGAAGCCGGGCCGGGTCTTCACCGACGGCTACGTGCTGCTCTCCGAGGACCAGGCGACCGTCGACGCGGCAGTTGCCAACAGCAAGCAGACCCCGCTGTCCGAGAACGCCACCTTCAAGGCGGACATGGACGAGCTCGGCGAGCAGGGCTTCGTCTCCTTCTGGGCCGACATGAAGGGCCTGGCGGCGCTGTCGCCGAAGAAGCTCCCCACCGAAACGACGGTGCAGGGGAGCGCGGCCGCGGCGCTGCGGTTCGACGCGCAGTACGTCGAGCTGAAGGGCATCGCCCACGGCGACCAGTCGATCAAGGTCAACTCGACGAACGCCGGTGACCAGCTCGCCAAGCTGCCCGACACCACGGCCGGCGCGTTCGCGCTGTCCGACGGCGCGAACCTGGTCGACACGATCTGGAAGCAGCTGGAGAAGTCCGGCTCGGGCCTCAACCTGCCGGAGCTGACCAAGAACTTCACCGACGAGTACGGCCTGGTGCTGCCGGACGACCTGAAGCCGCTGCTCGGCAAGAACCTGGCGATCGCGATCGACAAGGACAGCAGCGAGACGCCGAAGATCGCCGCCAAGATCGAGACCGACCCGGGCAAGGCCGAAGAGGTGGTCGACAAGGTGACCAACCTGCTCCGCACCCGCTCGACGGTCGACATCCCGATCAAGAAGGCGAAGGACGACAAGAACTTCGTCATCGCGACGGACCAGTCCTACGCCGACCAGGTGCTCAAGGGCGGCAACCTCGGCCAGACCGAGAACTTCAAGCAGGCGGTCCCGGACACCTCCGGCGCGGTGCTGGTCGGCTACGTCGACTTCCAGGCCGTCAGCTCCCTGTCGAAGCGCACCAGCACCGACAAGGACTACGCGGCACTGCGCTCCGCCGGCCTGAGCAGCCGCATCACCGGCGACGGCAAGGCCGACTTCACCCTGCGAGTAGTCGCCAAGTAACCGCACCACCCAGAAGCCCGGACCACGCAGTACGGTGGTCCGGGCTTTCTGCTTGCCCAGGAGAGGAACGCGATGAGCTACCAGCCGCGACCGGTCACGCAGTACGGCGTGGAGCAGTTGAACGGCTGGCCCACCAAGCTGTACGGCCTGGCAGTCGAGGGCGAGCCCGACAAGGATCTGCTGGATGCCGCCAGAGCCATTGCCTCCGCCACGCTCCCTGCGGACAACGGTGGGCGGGCAGCCTTTGTGATTGCCCACCGAGCTCGGCCGGCTTGTTTCGTGCTCGTCTATTGGTGGTCCAGCTCGGTGGATCTCTCGCTGGCCTACTTCCGCTCGCCGCTGGACCGGCCGGCCGGCCTTGCTCCCATGCCGCAGCACTCGACTGGCTGTGTGTGGGAACTGGCGCTCGCCCACAATGAGCGGGAGGCGTGGGTCCGGCACATGCTGGTTGGCGACGCCGACCTTGAGGCATACCTAGCGCCTGCTACTGCTCTTGAATGGAGTGCCTGATGAGCTACGAGAAGGATCCTCGCGTCGACGAGTACATCGACAAGTTGCCGGACTGGCAGCAGGAGATCTGCCACCGGGTGCGCGAGCTCGTGCACGCGGCTGATCCCGAGCTGGAGGAGACGATCAAACGGACCGTCCAGCCGTACTTCGTGTTGCAGGGCAATGTCTGCGCGCTGCTGGCCGCCAAGAGCCACGTCAACGTCTTCCTGTACGACGGGGCGATCGTCCCCGATCCGGAAGGCATCATCACCGCCGGGCACGACAACAAGACGGCTCGGACGGTGTCGTTTCGCGAGGGAGAGCCGATCAACGAGGCGGCGCTGACGGCGATGTTCCGGCAGATCATCGCCAACAACCGAGCGGGCGGCTGGCGCAAGCTCAAGGCCGAGCAGTAGCGCGGGGCGCTGCGGGCGAGCTGATCAGCGGGCTGCTCGGCACTTGAAATAAAGCAGTCCAGCCGCCTCTTTCCAGACCGGCCTGTCACCGATCGGCTCGGCCATCTGCTCGATCGACAACCCGGCACCCACCAGAGTGTTCACATAGGTCGAGAGCATGCGGTGGTAGGCGACGCGCGGCAGGATTTCCCAGCGGGTCGCGCTGTTGTGCGGACCCTCTTCGAAGTACCGGCCGGCGATCCGCCGATAGGTGCCTTCGACATGATCGACCAGCTCGCCGTGCGCCGGCGACTTGTAGCAGGGATGCGTGATGACGGCGACGAACCAGCCATCCGGCTTGAGGATCCGCGCGACCGAGCGCAGCGTCGGCTCCAGCTCCGGGATGTCCATCAACGCCATGTAGCAGACCACCCCGTCGAACGACGCGTCGGCGAGCGGCCGGAGATCCTGGGCGTCGCCGTGCACGTACTCGATCCCGCGCGGGCTCTGCCGCTCGAGCTCACGCGCGTGGGCGAGCAGCGATTCGGAGGCGTCGATGCCGACCACCTCGGCGCCGAGATCGGCGAGGCGGCGGGCATCGCGCCCCTGACCGCAGGCAACCGCGGCGACGCGTTGGCCGCGGACCTCGCCGGCCAACGCGTCGAATGTCGGGTCGATCAGGCCGGCGCCGTCGGGGTCGATGGTTGCGTGGTAAGCGTCGGCCAGTTCGTCGTACGGGCTCGTGAGGTTGCTCATGTGCGGTTCAACGGTCGCCCCGGCGGATGAGTTTCCTCGTCTGCTGCGAGCCAACGGCGGGCTGGTGACGAGCTAACAGGCGGCCGGCAGCGAGCCGTGACCGGCGTCCGCCCGATGCTTTCCGACTGCGACGAAAGGCTTCTCGAAGCCGTCCGGTGTCGTCTCGGCGGCCACTCCGACCGTCCAGAGGCACTTGCCGACCTGGGTGCTGCCGTGCAGGTAGCCGGCGCCGGCCGGGGGAGTGGTCTGCACGAACTCCTTGCCGACGAGCTCAGTCACCAGCGGTTTGCCGGTGTTCGGGTTGCCGCCGACGGCGACCGCCTTGCCGTCGAGGAATTCGAGGTCGTGGAACTGCCCGGTGACCGCAGGTGCGGCGAGCTCGGTCCACACCTTGCCGTCGAAGTGCAGGGCGAGCGGCCGCCGCCACAGGTCAGTGTCGTTCTTCATGCCGACCGCCCAGATGTCATTCGCCGACTTCACCACCAGCTGGGCGACTTCGAGACTCCTGCCTTCGGGAACCTTCACCGGCAACTCCACCTTGGTCCAGCGGGTGCCGTCGAACCGTGCGACCCCGCCGATCCCGGCGGCCCAGATTTCCTTGTCGTTGACCACCGCGAGATCGTCGAGGTACACGACGTGCTGGAGACCTTCGCGGGGCAGCTCCGTCCACTTGCCGCCGACGTACCGGAGCACGCTGCTCTGATCGCCGTACCTGCCGACCAACAGGCCGTTGCCCTGCTTGGCGATCGCGGTGAACTGCGTGGACTCCTCGGGCGCTCCGGTTGGAGTGTCGAGCAGCTTCCAGGCTTTGCCGTTCCAGTGCTGCAGAACGGGCTCCGTCTCGGCGCCGTTCTCAGTTGCGCCGACAGCCCAGACGTCGTTCGCCGACTTCGCCAGTACGTCGTCCAGCCGGCCGTCAGGGACCGGCTGCTTGGTCTGCTGCCAGGCCTTGCCGTTCCAGCGCAGCGCCAGCGGATGGAAGGCGAGCGTTCCCTCCGGGCCCGGCTCCAGGTTGATCCCGACGCTCCAGAGCGAGTTGCCGGCCTTCTCCGTCGTGTAGAGCACAGCGTTCTCAGGACCGGTCGGGGTCGCCGTCCAGTCGATCGGCGCGGGCGCCGCCAGGCCGCCCACGGTAGTTGCCAACAGCAAAGAAGAAACGATGGTTTGCATACCCCTTCAGACGCGCTGAAGCGGCCGCCACGTCACACTCACTCGGCGGCCAGCGCCTCCAGCACGCCGTCGCCGTACTTCGCCAGCTTGTTCTCGCCGATACCGCTGATCCGGCCGAGCTCGGCCAGGCTGGTCGGCAGCTCGGTCGCGATCTGCCGCAGGGTCGCGTCGTGGAAGATCACGTACGCTGGGACGCCGGTTTCCTTCGCGACCGCTCCACGCCAGGCCCGCAGCCGCTCGAAGATCGGCTCGGCCTCGGGCGCCAGCTCGACCACGGCCTTCTTGCCACCGCCGCTGGACCGCGAGGACCGCGAGGAGCGAGCCGCCCGCTCCGGCTCCCGCCGCATCATCACGTCCCGCCGGCGGCCGAGCACCTCGGCGCTGTCATCGGTGAGCACCAGCGTGCCGTAGTCGCCCTCCACCGTCAGCAGGCGTTGGGCCAGCAGCTGCCGGATCACCCCGCGCCACTCGGTGTCCTTCAGATCGGTGCCGATCCCGAACACGGACAGGTCGTCGTGCCGGAACTGCTTCACCTTCTCGGTGGTCTTGCCGAGCAGGATGTCGATCACCTGGCCGGCGCCGAACTTCTGGTTCCGCTCGTGCTGCAGCCGGTAGACCGTCGAGAGCAGCTTCTGCGCCGGGATGGTGCCGTCCCACGACTCCGGCGGGGACAGGCACGTGTCGCAGTTGCCACACGGCTCGCCCTTCTGGCCGAAGTACGCCAGGAGTTGTTCGCGGCGGCACTGCACGGTCTCGCAGAGCGCGAGCATCGCGTCGAGATGCGTGCCGAGGCGCCGGCGGTGCGCCGCATCGCCTTCGGAGGTGTCGATCATCTTGCGTTGCTGGACGACGTCCTGCAGACCGTAGGCGAGCCAAGCCGTCGACGGCAGCCCGTCACGCCCGGCGCGGCCGGTCTCCTGGTAGTAGCCCTCGACCGACTTCGGCAGATCGAGATGCGCGACGAACCGCACGTCCGGTTTGTCGATCCCCATCCCGAAGGCGATCGTCGCGACCACCACCAGACCGTCCTCGCGCAGGAAGCGGGACTGGTTCTTCGCGCGGACCCGGCTGTCCAGACCGGCGTGGTACGGGACCGCCTCGATGCCGTTCTGGGTCAGGAAGGTCGCTGTCTTCTCGACGCTGTTGCGGGACAGGCAGTAGACGATGCCGGCGTCGCCCGCGTGCTCGGTGCGCAGCAGGTCGAGCAGTTGGCGTTGCGGGCTGTCCTTCGAGACGATCCGGTACTGGATGTTGGGCCGGTCGAAGCTCGCGACGAAGTGCTTGGCGGAGCCCAGGTTCAGCCGGGTGGCGATCTCGGCATGGGTCGCCTCGGTCGCCGTGGCAGTCAGCGCGATCCGCGGTACGTCGGGCCAGCGCTCGTGCAGCTCGGACAGCATCAGGTAGTCGGGGCGGAAGTCGTGTCCCCACTGCGACACACAGTGCGCCTCGTCGATCGCGAACAGCGCGATCTTGCCCTGGTCGAGCAGCCGGGTGGTCGCCTCCACCCGGAGCCGCTCGGGCGCCAGGTAGAGCAGGTCGAGATCGCCGGACAGGAACGCCTGCTCGACGTCGCGCCGTTGGTCGTAGTCCTGGGTCGAGTTGAGGAAGCCGGCCCGGACGCCGAGCGCGGTCAGCGCGTCGACCTGGTCCTGCATCAACGCGATCAGCGGCGAGATGACCACCCCGACGCCCGACCGGACCAGGGCGGGGATCTGGTAGCACAGCGACTTGCCGCCGCCGGTGGGCATCAGCACCAGGGCGTCACCGCCGCCGACGACGGTCTCGATGATGTCCTGTTGCTCACCCCGGAACGAGTCGTACCCGAACACCCGGTGCAAGACCTGCAAGGCCTCGCTCGAGGTGTCATCCAGCGGCTGGGTCGTCTGCGTCACCCGGCGATTCTACGGAGGTCCCGCAGTCACTGCTGGCCCCCTGTGGACAACACGCCCCGATAGGTGCCGAGACTCCACACATTGCCTTCCGGATCGGCCACGCTGAACCCCCGCGACCCGTAGTCCTCCTCCCGCATCTCCCGTACTACGGTCGCGCCCGCCGCCAGCACTCGCGGCCACACGGCGTCCGGATCGTCGCAGACCAGATAGACCGAAGCGGTCAGCGCAGCCAGCTTGTCGAACTCGTTCGGCTCGGTGTTGCGGTCGATCGAGCTGACCATCACGCCGCCACCGGCCGGCCAGGCCAGCTCGGCATGCGCGATCGAGCCCTCGGCGACCCCGGCGTACGAGGCGACCAGAGTGAACCCGAGCCCTTCGGTGAGAAACTTCAGCGCGGCTTGACCGTCGCGGTAGACCAGCGTCGGCCAGACCCCGATCACGGTGTCGTTCGTCGTCGTGTTCATACCCCCGAGTCTGCGACCTCGGTGCGGAGCTCGTCTTGGACGAATGGGAGCTCCTCGGTCATCCACTGCCGCGGTGAGCAGCCCGCCATCGCGTGCCACTCGCGGGTGAGGTGCGCCTGGTCGGCGTACCCGAGGTCGGCCGCGAGATCCGCGAGCCTGGTCTGCGGTCGCGCCTTGAGCACGCCGACAGCGCGCTCGAAGCGCAGGACCCGGCCGGCGACCTTCGGCGTCAACCCGTACTCCGAACGAAACCGCTCGGTCAGATGCCGCCGGCTCCACCCGACCTCCCGCGCCAACTCCTGTACGCCGACGCCGCCCGCCGTCTCCCGCAGCCGCCGCCAGGCCCAGCCGAGCTCGGCGCGTGGCGCAGCGATCGGCTCGTCCCGCCACGCATCGAGCAGCATCCGCTCGACGATGTCGAACCGCTGGTGCCACAGCGGCGCGGCGCGAAGTCGCTCGCCCACCTCCTGCGCCGAGACGCCGAGCAGCGTGTCGACATCGAGCATCGTGGACGCGAGCTCGCCGGACGGCTGCCCGAGCAGCGCTCGCGACCCCTCCGGTGTGAGCGCGAGCTGGATCCCCGCGAGGTTGGGGGAGTCGCCGATCCGGACGGCGGTCGAGTGCAGCCCGCTGACCACGGTCTGGAACTTCTCCACCGGGGAGTCGGGCCAGGCGATGCCCAGTGGCTCGTCGAGGCTGATCACGATCGTCAGGTACTGCGAGGGCAGGCCGCGATGCAGCTCCAGCGGCTCGCCGTAGTACGCGTAGCCGGTGAGGTCGCCGAGGTAGTCGCGCAGGGCAGGGTGCGCCCGGCGTACGTGGTGCTCGAAGCCCTCCATGCCCTCAGGTTAGGGGCGGCATCCGACAATCCGCGGTCTAGTAAGTGAGCAACATTCAAACGGTCATTGGCGTAGTTTTCTGCCCGATCCTCCGGTAAGTTCGGCGCCGCCGCCCCACGACAAGGAGTGATTCATCATGTACGGACTGCGACGTAAGGCCGCGATTGCCCTCAGCCTGGCCGCCGTGGCCAGTGTCACCACGCTCGGCGCCACCAGCGCCTCGGCCGCCCCGACGGTCAACAAGTACGCCGGTCTGGAGGTCGGCGCGACCAGTTGCGGCGACGACGCCGTGACGATCGAGCGGAAGCCGTTCGGCGGCGGCGCCGACATCTGGCTGCGCTACAGCCCGAGTTGCCGGACCATCTGGGCCCACGTCAGCGGTGCGGCCGCCCCCCGCCCCGGTGACAGCGCCGGTGGAACCGCACTGATCTACCGCGAGCAGGACGGCGCCGCCGACCGCTGCAACGCGGGCCAGGACGGCTCGTGCAGCACGGCGATGCTGAACGACGCCGGCTACACCTCGCACGCGTCCGGCACCAACGACACCGGCTACACCATCTACCGCGGGACCACGCGCTCGTACTGAGCCGGAACCGGGCGCGCAGGGCGCCGCCCCGCCCTGCGCGCCATCCGTCATCCGGGACCGGCGTTTCGGCATCTGGACTCGAAGTGGCACCATGCTAACGAGAGTCAGCGTCGAGTTTTGGAGAGATCGCCGTGCCTGAACTGAGGTCCCGTACCGTCACCAACGGCCGCAACATGGCGGGCGCCCGCGCCCTCATGATGGCCTCCGGGGTCGCCCGAGAGGACTTCGGCAAGCCGATCATCGCGGTCGCGAACAGCTTCACCGAGTTCGTCCCCGGGCACACCCACCTGCAGCCGGTCGGCCGGATCGTGTCCGAGGCGATCCACGCGGCCGGCGGGATCGCCCGCGAGTTCAACACGATCGCCGTCGACGACGGGATCGCGATGGGCCACGGCGGGATGCTCTACAGCCTGCCGTCGCGGGACCTGATCGCCGACTCGGTCGAGTACATGGTCGAGGCGCACTGCGCGGACGCGCTGATCTGCATCTCGAACTGCGACAAGATCACCCCGGGCATGCTGATGGCCGCGCTCCGGCTGAACATCCCGACCGTGTTCGTCTCCGGCGGCCCGATGGAGGCCGGCCGGGCCACCCTGGTCGACGGCACCGTGCGCAAGCTGGACCTGATCGACGCGATGTCCGAGGCGGTCAACGAGAACGTCTCCGACGAGGACATCCTGCGGATCGAGGAGAACGCCTGCCCGACCTGCGGGTCGTGTTCGGGCATGTTCACCGCGAACTCGATGAACTGCCTGGCCGAGGCGATCGGCCTGGCGCTGCCGGGCAACGGCTCGGTGCTGGCCACCCACACCGCCCGCAAGGCGCTCTACGAGAACGCCGGCCGGACGGTGGTCGAGATCACCAAGCGGTACTACGAGACCGATGACGAGACCGTCCTGCCGCGCAACGTCGCTTCCCGGGCCGCGTTCGAGAACGCGATGGCACTCGACATCGCGATGGGCGGCTCGACGAACACGATCCTGCACCTGCTCGCCGCGGCCCAGGAGGCCGAGGTCGAGTTCGACCTGGACGACATCAATGCGGTCTCCCGCAAGGTGCCCTGCCTGGCGAAGGTCGCGCCGAACGTCGCTCCCGGCGGCACGTACTACATGGAGGACGTGCACCGCGCCGGTGGCATTCCGGCGATCCTGGGCGAGCTGTACCGCGCGGGTCTGCTGAACGAGGACATCCACACCGTGCACAGCCCGTCGATGGCCGACTGGCTGAAGAACTGGGACGTGCGCAGCGGCTCGCCGTCGGCCGAGGCTGTCGAGCTGTGGCACGCGGCGCCCGGGTGCAAGCGGTCGGCGACGGCGTTCTCGCAGTCCGAGCGCTGGGAGACGCTTGACACCGACGCGGCCGGCGGTTGCATCCGCGACCTCGAGCACGCGTACTCGGTCGACGGGGGACTGGCGGTGCTGAAGGGCAACCTGGCGCTCGACGGCTGCGTGGTGAAGACGGCCGGCGTCGACGAGTCGATCTGGACCTTCGAAGGCCCCGCGGTGGTCTGCGAGTCGCAGGACGAGGCGGTCGAGAAGATCCTTGCCAAGGGCATCAAACCCGGCGATGTCGTGGTGATCCGCTACGAAGGCCCCAAGGGCGGCCCCGGCATGCAGGAGATGCTCTACCCGACGTCCTTCCTGAAGGGCCGCGGCCTGGGCAAGGTCTGCGCCCTGGTCACCGACGGCCGCTTCTCCGGCGGTACTTCGGGCCTGTCCATTGGCCACGCCTCCCCGGAGGCGGCGTCCGGCGGCACCATCGCGCTGGTCGAGGACGGCGACCGGATCCGCATCGACATCCCCAATCGCTCCATCGAGCTGCTGGTGTCGGACGACGTACTGGCTGCCCGCCGCGAGGCCCTCGGCGGCGTCTACGCCCCGAAGTCCCGCGACCGTAAGGTCTCCGCCGCCCTCCGCGCCTACGCCGCGATGGCCACCAGCGCCGACAAGGGCGCGGTACGAGACGTCACCAAGCTCGGCTGAGCAGGAACTCCTTGGCAGCGGCCGGCTTCAGGTCGGTCGCTGCCAACTCCTCCAACGGCAGCCAGACCAACGTGTACTGGTTGCCGGGGGAGTTGAGCCGCGCTTCCTCGCCACCCAGCCGTGCTTCGCCGGCCGGCGCATCCGCCGCGAAGTAGTACTCGTTGCCCAGCACCAACAGCCGATCGCCGAGCGTCGCGGTCAGCCCGGTCTCCTCGTGGATCTCCCGCAGGCAGGCCTCTTCGATGCTCTCGCCTTCGTCGACTCCACCGCCAGGCAGCGTGTAGTACTCCGCGCCGTTCTTGCGCCGGTGCATCGTCAGCAGCAGGTTGTCGCGCACGATGACGGCGACCGCTCTTGTTCTCACAGGTCGAACTCCAGGTCGAAGGCGAGGGTGATCGCCTCGGCCAGGGCTGCCTCCTGGGCTGGGAGGAGATAGCCGATCAAGCGGCCGAGCTGGAGTTTCGGGATGGTCTGAATGTTGTCGCAGCTGATCGCGCTGGGGTGATCCAGACCGTTCTGCGGGCCGACCGGTACTTCGGTGGACAGGCCGCGGATCGTGCTGGTGATCGGCGCGACGGTCACGTTGGTCAGCCGGGGGCGGATCAGCTCGCGGGTCAGGACGACCACCGGGCGCGGCTTGTCCAGCCGCGCGATGTGCAGTGGCCGCATCAGTCGACGTCGGCCAGCACAGTCCCGCCGGCGGCGACCGCCAGTCCGTCGAGGTCGTCGTAGTCACCGTGCGCCGCCAGAATGGCGGCGTCCCGCTCGGCCAGCTCGCGTCGGCGCTCCCGCTCCATCGCGCGCGCGACCACCGACGCCCGGCTGGACGCCTTGTTGTCATCCACCAGCCGGTCCATGAACTCCACGAGCTCGTCCGGCAACCGCACCGTGATCTGCTTACTCATACCAAAACCATACCGCCTTGGGATTCACTTCTCTACCGGAGCCGGTCGTAGACGATGGCGAGCTCGCCGAGCTTGCCGGTCTCCTGGTGCGCGACGCCCCACCGGGTGGCCGGCAGACCGTCCTCGAACAGCCGCTGCCCGCCGCCGGTGATCACCGGGGTGATCATCAGATACAGCCGATCGAGCAGGTCGGCCGCGAGCAGGGCCTTGATGACGCTGGCGCTGCTGTTGACGAGGATCTCGCCCCCGTCGGTGGTCTTCAGGTCGGTGATGACGTCCGCGGCCGGAGCGTTGACCAGGCGGGTGTGCGCCCACGGCGACTCGGTCAGCGTGGTCGAGAAGACCACCTTCTCCGTGTCGCGGATCCACCGCGCATAGCCGCGATCGCGCGGGTCGGCGTCCTCGTTGTCGGCGACCGACGGCCAGAAGCCGAGGAATCCCTCGGCGTTGAGCCGGCCCAGTACTGCGGTGGTCGCGTTCTCGTACAGGCGGGTCATCTGGTCGCGAGCGACGTCGGTGGTCGCGAACGGGATGATCGCGCCGAGGTCCCCAGCGCCGCCGGGGCCGTTGTAGTGGCCGTCGAGGGAGAGGTTCAGGTTGGCGGTGACCAGGCGGGTCATTTCGTGCTCCTTGTCGTAGTTGCTGCGGTGAGTTTGTCGAGGCTCTGGCCGAAGCCGAGCTCGATTCCTGCGATGAAGTCGGCGGAGTCGATGGTGCTGTCGGTGATCCGATAGGTGGCGTCGAGCGTCGTACCGGCGCCGGTCGGCCGGAGGTTCAGCTCGATGTGGGCGGTGAAGGCGAGGCTCCCGTCCGGCAGCAGCGGTGAGTTGCTGTAGGCAAGCTGTTCGCCCACCCGTACGCCGGTGACGACGCCCTGCGACCGCCCCACGACCTGATCGGACCCGTCAGCGTCCTCTGCGTCGCGGTATTCGAGCACCACGCGGCCACCCGGTGTCGCCTCGAAGACAAGCTCGGAGACACGCAAGCCGTCCGGGGTCATCCAGTCACTGATCAGCTCGGCCTCGGTCAGATGCCGCCAGACCACCTCGGGGCTCGCGTCGAGTGCCCGCTGAAACCGGAACACCCGGTCATCGGCCCACCCCTCCTGGTCGGCTGCAAGCCGCTCCGCCGCGACGGTGCCGCCATGCCGCTCGTACGCCGCCTGCGGCCCATCCGGCCGCTCCACGGTGTCCGCCAGTTGACCCAGCGCCTCGGCCAACTCCCGCAGCGGCCCAGCCTCCAGCGAGTAGACCCGCCGCTGCCCGATCCGCTGAGAACTGACCAGCCCGGCCCGCTCCAGCGTCTGCAAATGCTTGGTCGTCTGCGGCTGCCGAGCCCCTGCCAACTGAGCCAGCACCCCCACCGACCGAGGCCGCTCAGCCAGCAACCCCACCAATCGCCACCGAGCCGCATCACCCAGCGCCACCATCAGTGCTTCCATGGCCCAAAGTATTCACTACAAAGAATATTCGTGTCAAGGAATAAGTTAGTCGACGAGCAGGACGAGCTTTCCGCGGACCGAGCCGGACTCACCGACGCGATGAGCTTCGGCGATCTCGGCCAACGGGAAGGTCCGGCCGACCTGGACCGAGAAGCGGCAGACGGCGGCGAGTTCGGCCACCAATGCCAGGGCGTAGGTGGCGCGGCCGGTGTCGCCCCGGCTGAAGCGGACGCCGGTCTGCTGGGCGCCGAGGAAGTCGGCGACCGTGATGACGTGTTCGGGTGCGCCGGACAGCTCGATGAGTTCGGGGAGTACGCCGCTGCCGGCCACATCCAGCGCGAGGTCGACACCTGACGGCGCGAGAGCGCGGACTCGGTCGACCAGACCCTCGCCGTACGCGACCGGCTCGGCGCCCAGGGAGCGGAGGGATTCGTGGGTGGCTGGACTGCCGGTGCCGATCACGCGGGCACCGCGCTCGACGGCGAGTTGGACGGCGGCGGTTCCGATGCTGCCGGAAGCGCCGTTGATCAGGACGAGACTGCCCGAGACGACGCCGAGTTGGTCGAGTGCGCGGGCTGCCGCCTCGGCCGCCGCGGGGATCGCGGCAGAGCTTGCGAAGTCGAGCGTGGAGGGGATCGGTGCCCAGTCGGACAGCACGGCCAGCTCCGCCTGCGCTGCCCCGTACGGCGATGCGCCGAAGACGTAGTCGCCTACCGAGACCCCGCGGACCCCCGCGCCGACCTCGTCGACGATTCCCGCAGCCTCGTACCCCAGGGTCTGCGGCAGCTCCTGATCCATCAGGCCCTGGCGCTTCTTCCAGTCACTCGCGTTGATGCCGGCCGCCCGGACCCTGATCCGGATCTCGGCCGCGCCAGCGTGAGGATCGGGGAGCTCGACCAACTCCAGGACCTCAGGGCCACCGAACCGGGTGAACTGTGCAGCCTTCATGACGCGCCTCTTCTCTGAAGGAAGTGGCGGATCATCCGATGCCGCGTATACGCGTGCCGATCAGCACGTTTCTACTCCGATGAGCCGATTCTACGCCAGCTCAGTTGGGGCACATGTCGGACCAGGGGATGTCCACGGCCGGCAGCGAGGGGAGTGCCTTCATCGCCGAGAGCTCGGTGTCGAGCAGGCCGACCAGCTGGGCCAGCCGGGTGGTCGTGTCGAGTGCCTCCAGCAACTTCTGCCGGTCGGGGGTGACCAGTGTCATCGCGGCCGACATCAGGTACGAGAGGATGCCCGGGTCGTCGGGGAGCGAGCCGATGTGCAGGCCGGGCTGCGAGATCTCGCTGATGGCAGCGGCGTACCGGCGGAACCGCTCGACCGCGATCGTCGCAGTACCCAACGGGTCGTCGCCCGGCTCTTCGTCCAGCCACTCGACGTCGGCGACCAGGTAGTCGCCACCGCTGTCCAGCTCGGCCACCTTGAAGCGGCGGTTGCCGGTCAGCGTGATCTCCACCGGGCCGTCGTCGTCGGCATCGAGCGAGATCTCCGAGATCGTCGCCGCGCAGCCGGTGCCGTACAGCGAGCGGAAGACCCGGTCGCCGAGCTCGTACCCGTCCCGTACGGCGACAGCGCCGCACGCCAGCTCGCCGCCGTTCTCCACCAGGTCGCGGATGACCGACCGGCCTTGCACGTCGGTGACGGGGATCGGGAGCACCAGCCCAGGGAAGATCACTGTCTCGACAGTGAGTAGTGGCAGGCGGGAGTCCATGGCGTTGAGCCTAGGGCATCGACCCCGATCGAAAGGTGCAGCGTTCCGGCCGGGTCAGGAGTCGTCTAGGTGAGCGCCGACAGGTGCTCCACCTAGGAGGATCGAATGAGAAGCAGAGGGAGACCGGCGATCGCGGCCGGGGTACTGCTGGGACTGGTGCTGACGAGCCTGCAAGGCGCGCCCGCGGTGCAAGCCGCCGAGGCCAACTCGCCCGCGGCCGAGCCAGTGCGACCAGGGAAACCGGCAGGGAAAGCGGCAGAGGCGCTACCACCCGGGCGGGTGACCCTGCTGACCGGAGACCGGGTGACGATCGACCAGCAGGGTCAGGTGCAGGCGCAGGCCGGCCCTGGACGGAAGGTGCGGTTCGAGGTGCAGCAGGGCCGAGGCCGCCTGTACGTCGTACCGTCGGATGTCTCGTCCGCCGTCACCGCCGGCAAGCTGGACCGGGCGCTCTTCGAGGTCGCCGGCTTGATCCGGCAAGGCCTGGACGACCAACGCGCGAAGGAACTCCCGCTGCTGGTCACCTACGACGGCAAGCCCCAGTCGTTCGCGAAGACCAAGGGCAGTCGCCAACTCCCGTCGATCGACGGAGTGGCCCTCAAGGTCGCGAAGCGAGACGCAGCCTCCTTCCTGACCCAACTGACCGGCGCGCGAGCCGCGGCCGGAGTCAAGAAGGTCTGGCTGGACACCAAGTTCAAGCCGACCCTGGACAAGTCGGTACCGCAGGTCGGCGCACCCGCTGCCTGGCAGGCGGGATTCACCGGCACGGGCGTCTCCGTCGCAGTCATCGACACGGGCATCGACGCCACTCATGCCGATCTCAAGGCGCAGCTGGCCGGCCAGCGGAACTTCACCGACGAGGCCGACGGCGACAAGGTCGGCCACGGCACCCACGTGGCCAGCATCATCGCAGGCACCGGCGCCGCGGCTGGTGGCAAGTTCAAAGGCGTCGCGCCCGGGGCCCGGTTGTACGACGGCAAGGTGTGCTCGATCGACGGGTGCACGCTGTCGGCGATCGTGGCCGGGATGGAGTGGGCCGCCACCGAGGTGAGGGCCAAGGTCGTGAACCTGAGCCTCGGCGGCTACGACGATCCGGAGACCGACCCGGTCGAGGAGGCGCTGGCCCGGCTCACCGAGCAGACCGGCACCCTCTTCGTCGTTGCCGCGGGCAACAGCGGTGAGGGCGCGGGAACGATCGAGTCGCCCGGCAGCGCGGCCGCCGCGCTGACGGTCGGCGCTGTCGACAAGCAGGACAAGCTGGCCTGGTTCTCCAGCCGCGGCCCGTTGCCGGACGGCACGGTCAAGCCCGATCTGACGGCCCCTGGCGTGGCGATCGTCGCTGCCCGCGCCGCCGGGACCGAAGCCGGTACTCCGGTCGACGAGCACTACACGTCCCTCAACGGCACCTCGATGGCCACTCCGCACGTCGCGGGCGCGGCAGCGATCCTCGCCCAGCAGCATCCGGACTGGAAGGCGGGTCGGCTCAAGACCCAACTGATGTCGGCCGCGAAGCCGATCGAGGGTCAGTCCGGGGACGAGCAGGGAACCGGCCGTCTCGACGTGGCGAACGCCGTCGCGTCCACGGTGGTCGCCGAGCCCGGTTCGCTCTGGTTCGGCAAGGCCCTGTATCCACACGACGACGACCAGCCGATCACCAAGACGCTGACCTACCGCAATACCGGTGACCAGCCGGTCGCGCTCGCGATCAGCGCCGCCCTCCTCGGCCCGGACAGCAAGCCTGCTCCGGCTGGTGCGATCAAGCTGGGCGCGCAGACTCTGACGGTTCCGGCCGGCGGCACTGCAAGCGTCCCGGTCATCGTGGACACCAAGCACTCGGGACCGGACGGCCGCTACTCCGGCCAAGTGGTCGCGAAGGCCGGTGAGCGGACCGTCACGGCATCGATCGCAGTCGAGAAAGAGGTCCCGAGCTTCGACCTGACCATCAAGACCCTCGGCCCGGACGGCAAGCCGGCCGAGGCGACGACCGCGCTGCTCCCGAAGACCGAATGGGCCGTCGTCGTGTCGGATCCCAGCGGGACGGTCAAGCTCCGGCTGCCGAGAAGTGAGTACGCGCTCCGCAGTACCGTGGAGACTCCCGGGCCGAACCGGTACGACCTGGTCCTGCCGATCCTGGATCTCGCCGCCGACACCACCGTGGTGATGGACGCCCGGCAGGCCAAGCCGCTGCGGATCTCCACCAAGCAACCAGGCGCGACGCTGGTCGAGGGCGCCGTCCGGCTGATGCTTCCGGAGGAATGGGGCTGGGCCACCAGCCTGTACTTCGTCGACCAGGCAGGTCTGTTCACCGCGCAGGTCGGCCCGCCCGCCAAGGATGTGCTCGGCTCCGTCGCGACCCGCTGGGCCCGCCGGAACGCCGACGGGACGTTCGACAATTCGCCGTACCAGCTGAATCAGCTCGACAAGCTGCCGGGACGATTCCCGACCGGTTCGCGACGCGTGATCGACCCGGCGAAGATGGTCCGCGTCGACGAGACGATCAATGCCACCTCAGGCAGGCGGGCCGAGGTGAGCTCTGGCGACGGCTATGCCTACGCCGCGGTCATCGACTACGACTTGCCGGCCCGGCGACGCTCGTTCCACGATCCCGCCTCACTGGACGATCCGAGCACCGCGGTCTTCACCGTTGTCAGTGAGTTCGAGCCAGGACCGGAGAGGGTCTATCTGACCGACGTCCAGCACAAGGCGAGCTATCTGGGCGGACGGAACTACCGGGCGCGGTACAACGCCGGTGTGTTCGCACCGGGGCCCAGCCTCGCGGTCCGGGGTGGCGGTCTGATGGCGGTGGTGCTGACGCCACTCGCGGATGCCGACGGCCAGTGGGGTGGCAGTTCCTACGGTTCCACCGCGGACCTGAGGGAGACCAAGCTCTATCGCGACGGCGAACTGGTGGTGGGCTACAAAGACCGCTTCGGCTGGGCCAACCCGTTCGACCTCCCGCCGGAGCCGGCCACCTACAAGCTGGTCAGCACGATCGACCGGCACAGCGTTTCGCGGTTCAGCACCCGGGTCGAGCATGTCTGGACGTTCCGGTCGGGGGAGACCGGCAACGCGGAGGATCTGCTGCCCTTGCTGAGCGTCAGGTACCGGCCGGTTGTGGACGACCACAACCTGACTGCCCGCAAGCCGATCACCAGGATGCCGGTCGTGCTCACCCCGCAGCCTGGGGCGCCGCTGCCGCGGATCAAGCAGTTCACCCTCCAGTACCAAGGCGCCGCAGGGTCTCCGTGGCGAGCCGCCAAGCTGGTGCGGAAGGCGACCGGTCAGTACGTCGCCGAGTTCCCGACGCCGGTGGGCGACTCGGTGTCGCTGCGGGCCACCGTGGTCGACGGTGACGGCAACAGCACCGCACAGACAGTGACCGACGCGATCCGCTGGAGTAAGTAGGCAACCACCAGCCCGTACTCCGCTCCGCCTGCGGCGGAGTACGGGCGAGCCTGTGGACGGCCCGCGAAAGGGGAGTGCGGCTGCCCGTAGACTGAGCGTCATGATTCGCCGCGTCGACCTGCGGGGCCGAGTGGCAGCCGGAGAGGTCCTCGACCTCCAAGCCCTGGTCCCCCGAGCCGTATTCGACGTCGAGGCAGCCCTCGACGTCGTCCGACCGATCTGCCTGGATGTCCGTCATCGCGGCCTCGAGGCGATCAGGGAGTACGGCGAGAAGTTCGACCATGTCCGGGTGCAGGAGCTGCGGGTCCCGGCCGAGGCGCTCAAGAACGCCCTCGAAGAGCTCGATCCGGCCGTGCGGGCAGCGTTGGAGGAGTCGATTCGCCGGGTCCGCGAGGTCAGCCTGGACGAGCGGGGCAGTGACATCGAGTCGCAGCCCGCGCCGGGTGGCCGGGTGACCCAGCGGCTGGTTCCCGTGCAGCGGGTCGGGCTCTATGTCCCGGGCGGCCGCGCGCCGCTCGCGTCCAGCGTGCTGATGAACGTCGTGCCGGCGCAGGTGGCCGGGGTCACGTCGCTGGCGTTGGCATCGCCGCCGCAGAAGGAGTTCGGTGGCCTGCCGCACCCGACGGTGCTCGCTGTGTGCGAGATGCTCGGGATCGACGAGGTCTACGCGATGGGCGGCGCGCAGGCGATCGCCGGGTTCGCGTACGGGTTCGAGGGCTGCCGCAAGGTCAACCTGATCACCGGTCCGGGCAACATCTATGTCGTCGCGGCCAAGCGGTTCCTGCAGAGCGAGGTCGGGATCGACTCCGAGGCCGGGCCGACCGAGATCGCGGTACTGGCCGATGACTCTGCCGACGCGGTGCACGTTGCCGCCGACCTGATCAGCCAGGCCGAGCACGACCCGATGGCCGCGAGTCTGCTGGTCACGCCGAGCGAGACGCTGGCCGCCGCGGTCGAGGCGGAGCTTGCTGTCCAGGTCCCGAAGACCAAGCACCACGAGCGGGTGACCGAGGCGCTCGACGGGCAGCAGTCTGCCGTCGTACTGGTCGATGACCTGGATCAGGGCACGGCCGTCGTCGATGCCTATGCGGCCGAGCACCTGGAGATCCAGACCGTCGACGCCGAGGAGCGTTCGCTGCTGATCAGCAATGCCGGCGCGATCTTCGTCGGCAGTTGGTCGCCGGTCTCGCTGGGCGACTACTGCGCGGGGTCGAACCACGTGCTCCCGACCGCGGGCTGCGCGTGCCACTCGTCCGGGTTGTCCGTGCGCAGCTTCCTGAAGGCGATGCACGTCGTGAACTACTCCCGCGAAGCCCTGCAAGAGGTCGCCGGGCACGTCGTCGCGCTCGCCAACGCCGAGGACCTGCCGGCCCACGGTGCCGCGGTGTCGGTGCGTTTTGCGAGTGAGAACTGATGGGCCGTTTCGACGGGCTGCCGATCCGCGAAGAGCTGAAGAGCTTCGAGCCGTACGGCGCTCCGCAGTTGGACGTCCCCGTCCTGCTCAACGTCAACGAAAACCCGTACCCGCCGAGTGACGCGGTCGTCGCGGACATCACCGCGTCGGTGGCCGAGGCGGCCCGCGGGCTGAACCGGTACCCCGATCGCGAGTTCATGGCGCTGCGAGCCGACCTCGCGGCGTACCTGGGGCGTGAGTCGGGTGCGCAGCTCACGGCTGATCAGGTGTGGGCGGCCAACGGCTCCAACGAGGTGATGCTGCACATCCTGCAGGCCTTCGGCGGACCAGGCCGTACCGCGCTGTCGTTCGCGCCGACGTACTCGATGTACCCGGAGTACGCCCGCAACACGAACACCGCCTGGGTGACCGGTCGCCGCTCCGAGGACTTCACCCTCGACCAGAGCAAGGCGCTGGCCGCGATCTCGCGGCACCGGCCGTCGGTCGTTCTGCTTGCCTCACCCAACAACCCGACCGGTACTGCGCTGCCGATCCAGCTGGTCGAGGCGGTCGCCGCCCGGACAGCCGCGATCGGGGCCGTCGTGGTGGTGGACGAGGCGTATGCGGAGTTCCGCCGTACCGGGACGCCGAGCGCGGTCACGCTGCTCCCGTCGTACTCGAATCTCGCGGTCGCCCGGACCACCTCCAAGGCGTTCGCGCTGGCCGGGGCCCGGGTCGGTTACCTTGCCGCGAGCAAGCAACTGGTCGATGCCCTGCGCATCGTCCGGCTGCCGTACCACCTGTCGGCGGTGACCCAGGCGGTCGCGCGGGCAGCGCTCCGGCACTCTGACGAGCTGCTGGGCCGGGTCGAACAGTTGCGGATCGAGCGGGACGAGACCGTGGAGTGGCTGCGGGCGCACGGCTTGCGGGCGGTCGACTCGGATGCGAACTTCGTCCTGTTCGGCACCTTCGCCGATCGGCACGCGGTCTGGCGGTCGCTGCTGGACGACGGCGTGCTGATCCGGGAGACCGGGCCGAACGGCTGGCTGCGGGTCTCGATCGGCACCGGCGCCGAGATGGCCGCGTTCCGCGCCTCGTTGGAGAAGGTGCTCAAGACTGATCTGGGAAGGTCCTTATGACACGCACGGCCAGGGTCGATCGGGAGACCAGTGAGTCCAAGGTGCTGGTCGAGCTCGACCTCGACGGCACCGGGCGCGCGGAGATCTCCACCGGGGTCGGCTTCTACGACCACATGCTCAACGCGCTGGCCAAGCACGCGCTGCTCGACCTGCACGTGAACACGGTCGGCGACCTCGAGATCGACGCGCACCACACCGTCGAGGACACCGCGATCGGGATCGGCCAGGCGCTGAAAGAAGCACTGGGCGACAAGAAGGGCATCCGCCGGTTCGGCGACGCGACCGTGCCGCTGGACGAGGCGCTGGTGCACTGCACCGTCGACCTGTCCGGCCGCCCGTACTGCGTGCACACCGGTGAGCCCGACGGTCAGGTCTACGCGATCATCGGCGGCGACTACGCCGGCTCGCTGACCCAGCACGTGTTCGAGACGCTCGCCTTCAACGCCGCGATCTGCATCCACATCCGGGTGCTGTCCGGCCGCGACCCGCACCACATCGTCGAGGCGCAGTTCAAGGCCTTCGCGCGGGCGCTGCGGGCGGCCGCCGAGCTGGACCCGCGGCAGCCGGGCATCCCGTCCACCAAGGGCGCTCTGTGAGCAAGAAGGTCGTCCTGTTCGACTACGGCTCCGGCAACATCCGCTCCGGCGAACGCGCGCTGCAGCGGGTCGGCGCGGACGTCACCGTCACCTCGGACTTCCAGGAGGCGCTGAACGCCGACGGGCTGCTGGTCCCCGGCGTCGGCGCCTTCGAGGCGTGCATGAAGGGCCTGAGGTCGGTCCGCGGCGACGAGATCGTGGACCGCCGGCTGACCGGTGGCCGGCCGGTGCTCGGAATCTGCGTCGGCATGCAGATCTTGTTTGCCAGAGGCATCGAACATGGCGTCGAGACGGACGGCTGCGACCAGTGGCCGGGCACGGTCGAGCGGTTGCAGCCGACCGGAGGTGAGCCGGTCCCGCACATGGGCTGGAACACCGTCGGCGTCGACGGCCCGACCAAGCTGTTCGAGGGGATCGACAAGGAACGCTTTTACTTCGTCCACTCGTACGGCGTCCGCGAGTGGGAGCTGGTCGGCACCCGTCCCTCGGTGACACCGACGGTGACCTGGACGGAGTACGGCGGAGACCGGTTCGTCGCCGCGGTCGAGAACGGGCCGCTGACCGCGACTCAGTTCCACCCGGAGAAGTCCGGCGACGCGGGCGCGGAGTTGCTGGCCAACTGGATCCGGTCGTTCTGACGTGCCGTACTTCGTCTACGGCGAGGACAAGCCGGGCGTGCTGCCCGGGCTGATGGAGAAGGCCGAGGCGCACTGGTCCTATATGGATCAGTACGCCGACCGGCTGATCCTGCGGGGTCCGACGCTGACCGATGACGCGGAGGAGCACACCGGCAGCGTGCACGTCGTCGATGTGGACGATCGGGCCGAGGCAGAGCGCTTCGCTTATGAAGAGCCCTATTGGTCCGCTGGTTTCTACCAGCCGCTGACGGTCGTGCAGGCCGTCGTACTGGCTGACTCGGCGGACGGCGTACCGAAGACGCTGGTGACGGGGGAGTGGCCGGCGGCCGAGGTGGGTGAGCTCGACGGCTCGGACGAGCGAGTGAGCTTCCTGGCGATGCTGGTGGACGACGAAGGCTCGCGGTCGGTGGGGATCGTCGCGGCGGTCGATGCGTTGCCGGACAAGGCCTTGACGGTGGTCCAGCCGATCGCGGACGGGCTGCGGGGAGAGCCCGCGATCCTCACTGCGCGTCGCTGGCAGCGGGGCGGACGATCACAGAGCGATTCCTGACACGCGTTCTCTTGCCGTTGGGCAGTTGTTTACCGTACGTTCACTGGCGACCACTGCTTGTGCTGACAAGGAGATCGCCCGATGAGTGTCGAAAACCCCCTGTCCAGACGTCAGTTCGTCGCGCGCGCGGCCGTGGCCGGTGTTGCGGTCGGCGTGGTCGGCTCGGTGGACGCCCTCTACACGGCTGAGCCGGCGCTCGGCACGTCCGGCCCGAAGGTGGGCTACGGCCCGCTGATCGAGGACCCGAAGGGGATGCTCGACCTGCCGAAGGGGTTCAGCTACAAGATCCTGTCCCGCGAGGGCACCAAGCGCCCCGACGGCGGCCTGATCCCGAGCCGGTTCGACGGGATGGGGACCTTCCCGGACCGGCACGGCGGCTCGCGGCTGGTCCGCAACCACGAGTGCTACCCGGACGCGCCGATCCCGGTGAAGGGCCCGCCGATCCGCACCTACGACCCGGGAGCCGGCGGCGGTAACAGCACGCTGATCCTCGACCGGCACAACAACGTCGAGAAGGAGTACGTCGCGCTCGGCGGTACCGCGATCAACTGCTCCGGCGGCAAGACCCCGTGGCGCACCTGGCTGACCTGCGAGGAGACCGAGGACAAGGCCGGCGTCAAGGGCTACACCAAGGACCACGGCTTCATCTTCGAGGTCGACCCGTACGACGACCGCCGCAACCGCAATCCCGTTCCGCTGAAGGCGATGGGCCGGTTCCAGCACGAGGCCGTCGCCGTCGACCCGGCCACCGGGATCGTCTACGAGACCGAGGACGCGTTCGTCGCGCCGCTGGGCGGCTTCTACCGTTTCCTGCCGAACCGCCCCCGCGGCGGCTGGGGGAGTCTGCGCGCCGGCGGCGAACTGCAGGCGATGCGGATCGCCGGCGTACCGGACCTGTCGGTCATCCAGGAAGCCGGCACCGTACTGCGTGGCGTGGAGTGGGTGAAGGTGCCCGACCCGCTCGCGACCTCGGAGTCGGTGCGCGCGCAGGACTTCGCCAAGCCGATCACCGGCGGCTACAAGCTGGAAGGCGCCTGGTGGGGCGCGGTCGACCGCTGCGTGTACTTCGTCTCGTCGTTCGCGCTCACCTCGCTCGGCCCGAAGATGGAGCACAACGGCCAGGTCTGGAAGTTCGACCCGCGCCGCAAGACGCTCACCCTTGAGGTGATCTTCAAGCGCGCCGTCCCGACCGACCCGAACCCGGAGTTCGATTCCCCCGACAACATCACCATGTCGCCGTACGGCGGCCTGATGATGTGCGAGGACGGCCTCGGCGACCAGCACATGCTCGGCACCACCGAGGACGGCGAGGTCTTCAAGTTCGCCCGCAACCGGGTCAACAACGGCACCCCCGAGGAGCCGGAGTACGGCGAGCTCACGGGTGTCGGCTTCTCCGCCGACGGCCGGACGATGTTCTTCAACATCTACACCCCCGGCATCACCTACGCGATCACCGGCCCCTGGCGCCGCCGCCGCTGATCCAGACGCTGACTTCCGCTTGGTAGCCGTGCCCACCGCCCCGCGGCATGGCTACCACCGCGGGTCAGTCGCTGAGGTGGAGGATCGCGTCGGCTCCCTTGATGGTTGCCGCGGTGAGTGGGAAGTAGCCCTGCTGTGGAGTGGGGTCTGTGCGGGTGGTGCCTTCTGGAGTGGCGGCAGCCGGCGTCAGCGACCAGGACGTCGGCGTACTGCGTTGCAGGTGGCTCTCGTAGGTGCCGGGTGCTGGTTCTTCCAGGCCGATGGTTCTGCTGCGGCCGAGTGAGCCGGCGACGAAGGTGTAGCGGTCGTCGAGGAGGGTGCTCAGGATCGCGCCGGCGCTGGCCAGCGTGACGTCGGTGTCGCCGAACTGCCAGGTGTTCTGGTTGCGTTGCAAGTGGGTGTTGTGGGCGAAGACGAAGGTCGGGCCGCGCCGGGTTTCGAGGGCGCGGACGGCGAGCAGGTTCTGAGCCATCAGGGCGTCGCGAAGGCTGGAGAGGCGTGCTATCCGGAGGCCTTGATCGGCTTCCACCCGAGCGCACTCCTTGTGGTAGCGCAGTATTCCGAGGGCGGCGGTCAGGTACGTCTCGGACTGTTGCCACTCATCGCGAGAAGTTGCCGCGATCAACTCCGGTGCTCGCGCGTAGAGGGCGATGAGCAGGTCGTCGGCGATCACTCGCAGGCTGTCGGCGGCAGGGGTCGCGCCGATCGAGGAGGCCGGGTCGATGACTGCCTCGGTGCGGCTCCACTGGTCGTCGGCGCCGACGAGAGGTGCCAGGTCGAGATCGAGTTGCAGGTATTCGCGCGCATGGTCGAGGTACGGTCGCGGGCTCGGCGCGCTCATGGTCTCCAGCGAGGCGTCGAAGCCGTGAAAGGCGAGTTGCTGATCGGCCGGCCGGGCTGCGTTGTAGTCCCGCAGCCAGCTAACCAGCTCACGGTTGGCGGCCACCTCGCCGAAGCCGTGCGAGAACCCTCCGGCCATCGCCTCGTCCAGCGATCCCACTCCCTGCCGGACGAAGGCATCGACCCGGAGTGCGGCGACCCGGTCGGTCTCCAGCGCCACCGACCGGAACCCCAGCCCGGCGAGCTGGAAGACCAACTCGTTGCGCACCTGCCCGAAGCACGGCTCCAGATGGGTCGGCTCTCCGAAGCCCAGCAACTCACCCGACGCTGTCACGAACTCGCTGATGTCCTGGCTCATGAGTCTCAATCATAACTTTGAAGCCCCGATTGAGACTTTGGCGCACGTTCAACCGCGGGAGCTGCTCAGAACCGTCAAACCGGACGGGCGTACACCCAGGCGCCGTTCTCGCGCAGGAAGCGACTGTCCTCCTGCTGATGACCTGGCTCGCCCTCGGCGATGTAGTTGGCCCGGAACTCCACCGTTCCCTCGGCGTGGAAGGCGCTGCCGCCGGTACTGCCCAGAATCTCCAGCCCGGTCCACTCGATGTCGTCCTCGAGATCGAGGTCGCGCGGCCGGGTGGCGGCCGACCAGGTGCGGAGCAGATAAGCCGCATCCCGTACGACGAATGCCGAGTACCGCGAGCGCATCAACTGCTCGGCGGTGGCGGCCGCAGTACGGCCCTCGTGCAGGCTGCCGCAGCAGTCAGCGTAGGCGGCGTCGAGACCGCAGGGACAGGGGAGTTTCGCCATCCCCAGATTGTGCCCTGACCCCCGAGACCAGCAGGTACTGCCCGGCGACGTACGTCGACATCGTCAGCACCCCACGCCCCGGGAAATCACGGCCGGCCAGCCGCAGCGCGATCAACGCGTCGGAGACCAGGAACAGCGCGCCACCCAGCCCACTCCGCGGGTTGTGCCACCGCGACGCGACAGCAGTTGCCGTCAGCAACAAAGCGTAGGCCGCCACCGGCACCCGCTGAGCACCGAGATCCCGGGACAACACCGCGATCAACGCCGCCCACAACGCGCTGTACGCCGCGAGCACCCGCCACGACCGCTCACCAGGCTTGGCCAAGAACACCGCGAGGTAGCAAGCATGCGCCGCCGCGAACGCGGCGATCCCCGCCAACTGCAGCTCCGTCTCCAGCAACAAGTCACCAGCCGCGGATGCCAACAGCGCGGCCTGGATCAACGGCGGCACTTCCTGACTCCGGCTCCACGCCAACAGCAAGGGCATCAACGTCACCTTGCTGGCCTGCTTCAACACCTCGAGATCAACAGCAACAGCTCCCACATGCACCGCGGCCGCAGCCCAGTAGGCCAGCATCCGCCGCCGCCCGCCCACCAGCTCCCGAAGGCTCATGCCACCGAGTGTGCCGACGGCAGATGAACAGAAAAGGCCCGGGCACGGGCGTTTGGGGGAACGTCCGTGCCCGGGGGCTCAGCCAGTTGGACTGGGGGGTCTCGGCTGAGCAGGGTGGTCAGGCTTCGTCGATGACTATCGCTGCCTCCATCTCGAGCACTCGGCGGTAGTCGTCGTCCAATGTCTGGGGGTCGCTGTGGATCAGGATCACCCAGGCCAGGCAGGTGAACAGGTCGACCGTCTCCGGCACGACCGCGTCCTCCTCGTGCAGGATCTTCATCCAGTGGAAGGACTTCAGCTCCTCGATCCCGTCGAAGACCTCCCGGTTGCGGAAGTAGCCGTCGCGGACCGCGGAGATGAAGACACCGCGGAGGTGCTGGACCAGGTCGAAGCTGTCCCGGAACTCGCCGCGCACCCGGTGCGCGACGGTCCGCTTGATGTGGTTGTCGCCGGTGGCCAGGTCGCTGACCATCTGGTGACCGCCACCCGACGGGCGGGCGGCGACCTCGATCAGCCGCGGTCCGTCCGGCGTCATCATCACTTCGGCGTGCCCGCAGCCGACCCGGATGCCGACCGCGTCCAGCACCTGCTGGGTGTACGGCCACAACGCCAGCACCTCGGGATCGTCCGCCGCGAGGAAGTCGATCCGGTGGTAGATGCCGATCTTGTCGCCCCGGCTGATCTTGGTGTACCGGCAGACGTCGACGAGCGCGTGCTTCCCGTCGATGGAGTAGCTGTCCACCAGGTACTCCGTGCCTTCGGCGTACTCCTGGATCAGGACCGAGTCGTTGACCAGACCCATCTTGTTGGTCCGGCCGAGCACCCGGTCGAACCGCTCGCGCCAGTCACCGTCCTCGAAGACGACGTAGACCTCGTCACCGGCGGCGCTCTTCGGCGGTTTGATCACCAGCCGCCGCCCGATCAGGTCGTTCTCCTTCAGCCACTTCTCGGCCTCGGCCGGGTCGGACGTCAGGAACTGCCGCAACCGCGGTACGCCGGCCGCGGCCAGCGCCTGCGCCATCTGCCACTTGTCCCGCCGTGCCGAGGCCAGCTCGGGCACGTTGCCCGTGCCGGGCAGCAGGATCTCGGTCAGCGCGTCGGCGAGCTCGACCCCGCTCTCGGCGCCCGGCACCAGGTACTGCGGGTCGTACTGCCGCAGGTCCTCGGCCAACGCCGCGACATCACCGGTGAAGTAGTGGATGTGCTCGAACTCCTCCGGATGCCAGCTGCCGGTGAACGCCGGCGGCGGCTCCGTCCCACTCAGCACCGCGACCGGAATCTGCCCGGCCTCCTTGAAAGCGGCAGGGTATTCCTGCCCAGTGGACAACGGGTCCACGATGATCGTGTATTTCGACATGAGACTCTCCTACGAGCTCTCGCTCGGCAACGGCTCACTGGCCGGGGTGGTGTCCACAACAGGCTCGTCAACCGGGTCCGACGCCGCCGCGTTCGACATACCGAAGTACGCGCACACGACACCGACGGCGCCCGCGACCCCGCACCAGACCCAGACCTGGGTCCCGGAGTTGTTCCAGATCCAGACCCCGAGGAACGGGCCCAGCGCGGAGCCGAGTCCGAACATCGCGTGTGCGGAGCCGACGTACCGGCCGAGCAGGTGGGGCTTGGCGGCCATTCCCGGGTAGGCGAACATGGTCGGTCCGGCGATGATCTCGGCCAGCGTCCACAGCAGGGTGCCGATCACGAAGATCGCCACTCCACCCGGCAGGGCGTAGAACGCCAGTCCGCCGCCCAGCAGGACGAAGCCCGCGATCGCCACCAGCCGGGCCGGCCAGTGCTGGACCACCTTGGTCACCAGCAACTCGCAGGTGATCACGATGAACCCGTTCAGCGCGACCATCGCGCTGAACCACCACGTGGACAGGCCTTCCGACTTCATGTGCAGCGGCAGCACGGCGAGGTACTGCATGTAGATCGCCGCGTTGATGAACATGCACAGCAGGAACAGGACGTACTTGTAGTCCCGCAGTACGGCGAGGTACCCACCGGCGGTGGGCTCCGCGGCGGCGACCGCGTCAGCGGTGTCCTCCGGACCGGCGGGAGCAGCAGCCTGACGCTTCGGCAGCGCGACGATCGCCACGGCGGCGTACGCCAGCGCGGCCAGCGCCTCACCGATGAACAGCAGGTTCCACGAGATCGCGACCAGGGCCGCACCGATCAGCGGAGCTGCCGTCGTACCGAGGTTCATCGCCAGCCGGTAGACCGCGAAAATCATCACTTGACGGTTCTTCGGTGTCAGCTCGGTCAGCAGCGCGGCCGAGGCCGGCCGGTAGAACTGGCCGACCGCGCCGGCGAGCGCCACCGTGATGAGGATGGCGGTGTAGCTGGGCACGTAGGCGATACCGAGCACGAACGCGGCCATGCCGAACATGCTGATCATCACCGCGGCGCGCGGCCCGATCTTGTCCGACAGCGAACCGCCGATGATCAGGCCGATCACCGACCCGCCGCCGTAGATGCCCAGCGCGGTACCGGCCTGGACGTCGCTGAAGCCCTTCGAGGTGGTCAGGAAGAGCACCAGGAAGACCTGCAGGAACCAGCCGAGCTTGTTGACGAAGACACCGACCAGCAGCGCCTTCACCGGGACCGGAGCCTCCCGGATGGTCGCCCAGATACCGGTGCTCTCGTCAGTTGGGGCGGCTGTCATGATGCCGGCTCCTTCGGGGGTTCGGTGACCACGTGGCCGGACCAACGCAGTGCTTTCTCAGCAGCGTCCAGCCCGGCCCGGCACTCGTCAAGCGTGGGAGCGACGGCGGTCGCGTAGGCGATCCGGCCCCACAGGGTGCCTTCCGGCGGCGGGCTGGTCGTCTGGCCGGCCTCCATCAACAGCACCAGCTTGTCGATGGTGGCCGGCAGCTCGGCGCTCTCGTCCCACTCGACGCCGTCGAGCACGGTGTCGTTCTCGTCGACGTAGAAGAACCGCACGCCGCCCGCGACGGTCCGGTCCGGCACCAGTTCGGGTGCCCGGCCGCACGCGACGGCCGCAGCCGCCAGGCCCGGGTCCGCACCGGTGGCCTGCAGGCCGAGGTACGGGATCATGTCGCCGCCGATCCGGCCGTTGATCTCGATCACCTTCGGGCCGTCGGCCGTCATCATGATCTCGGTGTGCGTGACGCCGTCGGTGAAGGCGATCGCGGCGTGCGCGTCCACCAGCACCTGCATCAGGTGCTCGTCGACCAGCAGCGGGTCGTGCGCGTCGACGAAGTGGCCGATCTCCTCGGCGTACGGCGGGTAGCCGATCTCCTTGCGGGCCAGGCAGAACGGCGTCACCTGACCGTGGAAGACGGCCGCGTCGATGCTGATCTCGTAGCCGTCGGCGAACTCCTCGACCAGCACCTTGACGTCGTACTCCGGCGCCTCCGGCACGGTCGTGTCGTGCGCGAACGCCCAGTTCTCCTTCAGCTCCTCGGGCGAGTTCACCTTGACCACGCCGAGGCTGGCCGCCATCGCCCGCGGCTTCAGGATCGCCGGGTAGCCGACCTTCTCGGCCGCCACCAGCGCGTCCTCCACCGTGTCGACCAGGATCGACTCGGGCTGCGGGACGCCCTTCTCGGCGAGCGCGGTACGGGTCAGGTGCTTGTCCCGGCAGCGGTCGATCATCGCCACGTCGCCGCCCGGCAGGCCGAGCGCCTCGGCGATGTGCGCGGTCTGCAGGATCCTCGCCTCGTCCCAGCAGAGCACGCCGTCGATCGGCTGCTCGGCGTTCAGCTTCTTCGCCGCCACCACCAGCGCCTCGGCGTCGAGGGTGCTCTCCAGCACGGTCCAGCCCTCGATGTAGTCCTTCTCCCAGGACGGCTCCGCGTGCAGGAACATGTGGATCCGGTACTGCGGTGCGATCGAGCTCAGGATGTACTCCCGGAACAGACGCATTCCGGTCGCCACCACCAGCAGGTGCGGCCGCTCGACCTCTTCGATGATCAGCTCGGGGCTATCGGACATCTCAGACCTCCCTGACCGGAGCAGGGATCTGCTCGATGTACGTGACTCCGGAGCTGCCGTCGCTCCGCTTGAAGTGATCCGCGATCCGCAGCCGGCCGCGGTCGTCGTACTGCGGGATGCTGTGGCACTCGCCGCTGACCAGGTCACCGGTTGCGGTCAGCAAGCAGTACGCCGCGTCGAAGGACCCGTCGTCCTGCAGGTGACCGACCAGCCGGCCGCTGCGCAGCGAGCCGCCCGCGTAGAACTCGGCCCAGACCAGGTCGCCGTCGCGGTGGTACTGGCCGTACGGCACCTCGGTGCCGGGCTCGTCGGCGACGAGCTGGAACCACACACCGTCCACGTCGGGGGTGAGCGGCTCGGGGACCGCGGCGCTCACCACTGCACCGCGCACAGCTCGTCGGAGATCGGGTAGATCTCCCGGTCGAACATCGAGTTGAGGACCATCGCGGCCCGGACCGGCAGCTGGGTCAGGCCGGCGTTGGTCAGGCCGTGGCTGTAGCGGCTGGCGTTGAACGAGTAGATCTTGTGACCGTTCATGCCCTTCCAGCGCACCGAGTAGTCCGGCTCGACCAGCATCTCGCCGTCGTCGTCGTAGTCGATCCGGTCCCGCAGGTCGTCGTCGAACGGCGCCTGGACGTGCTCGCGGCCGGCCGCCACCACGATGTGCCGGACGTCCTGCTGCTCCGGCGTCTCGGGGGTGGTGCAGTGCAGCCGCAGCAGGCCGTCGGTCAGTTCCTCGGCTGACGTGACGGTCCGGCCCGGCAGCAGCGTGACCGGGAACCGGCCCAGCGTCAGCAGTCCGTCGTAGTTGCCCTGGTAGAGCGCCCGGAGCCCACCAGGGGTGATGGCGTCGCCGCTGTACCGGGAGTCCACGATCATCTCCCGGCGCTTGCCACGGTTGAGTCCCTGCAGGAACTCGATGTGCGACGGCCGGTACAGCTCGTTGGCCATCGGCGAGTCGTCGATGCTGCGGAACCACTGGTTCCGGCCGATCCAGCGGATGTCGGTGAAGCCGGAGCCGAGCAGCCGCAGGACGCACTCGAGACCGGTCTGGCCACCGCCGACCACGGCGATCGGCTCGGCCTTGTAGGCCTCCAGGTCGGGCATCCGGGCGCCGAGCTCGTCGGCGATGAAGGCCCGCTCGCGCGGCAGGCCCTGGACGTACTCCGGCCAGACCGGCCGGGTGCCCAGCCCGAGCACCAGGTGCTCGGAGACGGCCACCGGCTCACCGCCGACGGTCACCTCGAACCCATTGTCGGTGATCGAGATCGTCTCGACCCGGGAGCTGAAGTTCACCACGCCGAGCTTCTCGGTGGCCCAGGCCAGGTAGCGCTCGTACTCGATCCGGGGGAGCGAGTCGAACTGGGAGTTGATCAGCGCGTAGAGCCGCCCGGAGGTGACCAGGTAGTTCAGGAACGTCAGCTCGTGCCGGGGGTCGACCAGCGACACCAGGTCCTTCATCCAGCCCGTCTGCATCCGCACACCCGGGTAGAGCAGCGGCGTGTGCCAGCCGGCGACCGGGCGGGAGTCGAACAGGGCGAGCTTCTCGGTCGTGACGTTCTTGTACAGAGCCGCCAGGGACAGGTTCGAGGGACCGGCGCCGATGCCGATCGTGTGGTACCTGGGCGGGCTGCCGGTGGGTCGATCCGTGATGGTCATGCGCTTGTTCTCCGTCCGCGAAGTGGTGTTACGGGTGTTTCCCCCGGTGGCCAGGGGCCCGAGCAGGTCGCTCGCTGCCGTCCGGCTGGCGGCCAGCGCGGTTTTCACGCTGCCGCCGGACCCACCGGTGAAAGTGAAGAGCCGATGCGTGCTGCCGAGCACTGACCACAGGGTCAGCACCGGCGGATCGGCATAACAGTCGGCTGCGTTGACCGTCTTGGCGGTCTCCAGCAGCCTCAGGTGCGGCAGTCTTTCGCCGGCGATCCGGATGGCCTGGTCGGCCAGGTGCTGGATCGGCCGGCTGCTGCCGGGAGGAACGGACCAACGGTGGGAGTCGACGCCGAGCAGGAGCTCGCCGTCGGCCGTCGGTCGTCCGTACAGGCCGCTGCTCTCGTCCACGAACATGGTCGGCAGTGCACCGTCCACCTTGTAGACCGCGACCTGGATCGCCTTGGTCCGGTAGGGCTCGGCCGGCAGGGAGTTCCCCGCCAGCAGGCCCGGCGTCCAAGGTCCTGCCGCGACCACGACGACGTCGTACCGGGAGCTGTCGCCGGGAGTGCGGCAGCTGACGGAACCATCGGGGTGCGGCACCAACCCGAGGACAGGCCCCGGGATGACAGTGCTGCGCTGGCCACGGGCGAGGTACTCGACAATGGCGTTGCGCAGTTGGTCGGGCCGGATGAACCCGGCCCGCTTCTCCAGTACGCCGACCGTGCTGTCCGGCAGGCCGTGCCAACCACGGCGCCGCAGTTCGGCACTGCCGACGATCTCCGTCGATCCGGGGTGCAGGTTCTCCACCTCGGCGACGGCGGCTGCCAGCCCAGCGTGCTCTTCGAGCAGATAGGTGCAGCCGGTCTCGGTGTAGTGGGCGTGGTCGAGCAGCGCCGGGCTCTCCAGCAGCTCGGCCAGGCTCTCGGCCGCCAGCCGGCGTTGGGCCGGATGGGTCTCGAAGGCGCGGACGCCGCCACCTGAGGAGGCAGTGGCGTCCGCGCCGGGCAACCCCGTCACGAGGTCCACCGTGAGACCGGGGTCGCCGCTCAGCCGCCAGGCCAGCAGCGTGCCGGCGATCCCCGAACCGATCACGCAGACTCGCACGGCGCTACTCCTCGCCCGAACCGGTCAGAGCCCTCCGCAGGGCACCGGTCTGAGCTCCTCCGGAGAGGAGAGTGATCAGGCTGCGAGCCGCCAGCGCCGGGTCGAAACCCGACGGCCGCAAGGCGGCTTCACCCCGTGCCAACTCGATCGCGGCCAGCGCCGGATGGAGTGGAGCGGTCACGGTGTGCGTGCCGTCCAGCAGTGGTCCGACCAGCTCGGCGAACGCCCGGAAGGCTTTCCAGGTGAAGTCGGTCTGGCTGCGGTCCGGCCGGTCCCAGGCGAGGAACAACCGCACGATCGCCGGGTCCTCGTCGTGGAGGAGGTCGTTCGCCCAGATCGCGTGGTTGCGGCTGGTCGAGAACTTCGATCCGTCCAGGGTGTAGAACTCGTTGACCACCATCCCGGACAGCGGCAGCGGGCTGAGACCCGCCGCGGCCCAGATGGCCCGCCAGTAGATGGCGTACCAGTAGGCGTTGTCGAGGCCCAGGAAGTGCCACAGCTGGTCCACCCGGCCGAACGCGGCCAGGTAGCCGGCCAGGTCGTCGGCGGCCGGGTCGACCGCCTTGGCGATGTTGTAGAGGTCGGTCAGCGCGACCTCGGAGTACGGGCCGAAGCGCAGGCCGGTCAGTGGGCCGTCGCCCTCGATACCCCAGTTGGTCGGGTAGGCGAGCGGGATCTCCGGCAGACCTTGCGCGAGTTGCCGGCCGATCAGGTCGCGAACGGCCGGCGGCAACTCCGCCTGCAGCCACATCGCGGTCATCGCAGCGCGGTGGTCCTCCATCCGGAGTACCGGCACCGTCGCCCGGAATGGTTGCGGCGGGCCACCACACCGGCCGCAGACCGGGTCGATCATCGTCTCGACGAACGTGTAGCTGCCGCACTGCTCGCAGGCGCCGCCGGCCGCCGGCGCCTGGCAGGCGCCGCACAGACCGGTCAGGTACGACTCGTGCAGCGTCCGGCTGCAGTCCCCGCACCGGTAGAGCGTGAGCTCGGTCAGGGGAGTGGCGCCGGAGGCAACCAAGCGGTTCATCAACTGCCGGATGACCGGCGCGTGCTCGTCGCTCAGCGGGTCGCTGAACCGGTCGAAACCGATCCGGGCCAGCTTATAGGTGGTCAGGATGTCGGACTTGAAGTCGGCCATCATCGCGCCGACCTCGAGGCCCTCGTTCTCGGCCCGGGTGAGGACGTAGTTCTGGTGGACGTCGAGACCGCTGGTCACCACGACGTTCTCGCCCCGGGCACGCGCTGCCCGGGCCGCGATGTCGGCGGCGATGTACGGGCCGGACAGGTGCCCGACGTGCAGCGGACCGTTGGCGGTCGGCTGCGGGAAGGTGATGACCGTGACCGGCCCAGAGCCGGGTTCAGTCATGGCCGGCCATTGCTTCCGCTGGCGTGCCGACCGGTTCCGGGAGTGGCATCCAGTAGGCGCTGAAGATGGTCAGCTCGACGTCGGCCGAGCGGTTCTGGACCACGTGGTGTTCGGTGCTGCTGAGCAGGAAGGCGTTGCCCTGCCGGATCTCGTGTTCGGTGCCGCCCGCAATCACATGGGCGGTGCCGGCCACGACGATCGACAGCTCTAGCTCGGGGTGGGTGTCGAGTGGGCTCTCCGAACCGGGCGGGACGGAGTACCACATGGCTTGGAACGGCAGGTGCCGGTCCAGGTCGTATTGCTCCCATCGGACTACTCGGAGGTCTTTCACAAACAGGCTCTCGCCCGTGATCAGGTCGAATGTACGCATGCTTCACTACCCTCCGTAGCCGGGCTTGGACGCGGCTCAAGAAGTTGTTTGAAACAAAGGGAAAGTACGGACCAGACGTTTTGCTTCAGCCTTGGATCATCACCAGCGGCCACGCAGGCGAAAGCCCTTGTGGTGAAGGTGAATACCCGGCGACCCCCCAGTCTCCGTGACCGGAAATATATGGAAGGTAGCGCTCTGAGTAAAGGGATGTACGCAACGAATTCCAGATCATCCGTAACCGCACCGGAAATTATTCGTTATGACGCCGTTTCCGCGCCCTTACGTGCCCGGCCAATCACTTTAGGCAACCGGTCGATTCCGGTCCAGATCAGATCGCGCCCGGAAACGCGGCCGGGGCGCCGCCCCAGCGGATCTGGGTCGCGGCGACCGCGAGCAGGTACTCGACCGCCAGTGCCCTGACCGGGGCCTGCTCGGCGTTCTCGACCAGGTCGCCGTAGACGGCGGCCAGCCGGCGCTCGATCTGCAGGATCAAAGAGGTTGCCGAGAGCGCGTTCGTCACCGTGAGCGGCAACTCGTACGCCGGCGCCGCGGCGACCGGCTTCTCGCCGGCCGCGGAGAGCAGGTCGGCCAGCTTGTCGCGCCGCTTGCGGTGCTGCTCGTAGAGCTCCTCGGCGGCCTGCCCCTTGGCGCCGCTCAACTTGCCTCCGGCAACACCGACGCCGTACTGCGCGGCGTGCTCGCCGGCCAGGGCTGATTGGAGCGCTTGAATCTGGTTCACCGGCCGGCGTCCTTCTTCTTCACGGTCAGGGTGGCTGCCAGCTGGAGCTCGGAGGCGGCGACCATCGCGAGCAGGCGCGCGGCCGGACCGGACAGCTTGGCCGCGGCGGTCGCGTGGGCGACCGAGAGTTTCTGCTCGCCGCTCGCCAGGTCCGCGAGGGCGGCCGCGGAGCCCTTCGGCAGGGGAGGCAGTTTGCCGACGGCGGCCGGAGTGGTCCCGGACAGCTCGTTGAGCTTCGCCAGATGCTGGGCGTGGTACTTCGCCGCGACGGCGAGCTGGGCGTTCAACGCGGGGTAGGTCTTGCCGGCCGCGGTGAGGCGCTGGGCGGCCTGAGCCACCTGGCCGGCCGCGGTGGACATCGCGGCGACTACTGCCGGGTCGGTGCTCGGCTCGGGCTTGCTGGTGCCGTCCGGGCCCTTGGTGCCGCCGCTCGTCGTACCGGTGCTGCCGGCTCCGGGCTGGGCGGGGTCGTCCTTGCAGCCGGCCAGCAGCAGCGCAGTACCGGCCGACAGGGTTGCGACCTGCAGCGCGGCCCGGCGAGTGAGGGGCTCAGGGGGGTTCGGCACGGCCGAAACACTATCCCGACCGGAGGTACGTGCTCGGACACTGCCTGAGGCCAGATAAGGTGGACCACTGCCCCTCGGCCGGATCGCCGGGGTGCGACAGGCGTATACAACTGCAGAGAGGCAGGTCCACCTGTGAGCCGAAGAATTGACCACTCGGACCCCGACAGCCTCGTGAAGTTCCTTCAGCCGATCGTGTCCCAGTTCGGATGCGACCTGGAGGAGTCCGATGTCACGCCGATCGGCAAGAAGCGGCTGCTGCGCGTGCTGATCGACCGCGACGGCGGCATCAACCTGGACGACGTCGCCGAGGTGACCCGGGCGATCTCCAAGGCGCTCGACACCGACGAGGTGATGGGCAACACGGCGTACACGCTGGAGGTCTCCAGCCCCGGGGTGGACCGCCCGCTGACGTTGCCGCGGCACTGGCGCCGCAACGTCACCCGGCTGGTCGAGGTCACCCTGGTGGCCGGCGGCAAGGTGAGCGGCCGGATCACGTCCGTCACCGACGAGGGCGCCGAGCTGGACGTCAAGGGGCGGCCGCGGACGATCGCGTACGCCGACATCACCAAGGCCAAGATCCAGATCGAGTTCAACCGGCCTGCCGGCAACGACGAACCTGCCGCTGACGGCACGGAGGAGAACTGATGGACATCGACATGGCCGTCCTGCGGGCCCTGGAGCGGGAGAAGGACATCGCCTTCGAGATCGTCGTCGAGGCGATCGAGCAGGCGCTGCTGGTGGCCTACCACCGGACCGAGGGCGCGCAGGCGCAGGCGCGGGTCGAGCTGGACCGCAAGAGCGGGCACGTCACGGTGACCGCGCGCGAGCTGGCCGAGGACGGCACGGTGGCCCGTGAGTACGACGACACGCCGGCCGACTTCGGCCGGATCGCGGCGACCACCGCCAAGCAGGTCATCTTGCAGCGGCTGCGCGACGCCGAGGACGAGGTCCGGTACGGCGAGTTCGCCGGCAAGGAGGGCGACATCCTGTCGGGCATCGTCCAGCAGGGCCGCGACCCGCGCTCGGTGATGATCGATCTGGGCAAGATCGAGGCCGTGCTGCCAGCCCCGGAGCAGGTGCCGGGGGAGAAGTACGAGCACGGCTCCCGGCTGCGGGTCTACGTGGTCGGGGTCCGCAAGGGCTTCAAGGGCCCGCAGATCACCGTCTCCCGGACGCACCCGAACCTGGTCAAGAAGCTGTTCGCGCTCGAGGTCCCGGAGATCGCCGACGGCACCGTCGAGATCACCGCGATCGCCCGCGAGGCCGGCCACCGGACCAAGATCAGCGTCCGGACCCTGAACCCGTCCGTGAACGGCAAGGGCGCCTGTATCGGCCCGATGGGCCAGCGGGTGCGCAACATCATGCACGAGCTGCACGGCGAGAAGATCGACATCATCGATCACAGCGACGACCCGGCCACCTTCGTCGGCAACGCGCTGTCGCCGGCCCAGGTCTCCTCGGTCGAGGTCGTCGACGCCGCGGCACGCGCCGCGCGGGTCGTCGTACCGGACTACCAGCTGTCGCTCGCGATCGGCAAGGAGGGGCAGAACGCCCGCCTCGCGGCCCGGCTGACCGGCTGGCGAATCGACATCAGGCCGGATACTGATGTGACTCGTGAGGACGAGAAGGTAGACTGATCTCTCGTCGGTCGACTGAGTCGTCACCACACCCTGAGGAACTGAAGATTCACACTGCAGAAGCGCGCCCTGAGAGGGTTCAGGAACGCACCTGTATCGGGTGTCGGAAACGAGACAGTCCGGCCGGCCTGCTGCGGATGACGGTGTCCGGAGGACTTGTCCTCCCGGATCCCGCGCATCGAGCACCCGGACGTGGGGCGCATCTGCACCCGGTGACCGAGTGCCTCGATCTCGCTGAGCGGAGGAAAGCGTTCCCACGGGCCTTCAAGGTCCCGGGTCCGCTTGATCTCTCGCTCGTGCGGGCACAGGTAGAGCAATGAGTTGCGGTAACAAGAGCGGCCGCCCGGCCGCCCATGGCCTCGGCTATGAAGACATGAAGGCGGGTCATCGACTCATGACCACTCGATGAGTGTCAAACGATGAGTGCAATGCGATGAGCATGTACGTCAACTGAACGGTCCGCGCCCCCAAGGCTCGGACCAGAGGGAGAGTAGTGGCAAAGGTCCGCGTCTACGAGCTCGCGAAAGAGCTCGGAGTTACCAGCAAGGTCGTCCTGATTAGGCTGAACGACATGGGAGAGTTCGTCCGATCGGCGTCCTCGACGATCGAGGCACCCGTCGTCCGACGGTTGGCGGAGGAGTTCGAGAAGAACCCGCCGAAGAAGCGCGCGGCCAAGTCGGCCGCCGCCAGCACCTCAGCAGCGCCGCAGGCGACTGCTCCGGTCCCGGCCGCACCGCAGGCTCCGGCCGCAGAGGCCAGCGCACCGGCCGCAGCGCCGGTACCGGCCGCTCCGGTCAAGGCTGAGCCCACGGTGGTCGAGACCGCCGCGAGCGCAGGCACGTCCGGCGCCGAGGTCACCGAGTCCGCTGCTCCGCGCAGCTCCACTCCGGTGGCCGGCGAAGCAGCACCGGCGAGCCCGGCTCCGGCCGCGACGCCTGCTCCGGCTCGTCCGGGACCGCGTCCCGGCCCGAAGCCCGGTCCGCGCGTCGAGACCCCCGCACCGGCCGCGACGCCGGCGTTCGAGGCACCTGCGGCCAAGGCCGCCGAGGCCCCGGCCGCTCCGGCGCCGGTTGCCGAGACTCCGGCCGTCCAGGCTCCGGAGACCCCCGCAGTACAGGCTCCTGCCGCTTCCGCGGCGCCGTCGGCTCCGGCCGGTCAGCGTCCGGCAGCGCCGCGTCCGGCCGGCGACAGCTCGGCCCGTCCGGGTGCTCCTCGCCCGGCCACGCCGGGTGGCAACGCCCCGCGTCCGGGTGGCGCACCTCGTCCGGGCGCACCCCGTCCGGGTGGTTCGCCGCGTCCGGGAGCTCCCGGTGGCCAGGGTGCCGCCGGCGGTCGTCCGGGTGCGCCGCGTCCGGGCAACAACCCCTTCAGCTCGACCCAGGGCATGCAGCGCGGTGGCGCGCGTCCGGGTCCGGGTGGCGCTCCGGCGGCCCCGGCCCAGGGTGGCGGCCAGGGCAGCGGAAGTCCGGCAGGAATGCCGCCGCGGCCCCCGCAGGCTCGTAGCGGCGGTTCCGACCGTCCGCGTCCGGCCGGCGGCGTACCGGGCGCTCCGCGTCCGAACCCGGCGATGATGCCGAAGTCCTCAGCCGGTACCTTCACCGGCCGTCCGGCTGGTCCGGGTGGCGGTTCGGGTGGTCCTGGCGCCGGCGGCCGTGGCCGTCCCGGCGGCGGTTCCGGTGGTCCCGGTGGCGGCGGTGGCGCTCGTCCGGGTGGCGGCGGTGGCGGCGGCTTCCGTCCGGGTGGTGGCCCCAGCGGTCCCCCCGGTGGTGGCGGTGGCGGTCGTCCGGGCCCGGGTAACCGGGGCCGTGGCGGAACGCAGGGCGCCTTCGGTCGTCCGGGTGGTCCGGCCCGTCGTGGTCGCAAGTCCAAGCGCGCCAAGCGCCAGGAATTCGACAACATGCAGGCTCCGGCCGTCGGCGGCGTGCGCGTCAAGCACGGTGACGGCGAGGTCGTGAAGCTCGCCCGTGGCTCGTCGCTGACGGACTTCGCCGAGAAGGTCGGTATCGACCCGGCGGCGCTGGTCCAGGTGCTGTTCCACCTCGGTGAGATGGTGACCGCGACCGAGTCCGTCAACGAGGAGACGCTGCAGGTCCTCGGGACCGAGCTGAACTACGACGTTCAGGTCGTCTCCCCGGAGGACGAGGACCGCGAGCTGCTCGAGTCCTTCAGCATCGACTTCGGCGCCGACGACGGTGGCGACGAGGACCTGGCGGCCCGTCCGCCGGTGGTGACCGTGATGGGTCACGTCGACCACGGTAAGACGAAGCTGCTGGACGCGATCCGGCACGCGAACGTGGTGGCGAAGGAAGCCGGTGGCATCACCCAGCACATCGGTGCGTACCAGGTCACCACGGAGGTGGACGGCAAGGAGCGCGCCATCACCTTCGTGGACACCCCGGGTCACGAGGCGTTCACCGCCATGCGTGCTCGTGGTGCGCAGGCCACCGACATCGTCATCCTGGTGGTCGCGGCCGACGACGGCGTGATGCCGCAGACGATCGAGGCCCTGAACCACGCCCGGGCGGCGAACGTCCCGATCGTGGTCGCGGTCAACAAGATCGACGTGCCGAACGCCGACCCGGTCAAGGTGCGCGGTCAGCTGACCGAGTACGGCCTGGTCCCCGAGGAGTACGGCGGCGACACGATGTTCATCGACGTGTCCGCGAAGGCACGCCTGAACATCGACGGCCTGCTCGAGGGCGTCATCCTGACCGCCGACGCCTCGCTGGACCTCCGGGCCAACCCGGACCAGCCGGCGCAGGGTCTGGCGATCGAAGCGCACCTGGACAAGGGCCGTGGCCCCGTCGCGACCGTGCTGGTTCAGCGCGGAACGCTGCGGGTCGGCGACTCGATGGTCGCGGGTCCGGCGTACGGCCGGGTCCGGGCGATGCTCGACGAGCACGGCAACAACGTGACCGAGGCACTGCCGTCGCGACCGGTCCTGGTTCAGGGTCTGTCCGGCGTGCCGGGAGCCGGCGACAACTTCCTCGTTGTCGACGACGACCGGATGGCCCGGCAGATCGCCGAGAAGCGGGAAGCCCGGGCTCGGGCGGCCTCGAACGCGAAGCGCCGCGTGCGCCGTACGCTCGAGGACTTCATGGCCTCCATGGAGAAGGGCGAGAGCCAGGAGCTCCTGCTCATTCTCAAGGGCGACGTGTCCGGTTCGGTGGAAGCGCTCGAGGACGCACTGGTGCGGATCGAGGTCGGCGACGAGGTCAACCTCCGCGTCATCGACCGCGGCGTCGGTGCGATCAACGAGAACGACATCAACCTGGCCATCGCGTCGAACGCCGTCATCATCGGCTTCAACGTGCGGCCGGCCGGCAAGGCCGGGGACCTGGCCGAGCGCGAAGGCGTGGATGTCCGGTTCTACTCGGTCATCTACTCGGCGATCGACGACATCGAGGCTGCTCTCAAGGGCATGCTCAAGCCGATCTACGAGGAGTTCAAGCTCGGTTCGGCCGAGATCCGCGAGATCTTCCGCTCCTCCAAGGTCGGAAACATCGCGGGTTGCTGGGTCACCAGCGGCGTCATCAAGCGCAACGCCAAGGTGCGGGTCATCCGCGACGGTGTGGTTGTGGTCGAGAACGGCGAACTGTCGTCGCTCAAGCGGTTCAAGGACGACGCGTCCGAGGTCCGCGAGGGCTTCGAGTGTGGTCTGACCGTGAACAACTACAACGACATCAAGCTCGGCGACGTGGTCGAGGCGTTCGAGCTGCGCGAGAAGCCCCGTAGCTGATCTCGAGCACGACTGATGCACCAGTAACGTCCGGAGTGGCGGTTTCACACCCGCCGCTCCGGACGTTACGCATGAAGGACCACCAGCAGGAACAGAGGGAGTGAGCCCTGATGGGCCAAGCAAGGGCGAAGCAGTTGGCCGACCGGATCCAGGTCCTGGTCGCGGAGATGCTCGAGCGTCGGATCAAGGATCCGCGGCTCGGCTTCGTCACCGTGACGGACGCCAAGCTGACCGCCGATCTGGGCGAGGCGAGCGTCTTCTACACGGTGTACGGCGGCGAGCAGGACCGGGTGTCCAGCGCGGCCGCGCTGGAGTCGGCCCGCGGGCTGATCCGCAGCGAGGTCGGCAAGGCTCTGGGGCTGCGCCGCGCCCCCACGCTGCAGTTCTACCTGGACGCTGTCCCGGAGACGGCGGGCCAGATCGAGGAGTTGCTGGCCAAGGCGCGTTCGGCGGACGCTGAGGTGGCGAAGGCTGCTGCCGGTGCGAAGCCGGCCGGCGATGCCGACCCGTACAAGCACCGCGAGGACGATGACTCCGACGACGAGTGACGCTGTGACCTCGCCTGTCGACGGGGCGGTCGATGCTGTTGGTTCGGAGGCTTTGGATGCCTCCGTCCACGCAGCGTTCGATGCCTCGGTTGCCGACGGGATCGTCATCGTCGACAAACCGGCCGGACTGACGTCCCACACCGTGGTGGCGAAGGTCCGCCGGTTGGCCGGCACCCGCAAGGTGGGTCACGCCGGCACGCTGGACCCGATGGCGACCGGAGTACTGGTGGTCGGCCTCAACCGCGCCACCCGGCTGCTCGGCCATCTCCAGCTGGCCGACAAGTCGTACGACGCGACCATCCTGCTCGGCGCTACGTCCTCCACGGACGACGCCGAGGGGGAGATCACGGTCTCCTCCACTCCCGAGTCTCTTGCGGCTGTCACCGCTTCAGCGATCGAGGAGGCAGTCGGCGCCTACCGCGGCCCGATCTCGCAGGTGCCCTCCAAGGTGTCGGCGATCAAGGTCGACGGCAAACGCGCCTACGAGCGTGTGCGAGCCGGCGAAGAGGTCGTGCTGAAGTCCCGCGAGGTGACAATCAGCCGGTACGACGTACTCGCTGTCCGCCCTGTCGATGGCGGCATCGAGGTGGACATCTCCGTCGACTGCTCCAGCGGCACCTACATCCGTGCCCTGGCTCGCGACTTGGGCGCCGACCTCGGCGTCGGCGGCCACCTCACCGCGCTCCGTCGTACGCGGGTCGGTGCTTTCGGCATGTCCTCGGCCCACACGCTGGAGGCTCTGGGGGAGACGTTCGCGATGCTCCCGATCGCTGACGTCGCTGCGGACACCTTCCCGCGCTACGACGCTGACGAGGAGCAGACCGCCGCCATCCGCACCGGTCGCCCGCTGCCCGGCCTGAAGCTGACAGCTGACCAACAGACCGCGATGTTCGCCCCGGACGGCACCTTCCTGGCTCTGTACGAACCCCACGGCCCGCTAGCCAAACCCACTGCGGTCTTCGTCAGCTAGTACTTCTTTCCCGCGCGTCCAGTTCCGCTCGCTGCGCTCCCTCCACCGGCCGCTCCCGCCCACCCGTCGGTGCGCGGGCTCCTCCGTCGCCCGCTTGGTGAGTGCGAGCGGGTTGCGCCATGCCAACGAGTTGGGTGCCAGCGGAGGCTGCCTGCCGCGCTGCTGGAACTGTCGATGTGGTTCCTCATCTAACTGATTGGCCGACGCACGCACTGCTTCTACGGTATTTGGAATCTACCTTCCAAATGCGAGGTATTCAGATGCGTCGAAACGTCCTGCCCACCGCTGCCGTCGCACTGCTCATCATGGCCGTCGCCGCCCCGGCGCAAGGCCTGCCCGGGCCTGTCGCCACGCCTGATTCAAAACCAAGCCGAGCCGTCGGGATCGAGAGCCTCTCGCCCGCAGATCAAGCCAGTCAGCTCGCCCAGGCGCCGCTGCTCGAACTGCTCAACCGCATCCGCGATCTCGAGCCGAAGGCCTACGAGACCCAGTACGCCGGCGCTGAGGTGGATGCCAAGCGCAAGACGCTGACTCTGCACTGGGCCGGCGCCGTCCCTGCCGGACTCACCCGACTTCGCTCCAAGACAGCCGAGGGCGTCGTGCTGGACGTCAAGCCGGCCAGGTTTTCGCAGCGTCAGTTGATGACCGCTGCCCAGCGAGTCATGCCTGGCGGTGAATCGAACGGCACCGTTTCGTTGGCGGTCGACGGATCGGGCCTAACTGTTGCTGCAGGCAACTTGCCTGCGATTGGCCGAGGGACCGCACGAGCCTCGGTTGCCGAGGCGGCACTGCTGCAACGCGTTGCCGCGGTGAGGACGTCGGGTGTCCCGGTCACCCTCGCTGCTGCCCGGCCCGGTACGACGCAGTTCGCGTCCAGGCAGGCCGACAGTTCGCCGTACTGGGCCGGTGCGAGGATCGACATGCTCGGCGACACCTGCACCAGCGGATTCAGCATGTACGCGAGCGCCATTCCCGGTAATCGGTTCACCCTCACCGCCGCTCATTGTGTCTCCTACAGCGACGGCGTCAGGGTCGACAACGGGGCCGGCGTCCGGATGGGGCAGTCCGATTTCGTCGGCAGGCTCTACGGGCAGAACTCCTACGATCTCGGCACGGTGCGTCTCGACGCAGGCAGAAGCAACGCGCCATCGATCTATGTCGGGGAGAACGCCTACGACGGCACCATCCCGGTCTCCGGCTACGCCTCAGCGGGAGTACCGGCCGGTGGCAACTACTGCGTCCACGGCATGACTGCCGTGAACTGCAATGTGCGCTCGGGCGCCCAGGAATGGGTTTGCGCCGACCGCTGCTTCTGGAACATCGCCATGACAGCTTGGGATGGAACCAACATCATCTGGTGCCGCGGCGACAGCGGCGGGCCGATCTACTACTGGACCGGCAACACCGTCATCGCCGCGGGCGTCGTCAGCACACTCAGAGGCCCCGTGGGGACAGTTTGCAGCCGGATCGGCGGCGCCTCCGTCGTGGCCACGGCGGTCAACCTCGTCGACGGACTCCGGGTAGTGACAACCTCAGCCCCCTGACCAGCATCTGAGCCGGCCGCACCGCGGCCGGCTCAGCGGGTCTGCGCTCTCAACAAGGCAATATCAGCAGCCCGGAGAGCCTCATCGGCATCCTTGAATGACCGAATAGTCGGCAGCGCACCCACGCTGGTCCCGGCCTCAACCGAGCTGATCAGCTCCTTGAGCCGCCCGGTGTCCGCCCCGACATCATCCAGCAGTACTGCGAACTCGTCCTTCCGCAGCCGGGCGGCAGAATCCCCATCGGTCAAGACCTGTCGTAGCTGCCCGACGATCACTCGCCAGGCCTCGGCTTCCGCCGCGGCTGGGTCGTCATCGACAGGATGGTCAGCGACAGCGGCGACGCGAAGCAGGACGACCGCGCAGTCGTAGTCAGGCGACCGCCGGGTTCGGTTGATGGCCGCGCCGAGACGGTCCAAGAACAGCATCCGGTTGACCAGACCAGTTTCCGGGTCGCGCAACGCGTTGCGGCGCAGGGCGAGTTCTTGCTCCTTGCGTTCAGTCATATCGACCAGCGCGCCGACCAAGCGAGCCGGGCAGCCGGCATCGTCGAGCACCGTGACGGCGCGGCACATCATCCAGCGGTAGTCGCCGGTCGAGGTTCGTACACGGTGTTCGAGCTCCAGCGGCGTACGGGCGCCGCCGAGCTGCGCCGCGATGGCGGCGGACAGTTCACTGCGTTCGTCCGGGTGTACGCGGTCGAGCCACTCGGTGGGGGAGGAGCCGATCTCGTCCTCGCCGTAGCCCAGCGTCTGCTTCCACCTCGGCGAGTAGTAGACCGAGCCGGCTGAGACATCCCAGTCCCAGGTGCCGTCCTGGGCCGCCATCGAGGCGAGTGCATAGCGCTCTTCGCTGGCCCGGATCGTGTCGGCGAGAGCGCGTTCCCGGGTGGCGGCCTCCTCCAGCGCCAGCCGCTGGTCGCGCAAGGACGACATCAGCTGCTCCTGGTCCAACGCCACTGCCAGCAGCGCAGCCCAGTGGTTGTACTTGTCCCGGCCGCTGGTCATCCGGGTGTCGACCGTGCCGTTGAGTGCGAGTAGTCCCCAGTCGCTGCCGCCGAACGTCACGGGGAGCACCAAGGTCAGACCGCTGCTGCCCAACGCTCCGCTGCGGGTCAGCGTCGCGGGCGGGAACTGGCTGGCCGGCGTACGGTTCCCGACCAGGCGGGCCAGCATGCCCGAGGTGTCGTTGACGCCGACGATCTCGATCTCCCGATCGCCGGGAGACAGTTCGTGCCCGCGCCACAGGCCGAGGCAGGCCGCGCCGGACCCGGTTCGCGGAAGCCAGCTGAGTGTGCGCGGGCTCGGGCCTCTTCCACGCAGGAGGTCCATGTCGACCTCGTACTGGTCGGCGATCGTCCGCTCCAGATAGCCGCCGCGTGCCAGCATCGGTTGGGTGCAGCCCTTGGTCAGCGCGAGCAGTACGTCGGTCGTGACGCGCCGCAGCGTCGGCAGCCGCTCGGACTCGGCAGGCAACGCGTCCATCAGCTCCGTCTCCAGCTCCCGCACTGCGGCGACCAGCTGCTCGAGCGCCTCGGAGTACGGTCGCCGGGCCGCCGTCAGATCGCCGAGACGGCCGAGCGCCGTCGCAGTGGGTACGACGCCACTCTCGGCGGCCGCAACGATCGGAGCCACGACAGCGCGCAGCCAGCTCTCCCGCGACTCGTCGCCGCCGAGGGCGAGACTGCCGGCCGCCGCGGATCGTCCGCCGAAGCCGGTGTCGGAGAGCTGGTGCAACCGCGCTCGCGCGGGCGTCGATCCGTAGCTCTCGAACAGGGGATCGTCGAGGTCGTTGTCGGGCTGAGCCGTCGATTCGCCACACCCGCAGGACTCGCGGATCACCAACGTGGACGGGGTTCTGTACTCGCCAGCCGCCACGTATTCACCGTTCAGCCGGGCCAGCAGCAACTTCACCGCGAGCCCGCCCACCCGATCGTTGTGCGGGTCAACGGTCGACAGCCGCGGCACCAGCCGGGCACCGGTCTCGGTTCGGTCGAACCCAATCACGGCATGATCGCGGGGCAGTACCAACCCGGAAGCCCGCAGCGCCTGGATGAAGCCGACGGCGTTCCGGTCCGTCGCCGCGATCGTCGCGGTCGTGGGCAGCCCGTCGGCGAGCAACCGCTCCGCTGCTTCCGACCCGCCGAGCTCGTGGTTGTCGACGGTCCGCGAGAACCAGCCCTGCCCAGGAGTGATCCCGTACTGCGCAAGCGCGGTCCGGTACGCGTCGTACCGCTCCCGGATGTCGCGCTGCAGCGGCCGGCCGATGAAACCGATCCGGGTGTGCCCGTGCTCGATCAGATGCTGCATCGCCGCGTAGACGCCACCGGCGTTGTCGGGAACGACCACCGGAGCAGGGAGGCTGGTCTGGTCCTCGCTGATCATCACGACCGGGCGACCCCAGTTCTGCACCGAGGGGAGCCGGTCGCGCTGGACGGCTTTGGTGATGACGATGATGCCGTCGACCGCATCGAGCGCGACCGGTACCTCGACCAGCGGTTCGTCCGGGAACCGCTCGCGATCAAGCCCGGCCGGATAGGTCTGTACTGCGACGACGCTGTGCCCGCCCCGCCGGGCGGCCCGCGCGATCCCGGCGATCAGCGCGCCGAAGTAGAACCCGCCGACCACCGGCGAGAGCACCCCGATCGTCCGTCGCGCACTCCTGGCCATCGCCTCGCGTCCCATCCCACCCATGCGCATCCTGGTCAGGTCAGCGGGGGTGAACCGATGCGCTCTGGTGCACCGCGCTACACACTAGGTAATTGTGGTGCCACCTGCCGTCGACGATCCCGGATCGCCCGCGCGCCGCCCGACGATCAGCGATGTCGCCCGGGCGGCCGGGGTGTCGATCGCGGTCGTCTCGTACGCGCTCAACGACCGCGCCGGAGTCTCGGCGGCCACTCGCGAACGGGTCCTGCGGATCGCCGACGAGTTCGGCTGGCGCCCGAACGCGGCGGCACGTTCGCTGCGCAACGGTCCGCGCGCGGTCGGCTTGGTCCTCACCCGGGAGGCCGGCGGTGCGGCGCACGCGACCTCGTTCCTCGACTTCGTCTCCGCCGTCCAGGACGTGGTGGCCGAGCGCGGGTTCGCCCTGCTGCTGCAGATCGTGGACTCGACCGAGGCTGCCGTCGCGACGTACCGCATCTGGTGGGCCGAGCGCCGGTACGACGTGATGATCGTGCCCGACGCCTTGACCCGCGATCCCCGGGTGGACGCCTTGCGGCGCATGCGTGCGCCTGCCGTCGTACTGGGTCCGCAAGCACACACTCGCGGGCTGGCCTCGGTCTGGCTCGACGAGGAGGACGCGTACTCGCGGGTCGGGACCTACCTGGTTGAGCTCGGTCATCGTGACGTCGCGGCGGTGACTGCGCCGATCGCCCTGCATCGCACTCGGTTGCGGATCGAGGTGCTCACGCAACTGCTCGACGCAGCCGGTGGCTCTCTGGTCCACGAGGCCACTAACGCGACCGCCGAGGAGGCCGCCGCGGCTACCCGACGGCTGCTGACCGGAGCGGCGCCGCCGTCGGTCATCGTGCTGGACACCGACCAGATGGCGGTGGCCGCACTCGACGTCGCCCGGCGGCTCGGCCTGCAGGTGCCGTGGGATCTCTCGATCGTCTCGGGCGCCGACTCGGCTCTTTGCCGGCTCGCCACTCCGTCGATCACGGCGCTGCCGCTGCCGTCGGCCGAGCTCGGAACCGCGGTAGGCCGAGCCGTGCTGGCGGTGCTCGACGGGCAACCGGAGTACAGCCGGGTCGAACCGGTCGGCGGCCTCGCCGTCCGAGGCAGTACCGCGCCCCGCTCCCGGTGACCGGCAAAACCCCTGGTCACGCTGCAACAACTCGCCTTCGTCCTAAACGTTTCACCCCATGCCCGCCAGGTGACGCCGCGTGTTGAAGTTCAAGCCGAAACACCGACCGCACCTGGAGGCACGTGTGATCAAGATCCCCAAACGACTGCTGGCCGCCACCACAGCCGTTGCCATCGCCCTCCCGCTTACCCTGATGGCCACGGCGAACGCCGCCGAGCCGCACGTCGACAACCCGTACGCCGGCGCGACGCAGTACGTGAACCCCACGTGGGCCGCCAGCGTCGAAGGCGCCGCGACTCGCGTCCCCGACTCGGCCCTGGCCGCGAAGATGCGGGCCGTCAAGACCCAGCCGACCGCGGTCTGGATGGACCGGATCAGCGCCATCACCGGCAACACCGCCGGCAACGGGCTGCGCTTCCATCTCGACAACGCCCTGACCCAGAAGCAGTCCGGTACTCCGCTGGTCGTGAACCTGGTGATCTACGACCTGCCCGGCCGGGACTGCTACGCGCTCGCCTCGAACGGCGAACTGCCGGCCACCGCGGCCGGCCTGGCCCGCTACAAGACCGAGTACATCGATCCGATCGCGGCGATTCTCGCCGACTCGAAGTACCAGGGTCTGCGGATCGCGGCGACGATCGAACCGGACTCGCTGCCGAACCTGATCACGAACATCTCGCACCCCGAGTGCCAGACCGCCGCGCCGTTCTACCGCGAGGGCGTCAAGTACGCGCTCGACAAACTGCACGCGATCCCCAACGTCTACAACTACATCGACGCCGCCCACTCCGGCTGGCTGGGCTGGGACACCAACGCAGGTCCGGCCGCGAAGCTCTTCGCGGACGTGGCCCGCACCACCACGGCCGGGCTCGCCTCGGTCGACGGCTTCGTGACGAACACGGCCAATACCACCCCGTTGGCCGAACCGTACCTGCCGAACTCCTCACTGACCTTGAACGGTACGCCGATCCGCTCGTCCACCTTCTACGAATGGAACTTCGACTTCGACGAGCTCGACTGGACCGCGCATCTGCACAGCCTGCTCGTCGCCGAGGGCTTCCCGGCCAGCACCGGGATGCTGATCGACACCTCGCGCAACGGCTGGGGCGGCACCGCCCGGCCGACGGCGACCTCGACCAGTACGGTCCTGGAGACCTACATCGACCAGTCCCGGGTCGACCGCCGGACCCATCGCGGCGCGTGGTGCAACCCGCTCGGCGCCGGGATCGGCGAACGCCCGCAAGCGACGCCGTCCGCCCCCGCGGCGTCCCACCTCGACGCCTTCGTCTGGATCAAGCCGCCGGGGGAGTCCGACGGCGCGTCCACCGAGATCGAGAACGACGAGGGCAAGCGGTTCGACCGGATGTGCGACCCGACGTTCGTGTCGCCCAAGCTGGCGAACCGGCTCACCGGCGCCTCGCCGGGTGCTCCGCTCGCGGGCCACTGGTTCGAGTCGCAGTTCGTCGAGCTGGTCCGCAACGCGTACCCGGTGATCAACGGCGGCGGTACTCCGCCCACCGACACCACGGCTCCGTCGGTACCGACCGCGCTGCAGGCCGGTGCGATCACCAGCACGTCGGTGGCGTTGACCTGGACTCCTTCGACCGACAACGTCGGGGTCACAGGGTACGACGTCTATCGGGGCACGACACTCGCCGGCTCTTCCACCACCGCGAGTTTCACTGCGACCGGGCTCACCGCCAGTACGGCGTACTCGTTCACGGTCCGGGCCAAGGATGCGGCGGGCAACGTGTCCGCAGCCTCGACGGCCTTGCCGGTGACGACGACCGGCACCGGGAACCCGCCGGCGGGTAGTTGCAAGGTGGTGTACTCCGCGAACACCTGGAACACCGGGTTCACGGCGTCGGTCAAGCTCACCAACACGTCGACCGCGCCGCTGACCAACTGGCGGCTGACGTTCTCCTTCGCCAATGGGCAGACCGTCCAGCAGGGTTGGAACGCTGTCTGGACCCAGACCGGTAGCGCGGTCACGGCGACCGGCTCCCCGAACTCGGGGAACCAGACGCTCGCCCCCGGAGCGACCGCCGATCTCGGCTTCAACGGCGCCCACTCCGGCACCAACAACGCGCCGACCGCGTTCTCGGTCAGCGGTCAGCCCTGCACGATCGGCTGACCTCGCCTCAAACCGGCGGTCTTGGTTCCTCCCCGGCCCCTCCGGGCGGAACCAAGACCGCCCCCGCCCCAGTTTCAGGAGGCAAGGATGAAGTTCTCGTCATGGCTGTCGCCAGTACGGCGGCATGGCCGTGCGGTGCTGCCGCTGGTCGCGGCCGCCGCGTTGCTCACCGGCGCATTGGCACCCAATCTCTCTGCTTCGGCGGCCTCGACCGCCGTACCCACCAAGGAGCCGGCCGCCGCCCAGGCCGTCCCCGCCCAGGACTGGTTGCATGTCCAGGGCAACAAAATCGTCGACGACGCCGGCAAGGAGGTGTGGCTGACCGGCACCAACTGGTTCGGCTTCAACACCAGCGAACGCGTCCTGCACGGCCTGTGGTCCGGCAATCTGCAGCAGATCACCAAGTCGATGGCCGATCGCGGCCTGAACGTGGTCCGGATCCCCATCTCCGCGCAACTGCTGCTCGAATGGTCCGCGGGCCAGACGATCACGCCGAACGTCAATCTCAGCGTCAACCCGGATCTCGCCGGGATGAACAACCTGCAGGTGTTCGACCGCTTCCTCGCGCTCTGCGAGCAGTACGGCCTGAAGGTCTTCCTGGACCTGCACAGCGCCGAGGCCGACAACTCCGGCCACACCTATCCCTTGTGGTACAAGGGATCCATCACCACCGAGAAGGTCTACCAGGCGTGGACCTGGGTGACCACGCGGTACCTGACCAACGACACCATCATCGGCGCCGACCTAAAGAACGAGCCGCACGGGCAGTGGTCGGAGACCCTGTTCGCGAAGTGGGACAACTCCACCGACCCGACCAACTTCAAGTACTTCGCCGAGACCGCCGCGCAGAAGATCCTCGCGATCAACCCGAAGCTGCTGATCTTCGTCGAGGGCACCGAGGTCTACCCCAAGGACGGCGTCTCCTGGACGTCAAAGAACAAGGACGACTGGTACAGCACCTGGTGGGGCGGTCAACTGCGCGGCGTCGCGCAGCGTCCGGTCAACCTCGGCCAGCACCAGAGCCAGCTGGTCTACTCACCCCACGACTACGGACCGCTCGTCTACGAACAGCCCTGGTTCACCGGCGACTGGAACCGTACGACGCTCGAGCGGGATGTCTGGGACCCGAACTGGCTCTACATCCACAAGCAGAACATCGCACCCCTGCTGATCGGCGAGTGGGGCGGCTTCATGGACGGCGGCCGCAACCAGAAGTGGATGACGGCGCTCCGCGACCTCATCAAGGAGCAACGCCTGCACCACACCTTCTGGGTCCTGAACCCCAACTCCGGTGACACCGGCGGCCTGCTCAACAACGACTGGGCCACCTGGGACGAGCCGAAGTACGCGCTCCTCAAGCCGGCCCTCTGGACGCAAGGCACCAAGTTCGTCAGCCTCGACCACCAGGTCCGCCTCGGCGGCCCCGGCAGCACCACCGGCATCTCGTTGTCAGAGGCAACAGGCGGCGACCCCGGCCCGGTCGACACCACCCCACCCAGCACCCCAACGGCCCTGGCCGCCGGCACCCCCACCTCAACGTCGATCCCACTCAGCTGGACCGCATCCACCGACCCCGGCGGCAGCGGCGTCGCCAGCTACGACATCTACCGCGGTACGACCCTGGCCGGCACCTCAACCACCACCACCTACACCGCGACCGCCCTGACCCCCTCCACCGCGTACTCCTTCACCGTCCGAGCCCGAGACGCCGCAGGCAACGTCTCACCCGCCTCCACCGCAGTCACAGCCACCACCGCAGCCGGCCAATCAACCGGCGCCTGCTCAATCCAGTACCGAGCCAATACCTGGACCGGCGGCCTCACCGCCACCCTCCGAATCACCAACACCGCCCCCACCGCCCTAACCACCTGGACCCTCGCCTTCTCCTTCCCCCCAGGCCAAACCCTCTCCAACGGCTGGGGCGCCACCTGGACCCAATCCGCCTCCGCCGTCACCGCAGCCTCCCTTCCCTACAACGGCGCCATACCCCCCGGAGCCACAGTCGAGATCGGCCTCAACGCCACCTCAACAGGCACCAGCACCCCACCAACCGCCTTCACCCTCAACAACACCCCCTGCGCCACAACCTGACCCATTAACCGCAGGCGCGGCGGCTGATCCCCACAGCCCCCGCGCCTGCGATTACCTCATCCGTCTCACCTACAGCCTTTAGCGCAACGCCGCCACCGCGGTCTCGACCACCTGGTCGGGAGTGCTTACGACATCGGGGACCACGCCGACGCCCTCCCAGTTGGTGCCGGAGGTGCTGTCGACGACGTACGCCTCGGGCAAGAACGCCATCACGGTCGGGGCTAGCCGGATCGGCGTGATGTGATCGGCGGCGCCGGGGGTGGTTTCGCCGACGACAACAACCCGGCCTCGCGTCTGCAGGTGGTACGCGAGTGCTTCGCCGGACGAGAAGGTGCCCGGGCCGACGAGTACGGCGACCGGCTGCCGCAGACTCGTGCCGGACGGCAGAGCGGGAGTCCACCACTCACGCCGCCGATCGGGGTAGACGACCTCGGACAACTGCGTCGGCGTATCACCGAGCAACCACCCGGCGATGTGCGCCACCGTCGCCGGATCGCCGCCCCCGTTGGCGCGCAGATCGAGCAGGATCCGGCTCGAGCCCTGCGCCAGAGCAAACGCGGCGTCGACATACGGCTGGGCGAGGCTGATGGGATCGAGGTCATCGACGCTGATGAAGCAAGTGCCATCTGCCAGCCGTCGCACCTGCGAAACGCACGCGGCCCGAGCCCGAACCACGTCCGGATCGGGATCGGGCCACCCTGGCGACACGGTGTCAGGCCGGCCGGTGCCGCCGGGCTCGAAGGTGAGCGCGAGATGCCGGGAGACCGTCCACGCACACTGCTCGATCGCTTCACAGTCGGCGCCGGCGACCGGCGTGCCCACGTCCCCGAACCGCTCGGTGAGCACGGCGACAAGCGCGTCGCGGCGGGCACCTGCTGGCATCAGCCGAGTCAGCCAGCCGGTGAGCCGCCCGACTAGATCATGCACCACCAGGACATCGGACATGATCGAACGATAGGACAGCGGATCCGCGAAGAGCAGCTTTGAACACCGCCGTTAAACGCTTCAGCAGAGTGCAGGCGCTGCCCGGAGAGAGTCGCGGGTCAGCTCGCCTGGCCAGTCGGCATGATGGTGATCTGCTGCAGGTTCACCCGCGCTGGCAGCGAAGCGATGAAGCCGACCGTCTCGGCGATGTCGCCAGGGGTCAGCCACTCGAGTTGGGTTTTGGCGCCTTCGAGCCAGTTGGAGATGCCGGTGTCGGTGACGTGGCTTTGCAACTCCGTGGTGGTGAAGCCTGGCTCGATCGCGGCGACTCGGACGTTCTTCGGGCCGAGATCAGCGCGCATCTGCTTGGAGAGCTGGGTGACATACGCCTTCGTGGCGCAGTAGACGGCGAAGTTGGCGTAGGGGTTCTGGGCGCCGATCGATGAGGTGTTGATCAGGTCGGCGACGCCGCGCTCGGCACCTGCCTGGACGAGCTGCGGGACGAAGGCGCCGATGACGTTCATCAGGCCGGTGACGTTGAGGTCGATCTGCTGCTGCCACTGGTCGGTGGCGACCTCGTCGATCGGGGACGGGAGCATCACGCCGGCGTTGTTGAAGAGCAGGTCGGCGCCGCCGAACTCGGACGCGACCTGGTCGGCAGCGGCACGGACCGCGGCGACGTCGGTCACATCGGCGGCGATCGCGAGCGCAGTACCGCCGTCTTTCGAGATCCGGGCGACTAGGTCGGTCAGGCGGTCGGCGCGGCGAGCCAGTACTGCGACGCGGGCGCCGAGGCCGGCTAGGTGTTCGGCGGTGGCTTCGCCGATGCCGCTGGAGGCGCCGGTGATGACTGCGACGCGGCCGGTGAGGGGCTTGGACATGAGAACACCTTTCAAAACAACGGGATGGTGACTGCCTATCCAGAACACCAGGTCCAGGCGCTGTTTTGGGGCTGCAAGCAAGGTCTGTGCAGGCTGGTACTGGCAGGGCTACCCACGGCATACCAGGGCTCCCGACGATGACCGACACTGGGTACATGGACCGCAGTGCTGAGCTCTCCGACTTCCTGCGCTCTCGGCGTGTCCGGGTGACACCTGATCAGGCCGGGATCGCTGAGGACGGCCGCGCCCGGCGAGTGCCTGGGCTGCGCCGCGACGAGGTCAGCCGGCTCGCGGGCGTGAGTACGGAGTACTACACCCGGCTGGAGCAGGGGCGCGGTGGTTCGCCGTCGCCTGAGGTTGTCGAGGCGCTCTGCCAGGCGCTGCAGTTGGATCTGGGGGAGCGTGAGCATCTGAGTGATCTGCTGGCTCGCCCCACACCAGTACGCCGTACTGCAGTCGCCCCGCAGCGCGTCCGGCCGGGACTGCATCTGCTGCTGCAGACGCTGGACCAGGTCCCCGCCTTCGTCATCGGACGTAGGACGGACGTGCTGGCAGCCAATCGGCTTGCGCGTGCGGTGATCACCGACTTCGAGGCGCTACCCGTACCGCAGCGCAACCTCGCGCGCTACTACCTCCTCAACCCGGAGGCGCGGGAGCGGGTCGGCGACTGGGAACAGATCGCCGCCGAGACCGTCGCGATGCTTCGGCTAGATGCTGGGCGCTATCCCAACGACCGTCGGCTGACCGATCTTGTTGGTGAGCTGACCGTGAGGTCACCGGAGTTCAGTACTTGGTGGAACAGTCACCAAGTGCTGCGGCGAACGCATGGCACCAAGCGGTACAACCATCCAGAGGTTGGCGAGCTGCACTTCTCGTACGAGGCCCTGCACCTGCCGGATGATCCAGATCAGCTGCTGTGCATCTACAACGTCGAGCCCGGCTCGCCCACCGCGGACTCGTTGCGACTGCTGAGCAGTTGGAGCCTGACGAGCTAGTACTACCGCCGCCCAGCCCAAGCCTCCCGCTCAACACCTGCCGCGTCGGGCACAACCTCGCTGACCTCGTCGAACACCATCGTCGGCCGCACATCCTCCTCGTACTGCGCCCACCCCGGATCCCCGTCGACGGCAAACCGGACAAACGCCCCATGCATCGCAGTCGCCAAAGACTGCGGCGGCGCGTCCCCGAACACCGGATAAGCCATCTCCTCGATCCCACGCAGCGACGCCAGCTCATCGCGCGCGAACGTGACATCAAGACCGTGCGTAGCCCCCAACCCAGCAGGCCGATTCGCCGGCTGCCAACGGAACTCGTACAACCAGGAAGGCCCCGACCGAGCCTCCAGCAACCGAATCGTCGGGATCCGGAACGCCCAGTCGGTCCACCCTGCCTCCACCAACGCCGAAGACCCACTGATCCCACGAGGACCGTTGCGGTAGGCATCAACCAACGCACCATCAAAACCCAAAGCAGAGCGCAGCCCACGACGGACAAACCGGCCAAGCCCCGGCAGATCAGCGATCGCCTGAACGAGATCCGTGACCTCGTTCCGCACAGTCCCAGCAAGCAACCGCACTCCCGGATCATCCTGACCAGCACGCGCAGTGTCATAGGGCGACAACGGCAACGTAGGAGTGCCATGAACCCCGCGGAACGGGCTGAGCAGCATCGACCGCTTGTCCCGCAACGCAAGCCCGAGCGCAAATCTCTGCAGGATCCGCTCCGTCTCCGCCACCGTCCGATCGAGCGGCACCCCGGACATACCCTCGACAGTCGGCGCCACCCCGAGCTTGCGCGCCACCTTCCGGGTGATCCGCATCGCCTCCTCGGCATCGACCTGTGCCATCGAGCACCCGCTCTGCGCGATCGCCTGCGAGAACAACCCGCGGGACGCCGGCATCCCGAGCTGCGCCATCACACTCACCGCACCACCGGACTGCCCGAAGATCGTCACCCGCCCCGGATCCCCACCGAAGGCGGCGATGTTCGCCTGCACCCACTTCAGCGCGGCCGTCTGGTCCTGCAGTCCGAGGTTCTCAGCCTCCTCGCCGAGATACAGGAAGCCGTCGATGCCGACCCGGTAGTTGATCCCGACGTGCACGATGCCCGCCCGGGCGAAGTTCCGTCCGCTGTACGCCGGCACCGATCCAGCGCCGTAGACATAACCGCCACCGTGGATGTGCACCATCACCGGCAGCCCGACCGCACCCGGATCAGGCGTCCAGACCTCCAACGTCAGGCAGTCCTCACCCGTCACAGGCGGCAGGTAGAGCGCGCTCAGCGGATTGCCGTCAGCAGGTTGGGGAGCCGCGGGCCCAGGCTGGGTCGCGTCCCGAACCCCGTCCCAGGACTCGGGCCGGACCGGCGGCCGGAACCGCCGTACCCCGAACGGCGCCTGCGCGAAGGGAAGGTTCCGGAACAGATGCAGGTCGTCGACCTCCACCCCCTCGACCACGCCGTACTCGGTCTTCACCTGCGTCATCGAAACCGCTCCTCGAGAGTCAGTGGATCTGGCGGGCGTTCTCGCCCCAGTACTGCTTGCGGAGTTCGCGTTTCAGGATTTTGCCGGTCCCCGAGATGGGCAGCGCCGCGACAAAGTCGGTACTGCGCGGAGCCTTGTACCCCGCGATCAGCGTCTTCACATGAGCCCGTACTGCGTCGTGCGTGAGCGCCACGCCAGGTTGCAGCACCACCACCGCATGCACCCGCTCACCCCACTCCGGATCCGGCACCCCGATCACCGCGCAGGACGCGACGCCAGGGTGCTTGGCGACAGCGTTCTCCACCTCGGCGGAGTACACGTTCTCGCCGCCGGTCACGATCATGTCCTTGAGCCGGTCAACGACGAACAGGTACCCCGCATCATCGAGATAGCCGACATCGCCGGTGTGCATCCAGCCGCCGCGGAGGACCTGAGCGGACTCGTTGGGCTGGTTCCAGTAGCCGAGCATCACGTGACCGCCACGCACCAGGATCTCGCCGACCGTGCCGCGCGGGACCTCATGATCGTCAGGGTCGGCGACAAGAATTTCGCTGTGCGGCGCAGCGCGACCTGCTGACCGCTGCAGGGTCGGTTCACGATGGTCGGCGGGGGAGAGCAGCGTGGCGACCGGAGCGAGCTCGGTCATCCCGAAGGCCTGGGTCAGCAGCGCGTTCGGGAAGACCTTCATGGTGCGTTCGATCACCGCCTGGGCGATCGGGGAGGCGCCGTACAGGATCGCTTGCAGGCTGGTCAGGTCGTACTCCGACACAGCGGGGTGATCGACCAACAGTTGGATCATCACCGGCACCAGCAACACGTTGGTGATCCGCTGCTCCGCGATCGCGGTGAAGACTGCAACCGGGTCGAAGGCAGGCACGAAGACATGGGAGCCGCCGAGCGACAGTACGGCGCACCAGGCGGCGAGGTCGGCGAGGTGGAACATCGGCGCAACGTGCAACAGGCACGCGCCCGGTGACATCAGGCTGCCGCTGGCGGTCGAGCCCAGGGCCGAGACCATCAGGTTGGAGTGCGAGAGCATGACGCCCTTGGGGAACCCGGTGGTGCCGCCGGTGTAGAACACACCGGCCAGTTCGTCGCCGCCGCGACGGGCATCCTTGATCGGCTCGGCACCGGCGATCAGTTCCTCGTACGCGAGAGCGCCGGCCGGCAGCTCGCCGTCACCGGTGTGGATCACCGTGGTGAGCTCCGGATACGCCTCCCGCAGGCCGGGGAGCATAGGCGCGAAGGCATCGTCCACCAGCAGCACGGTCGTCGCCGAGTCCTGGAGCGAGTAGACGATCTCGGCCGGACTCCAGCGGACGTTGACGGGATTGAGCACCGCGTTCGCCCACGGCACCGCGAGCAGGTACTCGTGGTAGCGGTCGGAGTTGAGCGACAGCATCGCCACCCGGTCGCCGTCCGCAACACCCAGGCCGCGCAGTGCGCCGGCCAGCCGGGCCACTCGGTCGGCCACTTGCCGGACCGTCTGCCGCCGTTCGCCGCAGACCGTCATCAGTGCGTCCGGTGTCTGCTGGAGCGCGCGGTGCAGACCTTGGGTCAGATACATCCCCGGCCACCTCCGATTCCCTCATTTGTGAATCGCGACAAGTGCGTTCCCGAACACAGTGGCGGCATCGACAGGTGCTGTCAAGGCGGGGTAGCGTATTAAGTGAATAGCCGAGAGTCTGAATCGAGGAGCGCGCAATGGTCGAGCGAGTACACGTGGCAGGGGTGGGGATGGTGCCCTTCGCCACCCCGAGAACGAGCGGGCCGTACGTCGTGATGGGCGAGCTGGCCACCCGGGCGGCGCTCACCGACGCGGGCATCGAGTACGGGCAACTGCAGCAGGCCTACGTCGGCTATGTGTACGGCGACTCGACCAGCGGGCAGGCCGCGCTGTACCGCGTCGGCCAGTCCGGCATCCCGATCGTGAACGTCAACAACAACTGCTCCACCGGATCGTCCGCGCTGTTCCTGGCCCGCCAGGCGATCGAGAGCGGAGCGGTCGACTGCGTGCTCGCGCTGGGGTTCGAGCAGATGCAGCGCGGCGCGATCGGTGCGCACTGGCAGGATCGGCCGAGCCCGTTCCTGCGGTTCGACGAGGTGACGCACGAGATCCAGGGCGAGTCGGAGGCACCGCTCGCGGCGCAGTACTTCGGCGGCGCGGGCGCGGCCTACGCAGCGGAGTACGGGCTGGCGGATGACACGTTCGCGCGGATCGCGGTCAAGGCGCGGGCGCACGCGGCCAACAACCCGTACGCCGTGTTCCGCGACGCGGTCACCGTCGAGGAGGTGCTCGCGTCGCCGCAGATCTTCGGCCCGTTGACCCGGTTGCAGTGCTGCCCGCCGACCTGTGGCGCGGCGGCCGCCGTGCTGTGCAGCGATGAGTTCGCTCGCAAGCACGGGCTACGCACCGACGTGGTGATCAAGGCGCAGGCGATGACGACCGACAGCCCGTCGACCTTTACCGAAGCGGACATGCGCAAGGTCGTCGGCTACGACATGTCGAAGGCCGCGGCACAGCAGGTCTACGAGAAGGCCGGGGTGTCGCCGGAAGACATCCCGGTGGTCGAGCTGCACGACTGCTTCACCACCAATGAGCTGCTCAGCTACGAGGCACTCGGGCTGACGCCGGAAGGTACGGCGGAGAAGTTCATTGTCGACGGCGACAACACCTATGGCGGCCGGGTCGTCACCAACCCGTCCGGCGGCCTGCTGTCCAAGGGTCATCCGCTCGGCGCGACCGGCCTGGCGCAGTGCGCCGAACTGGTGTGGCAGCTGCGCGGCGACGCCGGTGCCCGTCAGGTGGAGGGTGCGCGGCTGGCCTTGCAGCACAACATCGGTCTGGGTGGCGCCGCGGTCGTCACGCTCTACGAGAAGGTGGGCTGACCGATGGCGATCGATCTCGACAAGGCCAAGTCCCTCGAACTCGCACCGTTCACGGTCGACGTGGAGCGGGGCCGGCTGCGCTTCTTCGCCGCGGCGATCGGCGAGACGGATCCGGCGTACTCCGACCTCGACGCGGCCAAGCAGGCCGGGCATCGTGACCTGCCGGTACCGCCGAGCTTCTTCTTCAGCCTCGAACTGGACGGCCCGCACCCGTTCGGCTATCTCGCCGAGCTCGGGGTCGACCTGCGCACGGTGCTGCACGGCGAGCAGTCGTTCACGTATCACTCGATCGCCTACGCCGGCGACACCCTGACGCTGCAACCGCGGATCGTCGACGCGTACAGCAAGAAGGGTGGTGCGCTGGAGTTCGTGGTGAAGCAGACCGACATCACCCGCGACGGCGCTCTGGTCGCCGAGGCCACGGCTGTGGTGGTCGTGCGTCACCTGGAGGTGCAGTCATGACCGCAGTCGGTACTACGTTGCCGCCGCTCACGGTCGAGCCGATCTCCCGGACGACGCTGGCGCTGTTCGCGGGCGCGTCGGGTGACCACAACCCGATCCATCTCGATCTCGACGTGGCCCGGTCCGCCGGGCTGGACGATGTGTTCGCCCAGGGCATGCTCTCGATGGCGTACCTCGGCCGGCTGCTGACCGGCTGGGTGCCGCAGTCGGCGATCCGGTCGTACCGGGTCCGGTTCGTCGCGATCACGCCGGTGCACGGTCAGCCGACCTGCACCGGCAAGGTCGTTGCCATCGACAATGACCTGGCCACGGTCGAGCTCACGGTCACGCTCGCGGACGGCACCGTGACGCTCACCGGCGAAGCCGTCATCAACCTCTCGGAAAGGCACTGACACCATGGGAAAACTGGCCGGCAAGGTCGCGATCGTCTCCGGTTCCGGGCGCGGTATCGGGCGGGAGATCGCACTGAAACTCGCCGCCGACGGGGCCGCGGTGGTGGTCAACGATCTGGACGACACCCCGGCGAAGGAGACGGTCGCCGACATCCAGGCAGCCGGCGGCCAGGCAGTCGCCTGTGTCGGCAGCGTCACCGAGGACGGTTTCGCGGAGCGGTTCGTCCAGGCGGCGGTGCAGAACTTCGGCGGGCTGGACATCATCGTCAACAACGCGGGCTACACCTGGGACACCGTCATCCAGAAGATGACCGACGACCAGTGGGACGCCATCCTCGACGTCCACCTGAAGGCGCCGTTCCGGATCCTGCGCGCCGCCCAGCCGGTGATCTCGGCCGCGGTCAAGCAGGCTGTCGCCGCCGGTCAACCGGTGCCGTGCCGGAAGGTCGTCAACATCTCGTCCGTCGCCGGCTTGGGCGGCAACGCCGGGCAGGCCAACTACGCCGCCGCGAAGGCCGGCATCACCGGGCTGACCAAGACGCTGGCGAAGGAGTGGGGCCGCTACAACGTCACCGTCAACACGGTCGCGTTCGGGATGATCAAGACCCGGCTGACCGAAGTACCGGCTGATGGTGACGGCACGATCGACGTGGCGGGCCAGGAGATCAAGGTCGGCGTCAATCCCGAGCTGCTGTCCACGATGGAGCGGATGATCCCGCTCGGGCGAGCCGGTACGGCGGAGGAGGCGGCCGGCGCCGTCTACCTGCTGTGCATCCCGGAATCCGACTACGTCAGCGCGCAGACCTTGGTCTGTGGCGGCGGGTTCATGATATGAAACGCCGGCTGTACGAGGCTGAGCACGAGGCCTATCGCAAGAGCATCGGCGGCTATCTGGAGAAGGCCGTCGTACCGAACTACGCGCAGTGGGAGCTCGACGGGATCGTGCCGCGCTCGTTGTTCGCCGAACTCGGGGAGTTGGGCGTGCTCGGCTTCGCAGTACCGGAGGAGTTCGGTGGTGCGGGGGTTCGCGATTTCCGGTTCAACGCCGTACTGCAGGAGGAGTCCGCGCGGCTCGCGGTGTCGCCGGCGACGCTCGGTCCCGCGCTGCAGGCGGATATCTGCCTGCCGTACTTCCTGGAGTTCGCGAATGCCGAGCAGCGGGCGCGGTGGTTGCCGGGGATTGCTTCGGGGGAGCTGATCACCGCGATCGCGATGACCGAACCCGGGACCGGGTCAGATCTGTCGGGGATCAGGACGCGAGCCGTGCGCGACGGTGACAGCTATGTGCTGGACGGGGCGAAGACGTTCATCACCAACGGGGTGAACGCGGATCTGGTGATCGTCGCGGTCCGCACTGGTGAGCACCGGCATCAGGGCATCAGCCTGATCGTGGTGGAGCGCGGTACTCCGGGTTTCGAGCGCGGCAGGCGACTGGAGAAGATCGGTCTGCATGCGCAGGACACCGCCGAGTTGGGGTTCGCCGGGGCCAGGGTGCCGGCCGCCAATCTGCTCGGTGCCGAGGGGGAGGGGTTCTTCGGGCTGACCCGCAACCTTGCGCAGGAACGGGTTTCCTGCGCGGTCGCCGCGGTGGCGCAGGCGGCGGCCGCGCTCGACTGGACGATCAACTATGTGCGCGAGCGCAAGGCGTTCGGCAAGCCGATCGGTGCGCTGCAGAACACCCGGTTCGTACTGGCCGAGGCGGCCACCGAGATCGACATCGCGCAGCAGTTCGTCGATCGGTGCATCGAGGAGCTGAACGCCGGTGAGCTGACCGGGGTGGACGCGGCGAAGGCGAAGTGGTGGACCACCGAGCTGCTCGGCCGGGTCACCGACAAGTGTCTGCAGCTGCATGGCGGTTACGGCTACATGATCGAGTACCCGATCGCCCGGGCTTGGGCGGATGCGAGGGCGGCCCGGATCTACGCGGGCTCGACGGAGATCATGAAGGAGATCGTCGGCCGGGACCTTGATCTAAGCTGAATCGATCGACGTGCGAGCAGAGGGAGTACGGACCATGACGCTGGACAGCGCGGCGTCGTACGCTCCACCGCGCGGGACGCGGCCGCGCAACCGGCGGGCGCTGATCGTTGCCGCCGCCACCGATCTGTTCTTCCGGCGCGGCTTCGACCAGATCGGCATGAGCGACATCGCCGAGGCGGTCTCGATCGGTCCGTCCGCGCTGTACCGGCACTTCTCCGGGAAACAGGACCTGCTGTTCGAGGTGATCCAGGACGGTCTGGTGCCGGTCCGGGAGGGGCTGGAGACCCTTGACCTGCGCGACCGCGAGACGGCGCTGACCCAGCTGGCGCAGCTGACCATGGATCACCGTCAGCTCGGGGTGCTGTGGCAGCGTGAGGCCCGGCAACTGTCCGAGGAGAACCACGCGCAGATCCGCGACGAGATCCGCGCGACCGGCCGGCTCGTGGTCGAGCAGGTGCGCATCGCCCGGCCCGAGCTGTCCCAGCAGGCCACGGTGCTGATCGGCTGGGCGATGGTGTCGGTGCTCAGCAGCAACTCGTTCCATCGGCTCGAGCTTCCGCGTCCGCAGTACGAGGAGTTGTTGCGGGAGCTCTTCGAGACGGTGCTGGACACTCCCATCGCGGACGACTTCGGCGCGTCACCCGCACCGCGAGGCCCGGGGCTGACTCCCCGCTCGCGGCGAGAGGCGCTGCTGACGCAGGCGATCCAGATGTTCGCCGAGCAGGGCTACAGCAGCGTCGGCATCGAGGATATCGGCGCGGCGGTCGGGATCGCCGGCAACAGCATCTACAACCACTTCCCGACCAAGCGGGACCTGCTCACCACCGCGCTCGAGCGTGGCGCCGCGGCTCTTTTCCTGAATCTGTCGGCGATCTACTCCAGCGCTGTGGACCCGGCCGACGCGCTCCGCCGGCTGGCGGGGTCGTATGCCGGTTTCACCTTGCAGTACGACGGCGTGGTGGGGCTGATGATCACCGAACTGGATCATTTGCCGGAGGCCCAGCGACGCGCGTCCCGGCAGGCGCAGTACGACTATGTGAGCGAGTGGGTCCAGCTCTTCCTGGAGGTGCACCCTTCGGCGGACCCGGTGGCGGCGCGGATCCGGGTCCAGGCGGCCCTGTCGATCGCCAATGACGTGGCCCGGACGCCTCAGCTGAGAGCGACCGGACTGGCCGAGGCAGTGACCACCGTGTGCACCCGCCTGTTGCTCAAGCCGTGACTGAACATCGCGATGCGCGGGTGTTGGGAGGTTAGATGACTCGGGATCTCAGTGCCAGATCGTCCATCGTCTCCAGCACTTGGAGCCTCGGGACTCGTACCGGGATCCGCAGCGGTTGGAAGGTCGCTACCAGTTCGCGGAGTTCGAGGTACGCATCGCCGGTGACGTCGGCTGTCAGCTGGAGATACCCAGCCAGCAAGGGCCGTTCGGCAGCTAGTGCGGGCATGGCTCGGTCGTCGGCGGGCTCGACCGGGAGGTAGATCCGGCCGGTGTTGTACTGCCCGACCCACGGCCCGCGGATGAGGAGATCGATCGGTGCGTCGAGGTCTCGCGGTTGGTCGGAGCCGTGGACGAGGGTGGCGTGGAGCCGGTCGGCTCTGAGGTCGAGTCCGCGCCACCAGACCAGGGGAGCGACGCTGGAGTCGGCCAGGGCGGACAAGAACGGCTCGGGTCGCGGATCGGGTAGCGGGATGACCAGCGAGCGGGCGGGAGGCCAGAACTCACCTGGGCCAGGGTCCGGGCCGAGTGGACCGCGAGGGCGGTCGGTGAGCAGCGGGAGATGCCGCTCGCGGTACCGGTCGTCGAGTGGCAACGAGTCGTGGTCGTCCCACGCGTATGCCTGGTCTGCCAGCAGGCTGAGCACATCAGGCATACGCGCGAGTCTTGCAGACGACTGGCTCAGTGGGCGACGGAGTACTGGGCGATGATCACGCCGGTGGTGGTTGGGATCGTGCGCTCGAGGATCACGTTCACCCGGTCTCCGTCGCCGAAGAGTTTGGTGCCTGAGCCCAGCACGATCGGGTGGATCTGCAGGATGTACCTGTCGACGAGTCCCGCCAGGTGCAGCGAGCGGACCAGTTCGCCGGAGCCCAGGACGGTCAGGTCGCCGTCGAGCTCCTTGGTGAGCGTCTTGACGGTCTCGACTGCGTCGCCTGCCAGCAGGGTGGAGTTCGGGTAGGCGAGTTCGGTGGCGGCGGAGCGCGATACGACGTACTTCTGGGTGTTGGTCAGTACGTCGGTGAACGGGTTCGGGTCCGGGGTGGTCGTCCAGAAGCCGAGCATGTCGTCGTACGTACGACGTCCGAACAGCAGCGCCGCTGTACCGGACATTCCCTCGCCGGCGACCTGCATCGACACCTCGTCGTGGTAGCCGTTGCCCCAGCCGCCGTGAGCGAAGCCGTCGCGGGTGTCCTCGTCGGGACGGCCCAGCCCCTGCATCACGCCGTCGAGGGTCACGCTCTGGAAAACGCTGATCATGGGGAGTCCTTCGCTGGTTGATCATCGGTCGTACTGCGGTTGGCATCCACCTTTGTCGCAGGGTGATGGTTTGGTCGTCACCGGATCTGATGAGGTTGGAGTCCGGCCGGTTGGTAAATCGTGTGCGCGCTGCCCGGGCGGCCTTTACCCTCCGGGCATGGATCTTCGCGAAGAGCTGCCGAGCGACCAACCGGCTGTGCGGGACGTTCACCTGCAGGCGTTCGGCGCCGGCCATGGCGTGGTCGTGGCCGACCTGGTCGACACCCTGCGGCACACCATCGCGCCCGAGGGCGGCCTGTCGTTGGTCGCCGAGCAGGACGGGCAGATCGTCGGCCACGCCATGTTCACTCGCAGTCTTCTCGACGCGCCGCGGCGGCTAGTGGACGTGCAGGTCCTCAGTCCGCTGGGTGTGCTGCCCGAGTTCCATCGGCGCGGCATCGGCTCAGCCCTGGTCCGACGCGGGTTGGAGATCCTCGCCGAGCAGGCTGTTCCGGTGGTCTTCCTGGAGGGGGATCCGGGCTACTACTCGCGTCTTGGGTTCGTCGCTGGTGCTGCGCTGGAGTTCCGGAGGCCGTCGTTGCGGATCCCGGAGGTGGCGTTCCAGGCGATCAAGCTGCCGGCGTACGAGCCTTGGATGACCGGGACGCTGGTATACGCCGAGACGTTCTGGCGGCATGACGTGGTCGGGCTGCGTGATTGAGAGCCAGCCCGGGCAGCTCACGAGAGCGCATCAAGGACCGCCAACACGGCCGGCCGAGGCGCCGCACCCCGCCGTACTGCGGCAGTGATCGCGCGAGGCACCGGTACGACGAGAGGCCGGGTCGCGACCTCGTACCGCGGATCCACCGCAAGGCTGGGCAGCATCGCGACCGACAACCCTGCCTCGACGTGTCGCAGCAGCGTCGAGTAGTTGCTGAAGCGCCCGACCACCTTCGGCTCGAAGCCGGCTTGGCGGCAAAGACGCGTGGTCAGGTTGGACATGTAGGACCCCGACCGGTCGAAGGCCCACGGCTCGTCCGCGTACGCCGCCAGGTCGGCCGGCCCCAGGCCGACGGTCGGGTGACCGGGCGGGACGAGTAGCACGATCAGATCGGTGGTCAACGGCACGAGGTCCAGATCAGGGCCGAGCGGTTCCTCGACGAAGTCCGTGGTGGTGATCACCAGGTCCACATCGCCGCTCCGCAACGCGGGCAGACTCTCGTGCGGCTCCAGTTCCAGCACCTGGAGCTCGAGATGAGGGTAGGTCCGAGCGAGCCGGAGTACTGCGGGAGTCACCAAGGTGTGGATCGCGCTCTGGAACGCCCCGAGCCGCACCAGCCCGGCCGGTTCCGTGCCGAAGCTCCGCAACTCGGCCTCGACGGCGTCCATGTGATCCAGGATCGCCGCCGCCCGGCGAGCCAGGATCAGCCCGGCGGGAGTGAGCCGAACCCGCCGCCCGGTCCGCTCCAGCAGCTTGGTCCGGGTCTCGGTCTCGAGCAGAGCGAGCTGCTGGGAGACGCTCGATGGGCTCAGGTCGAGGGCTGTGGCGACGGCGCGGATCGTGCCGTGTGCCTCGAGCTTGTTCAGCAACCGGAGTCGCCAGGGGTTGAGCGTCATACCCTCATTGTTGTGCGGGTTTGCCGAACAGCAAGTGCGGAAACGTGTGCTGGACGCGATGGTCGGGCAGCAAATAGCGTCGGGACCATGACGATCTGGAGCGATATCGACCGCCATCTGATTCGCTACGCGGGACCGGGCACGTTCAGTCCTGCCATCATCGACCGCGCGGCGGGGAGCTTCCTGTACACCGAGGACGGTCGCCGGATCCTCGACTTCACCTCCGGACAGATGAGCGCGATCCTCGGCCACTCGCATCCCGAGATCGCCGCCACCGTGCAGCGCCAGATCGGCACTCTCGATCACCTGTTCAGCGGGATGCTGAGTCGCCCGGTGGTCGACCTGGCGCGCAGGCTCGCCGAGACGCTGCCTGACCCGCTGGACAAGGTCATGCTGCTGACCACCGGCGCCGAGTCGAACGAGGCGGCGATCCGGATGGCGAAGCTGGTCACCGGTAAGCACGAGATCGTCTCGTTCGCGCGGTCCTGGCACGGCATGACCCAGGCCGCCGCCAATGCGACCTACAGCGCTGGGCGGAAGGGGTACGGGCCCGCCTCGCCGGGCAACTTCGCCATCCCGGCGCCCAACACCTACCGCCCGGACTTCACCACGGAGGACGGCCAGCTCGACTGGCGCAAGCAGTTGGACTTCGGCTTCGACCTGATCGATGCCCAGTCGGTCGGCAGCCTGGCCGCGTGCATCGTCGAACCGATCCTGAGCTCCGGCGGCATCCTCGAACCGCCGGTCGGCTACCTGCAAGCACTGCAGCAGAAGTGCCGCGAGCGCGGGATGCTGCTGATCCTCGACGAGGCCCAGACCGGGCTCTGCCGCACCGGGACCTGGTACGCGTTCGAGCGCGACGGCGTCGTACCGGACATCCTCACCCTCTCCAAGACGCTCGGCGCAGGTCTCCCGCTCTCCGCCGTGATCACCAGCGCCGAGATCGAGGCGGCGGCCCACGAGCGCGGCTACCTCTTCTTCACCACCCACGTCTCGGATCCGCTGGTCGCCGCTGTCGGCAACACGGTCCTTGATGTCCTGACCCGCGAGCGGCTCGACGAGCGGTCGGCCAAGCTGGGCGCGTTCCTCCGCCAAGGACTCGACGGCCTGGCTGACAAGCACTCCGTCGTCGGCGACATCCGCGGCCGCGGGCTACTGGTCGGCCTCGAACTGATCGGCGAGAAGGCCGACGAGGTCGGCGCCCGGGTCACCGAGCGCTGCCTCGAACTCGACCTGCACATGAACATCGTCCAGCTCCCCGGCATGGGCGGCGTCTTCCGGATCGCACCACCGCTGACCGCCACCGAGGAGGAACTCACCCTCGGAGTCGAGATCCTCGACCAAGCCCTGACCGACGTGACCAACCGCTGACCCTCAACCAGCTAGTGGATCAGGCGCTTGGTCCGGACGCTGAGCACGACGAAGGCGACCGTGGCGAGGGCGGTGAGCGCGGCCGGGATGAAGAAGACCTGGGGGAGGCCGATGGCCGCTACACCGAGTCCGCCGATCGCGCCGCCGATGGCTGAGCTGACGGGGATGGCGCTGAGGAAGACGCCCGATGCCGTGCCGACGCCCTCGGGGTACAGCTGCTGGGCGATCGAGACGCCGAGTGCCCCGACGCAGGCCCAGAGGCCGGCTGTCAGCGCTTGGCCGAGGAAGAGGGTGCCGACCGACGTACTGGTTGCGTAGGCGAGGTTTCCGGCCAGGCCGAGTACGGCGCCGCCGGTCATCACCGGCATGGCGCCGAACCGGTCGGCCAGCCGCGCCACCAAGGGAAGCATCAGCAGCTCGAGGAGCGGCTGGATCCCGATCACCGCGCCGCGCAGCGAGTCGGAGATGTGCAGCTCGTCGGCCATGTAGATGGGCAGGTAGCCGAACTTGATCGTGTCGCCGGTCATCGCCAGTACGCAGACCGCGGTGAAGATCAGCAGCGGCATCATGTGGTCGATCTGCCGCCGGTTCGCGGGACGCGGCGCGAGCGTCAGGTCGTCGTACCGCTCGATCCGCTGGCGGCCGAACGGGATCATCTGCGCGAAGACGCAGACCGCTGTCGCGACGAGAAGCGCGCGCAGCCCGAAGACACCGCCGAACCAGCTGCCCAGGACGGGGCCGAGCATCCAGCCGACCGTGAAGGCCATCCGGATCGCCGCGACCACCCGGTTGTCGGCCTTCGTCGGATGCCGACTCAGGTCATCGCGACAGGCGGCGAACAGCTGCGCCATCGCGCCGCCGCCGATACTCAACGCCACCGCACTGATGACGAAGGGAAGCCAGACCGAGTTCGCGAGTGCCATGGCGAGCCAGCCGAGCGTGCCGATCACAGCGCACAGGCGAAACCAGAACATCCGCTCGGGGCTTCGATCCGACAACCTGCCGAGCAGGAACCCGGCGATCGGAGCAGCCAGGTTCGTGACGTAGTACAGGCCGGCCACGGGGAGCGGAGTACCGAGCTCCTTCACCAGGAACAAGGTCAGCTGCGGTGTCGCGGCCGACGTCCCGATCCCGGCGATCAGCAACGACAAGAAGGCCGAACGGTAGAACCGCGACCGGACGACAATGCGCAACGCAGACTCAGGCCGGTCGAACATGCAACTTCCACCTAGGCGAGACAGTCCCCGAACCCTATCCGCCGGCCCGCGCCCCAGCGCCCCCGTCTCGGCGCTCGAACGCAGCTGGTACTACGCGCCGCCCAGTACTCTGGACAGGTGCGTTCCCGTCCCACGCTTTCCTGGTCTCCTGGGCCAGATGTGCTCTCCCTCGCCCCCGGTACGACGGATGTCGCGCCCGTGGTCGACGTGGTTCGCGACGGGGGAGTGGTGGTGCTCAGCGGCGCCGGGATCTCGACCGAGTCGGGGATCCCTGACTATCGCGGGGAGACGGGCAGTCTGCGGACCCACACCCCGATGACGTACGGCGACTTCGTGGGGAGCGAGGCGGGGCGGCAGCGGTATTGGGCGCGCAGCCACCTCGGCTGGCGGACGATCGCCCGGGCCGACCCGAACGCCGGGCATCGCGCGGTCGCAGCGCTGCAGGCTCGTGGGTACGTCGATGGGGTCATCACCCAGAACGTCGACGGGTTGCACGGCGCGGCCGGTGCGCGCGACGTCATCGAGCTGCACGGGAATCTCGACCGCGTGATCTGCCTGGACTGCAGGCAGACGACTCCGCGGGAAGAGCTCGACCGGCGCTTCCGCGAGGCCAACCCGGCTTTCGAGGGCGAGGCGACGCGGATCAACCCGGACGGCGATGTCGAGCTGCCCGAGGAGGTGGTCAAGGAGTTCCACCTGGTCGCGTGTGCGAACTGCGGATCGCCACTGCTCAAGCCGGATGTCGTCTTCTTCGGCGAGAACGTGCCGAAGCCGCGGGTCGAGCGCTGCTATCGGCTGATCGACGACGCTCGGGCCGTGCTGGTGCTGGGGTCGTCGTTGACGGTGATGTCCGGTTTCCGGTTCGTCCGGTACGCCGCGAAGGCGGGCAAGCCGGTGCTGATCATCAACCAAGGGCTGACGCGGGGCGACCCGTACGCCGCTGTGCGGGTGAACCTGCCGCTCGGCCAAGCGCTGACCAGCTTGACGACTGCGCTCGTCTGAGTCCCGGCGAAAAAACACCGGACCAGACCCCCTTGCGTGGAGAGGATCCGGCCCGGTGTCCGCCGTACGGATTGGAAAGGGTCAGCGTTGCGCGCCGGTCCGTAGGCGGTCCAGGTAGGCCTGAGTGGCCGGGTTGGATGTGGTCTTGGCAGCCTTGCGGCTGAGTTCGCGAGCCTCGACGGCCCACTGAGCCTGCTCTGCCGGGGTCACCGTCGCCGGTTTGCCGGTCAGCTTCTTGTAGGTGAGGGACGCGACTCCAGCTTGTCCCTCGTACCGCGGGTGGTAGTTGGCCGCCCGCAGCAGGTTGATGTCCTTGCCCTGGATCCACGCCTCGCCGTCCGGAGCGCAGGCGTCGTGCCCGGTCGACGGGCCGAAGGTGTCCACATAGACCGCCCCACCCGCCTTGGCCGCGTTCTCGACCGCTTGGTTGAGCTTCTGCTCGATCGAGTACAGGTAGGCGTAGTCACCGTCCGCGAACGGCAGGATGCCAGGGCAGAAGCCCTTCTCCGGTGCGATCTTCGGATAGCCGACCAGCACGATCTTCGCCTTCGGCGACCGTTGCTTGATGCCGTTGACCACTTCGGTGATCCGCGCCTGGGTCTGCACCAGCTTGGCAGCCAGGGTGTCCTTGCCGCCGACCGTGAAGTGCTCCTTGCACGGCGCGCCGGCCGGGTCGCCGGCCCGCAGTCCGGGGCAGGTGCCGACGATCGAGCCGAAGACTCCGAAATCGTTGCCACCTATCCCCACGGTGACCAGGTCGGTGTCGGACCGCAGCGCGTGGAACTGCGGGAGCGCGGTCCCGAGCGTGGTGCTCTGCGGCTGGGTCATGTGGGTGGTGTCCGCGCCGCCACAGCTGGCGTCGACGAACGACGAGACGTGGAGTTGCGCGGCCAGCTGCTTGGGGTAGCTGTTGATCGAGCGCAGACACCCGAGCGACAACAGCTCGGGCAGCGGCACCAGCGGCGCCGACGTGTAGGAGTCGCCGAGGGCGACGTACCGGGAGAAGGTGACTGGCGCGAAGGCCGGGGCGGCAGCCTGAGCGGTGCTCGTGACGGACATCAAACCGACAAGTGCCACCGAGGTGCAGGCGGCGACCAGGCGCTGAACTTTCACGGGACCTCCGAGGGTGCGAAAGAGTGCGGGCCTACCCTAGGTTGAGTCACTACCCGATTACAAGGGGTGACCAAGGGACCTGTTGCACGATCGCCGCGGCGCACGTGGAATCCTTCTCGTATGCATGTCTGGCACGGTTTGGGCGAGGTGGACCCGGAGTACGGGCCGTCGGTCGTCACCATCGGCAACTTCGACGGCGTGCACCGCGGTCACCAGGAGGTACTGCGGCACGCCAGGGCGCGGGCCGCTGAACTGGGTGGCCTGCCGGTGGTCGCGATGACGTTCAACCCGCACCCGATGTCGGTACTGCGGCCAGGGCACGCCCCTGCGATGATCAGCGAGCCCAGTCAGCGCGCCGAGCTGCTCGGCGCGGCCGGCGCGGACGCGGTGCTGATCCTGCCGTTCGACCAGGACGTCGCGTCCTGGTCGCCGGAGGAGTTCATCGAGCGGGTCCTGGTCGGCACGTTGCACGCCAAGGCGGTCGTGGTGGGGGAGAACTTCCGCTTCGGCCACAAGGCCGCCGGGCACGTCGACACGCTGGTCGCCGCCGGTGCGACGGCCGGGTTCCAGGTCGAGGGGCTGACCCTGGCCGGCGACGCGCAGCCGTGGTCGTCGACGTACATCCGGGAGCTGATCGCCAGCGGCGACGTCGAGGGCGCCGCCGAGGCGCTCGGGCGGCCGCTCCGGGTCACGGGAGTCGTCATCGAGGGCGACAAGCGCGGACGCGAGATGGGTTACCCGACGGCGAACATCCCCGCCGTACCGGGTGCAGCGGTCCCGCTGGACGGCGTGTACGCCGGTTGGCTGACCGTCCTCGAAGCCGCACCCGGCGCTCCGCAGTACGCCGAACCGCTGCCGGCCGCGATCAGCGTCGGCAGCAACCCCACCTTCGACGGCGTCGACCGCCGGGTGGAGTCGTACGTGCTGGACCGCGACGACCTGGAGCTGTACGGCGCCCGGATCGCGGTCGATTTCGTCAGCCGGCTCCGCGGTACCCAGATCCGGTTCGACACCATTGACGACCTGCTGGTCCAGATGAAGCTGGACGTCGACGGGGCACGCCGAATCCTTACCCAGAATTAGGGTGACGCGTCCACGGACTGGTACCGTGGGCGCTGCCGTCTGAACGGCCGCGGATCGAGAGTGCCCGGGTGACATAAGCCCCGGTGCGCCGCGCAACGGACATCGAGAGGATCATTACGTGTCGTCAGCCAATCCTGAGGCGAAGAAGAAGATCATCGGCGAGTACGCCCTGACCGAGGGCGACACCGGTTCCCCCGAGGTCCAGGTCGCGCTCCTGACGCACCGCATCGCTGACCTGACCGAGCACCTGAAGGAGCACAAGCACGACCACCACAGCCGTCGTGGTCTGCTCCTCCTGGTCGGCCAGCGCCGCCGGCTGCTGAACTACCTGTCGAAGAAGGACATCAACCGCTACCGGTCCCTGATCGAGCGGCTCGGCCTCCGTCGATGACGTCGTGAGAAGCGGCCACCGCATTCCGGTGGCCGCTTCTCGCGTATCTGTGCCCGGGGCATACGGCCCCAGGTACGGCACAACTGAATAATCAACGACAACGAGACGACGCGATTCGCGTACCGGCCGACGACCGGTCCTCGGTAGTGGCTTTCGGGACAGCGCGACAGCGCTCCACCCGCGGGCCTCGATCGAAGACCGGCACCCCCGGAGCTCGCGCCTCACAGTCGTCTCAAGTGAGAGAGGGGTATCCCGTGTCGGGATCCACAAACGCGCCCATGGAGGGCGCAGAGTTCGCTGAAGCCGTCATCGACAACGGCAGCTTCGGCACCCGCACCATCCGCTTCGAGACGGGCCGTCTGGCCCAGCAGGCCGCCGGCTCCGCCGCCGCCTACCTCGACGGCGACACGATGGTGCTCTCGGCCACCACGGCCAGCAAGAAGCCCAAGGACCAGTTCGACTTCTTCCCGTTGACGGTGGACGTCGAGGAGCGGATGTACGCCGCCGGCCGGATCCCGGGGTCGTTCTTCCGTCGCGAAGGCCGTCCCTCCGAGGAGGCCATCCTGACCTGCCGGCTGATCGACCGCCCGCTGCGGCCGTCGTTCGTCTCCGGCCTGCGCAACGAGATCCAGGTCGTCATCACGGTCCTGGCGCTCAACCCGGACAAGCTGTACGACGTCCTGGCGATCAACGCCGCGTCGATGTCCACCCAGATCGCCGGCCTGCCGTTCTCCGGCCCGCTCGGCGCCGTCCGCGTCGCGCTGATCGACGGCCAGTGGGTCGCGTTCCCGACCCACACCGAGATCGCCACCGCCGTCTTCGACATGGTCGTCGCCGGCCGGGTCACCGACGCCGGTGACGTCGCCATCATGATGGTCGAGGCCGAGTCCACCGCGGGCACCTTCGACATGGTTGCCGCTGGCAAGCAGGCGCCGACCGAAGAGGTCGTCGCCGAGGGCCTGGAGGCCGCCAAGGGCTTCATCAAGACCCTGGTCGACGCGCAGTCCGAGCTGGCCGCCAAGGCGTCCAAGCCGACCGGCGAGTTCCCGTTGTTCCCGGACTACCAGGACGACGCGTTCGCCGCGATCGAGTCCGCTGCCACCGAGGAGCTGACCCAGGCCCTCACGATCACCGGCAAGCACGACCGCGACGACGCCACCGACGCCGTCAAGGCCGCCGTGGTCGCCAAGCTGGCCGAGTCCTTCGAAGGGCGTGAGAAGGAGCTGTCCGCAGCCTTCCGCTCGCTCACCAAGAAGCTCGTCCGCAACCGGGTGCTGACCGAGAAGGTCCGGATGGACGGCCGCGGTCTGGCCGACATCCGTCCGCTCAAGGCGCAGGTCAAGGTGCTGCCGCGAGTGCACGGCTCCGCGATCTTCGAGCGCGGCGAGACCCAGATCATGGGTGTCACCACGCTGAACATGCTCCGGATGGAGCAGCAGCTCGACACGCTCTCTCCGGAGACGCGCAAGCGCTACATGCACAACTACAACTTCCCGCCGTACTCGACCGGTGAGACCGGCCGGGTCGGTTCGCCGAAGCGTCGCGAGATCGGCCACGGCGCCCTCGCCGAGCGCGCCCTCGTGCCGGTGCTGCCGTCGCGCGAGGACTTCCCGTACGCGCTGCGTCAGGTCTCCGAGGCGCTCGGCTCCAACGGCTCCACCTCGATGGGCTCGGTCTGCGCCTCGACGCTGTCCCTGCTCTCCGCCGGTGTGCCGCTGAAGGCGCCCGTCGCCGGTATCGCGATGGGCCTCATCTCCGGTGAGGTCGACGGCAAGCTCGAGTACGTCGCGCTGACCGACATCCTCGGCGCCGAGGACGCGTTCGGCGACATGGACTTCAAGGTCGCCGGCACCAAGGACTTCGTCACGGCCCTCCAGCTGGACACGAAGCTCGACGGCATCCCGGCCAGCGTGCTGGCCGGCGCGCTGACCCAGGCCAAGGAAGCCCGCCTGACCATCCTCGACGTGATGGCCAAGGCCATCGACGCCCCGGGTGAGATGAGCGAGTTCGCGCCGCGGGTCATCTCGGTGAAGGTCCCGGTCGACAAGATCGGCGAGGTCATCGGCCCGAAGGGCAAGATGATCAACCAGATCACCGACGAGACCGGTGCCGACATCTCCATCGAGGACGACGGCACGGTGTACATCGGTGCGACGGACGGCCCCTCGGCCGACGCGGCGCGCGCGATGATCAACGCGATCGCCAACCCGACCATGCCGGAGAAGGGCGAGCGCTACCTGGGAACGGTCGTCAAGACGACCAACTTCGGCGCGTTCATCTCCCTGCTCCCGGGCAAGGACGGTCTGCTGCACATCTCCAAGCTGCGCGGCCTGGCCGGTGGCAAGCGGGTCGAGGCAGTCGAGGACCTGCTGTCCGTCGGACAGAAGCTCCAGGTCGAGATCGCCGAGATCGACGACCGCGGCAAGCTGTCGCTGATCCCGGTTCTGGACGAGGACAACGCTGCTGCTGCTTCTGACGATGCAGCCAAGGCTGATGACGCAGAGGTCGCTCCCGCCGAGTGACACGTGCCATCACCAGCACGCTGCTGAGCTCGGAGGCAGGCGGTCCGGTCAAACGGACCGTCCTGCCCTCCGGGCTCCGCGTGCTTTCCCAGTCCGTACCGGGCTTCCGCTCGGTCACTTTCGGCGTGTGGGTCGGCGTCGGTTCCCGCGACGAGCCGGTCCACCTGTCCGGCGCGACGCACTTCCTCGAACACCTGCTGTTCAAGGGCACCGAGCGCCGCGACGCACTGGAGATCTCGGCGTCCCTGGACGCCGTCGGTGGCGAGATGAACGCGTTCACCGGCAAGGAGTACACCTGCTACTACGCCCGGGTGCTCGACTCCGACCTTCCGCTGGCCGTCGACGTGATCTGCGACATGATCACCTCGGCGACGCTGACCGAGGAGGACATCGAGAGCGAACGGGACGTGATCGACGAAGAGATCGCGATGCACGCCGACGAGACGTCGGACCACATCCACGATCTGTTCGCCGAGCAACTGTGGGGTGAGACGCCACTCGGCCGCTCGATCACCGGTACGCCGGAGTCGGTGGCCGGCCTGACGCCTCGCCAGGTCCGCGGTTGGTACAGACGCCGCTACCTGCCGGAGAACATCGTCGTCTCGGTGGCCGGTAACGTCGAGCATTCCGACGTACTGCGCCTGGTCCGCAAGGCGTTCGAGCGGCACTGGGTCACCGGCGAGGCAACGCCGTCACCGGTACGCCGGGGGACGGCGCGCCGCGTTCCGACGTACGGGGGAGTGGAGGTTCACCACCGCGACGTCGAGCAGGCGCATCTCGTGCTCGGCATGCCCGGGCTGGTGCGCAACGACGAGCGCCGCTACACCGCCGGTGTGCTGCACGGCATCGTCGGCGGCGGGATGTCGTCGCGGTTGTTCCAGGAAGTGCGGGAGAAGCGCGGCCTGGCGTACTCGGTCTTCACCTTCGGCGCGGCGTACGCGGACTCCGGCATGGTCGGCGTCTACGCGGGCTGCCTGCCGAAGAAGGCGCCCGAGGTGCTCGAGGTGGTGCGCGCCGAGCTGGCAAACATTGCCAACGGCACCATCACCCCGGACGAACTGCTCCGCGGCAAGGGCCAGATGCGCGGCTCGGTGGTGATGGGCCTGGAGGACACCGGCGCCAAGATGACCCGGATCGCCAAGGCCGAACTGGTCTACGGCGAACTCCCGACGGTCGACGAGATCCTGGCCCGGATCGACGCGGTCACCCTCGACGACGTCGCCGAACTGGCCGCCGAGCTCTACGCCGGCAACCAGACCCTCACGGTCATGGGCCCCTTCGACGACAAGTCCGTCTTCACCGTCTGACCCAGCTCCACCGACGAAGCCGCAGCCCCTACAGGCTGCGGCTTTCGTCGATTTCAGCAAGCCAGCTCAGCGCTGAACTGCCCCTCGACCGCCTCCAGCGTCTGCTCAACGCTCTGACCATCAACCACGATGACACTCGCGCCGGTCCCCTCGAGCTGGCTCTGCACCAACCCCCAGCCCCAGACATAACCATCGATCCCACCCTCGGGATGCCTACGCTGCAGCCTGGCGACCTGCTCCTCCCGCGAAGGCATCAACCACACCGCATTGGCAGCCACCCCAGCCATCCCGGGAGTGATCGCGGCCCCCTCGACAACCACCGAGGTGCCCGCGGGGAGCGCCCGAAGGTCGTCCATGATCATCGGCTTCCGATCAAAGTCACCCGGACCGGTCCCCATCACATGCAACCCAGCCGCAGCCGCCCGCTCCTCGTGCTCACGAGCATGACTGTCAACGCTGTACCAGTGAAACCCGTACTTCTCCGCCAGCAGCCGGCTAACCGTCGTCTTCCCAGCCGCCGCCGGCCCACCGATCCACAGGATGGTCGCGTTGTGGTGGTTCGGTTCTGCAGTCATATGACATGAGCTTACCCACGGTGATGGGCTGTGGTGAGGTCTGATGACTTGGGGTAATTGGGCTCAGATCTTGACCAGCGCAGGCTCGGTGTGCCGGGGGTGCTCTGAGGTCTCGGTAAGGTCACGCGTTTGTTACTTGCCTCGGGTTTGTCGCTGACAACGTTGACATGAGCAGTTTGGAGCGGCAAACATGGCGGCTATTCCGCCTACCGGCGCTCCGCCGAGGAAGTTGGTTCGACGTGCGACGTGTCACTGGTGTTCTGGGGGTGACGCTCGGTCTCGCCCTGGTGCTCAGCAGCTGTGGTGATGGCAAGAGCAGCGGCAACGGCTCGGGAGCCGGTGGGGACAAGAGCGTGGTGATCGCGATCGCCGCGGATCCGCTCGAGTACATCAACCCGCTGAACGAGAACGGCAGCGCCGGGATCCAGGTCGCGCAGGCGATGTTCGCCCCGCTGGTGGCGACCGACCCGACCAGTGGCAAGACCGTCAACGTGATGGCCGACTCGGTCACGCCGGACAAGTCCAGCCAGACCTGGACGGTGAAGCTGAAGTCGGGCAACACGTTCCAGAACGGTCAGCCGCTGACCGCGAAGGACTACGTCGACAGCTGGAACCTGACCGCGCAGGGCTCCACCGCGTGGAAGAACAACGGCTTCTTCTCCAAGGTGGAGGGGTACGAGGCGCTGAACCCGGAGACCCCGGACGGCGCCACCCCGAAGCCGACCACGGTGAAGACACTGAGCGGCCTCAAGCTGGTCGACGACCTCACCTTCACGGTGAAGCTGAAGGTGCCCTTCTCGCAGTTTGGCCTGACCCTGCAGTACCTCGGTCTGGCGCCGCTGCCCGAGGAGGTCCGGAAGAACCCCGACGCGTACAAGCGCAAGCCGATCGGCAACGGCGCGTTCAAGCTGGACGGCGACTGGAGCGCGGGCGGCGACATCAAGCTGGCCAAGTGGGACGGTTACAAGGGCCCGAACGCCCCCGAGGCGACGTCCATCACCTACCGCTACATCCCGAACGCGGACACGGCGTACAACGAGTTCCTGGCCGGCACGGTCGACTTCGTCGATGTGCCGCCGACCAAGGTGAAGACGTTCAAGACCGACGCGCCCGACGGCTGGGTGACCGGTGAGAGCTCCGGCGCGAACTACCTGACGATGCCCGCCTGGGACCAGCGCTACAAGAACCCCAAGCTGCGGCACGCGTTCTCGCTGGCGATCGACCGCAAGGCGCTGTCGGACCTGGTCGGTCTGGCCACCCCGTCCAAGGGCCTGATCTCGCCGGACATCGACGGCTACCGCGCCGACGCCTGCAAGGTCTGCGACTTCGACGTGACCAAGGCCAAGGCGCTGCTGGCCGAGGCCGGCGGTTTCTCCGGCGCGGTCAACATCAACTACAACACCACCTCGGCGACCGGTCAGGTCTTCGCCGAGGCGATCGGCAACATGCTCCGGCAGAACCTCGGCCTGGAGGTGAAGTACACCGGCAAGCAGGGCTCGGAGATCACCGAGCTGGCCGACACCCGCAAGCTGGACGGGCTGCGGTTCAGCGGCTGGGGCCACGACTACCCGTCGATCGAGGACTACCTGACGCCGATGTTCAAGTCGACCGGTGACGCGAACTTCTCCGGCTACAACAACCCCGAGCTCGACAAGGTGCTCGCCCAGGGCGACGCGCAGTCGGACCCGGAGGCCGCGATCAAGCTGTACCAGCAGGCCGAGGACATCGCCCTGGCGGACATGCCGCTGATCCCCTTGTACGCCAAGCAGAACGCCTTCCTGCACTCGGCCAAGATCGAGCCGCGGGTATCGAAGTACACCGGCGTCCAGGCGCTCTACTCCACCTTCAAGTGACCCGGTTCATCCTGCGCCGCGGGTTGGCGGCGGTGCCGATCGGCCTGATCGTCACGCTGGGGGTCTTCGCGCTCGTCTTCGCGATGCCTGGGGACCCCCTGCGGGAACTGGCCGGTGACAAGCCGATCCCGGCCGCCGTGCTGGCGGCCAAGCGGGCCCAGTTCCATCTGGATCAGCCGTTCCTGGTGCAGTACCTGCTGTCGATGAAGGACATCCTGACCGGCAACTTCGGTACGACGTTCGCCGGCGCGGACATCGCCGACCAGTTGCGGCTACGGATCCCGGTGACGCTCAAGCTCACGCTGCTCGCGAACGCGTTTCAGTGGACGCTCGGACTGCTGTTCGGGATCTACGCCGGCTTCAAGCGCAACGGGCTCGTGGACCGGTCGCTGCTGCTGGTCACGTTGGTGCTGCTCGCAGTACCGGGGCTGGTGGCGTACTTCGCGGCGCAGTACCTGTTCGGCGTGGAGCTGAAGTGGTTCCCGGTGTCCGGCGTACGGGAAGGCTTCCCCCACGCGTATCTGCTGCCTGCGCTGGTGATCGGGTTGCTCGGCTTCGCCGGGCTGGCCCGGTTGATGCGGACGTCGATCGTGGAGACGGTGAACGCCGACTTCGTGAAGACGGCCCGGGCCAAGGGCCTGGGGGAGCAGCGGGTGCTGTGGCGGCACATCCTGCCGAACGCGATGCTGCCGATCATCACCTTCATCGGGATCGACCTGGCCGGCATGTTCGGTGGCGCGATCATCACCGAGAGCATCTTCAACCTGCCCGGCCTCGGCCAGTTCATGTTCCAGGCGATCAAGCTCAAGGAGGGCGGTGTCGTGGTGCTCTTGTCAACGCTGGCGTTCGTCTCCTTCATCGTGATCAACCTGCTCGTCGACGTGCTGTACGGCCTGTTCGATCCGCGGGTGCGCAATGTCTGAGATCCAGGCGGTTGTCGGCGCCGAGGCGCAGGAGCTCGCCGACGGCCGGACGCTGTCGAACCGGGAGCTGCTGCGAGCCCTGCTGCGCAAGCCGCAGTTCGTCGTGTGCAGCCTGCTGCTGCTCGTCTTCTTCGCGATGGCGGCGGTGCCGAAGCTGTTCACCTCGGTCGATCCGCGGTTCTGCGAGCTGGGCAAGTCCCGGCAGGGCAGGGGACCGGGACATCCGTTCGGCTTCGACATCCAGGGCTGCGACTACTTCGCCAACGTCGTGTACGGCGCTCGCCCGTCGGTGCTGGTCAGCCTGGTCGCGAGCTTCGGCATCTTCGTGCTCGCGGGCTCACTCGGCCTGCTGGCCGGCTACTTCCCGGGCGCCGTCGACGCGATCATCTCGCGAACCGCGGACGTGCTGTTCGCCGTACCGGGCATCGTGATCCTGATCGTCATCCTCAACTCGGTGCCGAACCGCAGCATCTGGATCATCGTCGGCGTCATCCTGGTGATCGGCTGGCCGGGCGGGATGCGGCTGATGCGGTCGACGGTGTTCACCATCCGCAACCGCGAGTTCGTGCTGGCCGCGCGGTCGGTCGGCGTACCGCCGCTGCGGATCCTGCGCAAGCACGTCTTCCCGAACGCGATGGCGCCGCTGCTGGCGATGACGACGCTGGGGATCGGCGGCATGGTCGGGCTCGAGGCGGCGCTCACCTTCCTCGGGGTCGGGCTGCAGCCGCCGTCGATCTCGTGGGGTTCGCAGTTCGGTGTCGCCGCGTCGTACCGGGACACCCCGCACCTGTTCATCTGGCCGGCGTTGTTCATCTCGACGATGACGATCTCGTTCATGATCATCGGCGACTCGATCCGCGACGCCCTCGACCCGAAGTTGCTGAGATGACCGAAACTGGCGAGGTACTGCTGAAGGTCGACAACCTCAGCGTCGAGTTCGAGACCCCGCACGGGCGGGTGAGGGCCGTCGACTCGGTGTCCTGGCAGGTCCGGGCCGGTGAGACGCTGGCGATTCTCGGGGAATCGGGATCGGGGAAGAGCGTCTCGACCCAGGCGCTGACCGGGATCCTGGAGATGCCGCCGGGACGGATCGTGTCCGGCACCGCGGAGTACCGCGGGGTGGACCTGATCACGATGACGGTGAAGGAACGCCGCAAGATCGTCGGCGACCGGATCACCATGGTCTTCCAGGACTCGTTGTCCGCGTTGAACCCGGTGCAGTCGGTCGGCAAGCAGATCGCGGAGTGCTACCGGGTGCATCGCGGCATGTCGAAGTCGGATGCGATGAAGCGTGCGGCCGAGATGCTGGATCAGGTGCGGATCCCGGCGGCGGCGAAGCGGGTGCACGACTATCCGCACGAGTTCTCCGGTGGGATGCGGCAGCGGGTGATGCTGGCGATGGCGCTCGCGTTGGATCCCGACGTACTGATCGCCGATGAGCCGACGACTGCGCTGGATGTGACCGTGCAGGCGCAGATCCTGGAGTTGATCGAGGAGCTGCAGGCCGAGCGGGACATGGGTGTCGTGCTGATCACTCACGACCTCGGGGTGGTCGCGGACGTGGCTGACAACGTGGTGGTGATGTACGCCGGGCACGTGGTCGAGAGGGCCGCTACCGCCGCGGCGCTGGAGCATCCGGTGCATCCTTATACCGAAGGGCTGTTGGGCTCGATGCCGTCGGCCGACCTGAAGGGTCAGGAGTTGCCGACGATCCCCGGTACGCCGCCGTCGTTGCGCTCCATCCCGTCGGGGTGCGCGTTCCGGACCCGCTGTCCGCACGCGATCGAGGACTGCGCCGTACTCGTGCCGCCGTTGCTGACGGTCGCGCCCGGGCGAGACGCTGCCTGCATCCGCCGTACGTCGATCCCCGCGCAGGAGGCGGTCTGATGAGTGACGTGTTGCTGAGGGCAACGGAATTGGTGAAGCACTACGACATCAGCCCGGCGTTCTCGTTCGGTCAGAAGACCGTGGTCAGGGCTGTTGACGGGGTCGATCTGGTGCTGCGAAAGGGTGAATCGCTCGGGATCGTCGGTGAGTCGGGCTGCGGTAAGTCGACGCTGGTGCGGTTGCTGGCCGCGCTGGAGAAGCCGACGTCGGGGTCCGTGATGTACGGCGGTGCGGATGTCAGCAAGATGGGTGGCCGGGAGCTGCGGCGCTGGCGTCGCAATGTGCAGGTGGTTTTCCAGGATCCGTATTCGAGTCTGAATCCGCGGATGCGGGTCGGTGAGATTGTCGCCGAGCCGCTCGAGGTGCATCCGGATGTGTCGAAGGGGCTGGATATCCGGACCCGGGTGCGGGAGTTGCTGGAGCTTGTCGGTCTGCGCGCTGAGGACGAGACACGGTTCCCGCATCAGTTCTCCGGCGGGCAGCGTCAGCGGATCGGCATCGCGCGGGCCATTGCGCTGAATCCTGATGTGTTGCTGTGCGACGAGCCGGTGTCCGCGCTGGACCTGTCGGTGCAGGCGCAGGTGGTGAACCTGCTGATGCGGCTGCAGCGGGAGTTGGGGCTCAGCATCATTTTCGTGGCGCATGACCTGTCGGTGGTCCGGCATGTGTCGGATCGGGTGGCGGTGATGTACCTCGGCCGAGTGGCCGAGCTGGGTGAGCACCACGAGGTGTACGACGTACCGGCTCATCCTTATACGCAGGCGCTGTTGTCTGCCGAGCCCGGGTTGGCTCGGCAGGGGCGGAAGCGGATCGTGCTTGCTGGGGACCCGCCGTCGCCGGTCAGCCCGCCTTCTGGGTGCCGGTTCCACACCCGGTGTTTGCGGGCCGAGGCTCGCTGCTCGGTTGATGTGCCGGAGCTGCGGGAGATCGCGTCGGGGCAGACTGTGTCGTGCCATTTTGCTGAGGATGCGCAGAGTGCCTTCTCAGAGTCGCTTGGCTAGTACTGCGCCCGCGCTGGCGCCACGCTCGCTCCTTCGTCGCTCACACGGCGCTTAGCTCCCACCCACCCCGGGGCGCGGGCTCCTGCGTCGCCCGCTTGGTGAAAGCGCGTGAGCGCTGGTGTGCCTCGATCGTCAGAGAGCGGGGCTGGAGGAAGACGGAGTGGTTGCCAGCGTGGCTGGATCCGTCGCCAAGGCAGATGCCCGGGGGTGATCGCGGGCGCGCGTCCCCTTACCCTCGCGGCGCTTGACTCTTCCCCTGCAGCCGCAGCAACTCACCGCGTGCGTGCACTACACCGGCCGACTCCCTGCCACCAGCACGCGCCAGCTCCCTCGCCAGATCTCCCGCGGCCTCGACTCGATGCCTCGCAGTCCTCCGACTATGCAACAGCTTTCGATAGCCCTTCCGGTCTCGGTGCAACCCGCTGACCGCATCAAGGAGCGGTTCGTCGACAACCCCGGTCGCCAGTTCAGGTGTCAGTAGTGCGCGAGTCCACGCTCGCTCCTGCGCCGCAGCGTGGCGTAGTACGTAGAACAGCGCCGCAAGTTCCACCGCAGCGATGACGAAGGGCAGCACCGCAGCCGCGGGGCCGTCGCCGGAGAGGCCGGTCATGTCGTCCCAGGCGAAGTGGAAGAGCATCGCTGCCAGCATCGTGAGGACGCCTCGGAGTACGTTGCGTTCGCCACGTGTCCGGCCGAGGACCCACATGAGGCCGGCGCAGAAGATGGCGCTGAACAAGGCGTGCGAGACGATGCCGGCTGCGCCGCGGATCAGGAACACCTGCAGCGAAGTACCGAGTTGGTCTGTGCCGTACTGCGCTGCGGCGCCGTTGTAGACGTACAGCACGTCCTCGAAGACCTGGAAACCGAGGCCGATGAAGGCGCCGATGATGAAGCCGTCGTAGGCGCTGCGGATCAGGCGTGGGGCGAGACCGATCAGGAGGACCAGGCCCAGCGCCTTGCCCCATTCCTCGTTGATCGGGGCGGTGAGGCCGGCGCCCCATGCGGAGCCGAAGGTGGTGCCGCCGAGCTTGGACCAGATCTCCAGCAGGGCGCCGTTGGCGGGGAGGGCGATCCAGAAGGTGGCGGCGATTCCGCCCCACAGGAAGCCGGTGGCCAGCAGGCCGGCTGGTTGGGCGGTGAAGCGGTTGTGGTGGCGGAGGAGCAGGAGCCAGGGGATCAGGTACAGGCCGAAGAGCAGGACGCCGCCGGCCAGGGCGGGGGTGTAGAAGGTGCCTGAGGCACCGAAGTAGCGGAGCATCGTCAGGGCGCCGCCGCCGATGCCGACCAGGTAGACCCAGAACGAGATATTGTGCGGTTGGAGGAACACGTACGGCTGTCCCCAGCCGGACTCCTCGATCGCGGTGAGCTGTGCGGCCTTGTCGTCGGGGGCGCTCATCGGGCGGCTCCGGGAGTGATGCTGCGGAGCAGCGCTGAGACTTCGGCCTGGTACTGCGCGAACTGGCCGCCGGCGGTGTGGATCCGGACCAGCAGAGCGGGTGCGGATTTGACCGCGTCGGGGCTGCCGGTGGCCATCTTGAAGGCCGCGTCGACCTCGTCGTTGCCGCTGGGCAGCGTCCTGCTCAGCACGACTCCGACCAGGCCCGCGTCGGTTGTCAGGGTGCCGCGAGAGCCGTCGACGCCCGCCCGATCACCTTCGGACCGGCGGACCTGATCGAGGAACGCGTCAGCTGTTCCGTCGTACGTCGTACCGTTCAGCTCGATCGTGGCGCCACCGGTGGCCAGCAGCACCTGCAGGCTGGTCGCGTTGCCGCCGGTCAGTGTGCCGTTCTCGAGCTGCCAGCCCACTGGCGGGACGGCGGTCGCACCATTTCCCAGGTCAAGCACTTGGCCGGCCCGGATCTCGTTGTGCCAGGGGATGGCGGAGTTGATCGCGGGCAAGCCGTAGATCAGGGCCAGCGCGATGACGAGGGCGATCAGTCCGGGCCGCAGTGACCGGCGGTCCAGGCCGAACCATCGATGCTCGACCGGGATCCAGTGCCGCGGTGCCTGCTCGTTGCCGATCGCCATCGTGGCTCCTTCACCCCAGTCCGCGCGCCGTGAGGGACGCGCGGAAAACGACAGGAAGTCACTTTCGCCCCCGCACAGCGGGGGTTCCGTCACTCTACGCGGTCGGGCCGGCGAACGGGGCGAGGTCCTTGAGCAGGGCGGCTTTGGGCTTGGCGCCGACGATGGACTTGACCAGCTCGCCGCCCACGTAGACGTTGATGGTCGGGATGCTGATCACGCCGTACATCCCGGGGGTGGCGGGGTTCTCGTCGATGTTCAGCTTGAGGAAGGTGAGCCGGTCGCCGTGTTCGGCGGCGAGGGCTTCGAGGATCGGGGTGACCTGTTTGCAGGGGCCGCACCACTCGGCCCAGAAGTCGACGACGACGGGCTTGTCGCTCTTCAGTACGGTCGCGTCGAAGTCGGCGTCGGTGACGTCGTTCAGTTTGTCGCTCATGATCGGTTCCTCAGGTTCGGGTCAGGCAGGAGATGGGCTCGGTGACGGGTTCGGTGATGGTGGAGCGGTAGTCGAGGTCGGCGAGGAAGCGTTCGGCGTCCAGGGCTGCGGAACAGCCGGTGCCGGCCGCGGTGATGGCTTGGCGGTAGGTGTGGTCGACCAGGTCGCCGGCGGCGAAGACGCCGGGCAGGTTGGTGTTTGTCGAGTTGGGCTGGACCAGGACGTAGCCCTCGTCGTCGAGGTGGATCTGGCCCTTGATCAGCTCGGAGCGGGGGTCGTGGCCGATGGCAATGAACAGCCCTGTCACGGGCAGATCTCGCGTCTCGCCGGTGGCGGTGTCGCGCAGCACGATGCCGGACAGCTTCTCGTCGCCCAAGATCGCGGCCACCTCGGAGTTCCAGGCGAACTCGATCTTGTCGTTGGCGAAGGCGCGCTCGGCCATGATCTTGGAGGCGCGCAGCTCGTCGCGGCGGTGCACGATGGTGACCTTGTCGGCGAACCGGGTCAGGAAGGTGGCTTCCTCGATCGCGGTGTCGCCGCCGCCGATCACGGCGATCTCGTGCTGACGGAAGAAGAACCCGTCACAGGTCGCACACCAGGAGACTCCGTGGCCGGACAGCCGGTCCTCGTCGGGCAGGCCGAGCTTGCGGTAGCCCGAGCCCATCGCCAGGATGACGGCCTTGGCGTGGTGCACGGTGCCGGCCGAGTCGGTGACGGACTTGATCTCACCGGTCAGGTCGACGGCGGTGATGTCGTCGGCGATCAGCTCGGCGCCGAAGCGCTCGGCCTGGGTGCGCATCTCGTCCATCAGCGCCGGGCCCATGATGCCCTCGGAGAAGCCCGGGTAGTTCTCGACCTCGGTGGTGGTCATCAACGCGCCACCGGCCGTGACGGAGCCTTCGAAGACGAGCGGCGCCAGCTGGGCGCGCGCGGCGTAGACCGCGGCCGTGTAACCGGCCGGGCCCGAACCGATGATGATGACGTTGCGAAGAGACATGGCAGGTTCTTTCTCGGGGGTTTCGGTTTAACCGAAGCTGAAGGTGAAGGCGGAGACGCCGGTGCTGTAGGTCAGGGTCATGGTTTTGCGTTCCGGGTTGGGCTTGTCGACCAGCTGGTAGGCGTTCGGCGTACCGGAGACCTTGATGGTTTTGTCGGGTTCGCCGGGGATGGAGACGGTGACGGTGCCTTCGCCGGACAGGACGTGGAAGACCTTGGCTGCCTGGAAGTTCAGGCGTGCTTGGGAGCCCTTGGTGGAGGTGCTGCTCTGGGTGCCGACCGCCCAGTTGCCGCCGAGGCTGAACGTGTCGTTCGGCTGGGCGTCATTGAGGCCGAAGGCAACGGTCTTGTTCGGGGTCAGCTTGCCGGTGCCGTTGAGGTTTGTTGAGCGGGAGTAGCCCAGGTAGGTCTCGGGAGTGGTGCCTTCGGCGCCGATCGAGTCGGCCTTGACTGTGCCGTCGACCGGTGAGGGGAGCTGGACGCCCGGGTTTGCTGCCTTCAGCAGTTCGCGGATCTGGTTCTCGGTCTGGCCGTAGTCGCCTTCACCGAACTTGATCGAGCGAACGGTGCCTTCGGCATCGACCAGGTACTTCGCGGGCCAGTACTGGTTGCGGTAGGCGGTCCAGGTGGCGAGGTTGTTGTCCTGACCGACGGGGTAGCCGATCTTTTCGTTGGTGATGGCGGCCTGGACGTTCCCGGCGGACTTCTCGAACGCGAACTCCGGCGAATGGATGCCGACGATCTGCAACCCGAGCGACTTGTACGCCTTGTCCCAGGCCAGCAGGTGCGGAGTCGCACGCTGGCAGTTGATGCAGGAATAGGCCCAGAAATCGACCAGGACAACCTTGCCCTTCAGCCCGCTCAACGTGGCGGCCTGCCCGCCCGGGGTGTTGAACCATTTCTGCGTACCCCGGAATTCGGGTGCGGCGCCGCAGGAAGCCAGTTCGGCCGCGCCGGGGGTGCACTTGGCCAGGTCGGCGCTTGCGTCGTTCCCGATGGCAGGGGCGAGCGCGCCTTGGACCGTCTTGGATTCGGCGACCTTCTTCTCCAGTCCGCTGGTGTAGCTGGGCAGCGAGCGCTGGATGACGTCGGTGATGTTGAAGGCCAGCGCGATCGCGAGCAGGATCATCACGATCCCGCCGCCGATCCGGAAGCCCTTCTGGTGGTCGCGGTAGGCCTTGACGCGTTGGGAGATCCGCGATCCGGCGGAGGCGAAGATCAGCAGGGGGAGTGCTGCGCCCATGGCGAAGGTGACGGTCAGTACTACGGTCCGCCAGCCGACGTTGCCGGTCGCGCCGGCCACCGTGATTGCTGCCAGGACAGGTCCGGCGCAGGGGACGTAGAGGGTGCCGAGTCCGAGGCCGAGGACGAAGGCGCCGTTGTTGTTGCGGTTGATCTTGGGCAGCCGGTAGAAGGGCTTCTCGATCCAGTGCCCGAGGGCGGGGAAGATCAGGCCGAGGCCGACCAGAGTGAGGATGGTGAGTCCGCCCCAGCGCAGGAAGCTGTCGGGCAAGCCGAGCGCGGACAGGATGACCGAGCCGGCCAGTGTGAAGACGCTGAAGCTGACGATGATCCCGGCGATGATCTTCAGCGGCCGAAAGTCCCGCTTCGGCTTCACTGCCTCGTTCGAGTCGGCTTCAGCGACCAGGACGTCGCCGTCCGGCGTACCGGCTTTACGGCCGCGCTTGGCGCCGGCGGCCGACGCGGGCTCGGTCTTACCGCTCGTACCGGCGAAGAAGATGATCGGGAGCATCGGCAGGACACATGGGGAGACCCCGGTGATCAGCCCGCCCACCAATCCGATAAAGGCCAGCGTCAACATGGGGTCACTCCAACTGGGGAAGGTTCAACAGGTCACCCCCAGTTCGTGTCACTAAGGTCTTCCGGATGGGTGGAATAGATGAGGAATTGATTACCGGAAGCTTTCGGGGCGCCGCAGTGTCGTGCGGGTTGCGGTGGCTCGAGAGAGCCGCCCACAGAAATGTTGCCGGTTCGACCCATCCGGCCCTGCGGTGGTGCCGAAGTAGTGATGTCAGCTGCGAGTCGCACAAGGCGATTCAAAAGCATCTGGTGGCGACGAGCCGGGTTATTGAACGGCACGCAGGAATTGCCAGTCGCCCCGGCTCAAATACTTATCGAAAGAGAGACATCGTCATGTCCCACACCATCAAGCGTGTAGCCCTCGCCGCCTCCGCCGTTTCGTTGCTCTTCGCAACTGTTGCCTGTGGCAGCGACGACACCAAGGCCGGCGACAGCCCGTCGGCCACCTCCTCGTCCTCGGCCCCGATGGAGACCCCGTCGGCGTCCGCGTCGATGGACAACGCCGCCGGTCTGGTCGGCCCGGGCTGTGCCGACTACGCCAAGGCGAACCCGACCGGCGCCGGTTCGGTCGACGGCATGGCCGCCGCGCCGCTGGCCACCGCCGCGTCCGGTAACCCGCTCCTCAAGACCCTCGTCGCCGCGGTGTCGGGCAAGCTGAACCCGAAGGTCGACCTGGTCTCCACGCTGAACGGTGGCGAGTTCACGGTGTTCGCTCCGGTGGACTCCGCGTTCGCGAAGATCCCGGCCGCGACGATCAACACCCTGAAGACCGACAGCGCGCTGCTGTCGAAGATCCTGACCTACCACGTGATCCCCGGTCAGCTCGACCCGGCCGCGGTCGTCGGCAAGCAGGTCAGCGTTGAGAAGGGCGCCGTCACCGTCACCGGCTCCGGCGACAACCTGATGGTCAACAACGCCAAGGTGATCTGCGGTGGCGTCAAGACCGCCAACGCGACCGTGTACCTGATCGACACCGTCCTGATGCCCCCGGCCGCGTGATCGTCAGCTAGCAGCACCGGTGGTGTCTCCCCACTCCGGGGAGGCACCACCGTCCGTACTCAGTACTCCCACCAGACGAGGAACGCGACACGGCCTGATCCACTTCACGACCGCGACGGCTCCAGGGAAGCGACACCAAGTGACCTCTCCATCCGACATTCATGCCCTGAGCGGTCCCTATGTCCTGGACGCCGTGGACGACCAAGAGCGCGCCGACTTCGAGCGGCACCTCGCCGCCTGCCCCGACTGCGGCACCGAGGTTGACGATCTCCGCGAGGCCGCCACCAAACTCAGCGTGTACGTCGCCCAGCAGCCACCAGCAGCTCTCAAACCCAGGGTCCTCCGCGCTGCCGGTCGTACCAGGCAACTCGCGCCGGCATCCCGCTTCGAGGTCAGTGGCACCGGTCGTGCCAAGTCCGCCCGGGTGCGAGTCGTTCAGCGCTCGCTCACGCTGGCCGCCGCGTTCCTGGCCATCGCGGCCAGTGGCGGAATCGCGCTCGACCAGTACCGCGACAACGTGGCGACGACAGCCATCAGCACCAGAGCGGCCGAGGTGCTCGCTCAGCCCGACACCCGGACCGTTCATGGCACCGTCACCGGGGGCGGCCAAGCGACCGTGGTGCTGTCCGGTCGCAAGGACGCTGCGGTCGTGCTGGTCCGCGACCTCAAGCCGCTGACGAGCCGCCAGACCTACCAGCTGTGGCTCATCGACGGCGCGCAGAACGCGCGTTCCATCGGCCTGACCGATGGCAGGTCGCTGAAGCCCACGGTGGTGACCGGTGGGATCGCCGGCCAGGTCGCCTTCAGCGTGACCGTTGAGCCGCGCGGCGGCTCCGTCCGCCCGACCGTGCCCGCGACCGGGGAACTCCAGCCCGTCGTACCGCTCGCGTCGGCCTGAGCTGCCGCAGAGAAGTCGAACCTTCCGCCCATCCGCTCGCCGGGTGGCGCCGAATGCCCTGTGGCCGAGGTTGTGATCCAGATCACAAATGCGATCGAGTCGCAGCTGGGCCGTCCTGCAGGTTCGGAGAGGGAAGGGGCAGTCATGAGTGACGCAACACGCCGCGGTTTCCTGGTGTTCGCGGGTGCCGGTACCGCGGCAGCGGTCGGCGCGGTCGCCGTACCGCAGATCTTCGGTGAGCAGTCCGCCGATGCCGCGGCTCAGCTCGAGGCGGCGGATCTGGCGAACGCCGAGTCGTTCGTCGTGCACGTCAGGGACGTGAAGAAGGGTGAGCTGGTGATCCTGGTCGGCGACCGGGAGGTCACCGTCACCGACCGCGAACTGGCCGCGCGGCTGGCCGGGGTCACGACCGCCGGCGCCTAGCGCGACAGTCATGGGCTCGCGTTCCGCGGCTCGTCAGCAGTCCATCTCAGCTATCGCTGCTCTCACTGGAGGAACATTCATGTCTTCGCACCGCGAAGCGCCGGAGATCTCGAAGGACCCGGTCGCCGACAACACCGACGTGTACGCGTTCGTCAGCCCGGACAAGCCGGACACCGTGACGCTGATCGCCAACTTCATCCCGTTCCAGAACCCGTTCGGCGGGCCGAACTTCTACGAGTTCGGCGACGACGTGCTCTACCAGATCCACATCTCCAACAGCGGTCAGGGGAAGGCGGACATCAGCTACCAGTTCCGCTTCCACGCCGAGATCCGGAACAAGAAGACCTTCCTGTACAACACCGGCCCGATCACCTCGATCAAGGACACCACCTGGAACCGGCCGCAGTACTACTCGGTCACCCGGGTCGAGAACGGCCGGTCCCGGATCCTGGCCCGCGAACTGGCCGCGCCGCCGGTCAACGTCGGCCCGCGCAGTACGCCGAACTACGCCAAGCTCGCCGGCGAGGCGATCCACACCTTCGGGACCAACCGCAAGGTGTTCGCCGGTCAGCGCGCGGACGGCTTCTTCGCCGACCTCGGCGCGATCTTCGACCTCGGCACGCTGCGCCCGTTCCAGGCGGCGCACCTGATCCCGTCCGCCGCGGCGATGGGCGTCAACGGCCTGCAGGGCTCGAACGTGCACACGATCGCGCTCCAGGTGCCGATCACCGACCTGACCCGCGACGGCAAGAAGCCGACCGACGTGATGGACGCCAAGTCCGTGATCGGCGTCTACGCGACCGCGAGCCGCCAGCAGTCGAAGATCTTCGACGACCTGCTCGGCATCTCGCTGTGGCACGGTCCACACAAGCAGGTCTCCCGGCTCGGCAACCCGCTGTTCAACGAGGTCATCGTGCCGATGGCCGAGAAGGACAAGTGGAACAGCCGGCCGCCGTCGGAGGACAAGAAGTACGCGCAGTACGTGACCAAGCCGGAGCTGGCCGGGCTGCTGCCGGTGCTGTACCCGGGAGTGTTCCCGAACCTGGCGGCGTACAAGAAGCCTCGGGCCGACCTGGCGGCGATCCTGCTGACCGGGATCCCGAAGGGCGTCGTACCGGGGTTCCAGAACTACACGGGTCCGGTGCAGGCCGACATGCTGCGGCTGAACGTCGCGGTGCCGCCGGCGAAGACGCCGAACCCGCTCGGCCTGGTGGCGGGCGATGCCGCGGGGTTCCCGAACGGTCGCCGGGTCTTCGACGACGTCGTCACGGTCGAGATCCGTGCGGTCGCGGGTCTGACGATCCCGCTGGTCGACCCGACGTTCACCCCCGACGGTGCTGCTTCGGCGGTCCAGGACGGTACCTCGAACACGAACTCCGACTACCTGAAGGTGTTCCCGTACCTCGGTACGCCGGGTGGCGGGTACCAGTCGAAGCCGGGCGTCCCGGCCGCGTCATGAGCAAGCCGCTGACCAACGCCGAGGAGAACCCGCATGCGGGGCAAGGCTCCTCGGTGTTGCTCGACATCGGCGACGGGGTCGGCGCGGTCGTCATCACGATGCCGGCCGAGCTGGACGACGCCGAGATCGAACGCCGCCCGGTCGGGTGGTCGGCCGAGGTGGCAGGTGGCGAGCACGGTCATGACCCGGCGGTCGGTCACGGGGCCGATCACGGGCACAGCCATGACCACGCCGACCACGACCACGGGCATGGCCACGGGCACGGGCACGGCTCCGGGTTCCCGCACGTCGCGGTGGTACCTCGCCCGGCACCGGACGGCGAGGTGATCTACTCGGCGGTCTTCTTCGACGTTCCGGAAGGCACCTACGAGTTGCACGTCCTGCCGGACGGGCCGGTGCAACTGACCGTGGAGGTCCACAGTGGCCACGTGACCGAGGCGGACTGGCCGACCTAGAGCCGAACTCCTCAGCAAGGCCGTCGGGATGGGACAGCTGCCCACCCCGGCGGCCTCGTCGTGCTGGTGCCTTCACGGCCGCCGTCAGGCTGTTGCCGTTGGCATCCATTCACCCGGGTTCGCCGGCCCGGCCGTGGGTACCGGGCTGTCCGCAAGACCGGTTTTGCTGACCCACTAAGGAGTTTTGATGACGACGCTTCGTGCGCTGGTGCTCGGATGTTCGCTGAAGAAGTCTCCGGCGCCCTCCAGTTCGGAGCTGCTCGGCCGGGAGGTGCTGGCGGCGTTGGCCGACCACGACACCGACGGCGAGGTGGTCCGGATCGTCGACCACACGGTGAAGTTCGGCGTCTCCACCGACGAGGGGGACGGCGACGAGTGGCCGACCATCCGGGAGAAGGTGCTGGCGGCGGACATCCTGATCATCGCGACACCGATCTGGATGGGGCAGCCGTCGAGCGTGGCCAAGGTCGTACTGGAGCGGCTCGACGCCGAGTTGGCGGAGACGGACGATCAGGGCCGGTTGCTGACCTTCGGCAAGGTCGCGGCGGTCGCGGTGGTCGGGAACGAGGACGGCGCGCACCACGTGACCGCCGAGGTGCTGCAGGGGCTGAACGACGTCGGCTTCAGCGTCGCGGCGAACGGTTCGACGTACTGGGTGGGGGAGGCGATGGGCAAGGTCGACTACAACGACGCCGGACCGAAGCCCGACACCACCGGCGCGGCCACCAAGACCCTGGCGGCGAACACCGCCCATCTGGCCCGGCTGCTGAAGGCCCAGCCGTATCCGCCGAGCTGAGCTGTTGACTGAGAGCGCTCCCACGGGCACGATCTGTAAAACCTTGGAGGCGCTCCGTGATCAGATCCCGTGCTCTCGCAGTTCTCGCCCTCGCCGCGCTCGGTCTCGCTGGTGCCGTGACGGTCCCTGTCGCCAGTGAGGCGGCGCCGGCCGCGATCGGTGGCAGTTTCGTCGACAACTTCGACGGTTTCGACACCGGACGGTGGCACAAGGCCGACGGCTGGAGCAACGGCAGCATGTTCAACGTCGGGTGGCGCGCCGACCATGTCTGGTTCAACGGCGGCGTCGCGGGCATCAATCTCGACACCGCGACCTGCCCGGGCGGTTGCTCCGGCAAGCCCTACGCGTCCGGTGAATATCGCACCAACGACCTGCTCTCGTACGGGCGGTTCGAGGTGCGCATGAAGGCGGTCAAGGCGTCCGGGACGGTGACCGGCTTCTTCACCTACACCGGGTCCAGCGACGGTCAGCCCTGGGACGAGATCGACATCGAGATCCTCGGCAAAAACACCACGCAACTGCAGACCAACTACTTCACCAACGGCGTCGGCGGTCACGAGACGATCATCAACCTCGGCTTCGACGCCGCGGCCGGCTATCACGACTACGCGATCGAGTGGTGGAACCAGGGCACGATCAACTGGTTCGTCGACGGCCGCCTGGTGCACCAGGAGAACGGCTCCCGCGGGCCGCTCCCGACCCACCCGCAACGCCTGATGCTGAACCTCTGGCCCGGCATCGGAGTCGACGGCTGGCTGGGCCCGTTCAACTACCCGGGCACGCCGCTGACCGCCTTTTTCGACTCCGCCAAATACACGAAATATTAGCCAAAAAGGCACTGTGTCCGAAAACACCTTTTCGACACACAGTGACGCGATCTGTCTTTTGGTGACGTGTTTTTTCCTGTCATCTCCCATTTACATCGAATTAATCTGCATTAGACCTATCCAAAAGCCTCACAGGTGCGAATCGAGGGGGTACGGCCGGTCGAAGCCCGGCGCCACTCTGTGAGGAGAGTTCCCCGTGCTGCCGAGCCTTGCTCGTGTCAGATCCGTCCTGATCGCCGCCCCCGTCGCCCTCGTTTTCGCCTTCGCTCCCGCTGCCGTCTCGTCCGCCGCACCGCCCTCGCCGGCGTCCACTCAGGTCGCTGCGGCGGAGGATCCGCTGCTGCCGCCTGCCGAGGATGGCTCGTCGATCCCGGGCAGCGATCTGGTGCCCCCGGCGCCTGCAGCCGTGGCGGAACAAGCACCACTGGCCCCGGCGGGGCGGACAGCGTTGCCGACCTCGGTGCTGGGCTGGGCCGGCCTCGTGCTGCTGGTTCTCGTCTCACTGGCGCTGACCCTGGTGGCTTTTACAACGTTGGCCTGGATGCTGCACGCCTGGCGTACGCCTGAGCACCTCGAGGCCACTCGCTTCCGCCGCGGCGGCAAGAGCGATGCGCCGCTGCCCCGATTCACCTTGCTGGTGCCCGCGCGGCATGAGGAGGCGGTGCTCGGCCACACCCTCGACCGGCTCGCGGCCTCGGAGTACGACGACCTGGAGATCATCGCGATCATCGGTCACGACGACGACGGCACCGAGCAGGTCGCCAGGGGCGCGGCGGCCCGCCACCCGGACCGGGTGCGGGTCGTGATCGACCACAACGTCCCGAAGAACAAGCCGAAGGCGCTGAACACCGCCCTCGTGGAAGCGACCGGCGAGGTCGTCGGGGTGTTCGACGCCGAGGACGAGGTCCACGTCGGGCTGCTGCCGCATATCGCGGCGCGCTTCGCCGAGACCGGTGCGGATGTGGTCCAGGGCGGTGTCCAGCTGATGAATCTGCAGACCAGCTGGTGGTCGCTGCGCAACGTTCTGGAGTACTACTTCTGGTTCCGGTCCCGGCTGCATTTCCACGCCGGCGCGCGCTTCATCCCGCTGGGCGGCAACACCGTCTTCGTTCGCACCGAGCTGCTCCGCGAAATCGGCGGCTGGGACGCGGAATGCCTGGCCGAGGACTGCGAGCTCGGCGTACGCCTCTCGACCCGCGGCGCGGTGGTTGCCGTGGCCTACGACCCGGAGCTCGTCACTCGTGAGGAGACACCGGGCGATCTGCCGGCCCTGATCAAGCAGCGGACCCGCTGGGCGCAAGGCTTCCTGCAGGTACTGCGCAAGGGGATCTGGCGTCAGCTGCCGACCCGGCGGCAGCGGCTGCTGGCCTGGTACACGCTGGCGATGCCGTTCCTGCAGGCCTTCACCGGTCTGATGATTCCGATCTCCCTCGCGGTGATGCTGTTCGCGAAGGTCCCGACCGGAGTCGCGTTGATCAGCTTCCTGCCGCTGGTGCCGACCCTGGTCACCCTCGCGGTCGAGGCTGCGGGGCTCGGCGAGTTCTCCCGCGCGTACGGCGTGAAGGTCCGTCCCCGCGACTACCTGCGCCTGCTGCTCGGCACTTTCCCGTACCAGATGATGCTCGCCGCAGCCTCGGTCCGGGCGGTACTGCGAGAAGCGCGGGGTGACGGCAGCTGGGAGAAGACCGCCCATACCGGCGCCCACCGTGAAGAGCAGCCGACCGCGCTGCAGTCCGCTGCCTGATCCAGCTCTGCCCCCTGGTTGGAGACCTCCGCATGGCAATCCTTGCTCCTGAACGCATACACCCAGAACTGCCACCCAAGCTCCGCGCTGTCGAGCCTGACCGCGGCTGGTGGCGTCTCAACCGGAAGGACCTCGCGGTCCTCGCGCCTCTGCTGGTGCTGGCCGCCGTGGTTCATGCCGTCGGCATGTTCGGCGCTCCGCAGCGGATCGATGACGAGGGCACCTATGTCGCGCAGGCATGGGCGGTGCTCAATCTCGGCGAGCTGACGCACTACACCTACTGGTACGACCATCCGCCGCTCGGCTGGCTGCAGTTGGCCGGCTACAGCGGTCTCACGGGTGCCTTCGATCGGGCCCCGAACGCAGTCGCTGCCGGCCGCGAGTTCATGCTCGTCATCCAGCTGGTCAGCGTCGCGTTGCTGTGGGTTCTCGCCCGCAGACTGGCGCTGCCTCGCTGGGCCGCGGCTGTCGCGGTCGTGCTGTTCAGCTTGTCGCCGCTGGCGATCCAGTTCCACCGCACGGTCTATCTGGACAACGTGGCGACGCCGTGGCTGCTGGCCGCCTTCGTGCTCGTGCTCACCCCGCAGCGGCGCCTCGGCGCGTTCACGGCGTCGGCGGTGTGTTTCGCGATCGCAGTACTCACCAAGGAGACGTCGCTGCTTCTGCTGCCCGCGCTCGCCTGGATGTTGTGGAGCCGCAGCTCGGGCGGCACCCGCCGGTACGCCGTCGCGGTCGCGGCGTCGATGTTCGCGCTGATCGGTGGTGGCTACGTGTTGCTGGCCGCGGTCAAGGGCGAGCTGACGCCGGGTGCCGATCACACCAGCCTGGTGAACGGGATCAAGTTCCAGCTGGGCGGCAGGCAGAGCAGTGGCAGCGTGTTCGACGGCGCGAGTCTCAGCCACAAGACGATGGCCATCTGGCTGCAGCTCGATCTGGTGCTGCCCATCCTGGCCGTCGTCGCCACACCGTTGGCTCTGCTGATCAAGCGCTTCCGCCCCTTGGCGGTGGTATTCCTGCTCCTGCTGGTGATGATCGTTCGTCCCGGCGGCTACCTGCCGGTGCCGTTCGTGATCCTGATGCTCCCGATCGCGGTGCTGCTGATCGCGGGAGTCGCCGCTCGGACCTGGCAGACGATCCGCGCCGGCCTGCGGCGGCGGACCGCGGCGGGGGAGTGGCGTGGGATGGGGAAGCGTGGCCTGGCGACCGGCGGTGCGCTACTGCTCGCCGGTACTGCGATCGCGGGCGGGGTGGTCGCAGTACCGGCTTGGGCCGGGCAGCTCCGCGGGTTGGCGATCGCGCCGCTGGACCGACCGATGACCCAGGCAACCGGCTGGATCACGGCGCACGTCGGCAAGAACGATCGCATTCTGACCGATGACGCGTTGTGGGTCGACCTGGTCCGCGCCGGCTACCAGCGCGAGAACGTGGTCTGGTACTACAAGGCCGACACCGACGGTCGAGTGCCGTCCGGTGCGGACAACTACCAGTGGATCGTCTCCACCGGTTCGGTGCGGGCCGACCCCGGCGCGTTCCCGACCCTGCAGTCCGGTCTGGCGAGATCGGTGGTCGCGGCAAGCTTCGGCACCGGCGATCAGCTGGTCGAGGTACGCCGGATCCTGGCGGCTCCCGTCGATCCGGCGGCGCTTGAGGAGCAAGCGTCCGCGCGAACGGTCGCCGGCCAGGCCCTCGCAGGCAGTACTGCGTTCGCGATCGCCGACCCGGCTCGCGGTCTGCTCCGCGACGGCCGCGTCGATGGCGCGCTGATGACTCTGTTGGTCACAGCCTCCAGTGGTCAGAAAGTGGCGCTGGCCGACTTCCCGGCCGTGGCCGGTGAGGACGCGGCAGGTGTGCCACGCCGCCGGGCGCTGCTGACCGGCGTCACCGCGGCCGAGGCCGACAAGTTGCGGGCGCTGCTGCAGGCGCAGTCCGGCCGGTTCCGGGCCGAGCTGGTGGTCAACGGCAACGAAACCTACGAGCTCAGGGTCGCCTCGCAGTACGGCGGCTGACCTATCACCAACCACCTCTGGAGACTTTCTGTGAAGCACATCATTCGTTCGGTCGCCGGTGCCATGCTGTTGCTCGGCGCAACCGGTCTCACCGTCGCGCCGGCTACCGCGGCGCCAACCGCAACCTCCTGGGTCCGAGCCGGACACCTCGTCCCGGGCTTCGGTGAGGTCATCGTCGGCCTCACCCCCTTCGACGGCTCGAAGGGCGCCACGATGGCCGAGGGACAGGTCCCGGCCGCGCCGAGCGAGAACGGCATGCTGGCGATCACCGAGACCGCCGGCTACGGCAAGCTCGGCGAGTACCGCCAGGTGCCCACCGGCGTCTACAGCATCACCGTCCGGCCGGTCGGAGCGGCGCAGAGCGCGCCGCCGATCATCACCGGGACACTGCGGACCGAGGCCGGCGGCGCGACCACCATCGCCGTACTCGGGACGCCGAAGGCGCCGCAGGTCAAGACGCTGGCCGACGACCTCACGCCGCCGACCGCCGGTAACGCTCGGGTTCGGCTGATCAACGCTGCCGCCGGATCGAAGACGATCGACGTCTCCGCGCTGGACGGACCCAGCCTCGCCGCCGGCGCGCCGTTCGGCACCGCCACGAAGTACGGCGAAGTGCCGGGTCGCGGCTGGACAGTCGAGGCCAAGGGCGCGGGACGCGCTGCCTCGCTCGCCGGAAGCAGCAAGCTCGACATCCGGGCCGGCAACGTCTACACGCTGCTGGTGCTCGGAACGGCCTCGCAGCCGCTCCGGATCCAGCCTGTCCTCGACGCCGCAGGCATGGTGGCGATGCCCGAGAAGGGCGCTGAGACCGGTCTTGGTGGCACGACTGAGCAGTCCGGGAACCAGTGGATGCTGCTGGCCGGAGCCGGCTCGCTGCTTCTGCTGGGTGGCGGCATCGCGCTGCGCCGCCGGACCGGAGCCTGATGCGGATGAAGTGGCCCAGGAACCGTTTGATGCTGTTGGCAACTGCCGCGGTAGCGGTGGTCGTCGCCGCTCTGCTGGCCGGCGTGACGCTGCACCAGTCGCGCTCCGCCGCGCCGACGGTTGAGGCCGGAGAGGCGCCTCGTCCAGAACCTGGCGCTGACCCGGTCCGCGGATTCTTGAAGGACTACGTGGACCCCGACGGTCGCGTCGTACGGCGGGACCAAGGTGGTGACACGGTCAGCGAGGGACAGGCCTACGCGATGCTGCTGGCCGTGGCTGCTGACGACGAAGCGACCTTCGACAAGGTGTGGAGCTGGACCAGGACCAACCTGACCAGGTCCGACGGGTTGTTGTCGTGGAAGTACGACGGCCAGATCGTGGACGCCAACTCGGCCGCCGACGCGGATCTCGATGCGGCGCACGCGCTGGTCGCGGCCGCGGCAACCTTCGACAAGCCCGTACTCCGCTCCGAGGGCATCCGGCTGGGGAAGGCGATCCTCGACCACGAGACCAAGCAGACGCCGCTGGGCCGGATGCTGCTGGGCGGCTCCTGGGCGACGACCGCGCCGTACTCGGTCAACCCCAGCTATCTCTCGCCCGTCGCGGTCGAGGTGTTGTCCACGGCCAGCGGAGATCCGCGCTGGGATGAACTCACTGCGGGCTACGGCAAATTGCTGGCCGGAAAAGGAACTGCGCTGCCGTCCGACTGGGTGCAGATCACTCCTGAGGCGAAGGTCGCTCCGATGCCTCCGCCGGACAACGGGCCGGTTGGCTTCGGTCTCGACGCGGCCAGAGTTCCGGTCCGCGCGGCGATCTCGTGCCTGGCTTCGGACCGGACCGAGGCTGCTCGGCTCGCGCCGGTACTTGCCAAGAGCAATGGCGAGGTGCGGGGCGGTTACGACCTCGGTGGCGGGAAGACCGTGGATTGGCAGCATCCGCTGGCCTTCGTGGCAGCAGCTGCCGCCGCTGATGCGGCGGGAGACGACCAGGCGGCAGGCAGGTTGACGGAGGCCGCGACTGAGCTCAACCAACGGACTCCGACGTACTACGGAGCGGCCTGGACCGCGCTCGGCTCGATCTGGCTCGATGGTCGACCCGATCCCATCTCTCCCTGCCCGGAAGGCGCGACCCAATGAGAAGGCCGACGACTGTGCTCGCCGTACTCGCCCTGCTTGTGGTGACGGGTTGCGGCGCTCAGACACCTGATGCCGGAGCACCTGCAGCGACCGAGGCGACGGCATCCGCGACACCGTCGGTAGCGGCCTCAGCCCAGGCAGCACCCCGACCGATCCCGGTGCCGCAACTCCAGCCCGTGAACGTCCCCGCGGCGCGCAAGCCGACCCGGGTGCTGATCCCCGCGATCAAGGTCGACGCCGGGCTCGAGCTGCTGGGAATCGGTGCCGGCCGGACGATCGACGTACCGAAGGATCCTGCGCTGGCAGGCTGGCTCCAAGCTGGTCCAGCGCCGGGGGATCCAGGTCCTGCGGTCCTCGCGGGTCATGTCGACTCCAAGGACGGCCCGGCGGTCTTCTACCGGCTGTCGGAGCTGAAGGCCGGAGAGATCATCACCGTCAAGCGGGGCGACGGGACCGCGGTCGCTTTCCACGTTGACTCGGTCGAGCAGTTCTCCAAGACGGCATTCCCGACAGCCCGGGTCTACGGTCCCACGCCGGTGCCATCGCTTCGGCTGATCACCTGCGCCGGGACCTATGACAAGGCGTCCGGCTACCGCGACAACATCGTCGTCTTCGCCAGCCGGGTCGCCGCACGCTGAGGGCCGGGGCCGGCCGCCCGTGCGGCCGGCCCCGAGTCTCAGATCAGGCGTTCGCGCGGCTGGTGTTGATCTCGCCGTTCACGCCGGCCGGGAAGAACCCGCCCTTGGTGGCCTTCTTCGGCGTCAGGTAGACGACGTTGAGGACCTGGTCGGCGCCGCGGCTGAAGGCGATGCCGTTCTCGTCGGTCGGCACGATGTTGATCTTGCCCTTGTACGACGTGCCCTGGTCCAGGTCGGCCTTGCCGTCCAGGCTGTCGCGGGCGTCGGAGATCGCCACCGAGGGGACCTCCAGGCCGCGCGCGACCAGCGTCGAGCGGATGTTGGCCGCGTGGTAGGCCTCCACCGCGAGGATGCCGGCGGCGGCCTCGAGGTAGGTCTTGTTGGTGATCAGCGGGGCCGCGCCCTTGTACGCGGTGACGCCGACGTCCTCGAAGACGTAGGCGGCGAGCAGGAAGTTGTCCTCGTTGGCGTAGGCGTCGAACTTCTGCCCGGGCTTGATCAGCTTGGCCGCCAGCGCCGCGGAGGTGAACGCCGCGTCGATGTCGATCGACGGACGCGCCACGGCCGCGCTGCCGAGGGCCTTGCGCAGGAACTTCACGTGGGCCAGTTCGTCGGCCGCGATCTCGTCGGCGTACGCCTTGACGATCTTGGACTTGAACCGGACCTTGCGGCCGCCCTTGACGCCACCGGGCTTGCCCTTGCCGTGCACGTCGGCGCCGGACAGACCGTAACCGCGGACCGCGCGCAGGTAGAACTCCGCCTCGAGGTACTCGAGGTTGAGGGCGAAGTTCAGGACTGCGCCGTCGCTCGGCGCGGCGCTCGGGTGGTGCTTGTCCAGACCGAGGCCCAGATCCAGGTCCGCGGTGTCGGCGTTGGCCGGGTTGAGCACACCGCCGGCCAGCAGGCCACCGCCGGCCAGTCCGGCGCCGACGGTGGTGACACCGGCGGCGCGGAGGAACTTGCGCCGGTCGACGCCGTTCTCGGCGCTCCGATCGATCGCGTTGCGGATGAAGAGCTTGTCGAACATTCGAACTCCCGAGTCGAGTTTCGCCGGGTCGGCCGACCCGGCGGTCACAGCGAGCCGTCTCAAGAGCGGTTGACGCGACCAGCCATCCGGGTCGCTTCGGCGCAGCCCCACCTCCGGATGGGTCGAAACTGCGTGTCGTCCGACAATTACTTTGCGTGACCATCCATCCAGTTGACGGTCCGCACCGATCTGGCGGCCCGGTGGCTCCGAATGGCTCAGGTCTGGGTCGTCGAGCGAGAGGCTGGCGGATGTACGCACCGGCTCCACTGAAACGTCAGCTGAACCGATCGGGTCTGCTGCTGCTCGGTCCCGCCTTCGTGGCGGCGGTCGCCTACGTCGATCCCGGCAACTTCGCGACCAACATCGCGGCCGGTACGACGTACGGCTACATGCTGTGCTGGGTCGTCGTCGGGGCCAACCTGATGGCAGTGCTGGTTCAGTACCTCGCGGCCAAGGCGAGTATCGCGACCGGACGGACCCTCCCGCAGCTGTGCCGCGAGCAGTTCAAGCGGTCGACGTCGACCGGGCTGTGGGCGCAGGCCGAGCTGGTGGCGATCGCGACCGACCTGGCCGAGGTGGTCGGCGGGGCGATCGCGCTGAACCTGCTGTTCGGGATCCCGCTGCTGCTCGGCGGCGCGATCACCGGGCTGGTGTCCTTCGCGCTGCTGATCTATCAGTCGAAGCGGGGTCAGCGGCCGTTCGAGGCGGCGATCGTGGGGCTGCTCGCGGTGGTGCTGATCGGGTTCGTGGTCTCCACGATCCAGTCGCACCCGTCGGGTTCGGCGGTCATCGGCGGCCTGGTGCCGCGCCTCGACGGCACCGACTCGCTCGTCCTCGCGGCCGGCATGCTCGGCGCCACCGTGATGCCGCACGCGATCTGGCTGCACGGCGCGCTCGTCACCGATCGGCACGGCAAGACGCTGCGGTCGACGGTCGGCAAGCTGCAGGTGCTCAAGGCAACGAAACTGGACGTCGGGATCGCGATGGCGCTGGCCGGCGCGGTCAACCTCGCGATGGTCGTGGTCGCCGCGGCCGCCCTCCGAGGATCAGGTGCCGACACGCTGGATGCCGCTCATCAGGCGTTCGGCGACAACCTCGGCCGGATGCCCGCGCTGCTGTTCGCGCTCGCCCTGCTCGCCTCTGGTTTCGCTTCGTCCTCGGTCGGCACGTACGCCGGGTCGGTGATCCTGGAAGGCTTCTGGAAGCGGCATGTCCCGCTCGCCGTCCGCCGCCTCATCACCTTGCTTCCGGCCCTCGTGATCCTGGCGATCGGCATCGACCCGAGTCGTGCTCTGGTGGTCTCCCAAGTGGTGCTCAGCTTCGGTATCCCGTGCGCGCTGTGGCCGCTGGTCCGGCTCACCGCCTCCCGCAGAGTGATGGGGGAGTTCGTCAACCGCGTGCACACCACGGTCATCGCCTGCCTGGTCGCCACCGCGATCACCACGCTCAACGTGGTCCTGATCGTCCTCACCTTCCGCGGCTGAGCAGAAACCTCGCCAAGCAATGAACGCGGAGACCGCCGGCGCCGTACTCACTCGCGTCATCCACTGATTCGAGGAGCTCGTCATGAAGAGAACGCTGGCAGCGGTTGTTGCTCTCGGCACCATGTTCGCCACCGGCCTGACCGCGGCACCGGCCGCGTCGGCCACGAGTCGCGGTGCGGAGCCCGGCCTCTACCTGCTCGAAGGCAACGGGACCCTGAGCGTGCGGGACTCGCAGCACCCCTTGCTGGCCCTGCACCGGGTCAAGGTCAACGGGCTCAACGCCCACGACCGCCTGGTCGGTATCGACGTCCGGCCGGCCACCGCGAAGCTCTACGCGATCGGCAAGTCCGGCCAGCTCTACACCCTCGACGTCAAGTCGGGCCGCGCCTCAGCCGTCGGTACTGCGGCCGCCGGCGCGGTCGGCACCACCGTCGGCTTCGACTTCAACCCGACCGTCGACCGGATCAGGCTGGTCCAGAGCGACGGCCGCAACCTGCGACTGCACCCCGACACCGGAGCGGTCGCCGGAGTCGACACCACGCTGGCCTATGCGGCCGGCGGCTCAGTGCCCAAGGTTGCGGCAGCGGCGTACACGGACAGCTTCGCCGGTGCGACGACGACCGGGCTGTACGGCCTCGACGCCCGCCGCGACACGCTCGTCACCCAAGGCACCCTCCCCGGTACGACGCCGGCCGTGTCGCCGAACACGGGTCAGCTCTTCACCGTCGGCCGCCTCGGCGCCGACATCTCGGCCGTGAACGGGTTCGACATCACCGGCAAGGGCAAGGTGGCCGGGTCCTACAACGCGCGCGACTACGACGCGATCGCCGCTGTCCAGGGCGAGCACGGTCTGTTCAACGGTTCGAAGCTGGTGCGGGTCGACCTGCGGACCGGCCGCACCACGCCGCTGCTCGCGCTCGGGCTGGGCGAGGTCGTCGGCCTCGCCTACGCCGCTCGCTGAGTCCACGGGCCGCCGGGTTCACCCCCGGCGGCCCGCCTGTGCGAGAGGACGACAACCGTGCCCAGATCCCAACCGCGGCGCCGCACGACCACGACGGAGTACGACCTCAGTCGTGATGACGGGATCCGCGCCGCGTACTCCGAACACGGTGCGGAGCTGTATCGCTTCGCCCTGCGGCAGCTCGACGACGAGGGCGCCGCGACGGACGTCGTCCAGGAGACCTTTGTTCGTGCGTGGCGGGCTGCTGACCGGTTCGATCCGTCGCTGGCGAGTCTGCGGGTCTGGCTGTTCGCGATCGCGCGCAATCTGGTGGTCGACGAGTCGCGCCGCCGAGCGGCTCGGCCGGTTGTTCCGCAACCGCACGAGTTGCTGACCGAGCTGGGTCCGGTGACCGACAACCCCGACGACCGGGCGGTGATGAGCTGGCTGGTCGAGGAGGCGTTGGGCCGGATCAGACCGGAGGCACGCTCGGCGCTGGTGGAGACTTACCTCCGCGGCCGCCCGTACGACGAGGTCGCGGCCGAGCAGGGTATCCCGGTCGGCACCTTGCGCAGCAGGGTTTTCTACGGCCTCAAGGCGCTGCGACTGGCGATGGACGAGATGGGAGTGGAGCTGTGAACCTCGACGAGCATCGCCGGCTGCGCGAACTGCTGGGCGGCTTCGCGCTGGGCCAGTTGACTCCGGCCGAGCGCACCGCAGTACAGGCTCATCTCGACGGTTGCGCTGAGTGTCGCGCCGAGCTGGGCGCGATCGCGCCGCTGGCCGCGCCGCTCAAGCTGATCGACCCTGCCAGGCTGGATCAGGCACCTGCTGGTCCGCCTGACTGGCTGGAGACATCGATCCTCACAGCGATCAAGGCCGAACCTCGACGGATCAGGTCGAAGGGGCGGTGGCTGCTGGCTGCCGCCGCTGTCGTGGTGATCGGGGGAGCGGGGATCGGGCTGGGCTACGGGCTCGCACCGGACCCGCCGAAGATCCCGCTCGAGCCGGTCCCGGTGACGGCGATCGCGGCCGGTGTCCGGTCGACCGCCGATGTGGTTCCGCACACGTGGGGGATGGAGATCAAACTGGTCGGCACGGGGTACGAGGCCGGGAAGCGGTACCACGTCGTCGTGCTCGACGAGGCGGGCCGGGTCGCGCCGGCGGGGGAGTTCATCGGCACCGGTGACCGGCGGATGTCCTGCAACCTGAACTCTTCGGTACTACGTCCTGACGCCCGCAGCTTCGAGGTGCTCGACGACGCGGACCAGGTCGTGCTCAGAGGTCAGGTGTAAAGAGGAGCGGGCCGGCCATCCCCCTTGGAAGGCCGGCCCGCACCAGTTCGTGCGATCAGTAGGTGATCGCGGCAACTACCTTGCCGGGGTCGACCAGGAACGGTGCGACCGCTGCGAGGACGTCGCCCTTGGCGATGCCCTTCTCGAAGGAGCTCATGTAGACGCCGCCTTCGGCCTTCAGACCGAGCAGGTTGCCGACCACCGCGGCGTGCCGGGCCTCGACCCCGAAGATGCCGGCCGCGGCCTGCAGGATCATCTTGTCCTTCACGAACCCGGCCGCACCGAGGTAGGCGCCGACGCCCTTGTTCTCGAAGATGTGCGCCGTGGTCAGGAAGCTCTTGCGGGTCTCGAACGCGCCACCGAAGTCGACGGCCGGTGCGCCGATCGGCGTACCGCCCAGCTTCTGGATCGTCGCGGTCAGGGTCGCCACGTGCGAGGCCTCGTCGGCGCCGATCTGCATCAGGTACTGCTTCTCTTTGCCCTTGACCAGGTTCGCGGCGTTGCCTTGGCGGTAGAACTCCGCTTCCAGGTACTCCAGCGCGAGCGCGTAGTTCAGCACCTCGAGGTCGTTCTTGAAGTCCTTCGCGCTGGCCAGCGTGAAGCCGTTGTTCAGGGCGCCGAGGGCGACCGAGGCCGGGACCGCGGAGGCGTTGCCGTGGATCAGATCAGCTGTGGTGTCAGTCATGACTAGCCCCTTCTACTTCGCGATGAACGGCATGGCGGCCTGCAGGACCGGACCCATCGCCAGGTTGGCCTCGATCGGCCGCGGGAACGGGTTCCCACCGGTGATCTGGGCGATGATCGCGGCGTGCCGCGACTCGACACCGGCGATGGAGGCCGCGGCGCCGAGCAGCTCGCCGCTCTTCACCAGCGGGACCTGACCGTGGTACGCCTTCACCCCGAGCTCCTCGAAGACCCCTGCGGTCTTCAGGAACGACGCCCGGCTGCTGAACGTGCCGGCCGGGAACTTCACCTTCGGCGCCGCGACCGGCTTGCCGCCCAGCTGCACGATGGTGGACCGGACGACCGCCACGTGCTCGGCCTCGTGCTGCTGGATCGGGTCGACCAGCTCGAGGTCACGGCCCTTGAGCAGCTTGGCTTTGAGGCCCGCGGTGTAGAAGGCCGACTCCAGGTACTCCAGGGTCAGCGCGTAGTTGAGGATGTCCAGATCACTCGCGTTCGCGTCGGCCTTGCCGAAACCGCGGTCCGCAGTACCGAACGCCACCGGGTCACCTGCCTGCGTTGCGACGTACGTGATCCCGACACCGACCAGGGCGGCGTTGCGCAGGAAGCTGCGCCGGTTGTGCTCGTCCGCGAACTCGAGAACCGGACGGCCCCCGAAAATATCCTTGATACCCATGACTCTCCTTGAGTTGACACTCAGGTGGCGCGCGCCTCGACGACGATGCGCTGGAAGTGAGCGGTGATGGGATTGCAGGCGAACAAGGTGATGACCTTGGCGCCGGGATCGGTGGGCTGCTTCAGGACGAACTTCACGTAGTCGTCCTGCGGCACGATCGTGGTCTTCACGACCTTGTAAGTCGTGCTTTTCGCGCCGACGGTCACCTTGATCGGGTCGCCCGGCCGAAGCCTGTCGAGATACAGGAACGGCTTTCCGTTCGTACTGCGGTGACCGCTGATCACACTGTTACCGGCCACACCGGGCAACGGCGTACCGGGCCAGTGCCCGACGCCCTTCACCAGTGCCGCCTCGTCCACTCCGTTGTTCAACTGCTGGTCGACCCCCAGCTTGGGAATCGCCAGCCGGCCGAGCTGCAACTGCTCGCCAGGCCGGGCCTTGATCGCCTCGATCGGCACCCCGTCGGCCGGATTGCCCTCACCCGGCGCGAACTGCGATTCGACCGGCTTGCCGTTGCGGAGCTGGTCGAGCATCCGGTTCACGAGGGCTTCTGGCTCCTCGGCGGCCGGAGCGCTCGGCGATGCCGCTGCCGAGGGGCTGCTGACGCTCTGTGTCCCGCCGGCCGAGGTCGCTTGCTCACCGTCGGGCCCGAACACCACTACACCGACCGCGACGAGCGTGGCGAAGCCGATACTTGCCGCCAGCCACCGATAGATCGGTTTCCAGGTCTTCATACCGCTGACCATCTCCTCACGAAGCGGTTCATCAGCGGGGACTTCGGAGGCATCGCGCCAATGGATAGGTGACTCGGCAGCATTTCTTCGGGGGAGGCGCGACGAGGTCCGGTGCAGAGGCAGACCTATCTCCAGGCCGGGTGGCGCCGAAGTCCCTGGTGGCTGTACTCAACGAACTGGAGACGTCATGCTCACACTGCTCGGAATGCCGCAGGGTCCGGAATGGCTGATCATCCTGGCGATCGTCGTGCTGCTGTTCGGCTCGGCGAAGCTGCCGGCGCTGGTGAAGCAGCTCGGCAAGTCGAAGAAGATCTGGGAGGAAGAGGTCGGTCCGCGGGACAGGACGGCCGCGAGGCTGGACACCGGCGCCGACGCGACGGAGCGTAGTACTCGGGTGTCACCTGACCGCGACGCAACGTAAACCCAGCCGGCGTGGTAAGAATCAGGTCCGCCTACCGTAGTCGTCGAACAGGAAGGCTGACTTGTGAGCCAACCCATTGGCCTGCCCAGGCCGGCGGACGGCGGCCAGGTCCCACCGCCGTCGCTCGACGGCGAACTGATGGCGCGAGTCGCCCGCGGGGACACCGAGGCGTTCAGCACCTTGTTCGATCTGCTGTCGCCCCGGGTCTACGGGCTGATCCGCCGCGTACTGCGCAATCCCGCGCTGTCGGAGGAGGTGACGCAGGAAGTGATGGTCGAGATCTGGCGCACTGCGTCGCGCTACGACGACGCCCGGGGTTCGGTGAGCTCGTGGGCGCTGACGATGGCGCACCGGCGGGCGATCGACCGGGTCCGGTCCGAGCAGGCGGCCAGCGATCGCGATCACGCGGTCGGGGCGCGCTCCGCGGAGATCGACTTCGACCAGGTGAGCGACGCCGTGGTGAACCAGTTCGAGGCTGAGCAGGTACGCCGCTGTCTGGGCTCGCTGACCGAGTTGCAGCGTGAGTCGATCACGCTGGCCTACTACCAGGGCTACACCTATACCGAGGTCGCCACACTGCTGGAGGCCAAGGTGCCGACCGTCAAGGCGAGGATGCGGGACGGTCTGGTGCGGCTGCGCGACTGCCTCGGCGTCGCGGGGGAGTGATGGAGATGACTGAGAGCACAGGTGACGACATCCACACGCTGGCAGGTCCCTACGCGTTGGACGCGCTGGACGGCGACGAGCGCAGGCTGTTCGAGCAGCACCTGCCGCAATGCGTGGTCTGCTCTGCTGAGGTCGCGGAGCTGCGAGAGGCCGCGGTCAAGCTGAGCACGGGTGTCTCGATGTATCCGCCGCCGGCGATGAAGAGTTCGGTGATGGCGTCGATCGCTCAGGTCGAGCAGTTGCCGCCGCTGCCTGCTGATACTTCTGCGCCTGCGGTGACTTTTGGATCTGCTTCGGTGGTTGGGGATTCGGTGGCTGCGCAGCCGGCCGCGGTGGTGGCGCGTCCGGGGTTCGGGCGGCGCTCGTTGCTGGCTCTGGCCGCTGCTCTGGTGATCGTCGCCGGGGCTGGTGGCATCGCGGTGGATCAGTACCGGAAGAACTCCGCGACTCAGGACGCCAACGACCAGATCGCCGCAGTACTGGCTCAACCTGACGCACGCACCGTTCGCGGTGTGCTGACGGGTGGCGGGGCAGCGACCGTGGTGGCTTCCGATGGGCGCGACGCGGCCGTCGTCGTACTGAGTGGGCTGCCTGCTCTGCCGTCGAAGAAGACCTACCAGCTGTGGCTGATCGACAGTTCGAAGGCCGCGCACTCGGTCGGCCTGGCGTCGTCCAGCGAGACGAAGATCCTGGCCGGCGGAGTCACCGGCAAGGTCGCCTTCGGCGTCACGGTCGAACCAGATGGTGGCTCGCAGCAACCGACCATGCCGGCGGCAGTGATCATCCCGATCTGACCCATCCGGGCCTGTTCCGGCTCCGAATGCCTCGCGCTGGTCGCCGCAGCTGTTACCGGCCGGCACAGGGAGGCACCCGCTCGGGCTTTCCGATCGGGTGACATCGGACACCGGGAGTGAAGACGTATGTTCGACAAACTGTTCGTCCGCCAAGCGATCGACCGCAGCGCCGAGAACGGGCTCGACCGGCGCAGGTTCATGCGCTCGGCCGGCGTAGCGGGGCTGGGGGTCGCCGCCGCGGGAGCCATCTCGACGGGGCTGATCAGCGAGGCATCGGCTGCCGCGCCGAGCGATGGCGCAGTACTGAACTTCGCACTGAACCTGGAGTACCTCGAGGCCGAGTTCTACCTGCGCGCGGTGCACGGCACCGGGCTGCCGTCCTCGGAGGTCGACGGTAAGGGCACCCCGGGTCTGGTCACGGGCGGCCGCAAGGTGAACTTCAAGAACAAGGTGATCGAGCAGTTCGCCACCGAGATCGCGGCCGACGAGCTGGCCCACGTGAAGTTCCTCCGGGCCGCGCTGGGCAGCGCGAAGGTGGCGCGTCCCGCCATCGACATCGACGCCGCGTTCACCTCGGCCGCGCTGGCCGCCGGGCTGATCAAGCCGGGCCAGAAGTTCGACGCCTATGCCAACGACGACAACTTCCTGCTGGCCGCCTTCGTCTTCGAGGACGTCGGCGTCACGGCGTACAAGGGCGCTTCGCCGCTGATCACCAACAAGACCTACCTGGAGGCCGCCGCGGGCATCCTCGCGGTCGAGGCGTACCACGCGGCCACCATCCGTACCACGCTGCTGAACCGCGGCCTGGCGACCCCGTCCCGCGCCATCTCGGACGCCCGGGACAGCCTGGACGGCTCTACCGACCTCGACCAGGGCCTGAACCGTCTCGACACCGCCAACATCATCCCGACCGACACGAACGGCATCGCCTTCAGCCGCTCGGCCGGCCAGGTGCTCAACGTCGTCTACCTCAACCCCGCCACCGTCACCGCGGGCGGCTTCTTCCCGGCCGGCGTGAACGGCGAGATCAACACCAGCGCCAAGAGCAACTGACCCACAGCCGCCTGGTCCGGGGCCGGCCGCCAACGGGGGCGACCGACCCCGGATCCGCCTGATCCGGCTTGCAGATTCGTCAGCAGGAAGGACAGTCCGTGGCATCGCCCTCGTCGCCCTCTTCGTCCTCCGAGCCACCGCTCATCGTCACGCTGCGCCTGGACGAACACAGCACGGCGATCTTCAACGAACTCCGCCGCCGCCACTTCCCACCCCACCTGAACCGGGTCGGCGCCCATCTGACGCTGTTCCACCAGCTACCCGCCCGCTGGCTCCCCAACGTGCTCGCCGACCTCCGCGAGCTCGCGCCGCCGCCCTTCGACGTGGTTGTCACCCAGCCGGTCCTACTCGGCCGAGGCGTCGCGATCGAGGCGCAGTCCGCGAAGCTCGAAGCCATCCGCAACCAGCTGGCACTGCGCTGGTCGAAATGGCTGACCCCGCAGGACCGGCAGCCGTTCAGACCACACATCACGGTGCAGAACAAGGTCGACCCGGCTGTCGCGCGACAGCTCCACGCGACACTCGCGCAGACGCAGTACTGGCCGACGGTGCTTGCGACTGGCTGGTCGGTTTGGCGGTATCTGGGCGGGCCCTGGCTGTCTGAGGCAGAAATTCCTTTCCGCAGAAGCACTTCAGCCGAGGAGTGACGTCGGCGCATCGGCGATGTCGGCGCGAGAGTGTTGTGGGGAGGGCAACGCGGGGCCAGTCCGCGTGCAGGCTCCTCCCCAACTGGGTTTGGTTGGGCACGGCGCTCCGGCCCGGGATGTGAGTACGGGTGGGAGCAAAACCCCCGCCGCAAACTTTCGGTTGATGCGCGAGGGTCGCTGGGTTGATGCCTCGGACGAGGAGCGCGCGAAGAGTGGGGTGCGTCCGTAGTACTCGTCCGGAGGGAAGTATGAGACGCACAGCAGTTCCTTTGACCCTTGTTGTCGCATCGGTGGCGATCGCCCTGGTTCCTGGGGTGTCGCAGGCAGAAACAGCAGCTGGTATCAAGTGGGAGGCGTGCCCGGCGGAGATCTCGCCGGTGCCGATCCCGGCAGGGATGCAGTGCGGCACCTTGAAGGTTCCGTTGGACTACCGCGCTCCGAACGGCAAGACGATCGACCTCGCCGTCTCGCGGATCCCGAGCAAGAAGCCTGAGAAGCGGCGCGGGGTGCTGCTGACCAACCCCGGCGGCCCGAGCCCGGGACAGAGCTACCCGGCCTTCCTCGTCGCGACCGGGATGCCGCAGACGGTGCTTGACAGCTACGACGTGATCGGCTTCGACCCGCGCGGCATCGGCAAGAGCACCCCGGTGACGTGTGACCTCACGCCGGCACAGCAAGCACCCGGCAACATCCCGCCGTACCCGCGAGACGCGGCTGACGTGACGAAGCGCGCCGCGGAGGTGAAGCAGATCGCCAAGCAGTGCGCGGCTTCCAAGACCGCGTGGATGCTGCCGCACATCAGCACCGCCAACAGCGCGCGGGACATGGACCAGATCCGGATCGCGTTGGGCGAGGAGAAGATCTCGTACGACGGCGCCTCCTGGGGCACCCACCTCGGCGCGGTCTACACCACGCTGTTCCCGCAGCGCAGCGACCGGATCGTGCTCGACAGCAACCTGGGCGCGGGCGGCTGGGACTACCCGAGCGAACGCCTGTACGGGCGTGGGTTCGCGGACCGGTTCCCCGACTTCGCGAAGTACGCCGCGGCGAACCACCGCGAGTACGGGCTCGGCCGGACGCCGGCCCAGGTGACCGCGAAGTACACGGCCCTCGCCAAGCAGCTGGACAGGAAGCCGGTCGATTCACCCGACGGCCGGTTCGACGGCACGCTGTTCCGGCTGATCAACTTCGTGATGCTGTACGGCGGATCGCAGTTCCCGGTGCTCGCCACGGTCTGGAAGTCGCTGGACGCCAACCAGCCACCGCCGCCGATCCCAGGGGATCCCGATGCGGCGAAGGGTTCGGAGAGCCTGATCTCCGGCCGCTACTACATGATCTGCAACGACTCGAACTGGCCGAAGGACGTCACGTCCTACCAGCGCAATGTCGCGATCGACCGGATCAAGTACCCGCAGTTCGGCGCGGCCGGAGCCAACATCCAGCCCTGTGCGTTCTGGCCTGAGCCGGTGGAGCCGCCGGTCAAGATCACCGATCGAGGCCCCTCCAACGTGCTCATGGTCCAGAACCAGCGCGACCCGGTCACACCCCTGGCCGGCGCGCAGCAGCTGCGACGCGCTTTCGGCGACCGCGCCACGATGGTCACCGCCGACCAGGGCGGCCACGGCGTCTACCCGATCGGTAAGAACCAGTGCGCCAAACACGTGGTGACGACCTTCCTGGTCACCGGCGAACGCCCGGACCGCGACTACACCTGCTCGGCCGACGCGGAACCCCGCTGACGAACCCGGCTGATAACCCTGCTGATGACCCCGTCAACGACAGGGCGTGGGACTCCGGTCTAGTGCACTAGCTGGACGGTCTAAGGTTCTCCGGTGAGCCACAAGCCGGTTGCGGACAGCAGTGAGCGGGACGGTACGTCGTACCGCGGCTTGCTGGCCGGAGTGCTCGTGGTGGCGGTGGCGGTGAGTTTGGCCTGGATCGTCACCGCCGTCCGGACCATCGACCATGGGTTCGACATCACCGATGAGGGCTACTACCTGCTGTCCTACCGGTGGTGGAGCAGCAACCCGCTGGCGTTGACGGGTGTGCAGTACATCTACGGTCCGATCTTCCAGCTGTTGCACTGGGACATCGTCGCGCTGCGGGTCTTCCGGCTGGTGATGATCATCGCCGGGCATGTGTTGTTCGGCTGGAGTCTGATGCGCTGGCTGCGGGTGCGCCGGCCCGATGCGCCGAAGACGAAGCTCTGGGAGTTCGCCGGGATCGCGGTCGTGCTGGCGGCAGGCGGCATGTGTTACAGCTGGCTGCCGCTCAGCCCGGGGTACAACGACATCATCCTGGTCGGCTCCTTCACCGTGTTGTCGTGCGTGCTCTGGGCAGCCGTCGCGATCGAGCAGGATCGCAAGCCGCCGATCTGGGCGCTCCTGCTGGCAGGCGTCGTGATGGGCGTGATGGTGGTCGCGAAGTGGTCGTCGGTGGTGGTGCTCGCCCTGATCGTCGCGGCCGCTGTCGTCGTACTGAGCGGCCAGGGGCTGAAGGGAGTCGTCAGAGGCATCCTCTGGGCCTTGGCCGGCGTGGCTGCGGTGGCTCTCGTGGTGCACCTCCTGGTGGTCCCGCTGACCGTCGCCGTCCCCGGCATCCTGGCGGTCAACCGCTTCATCGCAGACACCTCCTACACTCCAGCGACCTTGCTGCAGATGTACTGGACAACCGGCAGCGAGCTGGTGGGCAAGACACTCAAGCAGCACTTCCTCCTGCTCATCGCCGCAGCGTTCGCAGTACTCGCCCGAAATCCCGTACTACGCATCGCCGCCTGGCTCCTAGCCGCCATCGGCTTGGCCGTCTCGATCTACCAAGCCTTCGACAAGGGTGGTCTCGAAGGCGGCCCGGTCAACAACGGCAAGTTCCAGGTCACCCTGCTGGCCGCAGTACTGGTTGCCGTGATCACCGCGATCACTGCGCTGATCGCCAAGCGATGGTCGCCGGGCAAGGAGAATCTGCGCTCCTGGGTGATCCTCGGCGTGCTCGTCGTGTTGCCGTTCGTGCAGGCGTTCGGCACCAACACCCCGCTCTACATGATCGGCTTCAACGCGTTCGCCGCGTGGGCCGCGCTGATGATCGTGGTCGTGGCGAGTATCGACACAGCCCCCGCGGTCGCCCGTACGACGACCGCCGTGGTGGCGGCCGGCGCGCTCGTCGCCGTCGCCGCGATCGCGTACGGCGGACTGATCCTGAACCCGTACCGCTCCGATCCGTACCGCGAGCTCACCACCGCCACCGACCTCAAGCCGCTCAGCGGCCTGAAGCTGACCCCGGAGACGGCCGAGGGGTACACCGCGCTCGACACCCTCCTCAAGCCGTACACGACGCCGTCCGGCCGGCCGATCATCGGCTTCGACAAGATGGCCGGCACCGTCCTGATGCTGCGCGGCCGCCCGTTCGGCGAGGCCTGGCTGGCCCCGAAGGAGCGGCAGCGGACCGTTGCGGCGATCAAGGAGATCTGCTCCGGCAAGCAACCCAGGCCGGGGGACCGCTCACCGTTGCTGATCTTCAACCGGCGGGTCACCCAGCTGGAGGTCGACGCGCTGCGGACCTGCGGGCTCGACTTCAGGACCGGCTACCGGCTGATCGCACCGCCCGCGACCACGATGAACCTGCAGGTCTACGTTCCGGCCGCCGAGCTGGCGGGCCGTACTCCCTGATCGCGGACAGGTCGGGGTCCAGTGAGATCCTTGGCCCGATGGGTCGGTCGCTAGGAAAGGCTACGGATGATCAAGGTTGTGGTGCTGGGCGCCAAAGGCAAGATGGGCGCTCAGACGTGCGAGGCCGTCGAGAGCGCGGATGACCTGGAGCTGGTCGCCGCCCTGGACCGGGGGGACGAGCTGTCCACGCTGACCGACGTGGGCGCCGAGGTGGTCGTCGACTTCACTCGCCCCGAGGTCGTGATGGACAACCTCAGCTGGTGCATCGGGCACGGCATCCACGCGGTGGTCGGGACCACCGGCTTCACCGAGGAGCGGCTGGCCACCCTGCGCTCGCAACTCGACGCCAGCGCCGGCACCGGCGTACTGATCGCTCCGAACTTCTCCATCGGCGCCGTCCTGATGATGCAGTTCGCCGCCCGGGCCGCGCCGTACTACGAGTCGGTCGAGATCATCGAGCTGCACCACCCGGACAAGGTCGACGCCCCCTCCGGCACCGGGGCACGCACCGCCCACCTCATCGCCGAAGCGCGCCGGGCGGCCGGCTCGGCGCCGAACCCGGACGCCACCAGCACCGAGCTCGAGGGCGCGCGCGGCACGGACGTCGACGGGATTCCCGTGCACAGCATCCGGCTGCGCGGGCTGGTCGCGCACCAGGAGGTCCTGCTCGGCAACATCGGCGAGACGCTGACGGTCCGGCACGACTCGATCCACCGGGAGTCGTTCATGGCCGGCGTCCTGCTCGGGGTGCGCAGGATCGTCGAGACGCCCGGGCTGACCGTCGGGCTCGAGCACTTCATGGATCTCAGCTGAGATGACTGCCAAGCGTGCGGTAGTGGCGATCGCGGTGGTCTTCGTCGCGTACGCCGTACTGCTCGGCTGGCGGGGTGTGCTGCTGATCGGCACGGGTGATCCGGTCGCGATCGGGCTCGGGATCGCGGTCCTGGTGATCCCGCTGGTCGGCCTGTACCTGGTCTGGCGCGAGCTGCAGTTCGGCCGGCAGACCGAGTCGCTGGCGCGGGAGCTGGCCGAGTCGGGCGGGCTCCCGGTCGACGATCTGCCGAGGCGGCCGTCCGGGCGGATCGATCGGGCTGCGGCGGACGCCGCGTTCACGCAGTACAAAGAGGAGGCGGAGGCGGCTCCGGACGACTGGCGGGTCTGGTTCCGGCTGTCGACGGCGTACGACGCGGCCGGTGACCGGAAGCGGGCTCGTGCCTCGATGCGGACAGCGATCGCGCGGCACCCGCAGGGAGCGGCACCGCGGCGCTAGGTGGGAGTTTCCTGTGAGTTGGCTGGGAACGGTGCGGGATTGCCTGACAACGCGGTGTGGATCGAGATACCTTCAGGGGGTGCGTGGCGACCGCCATGTACGAGGTCGGAGACTGGGTGGGCCGTCCTTTGCCTTCAGACGGGTCTCGCCGCGGCTCGGACGACGCCCAGGCAACGGGTTTCGGTGACCTGCTGCGCCGGCACCGGAGAGACGCCGGACTGTCGCAGGAGAAGCTGGCCGAGCTCGCCGGTCTGAGCGTCGACGCCATCGCGGCGCTGGAGCGAGGTCGTCGACGAGCGCCCCGGGCACACACGCTCAGGCTGCTCGCGGACGCTCTCCATCTCGGCCCGCCCGATCGCGCCCTGCTCACCGCCGCGGCTCGTCGCGACGGCGACTCCGGCCCCCGATCGGCGCTGCGACCGCCACCTGCCCAGGCGGACGAGCTGGTCGGCCGCACGGAGGAGCTCGCTGAAGTCGGCCGACTGGTCGGCGAGCGCGTCACCCGCCTGACAACGCTGAGTGGACCGGGCGGTGTCGGCAAGACCCGGCTCGCCCTCGCGGTGGCCGCCGAGATCCCGCAGTACTTCGAGGACGGTATCTGCTGGGTGCCGCTCGCCCCGGTTTCGGACCCGGCGGGAGTCGCTCCGGCCCTGGCCGCGTCGCTCGGGCTGCATCCGCTCGACGGTGCGCGGCTGGTCCTGGAGATCGCCGAGCAGATCGGGCGGCGCCACCTGCTACTCGTGCTCGACAACTGCGAGCACGTGGTCGCGGAGACCGCGACGATCTGCTCCGCGCTGCTCGAGTACTGCCCGAATCTCTCGGTGCTCGCCTCCAGCCGCGAGCTGATGCGAATCCCCGGCGAGAGCGTGTACGTCGTACCGCCGCTCGCGCTGCCGGAGACCGACGAGCAGCTGGACACCTCGCCCGCGGTGAAGCTCTTCGTCGATCGCGCCACCGCGCGCGGCCACGAGCCGGTCAAGCAACGCGAGCAGGTGGCTCGGGTCGTACGCCGGCTGGAAGGCATGCCGCTCGCGATCGAGCTGGCCGCTGCCCGCACGAACGTCCTGACCGTCGAGGAACTCGCCGCCGAGCTGGAGACCTCCTTCGGGATCCTTGGCGGTGGATCCAGTACGGCGGGGCCGCGTCAGCAGTCCTTGCACGGCGCGATCGGGTGGAGCCATGAGCTGCTGACGCCTGCCGAGCGTGAGCTTTTCGCGTTGCTATCGGTGTTCGTCGGAGGCTGGACTCTGAACGCTGCTGCGGCGGTGCTGTCCGGGACGGTTGTCCCCGGTCCGCTGGAGCGAGCGCGGGCACTTGACCTGACGAGTCGGCTGGTGGACAAGTCGTTGATCCGGGTCAGCCGCGATCGCGGGATCGCGCGGTACGACATGCTTGCCGTGATCCGTGAGTTCGCCGCCGGGCAGTTGGCGGCGAGTGGCCGGGCCGAGGAGGTCGCGCGGCATCACGCGGCGTTCTACATCGCGCTCGCCGAAGAAGCCGAGGGGCATCTGCGGGGTGCGAACCAGGCTGACTGGCTCGATCGGCTGGATGGTGAGTTCGACAATCTTCGCGCTGCGATGGCGTGGTCGTTGCGCGCCGGTACGGCGGGCGAACCCGTGCGGCTGGCGGGTGGATTGTGGTTGTTCTGCTACCTGCGCGGTCACTATGCCGAGGGAAGCGATTGGCTCGAGCGTGCGCTCGCGATGACGGATGCGGCTGGTGTCGAACCGCAGTACCAGGCGAAGGCTTCGCTCGGAGCGGGGATGCTGGCGTTCCTGCAGTGTGAGTACGACGTGGCGACCAGGCGGTTGGAGTCGGCGCTCACGCAGTACAAGGAGCTTGGGGATACGGCCGGTACTGCGTTGGTCATGCAGCGGCTCGGGGGAGTGGCTCGGGAGCGCGGCGACTATCTGACCGCGGAGAATCTGCACTGCCAGAGTTATGACCTGTTCGAGAGTCTCGGCGATCGGTCCGGGATGTCCTGGGCGCACAACCATCTCGGGTTCGTGGCCTGGCTGCGCGGTGATCTGGAGATCGGCGCGCGGCGGTGCCGGCGGGCGCGCGACAGCTTCCGGGTGCTGGGTGACGGCGAGGGGCTGGCCTGGTCGCTGATCAGTTTGGGGACGATCGCGCAGTACAGCGGGGATCTGGTCGAGGCTGAGGATCTCTTGCTGGAGAGCCTGGCACTGTCGCAGCGGCTCGGATATCGCGAGGGTGTCGCCTGGTCGCTGAATCAGTTGGGGATCGTCGAGCGGCGGCGTGGGTTCTCTGATCGTGCGGTGCATCTGCTGGATGAGAGTTTGGCCGAGCATCGTGATCTGGGTGATCGGTGGCGGTCGGCGAGTGTGCTGGAGGAGTTGGCGACCGTTGCTCAGCAGCGGGAGCGGACGGAGTACGCGGCGTTCTTGATCGGTGCGGCTGACGGGATCCGTGAGGTGATCGGGGCGCCGGTGCCGGAGGTCGAGAAGCCTGATCAGTTGGCTACCCGGCGGTCGATCGAGCAGACGTTGGATCGGCGGGCTTTTCGGGCGGCGTGGTCGGCCGGGCGCGCTGCTCCGTTAGCGGCGGTGGCTGATGGGTATCCGGGGCCGGGGGCTGCGAGTGATCGGTCCGGTCGGCTTTAGCCCGCTTGGCGCCGCCTGAGACGAGGCGAGTTCCGCCTGGTGGGAATCAGTTCGCGACGCTCCGGTAAGCGCTTGCCAAGTAGTCGCGGGCACCGCAGGATGGGCAGCCTGATCCGCCCATCAGGAAGGTGCTCGATGACGAACGTGTTCAGTAGGAGGAGCTTGCTCGGAGCTGGGGGAGCCGTGGCCGGAGGGGTCGCGTTAGGCTCGCTCGGCATGGGCCAGGCCGCAGCTACGTCGGCCTCGGCGGCAGGTCTCTGGCAGTCCGAGCGAGTCCGCTACGACGCGAAGTACCGGCTGGTGTACTCCGCCGACGCCGAGGGGAACCGGATCCCCGACTTCAGTTACGCCGGCTACAAGCACGGCGACAGTCCGATCCCGCATGTCCGGACGGTCAGAACCGTTCGGCCGGTCGACGGTGACAACACCGCGCAACTGCAGGCGGCGATCGACGAGGTCGGCCGGCGCGACCCTGATCGTGATGGCTTCCGTGGTGCGCTACTGCTTGCCCCAGGCAACTATCAGGTGGCCGGCACGCTGAGAGTCGACCAGTCCGGCGTCGTACTGCGAGGCTCCGGTGATGGTGCTGATCCCAGGCGCAACACGATCATCCAGGCAACCGGCAACACGCCTGTCGCGCGAGACGTGATCGTGCTCGGCGGCGGCGCAGCGGCGACCGGGTGGAAAGGGCAAGTAGCAGGCACGCGCACCGATATCACCAGTGACTGGGTGCAGGTTGGGTCTCGGTCGTTCGAGGTCGCCGATGCCAGTGCGCTCAAAAAGGGTGACAACATCATCCTGATCCACCCCTGCACCGAAGCCTGGCTGGCCGCGATCGACCATGGCGGTACGGCGACGGACGCGGGCTGGGTGGTCGACAGTCAGCCGATCACCTACAACCGCTACGTCACGTCGATTCGCGGGAACACGGTGACAGTCGACGTGCCGCTGTTCGAGCATCTGCGGCGTGAGCTGTCGCAGTCCTACCTCTATGTCTGGGACCGCGCCGGCCTGGTGACCGGCGTCGGGGTGGAGAGTCTGCGGATCGACATCCAGTTCGCGGGGGATCCGGACGTGGACGAGGCGCACGCGTGGGTTGGGGTGAAGGTCCGTCAGGTGGAGGATGCGTGGGTGCGGGACAGCACCTTCCTGCACTTCGCCAAGGCGGGAGTCGAGACCACCGAGGCGACCCGGGTGACGGTCCGGAACTGCCGGGCCTTCGATCCGGCCTCGGTCGTCACCGGTGGGCTGCGCTACAACTTCAACTGCGAGTCGTTCTCGCAGCAGGTGTTGTTCGCGGACTGCCACGCGACCAAGGCCCGGCACGCCTTCATCTCGAACGGGGCCAGCAGCGCCTCGGGCATCGTCTTCCTGCGCGGTACTTCGGAAGGCGCGCTCGCGTCGAGCGAAGGGCATCGGCGGTGGAGCCAAGGGCTGCTGTGGGACAACCATCGCGATCTCGCCCCGAAGGTCGACCTGACGTTGGGGATCTACAACCGCGGCGACTACGGCACCGGACACGGCTGGGCGACATCGCACTCGGTCGGCTGGAACTGTGACACCGGGACCGCCAGGCTCGTCGTCCAGAAGCCGCCCACGGCGCAGAACTACGCGATCGGTTGCCGGGGAGTGATCACCGGGGACGGTCCGTTCAGCCAGCCAGCCGGTTATATCGAAGGCGCCAATCGAGCCGGGTTGTTCCCGCCGTCGCTCTACCAGGCGCAGTACGTCGACCGCCACCGCTAGCCAAAGGCTCCAGAAACACAAAAGCCTCGCGAGGCACCACGACCTGGGGGATCGAAGGTACCCCGCGAGGGATCAAGGAGCCGGAAACTCCATCGCTTGAACGGGTTCCGGCCGGCTGCGTTCTGTCTGACCCCCCAGGCAGTCCCCCCACCTCACAGCCGGCCGAAGCCACGTTCGGCGATGTCACCAGCACCAGGCCCTCCCAGCCGGTGCCCGGATCTCCCGCGCTGACTCAAGGTTGCCGTGGTCACGCTCCGTGGCACAGGGACGGAACCCTGACAAAGCCCTGACAAATGCGGGGTGACAACGAACGCCTCGTCACAATCTTGCGGATTGTGACGAGGCGTTTGCTTTCTGTGCCCGGAAATGCGCTGAAATCAGCGCGGAAAATCCGTCAGCGCAGATATCCGGAGACCGCTTTGGTGAATCCGACGATCCGGTTCAGCGGAGCGCCGTCGTCGAGCTCTTCGGATTCATTTACGGACGGGGCCGGAATTCCCTCACCCTTGCAGCTGAGGTCCCTGGCCGGTGCGACGCCGGTGGTCAGGAAGGTGTTGACGATCTTGTCGGCGCACTTGTTCACGCCGCCGTAGATGCCGTGGTCGCCCTCGCCTGTGATCGTGAGCAGCCGCGACCCGGCGTACCGCTGGTGGGCCGAGGTGGCCAGCGACAGGTTGGTGGCGGGGTCGTTCACCGATTGCACCATCAGGGTCGTAGGCAAGCCCTTGCCGGTCGGCGTGGGCATCGCGAGCGCCGGACGATCCCAGTAAAGACAGGGGTTCTCGTTCATGCCCCAGCCGAGCAGCGGGTACTTCGGGCCGAGGCGGGCGGCCAGCTGGTCGCCGTACTCGCGGCCCTGTGGCCAAGGGGTGTCGTTGCAGGTGACCGCGGTGAAGGTCGCGTTCTCGGCGTCGTCGGCGAAGGCCTGGCCGCCGACCGAGCGTCCGAGTGGCGGGAGGCCGACCGAGCCGCGGGTCGCACGCCGGACGAGTTCGTGCTGACGAGCCACCGACAGTGCGTCGACCTTGCGTTGGGCGGCGCGCGGGCCACCCTTGGCCTGTTCGGCGGAGAGTTCGCGCAGAAATGCGAGATCGAGTGCCAGCGACTGGAAATCAGCCTTTGTATACATATCGCCGGAGATGATCTGGTCTAGTGCGTTCTGGTCGTAGGTGATCTTCACCGAGCCGTCCAGGAACTCTTCGACCGCCGGCTGCTTTTTCAGTTCCCGGCGCAACCGCTCATAGGTCCTGATCACCAAACGTGGCGACGCTCCCAGGTTCAGGTCGGCATCGTGCGCGGCCGCCCAGGTGGCGAAGTCCTCCCGGAAGCGCCGTTCGAACGCCTCCGGCTGGGCCGTGAAGGTGTCCGACCAGGGCCGGGTGAAGTCGGTGTTCGAGTCGAGCACGAACCGGCCGACGTGAGCGGGGAAGTAGGTCTGGTAGTACGCGCCGAGCCAGGTGCCGCCCGAGTAGCCGACCCAGTCGATCTTGTCGTAGCCGAGCAGCTGCCGGATCAGGTCGATGTCCTGGACGGTCTGCGCGGTGTTGACGTAGGGCAGCAGACCGCGGGACTGGCGTTCGCAGTACGGCCTGGTCAGCTCGGCGGCCTCGGTGATGAGGGCGAGGTTCGCGCTGTCGCGGTCCCGGGCGTCCATGGTGAAACCGGGGGAGCCTTCGCAGGTGACGTTGGCGCTGTCACCGGTACCGCGGGGGTCGAAGCCGACGAACAGGTGATCGCTACCGAGGCCCGGCTGGCTCGCCAGGTACGGCGCCATCCCGAGACCCGCGCCGCCAGGGCCACCGGGGTTGCCGAAGACGACTCGGCTGGGCCGCTTGCTCTTGCCGGCCGGAGTCACCTTGCTGACGGCGAGATCGATGTCGTTGCCGGAGTACTGGTTCGACCAGTCGCGTGGGGCGGTGACCTTGGCGCAGTACGTCCGGTACTCCGGATCGCCGCACTGCGTCCAGACGAGTTTCTGCTTGAGGTACCGATTGGCCACCTTGTTCGGACCGGTCTGGACCCGTTCGGTCCCGGTCTGCAACGAGGCGGTGGCCCCCGAGCCCGGAACGGCGAGCAGAGCAGCGGTGCTGATACCCAGGGCGACGGCCAGGGTACGGAACTTCATACGTTCTCCAAGGAATGGCCAAGCGTGATCGGACCGTCGCAATCTGTCATGTCCTGTAGTCGCGGTCGAGCACCACCCCCTCAAAGCGTGACCGCGCCGCTACGATCGAGCCGATGCTGACGCTGCTGAGGTACGCCTACCGGGTGGTGCCAGGCGCGACGGTGGCGACCCTGCTGCTGTCGCTGGTCGCCGCCGGCACCGGCGCGTTGCTCAATCTGCTGATCGGCCGGGTGGTCGGCGAGATGCCGGCCGTGCTCGACGGGGCTCCGCTCGGCTCCTTCCTGGCGCTGTTCGTCACCTTCGGCATCGTGTTCGTGATCGGCGGCCTGCTGCCCGACCTGCAGGTCGTCTCGGAGTGGACGCTGGCCAACGCGACCGCGCACGACCTGTGGCCGCGACTGGCCAGGCCGATGCTCGAACCGCGCCGGATCGCCCATCTCGACGACCCGGCCGTACTCGACGAGCACGAGCGGGCTCGCGGCGCTCACGGCTGGGCGATCGGCGCATCGCTCGTCCACGTGGTCGGCCTGATCTCGGCCCGGCTCAACCTGATCGCCCAGGGGATCCTGGTCGGCGTGCTCTTCGACTGGCTGGTGGCGGGCGTGCTCGCGGTCGCCGTCCTGGCAACCGAGAGGCTGCAGTCGCGGCAGCTCAGCGGCGAGATCGACGCGTACCACGGCATCACGGAAGGGCAGCGGCGCGCTCGGTACCTGTTCGAGCTCGGGACTGACGAGGGCGCCAAGGAGTTGCGGGTCTTCGGGCTGCACGGGTGGCTGGTCCAGCGTTATCGGGCCGAGTGGACCGCGGCGATTCTGCCGATCTGGCGAGTACGGCGTCGCGGGTCGATCGCGGGATTGCTCCCGCTGGCTGGGTTTCAGGTCCTGTTCGCGGCGGCCATCGTGCTGGTTGCCGTCCGTGCGTCTCGGGGAGAGTTGAGTGTTGCCGAGGCCGCGACGGTGTTGCCGGCGGTCCTGACCTTGGCGGTGACCAGTACGCCGTACACGGTGCTGCAGGTGGGGCGCGGGCTGACGGCGTACAAGGCGATGGTCAACATCGCGCACGTGATCAACGAGCGGCATCCCGAGCACGGTGAGGTCGAGCTGGATCTCACCGGCGCGCCTCGGGTGGCGGTGCGGTTCGAGCAGGTGAGTTTCAGTTATCCGGGCAGTGAGCGGAAGGTGTTCGACGGGCTCGACCTCGAGTTGCGGGCCGGTGAAGCGCTTGCCCTGGTGGGGATCAACGGCGCTGGGAAGTCGACGCTGGTCAAGTTGCTGACCGGTGCTTATCAACCGACCAGTGGGCGGATCACGGTCGACGGGGTCGACCTGGCCACGCTCAGTCCGGCCTCGCTGGAGAGTTGGCAGCGACAGATCGCGGCGATCGTCCAGGACTTCGCGCAGTATCCGCTGCCGGTCAGCGACAACATCGGCTTCGGAAACGTCGCGCAGGAGGGCGATCGGGCGGCGCTGGTCGAGGCTGCTCGCCGCGCCGGGGTGGATGACCTGGTCGAGGGGCTGCCGAGCGGCTGGGAAACCGTGCTGGACAAGGCGTGGGCGGGCGGCGTCGATCTGTCGGGTGGCGAGTGGCAGCGGATCGCGTTGGCTCGCGCGTTGTTCGCAGTACAGGGTGGGTCGCGGGTGCTGGTGCTCGACGAGCCGGCGGCGGCGCTCGACGTACGGGCTGAGGCGCGGTTGGTCGCGGAGTACCTGGAGCTGACCCGGGGAGTGAGCTCGCTGATCATTTCGCACCGGTTCTCGGTGGTTCGTGACGCGCAGCGGATCTGCGTGCTCGACGGCGGCCGGATCGTCGAGTCGGGGACGCACGACGAACTGCTCGCGGCGAGCGGCCGGTACGCGACGATGTTCCGGCTGCAGGCTGATCGCTATCTCGGCGGTGACGGGGATGCGTGATCACTTGCGGACCGTGCCGCTCTGGTTCGCCACGGCGTTCCGGGCGGCTCCGCTGCATTCGTCGCTCAGCTTGTTGCTGTGGTGTCTGCGGGCGGTGACAGCGCCGATCAGCACGTACGGCGTGAAGCTGGTCGTCGACGGTGTCGCGGGCGCCGGGGAGGGGACGATCCGCTCCGGGATCCTGCTTCTCGTCGGGGCTTCCACTGTGCTGCTGCTGACCTCCTTCGCCGGCTATCTGCGGGACGCGACCGCCGATCGGGTCGAACGCGCGGTGGTCTCCGACATCCTGCGACTCACCACGCACATCCCGGGCATCGAGCATCACGAGCGGCCCGATGTCGCGGACCGGTTGTCGCAGCTGCGGGACGACGCGCGCGAGCTCGGGTACTTCGCGGTGTTGCTGATCGACCTGTTGTCAACTGTCGTCAATGTTGCTTTGGTGCTGGCGTTGCTGTGCAGTGTGCATCCGGTCTTCGCCGGGCTGATCTTGCTGGCGTTCGGGCAGGTGTGGGCGGCCGGGGTGAGCACGAAGTGGCGGCAGGAAGCGGCTGAGCGGATGCAGCCGCACAACCGGCTCGTGCGCGAGTTGATCGCGATCAGCAAGGATCCCCGGCAGGCGGTCGAGCTGCGGGTGTTCGGGCTCGGGGAGACGATGCTCGGGCGGATCCAGGAGCAGGCCAGGATGGCTGCCTGGCATGAGCGCCGCGGGTTGCTGCGCGGGGTGGGGATCCGGTCGCTGGGGCGGATCGTCTTCCGGCTGGGGTACCTCGCCGCTGTGGTCTATCTGATCGTGCAGGCTCGTAGAGGTGCTGTGTCGGTTGGGGATCTGGCGCTGGTGGTGTTGCTGGCGCCGCAGGTCGACGGTGCGGCGTCGGAGGCGGGGGAGAGTGTCACCTATGTAGGGCAGGCGTTGCGGCAGTTCGGCGTCTACCGCTGGTTGCGCGACTACGCCCGCGATCACGCGTGGGAGGACAGTGTCGCGGCGGCGCCTGAGCGGTTGCGAGAGGGGATCGAGCTGCGTGGGGTTTCGTTCTCCTATCCGGGAACTGACGAGCGGGTGCTGGAGTCGGTCGACCTGATGATCCCGGCCGGGACCAGCGTTGCTCTGGTGGGGGCTAATGGCGCCGGGAAGTCGACGCTGGTCAAGTTGCTGTCGCGGATGTACGACCCGACAGCCGGGCAGATCCTGGTGGACGGCGTACCGCTGAGCTCTCTGGATCCCGAGAGTTGGCGGGGGCGGTTGTCGGCGGGGTATCAGGATTTCGTGCGGTACGAGTTCACGGCTCGCGAGGTGGTCGGGCTCGGGGATCTCGCGCGGGTCGATGACGATCAGGCGATCCGTACTGCGTTGGCGCGGGGCGAGGCCGAGGCGGTCGTCGCTGAGCTGCCGACGGGACTGGATACGCAGCTGGGGACGCAGTTCGCCGGCAGCGCGGAACTGTCGGGCGGGCAGTGGCAGCGGTTGGCGTTGGCTCGGGCATTTCTGCGGGAGCGGCCGTTGCTGTTGCTGCTCGACGAGCCGACGGCCGCGCTCGATCCTGAGGCGGAGCACGCTTTGTACGAACGGTTCGCGGAGGCGTCGAAGGAGACTGCCGCGCTGACCGGTGGGATCACGGTGCTGGTGTCGCATCGCTTCTCGACGGTGCGGATGGCGGACCTGATCGTGGTGATCGACGACGGCCGGCTGGTGGAGGCGGGCAGCCATCGGGAGTTGCTGGCGGCCGGCGGGCGGTACGCGGAGCTGTTCGAAGTACAGGCTCGGGCTTATCGCTGACGGGTTTTGTCGGCGGCCGGTTCTATCGTCTGCGCATGGGTGATTGTGGCGAGTTGGTGATCGGGCAGCTGGAGTTCTACTGGGACTTCCATCTGCGACCGAGGCTGGAAGGGCTGACCGACGAGGAGTACCAGTGGGCGCCGGCGCAGCCCAGCTGGACGGTGCATCCTGACAGCAACGGCAAGGTCGTGGTCGATGGGGAAGCGTCGCCGCCCTCGCCGCTCCCGGTGCCGACGATCGCCTGGCGGCTGGTGCACATCGCGATGGGCTGCTTCGCCGTACGGCACAGCACCTTCTTCGACGACACGATCGATGCGCCGATGTTCGACCCGCGGCACGTGCCGTCCGACCTGCCGATCACCGCCGATGCTGGGCTGGCGTTCCTCGACCACTGGTACGGCAAGTGGCGCGATGCGATCAGAAGCCTCAACGACGCCGGCCTGGCCAAGCCGCTTGGCCCGGACGGCGGCCCCTTCGCCGACGACTCGATGCTCGCCCTGATCGTCCACCTCAACCGCGAGACGATGCACCACGGCGGCGAGATCTGCCTGCTCCGCGACCTCTACCGCGCCAACCAGGAGGGCCGATGACCGCCTTCGACCTGCACATCGTCTTCGACTGCGCCGACCCCGACCTGGTGGCCGGCTTCTGGCGGGAAGCCCTCGGCGACTACGACTTCCCGATGCCGGTCCCGGACGGCTTCACCAGCTGGGACGCCTGGGCCGACGCACAAGGTATTCCGGTCGAGCAGCGTCCTACCGGTCGCACGCTGGTCGACAAGGTCCGCGACCGCCCGGACATCTTCTTCCTCAAGGTCCCGGAGCCGAAGGCAGGCAAGAACCGCCTGCACCTCGACATCAAGGTCGCACCCGGGCTGTCGGGCGACGCGCGCCGCAGCAGGATCCAGGAGGAAGCCGCCCGCCTGACAGCCCTCGGCGCCACGATCATCCAGCGACCGGAGGATCCGGACGACCTCCATCTCGTGTTGCAGGACCCCGAAGGCAACGAGTTCTGCGTGGCCTGAGTCAGAGCTCGAGGCCCGTGTGGGTCTTGATGTGGTCGGGGAGTGCGTCGTGGGTGTCGCCGGTGGTGGGGGTGCCGGCTGGGTCGATGACCAGGATCTGGGCGCCTTGGTCGGAAGACGGGCAGTGGTAGATCCCCTTCGGAACGACGAAGAGGGACCCGGCCGGGAGTGAGACGGTGCGTTCGTCAGGGTCTCGGATACCGATGTCGAGATGGCCTTCGAGGACCAGGAAGAGTTCGTCGGTGGTGTCGTGGACGTGCCAGATGTAGGCGCCCTTCACATGCGTCACCCGGACGTCGTAGTCGTTGATCCGGGCGGCGATCCGGGGGCTCCAGAGCTCGTCGAAGGTGGTCAGGACGGCGCGCAGGTCGATCGGTTCGTTGGTCACGTCACCAGCGTGACCGGATGCGCCGCCGTGTGGTGAGTGCTAGAAATGGCGTATGTCGAAAGAATCCTCGCACCGGGTCGCGGTGATCGTCGACGCGGGCTCCAACCCGTTCGAGCTCGGCGTCGCGACGGAGTTGTTCGGCCTGCGCCGCCCCGAGCTGGACCGTGAGTGGTACGAGCTGGTCCTTTGTACGTCGGAGCCCGCGATCGCCATGCACAACGGCTTCTTCACTCTGACCGGAGTCGGCGGCCTGGAGCAGGTCGACGACGCGGACACCGTGATCGTGCCGAACCGTCCCGACCCCGAAGTGCCGCCGTCGCCCGCCGTCCTCGACGCCGTACGCCGGGCTGCCGCGCGCGGCGCGAGGCTGGTCAGTTTCTGCACCGGCGCCTTCACCCTGGCCGCCGCCGGCGTGCTCGATGGGCGCAGGGCGACCACGCACTGGCGCTGGGCCGAGCTGTTCAGCACGATGTACCCCGACGTGCTGCTGCAGCCCGACGTGCTGTTCGTTGACGACGGCAACATTCTGACCGCCGCCGGGAGCGCGGCGGCGCTCGACCTCGGCCTTCACCTGATCCGGCGCGACCACGGCGCCGAGGTCGCGAACGCCGTCAGCCGCCGACTCGTTTACACCGCGCATCGCGACGGCGGCCAACGCCAGTTCATCGACCAACCGTTGCCACCTGTCGCGGACACTTCGTTGGCGCCGCTGCTCAGCTGGATCCAGGAGCGGCTCGCCGCCCCGCTCACGATCGCCGAGATCGCCACTCAGGCGGCGATGAGCCAGGCGACACTCCATCGCCGCTTCCAGTCCGAGCTCGGCACGACTCCGCTCGCCTGGCTCACGGCCGAGCGAGTCGCCCTGGCCTGCAGACTCCTGGAGGCAGGCGAGATCAGGCTGGACGCGGTCGCGAGGAACTGCGGGCTCGGGACGGCGACCAACCTGCGGATCCAGCTCAGGCGGCGTACCGGTCTGACACCCAGCGACTATCGCCGCCGGTTCGCGTTGAAGCTCTAGGCGTCTTCCTCGGCCGACGGGTCGGTGTGCAGCCGGATCTGCTTCACCCGGACCGTGCCGTCGCCATACAGGTCGAGCTCGCGGTGCGCGCCATCGGCCGCCCAGCCGGAGTCGGTGTAGAAGCTCCGCAGTACGTCGTCGGTCGAGTTGATCCAGACCGTGACCCGACGGAAGCCGTCGGCGCGGATCGTGTCGACGACCGCGTTGAGCAGCCGCGAGCCGTGTCCGGCCCGGGTCGCCTCGGGGTCGACCGCCAGCTCGGCGACCAGCGCGTCGTGGCGCGGGTCGGAGTCAGGGTCGTCGGAGGCGGTGATCGCGGCGAAGCCGACCAGCGTCCGGCCGGCCAGCGCGACCATCACCCGGTTGCGCGCCTCGCCCGGAGCGATCAGCGCGGCCCGCCACTGGGCGGCGAACTGGGCCGCGTCGAGGTCGGCGAGCACCTCGGCCGGCAGCAGTCCGTCGTACGCGCGACGCCAGGCGGCGACCTGGATCTCGCCGATCGCCTCCGCCTCGGCCGGCAACGCCAGCCGCACACTCGACTCGGCGATCGGCTCCTCGGCAGCGCCCATCGCGGTCAGGCTTTCCGGTTCCGGCACACCGAGGTCGTCGTGATTCATACCGGCATCCTTTCAAAGCCCCCGACAAAGGCCTTCGGCAGGACACCCGTCGGGGAGGTGTCCTGCCGAAGGCGGTGCGGAAAAGCTCAGTAGGTGAGCTTGCGGAGCAGCGTCTCGGCCGGGCCGCGGTACGAGCGCTTCTTCATCTGGTAGGCGGCGATCACCGAGATCGTCCAGACCAGTACTGCGGCCCCGGCAGCGGTGTAGGCGGTGTTGCCGAACCGGTCGCCCAGGTTGAGGGTGAAGGGCGCCAGCAGGATCATCCAGGAGACCGACTGGAACAAGTAGCCCGACAGCGACCGCTGACCGAGTGCGGAGATGGCCTGGACCGGCAGGCTGGTCTTGTTGATCCGGATCACCAGCAGAGCGAAGAGGGCGATGTAGCCCGGGCCGCCGTACTGGCCGCTGAGGTTGTGCAGGAACTCCATCTTGCTCATCGCGGCCTCGTCGACGTGCAGCCAGCCGGCGGCGACCAGAGCCTGCGGCAGGCCGCCGAGGAAGGTGATGCTCATGGCGACCACGGCGACGCGAGTCAGCAGGGTCTTGTGCGCTGCCGGGTTCTCCAGCACCTGCTTACGGGCGGCCCAGATGCCGAGCCAGACGATCACGACGAAGCCGAGCACGAAGGCAGTGTGCGCCGGGTACTCGTGCAGCCGATCGACCATGCTCGACCAGTAGTTGGTGGCGCCCAGCGAGGGGTTCGGGCTGTTGGTCATCACGTGCGCCGGGCCGGAGCTGTTGACGGTGGCCAGCACGGTCAGGGCTGCCGCTACCAGTACGTAGACGACCTGGGCTCCCCAGATCCACAGGACGATCTTGTGGAACCGGTCGCCGCGGTTGAGCAGCACCAGTGTGCAGACGATGCCGACCAGCCCGTACGCGCCGAGGAAGTCACCGAAGTACAGCAAGGTGGCGTGCACCAGCCCGAAGGCGACCAGCCAGGCGTTCCGCTTCAGCAGGATCTTCCGTACGCCGCTCGCCGTGGTGCCCGAGTTGCGCTGGCGGCGGGCCAGCTGGACCAGGCCGTAGCCGAACATGACGGCGAAGACCGGGTACGCCCGGGCGTCCACCAGGGTGATCTTCAGGAAGTTGAGGATTCTTTCCAGCCCGTGCGGGCTGCCGTTCAGGCCGGGCTGGCCGGCGAAGGCGAAGTTGGCGGCGTTCGCCAGCCCGATCAGCAGCAGCATCCCGCCGCGGATCAGGTCCGGCGCCAGCGCTCGCTCCGCGCCGGTGACCGGGCCCCGGTGGTCCGTCGCGATCAGTGTCGTGGTCATGGGAGGCGTCCTTAAAACTGTGGAGGGGTTGAGCTGTTGTCCTAGATCCTGCTCTCCCGCCGGTCGCCGACCCAGCGGCCTGACTCCACTTCCGGGGTGGTGCTAGCACCACTTGTGACACTTCTTGTGCGATCAGCAGACTAAGTGTCACAAGTCGGCTATGCTCGGGCGCATGGACAGCTTCCAGGCGACGATCGACGCCGACGGCCGGATCGAGCCGCGCGACGCGATGCCCGACGGGTACCGCAAGACCCTGATCCGGCAGATCGCACAGCACGCGCACTCCGAGATCATCGGCATGCAGCCCGAGGGCAACTGGATCAGCCGCGCGCCGTCACTGCGCCGCAAGGCGATCCTGATGGCGAAGGTCCAGGACGAGGCCGGTCACGGCCTCTACCTGTACGCCGCCGCCGAGACCCTCGGCGTCGACCGCGCCGAGCTGCTCGACCTGCTGCACGCCGGCCGGCAGAAGTACTCCAGCATCTTCAACTATCCGACCCTGACCTGGGCCGACATCGGCGCGATCGGCTGGCTGGTCGACGGCGCCGCGATCGTCAACCAGGTGCCGCTGTGCCGCTGTTCGTACGGTCCGTACGCGCGGGCGATGGTGCGGGTCTGCAAGGAGGAGTCGTTCCACCAGCGGCAGGGGTTCGAGATCCTGCACACGCTGTGCAACGGCACCGAGGCGCAGCAGGAGATGGCGCAGGACGCGCTGAACCGCTGGTGGTGGCCGAGCCTGATGATGTTCGGCCCGCCGGACGCGAGCTCGACCCACTCGGAGCAGTCGATGGCGTGGGGGATCAAGCGGCACAGCAACGACGAGCTGCGGCAGCGCTTCGTCGACATGACCGTGCCGCAGGCCGACGTGCTGGGCCTGCGGGTGCCCGACGACGACCTGCGCCACGACGAGGCGACCGGGCACTACAGCTTCACCGAGCCGGACTTCACCGAGCTCTATGAAGTTGTCAAGGGCAACGGTCCGTGCAACCAGCAGCGGCTGGCGCACCGGGTCAAGGCACACGAGGACGGCGCCTGGGTCCGCGAGGCCGCGGCGGCGTACGCCGAGAAGCAGGCCGCCAAGGCGCAGGGGAGTGCAGCATGATCGAGCCGCTCTGGGAGGTCTTCGTCCGGTCCCGCCGGGGCCTGTCGCACGTGCACGTCGGCAGCCTGCACGCGCCGGACGCCACGATGGCGCTGCGCAACGCGCGCGACGTCTACACCCGTCGGCAGGAGGGTGTCTCGATCTGGGTCGTCCCGGCCACCGACATCACCGCGTCGAGCCCGGACGAGAAGGACGAGTTCTTCGACCCGGCCGGCGACAAGGTCTACCGGCACCCGACCTTCTACACGGTCCCGGAAGGCGTCGAGCACCTGTGAACGACCTCTTCACCTACACGCTCCGGCTCGGTGACGACGCGCTGATCTCGGCGCAGCGGACCGCCGAGTGGATCGCGGCTGCCCCGCAGCTCGAGGAAGACGTTGCTCTGGGCAACATCGGTCTCGACCAGCTGGGTCAGGCCCGCTCGCTGCTCCAGTACGCCGGGGTGGTCGAGGGCGCCGGCCGGTCCGAGGACGACCTCGCCTACTTCCGCGACGAGCGCGCGTTCCTCAACGCGCAGCTGTGCGAGCTGCCGAACGGCGACTTCGCGCAGAGCATCGCCCGGCTGCTGTACTTCGCGACGTACCAGCATCTGCTCTACGAGGAGCTGCGCGGCTGCGCCGACGAGACCCTCGCAGGTGTCGCGGGCAAGGCGGTGAAGGAGGTCGCGTACCACGTCGACCACGCCACCCAGTGGGTCCTGCGCCTCGGCGACGGCACCGAGGAGAGCCACCGGCGCATGCAGGCCGGCCTGGACGCGATGTGGCCGTACACGGCGGAACTGTTCGCCTCCGACGAGTTGGTGCAGCGGCTCGACGTCGCGGTCGATCCGTCGACGCTGGAAGAGCAGTGGCTGAGCCGGGTCACGCAGGTGATCGACGAGTCGACCTGCGAGCGGCCGACCTCGTCGTACCAGCACAGCGGTGGACGCGATGGTCGTCACACCGAGCACTTCGGTTTCCTGCTGGCCGAGCTGCAGCACATCGCGCGCGCTCATCCGGGTGCCTCATGGTGACCGACACCGCGATCATGGCGGCGGTCGGCGAGGTCGCGGACCCCGAGGTGCCGGTGCTGACGATCGCCGACCTCGGCGTACTGCGCGGTGTCCGGCACGAGGGCGACGAGGTGGTCGTCACGATCACCCCGACGTACTCCGGCTGCCCGGCGATGGACCTGATCAAGCACGAGGTCGAGCTGACCCTCAGTTCGCTGCACTTGAAGGGCCGGGTCGAGACGGTGTTGTCGCCGGCCTGGACCACGGACTGGATGAGCGACGAGGGCAAGGCCAAGCTGACGGAGTACGGGATCGCGCCGCCGACCGGTCGCCGGGCCGTCGGGGGACCGGTGTCGCTGAACCTCACGCTGCGCTGCCCGCTGTGTGGGTCGCCCGACACGAGCGAGCTGAGCCGGTTCGGGTCCACGTCCTGCAAGTCGCTGTGGCGGTGCAACTCCTGCCGCGAGCCCTTTGACCATTTCAAGGTGATCTGAACGATGACGACGATGACCAGGCGCCGCGCCACCTTCCACCCGTTGCAGGTCCAGGCGATCGAGGTGCTGACCGACGACTCGGTCGCGATCACGTTCGACGTCCCGGCAGAGCTCGCGGCGGAGTACGAGTTCGCCGCGGGCCAGCACCTGACCGTGCGGCGGCCGGGGGAGGACCTCCGGCGCAGCTACTCGATCTGCTCGCCGGCCGGGTCCGGCGTACTGCGGATCGCGGTCAAGCGGATCCCAGGCGGCGAGTTCTCGTCGTACGCCGCCGCTGGGCTGAAGGTCGGCGACACGATCGACGTGATGACGCCGCTGGGCCGGTTCGGCACACCGCTCGACCCCGCGAACGCGAAGCACTACGCCTTCGTCGCGGCCGGCAGCGGGATCACCCCGGTGCTCTCCCTGGTCGCGACCATCCTCAAGGTCGAGCCGCAGAGCCGCGTCACCTTGCTCTACGGGAACCGCACGGCGGGCTCGGTGATGTTCGCCGACGATCTCGCCGACCTGAAGGACGTGTACGCCGAGCGCCTGCACCTGGTGCACGTGCTGTCGCGCGAGTCGACGGAGGTCGAGCTGTTCAACGGGCGGATCGACAGCGAGCGGCTGGGCCGGATGATCGCCACCATCCTGCCGGTGCAGTCGGTCGACGAGTGGTTCCTCTGCGGGCCGTACGCGATGGTCGTCGGCGCGCAGGAGTTGCTGATCGACCAGCAGGTGCCGCGCGAGCGCATCCACGCCGAGTTGTTCCATGTCGGCGACGAGGCCCCGGTGGCTCGGGTCGAGGAGACGGTCACGGACGCGGAGGCGGCCGAGGTCACGGTGATCCTGGACGGCCGCCGCTCGACGTTCCCGCTGGGGGAGCACGCGAAGGCGGTGCTGGACGCGACGCTCGCAGTACGGTCGGATGCTCCGTTCGCCTGCAAGGGCGGCGTGTGCGGCACCTGCCGGGCGAAGGTCGTCGAGGGCACGGTCCGGATGGACACCAACTGGGCGCTCGAACCGGACGAGATCCGGGCCGGCTACGTGCTGACCTGCCAGTCGCACCCGACCAGCGACAAGGTCACGCTCGACTTCGACGCCTGATTGCAGGAAGCTGCAGACGCGCTCCACGGAGCTCCTGCTTGGGGAAGAATCCTCGGCTCAGCTTCTTGAGCCTTGGGGGCCGCGGATGTCACGACGCTGGACGACGTTGGCCACGCTCGGCGCACTCGTTGCAGGCCTCCTGATCACGATGCCGGCGGCCGCTGGATCCAGCCGGCCGATCGCCTGGGAGCTTTGCAGCGAGTTGTTCCCGGAGTACGACTGCGCGACGGTCGAGGTGCCGCTGGACTACGACGACCCGAGCGGTCCGAAGATCCCGATCGCGCTGTCCCGGCTGAAGGCCACGGACCCGGAGCGCCGGATCGGCTCGCTGTTCCTGAACCCCGGCGGCCCGGGCGGATCGGGCACCGAGTTCGTCCAGGGCCTCGGCCCGTGGCTGTACTCCGACGAGGTCCGGGCGCGCTTCGACCTGATCGGCTTCGACCCGCGTGGAGTCGGGCGCAGCTCGCCGCTGACCTGCTTCCAGACCCAGGAGCAGGCCGACGCGGTCAAGGCGCCGTTCGCGTTCCCGGTCACTGCGGCCGAGGAGCGCGCGTGGGTCGGCTTCGACCGCGCCTACACCAGGTCGTGCCGGAAGTACGCCGGGCCGATCATCAACCACATGTCCACCGCCAACGTCGCCCGGGACCTGGACCGGCTGCGCGCCGCGGTCGGTGACCAGCAGCTGACCTACGCCGGCTTCTCGTACGGCAGCTACATCGGCTCGGTCTACGCGAACCTGTTTCCCACCAAGGTCCGCGCGGTGATCATCGACGGCATCCTCGATCCGGTCACGGTCGCGACCGGCCGCGGGCTCGAGTGGCTGACCAAGTCACCGGAGTCCCGGGTGCACAGCGAACAAGGGTCGTACCAGTCGCTGCTGCAGTTCTTCCAACTCTGCGACGCCGGCGGGCCGAGGTGCGTCTTCGGCGGCGGCCACTCGAAGGCCCGGTACGACGCCCTCGCGGCCCGGCTGCGCAGGAAGCCAGTTGAACTCCCGGACGGTTCGCGAGTCACCTACGCCGACCTGGTGACCGAGACTCTCAACAATCTGCACTCCTCAGCGACCTACCACGTACTGGCCAGGTACCTCCACGCTGTCGGGTCCGGATCGGTTCCGCAGCTGAGCAAAGCGCTTGCCGGTACGCCGTACTTCCCAAGCAGTGAAGGCTTCAACGGCGTCTGGTGCACGGACGCGCTGAAGCCGGCCCACCCCTCCGCCTGGGCGAACGCAGCCCATGCCGCTGATCGCAAGTGGCCGTACTTCGGCCGCGCGTGGAACTGGTCGGCGAGCGTCTGCGCCGACTGGCCGGGTCACGACAGCGACCGCTACCTCGGGCCTTTCACCCAGCGCACCGTCAATCCGGTGCTGGTGATCGGCCAACGCTGGGATCCCGCGACCCCGTACGAGCAGGCGGTGAGCACTTCGAAGCTTCTCGGCAACGCCCGGCTCCTGACCGTCAACGGCTGGGGTCATACCTCGCTGTTCACCTCGAGCTGTGCCGATGCGAAAGCCAGCGCCTACCTGCTGACCGGTGCGCTGCCGGCGGCCGGGACGGTCTGCCAGGTCGAGGGCATCCCGTTCGGCGAAGGCACCGAACCGCTGGCCGGCACCAGACCCGTCCTGCGATGGCGGTGAGCGATCGCGTGCGCTGAAGGTCGCTCCGTGTGGCTTCCCGGAACTGTCGGCGGGCGCTGAAAGAATCAGCGCTCACGACTGATGGGGGTGGGGCGCCGTGATGGGGCGTTCGCATGCGTTGTCCGGCTGGGTTGCCGGGTTGGCCGTCGCGCCGATGGTCGGCCTGACCTCGGTGGCGGAGGTGGTTCCGTTCGCCGCCGCGACCGCGGGCTATGCGCTGTTGCCGGATCTCGATCACCCGGGCGCGGGTGCGTCCCGGTTGCTCGGGCCGCTGACCGGGTTCGTGTCGAGTGTGGTCCGCGCGTTCTCGAGCTTGCTGTACTCGCTGACCAAGGGACCACGCGACGAGGACGGCACTGGTCAGCACCGGCATGCGAGTCACACGCTGGCGGCGGCGATCCTGCTCGGCATGGCTACGTCGAGCGCTGGTGCGGCCGGTGGTTGGCGCGCAGTACTGGCGGTGGCTTTGCTCGGGTTGATCCTGGCTGCTGATGCGCTGGGCGACTGGGTGTTGACGCTGGTGCTCGCCGCGGGCGCCTGGACGATCGCGGGCACTTGGTTGCCGGGGGAGTCTGCTGCTCACAACCTGCATGCGGGGCTGGACAGCATCGGCAGCTGGATCGGGGTGGCCGTTGCTGTCGGCATGTTCGTGCACTGCCTGGGCGACAGCCTGACCAAGTCGGGATGCCCGTGGTTGTGGCCGCTGCCGATCCGCGGCGAGACCTGGTACGAGATTCGCCTGCCGCGGCTCCTGCGGTTCCGGACCGGCGGCTGGGTCGAGAACCTGCTGATCGCTCCCGCCCTGGTCATCGCCGGGGTGCTGCTGCTCCCCGGCGGGATGGCGATCGCCGAGAACCTCTACAACGCGATCCTGTCGACCACCTCGGTCTGGATCGCGGACGGTTCCTGAGGGGGAGGGTGGTGCGCCGCAGTAGGGTCCAGCGGCGACGCACCACCCTCGGGGAAATCAGCTGGTCGCTTCAGGGGCGGACCAGCTGGAAGCACGCCTTCGGACAGTCACTGTCCTGCAGTTAGTCTCACCCGCCGGTGGCCCGGTTGGCCCTCGAACCCGGTGTCCAAATCCGGCATGGCAAGAACCAGACGTCTAGCGCAGGTCCTGCGGCCGGCCGAGCACATCCTGAGCGCGACCGAGCAGGTACGACGGGTGGCCGGCAGCCTCCAGCGACGCGGCGAATCGGCGTTGGTTGCGCAGCGACGGCCAGGCCTCCCAGCCGACCAGCGCCAAGGTCAGCACGCCGCCGAGCAGCACCAGCCAGTAGCTCTGGGCCACGAAGCCGAGTGCGATCCCGACGAAGAAGACCGACTCGCAGATCGCGAAGCGCAGCAGGGTCGAGGTGGAGAAGCGCTGCCACGACTGCTTCTCGATCGCGTCGGGGGTGCCGCCCGGGCCGAGTGGCTGGGTGCGGAAGCCGGCGAGTTCGCAGTACGAGTAGGCGCCGGCGGCCAGCACGGCGACGACGATCGGCTCCCAGCCGCCGGGCAGCTCGGAGTGGCCGCCGTCGGCCAGCACGAACCACAGCGCGACGGTGATGAACGGGATCGGGTAGATCATCGCTTGGGTCAGGAACTTCAGAGCGGCGGCGGGCGGCCTCGTGGTGGTCACCGGAGGAGGCTATCTGCTCCGGAAGTCACGAAATAATGGACGAAGAGTGATGAGATGCCTACGGAGAGTGTTTCCAGGAAGTTTTTCGGATTTTTTTGGTGGAAGCTGTAACGACCACGGGTGCGGCACCGATAGGACGAGTGAGCCTCGTGGCTGCCCGGACCCCCGAGCGGACAGCCACGAGGCCTACTCATTTCCTGAGGCCTGGGAGCGGTAATCTGAGCTCCATGTCCTCTCCCGCACCTTCCGCCGCCACGGCCCTTCCTTTTGGCCGGCTGACCACGGCGATGATCACCCCGTTCCGGCCTGACGGCTCGCTCGATCTCGACGCCGCCCAGCAGGTCGCCACCAAGCTGGTCGACGAGGGCAACGATTCCCTGATCGTGAACGGCACCACGGGTGAGGCGCCGACCACCACCGATGCCGAGAAGGTGCTGATCATCCGCGCCACGCTCGAGGCGGTCGGCGACCGCGCGAAGGTCGTCACCGGGGTCGGCTCGAACAACACCGCGCACAGCGTGGAGTCCGCGAAGGCCGCCGAGGCTGCCGGCGCGCACGGCCTGCTGGTCGTCACGCCGTACTACAACAAGCCGCCGCAAGAGGGCATCAAGCTGCACTTCACCACCATCGCCGACGCCACCGGTCTGCCCGTGATGGCCTACGACATCCCCGGCCGGGCCGGGGTGCCGATCACCACCGAAACACTGCTCGCGCTGGCCGAGCACCCGCGGATCGTCGCGGTGAAGGACGCCAAGGGCGATGTCGCCGCCTCGACGAAGGTGCTGGCCAACTCCGATCTGTTCTACTACTGCGGCGCCGACGAGCTGAACCTCGCCTGGCTGGCGATGGGCGCGGTCGGGATCGCCAGCGTCGTCGGGCACGTCGCCAGTCCGCAGTACCGGCAGTTGATCGACGCGGTGGTCGCGGGTGACCTCGCGACGGCGCAGCGGATCGACCGGCAACTGGTGCCCGCCGTCGAGGCGATCATGACCCGGACCCAGGGCGCCATCATGGTGAAGGCCGCGCTCAAGCTGGCCGGTGTGATCGAGCACGCGACGCTGCGCGCGCCGCTGGTCGAGGCGACCGGGGAGCAAGTGGACTGGCTCACCACCGACCTCAAGACGGCAGGACTGATTGCATGAGCCACCCGCACCCTGATCTGCAGGCACCGGCGCCACTGGCGGCCGGCGCGCTGCGCGTGATCCCGCTCGGCGGCCTCGGTGAGGTCGGCCGGAACATGACCGTCTTCGAGTACGACGGCAAGCTGCTGATCGTCGACTGCGGCGTGCTCTTCCCGGACGAGAACCAGCCCGGTGTCGACCTGATCCTCCCGGACTTCCAGCCGATCCGGGAGCGTTTGGACGACATCGTGGCGGTCGTCCTGACGCACGGCCACGAGGACCACATCGGCGGCCTGCCGTACCTGCTGCGCGAGCGCGGCGACATCCCGGTGGTCGGCTCACAGCTGACCCTGGCGCTGCTCGAGGGCAAGCTCAAGGAGCACCGGCACCGCAACGTTCCGCTGCAGACCGTCCGCGAGGGCGAGACGGTGCAGTTCGGCCCGTTCGCGTGCGAGTTCGTCGCGGTCAACCACTCCATCCCGGACGCGCTCGCGGTGGCGATCCGGACCCCGGCCGGCCTGGTGCTGCACACCGGTGACTTCAAGATGGACCAGTTGCCGCTGGACAACCGGATCACCGACCTGCGCGCTTTCGCCCGGCTCGGCGAGGAGGGCGTCGACCTGTTCATGGTCGACTCCACCAACTCCGAGGTGCCCGGCTTCACCACCCACGAGCGCGATATCGCGCCGGTGCTCGACGGCGTCTTCAGCAAGGCGGCCAACCAGCGCATCATCGTGGCCTGCTTCGCCTCGCACGTGCACCGGGTCCAGCAGGTGATGGACGCGGCCGTGAAGCACAAGCGCAAGGTCGCGTACGTCGGCCGCTCGATGGTCCGCAACATGGCAGTCGCTCGCGACCTGGGCTTCCTGACCGTGCCCGGCGACACCCTGATCGACATGCGCGAGCTGGACAACTACCCGCCCGAGCAGGTCGTGCTGGTCTCCACCGGTTCGCAGGGCGAGCCGATGTCGGCGCTGTCGCGGATCGCGGCCAACGATCACCACGTGGTCCAGATCCAGCCCGGCGACACCGTCGTGCTGGCCTCCTCGCTGATCCCGGGCAACGAGAACTCGGTCTTCCGGGTGATCAACGGCCTGACCCGGCACGGCGCGAACGTGATCCACAAGGGCAACGCCCTGGTGCACGTCTCCGGTCACGCCTCGGCCGGCGAGCTGCTCTACTGCTACAACATCGTCAAGCCCCGCAACGTGATGCCGGTGCACGGCGAGATCCGGCACCTGCACGCGAACGCCGAGCTGGCCCGGCAGACCGGCGTACCGGAGGCCAGTGTGGTGGTGGTCGAGGACGGCGTGGCGGTCGATCTGGCCGCGGGCAAGGTGGTCATCGCGGGCAAGGTCGAGTGCGGTTACGTCTTCGTGGACGGCTCCACCGTGGGCGACATCACCGAGACCCAGCTGAAGGACCGCAGGATTCTCGGCGACGAGGGTTTCATCTCGGTGATCGCCGTGATGGACTCTGTCACCGGCAAACTGACCGCAGGGCCGGAGATCCAGGCACGCGGGTTCGCCGAGGACGACACCGTCTTCGACGACCTGAAGCCGAAGATCGAGGCAGAGATCGCCAAGGCGATCGGGAGCGGGGTGGACGACATGTACCAGTTGCAGCAGGTCATCCGCCGCGTGGTCGGTAAATGGGTCAGCGACACGCATCGTCGCCGGCCGATGATCATCCCGGTCGTCGTGCAGTCCTAATACAGAGGGGTGGGCCAGTCGTGAGTATTACTGGTGTGAATGGAGCCGGGCAGCGTCGGCCCACCATGAAAGAGGTCGCGGCCCGGGCGGGCGTGGCGCTGAAGACCGTCTCCCGGGTGGTCAACGAGGAGCCGAACGTCAGCCCGGAGCTGACCGCGAAGGTCCAGGCCGCGATCAAGGACCTGAACTACACGCCGAACGAGAGCGCCCGGATGCTGCGGCGCGGCAAGACCGGCACCATCGCGGTCGTCATCCGCGACATCGGCGACCCGTTCTTCGCTTCGCTCGGCCGCGCGGTCGAGCTGTGGGCGCGTGGCAGCGGCTCGGTGGTGATGATCGGCCTGACCGACGAGGACCCCGAGCGCGAACGGGCGGTCTGCCTGGAGTTCGTTGCCCGGCGCCCAGATGCGCTGATCATGGCGCCGATCGGCGAGACCCAGGACTATCTGGCCCCGCACGTGGACGCCGGGATGGCGGTCGTGACGATCGACCGGCCGGCGCACGGGATCGAGGCGGACGCAGTACTGGCCGACAACGCCGGGGGGATCGACCAGGCGATCGATCACCTGGTCAGGCAGGGACACCGGCGGATCGCGTACCTCGGTGACGACGAGCGGATCTTCACGGCCCGCGAGCGCGTGGTCGCCTATCGGGCGGCGATGGCGCGGCACCGGATCGACGTCGACGAGGATCTGGTGCACCTCTCAGAGCCGACCACCGAGGGGATCGGGATCACGCTGTCCGCAGTACTGGATCGGCCTGAGTCGGCGACGGCGATCCTGTCGGCCAACAACATGACCACCGCCGAGGTACTACGGGGGATGGCCGGCCGCCGCGACCGGGTGGCCCTGGTGTCGTTCGACGACCTGGCCCTCGGTGACCTGCTCAGCCCGGGACTGACCGCGGTGACGCAGTCGGCCGACGTGATGGCGCGGACCGCGATCCAGCTGATGACCGAGCGGCTGCCCGAGCCGCATCGCCCGGGCCGGACCGTCAGGGTGCCGGTGAAGTTGACGATTCGCGGCTCGGGGGAGATTCCTCCGTCGAGCTGAGCTCGCCGTAGCGGGCGAGAGCCAACGCGGCGACGATCGCCAGGACGAACCCAGCCGCCGCCGGTACGACGTACCCGTGGCGGGTGCGGTCGCCGAGCGCGATGATGCCGACGGCGGCGGGGAAGACGGTTTCGCCGACGACCAACATCGCTGTTGCCGTCGTCACGCTGCCGCGTTGCAGGGCTGAGGCGAGGAACAGCATCGCCGACGCCCCGGCGACGATCGCGGTGTAGGTGCCGACCTCGGTCAGCAGGTCCACCGGCTTGAGACTCGGGATGATGCGCCCCGAGATCGCCACCACGCCGAAGCTCAGACCGGCGACCAGCCCCAGCAGCGGCGCTCGCATTCGCTGTGGCGCGAATCCGCTGGAGAGCCCGATCGCGCCGAGCAGTACGACGGCGCCGACGAGTCCCCAGCGCAGCCCGTTGCCGACGTCCGGGACGCCCTCGCTCTCTGCAGACATCCCGAGCAGCCCAAGGCCGACACAGACCGCAGCAACAGCTGCCCACTCACGCCGACCCAGCCGTACGCCGAGGAAGCGCGCTGCGACCGCCGTGACCGCGAGGCTGGCAGCCAGCGCCGCCTGCACCACGAAGAGCGGCAGCACCTGCAGAGCAGCGAGCTGGAAGCCGAACCCGAGTAGGTCGAGCCCGATCCCGGCCAGGAACTTCCACTGCCCGATCACCCGGACGAGAAGACGTGGGTCGACCGCGCCGTCCCCACCTGGTGTTGCCTGCGCCGCCATGGACTGCATCACCGTCGCCAGGCCATAGGCCAGAGCGGCTGCCAGCGCGCAAAGCAATCCCCACCACATGAGCCTCACCCTACGGGCTCAGAGCCTCCGCTTCAGAAAGTCGACCATCGTCTCGGCCAGCTCTTCGCGATGGTCCGACAGTGAGTGGTCAGTGGGCCAGAGGTGATGCTCGGCGGCCTGGTACGCCTCGACCAGCGGCTGGTGATGCAGCTTGGGTGGGGCCGCGCTGTCGTGGCTCGCGCCGATCAGGAGGACCTGGCGATCGGCGAGTCGCGGCGCGAGCGCGGCCAGCCGCCACTCCGGGCCATGGGCAACCATTTCGTCGACCAGGGCCCGGCCGCTTGTGCCCTGCAACGGGAGGAGGTCGCCGTCGAACGGTTCGACGTACTGGTCGGAATCGGGCGCGGTCGCGGCCGCCCCGAAGTCGAAGCCTGCGAAGGAGGCCACGACGGGGATCGCCGGGTCGGCCGCGGCGGTCTGCAATGCGACGAACCCGCCCATGCTGTGGCCGATGACGGCCAGCCGCTCGGCATCGATCAGCGGGTCCTGGCGCAGGGTCGTGGTCGCGGCGGCGGCATCCTGCAACGCGTGGGTCCATGACCAGGCACCGGCTGCTCCCCAGGAGCCGCGGTAGTGGAAGACGAGGGTGGCGTAGCCGGCGCGGCGGAGCGCGTGGGCGAGGTCGAAGTTGCACTCCCAGCCCGGGAAGCCGTGCAGCAGCAGGACGGCCGGATGCGGTCCGTCGCCGGCCGGCAGATGCAGTACTCCGGGAAGCTCGTGGCCACCGCTGGAAACGAGGTAAGGGGTTGTGCTCGCAGGCTTCATTCGCACCTCAGCTTGATCGAACCGGTCGGTACCATCGCAACGCTAACAAGAGATGGGGCCGATCGGTACCATCTATCCCATGCCGGTCGCCAAAGGAACCTCGCTCGATCCCGAACGGACCCGTGCGGCGATGCTCGAGGCCGCCTCCGTCGTGTTCTACGACCGAGGTCTGGACGGGGTCGGAATCGCCGAGCTCTGCGCGTCGGTCGGAGCCTCGAAGGAGACCCTGTACCGGCATTTCGGCTCGAAGGACGGGCTGATCGCCGCCGTCCTGCAGGCGCGCAGCGACCGCAACAACGCCTGGTTGCGGCGCGCGGCGCAGACGGGCGGGGATGACCCGGTCGCCCAGCTGACCGCGGTGTTCGCAGTGCTGGGGGAGTGGTTCGAGCAGCCCAACTACCGCGGCTGCGCGCTCGTGAACGCGGCCACCCAGCGGCATTTCGAGCCTGCGCGCAGCATGGTGGTCCAGCACCTCGACAGCTATCAGGCGCTGCTCACGGAGATCGCGGCCGCGGCGGGGGTCGCCGACCCGGACCGGATCGGGCGCCAGTTGCTGATGCTGCTCCAAGGGGCGACCGTGATGGCCGACCATCACGCGCTGGGCAGGGTGGCGGCCGATGACGCGCTGGCCGCTGCCCTGCCACTGCTGTCGAGCTAGTTACTTGCGGTAGAGGCTGACCAGCGGGCACTGGAACGGGTCGCGGGCGCGGATGCCGACGTTGTTCAGGTAGTCGACGACGACCTTGTACGACTCGAGGAAGCCGACCTCGGTGTACTTCACGCCGTGCAGTGCGCAGTACTCGCGCACGATCGGCTGCACCCGGCGCAGGGTCGGCCGGGGCATGCTCGGGAACAGGTGGTGCTCGACCTGGTAGTTCAGGCCGCCCATCGCGAAGTCGACCATCGGGCCACCGCGGATGTTGCGCGACATCAGCACCTGACGGCGAAGGAAGTCGATTTTCATGGTGGCGGGGACCAGCGGCATGCCCTTGTGGTTCGGGGCGAACGAGCCGCCGAGGCAGACGCCGAAGACGGCGAGCTGCAGACCGAGGAACGCGCTGGCCTTGCCGAACGGCAGTACGACGTACAGGGCGGTGACGTAGAGGCCGAGTCGCGAGACGACGACCGCTGCCTCGACCCGCTCCACCTTGGTCGCGCCGCGGCGGAACAGGTGCTGCAGGCTGGACACGTGCAGGCTGAGGCCTTCCAGTGTCAGCAGCGGGAAGAACAGCCAGCCCTGGCGGGCCTGGAACCACTTCAGGAAGCCGCTCTTGCGGCTGTCGGCGTGGTCCGGGGTGAAGGCGATCACGCCGATCGCGATGTCCGGGTCCTTGCCGATCTGGTTCGGCGCGTTGTGGTGCTTGCTGTGCTTGTTCTTCCACCAGGTGATGCTCATCCCGGCGAGGCCGCCGGCCAGCATCCGCGCGGTCCAGTCGTTCCAGGTGGCGGAGTCGAAGATCTGCCGGTGCGCGCTGTCGTGGCTGAGGAACGCGACCTGGACCAGGATCAGCGCGAGCGCGCCGGCCATCAGCAGCTGCAGCCAGGAGTTGCCGAGCAGGATGAAGCCGGTGATGACGCCGCCCAGCGCGAGCAGTACCAGCCCGATCCGGGTCCAGTAGTAGGCGTAGCGGCGTCGCAGCAGGCCCAGGTCCCGGACCGTGCGCAGCAGGTCGCTGTAGAGGCTCGCGTGTTTCTCTTGCGGCCTTTGGGGGTGCGGGTCTTCGGCGAGCAGTTGCGACAAGGAGAACGCCCCATCCGGAGTGCATCGGTCGAGATGCGCCACCGGGTCCAGGGCAGCGCCACGAGAAAGTGGCTGTGGCCCCCAACGGAACCACGCGGGGAGGTAGTTCGCAACCGGAGTCCGGCGGTGGTGTGGCGTGGACAGGCTCAGCGGGTCAGCAAGGCGGCGGTCTGGAGTGTGCCGTCCAGCACACCGGTGGCCACCGTGGTCAGGCTGCTGCCCTTTCCGCGGGCGTAGGAACGCATTGCGGTAAAGGCTTCCAGCAGGCTCAGACCGGCTCGCTCGGCGAGCATTCCCTTGGCCTGCTCGATCAGCACCCGGCTGTCCAGGGCGTGCTGCAGTTGCCCGCAGACCTCGTCGCGGCTGCGCGCGCCACGCTCGTGCAGCAGGCCGATCGTCGCCATGTCGGCCAGTGCCTGACCGAGGGTGAGGTCCTGCTCACTGAACTCGACGGCGGTGGTCCGGAAGAGGTCCATCGAGCCGATCACTTCGCCCCGCAGACACAGCGGCAGCATCTCGGCGGTGGCGTAGCTGCCGTAGTTGTCCACCTGGGTGGCCGGGGAAGCCGGGGTGGCCAGCACCCGCAGTACGCCGCAGTCGCCGGAGACGGTCAGGCCGACCGCGTCCACCTCGAGCAACTCGACCGTCGCATCGGCGAGCATGCGCAGGAAACGGGCCGGCTCGAAGTCGTCGGTGAGCGTGTCGGCCAGTGTGATGAAGACCTGCGTGAGGCGGTGTTCCCGTGTCATTCCCAGCGTGCCCTTCCGGTTCATGGGACTCCATCATCAGTCCCGGCACAAGCCTCTGCCGAGTTGTCAGGCAGTTCGTTCGGCGGCCACCTGCACGTCACTCAGGAGGAGCACCTTCGGCAGCATGACCTTGAGCCGCCGCCAGTTGCTGGCCGCCACTGCCGCCGCGGGTGCGACCGCCGCCGTACCCAGCGTGACCGCCACCGCGGCAACGCCTTCCGTCGTACGCCGGGACCGGCCTGCGTTGCCGTCCGGGATCATGTCAGGTGATGTCACCGCAGACTCAGCCGTGCTCTGGTCGCGTACCGACCGGCGCGCTCGGCTTGTGGTCGATCTCACCAGCCACGGCCGGTTCGACCGGGCGATCCGGCTGCGCGGCCCGGTCACCTCGGCCGACCAGGACTACACCGCCCAGCTTCCGCTGCGAGGCCTGCGGCCCGGGCAGCGCTACGACTACCGGATCGGCTTCGAGGACGCCTACGGCCGTCGCGGCCAGACCACCGACGGATCCTTCAGTACGCCGGGCCGCAACCGCCCGGTGAGCTTCGTGTGGACCGGCGACACCGTCGGGCAGGGCTACGGCATCTACCCCGACTTCGGCGGCATGATCGCGTACAAGGCGATGCACCAGACCCGGCCCGACTTCTTCCTGCACTCCGGCGACAACATCTACGCCGACGGCCCGATCGCGGCCGAGGTGGCGATCCCGGACGGCACCGTGTGGAAGAACGTGGTGACCGAAGAGGTCAGCAAGGTCGCCGAGACGCTGGCGGAGTACCGGGGGCGCTACAAGTACAACCTGCTCGACCACAACGTCCGCGACCTGTACGCCGAGGTGCCGATCGTCAGCCAGTGGGACGACCACGAGACGGTCAACAACTGGTACCCCGGCGAGATCCTGACCGATGCCCGCTACACCGAGAAGCGGGTCGACGTACTGGCGTCCCGGGCCCGGCAGGCGTTCCAGGAGTACCTGCCGATGGTCCACCCGGGTGGCCGGAACCGCATCTACCGCAAGGTGAGTTATGGACCGCTGCTCGATGTCTTCTGCCTGGACATGCGCACCTACCGCGGCGCCAACCCGGCACCGGGTGTGGCCGGACCGGTCGCGATGCTGGGCGCCGAGCAGGCAGCCTGGCTGGTTCGTGAGGCCGCTGCTTCCAAGGCGACCTGGAAGGTGATCGCCAGCGACATGCCGCTGGGAGTGCTGGTGCCGGACGGCACCGAGATCGAGGCGGTCGCCAATGGCCTGGCCGGGGCGCCCGGTGGCCGGGAGCACGAGATCGCCTGGGTGCTCTCGCAGTTCAAGCGCCGCAAGGTCCGCAACACGGTCTGGCTGACCGCGGACGTGCACTACTGCGCCGCCCACCACTACGACCCGTCCCGCGCGGCCTTCACCGACTTCGACCCGTTCTGGGAGCTGGTGGCCGGTCCGGTGAATGCGGGCACCTTCGGGCCGAACGCGCTCGACCCGACCTTCGGTCCCCGGCTGGACTTCGTGAAGGCAGCCGACTTCCCCAACCAGCCGCCGTCCGGAGGGAACCAGTTCTTCGGTCACGTCGCGATCGATCCGCGCACGGAGGTCTTCACCGCGTCACTGCGAGACCTGTACGGCAAGGTGCTCTGGCGCAAGGAGCTGCCGCCGGCCAAACGCCGGTAGGGAAAACCTGCTGAGGCTGCTCGGGGTACCGGGTTAGGTTTGCTGACATGAGCGCCGAGTACCCCGAGAGCCGCCGTGATGAGAGCGTCGTCGACACCCTGCACGGACACCAGATCGCCGACCCGTACCGCTGGCTGGAGGACGCCGACTCCGCCGAGACCAAGGACTGGGTCGGTCGCCAGAACGCTGCCACCGACACCGAGTTGTCGAGCTACCCCGAGCGGGCGTGGTTCCAGGAGACGATGACCGCGATCCTGGCGCGCCCGCGGGCCGGCGTACCGGGGCTGAAGTCTGGCTGGTACTTCGCCGGCCGCAACGACGGCTCGCAGGCGCAGGACATCGTGTACGTCGCCGACTCGCTCGAGGGACTGCTCGAGGGCGGCCGGGTCATCCTCGACCCCAACAAGCTCTCGGCGGACGGCACTGACTCGCTGGCCAGCTTCACCGTCAGCCCCGACGGCCGGTACTTCGCCTACGGCGTCAACGAGAGCGGTAGCGACTGGACCACCTTCCGGCTTCGGGAGGTCGCAACGGGCGCCGACGTGGATGACGTGGTCACGCGTGCCAAGTTCTGCGAGGCGACCTGGCTGCCGGACTCATCGGCGTACCTGTATCTGCACTACCCGGCCAGTGGCCGCAGCGAAGGCACCGAGACGCAGGCACTCGGCGGCGGTCAGCTGAAGCTGCACAAGGTCGGGACGCCGCAGGAGGACGACGAGCTGGTCCTGAGCTTCCCGGACGACGACCAGCTCTTCATCGGTCCCGAGGTGTCCGACGACGATCGCTACCTCGTGGTGACGATCAGCAAAGGCACCGACCCGGCCACGAGGCTGTGGCTCTATCCCCTCACCGATGGCGGCTTGGGGGAGCCGGTCAAGGTCATCGACGAGTTCCGCGACGAGAACGTCTTCGTCCGGATGTCCGGTGACCACCTGGTACTGCGAACCGACCGCGACGCGTCGCGAGGCCGAGTGGTCAGCTCCGACCTGGCCGGCAATTTCACCGACCTCATCCCCGAGGGCGACGGAACCCTGGAATCCGTTCGCGGTACAGCAGCCGGCCTTGCAGTGCTGTCCCTGCTCGACGCGCAGCCGGTGTTGGCACTGCATGACCTCGACGGCAGCAACGGTCGCGTGGTGCCCGTGCCCGGTGGCGCGGTGGTCGGACTGAACGCATCGACCAAGCACGACGAGGTGTTCATCGGCCTGTCCTCGACCACCGACCCGACGGTCTCGTACGTCGTCTCGGCGGCCACTGGCGAGTTCAGAGCGCTTCCTGAGCTGGTCCCGGCAGGCGTCGGCTTCTTGTCGCCCGACATCACCATCTCGCGCCGGATCGAGCCAGGGCGCGAGGTGCCGTACTTCCTGATCAGCAGGGCCGACCTGACGTTCGACCAGCCGCGACCCACGCTGATGTACGGGTACGGCGGCTTCCGCATCCCGATCCTGGCCGACTACCGGCCCGGCTGGCCGGCCTGGCTCGCAGCGGGCGGCGTGCTGGTGATCACCAACCTGCGGGGCGGCGGCGAGTACGGGAGTGACTGGCACGACGCCGGACGGCTGCACAACAAGCAGAGCGTCTTCGACGACTTCATCGCGGTCGGGGAGCACCTCTGTGAGACCAAGGTGACGACGCCGGCGCAGCTGGCCATCCACGGGCGCAGCAACGGCGGTCTGCTCGTCGGTGCGGTGATGGCGCAGCGGCCCGACCTGTTCGCAGTAGCTCTGCCGGGTGTCGGCGTGATGGACATGCTGCGCTTCCATCTCTTCACCGTCGGCGCTGCCTGGGCCTCGGACTTCGGGCTGCCCGACGACCCCGCGCAGTTCGAGGACCTGCTGGCCTACTCGCCACTGCACAACCTGCGCGACGGTACGGCGTACCCGGCGACGCTGGTCGTCACGGGCGACCATGACGATCGGGTGGTGCCGCTGCACAGCCACAAGTTCATGGCGACGCTGCAGCACGCCCACACAGGGGATGGCCCGGTCCTGAGCCGCATCGAGGTCAACACCGGCCACGGTTTCGGGAAGCCCGCGGCCATGGTTGCGTCGGAGTGGGCGGACCTGCTGGCGTTTGCTGCTCACCACACAGGTCTGGAGCCGGGTATCTAGGTTGTTGATCGGTGGTCTGACCGAGCAGTGGTCAGGCCACCGGTTCACCAGATTCTGGGGGCTACGAGGTCGCGCGGGTCGCCGATCGGCTGACAGCCGTGACCCGACTCCTCGTACTCCGCGGCGAGGCCGTTGACGGCCAGGCTGCGGACCGCGTTGACGAGACGGTCGACGTGCTCGCGCGTCGTACCGAGACCGAGGCTCGCGCGGACGGCGGTGGCTTCCGGGGAGTCGGCCAGCAGGTGGCCGACCAGCGGGTGCGCGCAGAACTTGCCGTCCCGGACACCGATCCCGTACTCCGCCGAGAGCGCAGCGGAGACCAGGGTCGAGCTGACGCCGTCGATGGTGAAGCAGACCGTGCCCACGCGATCCGCGTCGGCGCCGAAGATGTCGTAGGTGTTGACGCCGGCGATCTGCGCCAGACCGGTGCGAAGCCGGGCGAGCAGGCTGCGCTCGTGCTGCTCGATGGCCTCACGGTGCTCGGTGATCGCGGCGCAGGCGGCGGCCAACGCGATCGCGCCGATCACGTTGGGGGAGCCGCCTTCGTGCCGGGCCGGACCTTGGTTCCAGACCGTGGTGTCGCTGGTGACCGAGGCGGTTGCGCCGCCGCCGAGCAGATACGGGTCGGCCGCGTTGAGCCAGTCGGCGCGGCCGATCAGCGCGCCGGCGCCGTACGGGGCGTAGAGCTTGTGGCCGGACAGGGCGACCCAGTCGACGTCGAGCTGCTGGATGTCGACCTCGCGGTGCGGGGCGAGCTGCGCGGCGTCCAGGCAGATCCGGGCGCCGTGCGCCTTGGCCACGGCAGCGATCTCGGCGATCGGGAAGATCTCGCCGGTGACGTTCGACGCGCCGGTGAGGACGACCAGGCGCGGGCCCTCGGGAGCGGTGCGCAGTGCGTCGGCGACCGCGGTGACGGCAGCGGTGTGGCTGGTCGGCGCGGCGAGCCGGATGGTCCGATCGGTCGGCCAGGGGAGGAGAGCGGCGTGGTGCTCGGACTCGAACACGATCACGGTCGCGTCGGCCGGGAGTGCACGGGCCAGCAGGTTGAGGGCGTCGGTCGTCTGGCGGGTGAAGATCACCTGGTCGTCCTCGCGGGCGCCGACGAAGCCGTGCACCTCGGCGCGGGCCCGCTCGTACCACTGGGTGGTGATGCGGGATGCGTACCCGTTGCCGCGGTGCACCGACGCGTACGACGGGAGCGCGGCCTCGACCGCTGCTCGCACCGACTCCAGACACGGCGAGCTCGCACCGTGGTCGAAGTTCGCGTAGTCGGTGACGCGGCCGTCGGCCAGCGGGACCAGCAGGTCGCTCGCGACGGTGGCGGGGATGCTGCCGGTGGTGAGTCTGGCGACAGCCGGCCGGGTGGTCACGGCGGTGTTGGCAGTCTCGAGGATGGAGAGAATCGACATGGTTCTGGCTCCCAGGGGGGTCCGCACTTGCCGAAACGGGGTATCCGAACGGCCGGGTCCTCACCCAGGGCACCCCACCGCGGAGGAGGGTTGCCGGCCAGCGAGCTGGGGCTTGGCGCTGGCACTCATGACCTGCCAACGAAGGTAGCCAACGAAGTGCTGGGTGCGCCAGCAGCTATCTCATGGATTGGGATACTCGCACGTATCGTGAGACGCCAGGCGTGACGGGATCGCTGATTTCTGGTTCGAAGTAAAGCGATGGCTCGTGCGGGCAGTGCCGGGGGAGGATGCGCGGATGACTTGGACCGCACCCGAGGTCGATCGGCCCGAGGGCTCGCTGATCGCTCCCGAGCCGGAACTGCTCGCCGGATATCTGAACTTCTACCGGGCCACGTTGCTGCACAAGTGCGCCGGCCTGACCGCCGAGCAGCTCGCCGCACAGCCGTCGCCGCCGTCGAATCTGACGCTGCTCGGACTGCTCCGGCATCTGACCAAGGTGGAGCGGATCTGGTTTCGCATCTACTTCGCCGCGAGCGACCCGGCCGAGCCTGTTTTCGACCCGGCGCTCGGCAAGGACGCCGACTTCGAGCTGATCGACGCGAGCCGTGCTCAGGCGGAGTACGAGGGTCTGATCGCCGAGTGGGCGCTCTCCGATCAGGCCGCTGAGGGGCACTCGCTTGACGAGCAGTTCACCTTCCGGGACGAGGTCTCGTCGCTGCGGATGATCTACATCCACCTGATCGGTGAATATGCCCGGCACTGCGGTCATGCCGACCTGCTGCGGGAGCAACTCGACGGCACCACCGGCGCGTAGTACGGGGTTGGATGGGGGTTGCCGTCGGTGTCGTGACGCTACGGATGGGGCGGTGTGATCGGCGTGTGACACGTGTGACTCGAGTGGTAGTCGGGGTAGCCTGCTAGACATGGCGACCCGCACGTCTTCCACGGCGCGGGCGCGGAAGTCGGCAGCCAGCGGCCCAGCTAAGGGTGGCGCGGCAGCTGGTAGCCGCTCCCGTCCATCAGCCGCGCAGAAGCGTGGGCAGAGCACGAAGCGCAGTGGCACCACCGCTGCGCGGACAGCCACACCCAAACCCAGCAGTGCAGGTCCGTTCGCGTCCGCGATGCTGGCCATCGCCCGCGGCCTGGTCAAGCTCTGGATCGGGTTCGCTCACCTGCTCGGCGGCATGGTCCGTGGGATCGGGCACGGCGCTCGTGACCTCGACCCGGCCCACCGTCGCGACGGGGCAGGCCTCACGCTGATCGGTCTGGCGCTCGTAGTGGCCGCCGCGATCTGGTGGAACCTCCCTGGCGCAGTCGGCAACGGCGTTCGCACAGTGGTCGGCGGCAGCGTCGGCATGCTGGGCTGGGCCGTACCGCTACTGCTCCTCTTCGTCGCCGTGCGCACGATGCGCGACCCCGAGCGCAATGGCCCGGCCGGTCGCCAGGTGATCGGCTGGACGACTTTCTCGCTCGGTGTGCTCGGTCTGGTGCACATCGCCAACGGACTGCCGCGGCCCAGCAACCCGGCCGACGGCAGGCTGCAGGACGCCGGGGGAGCGATCGGCTACTTCGTCTCCTCGCTGCTGTCCGACCTGCTCACGCAGTACGTCGCGGCGCCGCTGCTGGTGCTGCTGGCGATCTTCGGCGCGCTGGTTGTCACGGGAACCCCGATCTACGCCATCCCGCTGCGGGTGCGCGCTGCGTTCGACGTACTGCTCGGACGCACCGAGATCCCGGGTGACGCTCCGTCCGTCGCCGCGCAGGCTGACGACACCGTCCGGCTCACCCGGAAGGAGCGGCGTGCCAAGGCCGCTCTGGACGACGACGGCGAGCCGACGATCAAGCCGTACGACTCGCCCGTGCTCGAGGGACGCGAGATCTCCAAGCGAGGTCGCAAGAAGGCCCCGATCGAGACCGACGACGACCCGTACGACGTCGACGCGGATGCCGCCGCGGCAGCCACCGCCGGCGCCCCGCCGATCTACGGAGCCGTCGCCGGCGCGATGAAGGGCGGCGCCTCGAAGAAGGCGCTCGACCCAGAGTCGGAAGCGGAGTCGGCTCCCGAGCCGCCGCCGCACACGCCGCTGCCGCAGCGAGTGGAGCAGCTCAGCCTCTCCGGCGACATCACCTACACGCTGCCCGACGGCCAGATCCTCAAGCCTGGTTCGGTTCACAAGGCCCGCACCAAGGCCTCGGACGCGGTGGTCGGCAAGCTGACCGAGGTGTTCGAGCAGTTCGGTATCGACGCCCAGGTGACCGGCTACACCCGTGGCCCGACCGTCACCCGGTACGAGGTCGAGCTCGGCTCCGCGGTCAAGGTCGAGAAGGTCACCGCGCTCAGCAAGAACATCGCGTACGCCGTCGCCAGCGCCGACGTGCGGATCCTGTCGCCGATCCCGGGCAAGTCCGCGATCGGGATCGAGATCCCGAACGTCGACAAGGAGATCGTCAGCCTCGGCGACGTGATCCGGTCCTCGACCGCGCGCAACGACCACCACCCGATGGTCGCGGGCCTCGGCAAGGACGTCGAGGGCGGCTTCGTGGTCGCCAACATGGCGAAGATGCCGCACCTGCTGGTCGCCGGCGCGACCGGCTCGGGTAAGTCGTCGTTCGTGAACTCGCTGATCACCTCGGTGCTGATGCGTTCCACGCCGGACGAGGTGCGGATGATCTTGGTCGACCCCAAGCGGGTCGAGCTGAACAACTACGAGGGCATCCCGCACCTGATCACGCCGATCATCACCAGTGCCAAGAAGGCGGCCGAGGCGCTGCAGTGGGTCGTCCGCGAGATGGACATGCGCTACGACGACCTGGCGGCCTTCGGCTTCCGGCACGTCGACGACTTCAACAAGGCGGTCCGCGGCGGCAAGGTGAAGGTGCCGCCGGGCAGCGAGCGGGTGCTCACGCCGTACCCGTACCTGCTGGTGATCGTCGACGAGCTCGCCGACCTGATGATGGTCGCGCCGCGCGACGTGGAGGACTCGATCGTCCGCATCACCCAGCTGGCCCGGGCCGCCGGTATCCACCTGGTGCTGGCCACCCAGCGCCCCTCGGTGGACGTCGTCACCGGTCTGATCAAGGCCAACGTGCCGTCCCGGCTGGCCTTCGCGACCTCGTCGCTGGCCGACAGCCGGGTCATCCTGGACCAGCCCGGCGCCGAGAAACTGGTCGGTCAGGGTGACGGTCTGTTCCTGCCGATGGGCGCGAGCAAGCCGATGCGGATCCAGGGTTCCTGGGTCACCGAGAACGAGATCAGGGCGGTCGTCGAGCACTGCAAGGAGCAGCTGCAACCGACGTACCGCGAGGACGTCACCGTGGTGCCGGGGCCGAGCAAGGACCTGGACGACGAGATCGGCGACGACCTCGACCTGGTCGTGCAGGCGGCCGAGCTGATTGTTTCCACCCAGTTCGGCTCGACGTCGATGCTGCAACGTAAGCTCCGGGTCGGTTTCGCCAAGGCGGGCCGGCTGATGGACATCCTGGAGAGCCGGGGTGTGGTCGGGCCGAGCGAAGGCTCCAAGGCCCGTGACGTACTGGTGAAACCGGACGACCTAGAAGCCTTCGTCGCCACATTGCGAGGAGAGTGACCCGTGACCGCCCATACCGCGATGCCCCGGTCTGAGCAGCACGCTGTCGACATCGATCCAGCCACCCACGACGAATTCACCGTTCGCGCCTCCCAGAAGGTGCACGGCGCACTGGCGGTCGGGGCCGGCCTGGTCGCGATCGGCTTCGCGGCCTCGGGGTCGACCAGCCCGACCGGCGTACTGCGCTGGATCGCCGCCGCCGCGTTCGGCGTGCTCGCGGTGATCTGCGCGCGGGCGCTGACCGTCGGCGCGATGCTGGTCGCCGACGAGGTCGGGATCCGGCTGCGGATCCGGAACGAGTGGATCGGCACCCGCTGGGAGGAAATCGAGGAGGTCACCGTGCTCAGACGGCGGCACCTGCTCGACGACGGCCGGATCGCGGTGCACCTTTTCGACCCGGGCCCGGTGCTCGGCGAGATGCCGGCCGCGACTCGCAAGGTCACCGATGCCAACCGTCGGCTGACCGGCACGTCACTCGCGGTACCGTTCGGGTTGACGGCCACGCCGTCCAACGGGGAAGTGGTCCAGGCTCTGCACATGCTGGCGGACACCAGGTGTCCGGTCAGGGAACAACTCTGAGCCTCGCGTGACCCCGTCGAGCCCAGGCCGTTGACTGTTGTGAGGTCGGCGGATCGGCAATCCGACTTGTAGACGGTGGAGAGGTGGTGGGGCGTGAGCATCGGCAGCGAGCTCACGGCGGCCCGCGAACGGGCCGACATGACGATCGAGCAGTTGAGTACCTCGACCCGGATCAGATCCGGACTGCTCACCGCCATGGAGGCCGACGACTTCTCCCGCTGCGGCGGGAACTTCTACGCCCGCGGTCACATCCGCGCGATCGCCCGCGTGGTCAAGGTCGACCCGGACGTACTGCTGGCGAAGTTCGACGAGACCCACCCGGCCACCCAGCCGGACCGGACCCGTCGCGAGGAACGAGCCACCTCCAAACGTCCGACCCTGCACCCGGCCCGCCCCCGCTGGGCAGTGGTCCTGGGCGCCATCCTGGTCGGCCTGATGGGCTGGGGCATGGTCCGCCTCTTCACCCTCCCCAGCGACGTAGAAGCCAACGCCTCCAAGACCACCCCCACAGCCGCCGTCACCACCCCGGCCCCCAAGCCGACCGCCAAGCCAACGCTCCAGCCCACCATCCCGGCGAAGCCCACCAAGCCCGCCGCCCCCCTCCGCACCAAACTCGTCCTCACCGCCCGCGGCGACGGCTCCTACGTCACCATCCGCAACTCCAAGAGCCAAAAACTCTTCCAAGGCGTCCTCGGCCCCGGCTCCACCCAGACCATCAACTACGCCGGCGAAATCCGCGTAACCCTGGAAAACGGCTCGAACATCACGGTCTTCATCAACGGCACCAAAACCACCCCGCCGTCAAAGCGCTTCACGATCCTCCCCACCGGCAAAATAGCCACCCCAGAGGACTAGCCCGCCGCGAGGAGCCGCTCTCACCGCCCCGCTCTCACCGCCCCACGCCGCACGACTGCACCGGCTCACCGCACCGGACGCCACGGCACCGGGCTGCACCACCCGCCACCACCGCGCCGGACGCCCACGGCGCCGCGCCGCACCACCCGCCACCACCGCACCGGACGCTCACGGGACCGTGCCGCACCACCCGCCACCGCCGCGCCGGACGCTCACGGGACCGTGCCGCACCACCCGCCACCGCCGCGCCGGACGCCCACGGCACCGCGCCTCACCACCGCAGTATCGCGCTACCCAGCGCCGGACGCCCACGACACTGTGCAGCACCTCCGCACTACCCAGCACCACCGCACCGGACGCCCACGCCCACCGCACTGGGGTTCAAGCTGGGCCTGGCGCGATCCCCGCCGGCTCGCCGGACCGATCCCCACTGCCACGACCCCACGTCTCCAGCACAGTTCAAAACCCCGCCCCACCGCCGAACAGCAACTCAACCACCGCACTTGATTTCGGTGCTGTAGAGGGACGCGTCATACTCGTGGGTGATGACTACGACTCCCACCACCGTCGCCCTGGTCACGCTGGGCTGCGCCCGCAACGACGTTGACTCCGAGGAACTGGCCGGCCGGCTCGAGGCTGGGGGTTTCCGGCTCGTTGACGACGCCGCCGAAGCCGACACCGTGGTCGTGAACACCTGCGGTTTCGTCGAGGCCGCCAAGAAGGACTCGGTCGACACCCTGCTGGCCGCCTCCGACTACAAGGAATCCGGTCGCACGCAAGCTGTCGTCGCCGTCGGCTGCCTGGCTGAGCGGTACGGCGAGCAGCTCGCCGAAGCGCTCCCGGAGACCGACGCGGTGCTCGGCTTCGACGACTACGCCGACATCTCCGACAAGCTCCGGTCGATCCTGGCCGGCACCAAGCACCAGTCGCACGTCCCGCGCGACCGCCGCAAGCTCCTCCCGCTGGCCCCCGCCGACCGCGCGAACGCTCACGGCGTCTCCGTCCCCGGCCACGGCGACGCCTCCACGGACGCCATCGGCGACACCTCAGCGAAAGAGCTCGGACTGAAGGGCCGCACCACCAAGCCCTCCGACCCGTCCGTGCTGACCATCGACGCCCCCGACCTCACCTCGGCGCCCGCCAGCGGCCCGCGCATCATGCGCCGTCGTCTCGACGGCGGCCCGATGGCCCCGTTGAAACTCGCCTCCGGCTGTGACCGCCGTTGCGCGTTCTGCGCCATCCCCGCCTTCCGCGGCGCCTTCGTCTCCCGTCGCCCCACCGAGGTGCTCGGCGAGGCGCACTGGCTCGCCGAGAATGGCGTCCGCGAGGTCTTCCTCGTCTCCGAGAACTCCACCTCGTACGGCAAGGACCTGGGCGATCTGCGCCTGCTCGAGACACTCGTCGCGGAGATCGCGGAAGTACCGGGCCTCACCCGCGTCCGAGTCTCGTACCTGCAGCCCGCCGAGATGCGCCCCACCCTGATCACCGCCATGGCGTCGACCCCCGGCGTGGTCCCGTACTTCGATCTCTCCTTCCAGCACGCGTCCGGCCCGCTGCTGCGCCGGATGCGCCGCTTCGGTGACTCGGAGCGTTTCCTCGAACTGATCGGCCAGGTCCGCGCGCAGGCGCCGACGGCTGGTATCCGGAGCAACGTGATCGTCGGCTTCCCGGGGGAGACCGAGGAGGACGTGGACATTCTCTGCGACTTCCTTTCCCGCGCCGGCCTCGACGCGATCGGTGTGTTCGGCTACTCGGACGAGGACGGCACCGAGGCCGAGACGTACGAGGGCAAGCTGGACGAGGACACCATCGCGGCCCGGCTGGACCGCGTCACCCGCCTCGCCGAGGACCTCACCTCGACGCGAGCCGAGGCCCGGATCGGCGAGCTGGTCGAGATCCTGGTCGAGTCCATCGACGGCGACACCGCCGAGGGCCGCGCGGCGCACCAGGGCCCCGAGGTCGACGGCTCCACGACGCTGACCGGATTCCCGGCGGATCTCGCCATCGGCGATCTGGTCTCCGCCGAGGTGGTGGGGAGCGAGGGAGTCGACCTGGTCGCGGCATTCGCCGCGCAGGTGCGCACCCGAGAGGGCGTCCCGGCAGCTAACCTGACCGCGTGACGATCCCGCCGACGAATCCGGTGCCGCGCGCCGCCGCCGGCCCGATCAGCGCGCCCAGCGCCTGGAACGTGGCGAACGCGCTGACCGTACTGCGGCTGGTGCTGGTCCCGCTGTTCGTCTGGCTGCTCCTTCGCGAGGCAGGCACTACCGACGGCAACCGGCTGCTCGCCACCGCGGCGTTCCTGGTCGCCATCGTCACCGACCGGTTCGACGGCGACATCGCGCGCCGCTGGAACATGGTCACCAACTTCGGCAAGATCGCCGACCCGATCGCGGACAAAGCACTCACTGGGGCAGCCTTCATCGGCCTTTCGATCCTCGGCGATCTGCCCTGGTGGGTGACGATCCTGGTGATGGTTCGCGAATGGGGCGTCACCCTGCTCCGCTTCTGGGTGATCCGGCACGGTGTGATGCCGGCCAGCCGCGGCGGCAAGCTGAAAACGGTGCTGCAGGCGATCGCTCTCGGCCTCTACCTCCTTCCTTGGCATTCGGTCGCTGTCCTGCATTGGACCGCCGTCGCCTTCATGGCTGCAGCTGTCCTGGTCACCATCGTCACCGGTCTCGACTACGTCGGCCGCGCTCTCCGCCTGCGAGCCGCGGCCAAACGCCCTCTCCCATGACCGCTGCTGAGCCCCTCAGCGGTGGAGTCACCTCCGCTGAGGATGGGTCTGCGGAGGTGCTGCTGAGCTTGGTTGCGCGGCTGAAGGAGCGCGGGCAGACGCTGGCGACAGCCGAGTCGCTGACCGGCGGTCTAGTGGGTGCGGCGCTGACAGACGTGCCAGGCGTCTCGGCGGTCTACCGCGGCGGAGTAGTCGTCTACGCCACCGATCTGAAGGCCTCCCTCGCAGGCGTCCCAGCGGATCTCCTGGCCGATGTGGGCCCAGTCCACCCAGACACGGCCGCTGCACTCGCGACAGGCGTACGAGAGCGACTCGGGGCCACCTACGGGCTAGCCACGACGGGTGTGGCTGGGCCGGACCCCCAGGCGGGTATCGAAGCCGGCACCGTCTACGTCGCGGCCGCAGGGCCAGGAGTCGTACGGGTCCGGAAGCTCGCGCTGACCGGTGATCGCGCAGCGGTCCGTCAGGGGAGTGTGCGGGCCGTGCTGGAACTCGCCGCGCAGTTGGTAGCGGAAGAACTGGCCTGATCGGGGTGTTGAGACCACCATGGGAACAGGTAAGGCAGACTGGCACGGCGCACCGAAGCTGGACATTGCGAGGAGTAGTGACCCAGCAACGGGTACCGTTGGTCTCCACGGTCGGCCTACGGTGCGAGTAGGTTCGGTCCGACAGGCGGAAGGGAGAAACCTCATGGTGCTGGTTCGTGGCCTTCTTGGCGACGTCCTGCGGCGCAAGCGGCTGCGCCAGGGGCGCACTTTGCGCGAGGTGTCTGCCGATGCTCGGGTCAGCCTGGGCTACCTCTCGGAGGTCGAGCGCGGCCAGAAGGAAGCGTCGAGCGAACTGCTCGCCGCCATCTGCATGGCGCTGGACGTCCCGCTGTCCACGGTCTTCGCCGAGGTGAGCGAGGATCTGGCCCGTGAAGAGGCGTTGGTACTGGCACACGCGGTCATCGAGCCCCAGGTCGTTGCCTCCGCAGCCTGATCCAGGCAGCAGTTCGCGGATGCTCATCGTCCGCTCTCCAGCCATGGAGTCCTGGTCGGCCAGACGAGCTGTAGTGCCTGGATCGGTGGTTCGGCGGACCGTCTGAACATGGTGTTGGCCGTGTAGAGGTGGGTCGTTGAGTCCGGCATCCGGAGCAGTCGGGGTGCGAAGAGGTCGGCGAGGTCGTCGCCCTCGTCGAAATGCCGGCCGGAGAACACCGCCTCGACGAGCGGTTGCAGTTCACGCGCGACCAGATCCGGGTGGCAGTTGAAGGTGATGAACTCCGGATGCCCGTGCAGGCTCAGCCCGAGGGTGTAGGCATAGGCAGGATTTCGCCCGTCCTGGTCGCCCTCGATGAACTGGATCGTCCAGCCGAAGCGCTGGATGTTGGTCAGCAGACGCTGCTGGTACTCGGGGTTGTCGATGCCGCCGCAGATCTCGCTCATGACCCTCTCCTCTCGAAATCGAACAGATGTTCGACTCGATAGGGAAGATATCCGTCTTTCCGCCGGAGCAGCGGTTCGTCCACAGGCGGATTTCAGTGCTCGGGCTGGCAGGTGGGACACCAGTAGCTGACCCGCTCCCGAGGGGGCTCGCCGATCGGACCGGTCCGGATCGTCGTGCGGCATCGGCGGCATTGTTTGCCCGCCCGCTCGAACACGTAGGAGCGTTGACCCGGTCGATCCACCCCGGTCGTCACCTGCGCAGCGTGCCGCAGATTAGCCTTCATCAGCCGGCGGCTGAGGTCAACCACGGCTTCCAGGTCGACCGACGCCACCGGGCGCCACGGATGAATGCCGAGCAGGAAGCAGACCTCGGTCCGGTAGAAGTTCCCGATTCCGGCCAGATTCCGCTGATCGAGCAGCGCTTCGCTGATGGTTCGGTCCGGTTCGGCCGTGAGATTGGCCAGCGCCAAGGCCCGATCGAAGCCAGGGTCCAGCAGATCCGGGCCGAGATGGCCGACCACGGTGTCTTCGGCATCAGTCGCAACGAGTTCGAGCACGGGAAGCCGATACCCGACGGCGACCCAGCTGGCGGTCTCCAGCACCGCCCGTACCTGATAGTCCGGTCCGCCCTTCCAGGACTCGCCAGGCCGATACAGATGCCAACTGCCGTCCATCCGGAAGTGACTGTGAATCGTCACGCCGTCCGACAGCCGCATCAGCAAGTGCTTGCCCTTTGCAACGACCTCGAGCATCTTCTGCCCGCTGAAATCTGTGGTGGCCAGGGCCGGCACCCGGAAGTCCGTGCGCGTCAGTTCCTGCCCACTCAATGCCTGGTCGAGCCGCTTGCAGGCCCGCCAGACAGTGTCTCCTTCAGGCATAGCTCACGCTCGCAGCCGGAGGCCACGCGGCGTCGCATGGAACCCGGCCTTCGCCAACGCATCGCCGAACGCCGTATGCCGCACCTGCTCGCCATCCGCCGTCTCCACGCTGAGCTTGCCGAGGTGGCCGTCCCTGATCGCCAGCGCGAGTGCGTCCACGGCTGGTTGCAGCAGCTCCGGATCCTCGGTGAAGCTCAAGACGGTTCGCCCGCCACGCTCGACGTACACAATCAGTCTCCCGTCCACGAGCATCACCAGCGCACCGGCCTTCCGCCCTGGCCGGTGCCCACCGGCATTCTCCCGATCAGGCCAGGGGAGCGCGGCGCCGTACGGATTGGCCGGATCAGAAGCTGCCAGTACTACGGCCCGCGCCGCCGGCTCCTCTTTCACCCGGCTGCTCGGCGCACCGCCGCCGGTCGGCAACTCAGCCATCGCCCGCAATCGGTCAACCGCACCAGGCAAGGCGAACTGAGCAGCCCCGAGCCCCGCCACGAAGTACCCACGGCGGCAACGACCGGACTCCTCGAAGGCGCTCAGCACCTTGTAGACCGCCGCGAACCCACCCGGGGTGCGCTCGGTCATCACTGAGCCGCGCGTGACGATGCCGTAGCGATCCAGCAGTGTCTCCGCGGCCGCATGAGCGCGCCGGGTGGTGTCCGCGTTGCGCTCGGGCAGCAACGACCACCGCCCGCCCGCTGTCGGTGGCCCACTGCGCGCAGGCATCGTCGGCCGCCCTGGCCGCAGAGCACGCCCAGGGCGCGCGCGAGGCGTAGTACGGCGGGTCCGGTGGCTACCCCGGCCGCCGCCGACCAGGGAGCGAACTGGTGCCAGCGTGTCATTCGTCAGATGTCCTGCCCAGACGAGATCCCAGAGAATGCCGACGAGTGTTTCGTCGTCGACCACCCCTGCTGTCGAGCCAACGACATCGCTCAGTTGTCGGAAGAAGAACGCCCCGCCGCCGGACAAGGCGTCCAGCACCGCTTGGTGGGTCTCGCCGAGCTCGAAGGTGGGATCCGGATCGGGCAGCGTGAGATCGCTGTTGTCCGCCAGATGCAGCGAGACCCAGCCATCCGTCCCCGGCAACGAGCCAGACCCGGCCCACACCACTTCACCCGTCGCCGTCAACTCGTCCAGCATCGACGGCTGATACCCAGGCACTCGGGACGGCAGCACAATCGACTCCAGCGCCGACGCGGGAACGGAACATCCGGCCAACTGCTCAACAGCACCCAGCAGTACGTCGTACCCGCGGCCGCGGCTGCTCGTGATGCCTTGCCAGGCCGGCAAGAACCTCGCGAGCGCAGCCGGGTCGACCGGCTCGACCTCCTTGCGCAGCGCGGCCAGCGAGCGGCGCCGCAGCAACCGGAGAATCTCGCTGTCGCACCACTCCATTGCGATCCCGCCCGGCAGGAACTCGCCCTCGACCACCCGTCCGGCCGCGCTCAGCCGACGCAGAGTGTCCGTCACGACCGCGACCCCGACGCCGAGATGGGTCGCAAGATCGATGGCCCGGAAAGGTCCGTGCGTGCGGGCATAGCGCGACACCAGGTCGCCCATCGGATCCGCGACCGGCTCGGCATGCGCCTCGGCGACCCCAGGCGGCAGCGGTACGCCGAGGGCATCACGCAACCGTGCGACGTCTTCCACCACAGCCCAGCGGTGCTCACCCGCCACTCGCACCCGGACCACGCGCCGCGCCGCAGCGAGCTCGGTCAACCAGGCTTCGGCATCCGAGCCGTCAACGCTTCGTTGCGATGCCTCGGGCAACGACAGCGGACCGATCAGGCGCAGTACGTCGAAGAGTCCTTCGCCGTCACGAGCACGCCGATCCTCGGCAAGGCGTTGCAGCTCAGCCTCGGTCCGCAGTACGACCTCGGCATCGAGCAGTTCGCGCAGCTCGGTGCGGCCGAGCAGTTCGGCCAGCAAACCCTGATCGAGCGCCAACGCGGCAGCCCGCTTCTCAGCGAGTGGAGTGTCGCCTTCGTACATGAAGGCGCCCACGTAGCCGAACAGCAGCGACTTGGCGAACGGCGACGCCTCAGGGGTCTCCACCTCGACGACAGAAACCCGGCGCTCACCGATGCCCGTCAGCAGGTCCTTCAGGGCCGGCAGGTCGTAGACGTCCTGAAGCACCTCGCGCAGAGTCTCCAGCACGATCGGGAACGACCCGTACTTGCTGGCCACACTCAACAGTTGCGCCGACTTCTGGCGCTGCTGCCACAGTGGCGATCGCTTGCCCGGATTGCGCCGGGGCAGCAGCAACGCTCGCGCCGCACACTCACGGAATCGCGCGGCGAACAGCGCGGACCCGCCGACCTCCGCGGTGACGATCTCCTCGATCTCCGCCGGATCGAACAGCACCAGATCGGCGCCAGGCGGCGGCTCATCGGTCTCGGGCAGCCGCAGCACGATGCCGTCGTCGCCGGAGACCGATTGCGCGTCCATCCCGTAGCGCTCGCGCAGCCGGGCCGCGATCGCCAGGGCCCACGGTCCGTGCACCTGCCCGCCGTACGGCGAATGGATGCAGACCCGCCAATCGCCCAGCTCGTCGCGGAACCGCTCGACCAGGATCGTGATGTCGTCGGGCACCCGGCCGGTGGACTCCCGCTGCTCGCCGAGATAGGCGACCAGGTTGTTCGCGGCGTACTCGTCGAGGCCGCCGTCGCGCGCCCGCTTGACCGCCTTCGCCGCAGGCAGCGCGGCCATCGTCCGGATGAACGCCCCGGTCGCGGCCCCCAGCTCAGCCGGACGGCCGACCGCATCGCCTTTCCAGAACGGCAAACGGCCTGGTTGGCCGGGTGCGGGGGAGACCAGCACCCGGTCGTGGGTGATGTCCTCGATCCGCCAGCTCGACGCGCCCAGGGTGAATACGTCGCCGACTCTGGACTCGTAGACCATCTCCTCGTCCAGCTCGCCGACGCGATGGTTCGTGGTCTCGCCGACCAGGAAGACGCCGAACAGGCCCCGGTCGGGGATCGTGCCGCCGCTGGTCACCGCGAGCCGCTGCGCACCGGGCCGGCCGGAGATCTCGCCGCTGACCCGGTCGAACACGATCCTCGGCCGCAGCTCGGCGAACTCGTCCGACGGGTAGCGCCCCGACAACATGTCCAGCACACCGTCGTACGCCGATCGTGGCAGCGTCGCGAACGGGGCGCACCGGCGTACCAGGGCGAAGAGCTCATCGACGTCGATCGTGTCGAGGGCGACGATCGAGACGACCTGCTGCGCCAGCACGTCGAGCGGGTTGGCGGGGATGTGCAGGCTCTCGATCAGCCCGTCGCGCATCCGTTGGACCACGACGGCCGTGTCGATGAGGTCGCCGCGGAACTTCGGGAACAGCACGCCACGCGAGACCGCGCCGACCTGGTGCCCTGCGCGACCGACCCGCTGCAGGCCGCTGGCGACCGACGGCGGCGCCTCGACCTGGATGACCAGATCGACCGCGCCCATGTCGATGCCGAGCTCAAGGCTGCTGGTCGCGACCACACAAGGCAGCCGGCCGGACTTCAGATCGGCCTCGATCAGGCCTCGTTGCTCCTTGCTGACCGAACCGTGGTGGGCCTTGGCGATCAACGGGGGAGCGGCCAGGGAAGCGCCCGACTGAGCCATCACCTGGGCTGGCGAACCCGCCTCGGCCAGCTCGAGCTCGGCCCGCTCGGCGGCGATCTCGTTCAGCCGGGCGGTCAGGCGCTCGGCCAGGCGGCGCGAGTTCGAGAAGACGATGGTGGAGCGGTGGGCCGAGATGAGATCGAAGACGTGCTCCTCGACGTGCGGCCAGATCGACGCGTGCCGCGGTTGCCCGGCGGCCGAGCCGGACGTCTCGACCTCGGTGTTGGCCAGCTCGGCCATGTCCTCGACCGGCACGACGACGCTCAGATCCCACTGCTTCGTGAACTTGGGCTGGACCACCTTCACCGGTCGCCCGCCACCCAGGAACCGGGCGACCTCCTCGACCGGCCGGACCGTCGCCGACAGCCCGATCCGCTGCGCCGGTTTGGGCAACAACGTGTCGAGCCGCTCGAGCGTGAGCGCGAGGTGTGCGCCACGCTTGGTGCCGGCCACAGCGTGCACCTCGTCGATGATGATCGTCTCCACGCCCCGCAGCGACTCCCGCGCCTGCGAAGTGAGCAGCAGGAACAGTGACTCCGGGGTCGTGATCAGTACGTCGGAAGGCTTCGTGGCAAATCGTCTGCGCTCGTTGGCCGGCGTGTCGCCTGATCGGACCGCGACCTCGACATCGATCGGAGCCTCGCCCAGCCGCCGGGCGGTCTCCCGGATCCCGATCAGTGGTGCGCGCAGGTTGCGCTCGACGTCGACCGCCAGGGCCTTCATGGGAGACACGTAGAGCACCCGGCAGCGCAGCTTCGGGTCCTCCGGCGGCGGCACCGTCGCCAACCGGTCGAGCGCCCACAGGAAGGCCGCCAGCGTCTTGCCTGAACCGGTCGGAGCGACCACCAGCGCGTCCCGGCCCGCTGTGATCGCGTCCCACGCCTCGAGCTGGGCCGGGGTGGCCGCTTCGAAGACGTCGCCGAACCACGCCCGGGTCGCGGGCGAGAAGCGGCTCAACGCGCTGGATTTCTGCACGCTCCCCATCTTGCCCGGCCGCTCCGACAGTTTCCGGCGCGACCTTCCCGTGGCCGGACTGTCCCCGTCTTCTGGAATGATCAGCCGCATGAAGAACCGCGTGCGCACCGCGCTCGTCATCGTGGCCTGCCTGGTCGGTCTGACCGGCTGCGTGAAGCTCGATGCCGACCTCAAGGTGAATTCCAACGAGACCGTCTCCGGCACCATGCAGATCGGCGTCGACAAGCAACTGGTGGCCAGCAGCGGTCAGTCGCTCGACGCGATCCGCCAGCAGGTCGAGAAGGGGATCAAGACGACCGCGACCGACGGCGTCACCTGCAAGGCCTTCGAGGACGACAAGTACGTCGGCTCGGACTGCTCGTTCGAGAACGTGCCGTTCAAGGAGATGGGGTCGTCGACCGGTGACGGCGTCGGCTTCCGCAAGGACGGCGACAAGTTCATCGTCACGGTCAAGCAGCTGAACCTCGGCAGCGGGACCGGTGGCAGCACTCCGGTGGTCGACTTCAAGATCACCATGCCGGGCAAGATCCTCGAGCACGATGCCGGCGCCAAGGTGGACGGCCGGACGGCGACGTACGACAGCCTCGACAAGCTGGGCAACGTGTCGCTGACCTCCGAGGCCGGCAGCAGCTTCCCGGCCTGGGCGCTGATCCTGATCATCGTGCTTCTGCTGCTCGTCGCGGGCGGTGTCGCCTTCTTCGTACTGCGTGGGCGCAAGGCCAAGGCGCAGCAGCAAGGCCAGTACGGGCAATACCCGGGTCAGCCGCAGGGCCAGTGGGGTCCCCAGTACGGCGGCCAGCAGGGTGCACCTGGTCAGTACGGGCCCCCGCAGGGTTCGCCTGGTGGGTACGGCCAGCCTGGTCCGCAAGGCCCGGGGCAGCCGGGTCCATACGGTCAGCCGGGTCAGCAGCCGCAGCAGTACGGTCAGCCTGGTCCGGGGCAGTACCCTGGGCAGCCGCAGCCTCCGCAGCAGGGACAGCCGGGCCAGTGGGGCCCGCAGCAGCCGCCGCAAGGTCCGCCGCAGCAGGGCCAGGGTGGTTGGGGTCAGACGCCTCAAGGCCCGCCCGCTCAGGGGCAACCTCAGCAAGGCCAGCCGCCGCACGGACAACCTCCGCAGCAAGGTGGCTGGGGTCAGCCGCCGCAGCAGGGCGGACAGCAAGGTGGCTGGAACCGGCCGCCGGACAACGACGGGCAGTAATGAGACTGACGGAGTTCTGGGCCCGGATGGACAGCCATCTGGGCCCTGCCTACTCGCGAACCTGGGCGGAGACCCAGGCGGTGAGTGAGCTCGGCGGCCGCACGGTCAACGAGGCCCTGGCCGACGGCGAAGCAGCCAAGTTCGTCTGGCGCGCCGTCTGGGCGCACCTCCAACTGCCACCCAGCGAGCTCTGACTGCCGAACTGGTCCGTCGTCTAGACGGACCAGTTCGTGCGTGCCGCCCACTCCTCGGCAGGCAGGTAGATCAGGTCGCAGACAGGATCCTTCAGGTCGGCGTACTCGCCGGTGGATTCCAGAGGCAACGCCGCTGCCCGCCGCTTAAACTCGCCGTACGCCGCTGCCGTGTCCGGGTGGGCGCGCAAATAGTCCCTGAAGAGCAGCGCGTACCGCTGGTTGGCGCGGCCGATCACGCGCAGATGCAGGTTTACCCGACGGCGATACATAGGCTCGATCACCAACCGCTTGACCCACTGGAACTCGTCGGTGGGCAGACCGGGCACCGGGTGGTCGCGCCGAGGTGGCCTGGCCTCCCAATCGGCCGCCACCAGCAGCTGTACGGCGTCCTCCAGCTCGGACTCGGTCGCGACGGTCGCCTGGATGTCCAGAACGTCCTTGGACGGCAGATCGGGCACAGCGGTCGAGCCGATGTGGTCGATCCGTACGACGAGATCGCCGAGGATGTTGCTGATCACTTCAGCCGTCTTGTCGTACTGCGCGGCCCAGGTCGGATCCGGATGGACGATGGCGATCGCGTTCATGGAGCGATCCTCTCAGTGGCCCGCCGCGGCTGACAGTGCTTATCGGATCGGTTTGACCCGGAAGGCGCTCGTGCTGAGCAGTTCGGCAGCGGCGTACGCGGCTTTGCGGATGCCCTTGCGCTCGTCGAAGAAGCCGCCGACCACTCCGACCGCCGGGAGCTTGCCGAGCATCCTGGCGCCGATGCTGCCGCGGGGACGCTCCTCGAACACTTCACCGAGCCCGCCCATCAGCTTGCTAATCCGCCACACCAGGCGGACGCCCTTGCGGAGACCCGCCTCGTCCGACTCTTTGCCGAGCCCGAGTTGCTCAGCCACGTCCTTGCCGGCAGCGGTCGGATCGTCGTACCGGAGTACGTCGTCCGGCGTAATCGGGCGAGCGGTCAGCACTCGGGCGATCACGGCGGTCCGGTCCGCGTGCGCCTCGACGCCGTACTCACGGCAGACCGCGCCGATCACCATGGCCTGTACTGCGGCGCCGAGGGTGTCCTTGATCGGCAGGGCGTCAGCGGCCGCGCCACTGAGCCGGGGGAGACCCGCCACGACCGCAGCGAAGCCGCCAAGGCGCTCCACCCACCAGTCGCAGCGCTTGCCCAGCGGCAGCGTCGGCCACTCGGCATGACCGGGCACCTTCATCTGCAGCAGCCGGTCGATCGCCAGGATCAGGCCCTTCTCGGCCAGGTTGGGTTGCTCCTGGGCGGAGTACTCGGCCAGAGTGCTGCGGATGCCGAACGGATCCTGGGTGCGGAGTGCGTCGAGCACCGAGTCGATGCCGAACTCGACCCGGCTGAGAGCCAGGACGACGGCGGAGTCGGGGACGTCGGGACGGTCGGTCACGTTGGCCAGGGTAGGGAGTCGGCGGTCCAGTCACGATCTCCGGGGTTCCTCGGCGTGTCAATTGTGATTCGAACAGGTGTTCGGGCTATTTTGACTCGTACGAGTTCCTCGGATGTGCCGGGTTTTTCCACAGATTCGCTCCGGCACCAGAAACTGTCCGTGGGAACCCATACCGTCTCTGGCGACAACGAATTTCCTCCGGGCGGCTGTGACAGCGGCCCCGATAGTAGATGGGTTAGGTGGCAGTCACATGGCTGGTGCAGCGGCGAAGGACGACCGCAAGGCCGCGGATCGCGAGAAGGCGCTGGCGACCGCGCTGACGCAGATCGAGCGGAACTGCGGCAAGGGCGCGGTGATGCGCCTGGGCGACCAGGAGCGGGCGAAGATCGAGGTCATTCCGACCGGGTCGATCGCGCTCGACGTCGCCCTCGGGATCGGCGGCCTGCCGCGCGGTCGTGTGGTGGAGATCTACGGCCCGGAATCCTCCGGTAAGACGACGGTCGCGCTGCACGCGGTGGCGAACGCGCAGAAGGCCGGCGGGATCGCGGCCTTCATCGACGCCGAGCACGCGCTCGACCCGGACTACGCGCAGAAGCTCGGTGTCGACACCGACGCCCTGCTGGTCTCGCAGCCGGACTCCGGTGAGCAGGCGCTGGAGATCGCCGACATGCTGATCCGCTCCGGCGCGATCGACATCGTCGTGATCGACTCGGTGGCCGCGCTGGTGCCCCGGGCCGAGATCGAGGGCGAGATGGGTGACAGCCACGTCGGTCTGCAGGCCCGGCTGATGAGCCAGGCGCTGCGGAAGATGACCGGTGCGGTCAGCGGCACCAACACCACCGCGATCTTCATCAACCAGTTGCGCGAGAAGATCGGCGTGATGTTCGGCTCCCCGGAGACGACGACCGGTGGTAAGGCGCTGAAGTTCTACGCCTCGGTCCGGCTCGACGTGCGCCGGATCGAGTCGCTGAAGGACGGCACCGACTTCGTCGGCAACCGGACCCGGGTCAAGGTCGTGAAGAACAAGGTGGCCCCGCCGTTCAAGCAGGCCGAGTTCGACATCATCTACGGCCTGGGCATCAGCCGTGAGGGCAGCCTGCTGGACCTCGGTGTGGAGCAGGGCTTCGTCCGCAAGGCCGGCGCCTGGTTCACCTACGAGAGCGACCAACTCGGTCAGGGCCGGGAGAACGCGCGGAACTTCCTGCGCGACAACCCGGATCTGGCCAACGAGCTGGAGAAGAAGATCAAGGACAAGATGGGCATCGGCGTGACGGCGGCGGACAAGCCGGCTGAGGCAGCGGCCGAGGTTGATGTCGACTTCTGATCAGCCCTCGACTCCCGGCGTGAACCGTCCGGGCAGCTCCAGGCCAGGCAGTTCCAAGAAAGCCTTGCCGGAGTTGCCCGCCGGAGTACGCCGGGGTCTCGCGGGAATCACTCCACCGAAGCCGGTGGAGCCTGATCCAGAAGCACCCCGGGCCCCGATCCAGCCGCTGCCGTGGAGCGTCAACGGCGAACTCGGGGCACCCAAGAAGTCCTCCGCGCCTCGGGCCGGAAAGACCAGTCGCGCGAAGAGCAGCCGCGCCAAGACGGCGACCGATCGCCCGGCAACTGGTGGTCGTGCCGCGTCGGGCACCGATCGTCCGACGACTGGTGGTCGTGCCGCGTCGGACATCGATCGTCCTGCGAGCGGTGGTCGTGCCAAGTCAGCCGCCGATCGTCCCGCGACTGGTGATCGCGCCAAGTCGATCACCGATCGCCGGGTGTCTGGCGATGCCTTCGACAAGTTCGAGGGCAGTCCCGACGGTATGCCCGAGTGGGCTGTCGACGAGTCTCCTGACAGCTCACAGAGCAGTGGCCCTCGGCACAGTGCGCGTAGCGCTGGTACCGGCGCGGCGATGTCGTCAGACCCGTGGGGCGACATCGCCGGCATATCTGGTGGTGTCGACGGCACAGCGGACGGTGCTGCTGGCCGGGGTGCACGTGGCGCCAGGGCGAGGGCAGTTGCCGCGACGGATCCCTGGGGTGATGACGACAGCGCACCAGATGCTGTTGGTCACGGAGCAAATACCGCGCGGGCAGCGGCCGTGGGAGACCCATGGGGCGATGACGTCGACGCAGCAGGCGATGCCGTTGCCGGTGTAAGCGGCGCCGCTTCCGGGGCAGCAACCTCGGCGGACCCGTGGGGTGATGCTGACGAGACCTCAGATGGTGATGCTCAGCGCGAGATAGAGAGTGCTGGCGCGGACGCTGTCGTAGTACCGGATCCGTGGGGCGACGCTGATGGCACAGCGGGTGAGCCTGATCAGCGCGCTGCCGACGGTGCTGCGGCTGCTGGTGCTCGTGCTGTCGTGTCGCCGGATCCTTGGGGCGATGCTGAAGACACGTCCGGTGCCGCCGACGAGCCGCCCGCGAGTGCGTCGTCCAGCAGGACATCCAGCAAGAAGCCGGCTGAAGTTGATGCGCCGTCTGGCAGAGCGCCTCGTGGTGAGCCGGTCGCGAGTGCTGCGTCGTCAACCGGATCGTCAGGCAGCGAATCGTCTGCGGAAGAAGAGGAAGTCGCCGCTGAGGTGGCTTCCAGCGAGCGGTCTTACAGTGAGCCTTCGCGGAGCAGTGGGCGGCGGCGATCCGGGTTTCAGAGGAGTCGGCCGTTCGGGGGTAAGCGACCGGATGCGTCGGTGGATGCTGAGCGTGATCCGTCGACCGATCCGCACTCGGCGGCTCGGACGATTCTGCTCGACAAACTGAGTGGGCAACCGCGGACCCGGGCCGAGTTGGCCGACATGCTGGCCGAGCGGGACATTCCCGACGAAGTGGCGGACGAGGTACTCGATCGGTTCACCGAGGTCGGGCTGATCGACGACGCTGCTTTCGCGAACGCATGGGTCGAATCTCGCCACCGTGGTCGCGGCTTGGGCAAGCGAGCCCTCGCACAGGAACTGCGCCGTCGTGGAGTCGACGACGAGATGGCCCGCGACGCCCTCGACGAACTCGATCCCGACCAAGAAGAAGCCACCGCACGAGCCTTGGTCCGCAAGAAGCTCCGCTCGATGCGCAACCTGGAGCGCCAGGTAGCAATGCGCCGCCTCGTCGGCATGCTCGCCCGCAAGGGCTACCCGGGCGCCCTGGCGATGAGCATCATCAAACAAGCACTAGACGCCAGCGACGAAGAACTCCCACTCCTCAACGACTCCGGCCTCGAAGCCGAGTAGCCGGCAACACCGCGCACTGCACGCCTCGGCACCCGCAGCACCGCAGCCGGTCGCGCTTCGCGCCCCGGCACCTGCTGCACCGCAGCCGGTCGCACTGCGGGTGACGGTTCGAAAGGTTCGATGGCGAGGGGATGTTGGGGTGGCTAAGCATGTCTACCGCACACTCTGCCGAGGGCACGCCGGACCGCGGCTCTGCGGTACCCCGGTCGCAGTTCACCGCACCCTCGGCCGGCAGCACCCGAGCACCCGGTCTGGTGCATCCCGCCTGGCTGCACCGCAGCCGGCCGCACTGCGCAGGACGGGTTCGAAGGGTCCGATGGCGAGGGGATGCTGGGATTGGCCGAGCATGCCTACCGCACACTCCGCCGAGGCATGGGTACCGCGGCGCTGTGACACTCCAGTCGCAGTTCACTGCACCCCCGCCTGGCTGCACTCCGGCACCCGGTCTGGTGCACTCGCGTCGCACGCCGCTTTGTTGCATCCGCCTGGCTGTACCCCACCCGGCTGTTTAGCCGCGCCGCACGCCGTGCCAGCCGGGCTGTGGAAGCAACGTACCGGGGCTGCGCAGCACAGCCCTGGCCGGACAGCCCCTTTGCTCGGCTGCTCCGCGCATCCGCTCTGGTGCACCCGCGTCGCGGCACCCCGCTGTGTGCCGCATCGCACGCCGTCCGAGCCGGGCGCTGGCAGCAACGCACCCGGGACGTACAGCACAGCCTTGGCTGCAAGGCGTCTCGCTAGGCTGCGCCATACACCCGCCCTGATGCACCCGTGGCGCAGCGCCTCGCGCTCTCTTCCGCATCGCACGCCACCCCGGCCCGGCTCTGGCAGCAACGCACCGTGGGCCGTGCACCGCAGCACCCGCCGCAAGGCGCCTCGCTCACCTGCGCCGCGCACTTGCTCTGGTGCACCCGCGTCGCAGCGCGTCCCGCTCTCTGCCGCACCGCACGCCGTCACTGACGGGCTCTGGCAGTACCACACCGGGGCTGTACTGCTCAGACCGGCCGCACCGCAGCCCGCCGTACTGCGGGGGACGGGGTAGAGGGGTTCGACGGCAAGGACATGCTGGGGGTGGCTGAGCACACCTATCGCACTCTGCCCGGGGCACCCGTACCTCGGCTCTACCGCACCCCGGCCGTAGCGCACCGCACCTTCGCCCGGCTGCACCCTGGCACTCGCACTGGTACACCTGTGTCGCACCCCATTCTGTCGCATGCTGCCTGGCTGCACCGCACCCCGGCCGCAGCGCGCCGAGCCCTGATGCACCCGCACCCGCTCTCTTGCATCCCGGCTGGCTGCACCGCACTCGGGCGCACTGCACCGCATTCCAGCTGGGGCAGCCTGTACCCCGGCTCTGCCGCACCCCCGACCGCGATGCACCGCACCCTCGCCCGGCTGCACCCCGCTCTGGTAGCCGCGTCGCACTTGCTCTGTTGCGCTCGTGCTCTGTTGTGCGTCCCGCGCCATGCTCCGGCCTGCGTACATGCCGTGCGGGTGTCGGAGAGGGCTGGGGTTGGGGCTTGAGGTGTTGGAGGAGGGTGCTTGAGCTAGTGGCGTGGGGTTAGGCGGGTAGGGACAGGCTGCGGCGGAGGGCTAGGAAGGGTTGGTATGAGGCGGTGTGGTCGTGGTCGCAGGAGCACTGGTTGGTTGTGCCGCCTAGGAGTTGGCGTGGGGTTAGGCCTGTTAGGCGGAGGCATTCGCGGTTGAGGTGTGCTTGGTCGGCGTAGCCTGCGTCGATTGCCAGGCCGGCGGTGCCGTCTGTGCCTTGGGTGCCTGTGGGGGTTGCGCCGGCTTGGGCCAGGGCGAGGAAGCCCTGGAAGCGCAGGGTTCGTTGGAGGACTTTGGGGGTCATTCCTACTGCTTGGAGGCAGCGGCGGCGGAGTTGGCTGGGGGAGAGGGTCAGGTCGGTCGCGAGTTTGTTGATGTTGACCGGGTGCCAGGGCATGAGTGCTTTGACGGCTTGGGTTATCAGTGGATCTACGTGGGCGGTGCTTTGAAACTGGTGCAGGAGGTTTGCCTGTAGTGACAGGAGGGCGTGCTCGGGGGTGGTGGCCTGGGCCAGTGTTTCTGCTAGGTGGGTCGCCGAAGTGCGCCATAGGTCAATGAGGCTTAGGCGTTGGTCGACCAGATCGTCGAGGACTGTGGGGAGTGGCGGTGGTGTTCCTGGGTGGAAGCGCGCGCCGATGATGGTGGTGTTCGGGGGGATGAGCTCGAGCTTGGGTCCGGTCAGGGGGCCGATGAGGTGGGGGTTGCCGCCGAGTGGGAAGTGGAGTTCGACGCCGCCGGTGGGGAGGTGGCGTTGGGTGTACGGCGTTGTGCCGGTGCGTTGGATCCAGACTGTGCGCACCACGTTTGCCAGAGCTGGCAGTGGCGGGCGCTCGACGTAGGACTCCACTTGGTCATCCTCGCAGCGGAGGGGTCAGTCCGCCTTGGTCGTGACTGTGGCCGAGGTCGGTGGCGGTGGCGGTGGTGGTGGCTGTGGCCGAGGTCAGTGGTGGTGGAGGTGGTAGCTGTGGCGGTCGGGGAGCGCGAGTCGGTTGTGTGGGGCGACGGTGTAGCTGACCTGGACCGTGTTGGACCTGGCCGCCGTCCGGCAGCGCGCGATCGCGAATGGCCGGGGGAGATGGTGGTTGATTAGGGTGCTGGGATGAGTTTTCGGCTGGCGGCGTACGCGGTTTGTGTCGAGGGTGGGCGGGTGTTGCTTGCTCGGTATGTGTCGCCGAAAGGAGAGGGGAGTTGGTGGACTCTTCCGGGTGGCAAGGTCGAGCATGGTGAGGATCCGTTTGATGCGGTGATTCGCGAGGTTGCCGAGGAGACCGGGTGTGATGGCGTGGTGGAACGGTTGCTGGGGGTGGATTCCCGGTTGATCTCCGCGGCTGAGAGCACGGCTGGAACCTTGCATCAGAATGTTGGGGTTTTCTATGGGGTTCGGATCATCGGCGGGGAGCTTCGGCCGGAGCCGAATGGTGAGACTGCTGAGTCGGTGTGGACTCCGGTGTCGGAGATCGCCGGACTGCCTCGGTCGGTAGTGGTTGATGTGGGGATTGCTTTGGCGCAGGCGACTCCGGCGAGTGGGCATGTCGCGTCGATCCGAGTTGGGGGATTGATTCGGCATTAGCGCCCGTCGCGTGGTGATGCTCTGTCAGGATCGGGGGATGCCGTTCCCAGATTGAGGTTCGCTCGGGGGTTTGTGTTGTCGACTATCGGCCGGAGTGGCCGGCTGAGTTCAAGTTGATCGCTGATGAGTTGCGCTCGAGGTTGGGGAGTCGGGCTTTGGCAGTCGACCATGTGGAGTCCACATCGGTGCCGGGGTTGGCGGCGAAGGACTGCATCGACGTACAGGTTCGTACTGGGTCGTTGGTGGAGGAGGAATTTGTCTCGGCGCTGGCTGAGGGCGGTTTCAGGTGCCAGCCTGAGGTGTGGAATCGGGTGGAGATTTCTGGCGGGTAGGAGTGCCGGAAGTTGGTGTTCGCGCCGCCGGGGGGTGGGCGGAGGTGCAATATTCATATTCGGCTCGTGGGAGGGCCGAATGCGCGTTATGCGCTGCTGTTTCGGGACTATTTGCGCGCCGATGGGGTTGCTCGGGCTGGGCGGGGAGCCTTCAAGCAGCGGTTGGCTGTGAGCGGTGGGCTCGGCACAGTGGGTGGGGTGTGGCGCTGGGTGGACGGCCGGCGGGGGACCATCGGGTTATGACGACTGATCGAGAGACCCTGCGGGCGTTGGCGGATGACGGGAACGAGAAGGCGCTGGATCGGTTGGCCGATCTTGCCGATGGGCGCGGGGATGTGGATGAGCTGAGTGAGCTGCTGGACGAGGGGTCGATGCACGCGGGGGAGTTGCTGACTCGGCGGGCGGCTGAGGCGCGGGATCTACGGGAGTTGCAGCGGATCGCGGATGCTGGATACGACGAGGCGGGCGAGGTACTGGACAAGCTGCTTGAGAAGTCGGGTGGCGACGGGGAGTAGCCGATACGGCGGTGAGCGCCGGCGGGGGGTTCGTCAAACGGCGTCAGGTTGGCTTCAGACGCCGGCTTGTGAGGTTGTGAATAGGTGACTGAGGCAAGGAGAGCGGGCTGCCAGCGGCGAGGGACGTTGACGGGTGAGGGCTGACGGTGTCTGATCCGAAGTACGGATCGTTTTGACTGGTCCGTAGGCTGGGATTTTCGTCCGATCCGCCCCTGACACCTCTCGGAGGGTGCAATGAACGATTTCCAGGAACAGGCTAAGAACTGGCTCCGGAATGTCGTCAAGCAAAACCCGGACAAGATCAAGGCGGGCGTGGAGAAAGCAGGCGACCTGATCGACAAGCAGACCGGCGGGAAGTACGCCGAGAAGGTCGATTCGGTCCAGGAGAAGGTCGGCAGCTATGTCGACACTCATGCTGAGTCTTCGCAGCCCGCCGGTGATGCCGGGAACACCTCGACCGAGCAGAAGAGTGAGGCCACGCCCGCTGAGCAGGCACCGACACCGGCGCCTGGGGCAGATGATTCTGGAGTAGATCAGGGCGGCTCGAGTGACGCCGAGGCGACCGGTACTGCGGATGACGCCGCGGAGACTGTCGACGAGGCGTCGCCGGATGCTGTGGATGGCTCGGTTGTCGGTGGGGAGACCCCTGACGTCGAAAGCAACCCGAGTCGTTCGGCTGGTTCCGGGACTGAAGGTGCGACGACGGGGAGTACTGTGACCGGTACCTCGGACGGCGGGCTTCCCGGGCCGAGATAGTCGGCTTGGAGTCATTTCAGCGACCCGGCTCTCCAGCCTCACGGCGTGGAGAGCCGGGTCGTTGGTCTGAGGGGGCGGGCGCCGTCGCACCCCGACCACAGCCCGCTCACCCTGAGTGAGACAACCAAGGTCTCGATTTGACCGGGAATCCGGTGCACGGGTGTTCGTCTTGACCCTGTGGATAGCCGCGCCTAGCCTCGGATTCAGTAAGGGATCACTCCACCGCAAGGTGGCGTACATAGCAGCGGCCGGCGTGACCGGCCGTAAACCCGGGCCATCACCAGTGGCGCGGGACACGAGACCAACGCTCGACCGAGCTGCCGCATAGGACGACCCGGCCCTGCCGGGGGTTCGACGCACCGCCGCACCGGGTGGTGCTCATCGTCGTACCCCGCTGTGTGCTCCCTTGACGCCGACAACGTCACGCCCTCGGGCGCGACTCGCAGAGGGGAGACGCCGATGGCACTCGCGGCCATGCCGACGGCAGCATCTGTGGGGCTCGTTCTGATCGGGTTGCTGATCGTCGGCCTCTTGGGCTGGATCGGGTTCACGCTGTCTCGCCGCAAGGTCGCCGACGTGTCCGCGGCCCACACCGCCGCCGAGGCGAACGCCAAGCTCGAGGCGGCCACTATCACTGCCGACGCCAAGTCGGCCGCCGATCGCGTCACGCGGCAGGCCGAGGAAGCAGCCGCCGTACTGCGGGTGCGCGCCGAGTCCGCCGAGCAGCGGGCCGAGGAGATCCGGCGTGACTCCGAGACCCGCGCTGAGGAGATCCGCCGCGACTCGGAGACCCGGGCGTCCGACGTACGGCGGGAAGCCGAGCAGCGCGCCTCCGACGTACGCCGGGAGGCCGAGTCCGAGGCGCAGTCGATTCGCGAGGACCTGCGCGAGCAGCGTCTCGAGATGGAGCGCCGCGAGCACCGGCTGACCGAGCGCGAGGAACGCCTCGACGAGCAGCACCGCGGGATCGAGGAGCGGCAGAGCGAACTCACCACCCAGCTCGCCGAGCTCGATCAGCGCAAGGCCGAGATCCGCGACCTGGAAGACGAGCGCCGCCGGATCCTGGAGGGCGTCGCCAACTTGACCACCGAGCAGGCCAAGGCCGAGCTGGTGCACGCGATCGAGGCGGAGGCCAAGCGGCACGCGCACACGATCGTTCGCGACATCGAGCGGCAGGCGCAGGACGAGGGCGAGGTCAAGGCCCGCAAGATCATCACCGGCGCCGTCCAGCGGCTGGCCTCGGAGCAGACCAGCGAGTCGGTCGTGTCGGTCGTGCACCTGCCCAGCGACGACATGAAGGGCCGGATCATCGGCCGCGAGGGCCGCAACATCAGGTCTTTCGAGCAGACCACCGGCGTCAACCTGATCATCGACGACACCCCCGAGGCGGTGCTGCTGTCCTGCTTCGACCCGGTACGCCGGGAGACAGCGCGGCTGACCCTCGACTCGCTGGTGCTCGACGGCCGGATCCACCCGAGCCGGATCGAGGAGATCTACGAGCGCAGCAGGGGCGAGGTCGCCGAGCTGTGTGAGCGGGCCGCCGAGGACGCGATGGCCGATGTCGGCATCACCGATCTGCATCCGGAGCTGGTCCGCACGATGGGGCTGCTGCGCTACCGCACGTCGTACGGGCAGAACGTGCTGAAGCACCTGATCGAGTGTGCGCACCTCGCCGGGATGATGGCTGCCGAGCTGGGGCTCGACCCCGAGCGCTGCAAGCGCGGCGCGTTCCTGCACGACATCGGCAAGGCGTTGACGCACGAGTCCGAGGGCAGTCACGCGATCGTCGGGGCCGAGCTGGCCCGCAAGTACGGTGAGGACTTCGACGTCGTGCACTGCATCGAGGCGCACCACAACGAGGTCGAGGTGCGGACCGTCGAGGCGGTCCTGACCCAGGCCGCGGACGCGATCAGCGGTGGCCGGCCGGGTGCGCGGCGCGAGTCGCTCGAGGCCTACGTGCAGCGGCTGGAGCGGCTCGAGGAGATCGCGATGCACCACGACGGCGTCGAGAAGGTGTTCGCGATGCAGGCCGGCCGCGAGATCCGGGTGATGGTGCTGCCGGATGCGGTCGACGACATCGCCGCCCAGGTGATGGCGCGCGACATCGCCAAGCAGGTCGAGGAGGAGCTGACCTACCCGGGCCAGATCCGCGTCACCGTGGTGCGCGAATCCCGCGCGACCGAGGTCGCGAAGTAGCGTTCACTGGTACTTCGCGCGCCAGGCCGGCGGCTCGAACGGCGATCCGTAAATCCGGGTCTCGCGGGCGATCCGGCCGTCGGCGAACTCGACGATGTTCGCCACATGGAAGATCTCGCCGCCGTAGTCCGAGCGCCCGAGCACGACGAAGTGGTCGCCCTCGCCGATGATCCGCTGGATCTCGATCGAGGGCGGTGCCGGATACTCGCGCTGCATCGCGCGCATCGTGTCCCGGCCGACGATCCGCTCGCCGGACTGCGGCATCTCCAGCACGTAGTCCTCGGTCCGCAGTTCGTGCTCGGCCTCGGCGGACAGCGCGAGCTGCCCGTCCATCGGCCAGAGACGCTCCAGCAGGTCGCGATTCTTGTCGGTCATGGCAACCACCCGCCCTTCTTCCGCCCAGCCTGAGGCGCGGTCTTCAGCCAGTCTTAAACCGGATCGAGCTGGCGCGCCACAGCGGCCGGGATCCGCAGACCGGTTGCCTGAGCCGAAGCGACAAACCGTGCCACGAGTACGTCGCTGCGCCCGGCCGTCAGCGCGACCACATCCCGCGACTGCGGCGGATCCAGTCGATGCACGGTCCCCGCAAACCCGGCCGGCACCCCACTGACCGGTACTACGGCCGCTCCCAGCCCCGCCGCGGCCAAGGCGGGCGCCGAGGTGGTTTGCCTGGTGCGGATGACGACCTCAGGCGAGACGTGGTGCTCGACGAACAGTCCGTCGAGCCAGCCGGCCAGGCCATGCGGACCGGCGTACTGGATGACTGGGTAGTTGTGCAGGGCACTGATCGGGACGGGACCGGGCTGATCGCCGAGGGGGTCGCCGGTGGCGAAGACGACGACGACTTCCTCGCTGCTGATGAGGTCGACGGCGCCGTCCCAGCGGGTCGGTCGCGGGCTGATCGCGACGTCGATCTCGTCGGCGGTGATCATCGCCGCTAGTGCGTCGGCGCTGTTCCGTTCTTGCAGGACCAGGCGGACGCGGGGGTGACGCTTGCGCCAGGTGCGGAGCAGGGGAGCGACCAGGCCGGCGGTCATCGAGCCGGCGCAGCCGATCCGGAGTTGTCCTTCGTCGAGTGCGGCCACCGCGCGACCTGCCTGGACGACGCGGTCAGCCGCCTCCAAGGCTCCGCGGGCGTGGGTGAGCGCCTCCCGGCCGGCTGCGGTCGGCCTGATTCCGCGGGGGAGTCGTTCGAGGAGGGGAGAGCCGAGTTCGCTCTCCAGGACTGCGATCTGGTGGGAGAGCGCTGGTTGGGACAGGTGCAACCGCGCGGCGGCCTGGGTGATCGATCCCGCCTCGACGGTGGCGACGAAGCACTCTAGGGCTCGGAGCGTTGGCATAGGAGAATTCTATGGGTGGCCACAAAAAGTTGTCTTTGTGCTGATGGGTTTCGGCGATCAGGCTGGATGGCATGACAGAACTCAAAGGCAGCCAAGTGGTGATCGTGGCGGGAACGTCGGGGATCGGCCGGCGGATCGCTCAGGACGTCGTCGATCAGGGCGCGCACGTGACGATCACCGGGCGCAGCGCTTCCGCAGTACGGGCTGTGGCTGAGGCGATCGAAGGTGAGGTGGCGACCGCGGTCGTTGACCTGAGCAACGAAGAGTCGATTGCCGCGCTCGCGCAGCAGCACGGACCGGTTGATCACCTGATCTCGCTGGCCAACGCTCCGGCGAAAGGTCCGGTGGAGGAGTTGGACCGGGAGGTGATCACCCGCGCCTTCGATGTGAAGGTGATCGGTGCCCTGCTGCTGGTCAAGCATCTGCGGCCGACGGCGTCGGTGACGCTCTTCTCCGGGATCGTGGCTTGGCGGCCGCGGCCCGGGATGGCCGTCACGGCGACCACGAACGGTGCTGTGGCGTTCCTGGCTCAGGCGCTCGCGGTCGAACTGGCGCCGGTCCGCGTCAACGCGGTGTCGCCGGGCATCGTCGACTCCGGTGCGTGGGACGGGATGGGCGCGGACAAGGACAAGATGTTCGCCGACGTCGCGACGCGTAACCCGGCCCGCCGGATCGGTACTCCGGAAGACATCTCGGCGGCGGTCCTGGGCGCGATCACCAATCCGTTCCTGACCGGCACCGTCCTGCACCTCGACGGCGGCGCCCGCCTGGTCTGAGCCGGACTACTCCTTGGGCATATGGCTGGGAGTGACGTCGATCTGCTCGTCGATCACATAGTGATGCGGCTCGGTCGTGTACTGCTCCTCGACCGACGGCTTGATCAGCTCGATCTCGTCGGCGTGCTTGGCGTTGGCCAGCCGGTACGAGAACCAGAGCCCGAAGACGCCGCCGAGCATGATGATGATGCCGACCGCGGTGAGGTTGATCTTGCTCGAGTCGCCGCCACGAACCGCGAAAGCGAGAACGGCACCGACCACGATGACCGCAATTCCCCCGTTGATCCTCATCGCCACCTCCAGGAGTGACTTTCCGTGAATGAGTGCTTACTCAAAGTACCCGATTCACGGAAGGTCATGCACTCAGCGGAAGGCTGCCTGGCCGGTCAGGGCTTGGCCGATGACGAGTTGGTGCACCTCGGAGGTGCCTTCGTAGGTGAGGACGGACTCGAGGTTGTTGGCGTGCCGCATGATCGGGTACTCGCCGCTGATGCCGTTCGCGGCCAGGATCGTGCGGCACTCGCGGGCGATCGCGATCGCTTCGCGGACGTTGTTGAGTTTGCCGACGCTGACCTGTTCGGGGCGCAGTGTGCCCCTCTCCTTCAGGCGGCCGAGGTGGACGGCGAGCAGGATGCCCTTGTTCAGCTCGACGGCCATGTCCGCGAGCTTCGCCTGGGTCAGCTGGTACGCCGAGAGCGGCTTGTCGAAGACCTGGCGCTCACCGGCGTACGCGATCGCGGTCTCCAGGCAGTCGCGGGCCGCGCCCATCGCGCCGAAGATGATCCCGAAGCGTGCCTCGTTCAGGCAGCCCAGCGGGCCGGACAGTCCGCGGGCCTCGGGCAGCAGGGCAGAGGCCGGCAGCCGGACGTCGTCGAAGATCAGCTCCGACGTCACCGAGGCCCGCAGCGACATCTTCCGGGTGATCTCCGGCGCCGAGAACCCCGGCGTGTCAGTCGGTACTGCGAAACCGCGCACCCCATCGTCCGTCTTGGCCCAGACCACCGCGACGTCGGCCACCGACCCGTTGGTGATCCACATCTTCGAACCGTTCAGCACCCAGTCGTCGCCGTCGCGGCGCGCGTTCGTGCGCATGCCGCCGGGGTTCGACCCGAAGTCGGGCTCGGTCAGCCCGAAGCAGCCGATCGCCTCGCCGGCGGCCATCCGCGGCAGCCACTCGTTCTTCTGCTCCTCACTGCCGTACTTCCAGATCGCGTACATCGCCAGCGATCCCTGCACGCTCACCAGCGACCGCATCCCGGAGTCGGCCGCCTCGATCTCCAGGCAGGCGAGCCCGTAGGCCACCGGTCCGAGACCGGCGCATCCGTAGCCGGTCAGGTGCATCCCCAGCAGTCCGAGCGCGCCGAGCTCCTTCGCCAGTTCCCGCGCCGGAATGCTCGCCGACTCGAACCACTCCGGCAGTTGCGGCCGCAACCGCTCGTCCGCGAAGCGCCGGGCCGTCGCCCTGATCGCGACTTCCTCTTCGGTGAGCAGCGAGTCGACATCCACGAGATCCAGCGAAACGGTCATGCCCACACGCTAACGGCAACAGCGCCTCAACACCCTGAGGAAGAACTCACACTCGAGGCACTCGAAGCAGTCGAGGCAGTCGAAGCACCCGATGGCCTCACTTCGAGTACCAGGGCCACCACCAGTGCCGCTTCCGCGGATGCCGGACGACGATCGACCCGTGCTTGGCCTGCCCGGTGACGACGAGCCGTACGCCGCCCGCGGTCGGCGCGGTCGCCTTGTTCTTGGCCGCGCTGTGCACCATGTCGACGTTGTCGATGTCGACGCTCCAGCCGTGCGGCACCACCATCACCACCGAGCTGTGCTTGGCGTGTGCCTCCACGTGCACCTCACGCCAGCGGACCACCGCGTCGGTGAAGTCGAGCTTCACCGACGAGTGCTCGGCGACGGCGGTGACCCGCTCCGGCACCACCCAGGCGCCTTCGCGCTTCTGCGCGCTGTGCTTGGCGCGGATCGTCAGCTCGGCCGAGTTGCTGCCGTGCGCGACCGGCTCCAGGTCCGCGGTGGCGGTTCGCAGTTCGATCTCGGTCTTGGCGGCGTAGATCTGCGTCAGCCGCTCGTCCAGTTCCTCGAAGTCCAGCCGGCCGTCGCTGTGCGCTTCCTGGATCACCGCGGCGGCGCGTTCGCGGTCGTGATCGGAGGCCCTGCGGGCGGGCGGGGGCTGTTCCAGACTCATGAGCCAACGGTAGCGCTGCCGAGGCCCGACCGGTGGCCGGCACCTGTGACAATAGGTCGCGTGAATCAACGCACCGTCGTCATCCTCGGTTCGACCGGCTCGATCGGGACGCAGGCCCTCGAGCTGATCGGCCGGAACCGGGATCGGTTCCGGGTGCTCGCGCTGTCCGCGGGCGGCGACAACGTCGGCCTGCTCGCGCAGCAGGCGCTGGAGTTCGAGGTCGAGGTGGTCGGGGTCGCCAAGGCCACGACGGCGCAAGACCTGCAGTTGGCCTTCTACGCCGAGGCGCAGAAGCGCGGCTATGCCCAGGGACAGTTCCGGATCCCGAAGATCATCACCGGGCCGGACGCCTCGACCGAACTGGCCGGCCTGACCTGCGACGTCGTACTGAACGGCATCACCGGATCAGTCGGACTGCGGCCCACCCTGGCCGCCCTGGACGCCGGTACGACGCTCGCGCTCGCCAACAAGGAGTCACTCGTCATCGGCGGCCCACTCGTCGTCAAGCGGGTCAAGCCGGGCCAGATCGTTCCGGTCGACTCCGAGCACAGCGCGATCGCCCAGTGTCTGCGCGCCGGCACCGCCGACGAGGTACGCCGGTTGGTGGTGACCGCGAGCGGCGGGCCGTTCCGTGGCCGCAGCCGCGCCGAGATGGCCGACGTGACCCCGGAGCAGGCGGCCAACCACCCGACCTGGGACATGGGCCCGGTGATCACGATCAACTCCGCGAACCTGATCAACAAGGGCCTCGAGGTGATCGAGGCGCACCTGCTCTACGGCCTGCCGATGGACCGGATCGAGGTCGTCGTGCACCCGCAGTCGATCGTGCACTCGATGGTCGAGTTCGTCGACGGCTCCACCATGGTCCAAGCCTCGCCGCCGGACATGCGGCTGCCGATCGCGCTCGCACTTGGCTGGCCCGACCGGATTCCGGACGCCGCGCCGAGCTGCGACTGGACCACGGCGTCCTCCTGGGAGTTCGAGCCGCTCGACAACGAGGCCTTCCCGGCCGTCCAGCTGGCCCGCGAGGCGGGGGAGCGCGGCGGTACTGCGCCCGCCGTCCTGAATGCGGCGAACGAGGTCTGCGTCGAGGCGTTCCGCAACGGCCGGCTGCCGTTCCTCGGCATCGTCGACACCGTCGCCCGGGTGGTGACCGAACACGACGTACCCTCGTACGAGGAACTGTCCGTCGACGACGTGCTCGCCGCGGACGCCTGGGCCCGCGCCCGGGCCCGCGAACTGACCGGTACCACGGACGACAGCGGCAACAAAGAGGCCCAGGAGACCACACAGGTATGAGCGCACTCCTCACTTTCATCGGCGTGGTGCTGTTCGTGATCGGCATTCTGGCGTCGGTCGCGCTGCATGAAATGGGTCACATGCTGCCCGCGAAGGCGTTCGGCATGAAGGTCACGCAGTTCTTCGTCGGCTTCGGCAAGACGGTCTGGTCGACCAAGCGCGGGGAGACCGAGTACGGCTTCAAGGCGATTCCGGCCGGTGGGTTCGTCCGGATCATCGGGATGATGCCGCCGGCCAAGGGGCAGGACCCGAGCAAGGTGCGCAAGGCCAACACCGGGCCGATCCAGTCGCTGGTCGAGAACGCCCGCACGGCGGAGTACGAGACGATCGATCCGGCCGACAACGGGCGGCTGTTCTACCAGAAGGTGTGGTGGAAGAAGCTGATCGTGATGGCGTCCGGCCCGCTGGTGAACGTGGTGATCGCGTTCGTCCTGTTCGGCGGCCTGTTCATGCTGTACGGCGCCAACGTCGCTCAGACCACCGTCGCCACCGTCACCGACTGTGTGATCCCCGCGTCGGAGGCAGCCAAGCCGGACCGCGTCTGCACGAACGCCGACAAGGTCTCGCCGGCCAAGACGGCCGGCTTCCAGGTCGGCGACAAGATCCTGTCCTTCAACGGCAGCACCATCAACTCCTGGGACGACCTGACCCCGCTGATCCGGGCGAACACCGACAAGGCCGCGACCATCGTGGTCGAGCGGAACGGTCAGCAGGTGACGCTGACCACCAACACCATCCTCAACCAGGTGGTGGAGAAGGCCGGCTCGGACAAGATCGTCTCGGTCGGCTTCCTCGGGGTCTCACCGGAGCAGAAGGTGGTCCGGCAGGACTTCGGCTTCGTCGTCGACAAGATGGGCGAGCTGACCGTCGCCACCGTCAAGGCGCTCGGCAACTTCCCGGAGAAGCTGGTCGGCGTCGCCAAGTCGATCGTCGGCGGCGAGCGCGACGAGAACAGCCCGATGAGCGTCGTCGGCGCCAGCCGCGTGGCCGGTGAGGTCGCCTCGAACCAGGACCTGACGGTGCCGGCCCGGATCGCGTTCCTGGTCTCGCTGCTCGCCTCGCTGAACCTGTTCCTCGCCCTGTTCAACTTCATTCCGCTGCTGCCGCTCGACGGCGGGCACATGATCGGCGCGATCTGGGAAGGCATCCGGCGCGGCTTCGCCAAGCTGTTCGGCCGGCCCGATCCCGGGTACGTCGACGTGGCCAAGCTGCTGCCGATCGCCTATGTGGCGGCCAGCGTCATCGTGGTGATGGGCGTGCTGCTCGTCATCGCCGACATCGTGAACCCGATCCGACTCTTCAACGGCTAAGAACCTCCTCCAACGGACAAAGGACAAATGAGCATCTCCCTGGGCATGCCCGCGCTGCCTCCGCCGACCCTCGCCCCGCGCCGCAAGACCCGCCAGATCAAGGTGGGCAAGGTGCTGGTCGGTGGCGACGCTCCGATCTCCGTGCAGTCGATGGCCACCACCTTGACCTCGGACGTCAACACGACGCTGCAGCAGATCGCGGAGCTGACCGCGGCCGGGTGCGACATCGTCCGGGTCGCCTGCCCGTCGCAGGACGACGCCGACGCGCTGGCCGAGATCGCCCAGCACTCGCAGATCCCGGTGATCGCCGACATCCACTTCCAGCCGAAGTACGTGTTCGCCGCGATCGAGGCGGGCTGTGCGGCGGTCCGGGTGAACCCGGGCAACATCCGCAAGTTCGACGACCAGATCAAGGAGATCGCGGCCGCCGCGAAGGACCACGGCACCTCGATCCGGATCGGCGTGAACGCCGGCTCGCTGGACCCGCGGCTGCTGAAGAAGTACGGCAAGGCCACCCCCGAGGCGCTGGTCGAGTCGGCCGTCTGGGAGGCGTCGCTGTTCGAGGAGCACGACTTCCACGACTTCAAGATCTCGGTCAAGCACAACGACCCGGTCGTGATGGTGAAGGCCTACGAGCTGCTCTCCGAGGCGGGCGACTGGCCGCTGCACCTCGGCGTCACCGAGGCCGGCCCGGCGTTCCAGGGCACGATCAAGTCGTCGGTCGCCTTCGGCGCGCTGCTGGCCAAGGGCATCGGTGACACCATCCGGGTCTCGCTGTCCGCGCCGCCGGTCGAGGAGGTCAAGGTCGGCCTGCAGATCCTGCAGTCGCTGAACCTGCGCGAGCGCAAGCTGGAGATCGTCTCCTGCCCGTCCTGCGGCCGCGCCCAGGTGGACGTCTACACGTTGGCCGAGCAGGTCACCGCCGGCCTCGAGGGCATGGAGGTCCCGCTTCGGGTCGCCGTGATGGGCTGTGTCGTGAACGGTCCGGGCGAGGCCCGCGAAGCCGACCTCGGTGTTGCCTCCGGCAACGGCAAGGGCCAGATCTTCGTCAAGGGCGAGGTGATCAAGACGGTGCCCGAGTCGAAGATCGTCGAGACCCTGATCGAAGAGGCGATGCGGCTGGCCGAGGAGATGGGCGAGTCCGTCCAGGGCGGCGAGCCCACCGTCACCGTCAGCTGATTCCCCCACTGCAGTAAGCGCAGCCTGCGGTCAGCGGGGCCTGCGGTAAGCGCGGCGTAACCGGCGCCGCGCCCATCCGGGTGGTCTGCCGTCCCGAAGTGCCAGTGACCTGTTCGTCACTGCGTTCGGATGGAGCACCATGATCACCTTGGCCCTGATCGGATTGCTGGGTGGGTTGATCACGGGTGTCTCGCCGTGCGTCCTGCCGATGCTGCCGATCATCTTCTTCGCCGGCACCAACAACACCGCTGCCAAGCCTGCCCGCAAGACCGTTGCCGACGGCGACGTGCTGGTGGAGGAGGTCGAGCTCGGCAAACCGGCCCGGGACTGGCGGCCGCTGAAGATCATCGCCGGGATCATCGTCAGCTTCAGCGTCTTCACGCTGGCCGGCTCGGTGATCCTGTCCGCGCTCGGCCTGCCGGACGACTTCCTGCGCTGGGGCGGACTCACCATCCTGACCCTGGTCGGCCTCGGCCTGATCTTCCCCGCCCTCGGGCACTGGATCGAGAAGCCGTTCTACCGGCTGCCGAAGATCAACCGCAACAACAACGGCGCCTTCGTCCTCGGTCTTGGTCTCGGCACCCTCTACGTTCCCTGCGCCGGACCGGTGCTCGCGGCAATCACTGTCGCCGGCGCGACCGGCAACGTTGGCTGGCGGACGGTAGTACTGACTGTGTCCTTCGCGTTCGGCGCGGCGCTGCCGTTGCTGATCTTCGCGTCCGCCGGGTCGCGGATCTCGCAGCGGGTCAAGGCGTACCGCGATCACGCTCGCGGCTTCCGCGTCGGTGGCGGCATCGTGATGATCCTGCTGGCGATCGCGCTGGCCTTCAACATCACCGACGTGATCCAGCGCTCGCTGCCCAGCTACACCAGCGGGCTGGAGAAGAAGGTCGCGGAGAACAAGACCGTGCAGGGCGCGCTGGCCCCGGCGATCGGGGTCGGCGGCGAAGAGCTGGCCAAGTGCACCCCAGGTGTCGCGGAGTTGGCTTCTTGTGGCGCGGCGCCGGAGTTTCGGGGTACGCAGAAGTGGTTCAACACCCCGGGTGGGCAGCCGGCGACGTTGGCCGGGTTGAAGGGCAAGGTCGTACTGGTCGATTTCTGGGCCTACTCGTGCATCAACTGCCAGCGTGCTACCCCGCACCTGCTGGCCTGGGACAAGGCGTACAAGTCGCTCGGGTTGCAGATTGTCGGCATCCACTCGCCGGAGTTCGCGTTCGAGAAGTCGGCCGGCAACGTGCAGTCGGCGATCAGCAAGGAGAAGATCGGCTATCCGGTCGGGCAGGACAACAACCTGGCGACCTGGACCGCCTATCGCAACCAGTACTGGCCGGCGAAGTACCTGGTCGATGCCGAAGGCACCGTCCGGTCGATCAAGTTCGGTGAAGGCGACTACGGCCAGACCGAGAACCAGATCCGCGAACTGCTGAAGGCTGCCAACCCGAACGTCCAGTTGCCGTCGCCGGTGGACGGCACTGTGCAGGCGGACTCGATCGGCGCGGAGGGCACCACGCCGGAGACCTACCTGGGCTACTCGAGGTCGACCAACCTCAACGGCACCGGCAAGCTCACCCCGAACAAGACCGTTGCCTTCGGCCTCAACGCGACGCAGCCGGACGACACCTTCAGCCTCGGCGGCAGTTGGGCGGTCGGCACGCAGAGCGTCACCTCGAGCAAGGGTTCGCAGGCCCGCCTCAACTTCCAGGCGGCCAAGGTGTTCCACGTCCTATCCGGCGATGGCACCGTGACCGTGTCGATCCCCGGCGAGCCGGACAAAATCGTCAAGGTCTCCGGTACGCCGAACGCCTACCAGCTGGTCGACAAGCCCGCTCAGGAACGCAAGACGATGACGCTGACCTACAGCGCGGGCGTCTCCGCCTTCACCTTCAGCTTCGGGTGACCGGTACCCTCGCCGCGTGACGGAGTACATGGTGGTCAGCGCGACCCGCGGCGAGGCTCGGTACGTTCCGGAAGGGATCCCGGTGGTCATCACCGGGGTCGGCAAGACGGCGGCGGCGGTGATCACCGCGCAGGCCCTGGCCGGTCGCGACACCTGCAACCTGGTCGTCCTGAACATCGGTACGACGGGCGCGCTGCGCGACGGCCTGGCCGGGCTCTACCTGCCGAGCGAGGTCGTCAACCACGACATCAACGCGGAAGCCGTCCGGGCGATCGGGCTGGACCCGAAGGAGTCGCTGCTGATCGAGGGCGGCGACGGCACGGTGCTCGCCTCGGGCGATGTGTTCGTCACCGATCCGGTGGTCAGGGCGAAGCTGGCCGAGCGAGCCCACCTGGTCGACATGGAGGCGTACGGCGTGGCGTTCGCCTGCCGGCAGTTCGGCGTACCGGTGCGGTTGGTCAAGCACGTCTCCGATTCGGCCGACGAGACCGCCCTCGATTGGCCTGCGATGGTCGAGGCCAGCGCCAAGGTCCTGGGCGAGTGGCTTCGCGCCGAGTTGCACTGAGCACCCTGACACCTACGCTTGACCTTGCCCCCAGGGGCAGGGTTTAGCGTCGTGGTCAGAGGAGGCGGCATGCACATCAGTGACTTGGCGGCTGAGGCCGGCGTGACGGTCAAGGCAGTCCGGTACTACGAGTCGCAGGGGCTCTTGAAGCCCCGGCGAGAGGCCAACGGGTACCGGCTCTACAGCGCCGAGGACGTGATCGTGGTGCGGGAGGTCAAGGCGCTGTTGTCGCTCGGGCTGACCGCGGAGCAGACGTATCCGTTCATCGAGTGCCTGCGGGCCGGGAACGATCGCGCCGACGTCTGCCCGGCGTCACTGACGGCGTACCGGGCCCGGATCGACGAGGTGGATCGACGGATCGCCGAGCTGACCGAGCTACGAGCCAAGCTGGCCGACCTCCTGACCGATGCCGAGAACTGGAGGACCAAGGTATGACCGAACTACTCACCGCGGACGAGGCCAACTTCGACCAGGTGGTGCTGGGCGCCGACAAGCCCGTGCTGGTGGACTTCTGGGCGCAGTGGTGCCCGCCGTGCCACCAGATCGTGCCGATCCTGCAGCAGGTCGCCGCCGAGCGCGCCGACCGGCTGACGGTGGTGAAGGTGAACTCCGACGAGAACCCGGCGATCTCCGCGAAGTACCGGGTGATGGCGCTGCCGACGCTGATGCTGTTCCATCACGGCGAGCTGATCTGGTCGGTGGTGGGCGCCCGCCCGAAGGCGAAACTACTGAAGGAGCTCGACGACGCGCTGCTGACGGTGGTCTGAACCACTCCGCGCCTCTTGCTTGGTAGCTAGCTAGATTGCTAGCATCCGAGCATGACCGAGGAAGCCGCCAAGAAGGCGCAGTTCAACGTCTACCTGCCACCGGAGCTGATCCGCCGGATCAAGCACCAGGCGATCGACGAGGGCGCGAGCCTGTCCGCCCTCGTCGAGCAGGCGTTGACGGCGTACCTGGCCGAGCATCAGGAGGCGCGGGGATGACGGAGGTAGTGGTTCGCCCATTGCGGTTCACCGACCAGGTGGCCGGGATGCGGGCGTTTCTGGAAGCGCTGGGGCTGCGCTCGCGGATCGAGTCGGAGCGCGGCGGCTGGGTCGACATGGTCGCCGGCCGGGGCATGGTGGCGCTGCACAGTGCCACCGGCTCCACCACGGGAGCCGCGCAGGGTGAGACGAAGCTGGCGTTCGAGGCGGATGACATCGACGAGCTGCTGGGCCGGTTCGAGGCGGCGGGGTACGACGACGCCAGCATCTTCGACGAGGCGTTCGGGCGGGTGCTGACGGCGAGTGGGCCGGACGGCGCCAAGCTGTGGATCGATGAGCGCAGCAAGGATCTCTACGGCTACAAGCTGCATGCCGCGGAGCCGGATGTGCGGTGGTCGGTGACGCCGGTGCTCGGGACGGCCGACCAGGCCGGCTGGGAGCGTCTGCTCGCGGTGCTCGGTGGTGACAGTCCCGAGCTGGTGAAGTTCCGGGAGGCAGCGGCGTTCGACGTACGGATCGAGCTGGCGACCTCCGAGAGTCTGGCGGAGGTGGCCGCGCGGCTGGCATCGGCTGGATATCCGGCGGAGTTGAGCGACGGCGTGCTGACTGTGAAGGATCCCGACGGGCAGAGCGTGCGGGTGCTCGGATGATCCGGGTGCGGCGGGCGGAGCTCGACGATGTCGAGGCGGTGCGGGCGGTCGGGCTGAAGACCTGGCCGGTGGCGTACGACGGGCTGGTGTCGGACGAGTTCATGCAGCACGGGCTGGCCGAGTGGTGGTCGGTGCAGGCGGTCGAGCGGAGTATTGACAAGGGCATCACCTTGGTGGCTGTTGCCGATGACGAGCAGGTCGTGGGGATGGTCGGGCTCGGGCAGGAGCAGGGTTTCTGGGTGATGTGGAAGCTTTATGTGCTGCCGGAGTACCAGGGGCAGGGCGTCGGCAAAGCGCTGCTGGACGCGGCGATCGCGGCGTTGCCGAGAGGGGTCGATCAGTTACTGCTCGATGTTTTGGTGACGAACGAACCGGCGATCGGGTTTTACCGCAAGAATGGGTTCGGGACGGCGCGGAGTACGCCGGATCGTGAGCTCGGGGATGAGCTGATGTGGATGGCCCTTGACCTCTAGGTTGCGTGACGACGCCGACTTCCGGCGGTACTGGCTGGCGCGGTCGTTCTCGATGACGGGCTCGATGGTGACGGCTGTCGCCTTGCCTGTGCTCGTCTACCGATTGACCGGTTCGCCGTTCCTGACCGCGTTGGTGACGGCGCTGGAGGCAGCGCCGTACCTGCTGACCGGGCTGTTCGCGGGCGCACTCTCGGATCGCTGGAACCGCAAGCGGGTGATGGTCTCCGCCGACCTGATCAACGCCGTGGTGATCGGCTCGATCCCGGTGGCGCACCTGCTCGGGGTGCTGACGGTCGCGCAGGTGCTGGTGGTCGGGTTCGTCGTGCAGACGGTCTTCACGTTCTTCGACGGTGCCAACTTCGGGGCGTTGCCGGTGCTGGTCGGGCGGGCGCGGGTCGCGCAGGCGAACGCGGCGGTGTGGACCGCGGGCAGCCTGATCGAGCTGTTCGTCCCGCCGCTCGCGGGACTCACGCTCGCGGTGCTCAGCCCGGCCAGTCTGCTCACGCTGGACGCGCTGAGTTTCGTTGCCTCGGCCCTCGCAGTCCGCGGCATCGTCCGGGTGATGTCGGAGCAGCGGGCCGACCAGGCACCGTTGCGGCCGCGGGTCATCTTCGCGGACATCGCCGAAGGGGTGCTGTTCCTGGTCCGCCACGCCGGAGTGCGGACGATGACGATCGTGGGCTCGCTGCAGTCGTTCGCCGGCGGTGGGTTCGTCGCGCTGATGGTGGTCTGGTGCGACCGCGTTCTGGACGTCGGTACTTCGGGTCTGCGGTTCGGGCTGGTGTTCGGCGCCTGGGGGATCGGCGGGCTGACCGCCGCGGTCGCGTTGCCGCGGTTGCTGAAGCGGTTGCCGGCGGCCGCGATCACGCTCTACGCGCTTCCTTTCTCGGCCGTTCTGGGGATCGTCACGGTGCTGATGCCGAGCTGGCCGCTGGCCTCGATCGCCTTGCTGACTTGGGGTTCGGCGTACGTGCTGGTGATCGTCAACTCCGTCTCCTACCGGCAGCAGGTGACGCCGGAGCAGTTGCTCGGCCGAGTCAACACGGCCGGCCGGATGTTGTCGTGGGGAGTGGGCTGGACCCTCGGCTCGATCGTCGCCGGAGTGATCAGCAGCCAGCTCGGCGTACGGCCCGCGATGGTGGTGATGGGGCTGTTCGGTTTCGTCGCCGTCGGGGTCGCCTGGACCTCGCCGTTGCGGCGAATTGCGGCGGCGCACGACCCGTTGCGCGCCGAAGGCGAAGTAATCAGCTAAGTTCTGCGGCGTGGGCGTACGGGTACTGGGTCCTCGCGACCTCTCAGCAGCGAGGGCCGTCATCGCCCGCGATCCGGTCGTGAACGTCTTCGTCGACTCCTTGGTGCAGGCCTCGGGGCTCGACCCGCGCCGCGGCGCGGAGGTCTGGGGATACGTCGAGAAGGGCGAACTCGAGGCGCTCTGCCATGCCGGCGGCAACATGGTGCCGGTCGGGGCGGGGGAGGCCGCGCTGCGCTCGTTCGCGGCGTACGCGCTGCGCCGGGGCCGCAACTGCTTCCAGATCCTCGGCCCGGCCCGGGCGGTCGACCAGCTGTGGACCGCGCTCGAGCCGCACTGGGGTCCGGCGCGGGAGGTCCGCGGCGAGCAGCCGTTCATGGTGATCGAGGACTCGCCGGTGATCGCGCCCGACCCGCTGGTCCGCCAGGTCGAGCCGGTCGAGCTGGGAATCCTGTACCCGGCCTGCGTGGCGATGTACACGGAGGAGGTCGGCGTACCGCCGCAGACGGGACCGGACGGCACCTTTTACCGGTCGCGGGTGGCCGAGCTGATCCGGGCCGGCCGCGCGTTCGCCCGGATCGAGGACGGCAAGGTCGTCTTCAAGGCCGAGATCGGCTCGGTCGGCAGCGGCGTCTGCCAGATCCAGGGCGTCTGGGTGGACCCGGAACGACGTGGCCAGGGGCTGGCTGCCGCGGGGATGGCGGCCGTGGTCGAGCTGGCGCGGGAGATCTCGCCGGTGGTCACGCTCTACGTCAACGCCTTCAACACGCCCGCGCGAGCGGCGTACGAGCGGGTCGGTTTCCGGACCATCGAGACCTTTGCCACCATCCTGTTCTAAGGCTGAGCGCTCACTGTGATGGTCCGGTGACCACTGGTGAGGTTTGCTGAGCGGCAGCGCCGCCCCCGCCCAGCCGAAGGAACTTCATGCGAAGAGTTGCTGTCTCCCTGGCCAGCCTGGCCACCGTCGCGATTGCCGTCGCCGGCTTCGCCCCAGGCCCGTCAGCAGCCGTGCCCCCGGCACCTGTCGACAACAGGCCCTCCTACTACTCGCTCAAGCTGCCCGCCGGGCTGACTGCTGCCGACCTGATTCGGGACGGCTACGACATCACCCACGGCCACGCTGCCCGCCCCACGCTCGTCGCGACTCCTGCCGAGGCCAACCGCCTCCGTGGCCGCGGTGTGATCGTCGGCAAGACCGGCACCGTCTACCAGCCGGTCGACCGCTCCACAGCAGCCGCAGCCGGTACTACGTACTACGGCGGCTATCACACGACTGCAGGACACGAGCAGCACAACGCGGCGGTAACAGCCGCACACCCGGACCTGGTGAAGCTGTACGACATCGGCGACTCCTGGAAGAAGACCAAGGGCCAGGGTGGGCACGACATCCAGGCTTTGTGCATCAGCAAGCGTGCTGCTGGCGACTGTGCCTTGAACAGCACCGGCAAGAAGCCGAAGTTCGTGCTGCACACCCAGATCCACGCGCGCGAGATCGCGACCGGTGAGATCGCGTACCAGTGGATCGATCTGCTGGTCACGTCGTACGGGTCGGATCCGGCGATCACCTCGTTGCTGGACACCCGCGAGCTGTGGGTGATCCCGATCGCGAATCCCGACGGTGTCGACGTGGTCGCGACGAACCCGAGCGAGCCGGTGATGCAGCGCAAGAACGTCGACAACACCAAGGGCGGCTGCCCGGTGGCCGACGCCGGCGTCGACCTGAACCGGAACTCGAGCTTCCAGTGGGACGTGCAACAGGGCGGTCCGTGCGACGAGACCTATCCCGGGCCGAAGGCGGTGTCCGAGCCGGAGACCGTCGCGGTCCAAGGGCTGCTGGACAAGATCTTCCGGGACACCAAGGGCGCGGTGGGGGAGCCGGCCGCGGCCGACACCACCGGCGTGTTCCTGACGCTGCACAGTTTCGGCAACGACATCCTGGCGCCGTACGGGTACACCAACACGGCCGCGCCGAACCGCGCCGCACTGGTTGCCTTGGGCAAGAAGATGGGGGCGTTGAACGGGTATCCGGTCTCGACCGGTGACGGCGGGGTCGGGTACTTCGCGCCGGGTGCGACCGACGACTGGCTGTACGGGACCCGCGGCGTGCCGTCGTACACGTTCGAGATCGGGCCGGACTCGGGGAGTTGCGGCGGCTTCTTCCCGGCGTACAGCTGTTTCTCGAGCACGTTGTGGCCGGCCCAGAAACAGGCCCTGCTGTACGCCGCCCGCGCGGCGGCGACGCCGTACGGGAAGCTTCCGTAGGCTCCTTACCCGCGGGTAACACGATCGGCTATGGTCGTCCGCATGAGCAGACGGAGCAAGAGCACCACCGGGCTGGCCGTGATGTTCGGCGTGATGGGGGTGCTGCACTTCGTGCGGCCGGAGCCGTTCGAGAAGATCGTGCCGCGGCAGCTGCCGCGCAAGAAAGAGCTCGTCTACGCCTCCGGTGTGGCCGAGATCGCCTGCGCGGCGGGGCTGCTGCACCCGCGGACGCGACGGGCGGCCGGGCTGGCCAGTGTGGGCCTGCTGGCCGCCGTCTTCCCGGCGAACGTGCAAATGGCGCTCGACCTGAACCGGAAGGGATCACCGCGGGCCAAGGCGATCGGATTCGCCCGGCTGCCGCTGCAGATCCCGATGATCCGGGCGGCGCTGAAGGCATCCCGCGAAGGCAGCTAGAGGGGGCCTGTGGAAAGGTGGTGAGATTGCTACCGGCGGCCGGATATCCTCTTTGCTGTCAGTAGTTCTTCCACCACCTGTTCACTTGCTTGGAGATTCCCGTGATTCTGCGCATGTCGTCGCTGTTCCTTCGCACCCTTCGCGAGGACCCGGCGGACGCGGAGGTCCCGAGCCACCGGCTGCTGGTCCGGGCCGGCTACATCCGTCGTGCCGCGCCCGGTGTCTACACCTGGCTGCCGCTCGGGCTGAAGGTGCTGCGCAAGGTCGAGTCGATCGTGCGCGAGGAGATGGACGCGATCGGCGCCCAGGAGCTGGTCTTCCCGTCGCTGCTGCCCCGCGAGCCCTACGAGGCGACCGGCCGCTGGACGGAGTACGGACCGAACCTGTTCCGGCTGAAGGACCGCAAGGGCGCCGACATGCTGCTCGGGCCCACGCACGAGGAGATGTTCACCCTCGTCGTGAAGGACCTGTACTCGTCGTACAAGGATCTGCCGCTGTCGATCTACCAGATCCAGAACAAGTACCGCGACGAGGCGCGGCCGCGGGCCGGCGTGCTGCGCGGGCGTGAGTTCGTGATGAAGGACTCGTACTCGTTCGACATCGACCAGGACGGGCTGCAGGCGTCGTACGACCTGCACCGGCAGGCGTACATCAAGATCTTCGACCGGCTCGGCTTCGACTACGTGATCGTGAAGGCGATGTCGGGCGCGATGGGCGGCTCGGCGTCGGAGGAGTTCCTGGCGATCGCCGAGAACGGCGAGGACACCTTCGTCCGCTCCGCCGGTGGTTACGCGGCGAACGTCGAGGCCGTGCTGGTGCCGCAGTCACCGGCCCTGGACGCTTCCGGTGTGCCCGCCGCCGAGGTGGTCGACACTCCGGACACGCCGACCATCGACACCCTGGTCGAGGTGCTGAACGCGAAGCACGCCCGCCCGGACGGTCGCGCGTGGACCGCGGCGGACACGCTGAAGAACGTGATCGTGATGCTGGTCAACCCCGACGGCACCCGCGAGCCGCTGGCGATCGGCGTACCGGGCGACCGGAACCTCGACGAGAAGCGGCTGGGCGCGCAGGTCGAGCCCGCCGAGGTCGTCGCCTTCGACGAGGCCGACTTCGAGAAGAACCCGGCGCTGGCCAAGGGGTACATCGGTCCCGGTGTGCTCGGGTCGGAGAACTCGTCGAAGATCCGCTACCTGCTCGACCCCCGGGTCGCCGAGGGTTCGGCGTGGGTGACCGGCGCGGACAAGACCGGGTACCACGTGCTCAACCTGGTGCACGGTCGCGACTTCACCGCCGACGGCACGATCCAGGCGGCCGAGGTGCGCGACGGTGACGAGGCGCCTGATGGTTCGGGTCCGCTGTCGTCGGCGCGCGGGATCGAGATGGGACACATCTTCCAGCTCGGCAAGAAGTACGCCGAGGCGCTGGACCTCAAGGTGCTCGACCAGAACGGCAAGCTCGTGACCGTCACCATGGGCTCCTACGGTGTCGGCGTGACGCGTGCTGTCGCTGCGATCGCCGAGGGGAACCACGACGAGTTCGGTCTGATCTGGCCGCGCGAGATCGCGCCCGCCGATGTGCACTTGATTGCTACCGGCAAGGACCCTGAGCTGTTCGCCAAGGCGGCGTCGATCGCTGCCGAGCTGGAAGGGCGGGGGCTGTCGGTGATCTACGACGACCGGGAGAAGGTCTCTCCCGGGGTGAAGTTCAAGGACGCCGAGCTGCTCGGGGTCCCCACGATCGCTGTGGTGGGCAAGGGGCTTGCCGACGGGACGATCGAGGTCAAGGACCGTCGCTCGGGCGAGCGCTCCGATGTCGCGGTCGGCGAGGTTGTTGATCATCTGGTGGCTGTCGTTCGCGGCTGATGCTTTTCGACCGCCGCTCTCACCTTCGGGTGGGGGCGGCGGTTTTGTTTTGTGGGGTACTGCGTCCCGCGCGCCCGGCGCGGCTCGCTCCTGCGTCGCTCGCTGCTCTGGGTGCTCCCGCCCGCCCGTGAAGCCGCTCCTTCGTCGCGCGAGTGCGACTGCGTGGTGGTCGCGATGCGCGATCTGCACGCGGCTGGGGCAGTCCGTTGCTGCTTGCCAGGGTCGGGCGACGCGCAGCACGGTGGTGGCTAACCGATCTGTTCGATCGGCAGGTGACTGGGCTTGACGCAGTGATGCCTGGCTAGTCGCACATGCTCAGCAGGCAACGACCCCGCCCACACTCACCACAACATCACCCCAGCAACTTACCCCTCGCCGCGGGCCTCTATCTGGATCAACGTCTGCTGCCCCGTAGCCACCAGCGACCGCTTCGCCCCCACCACCCCATAAACCTCCAGCCGGCAAACACTCAGCGTCCGCCCCGCCTTCAGCACCTCACCCACCGCCTCCAAATACTCACCTTCAGCCGGTGACAGCAAATTGATCTTGTACTCCACCGTCAGCACCGAAGTCCCCTCGGGAAACAGCGTGAAAGCCGCATACCCACCTGCGCTATCCGCAATAGAACTAGTAGCCCCAGCATGGAAATACCCATGCTGCTGCGTCACTTCAGGACGGCTCGGCAAAACAATGTGCACCCGCCCGGGCCCGATATGACTCAACCGGGCGCCAAGATGCGACATCAACCCCTGCAACTGGAAGCTCGTCCGGATCCGCTCCTGGACAGCAGGTTCAGCCTGCTCCAAAGTCCGCTCGTCCATCCAAGTCCCCTCCAAGAGCTGCAGTTGGCGGTCAGCCTCGCACCCAGACGGTCCAGCGCTCGACACGTAGGTAGGCGAGTCGTTCGTAGACCGGCTGGCCGTCGTCGCTGGCGATGAGAACGGCGGGCTGGTCCGGATGGTGGGTGGTAGCCGCCCAGGTGACCGAAGCGCCGGCGCCTCGACCTCGTGCGGCAGGCATCACGGCGACGTTCTCGACCACCGTCACCCCGGCCGCCGTGTGGGCCGTGGCGGTTGCCAGCGGTACGTCGCCGTCGTACCCGACGAAGACTGTTGACGGGCCGTCGAGGAACGAAGCGGAGTACAGGCTGCCGGGGGAGTAGGGCTGCAACTCAGGCAACGGATAGCCCTCGACCAGAACACGCTCGGCGTCTTCCAACCCGGCGGCAGTGGTCACCCGCCGGATCTCCAGCGACGTGGCTGGTGGAGTGGTCGCAGTACCGGGGAGGCGGAGCATGAGTGGTGGGTGCCCGGCCAGGCCGAGACCGTGGGGGCGGAGGTCGCCGGTCGGCCAGGGGCTGACGTACAGGTAGGGGACCGACGGCGGGAAGAGCGCGGCGACCTCGGTGAGGATCGCGTTGGGGTCGACGGGTTGTTTGGCGACGACCCAGTTCGTGATCGAGCCGCGGTCGGCGACGATGCCGCCGGCCCAGGAGTCGCCGTCGTGCCAGGGGCGGCCGGCGCGTTGGGCGGCGTCGACTGCCCAGGAGGCGTGCGCCAGGACTGCCTGGCGGACCAGCGAGTCAGCGGCTGGGAGTTCGGGCTCCCAGCCGGTTGCGAGGTGCTCGCCCTCGGGCGGCAGGATCGATGAGCCCATCGGATCACTGTGGCACTCGCCACGCCGTTCTGTCAGCTGTAAGGGTAGAGCGGGATAATGGCCTTACGGGAGGATTCAGGGGTGCCTGACGTTTCGCTCCTGACCATCCTGTTGCTGGTGCTCGCTGCTTTCGCGGCGGGCTGGATCGACGCGGTGGTGGGCGGCGGCGGGCTGATCCAGTTGCCGGCCATGTTGCTCGGGCTGCCGAACGCCTCGCCCGCCCAGATCCTGTCCACCAACAAGATCTCCTCGTTGTTCGGTACGGCGACCAGCGCCGTCACGTTCGGGATCAAGGTGCGGCCGGATCGCCGGACCGTGCTGCCGCTGGCCGGGCTGGCCGCGATCGGGGCGGCCGGTGGGGCGGTGGTGGCGACCAGGATCCCGATGGCGTGGTTCAAGCCGATCGTGCTGGTGCTGCTGATCGGCGTCGCGATCTACACCTGGGTCAAGCCTGATCTCGGGTCGGCGACCATCCTGCGGTTCGACGGCCGGGCGCACTATCTCGCCGCCGGTGGGGTCGGGCTGCTGATCGGGTTCTACGACGGGGCGGTCGGGCCGGGGACCGGCTCGTTCCTGATCTTCGCGCTGGTCGGGTTGATGGGCTACAACTTCCTCCGGGCCAGTGCCAAGGCCAAGATCGCGAACGTCGCCACCAACCTCGCCGCGATCGCCGTCTTCGCCGTGCACGGCGCTCCGCTGTGGCGGCTCGGGCTGATCATGGGGCTGGCGAACATGGTCGGCGGCCTGCTCGGCGCCCGGACCGCGGTGGCTCGTGGTTCGCGCTTCGTCCGGGTGATCTTCCTGGTGGTCGTCTCGGCGCTCATCCTGCGGCTGGGGTACGACGTCTTCGTCGGCTGATGCCCTACCGTGAGCGGCGAGCGTCGTCTCGTTGAGCTCTTGCGCCGAGGCGCTGACAGAAGGTAGGCGGCAACGGATGGAGCGGCTGCGGTTTCGCGTGCTCGGGCCGACCGAGGTCCGGGTGGACGACGTGCTCGTCCCGTTGGGCGCCAAGCGGCTCCGCGCCTTGCTGACGGCCTTGCTCGTCGACGCGAACCGGGTAGTAACGCCGGAGACCCTCATGGAGGCGCTGTGGCCGGACCAGCCACCGGCCGGACCCGAGCGCGCGTTGCACACCGCGGTCTCCAGACTCCGTACTGCGCTGGGCACGGCCGCCGAGTCGATCCGCACAGTCTCGGGCGGCTACCTGATCGAGCTCACGACTGACCAACTCGACCTGACCGAGTTCCGGGCACTGCTCGAGCAGGCAGACAGTCTCGACGATCCCCGCGAACGTCGGCAGATCCTCACCCAAGCCGTCGACCTGTGGCGGGACGTCCCGCTGGCCGGTGACAGTGCGGCCGAATCGCTGCGCGGCCGGCCCTGGCTGATGCTCGATCGGCTGCGCGCGATGGAGCAACTTGTCGACGCCCGCCTCGCGCTCGGCGAACACGCGGATCTCCTGGCCGAGCTGACCATCCTGATCAGGGCACATCCCCTCCGCGAACGGCTGTGGGTGCAGCTGATGCTCGCCCTGTACCGCAGCGGGAGGCAGGCCGATGCGCTCGCGGCGTACCGCGAACTGACGGCTGTGCTCGCCGAGGAGTTGGGCGTCGAGCCTGCGGCCGAAGTACGGAGTCTGCATCAGGCGATCCTGACCGGCGAGGTCCCGGCGGCAGACCAGCCGCCGCCGGCCGACGAGGCGCCTGCTGAAGGCTGGCAGAAGCATTGGCAACTGCCTGCGGACCTCAGCGACTTCGTCGGTCGCGAAAAGACGATCGCCGACATCTACGGGCGGCTGCGCGAGGCCACGGCGATGCCGGTGGTGGTCGTCTCGGGTCTGCCGGGAGTCGGGAAATCCGCGCTCGCGGTCCGGGTCGGCCACCAGTTGCGGGCCGACTTCCCCGACGGGCAGTGGCACGTACGCCTGGCCGGCGCGAGTGGCTCGCCCCGGGACCCCCGGGATGTCCTCGGCGAACTGCTTGCGCTGGCGGGAATCGACCCGTACGACCTGCCCGCCGAGCTCGATCCCCGAGCGGCTCTGCTACGCAGCACACTCGCGGACCGCCGGGTGCTCCTCGTACTCGACGACGCCCGCGACACCCATCAGGTCCGTTCACTCCTGCCCGGTACTGCGGGCAACGCCGTCTTCGTCACCAGCCGCAACGACCTCGTCGGCCTGTCGGTGGCAATCGGGGCCCGGCACACCAGGCTCGGGATCCTCGACCCGCTGGAGTCCACCGACCTGCTCGGCGGAATGCTCGGCACCGAGCGGGTCGCCGCCGAGCCTGCGGCGGCCACCGACCTGGCGGAGCTGTGCGATCACCTCCCACTCGCTCTCCGGATCGCGGCCGGTCTGCTGGCGGCCCGCCCGGAGCAGTCGCTGGCGGACTTCGCCGACGAACTCCGCGCCGGTGACCGACTGACGGCACTGGCGATCAGCGGTGAACCGGACACGGCGGTCGCGGCCGCCTTCGCGCTGTCCTACGAATCGCTCCCTCCGCTTCCGCGCCGACTGTTCGCCCTGCTCGGAGTGGTCCCCGGCAGCGACCTGACCGCACCGGCCGCAGCCGCATTGTTCGGCTGCACTCCGCGGGAGGTCGGTCCATTGCTGGATACCCTCACCAGCGCCAATCTCCTGCAACGCGAACGCAGCCGCTATCGCATGCACGACCTCATCCGCCTGTATTCGGTCGGCCGCGCGGAGGTCGAGCCCGGCGCCGATGCAGCATGGGAGCGACTGGCGAACTGGTACCTCGTGACCACCGACGCCGCGGTCGACTTCGCCCATCGGCCCTACATCCGGATGGCCGGCCAGTTGTTCGAGGAGAACCCGTTCCACAACGCGAATCAGGCCGCCGCGTGGCTGGCTGTCGAAGAGGACAATCTCGTCGCCTGCATCGTGCGGGCCGCCGAGATCGGACCCCATGACCTCGCCTGGCGACTGCCCGACGTCCTGCGGCACTACTTCAACCTCGGTGACGGGCTGGCGAACTGGCGGCGGGCGATCGAGGCCGGACTGCGTGCCGCCCAGCTGACCGGCGACCGCACCGGGGAGGGGCTGATGCAGCACAGCCTCGGCGTGCTGCACGGGAACGCCGGTGACAACCTGGCCGCGATCGCCGCGCTGACCGTGGCCAGTGAGTGCTACGCCGAGATCGGCTTCCGCCTCGGTGAAGCGGCTCTGCTGTGCAATCTCGGCATCGGCCACGACGACCTGGGTGAATCGGTGCGCGCGCTGGACCTGCTGGAGCGCGGGATCAGTCTGTTCCGGTCGCTCGGGCAGACGGTCGCGATGGGCCCGGCGCTTCATGCCCTGAGCAACGTCGCGTACAACCTCGGCGAGCTGAAGAAGGCAGTGGCGGCCGCGGACGAGGCGATCGCGGTCGCCCCCGATCCCTATCCGCGGCACATCGCTTTGATCAATCGCGGCGCGGCGTTCCGGTTGCTGGGCGACCTCGGGCAGGCCGAGGCTGACTTGACCGAAGCGCTCGGGCTGATTCCGGACGTCAAGCTCGCGATCCACTACGAGATCGCCTTGCTGTACGCCGATCTCGGCCGGTTCGACGAGGCGGCCGCGCATGCCGGGACCGCGGTGGACTTCGGCCGGTTGCACGGGCAGGAGTGGCACGAGGCGGCCGGTCTCAACGCGCTCGGGACGGCTCGTCTCGGGCAAGGCCGGAGTGACGAGGCTGCCCTGCAGCACACGACGGCGCGCGATATCGCAGTACGGCTCAGTCAGCGGGCGACTGAGGCGGAGGCGTGTCTGGGCCTGGCCGCGGTCGCTCTGAGCCGCGAAGAGCTGAACGGCGCGGTGGCGGAAGGGCGCAAGGCGCAGGCCATCGCTGGTGAACTGCAGCTGAGGATCGTCGAATGCCGCGCGGCGCTGCTGCTCGCCGACGCGCACAGCCGGGCGGGCGACCCGCACGAGGCCGAACGCCTCACAGCGCGGGCAGCCGAGATCACAGCCGAGACCGGCTACGCTCCCGCCGCTGCTCCCGCCGCTGCTCCCGCCGCTGCTCCCGCCGCTGCTCCCGCCGCTGCTCCCGCCGCTGGTCCCGCGCCTCGGATATGACCGCTTCTCGACCTGATTTCGCTTACGGTTACGTCCTGCCCTAGCGCGCGGGAGGTGGGCGACAACGTATGGAGCGGCTGCGGTTTCGCGTGTTCGGGCCGACCGAGGTCCGGGTGGACGGCGTGGTCGTACCCCTGCGCGCCAAGCAGCTGCGGGCGTTGCTCACCGCTCTTCTGATCGAGGCGAATCGCGTGGTCGCGCCCGAGACGCTGATCGAGGCGTTGTGGGGCGGCGAACCGCCGGCGGGTCCCGAGCGCGCTCTGCACACGTCACTCTCCAGGCTGCGAGCGGCGCTCGGACCGGCGGCTGACTCGCTGCGCACCGTGCCCGGCGGTTATCTGATCGAGGTTGCCGAGGATCAGCTCGACCTGGCCGAGTTCCAGGCACTGGTCGAGCGAGCAGACGCTGTCGACGATCCCCGGGAACGCAAGCGCATACTCACCCAGGCACTGGACCTGTGGCGAGAGGTTCCACTGGCCGGCGACACCGCGGCCGAGTCGCTGCAAGGGCGGCCGTGGCTGGTGCTCGATCGGCTGCGCGCCATGGAGAAGCTGGTCGAGGCACGGTTAACCCTTGGCGAGCACACCAGCCTGATCGGCGAACTGACGGTCCTGACCAAGGAACACCCGCTACGGGAACGCGTCTGGGTGCACCTGATGCTCGCGCTCTATCGCAGCGGCAGGCAGGCCGAGGCGCTGGCGGCGTACCGCGAATTGACGGCTGTGCTCGCCGAGGAGCTAGGAGTTGAGCCTGCGGCCGAAGTACGGGCTCTGCATCAGGCGATCCTGACCGGCGAGGTGCCGGCGGTCGGCCAGGAGCCGGCAACAGCTGACCACGCGTCGGCGGGTGGCTGGCGCAGGCATTGGCAGTTGCCGATGGACCTGAGTGACTTCGTCGGCCGCGAGCAGGTGATCGAGGAGATCAGCGCGCGGCTGCTCGATCCTCAGGCGATGCCGGTCGTGGTCGTCTCCGGCGCGCCGGGCGTCGGGAAGTCGGCGCTCGCCGTTCGCCTCGGTCACTGGTTGCGGGACCACTTTCCCGACGGGCACTGGCATGTCCGCCTCGCGGGCGCCAGCGGTACGCCGAGGGAGCCGCTCGACGTACTCGGCGAAATGCTCGGCCTGGCCGGGGTCGACGCCCAGGAGATCCCTGCCGAGCTGGATGCCAGGGCAGCGCTGGTGCGATCCACCCTGGCCGATCGGCGCGTTCTCCTGGTGCTCGACGACGCACGAGATGCGCGACAGGTCCGCCCCCTCCTCCCCGGTACCGCGGGCAACGCCGTCCTCGTCACCAGTCGCAATGACCTCACCGGTCTGTCGGTCACGGTCGGCGCCCGGGGGACCCGCCTCACGATGCTCGAACCTGTCGAGGCCACCGACCTCCTCGCGGGCATGCTCGGCGCCGATCGGGTCGCAGTCGAACCGGCCGCGGCCGTCGAGTTGGCTGAACTCTGCGGGCATCTCCCGCTGGCGCTGCGAATCGCGGCCGGTCTGCTCGCCGCCCACCCGGACAAGTCCGTCGCGGAGTACGCCGAAGAGCTCCGGACCGGCGATCGCCTGGCTGCCCTGGCGATCGGCGATGAACCGGATACGGCGGTCGCGGCCGCATTCGCGTTGTCCTACGAGTCCCTGCCGCCACTGCCACGTCAACTGTTTGCCTTGCTCGGCGTGGTTCCTGGCGGCGACCTCACTGCGCCTGCCGCGGCAGCGCTGCTCGGCTGCTCACCACGTGAGGTCGCCCCGCTGCTGGACGCGCTCACCAGCGTCAACCTGCTGCAGCGCGAGCACAGCCGGTACCGGATGCACGATCTCATCCGCCTGTACGCCGTCGGCCGGGCCGAGGTGGAGCCTGGTGCCGACGAGGCCTGGCAGCGGCTGTCGGACTGGTACCTGCGCACCGCCGATGCTGCTGTCGCCTTCGACTACCAGGCCCATGTCCGGCTGACCGGACGGCTGTTCGACGAGAACCCGTTCGACGACGCGACCCAGGCCAATTCGTGGCTTGCTGCCGAAGAACTGAACCTGATCGCCTGCATCGAGCGTGCTGCCGATCGCGGACCGAGCCAGGTCGCCTGGCAGATCGCCGACGTACTGCGGCAGTACTTCGCCAGGCTGCTCCGGATCGGGCCCTGGCGTCGCGCCGCGACGTCCGGCCTGCGCGCTGCGGTCGCGGCCGGTGACAAGGGCGGTGAGGGCGCGATGTTGCACAGCCTCGGAGTACTGCACTTCACCACCGGCTATCCGGCGGCCGCGATCGAGGACGAGACAGCGGGCTGCATTTGCTACGGAGAGGTCGATTTCGAGCTGGGTGAGGCAGCGCTGCTCTGCAATTTGGGGATGGCCTACAACGACCTCGGCGACATCACCGGTTGCGCCGATCTGCTGTTGCGTGGCGTGGAGCTCTTCCGATCGCTCGGCAAGACCGACGTGTCGCCTGCGGTCCACTGCCTGAGTGATGTCTACGCCGGCCTGGGTCAACTCGACGACGCGATCGCGACGGCCAACGAGGCCTGGGAGATCGGGCCCGAGCCGTACCAGCGCCATGTGACGCTGATCAATCGCGGCGCGGCGCTCCGGCTGCAGGGCAAGCTGGTCGGGGCCGAAACAGATCTGGTCGGAGCACTCGAGATGGTGGACCGGCCTGCCGTCGCCGGGTACTACGAGGTCGCCCGGCTGTACCTGGACCTCGGCCGCATCCCGGAGGCCGCCGAGCTGACCGAGATCGCAGTGGAGATCAGCCGTCGGGATGGACTGGAGTGGCATCAGGGCACGGCTCTCAACGTGCTCGGCGCCGTCCGGCTCGGCCAGCAGCGCGTGGATGAGGCGGTGCAGAGTCATCAGGAGGCGCTCGGCATCGCAGTACGGCTCAGTCATCGGGGGACCGAGGCCGAGTCTCGGCTTGGGCTGGCGGCTGCCGCGCTTGCTCGCAACGACCTGGCGATCGCGCTCGACGAGGGCAGCCAGGCGCTGGACCTGGCGACCGAGCTGGGACTGCGCATCGTGGAATGCAGGACCTCCCGGTTGCTCGCCGAGACGAATCGGCAGGCGGGCCAGGCAGCAGAGGCCGAGCGGTTCGCTGCCGCGGCAGCCGCGATAAAGGACAAGACCGGCTACGTTCCCGCCGCTAGGCTCGGGTGATGGTGGACTACGACGGTCGGCTTCATCAGGTCTACGCCGCGGGACGCTCGCTACCGGCAGACAGCCTGGACATCTGGATGGAGGTGGCCGCCGGAGTCGCTCCCGCCGAGCGACCGCTGACCGTCCTCGACCTGGGCTGCGGCACCGGGCGCTTCACTCCCGCGCTGGCCGAGACGTTCGGCGGACCCGTGTACGGCGTCGAGCCGTCGGCGGGCATGCGGGAGCAGGCGGCGCCGCATCCGGACGTGACCTATCTCGAAGGCTCCGCCGAGGCGGTCCCGTTGCCGGACGGGTCCTGCGATCTGGTCTGGCTGTTCCTGACGATCCATCACTGGACCGACCCGTTGCAGGGCTTCCGAGAGGTCAACCGAGTACTACGGCCAGGCGGCGCCGTCGTACTCCGGACCCAGTTCGGCGACCGGATGCCCGATCTCTACTGGTACAGGTACTTCCCGACCGCCCGCCAGGTCGACGCCGCGATGTACCTGCCGTTCGACGAGGTCCGGTCCCTGGCGTCGCAGGCCGGTCTGGTCGCCGACGAGGAACCACAGTGGGTCGAGGCGGCGGAGGTGCGGACGCGGCAGGCGCTGTACGAGCGACTGAAGCTGCGGGCGTTCTCGACCTTCGAGCACATCGACGCGGACGAGCTCGACCGCGGATTCGCCGAGTTCGAGCGGGACGCGGCGGCTGACCCCGACGGCGAGTTGCCGACCTTCCCGGCGGGCGTCCTGGTGCTCAGGCGACCGACTGACTGAGCCTCCGGTTGGTAGATACCACTCGCAGTACTGGTATTGCTGCGACAGATCGGATCTCAACGACTCAGCAGGGTAGTGGGTTACGAAACAACGAACTCCGGCATCTAAGGTGTGGCCCATGTCTGAGAACCTGGTGCTGCTCCCTGCCGTGGATGTGGCGGATGGGCAGGCTGTCCGTCTGGTGCAGGGCGAGGCCGGTAGCGAGACCTCGTACGGCGACCCGCTGACCGCCGCGATGGCCTGGCAGGAGGCCGGCGCCGACTGGATCCACCTGGTCGACCTGGACGCCGCGTTCGGTCGCGGCAGCAACCGTGAGCTGCTCGCGGAGGTGACCGGCAAGCTCGACGTACAGGTCGAGTTGTCCGGTGGGATCCGCGACGACGACTCCCTGGCAGCTGCGCTGGCCACCGGCGCGCGCCGGGTCAACATCGGTACCGCCGCGCTCGAGGACCCGGAGTGGTGCGACCGGATCATCGCGCAGTACGGCGATCGGGTCGCGATCGGCCTGGACGTCCGCGGCCGCACGCTGGCCGCGCGGGGCTGGACCAAGGAAGGCGGCGACCTCTACGAGGTGCTCGAGCGGCTCGAAACGGCCGGCTGCGAGCGGTACGTCGTCACCGACGTCACCAAGGACGGCATGCTGCAAGGCCCCAACCTGGACCTGTACCGCGACCTGTGCGCGCGGACCGAGAAGCCGATCGTGGCCTCCGGCGGCGTCTCCAGCCTGGACGACCTGCGCGCGCTGAGCACGCTGGTGAGCGACGGCGTCGAGGGCGTCATCGTCGGCAAGGCCCTGTACGCCGGCGCGTTCACCCTGACCGAGGCACTCGAACTCACCCGTGGAGGCGACAAGTGAGCCTGGCCGACAAGCTGGCAGGCAAGAAGGTCCTGGTCACCGGCATCACCGGATTCGTCGGTGAGGCGCTGCTGCACCGGATGATCGGTGATCTGCCCGGCACCACCGTGGTCGCGATCATCCGGCCGAAGGGGTCCCTCAAGGGCACCGACCGGATGGCGCAGATGCTCAAGAAGGACATCTTCAAGCCGTTCTACGGCGAGGGCACCCCGTACGCCGACGCCGCCGAGCTGACCGCCGCCCGGGTCGAGGTGGTCGAGGGCGACCTGTCCGACGTGCCGGCCCTGCCGAAGGATCTCGACATCGTGGTGCACTGCGCCGGCGACGTCTCCTTCGACCCGCCGATCCACGAGGCCTTCACCACCAACGTGCTGGGCACCAAGAGCCTGCTCGAGCGGATCGTCGAGGCGAGCGAGGGCCGCCCGGTCCACTACGTGCACATCTCCACCGCGTACACCGCCGGCCGTCGCCGCGGCGCGATCCCCGAGGCCCCGGTCGACCACAACGTCGACTGGCGGACCGAGGCCGAGGCCGGGATGGCGATGAAGTCCCGGATCGAGGAGACCTCGCGCAGCGCCGCGATGCTGATCCGGTTCCGCAAGGAGTCGGAGAAGCTGCACCGCCGCGCCGGTCACCTGACCGCGGCGGCCGACACCGAGCGCCGGCGTACCGAGTGGGTCGCGAAGAAGCTGATCGAGACCGGTACCGAGCGGGCTCGCTCGCTCGGCTGGACCGACTGCTACACCTTCACCAAGGCGCTCGGCGAGCGGGTCGTCGAGGAGTTCGCGTCCAAGCTGCCGACCTCGATCGTCCGCCCGGCCATCATCGAGTCCGCGGTGCAGAGCCCGCACCCGGGCTGGATCGAAGGCTTCAAGATGGCCGAGCCGCTGATCCTGGCCTACGGCCGCGGTGAGCTGCCGGAGTTCCCGGCCAGCCCCGACTCCGTGGTCGAGATCATCCCGGTCGACCACGTCGTCGGCGCGATCTGCGCCGTGATGGCCACCGAGCCGGAGCTGTCGAAGCCGGAGTACTACCACGTCAGCTCCGGCGCCCGGAACCCGCTGACCTTCGAGCAGCTGTACGCCGGAGTCCGGGCGTACTTCTCCAAGCACCCGTTCGACCTGGGCGAGCGCGGCGCGGTCCGGCTGCCGGTCTGGAAGTTCCCCGGCGGCGACTCGGTCGAGAGCATGCTGCGGTACGGCGAGAAGGCGCACAAGATCGCCGACTCGATCATCACCCACGTGCCGCGCGGCGAGCGGACCCGCAAGTACGCCCGCGAGCTCGACGTGCAGAAGCGCCGGATCGACTTCCTCCGCCGCTACATGGACCTGTACTCCGAGTACGCGCAGGCCGAGCTGCAGTTCATCGACGACAACGTTCTAGCCCTGCACAACGCGCTCGAAGGCGACGACCAGGAGAAGTTCTGGTGCGACACCTCGATCGTGGACTGGCAGCACTACCTGCAGGAAGTGCACTGCCCGAGCGTCACCGACTCGCTGCGCCGGCTCGACGTGGTCCGGAAGAAGCGGAACAAGTCGCTCGCCGAGACCGCAGGCACGCTGAAGAAGGTTCAGCCTTCCGACGACGCCGAGATCATCGCCGCGTTCGACATGGACGGCACGCTGCTGTCCTCGAACGTGATCGAGACCTACCTGTGGATGCGGCTGCCCGAACTGGACAGCCACCAGCGGGTCGGCGAGATCGGCGCGATGCTGCGCAAGCTGCCGAAGCTGATCTCGGCCGAGCGCAAGGACCGCGGCACCTTCCTGCGGACGATCTACCGCCGCTACCAGGGCGCGGAGCTGGAAGAGCTGAACCGGATCGTCGACGAGACGCTGGCCGGCCACGTGCTCGAGCGGCTCAGCGGCGCGGCCGTACGCCGGATCCGCGAGCACAAGGCGGCCGGTCACCGGACCATCCTGATCACCGGCGCGGTCCGGCCGTTGACCCGGCCGTTGGAGCCGTTGTTCGACGAGATCGTGGCGGCCGAGCTGGCCGTCGACGACCGTGGTCGCTGCACCGGCTACCTGACCGGGCCGCCGCTGGTCGGCGAGTCCCGGGCCGCGTGGATCAAGCACCGCGCCCGCGGTACGAACATCGATCTGTCCAAGTCGTTCGCGTACGCCGACAGCCACTCGGACCTGCCGATGCTGACCACCGTCGGCAACCCGGTCGCGGTCTCGCCGGACGTGTCGCTGTTCCGGGCCGCCCGGGCCGCGCGTTGGCAGATCGTCGACTGGAAGACACCCGCCACTTCTTCGCGTCTGGAGATCCCCGGGGTGAACGCCCGATGATGCTCGCCCTCGAGATGTACCGCTCACCGGCCAAGTTCCTTGCTGCCAAGGCGATGGGGAGCCGGATCCCGGCCATCCTGACCGGCCCGGCCGCGCCGCTGCGACTCGTCACGATCAACGAGCCGAAGGCCGACAAGGAAGGCTGGGCACGGATCCGGCCGATCCTGTCCGGCATCTGCGGCTCCGACCTGGGCATGGTCACCGGCCACACCAAGCTGTACTTCTCGGCGCTGGTGTCGCTGCCGTTCGTACCGGGTCACGAGGTCGTCGGCGAGCTGCTCGACGACTGCGAGGACCTGCCGAAGGGCACCCGGGTGGTGATGGACAGCGTCCTGACCTGCGCGGCGCGCGGCGTCGAACCCTGTGAGGGCTGCGCCGCCGGCCGGACCAACCTGTGCGACCGGATCACCGTCGGCCACGTCTCGCCTGGTCTGCAGACCGGCTTCTGCTCCGACACCGGTGGTGGCTGGGGCAACGTGATGGTCGCCCACCGCAGCCAGCTGTACGCCGTACCGGAGGGCCTTTCGGACGAGCGGGCTGTGCTGACCGAGCCGTTGTCCGGCGCGGTACACACTGCTCTTCGCGCCAAGGTCCAGCCGGGTCAGTCGGTCCTGGTCAGCGGCGCCGGCGCGGTCGGGTTGTTCGCGACCCTCGCGCTGCGTGAGCTGACCCAGGCCGGCCGGATCACGGTCGTCGCCAAGCACCCGAAGCAGCGCGAGCTGGCCCGGGCGTTCGGGGCGAGCGACGTGGTCGCGCCCGACGAGGTCTTCCGCGGAGTACGCCGGGCCACTGGCGCCTTCCGGCTGAAGCCCGAGCTGAACGCCAAGGAGTTCCTGCTCGGCGGGGTCGACGTCGCCGTCGACGCGGTCGGCAGCAAGGACTCGATCGACACCGTGCTGCGGGTCACCAAGGCCGGTGGCCGGGTGGTCCTGGCCGGGATGCCGTCGACGGGCGCGGACCTGTCGCCGGTGTGGTTCCGTGAGCTGGAGGTGACCGGCACGTACGCCTCCTCGCGCGGGGAGCCGAACGGCCGGCCCGCCTTCGAGACCGCGCTGGAGCTGGCCCAGAAGGCCCCGCTGGACGGGATCGTCGGGGCGAAGTACCCGCTCTACCGCTGGCGTGAGGCGCTCGACCACGCGCAGTCCGCCGGCCGGCTGGGCACCGTGAAGGTGGCCTTCGATGTGAGGGCCTCATGACCGCCGCTGTGATCGCTACCGCTGTTGCTGCACCGTTGAACGTACGACGAGAGAGGTTCTGACATGTCTCGGCCAGGGTTTGTGCTTGAGGTGGACGACCGGACGCCGCCGCTGCTCGTGCACAACGGTGAAGGCTTCCTGCTGGAGCGTTTCCCGCTCGGCACCCGGGTGGTGTACCCGCCGGAGGCGCTGCCGGCGGTGCGCGACGTCGAGGAGGCGATCCAGAACGCGTTGCTGCACCCGATCGAGTCGGAGCCGCTGCCGGAGCTGCTGACGCCCGGGATGCGGTTGACGATCGCCTTCGACGACATCTCGCTGCCGTTGCCGCCGATGAAGAAGCCGGACATCCGCCAGCGGGTGATCGAGGCCGTGCTGACGATGGCCGCGGACGCCGGCGTCGACGACGTCGAGCTGATCTCCGCGAACGCGCTGCACCGCCGGCTGACCCCGAACGAGCTGCGCGAGATCGTCGGCGAGCGGGTCTTCCGGTCGTTCTTCCCCGACGGCAAGCTCTACAACTTCGATGCCGAGGACGCCGACAACCTGACCCACCTGGGGCAGACCAAGCACGGCGAGGACGTCGAGATCTCCAAGCGGGCGGCCGAGTCCGACCTGCTGGTCTACGTGAACGTGAACCTGGTGGCGATGGACGGCGGCCACAAGTCGACGTCGATCGGGCTGGCGTCGTACAAATCGCTGAAGCACCACCACAACAGCCACACGATGATCCACTCGCGGTCCTTCATGGACCACAAGGCCTCCAAGATGCACCACTCGGCCTGGCGGATGGGCGAGGTGCTGACCGAGCACGTCAAGGTCTTCCAGATCGAGACCACGCTCAACAACGACATCTTCGGCGGTGGGCTGGAGTTCCTGCAGAAGCGCGAGTGGGAGTGGTCGATCAAGGACCAGGCCGCGATGCTCGGCGCCAAGCGCGGCCTCGCGCTGGCCCCGGCCAAGGCCCGGCGCAAGATCTTCCAGGACGTCCGCTCGAACTACGGCCTGACCGGGATCAACGCGGGCAAGATCGAGCCGGTGCACGAGAAGACCATCGAGGCGGTGCACAAGCAGCAGCTGGTCGAGGTGCAGGGGCAGTCCGACGTCGCGATCATGGGCGTGCCGTTCGTCGGCCCGTACAACGTGAACTCGGTGATGAACCCGATCCTGGCCGCCTGCATGGGCTTGGGCTACTACTTCAACTCCTACCGGGGCCAGCCGATCGTGCGCAAGGACGGCGCGGTCATCCTGTACCACCCGGTGGACTACGAGTTCAGCCAGCTGCACCACCCGTCGTACGTGGACTTCTTCGAGGAGGTGCTGTCGGAGTCGACCGACCCGGCCACCATCGAGGCGAAGTTCGAGAAGCAGTACGCCGAGGACCCGTGGTACATCCACCTGTACCGGACCTCGAACGCCTACCACGGCGTGCACCCGTTCTACATGTGGTACTGGATCAGCCACGCGCTGGACCACTGCGGCGACATCGTCTGGGTCGGCGCGAACCGCAAGACGGTCGAGCGGATGGGCTTCCGGTCCGCCTCGACCCTGCAGGACGCGCTGGAGATGGTCAGCCACTCGGTCGGCCGGTCGCCGTCCATCACCTACCTGCACAACCCGCCGCACCTGCTCGCGGACGTCCGCTGATGGGGACGAACCTGGTCAAGTTCAGCCGGGAGACCGCGCGGGACGTGAAGCAGGTCGCGCGCGGCTTCCGCTGGGGTCGCCGTCCGCAGGTGCCGCGGTCGGCCGAGCCGTACGTGGTGAAGAAGGAGACCTCGGTCTTCCCGACCCGCTGGGCCCGGACACCGGCCGCGATCGCGGTCCGCGAGGTGCTGCAGAAGGGCGCGCTGAACTCGGTCCTGCGGTTCGAGGTGAACCCGCAGGTCAGCGGGCTCGACTCGCTCCGCAAGGTGCACGGGCCGGCCGTCATCGTGGCGAACCACTCGTCCCATCTCGACACCCCGCTGGTGCTCTGCACCCTGCCCGACGACATGCGTCGCAAGACGGCCGTCGCTGCCGCGGCGGACTACTTCTTCGACACGTGGTGGCGGGCGACGGCGTCGGCGATCGTGTTCAACACGTTCCCGATCGAGCGCCGCGGCGGCAAGCTGAGCGCGACTCCAGGCGACCTGCTGGCGGACGGCTGGAACGTTGTCGTCTTCCCTGAAGGCACTCGTTCGCCGGATGGCTGGATGGAACGCTTCCGGATGGGTGCGGCGTACATCGCTGTGGAGCAAGGCGTCCCGGTGATCCCGGTCGGGATCAAGGGGTCGTTTGCTGCCATGCCGCGTGGGCGTGGGTGGCCGGTTCCTGGTCGGCCTAATGTCGGTGTCCGCTACGGCGACCCGCTGTACCCCGCCAAGGGCGAGACTGCTCGCGAGTTCGCACCGCGGATCGCTGCTGCTGTGTCTGCTCTGCTGGATGAAGAAGGCTCGACTTGGTGGGAGGCCCGCCGCCGGGTCGCCGCCGGTACTTCGCCTTCCCAGTCCGGTCCAGACGCTGCTCGCTGGCGTCGAGTGTGGGAGTCGACCACCCCGGTGAAGCCTGCCGGGCAGAAGCGCCGGGCCTGGAAGTAGTCACGGGTTGATGGGTGGGGCTGTTTCGCCCCACCCGTACTCGCGTTGCGGGGGAGAGCGGCGTGCCCACCCGTTCCCGGTTGAGGGGTGCTCGCAGCCCGATCGTTCGGTGATGTCGTGGGACCCGTAGCGGGTGTACCCGCACTGGTGTTGTGGGCTTAAGCAGCCCGCTCACCCGACCTGGTTGCGGCCGGAGCGATTAGTGGTGTGGTGGGGCCGTTTCGCCCCAACGTACTCGGGCTCATCGCTCCAGGTGGGAATAGTTCGGCAGGTCGATCTGGTCGGCGGGTGGGGTGGAGAGGCGCTCGCCGAGTTTGCCGGCCAGCGGGTTGGACGCGACCCGCAGGCCGAGGTGGAAGAGTTTGATTCCGGCGGGGGATCTGGGGTTGGCGATGCGGGGGACGCCGGGTGGGAGATTCTGCGCCTGGGCGACGTACGGGCGCATGATTCGTTCGTAACCCCGGAAGGCGTCGCGGTGGTCGACGTGGGCGGCGAGTTCGCCGGCCAGCACGTAGGCACCGACTAGGGCCAGGCTGGTGCCCATCCCGCTGACCGGGGAGGCGCAGTAGGCCGCATCGCCTAGCAGGCCGACGCGGCCGCGGGACCATTGCGGGGCACGGACTTGGCCGATCGACTGGGAGTACAGGTCGTCGGCTTTGTCGAAGCCGTCTAGGACGCGAGAAGCTTCCCAGCCTGCGTCGGCGAAGCGCTCGCGCAGAACGGCGCGCTGCTCGTCGAGGGAGCTGTACTCGGTACCGGAGCCGTTCCGGTCGTTCGGATACGACAGGCTCGCGCGGATCGTGCCGACCGGGTCCGGGCGGAGGTTGATGGTCCGCCCGCCGGGGGCGTTGTACCAGCGCCACCAGTCGTCGTCGGCCGCAGTACGCGGGATCGTGGCCCAGGTGATCTCCATCCCCAGCGACCGGATCTCGACCTCGTCGTCGCCGAACACCAGGCTTCGGGTGCTGGACCCGATTCCGTCCGCGGCGAGGACCAGGTCGAACTGCTCGTCAGGGGCGTGGGCGAACGACACGGTGACGCCAGAGCCGGCCGGGTCCTCGTGCAGTCCAGTCACCCAGTCCCCGAAGCGGTACTCCGCGTGCTCCGCGGTGCGTTCGACGAGCAGCTGGGCGAGATCACCACGGAGGATCTCCAGCTCGGCCGTGGCCCCGGCAGTGTCAGATGTCCCCGCGGGGAATCGCGCCACAGTTCCGCCGTCGCCGCCGATGAATCGGATCCCGAGTTCGCCGGTGCCGGCCGAGCGGATGTCGTCCTCGATGCCCATCCGCCGGGCGACCTCGCGCCCCGCGCCGCGGACGTCGATGTTCTGCCCACCCGTTCGTAGCTCAGCTGCCCGCTCCAGCAGTACCGGTTGCCAGCCGTAGCGGTGCAACCAGTACGCAAGGGTCGGGCCGGCGATGCTGGCGCCGGCGATGAGCACACGAGGAGCGGTTCTGCTGGGCATCGAGGATTCCACGACCCGCCGGTACCCCGGCCGACACCTTGCCGCGGCTTCTGCAGACCTTATTTCTCGCCGAGGGATTTCTGGTAGAGGTCCGCATAGGTAGGCGAGTCCGCGATCAGCCCGTCGCTGAATGCCGCGACGTCGGGGCCGATCACCTGCATGACTCCCTTGCCGGACGCGGCGCCTTCCTCGAAGAAGTCGACGATGCCGGAGAGCAGCGAGTCACCGAGCAGGTCGACCGGGCCGACCTTGAAGAGATAGCGCTGGATCTCCTGGTAGACGATCTGGTAGTCCGGTGGGAGCGCCTTGACTCGTGCCATGTGGGCTCGCCATTGCTTTTTGCCTTCGATGATGTCCTGGATGCCCATCTCAGTCTCCTAACCGGGCGAGTTTCTTGGCGACGTTGCGGTTCAGCTGTTCGCGCCAGCGGTCACGGTAGTTTCGGGCGCCCTCGCCGCCGGCCAGCGCTGCGCTGAAACCGACGATGTCGTCGCCGACGACCTGGTAGATGGTTTGCCCGTCGGCGGCAGTTTCTTCGAGCAGGCCCAGAGCGCCGTCGAGGATCGGGGTCAGATTGCGGCCGGTGAAATCGGAGTACGGCGCGAGATGGGTCTTGATCTCGTCCCAGGCGGCCCGGAAGTCGTTCGGCAAAGCCTCGGCCCGGACCTCGAACGCCCTCCACTCCCTGCTGATGTCGCTGCCGGTGATGGTCTCCCAGAAGTTCATCTGCCGCCCTCCTTGAGCTTTTCGATCCGTGCTGTGAGGTAGTCCCATTTCGTCCAGAAGCTCGCGAGCTCCTCGCGGCCCGCGGTGTTGAGCGCGTAGAACTTGCGCGGCGGGCCCTGACCGGACGGTCGTTTCGTCACCTGGACGAGCCCGTTCTTCTCCAGCCGCAGCAGGATGGTGTAGACCGTGCCCTCGACGACGTCGGCGAAGCCGAGCTCGTTGAGTTGCCGGGTGATGGCGTACCCGTAGGTCTCCTCGGCGCCGATGATCTCCAGCACGCAGCCTTCGAGGGTGCCTTTCAGCATCTCGGTCAGGTCGTCCATCGGGCTCCTCCACGCTCTGGTACTACGTGCTACGTAGTACCAGTACACAGTATCACCGAGTAGTGGCCACTATCGGCTACTCATCGAAGCGTATTGAGCACCGACAGTTGTGGGAGCGTTTCCATGGCCCTACTATCGAGGCGATCGACGTCCGCCCCCTGTCGACCGAAGGTGAACCCATGCCCAGACTCCGCCTGCTTCTCGCGGCCGCGACGACGGTGGCGCTCACAGCCGCCTCGCTCGTGATCACCACCGGCACCGCCGCCGCCAACGAGTACTACAACAGCCTCGAGTCCGCGTCCGCGGCCAACGTCGACTGGATGAGTCGCGTCCCCGGCGACACCGGTCTGGACAAGCTCTCGGTGCCAGGCACCCACGACAGCCTGGCCCTCTGCGGGTACTCCGGTACCGGCGGCGACAGCTGCGACCCGGTGACGACCAGCATCACGAAGACCCAGGAGAACCACGGCTACAGCGCGCAGACGCTGACCAAGCAGTTCAACGCCGGCATCCGGGCCATCGACATCCGGGTCCGGGTGGACAAGGGCGATGCCGGGATGAGCTTCACCGTCCACCACGGCACGTACTACCAGTGGGCCAACTTCGCCGACGTGCTGACCAAGGCACAGGCCTTTCTCGCCGCGCATCCCCGCGAGACGATCCTGCTGCACCTCAAGGCCGAGTGCACCGGTGAGACCGGGTCCTGCAACGACGCCGACGGGTACGGCAACGACGAGTGGCGGCTCAAGACGCTGCGCTCGTACCTGGAAGGCAAGGCGTACACCGGCGACGGCGACGCCTCCAACCCGGCGACCAACTGGAGCAACCTCTTCTGGACGCCGTCGGTGACCGGCACCGGCCAGGCTGACACTCCCAAGCTGGGCGAGACGCGCGGCAAGATCGTGCTGATGGGTTTCCGCGGCGTACGTGGTGGGATCTACGGCGGGTACGGGCTGAAGGTGCCGTACCCCGGTGGTGGGTCCAACGAGGAATGGGTGCAGGACGACTACCAGGTCGACGATGTCAGCGACATCGACGACAAGTGGGAAAAGGTCCGCACCCACATGCGGCGTACGAACGGCGTGTGGGACCTGAGCCGGCCGGGTGAGCGGGAGCATGTGTACCAGCCGAACTCGATGTACGTGAACTACACCAGCGGCTCTGGCTCCGGTGCGCACCCGTTCACCGTGGCAGGCGGTACTCCGACCGCGAACGGGGTCAACGAGTTCCTGATCCAGTGCCTGCACAACACGAACGGCCGGTGCCCGGAGTTCTACCCCGGCCGGGATGACAAGTTCGGCGGCGAGCCCTCGATGTCGCGGACCGGGGTGGTGATGATGGACTTCCCCGGTGGCGGGCTGATCGACGAGATCGTCGAGCGCAATCCGGTCGGCGCCGATCCGGTGGACGACAACGGTGGCGTCGGCGACCCGATGGAGCAGCACCCGGGCGGTGACGACGGCGGCCCGCGGCCGGCCGCAGCCAAGGCGCCGGCGGCAGACGACTGCCGGCCCGACGGACTGGCGACCACGCCGGGCGTAGCCGTCCCGTACTGCAAGATTTACCAGAGCGACGGCCGGGAGTGGCTCGGGCAAGGTCGCGATCGCCGAGTTGTTGCCTACTTCAACGGTGGCAGGACGGGCGCCGACGGTACTCCGCACTACCTGGTGAAGAACATCCCGTGGTCGAAGGTCACGCACCTGAACTACGCGTTCGCCACCGTCGACGGGAACCGCATCTCGGTGGGCGCGGCCGGTGCCGACAACCCCGCGACGGGGATGGAGTGGCCGGGTCAGACCGGGGCGGAGATGGACACCTCGTTGCCGTACCGCGGTCACTTCAACCTGCTGACGAAGTACAAGCGGCTGCACCCTCGGGTCAAAACGCTGATCTCGGTCGGTGGCTGGGCCGGGTCGGGTGGCTTCTACTCGATGACCACGAACACCGACGGGACGGTCAATCAGGGTGGGATCGACACGTTCTCGAGCTCGGTGGTGGACTTCCTGCGGACCTACGGGTTCGACGGCGTCGACATCGACTTCGAGTACCCGACGGTGCTGGACGACACGGGTAATCCGAACGACTGGAGCGCGGCCAATCCGCGGCGCAAGGGCCTGCCGATCGCCTACACCGCGCTGATGAAGACCCTGCGCGACTCCCTGAATCGGGCTTCGGTCGCGGACAACAAGTACTACATGGTCACCTCGGCGTCGTCGGCTTCTGGCTACCTGGTGCGCGGGATGGCGAACCAGACTGCGCTGGACTACCAGGACTTCACCAACCTGATGGCGTACGACTATCACGGCACCTGGAACGACGTGGTCGGGCCGAACGCGGCGCTGTTCGACGACGGCAAGGATCCTGAGTTGGCCGACCAGTACTCGGTACCGGAGTACGGCGGGATCGGGTACTTCAACACCAACTGGGCGCTGAAGTATCTTCGCGGCGCGCTGCAGGCCGGGCGGGTGAACGTCGGGGTGCCGTACTACACGCGTGGGTGGAAGAACGTCACGGGCGGTACGAACGGACTGTGGGGGAACTCGCAGAAGGCAGGTTGCGAGCCGGGCACCGGGATCCGGCGTCCGTGTGGCGACGGCGCGGTCGGGATCGACAACATCTGGCACGACGACACGAACAACGGCGGCGAGCTCGGCTCGGGCACGAACCCGATCTGGCATACCAAGAACCTGGAGAAGAACATCCTCCCCAGGTACGCGCCGAACGTCGGGCTGACCCCGGAGACCGACGCGACCGATCGGTTGTCCGGTACTTATGCACGGCACTGGGACGACACGACCAAGACGTCGTGGCTGTGGAACAACGACAAGAAGGTGTTCCTGTCCACCGAGGACGAGCAGGGGATCGACGCTGTCACGGAGCTTGTTCGGAGTACGGGTGCTGGTGGCGTGATGATGTGGGAGCTGGGTGGCGACTTCGCGTGTCCGGAGGTCGTCGATGCCCAGCATCCTTGCGGGATGGGCTACACGTTGACCACCCGGCTGAACGACAAGCTCGGCAATTCTGGTGCCTATAGCAACAATCTGCGCGCCGGGAGCAGTGGCGCCGCACCGTCGGTGACCGCGAACATCAGTGTGGACATGGTCAACTACCCGACCACGACGGCGAACCTGTGGCCGCTGACGCCGACGGTCCGGATCACCAACAACACCGGTCGGACTCTGGGCGGTGGGAAGGACACGACGCTGTCGTTCGACCTGCCGGCGTCGACGTCGCCGCTGGTGAAGGACGTCAACTGGCAGACCGGCGACCAAGGCGGCCAGTGGAAGCTGACCTCCGGCTCGACCTTCCACCGGGTGAGCACGACCCTCGCCTACTGCCAGATCATCCCCGCCGGGAAGACGCTCGACCTGCCGATCATCTACTTCCTGCCGGTGACCGGGCCGGTCAATACCAGCCTGTCGATCGGCGGTACGGCGTACTCGCCGGTGACCGACAACCTCAAGGGCCTGGGCACGGCGACACCCCCGGCGGGTGGTTGCAGTGCGGGCAACTGGGACTCGGCCAAGGTTTACGACCCGGCGACGCAGGCTGTCGAGCAGACGACGGTCAAGTACAACGGCAAGGTCTGGCAAGCCAAATGGTGGAACCAGAACAACGCGCCAGGCACAGGCGCCGACCCCGACCACGAGCCATGGAAGCTCATCGGCGCGGCCAGCTGATGGTGGTGGAGCTGTTTCGCCCCACCCGTACTCATATCGCGGGGGAGAGCGGCGTGCCCACCCCGGCCTAGTTGCGGGGTGCTCGTGATGCGGATGGTGTGGCTGTGTTGCGTCCACCCGTGCAGGTGTTGCGGGTGGACGCAGCTCGCCTGCGCAGGTTTCTACTGCTCAGCGCGCGTGCTTGTGCCCGCTCGCCGAGAAGACATCAACTGGTTGGCGCCGAAGCATCGATCGCCTTGTAATACTGGGTCCGCGGCCGACCTGGCGGTAAGGGTTGACTCGGGTTGATCGTCTCGTGAGAGGTGGTCGAGAAGGTCAGGAAGTAGACCCCGGTCATCCGCCGTGCTGGAACTGACTGTGGACGGGACCCTTGAGCGGGTTCCGTCCACAGTTGTCTCAGAGGCCTTCAGCGAAAGCAGTGCGGATGCTGTCTCCGTAGGCGTCGTCTGCGAGTGCGCCCAGGTGTGCCTCGCCTAGTGCGAAGTGTCGGCGGGCATTGGCGTCATCACCTAGGCGGTGATAGTCGACGGCCAGGTTGAGGTGCAGCGACGGCAGGAGGGCGTTCTTGCCGCCGGGGTTGCCTCGGTCGAGGGCGTGTTGGTCGGTCAGGTCGGCCATGAAGGCGAGGGCTCGGAGGTCCCAGGCGAGTTCGTCTTCGGGGGTTTCCTGGACGTCGGCGAGTGAGTGGGCGAGGAAGATCTTGGCGAAGGTGTCGTCGCCGCTCTCGACCTCGGCGACGATCGCCTCCATCAGGGTCTTCGCTTCGGGGGAGCGGCCTTGCTCGCGAAGAGCGATTCCCTCGCGGATGGTGGTGTACGCGGCAGACTCAGGCGGGATGGTCATCAGACTGCTGGTCCAGTTCCGCGAGGCGGGTGGCGAGGAGTGGGCCGATCTGTTCCATCGTCGCGCCCAGGTCGAGCCAGGAGCGCTCTCGGGCCTCGGGCTCGTCCATTCCGGCGACGGCCAGGCTGAAGACGCCGGTCAGGGTGTCTCGGCGGCCGTCGGGTTGGACGACGGCAAGCGCGAACTGGACGGCGAGGCCGGTGCGGACCACCTGCATGCGGCCGGGGTCGTCGGGGAGCTTCTTGCCGCCGGTGAGGAACTCTGGCGTGCCGTGGAACTTCAGCCACTGGACCTTCGCGCCTTCGACCTGCTGGCCGAGGGTCAGTTCGATGCTGTCGCGGACGGTCTGACCCGGGTTGTCGCCCAGCCAGCCGAGCCAGTGGTCCGGTTCGGTCAGTGTGGTGAAGTCGTCCTGTACCGGTCCGTGCTTGTCGTTCGGCACGAACTCGCCGGTCGCCTTGCCTGCGTCGTCGACCCGCCAGCCACCGCGGACCGCCTCGGGCGGGACGAAGCCGTTCGGGTCGTCGACCAGCTCGTGGTCGATCTCGTACACCCAGCCACCCGGCATGGCGGCCGCGTGCTCGGCGATCTCGGGCGGCGGCGTACGCCATTGCGATTCAGGAGTAGTCACCCGCCCAAGTCTGGCTCATGAGTCAATCTCCCGCTGCCGGACGCATGGCCCGGCAGCGGGAGCGGCTCAGGGAGCGGCTCAGGGAGTGACCGGCACGTTGGTCAGGCCGGTACGGGCGTTCCGGACCGTGTTGGAGGCGTGGACGACGTTCGGATCAGCGGCGCATTTGGAGGTGGAGCTGATGAAGACGGCATACGCTCCGACGCCGCCGAGGTCGGAGGCGTTGGTGCGCCAGACGTTGCCGCAGCCGTTCGGGAAGGATGGTGTAGACGACGGGTTGTGCGTCTCATAGCCGTTCGCGAACGTGCCGGGGGAGGAGAAGCTCCCGGTGTTGTTCTCGATCACGTAGCCGAAGCCCTTGACGTCGACCCACGAGTCGGCCGAGTTCTCGCCCGAGATGCCGCGGCCGTTGAAGGTGTTGCCGCGGATGACCCCGCCGGTGGTGCCCTCCTTGACGTCGATCGCCTCGGCCGCGATGTTCGGACCCAGCTGGTTGTCGAGCACCTGCACCCGGTCGGACTTGTCCACTCCACCCGAGTTGCCGTGGCAGCTCCAGTTCGACCCGGCGGACCCGAGGTACACGCCCTCGCCGTACCCCGGCTGCACCAGCCCCGCGTCGGCGATCTTCGAGTTCTTGATCACCCCGTCGGCGGACGACCGGCGGAAGTGCACGCCCTCCTCGTCGGTGTGGTGAACCGACACCCCGTCGATGGTCACGTGCTGGGAGTTGTCCAGCACGATGCCCTTCTTCGAGTCCTGCACGGTGAATCCGGTCAGCTTCCAGTACGGCGCACCGAACAACCACAGCCCGTACCCCGAGTCCCACCCGGCCGTCGGCGCCGGGCAGGCCGGCGCGGTCCCGGTCGGTCCATCGTTGATCAGTACTGCGGTCGACGGCCCGGTCAGCGTGATCGGCGCCGCCGCCGTTCCGGCCTTCTGGGTCAGGAAGTCACCGTGGTACTGCCCGGCCGCGAGCCGGATGGTCTGACCGGGCTGAGCATTCGCCAACGCACCCTGCAACTGCGCGCCCGTCGACACGTCCACCACCGAACCACCAGTCGGAGGCGGGGTGCCGCCACCAACCGACCCGTACACCTCCAACTCCCACAGCGAGTACCCGTACGCCGTACCGCGCTTCGTCGCGGCGATCCGCACATACCGCCCGCTCCCTGACACCGCGATCTCGTCCACGCCACCATCGCTCGATGTCGTCGAGTGCAGAGTCGTCCAGCTGGTCCCGTTCGCCGAAGCCTGCACCCGGTAGGCCTTGCCGTACGCCGCCTCCCAGTTCAGCTTCACCCGGCTCAGGTTCGCCGAAGAACCGAGGTCGACCTGGATCCACTCGGAATCGCGCCCTTCCCGCGAGGCCCAGCGGGTCGTCGTACTGCCGTCGACCGCGAGCTTCGCCGCGAAGGCGCTGCTTTCCGTTGAAGAGGCGGTCGCCGTCTTGCCGCGAGACAACAGGGACTCCGAGGCAACACCGGGCTGAGTGGAGGCGGTGACCGCGGTGATCGGCAGCATTCCGCAAGCCAACCCAACCGCGGCGAGTACTGCGAGCCGGCGGCGCCTTCGATGGTGAGGTGCGAGGATCATGGATCCTAACTAATAGGAAACCTTCCTAATAATTTCCAGTGAGAGTAGACCGCCGTCTCCACGTCGGCAAGACCTCGGGCCAGGACGTGAGCACGGCGCGGAGTTGCGTGCCGTGCGGTGATATTTGGCGTGGAGAGCGACGCCGGATCGGTAGGCTTGGCGCGTGAGCCTCGCCGTACGAGTTATTCCCTGTCTGGATGTCGATGCCGGCCGGGTGGTCAAGGGTGTCAACTTCGCTGATCTGCGTGATGCCGGTGATCCGGTGGAGATGGCTCGGCTGTACGACGCCGAGGGCGCTGACGAGCTGACGTTTCTCGACATCACCGCGTCGTCCGGGTCGCGGGAGACGACGTACGACGTGGTCGGGCGGACCGCTGAGCAGGTGTTCATCCCGCTCACCGTGGGTGGCGGGGTGCGCGAGGCGGCTGATGTGGATCGGCTGTTGCGGGCGGGGGCCGACAAGGTCGGGATCAACACCGGCGCGATCGCCCGGCCGGCGGTGATCGAGGAGATCGCACACCGGTTCGGCAATCAGGTGCTGGTGCTGTCGCTCGACGTACGCCGGTCCGCTGGGCAGCCGAGTGGGTTTGAGGTGACGACCCACGGCGGGCGCAAGTCGGCCGGGCTGGACGCGATCGAGTGGGCGCGGCGTGGCGCCGAGTTGGGGGCGGGGGAGATCCTGCTCAACTCGATGGACGCCGATGGGACGAAGAAGGGTTTCGACCTGGAGCTGATCCGGGCGGTGCGTGCGGTGGTCGACGTGCCGCTGATCGCCAGTGGGGGAGCGGGGTTGCCCGAGCACTTCCCGCCGGCGGTCGAGGCGGGGGCGGATGCGGTACTGGCCGCGAGTGTTTTCCACTTCGGTGAACTGCGGATCGCGGACGTGAAGAAGGCTCTGCGCGACGCCGGCATCGTGGTCCGGTGAACGGCATGGTGACCCAGCGGCCCGAGGGCAGCCTGCAGCTTCTTGCCGACGTGGAGCACGAGCTGTCCACCTTGTTCCGCCGGTCGCGGTCGGCGCAGATGATGATGGCGCGGCGGGTGCACCCGGAGATGGACGCGGCCGGGTACGCGCTGATCTCCCAGATCGAGCTGGGTACTTCGAGCGGCCGGGCCGGGGTGCGCGCCTCGGATGTGGCGCAGGCGCTCGGGTTGGACAAGTCGACGGTCAGCCGCGGGCTGACCCAATTGGAGAGCCTCGGGCTGATCGAGCGGGTGGGGGACCCGGATGACGGGCGCGCCCGTCTTCTCCGGCTGACCGAGATCGGCGCCAGCCGGTTCGGCGCGATGCGGGCGCAGCGGCAGGCGGACTTCCGGGCGATTCTGGATCGCTGGGAGACGCCGGATCTGGCGGACTTGGCCCGGCTGCTCGCTCGGTTGAATCTCGACCTCAGCTAATACCAGCCAGTACCCACTTCAAGCCCCCGGACCATCCATATGGTTGCAGAAACCAACTAAATATGTATATAGTTGGGTTATGCAACTAGTCCAGCGGGATACCCCGGCCCAGGAAGTGCTGGAAGGGGTCAGTTCGCTGATCCGGGCCGTGCGGTGTATCGAGCATCGGCACCTGTGGCCCGATTCCGGGCTGCGGCGGGCCGACGCGAGTGTGCTGAAGGTGCTGGCCAAGGACGGCGAGCAGCGAGGTGGCGAGATCGCCGTGAAGTTGGGAGTCGACGCCTCGGTGGTGAGCCGGCAGCTGAGCGCGCTGGTGGCCGACGGACTGGTGAGCCGTCGGCCCGACCCGGCGGATGCCCGGGTGTCGCTGGTCCAGCTCAGTGCGGCCGGCCGGGACCGGCTGGAGGCTCTGCACGCCGGATACACCCGGCAACTTCGCTCCGCGCTGGCGGACTGGGACGACGAGGAGATGGCCGCCGCGGCAGAGTCGCTGCGCCGGATCGCCGTCGCCGTCACCCAGGCCGCCGAGACCGCGAAGCACGCAAACACATCGACTGGAGACTGATGACTGTCACCGAGACCCGGCTGCAGGCGCCTGCCGCGCCGGAACTCACCCACCGCGAGATCCTCGAGATCCTGGTCGGGCTGCTCGCCGCGTTGTTCACGGCGATGCTCAGCTCGACCATCGTCAGCAACGCGTTGCCGACGATCATCGCCGACCTGGAAGGCTCCCAGACGCAGTACACCTGGGTGCTCACCGCGAGCCTGCTGGCGACCACGGTGTCCACCCCGATCTGGGGCAAGCTGTCCGACCTGATGAGCAAGAAGCTGCTGGTGCAACTGGCCATCACCTTGTTCGTGATCGGCTCGGCCCTGGCCGGCATGGCCCACAACGTTCCGTTCCTGATCGGCGCCCGCGTACTGCAGGGCCTGGCGATGGGCGGCCTGATGGCGCTGGCGCAGGCAATCATCGGCGCGGCGATCCCGCCCCGCGACCGCGGCCGGTACTCCGGTTACATGGGCGCCGTGATGGCCGTCGCCACCGTGAGCGGTCCGCTCATCGGCGGCGTCATCGTCGACACCTCGTGGCTCGGCTGGCGCTGGTGCTTCTACGTCTGTGTGCCGCTGGCCATGATCAGCCTGGTCATCCTGCAGAAGTACCTGCACCTGCCGGTCTTCAAGCGCAAGGTCAAGATCGACTACCTGGGTGCGATCCTGATCAGCGTGGCGGCCAGCCTGCCGCTGATCTGGGTGACCTTCGCCGGGCACGACTTCGGCTGGTTCTCCTGGCAGTCCGCGCTCTTCGTCGGCGGCACGATCCTGTTCGGCGTCCTCGCCGTGCTGGTGGAGAACCGGGTCGCCGAGCCGCTGGTCCCGCTCAAGGTGGTCCGGCAGCGCACCACCGCGCTCGCGATCGTGGCCAGCATGGCCGTCGGGGTCGCGATGTTCGGCAGCGCGATCTTCCTCGGTCAGTACTTCCAGGTGGCCCGCGGTTACAGCGCCACCGAGTCCGGTCTGCTGACCATCCCGATGATGCTCGGCTCGTTCTTCGGCTCGGTCGGCGCCGGCCAGATGGTGACCCGCTTCGGCAAGTGGAAGCGGTACCTGATCGCCGGTGGCATCCTGCTCACCGTCGGCCTGGCGATCCTCGGCACCATCGACCACACCACGCCGTACTGGTACGTCGGTCTCGGCATGCTGCTGATGGGCATCGGGATGGGCGCCATGATGCAGAACCTGGTCCTCGCGGTGCAGAACACCGTGGATGTCAGCGAGATCGGCGCCTCCAGCGCGTCGGTGGCCTTCTTCCGGAGTCTCGGCGGCGCGGTCGGTGTCTCGGTGCTCGGCGCGGTACTGGCCAGCCGGGTCAAGAGCCTGCTGATCGAAGGCGTGCTGCACGGACCGGGTGGAGCCGAGGCGGCCCGCAAGCTGCAGGACGGCGGTTCGGGCGGCACCAGCCTGCTGGACGTCAAGAACCTGCCGCCGCAGTTGGCCGAGCTCGTCCGGCAGTCGTACGGCGACGCAACCGGCCGCATCTTCCTGATCGCGTCGGCGTGTGCGCTGGTCAGCCTGATCGCGGTGCTCTTCATCAAGGAGATCCCGCTGCGCCGGACGGTCGCCAAGGTCGAGGAGCCCATCGAGCTGGACTGACCTCTACATCACCGGAGGCTGCAGACCAGCGAGGTCTCGCGTCCGGATGATGGGGGAGCGAACCAGCCACAGTACGGCGAAGAGGCCGCCGGCAGCGGAGATCAGCAGCGTCTCCCGGACACCCAGCCAGGTGCCCAGGAGGCCGCCGATCACCGCGCCGAGCGGCCTCACTCCGTAGTTGATGCTGCTGAACGCGCCGACCACCCGGCTGCGCATGTGGTCGTGCGTTACTGCCGCCTGCAGCGAGTTCAGTGGTACGTCGAAGCACATCACCGCGAACGCCCCGACGAACTCGGCTGCCGCGAAGATGACCGCCCGCAGCCAGATCGGACCGTCGGCCAGGGCGAGGATCCCGATCGAGGCGGGGAAGACGACCGAGCTGATCGCGATCAGCCGGCCGGCCCCGACCAGGTCGGTGAGCTTCTTGGCCGCGAGAGCGCCGACCAGGCCGCCGGAGGCGCCGATACCGAAGGCGAGACCGATGGTGCCGGCGGGCAGGGCGAGATTGCGGCTGGCGAAGAGGACCAGCAGGGCCAGGCCGATCATGTTGAAGAAGTTGACGGTGGTCGCGCAGCCGAGGCTGGCGCGGAGGTAGGGGTGGCGGAGCAGGTACCCCATCCCGGCCCTCGCTCTGACCAGCAGGCTCTCTTCGCTGGGGGCGGCGTCGCTGGGCGGGACCTTGAGCCGGCTGATCTGCAGCGCGGAAAACAGGAACGTCAACGCGTCCGCGACCAGCGCGATCGGCGCGGTGAGCCACTGGACCAGCAGACCGCCGACGGCTGGGCCGGCCATGAAGGAGATCGACCGGGTGGCCGACAGCTTGCTGTTCGCCTCCAGGAACTGATCGCGATTGACCAGCCGGACGAAGAACGACGCGTACGCCGTGTTGAAGACGACGTGTGCGGTGCCGGCCAGGATCGCGATCGCATAGAGCTGGCCGAGGGTGAGCAGGTCCAGCCAGTACGCTGCTGGGAGTGAGAGTAGGAGCACGGTACGGCTGAGGTCGGCGGCGATCATCAAGGGGCGCTTGTCGCGGTGCTGGTCGACCCAGCTGCCGATGAAGAGTGAGGCCAGGTTGGGCAGCCAGACCGCGGCGGTCAGGAAGCCGACCTGGCTGGGGGAGGCGTCGAGGAGAGTGACGGCGATCAGCGGGAGGGCGAGCTCGCTGATCCGGTCGCCGAACTCGGAGACGCCCTGAGCCGACCAGAAGGTACGGAACCGCCGGTCGCGCCAGAGGGTTGTCGCAGGGGAAGACGCTGAGGTGGTCATGGCGGGGTCCTCACAGCTCAGTTGGTTGCCTCGGGCAACGCCATCCGGATCATCCGGACCGGCTGCGCGTCGTCGGGGGCGCCGGCGGTGCCGCGCTGGACGTACGGCGCGAGCAGCTGCTCGATCGCGTTCTCGAGCGCTTCGGCTTCGGCCAGCGTGATGGTCAGCAGCGTGTTCGAGGAGCCGGTGGCGCGGCTCCACCGCGGGTCGAGGACGGGCTCGGTCTCGGCGATCCACTGCTGGGCGTGGTTGAGCGCCTGGCTCATCATCTCGGTGCGCAGCAGCCGGCCGGCCTCGAGACCTTCCGCCGTCTCGGGCATCTGGAACCGGAAGCCGCGGGCGACCGCCTTCCACCAGCGCTGCCGCTTGTCGGCGCCGCCTTCGGGGGGAGGGCTGTCGCTGACCAGACCGAACGACTCCAGATGCCGCAGGTGCCAGCTGGTCACCGACGGCGAGGCGTCGACGTGCACCGACAGCTGGGTCGCCGTGGCCGGGCCGTTCTTCTGCAGATAGCTGAGCGCGGCGAGCCGGACGGGATGCGCCAACGCACGCATCGCCTGCGGGTCGGTGATCTCGAAATCGCCGTACGGATTTCTGAGAGACATGTTTCGAGAGTAATCTCTCACATCCCCGGAACGCAACCGCTGGAAAAAGTCGGGGATCCGATGGAACCTGGCACCCGGCCAGCGCGTGTTAGGGGTGTGAGGGAGATCGACAGCGATCCGGCAACCGAGGTGGCGGCGCTCTACCGCCGTACTTGGCCACGCCTGATCGGCCTGCTGGTCTCCATCGGGGGCTCACGTGCCGACGCTGAGGAGATCGCTCAGGACGCGTACGTGAAGCTGCTCGACCACTGGGACCGGATCCGCCGGTACGACGATCCGGAGGCCTGGGTGCGAGCGGTCGCGGTCCGGGCCCTGATCAGCAGATTGCGCCGCCAGCAGGTGGCGCACCGGGCGCTGGCCAGGCTGACCGGACGGACGGCCGACGTGCAGGGACCCGATGGGGACGCGCTCGACATGGCCGCCGCGCTGGCCCGGATCACTCCGGCGCAACGCGCGGTGGCGGTGATGCACTACGTGATGGATCTGCCGATCGAACAGATCGCGGATGAACTGCAACTGCCACCCGGCACGGTGAAGTCGAGGTTGGCCCGGGCCCGTCAGGCGCTCGCGCCGTTGCTGGCGGTCCAGGAGGAGGTACCAGATCATGCCTGACCCGCAGACGGAGCTGCTGATCGAGTACGTCGATGAGCAGACGCCTTCGGAGGCGCCACCGTTCGAGTACGTCGAACGCGCGGTGCGCCGGCAGCGGCGTACCCGGAAAGTGCTGACGGCGGCCGTGGTGGCGGTCGTCGTCGCCGGGGGAGCGGCCTTCGCCGCCACCGGCGTCCAGCGGGCTGACACCCAGCCGGCCGAGCAGCCGACCACGTCCGTACCGGTCGCCGGGGTGCTGGACGACGGGCCGCCGCCGGTGCAGTTCAAGTACGGCTCGACCACGATGATCCTCGACCGCGAGATCCCCGTGACCGCCGTACTCCGGGATCCCGACAGCACCTCGGGGCTGATCGTCGAGGTGCCTCGCGGCGACTCGGCGACCTGCCTGCCGCACACGGTGGTGCGGATCCTCTCGCAGACCGCGGACCAGGCCCGGATCGCGGCCTACCGCTACTCCGTCGCACCGGAGACGCCGGAAGGCGTGCAGTGCGTCAAACCGCAGGGCGGGCCGTTGAAGATCCCGTTGAACCTGCGCTGGGAGCTGGGTGGCCGCAAGGTCGTTGCCGGGAGCACAGGCGACCGGGCCGTCCTGAACTGACGACCTCGCCGGGGTGGACCGCGACCGCCCCGGCGAGGAAGTCTAGAGCGTCAAGGTGCGTCGCCAGACGTCGTTGACGATGTCCGGCGTCATCCCCGCCGACAGGTACAGACTGACCGCGGGCGTCGGGTTCGAGCTGTTCACGTGCAGCAGCGTCCCAGCGAGCCCCACCGCCGCATCCTGGGCGAACTGGTCCCTGAGCAGGTACTTCGCCAGCCCGCGTCCCCGCGCCTGCTTCAGCACGCCGAGCCGGCCGACGTACCCGCAGCCCTCGGAGTTCACGAAGTTCGTGTCGTACTCGAGGACCGCGACCGGCTGCCCGTCGAGGTCGAGCACGGTCACCTGCGACCAGTCGAACGTGGTCCGGGCCTCCCGTGACGCCACCCATTCGTCGTACTCCGGCGGGCTCGCGTCGGGTTGCTCCGCGAACGATTCGACGACCAGCCGATGGACGGTTCGCCGGCTCTGCTCGTCGTCCGCGCCGCGGTGGATCACGGTCCGGTCGGGAAGCGCCGGTGGGTTGATCGGGCCGGAGTGCAGGATCTTCATCCGCTGGATCGAGGTCGCGTGGGTAAAGCCCTGCTCGGCCGCGAGCTCGGCCAGCAGCCGGTCGGCGCCGATCATGTTGATCGACAGCGGCAGCTCGGCGGCGTCCGCCTCCCGGCCCAACTCGGCCGCCCGCTCGGTCGCCCGGTCGAGCAGCCACTCGGCGGTGGTCCGGTCGGCGGAGGAGACGTCGATGCCGACACTGTCCGAGTGGTGCACGGTGGCCGCGGTGCCGACGATCGCGCCGTCGGCAGTGACCACCCAGGTGTCGGACTCGAGGTCGAGCACCGGGTTGCGGAGGAAGTTGGCGACACCCTCCGGGCTGTACTGGTGGACGCCGATCAGCCTAATGCTGCGACCGGCCAGAAACGCCTGCAGCGCAGGGCTTTCGTCGAGCCTCATCGGCCCGACGATCGCGCCGGCCGGCAGTTCGGCCATCAGCCGACCGGCAGCGTGCGCCGCCAAACGTCGATGACCAGGACCGGCTGCATGCCGACCGAGAGGTACAGGCCCAGCGCCGGCGTCGGGTTGTTGGTGTCCACGTGCAGAATCGTGCCATCCCGCCCGGCCTCCGCGTCGGCGGCGAAGGCGTCGCGCAGCAGGAACTTGGCCAGCCCGCGACCCCGGGCCTCCTTGAGGACGCCGAGCCGGCTGACGTAGTTGCAGTTCTCGTCCTCGATGAACTGGTCGTTGTTCTCCACGAACCCGACTGTCCGGCCGTCCAGCTCCAGCAGGGTCAGCTGCGACCAGTCGAAGGTCGACTGCGCGTCCCTCGCCTTGAACCACTCCTCGTACGGCTGAGGCGAGAACCCGAACTGCCCGGTAAAGGTCTCGGTGTACACGCCGTGCGCCACCCGCCGCGTCTCCTCGTCGGCAACGCCCCGACGCAACACCACGCCCTGCGGTACGTCGGGCACCGGCACCGGGCCGGTGTGGTCGATCCGCATCCGGTGGAACGTCGTACCGGCGGTGAAGCCGTGGGCGCCGAGGAGTTCGCGCATCGTCTCGTCCGCCCGGTAGACGCCGGCGTCGAGCGAGACCTCGGTCTGCCCATGAGCCTGGGCCAACTCCTTGGCGCGGTCGACGATCTCGCTCAGCAGCCACTCGCGGACCTCGCTGTCCGCGGCGTAGAAGTCGATGTCGAGCAGGTGGTGATCGCCATGACCGGTGACCGTGCCATAGCCGACCAGGTCGTCCCCGGCGAAGACCAGCCAGGCATCCTGCTCGAGGTCGAAGCCGGGCTCGGCGAGCTCGTCGGCCATGTCGTCGAGGGTGAAGTCGGCCTCGCCGATGACGGCGGTGTTGCGGGCCGCGACCAGCGCGAAGATCAACTCCGCATCGTCCGTGGTCGGCCGGCGGAAGGTGTGCCCCGGAGGCAGTGCGGCGGTCATTCACCCATCGTGCTGAACGACCGCCGTCCTGTCTAACCGATTAGCAGGGCTTGAACCAGTCGTTGCCGCCGCATTCGTCGTCGGCCGTCTGCGGGCTGACTGCCGCCTTGGTCGCCGCGACCGGCGCCTGGTCGGTCCAGGAGGCGAGCGTGATGCCGACCGCGTCCTCGACCGGCCGCGGCGTGGTCAGGTAGTTGTTGCTGATCATCGAGAAGACCAGCTTGCGGCCGTCCTTGGTCGACACGTAGCCCGACAGTGCCGTGACGCCGGTCAGCGAGCCGGTCTTGCCGTGCAGGTTGTTCGCGGCCGGGGTGTTGGCCATCCGCGAGCGCAGGGTGCCACCGGTGAACCGATCCGCGTTGCCGGCGATCGGCAGCGCGTCGTACCACTGCTGGAACCAAGGCTCCTTCTGTACTCCGACCAGCAGATCCGTGACGCTCTTGGCCGTCACATTCACCTTGCGGGACAGGCCGGACCCGTCGGAGAGCCGAATCGTCGAGGTGGCGACCCCCACGCTCTGCGCGTACTGCGTAACGACGCCGAGGCCGGCAGACCAGCTGCCCTCGGCCTTCGCGACCGCGCCCATCGCCTTGACCAGCGTCTCGCCGTGCATGTTGTTCGACAGCTTGAGGAACGGGTTCATCAGCTCGCCGACCGTCATCGACTCGTCGCGAGCCAACTGGCGGGCCGTCGTCGGCGTGGCTGCCGCGCGGACGTTCCCGTCGACCCGGACGCCCTGCGCCGTGAGGGCCCGGCGGAAGACGTCGGCGGCGTACAGGGCCGGCTCCCACACGGTCACCCACTCCTGGCCGACCGTGTCGTCGGCCGGGACCGAACCGGTGATCCGGACGACGTTGGTGCCGTGGTCACGCTCGATGCTGAGCGTGTTCGCCGAACCCGCCGCGCCGGTCTTCGCGGTGTTGACCAGCTTGAGCACGCCGGTGGCCGGGACGAGTTTCAGCTTCACCGGCGCTCCGACCTTCGCGCCGGGCAGGCTCTCGACGATCGCGGTGCCGGAGTCGTAGTCGGTGTTGGGGGCGAGCGTCAGCGCGGAGATCTGGGCGCTGTAGTAGAACGGCTCGTCGTCCCAGGCCCAGCTGTCGCCGAGGCGCTGCGCGTCGAAGTACGTGTCGTCGGCGATCACGTTCCCGTCGACCCGCTTGATGCCTGCCGCGGCGATCTTCTGGGCGAGGGCGACGTAGTCGGACTCCAACGCGGTCGGGTCGCCGAAGCCCTTCAGATAAAGGTCTCCACGCAACTTGCCGCTCTTCACCGGCGCGGTCGCCAGTACGTCGGTGTGGAACCGGAAGCCGGCGCCCAGCGTGTGCATCGCGGCGGTCGAGCTGAAGAGTTTCGTGTTCGACGCGGGCAGCAACCGGGTGCTGCCGTTCCGGTCGTACAGGGTCTCGCCGGTGGTCGCGTCCCGCACGACCAAGCCCACCAGCGAGCCCTGGAATCGCGCGTCGGACAGCAGCGTGTCCAACTGCTGCTGCAGCCCGGTCGCCTGCACCTGCTGTACTGCGGCCGGCGCACCGGCCGATTGCCCCACCAGCCCGGCCGTCGCCGCCACTGCCGCCGCGAACGCCACCAACCCGCGGCCCGACACTCTCGGTAATTTCCTCACAAGAACCCCTCAACGCTCAGGCGGAAACCAACTACCCCGGAGTCTCTATCCCGCCGGTCGTCCGGTCCAGTGATCGCGCCCGATCTGTTCGAGGTTCAGCGGATGCTTCAGCTCGGGGGAGTGCGGCGGCGCTTCGGCTTCGGGACCCGTCGGGGGTCGATGGCCGCGGCGGTGGTCTCCAGGGCGGCCAGCGTGCGGGCGTGGTTCAGCTGGGCGACCCGGGTGTAGAGCACATCGAGGACGAGGAGCTGCGCGTGCCGGTCGGCGAGCGCGTCGGCTGGTTCATCACCGGTCTGGGCGGTGGTGAGGGTCAGTTCGGCCTCTGCGGCCAGGGCGGAGGTCGGGTCGTTGGTGATGGCGACGGTGTGGGCGCCACGCCCGGCGGCGGTGCGCAGTACTTCGATGGTCTCGGAGATCTGGCCGGAGTGAGAGATGCCGATCACCAGGTCGCGTTCGTCGGCCAACGCGACCGCAACCAGCGCGCCGTGCACCTCCGGCCAGAGCCAGCAGGCGAAACCGATGCGCTGCAACCGGATCCGCAGTTCGTCGGCGGTGATCGCGCTGGTGCCGACGCCGAAGAGATGGATCGCGCGTGCGTCAGTGACCGCCCCCGCGACCTGGTCGACGACGGCGAGATCGAGCTGGTCCGCAGTACCGAGCAGTGCTTGGGTGTTGGCGGCGACGATCACCTTGAGCACCTGGTCGAGGTCGTCGCCCGGGTCGATCTGCCGGCCGATGTCAGTGCTCCAGCGACTGGTGCCGGAGCGGCCGACCTGCTCGGCGAGCGCGACCTTGAGGGCGGCGAAGCCGGACAATCCGGCGGTGTGGCAGAACCGGGTCACGGTGCCGGGCGAGGTGCCGGTCCGGTCGGCGAGATCGGTGATGGTCAGCCGGGCGGCCTCGGCGGGCTCGGCCAGCAGGAAGTCGGCGATCCGGATCAGCGCGCCGCCCATGGTGGGGCGCAGACCACGCAGCCGCTGCAGGATGTCGTCCATGTGAAAGAAATTTCCACCAGCGACTAGGCACTGTCAATGGATCGAAATGATTTCCAGCTATCGATTCTTAGGTGAATCGATGTAAAAGTGTCGTCCACAGGTACCGCCCCACCTGAGGAGCCCTTCATGCGCAGCAGAATCCTGGCGGCGATCGCCGCCCTCGCCTTGCCCCTGACCTTGCTCTCCGCCCCCGCCGACGCAGCGGTCCAGCGAACGACCGCCGCGACCTTCCCGGCCACCGTCATCGGCGAGGACTTCCCCGATCCGGACGTGTTCGAGAAGAACGGCACCTGGTACGCGTACTCGACCAACAACGGCCGCGGCAACGTTCCGGTGGCCACTGCCTCGAGCCCGAACGGACCGTGGACGATCCGCGGCGACGCGATGCCTGGTGGCCCGTCGGCGAGCTGGGCCCAGGGCGGTCGCACCTGGGCGCCCGACGTCCACCCCAACCCGGACGGCAGCTTCACCCTCACCTACACCGCCTGGCACAAGGCCTCCGGCCGGCAGTGCATCGGCGTCGCCACCGCGAGCTCGGCGCTCGGCCCGTTCACCCCGCTCGGCGGCCAGCCGCTGATCTGCCCGCTGGACAAGGGCGGGGCGATCGACGCGAACACCTTCGTCGCCAACGACGGCGTCCGCTATCTGGCCTGGAAGAACGACGGCAACGCGATCGGCCAGCCGTCCACGCTCTGGCTGACCCGGACCACGAACAACGGCACCGCCCTGACCGGCGGCAACACCGCGATGCTGACGGCCAGCGGCGTGATCGAGGCGCCGGACCTGGTCCAGCGCGGGAGCCAGTTCGTGCTCTTCTACTCCAGCGGCGGCTACACGGACTGCAACTACCAGACGTCGTACGCGACCGCGCCGAGCCTCAACGGCCCGTGGACCAACGCCTTCCGGCCGCTGATGACCACGGCCAGCATGGACAACCACGTCTGCGGCCCCGGCGGCGCGGACTTCGTCGGCAACAAGGTCTTCCTGCACGGCTGGGTGAACGGCTCACGGCACCTGTACGTCGCCGACCTCGGCTGGGCGAACGACTTCCCGGTGGTCCGCGGCAGCCGGGTCCGGACCGAGGCTGAGCGCGGCACGCTGAACCACTGCTCGGTCCGGACCGGCGCGGCCGGCGCCTCGGGCGGGGCGGTCGCCGCCTACATCGACTTCGCGGACTCCTGGGTCCAGGTCTCGGTGTTCGCCGCGTCGGCCGGCGGCCACACCCTGTCGGTCGGCTACGCGAACGGGATGGGCGCGACCGCCAGTCACGGCGTGGTTGTCAACGGCAACAGTCAGGGCTCGATCAGCTACCCGGCGGCCGGCTGGGACAACTGGCGGCAGGCCTCCGTCCCGGTCACCCTGAACGCCGGCTGGAACACGGTCCGGCTGACCAAGGGCACCCAGTTCGCCGAAGTGGACTACGTAGAGGTCCAGTGACCTGCGCGGCTCCGGGCCGGGGGTTCTCCCCGGCCCGGGGTCCGGGTTCGCCCTGGATCAACCCGTTCGGTGCGTGGCGGAGTACGCCGCTGCTGGACCCGGGCTCGTAGGCTCGGTCTGGCACAAACGCGCGAACGGGGAGTCCGAAGTACCTGATGGCTAAACCACCCGAGCAGGTTTCCAGTGATCGTCGGCAGCGCCGGCCGGTCTGGCTGGACCTGCGTCGTACCACCCGGGGCATCCAGGCGATGGTCCTCGGCGGGCTCGCCTCGCTGATCTCGCTGCTGATCACCTTCTGGACGTTGCCGCAGATCAGCACCAGCGACGGCGCGCTGCCGATCCTGCGGCTGGTGGTGATCCTCGCCGTGGTCGGGCTGGTGGTGCGCTGGATCCTGGCCGGGATCGCGGTGCTGATCGGCTCGGTCGGCGTGCTGGTCGGTGGACTGCTCTCGCAGTTCGGGGTCGTCTACCTGGCGGTCAACATCGATCCAGGGGTGCACCTGCACGGCGGGGTCGAGGCGCCGTTGGTGGTCTCGATCGTGATGTCGTCGGTGAGCGCGTTCGTCGGCTGGGTCGCGTACGCCGGCAGCGACGACGCCTACGTGTCCGAGGTGATGCGCGTCGTGCGCCGCCGGGCCCGCAAGCTCCAGGCGGCGCCGAAGACCGGGATGCTGGTGATCCAGCTGGACGGGCTGTCCGCGCCGCTGCTCAACTGGATGGTGATGTCGGGCAACCTGCCGCATCTCGGCGGCTGGATCCGGGACGGCAGCCACTCGATGGTCGAGTGGCACACCGGAGTGCCGGCGACCACACCGGCCAGCCAGGCGGGCATCCTGCACGGCGGCTCGGGGCAGATCCCGGCCTTCCGCTGGTACGAGAAAGAGACCGGCCGGGTGATGGTGACCAACCGGGCCCGGGACGCCGCCGAGATCGAGGCGCGGATGTCGACCGGTCGCGGCCTGCTCGCCGACGGTGGCGCGAGTATCAGCAACAACTGGTCCGGCGACGCGCCCAAGTCGGAGCTGGTGTTCAGCCGGGCCGCGCTGCCCACCGGCCGCAGCCGGGGGTACGTCCGGTTCTTCTCCAGTCCGCAGGGCGCTGCCCGCGGGCTGGTGCTGTGTGTCGCCGAGATGATCAAGGAACTCCACCAGGCCCGCCGGCAGCGGGTGCGCGACCTGGTGCCGCGGGTCAACCGCGGCGGTTCGTACATCTTCCTGCGGGCCATCTCCAACGTGCTGCTGCGCGACCTGAACGTCTCCCTGATCACCGACGAGCTGGTCAAGGGCACCCCGGTGATCTACTGCGACTTCGTCGACTACGACGAGGTCGCGCACCACGCCGGCCCGACCCGGCCGGAGTCGCTGCAGACCCTCGAAGGGCTCGACCGAGTGCTCGGAGCGCTCAAGCGGATCATCGACCTGCTGCCGCACTCGTACGAGATCGTGATCCTGTCCGACCACGGCCAGAGCCAGGGATCGACCTTTCTGCAGCGCTACGGCCGGACCCTGACCCAGGTCATCGACGACCTGGTCGACACCACTAAGGAGCCGGTCGCCGCCACCGGCCGGTCCGAGGGCTGGGGGCCGGTCAACGCGTTCCTGACCGAGCTGAGCCTGCGCGCGAGCGTCGGCGGCAAGGTGACCCGCAAGGCGCTGCACGGCAGGGCGCCCCATGGCGAGGTGGAGCTCGGGCCTGCCGACTGCGAACCGGCAGTCGCGGCCGACGAGCAGATGATCGTCACGGCCTCGGGCAACCTCGCGCTGATCTATCTGGCCAAGACGCCCGGCCGGGTGCCGCTGGAGGAGATCGAGCTGCAGCATCCCCGGCTGATCCCGGGGCTCGCGACGCACCCGGGCATCGGATTCGTCGTGGTCGAATCGCTCGCCGAGGGACCGGTCGCGATCGGCAGCTCCGGCGTCCACGTCCTGCGGTCGGGCCGGATCGAGGGCGTCGACCCGCTGGAGCGCTACGGCCCGATGGCGGCCGTGTCGATGCTCCGGCAGGCCGAGATGCCGCACAACGGCGACATCGTGGTGATCTCCCGGCTGGACGACTACACCCGCGAGGTGGCCGCGTTCGAGGAGCTGGTCGGCTGCCACGGCGGGATCGGCGGCTGGCAGACCGAGGCCGTGCTCGTGCACCCGCGCCGCTGGGTGGTCGACGAGCCACCCGTAGGCTCCGACGCGGTGCACCACCTGCTGATCAGCTGGCTCGACCAGCTCGGTCAGCGCAAGGCTGCGGTCGATGAAACAGCGGCCGAAGAACCTGACCAGGTGCCCACTTCGACGGACGCAAGCGTGGAGGCCTGAGAGTGCGGATCACCTGGTGGGGTCACAGCACCACCACCATCGAGGAGAGCGGCACCCGGCTCCTGACGGACCCGGTGCTCACCTCCCGGATCGCGCACGTCCGGCGGCGTCGAGGCCCGGCGCCGACACCCGAGGCCGGCCAGTGCGACGCAGTACTGATCTCGCACATGCACGCCGACCACCTGCACCTGACGTCGCTGCCGCTGGTCTCGCCGGACGCCGCCCTGGTCGTACCGCGCGGCGCGGCGAAGCTGATCCACGCCGACAGCGGCGCGTTCTACTCCGACCGCTGCATTGAGGTTGCCCCAGGCAACCAAGTTCGGATCGGCGGTCTCGACATCACGGTCGTCACGGCCGACCACGACGGGCGGCGGCTGCCCTGGTCGGCGCATCGCGGCCCCGCGCTCGGGTTCCGGGTCGAGGGCTCGCCGAGTGTCTGGTTCGCCGGCGACACCGACCTGTACGACGACCTGTCGGCCGAGGTGGCTCCGGTCGACCTGGCGTTGGTGCCGGTCGGCGGTTGGGGACCGTCGCTCGGGCCGGGGCATCTCGACCCGGTGCGCGCGGCCGAGGCGGTTCGGCGGGTTGGCGCGCGGATCGCGGTACCGGTGCATTTCGGGACGTTCTGGCCGATCGGGTGCGATCGGTTGCGGCCGGACCTGTTCCTGCCGCCGGGGGAGAAGTTCAAGGAAGCGATGGCCGAGGTGGATGCCGCCGTGAAGGTGGAGCTGCTGCAGCCAGGAGAGTCGACCGAGGTGGTCGGGCAATGACGGGTGAAGAGTTCGGCTGGGTTTATCTCGCGGCGCTGGCCGGCGCGGTGCTGATCGGCGCGGTGCTGCCGATCCTGCCGACCGGTGCGGCGGTGTCGGCGGGCGCGGTACTGGCGTCGCATGACAATCCGATCGGGCTGGTCGGCGTACTGATCGCTGGTGCCGGTGGCGCGTATCTGGGCGACCTGATCGTGTACGCCGGTTGCCGGGCGGGCGGGGAGAAGCTGGCCAAACGGGTCGGCTGGTTGCGGGACAACGAAGCGCTCGACGCGTTGCGGGTGCGGCTGGCCGAGCACGAGATCACCGTGTTGCTGACCTCGCGCCTGATCCCGGGCGGGCGGATCCCGGTGCTGCTGGCCGCAGGGCTGGCGGGGTACCGCTGGCATCGGTTCGCGGTGGTCGACCTGGCCGCCTCGTCGGCATGGGCGGCTGTCTACATGGCGATCGGACTGCTCGGGTACGCGCTGTTCCCCGAGCCGTGGCAGGGCGTCGTCGCGGCGATCGCGCTGGTGCTGCTGACCACGGTGGTCAGCAGCCTGGTGCAGCGCTGGCGGAAGAAGAAGTCGGCCGCCGAGACGACGGAGCCCGCGACCGGGCAACCCGCCGCGGAGTAGCGGCGGGCCTGCGTCAGAATCCGAACGAAGCGGCCTGGAGCCGTTCCACCGCGCCGGGCGTGCCGTCCAGTTCGACCTTCGCGACGCTCTGGCGGCCGAAGCAGAACAGCACCAGCTCGGCCGCTTCGCCGGTCAGCGTGACGGAGCCTGCCTCGGTCGGCTTTTTCGCGACCGCCTCGGTGCCGTTCGGCAGCCGCAGCACGATGCCGGTCGGCGCCTTCCGGGTCATCGCCTTGGCGCCGAGCTTCACCGCTCCCCACAGGCCTTTCTGCTGGGCGACGGGCAGTTCGCGGACCGTGAAGTCGGGCTGGGCCCGGCGGACGTCCTCGTGATGGACGAAGTACTCGGTGGTGTTCAGGTTGTGCCCGAGCCCCGGGAACGAGTAGATCGAGAAGGTCGGCGGCCCGTTGCGCACCTTGTCGACCAACTCGGTGAAGCTGTACTTCGCCTTCGTCTGCGCCGACCGCTTGGCGGTGGTGTCGGCGAGGGCCGGAATCATGATCCCCGGCCCGGCGATCGGGTCGGACTCCCGGACGTACAGGTGGACCGCGAGGTCATGGGTGTTCCACCCGTCACACAGAGTGGGCTGATCAGGCCCTAGCTGGTCGAACAGGTCACACAGGGCGAGTCGTTCTACCTTGCTGTAGTCGGTCACAACTCGATCGTAGTTGTCGGTGCACAGTGGCAGAATGGCGGTCGTTGTCAGCTCTCTGGCTGGCTACGCCCCTGACAGCGTCGTCCTAAGGATGTTTGCGTGCCACAGCCGAGAGTTCCCAGCAAGGGGAGCGTGACCCGGCGGGGGTTCGCGGTCCTGCGGGTGGCGATCTGGGAAGAGCCGTGGGTGTTCGCCTGGTCGGTGGCCGCGAGCATGCTGTACGGCGCGATGACGGTCGCCGACGGCTGGGCGCTCGGGTGGTCGACCGACCACGTGATCCGGCCGGCCCTCGAGCGCGGTGACACCACCTTCGGCGCGCTCGCGTCGCTGGTCTCGCTGTTCCTCGGGATCGCGATCCTGCGCGCCATCGGCGTCGTCGGCCGCCGGATCGGGGCCGGCGTGATGCAGTACCGGCTGCAGGCGACGTACCGGCGCCGGGTCACCCGGCAGTACCTGAAGCTGCCGCTGGAGTGGCATCACCGGCACCCGACCGGGCAGTTGCTGTCCAACGCCAACTCCGACGTCGAGTCGATCTGGTTCGTGATCGCCCCGCTGCCGATGGCGATCGGCGTGATCGCGATGCTCGGCTTCGCCACCGCCGCGATGTTCGCCGCCGACGTCTGGCTGGCGCTGGTCGGCTGCCTGGTCTTCCCGCTGGTCTTCATCGCGAACGTGATCTTCCAGCGCACCCTGCAGCCGCTCGCCACCCGCGCCCAGGAGTTGCGGGCCGATGTCTCCGAGGTCGCGCACGAGTCGTTCGACGGCGCGCTGGTGGTCAAGACGCTGGGCCGCGAGGCCGCCGAGACGGAGCGCTTCCGCGAGCCGACGTACGCGCTGCGCGACGCGAACATCGCGGTCAACCGGGCTCGCGGCGCCTTCGACCCGGTGATCGAGGGGTTGCCGCGGATCGGCGTACTAGCGGTGCTGCTGGTCGGTGTCGGGCGGGTTCGCTCGGGTGCCGCCGACGCCGGTGATGTCGTGCAGGTCGCGTTCTTGTTCACCTTGATCGGCTTCCCGATCCGGGCGCTGGGCTGGGTGCTCGGTGAGCTGCCGCGCTCGGTGGTCGGCTGGGATCGGGTGCAGCGAGTGCTCACCGCCGAGGGCGAGATGGAGTACGGCGACCAGCGGCTGACGGCGACGTCGGCCGCTCGGGTCGAGGTCTCCGATGTGCGGTTCGGGTATCTCCCCGGCCGTGACGTGCTGGCCGGAGTCGACTTCACCGTCGAGCCTGGCCGGACGGTGGCGATCGTCGGGCCGACCGGCTCCGGCAAGTCCACCTTGACGACGATGCTGACCCGGCTGGTGGATCCCGAGGAGGGCACGGTCGCCGTCGATGGGCTCGACCTGCGCTCACTGGCGCGCGACGAACTGGCCGGATCGGTCGCGCTGGTCGCCCAGACCGCGTGGCTGTTCGACGACACGATCCGCGGCAACATCACGCTCGGCGGCGAGTACGCCGACGAGGACGTCTGGGCCGCGCTGCGGATCGCGCAGGGCGACGGGTTCGTGAAGTCACTGCCGAACGGGCTCGACACGAAGGTCGGCGAACGCGGTACGACGCTGTCCGGCGGGCAGCGGCAGCGCATCGCGCTCGCCCGGGCCTTGGTCCGGCGGCCGCGGCTGCTGATCCTCGACGACGCGACCAGCGCGGTGGATCCGCAGGTCGAGGCGCGGATCCTGGCCGGGCTGCGCACCGCGGTACAGGGGGCTGAGGCGGCCACGACCGTGCTGGTGATCGCGTATCGCAAGGCGACGATCTCGCTGGCCGACGAGGTGCTGTTCCTCGACGAGGGGCGGATCGCGGACCAGGGGTCGCATGTCGAGCTGCAGGAGCGGTCGGCGGCGTACCGGGCTTTGGTGGACGCGTATGAGAAGGATGCGGAGCGGCGTGAGGAAGAGGCTGCTCTCGAGGCCGAGCTCGATGATCTTGATTCCGAAGGAGTGTCCAGGTGAGCGCCGCATCGTCCAGCCGGCTTGACGCAGGCGACAACGCGGGCGGGTTGGAGACCCTTCGCCAGGGGCTGCGGATCTCGCCGGAGCTGGCGCGTGGCTGGTGGATCACCGGGCTGCTCGCGCTGACCATGACCGGCGGGCGGATCGTCGTACCGATCGCGGTTCAGCAGACCATCGACAAGGGATTGTCGGGTCCTGGTGGGCCGGACATGTCGTTCGTGGCGTGGATGTGCCTGGCCTGCCTCGGCGGCGTGCTGGTGACGGCCGGAGCGTCGTTCCTGACCACCGTCAGGCTCGCGACGAACTCCGAGCGCGGCCTGGCGACCATGCGGATCAAGGCGTTCCGGCACGTGCACGATCTGCCGGTGCTGACCCAGAGCACCGAGCGCCGTGGTGCGCTGGTCAGCCGGGTGACCTCCGACGTCGACACGGTGTCGCAGTTCCTGCAGTTCGGCGGGTTCATCTTCCTGGTCAGCATCGGGCAGATGGTGCTCGCGACCGTGGTGATGTTCATCTACTCGTGGCAGCTCGCGCTGGTGGTGCTGATCTGCTTCCTGCCGCTGTTCGCGAGCCTCAAGGCGCTGCAGGGCCTGATGTCCTCGGCGTACGGCGTGGTGCGGGCGAAGGTCGGCGAGATGCTGTCGGCGATCGCCGAGCCGGTCGTCGGCGCGCAGGTGGTGCGCGCGTACGCGATCGAGCAGCGGACGCAGCAGCGGATCGACGCCTCGATCGAGGACTACCGCAAGACCGCGACCAAGGCGCAGGCGATCACCGGGATCACCTTCTCGATCGGCGGGCTGGCGGCCGGGCTGGCGAACGCCGGCGTGCTGACGGCCGGCGTGCTGCTCGGGGTCGACGGGAAGGCGACGCTGGGGGAGATTCTCGCGTTCATGTTCCTGGTCGCGTTGTTCTCCGACCCGGTGCAGATCGCGACGCAGGTGCTGACTGACGCGCAGAGCGCCTTCGCCGGCTGGCGGCGGGTGCTCGGCGTGATCGCGACGCCGGCCGATGTGGTCGACCCAGGGGAGTCCGGGGTGCACCAGGCGCGTGGGCCGGTGACGGTGGAGTTCCGTGACGTGGACTTCGCCTACCCGGACGGCGACCTCGTACTGCGTGATGTCGACGTGCGACTCGAGCCGCATCGCCGGGTGGCTGTGGTCGGCGAGACGGGGTCGGGGAAGACCACCTTCGCCAAGCTGCTGACCCGGCTGATGGACCCGACCTTGGGCGCCGTGTTGCTGGACGGGGTGGATGCGCGCGAGATCGCGTTTGCGTCGCTGCGCGAGCGGGTGGTGATGGTGCCGCAGGACGGGTATCTGTTCGACTCGTCGCTGGCCGACAACGTCCGGTTCGGCCGGCCTGATGTCACCGACACGCAGCTGCTGGATGCGTTCGAGTCGCTCGGGCTGACCGACTGGCTCGAGTCGCTGCCGGATGGTCTTGATTCGCCAGTGGGTCAACGCGGCGAGTCGCTCTCCGCCGGTGAGCGTCAGTTGGTCGCGTTGGTGCGGGCGAACATCGCCGACCCGGATCTGCTGGTGCTGGACGAAGCGACTTCGGCGGTCGACCCGGGGACCGAAGTACGGGTGAATGCGGCGTTGGAGCGGCTGATGGCTGGTCGTACGTCGGTCACCATCGCGCACCGGCTGTCCACCGCCGAGGCGGCTGACGAGGTACTGGTCTTCGATGACGGCCGGGTGGTGGAGCGCGGTCCGCACGCTGAGCTGGTGGCCGCGGGCGGTATCTACACGCGTCTGCATGCCAGCTGGATCGCTCAGCGTTCCGCTCCCTAGACATGGCGGTGGGCCGGTAGCTTCGCGCTACCGGCCCACATCCATCTGCTCTTTAACTACTGCACTGCGCCGGCCTGCGGGACGAGGAGGAACTCGACCCCGCCCTTCTCGTCGACCGCCGCGTCGAGGATCTTGTCGTCCAAGGCCGCGGCAGCGTTCTGCTCGAGGAAGACCCGGGCGCCGCTCTCCTCCAGCACCTGGTCGCCCTGCAGCGGCGACTCGGTCGTCGTGACGGCCAGCGCGGGGTCGGCCGGGTTCTCCTGGGAGATCCGGACCCCGGCACCCTCGGGAGCGCCCTCGACGCCCGTGATGCTCTTGATCACCAGAGTGGCGTTCTCAGTCAGGGTAAGCACTGCTTCTCCTAGCATCGATTGCGGTGAATCAGCCCCGTGCCCCGTGTCCAGAACCGCAAACAACGCGTCCGGAAAGTCGGGTGCGTCCCGGCGTCGTGGTGGTGTGAGATGGGCGCATGACGATTCGGTTGGGGACACCCGGTGTGGACGGGCTCGCGGGTGTGGCGGGGAAGCTGGGGGAGTGGCAGAGCGAAGCGGGGCCGGTGCAGTTGCATCCGGGCGATCTCGGCTGGTTCTGGCGGTTCGGGGCTGAGCGGACGGCGGATGCGGTGCGGGTCTGGGAGCGCGACGGTGAGCCACTCGCGATCGGGATGCTGGACGAGCCTGACCTGCTGCGGCTCGCCTATGCGCCAGGCGTGCTCGAGGACGAGGAGCTGAACCAGCGGATCTTCGAGGACTGCCGCGAGCCGGAGCGCGGCGTACTGATCGAGGGCAAGGTGTACCTCGAGGCGCCGACCGACGCGTTGTTGCAGGAGCTTCTGTTCAAGGACGGCTGGAGTCCGGACGACCCGTGGCAGCCACTGCGCCACGAGCTCGCCGAGCCGCTGGAGCAGTCCGCTCTGGCGATCGAGATCGTCAGCCCCGACGCGGTGTCCGAGCGCACCGCGTTGCAGCGCGCGTCCTTCGACGGCTCGACCTTCACGGACGAGCGCTGGCACGCGATGGCCGCCGGTACGCCGTACGCCGCAGCCCGGTGTCTGGTCGGGCGCGATGAGCAGGGCACCGCGGTCGCGTGCGTGACCGTGTGGTCGGCGGGTAAGGGCAGGCCGGGCCTGATCGAGCCGATGGGCGTGCACCGTGACCATCGCGGCCATGGGTACGGCGAAGCGATCACCCGCGCCGCGGCCGTCGCGCTGCACGAGCTCGGCGCGTCGACCGCGCAGGTCTCGACGCCGCTGTCCAACATCGGCGCGGTCGCCACCTACCAGGCGGGCGGGTTCGAGCCGCTGGCGCTGGTCCGCGACATGGTCCGCCCCGGCTGACAGTTATCCAGCGACCTCGTCCGCGGCCCGGAGTACCCGAAGAATGTTGCCACCGGCAAGCTTTGCCAGGTCTTCGTCGCTCCAGCCGCGGTCGGCCAGGGCGTAGAACAGCGACGGGTACGACGCGACGTCCGGCAGCCCGTCCGGGAACTCCGGGCAGCCGTCGTAGTCGCCGCCCAGCCCGATGTGGTCCACCCCGGCGACCTCGCGCACGTGCTCGACGTGCGCCACCACGTCGTCGAGGGTGATCCGCGGCTTCGGTACGTCGTACGCCGCCTTGAGCTGCTTCTGCTGAGCCGGCACCAGCGGATCGAGGTCGAGCTGGCCGGCCACCTCGCGGACGCCCGCGACCCAGTCGACGTACGCCTGCGAGACGAAGTACGGGACGAAGGTGACCATGCAGACGCCGTCGTTGCCGGTCAGCGTCCGCAGCACGTCGTCGGGCACGTTCCGCGGGACGTCGCAGACCGCGCGCGCCGACGAGTGGCTGAAGATCACCGGCGCGCTCGTCACCCGCAGCGCGTGCCGCATGGTGTCGGCCGAGACGTGTGACAGGTCGACCAGCATGCCGATCCGGTTCATCTCCCGGACGACCTGCTCACCGAAGTCGTTCAGCCCGCCGAGCACCGGTTCGTCGGTCGCCGAGTCGGCCCAGGAGACGTTGTTGTTGTGGGTCAGCGTCATGTACCGCACGCCCAGCTCGCGCATCACCCGCAGCACGCCGAGCGACTGACCGATCGAGTGGCCGCCCTCCATCCCCATCAGCGAGGCGATCCGGCGCTCCTTGAAACACGCGTCGACGTCGTCGGCGGTGACGGCCAGCTGCAACGCCTCGGGGAACCGCGCGACCAGCTTGCGGACGAAGTCGAGCTGCTCGAAGGTGCGCACCACGGCGTGCTCGTCCTGCGGCACCCACAACGACCAGAACTGCGCCGCGACCTGGCCGAGCCGCAGCCGGGGCAGGTCGGTGTGCAGCTTCGGCACCGAGATGCTCAGGTCGTACGCGTCGAGGTCGTACTCGGCCAGTTCGTAGAAGGCGATCGGGAGATCGTTGTGGCCGTCGACCAGCGGATGGTCCTGCAACAGTCCCTGCACCCGGGCAACACTGGAGGTCATCCCGCCATCTTGTCAGGCTTGCTCTGACCTCGCACGGGGTACGCCGAGGCTCTCCACGACCGCGGCCAGTACGTCGTACGCCGACGTCGATCCCAGCTCCGTGAAGGCCACCACAGCACTGCCGTGAACCACCAGGTACTCCGCCGAGGACGGCCAGAACCCGAACCCGATCCCGGTCGTCTCCTCGCTCAAGGGGTCCCGCGAAGCAAACGCCGTCCGGAGCTGCCCGGGCTCGGGTTTCGCGAACACCCCGGCAGCATCAGCCGCCCGCACCAGCTCGGTCAGCCACGCCTCGACCGCTGTTGGCTGACCTGCTGAGATCACCGTCTGCCCGGCCGCCCAAGCCGCTGCCGACGGGGACAGCCCGAAGCGCCAGCCGTGCGTGCGAGCCGCGAACTCCTGCTTCGCGATCTCGCCGCGCCGGCGGTTCTCCGCGTAGTACGCCTTGAGGTCCACCACGCGGGCAGAGTACCCGCGCGGTCGGGACCGTCAGTGGAGTGCGAGACAATGACGTCGTGGACACCGAAGAACTCACCTTCGACGCGGACGGGCTGATCCCCGCGGTGGTGCAGCAGTACGACACCCGCGAGGTGCTGATGGTCGGCTGGATGAACGCCGAGGCAGTACGCCGGACCGCCGAGACCGGGCGCAGCACGTTCTGGTCGCGCAGCCGGCAGGAGTACTGGGTGAAGGGTGAGACGTCCGGGCATCGCCAGCACGTGAAGCAGATTCTGGTCGACTGCGACGCCGACACCCTGCTGGTGCTGGTCGACCAAGAGGGTCCGGCCTGCCACACCGGCACCCGCAGCTGCTTCGAGCACGGTGAATTCGAGGTCAAGGCATGAGCTCTCCCGACCTGGAGACGTTCCGCGAGTACGCCAAGGACCGGCGCGTCATCCCGGTGACACGGCGGCTGCTGGCCGACGCGGAGACCCCGATCGGCGTCTACGGCAAGCTCGCGGCCGAGCGCGAGGGCACCTTCCTGCTGGAGTCGGCCGAGAACGGCGGCGTCTGGTCGCGGTACTCGTTCATCGGCGTCCGCAGTGCCGCGACGCTGACCGAGCGCAACGGCGAGGCGGTCTGGACCGGCAAGCCGCCGGTCGGCCTGCCGCAGACCGGTGATCCGCTGCAGGCGCTGCGGGAGACGCTGGAGATCCTGCACACGCCCCGGCTGCCCGACCTGCCGCCACTGACCGGCGGGATGGTCGGCTTCCTCGGGTACGACGCCGTCCGCCGGCTGGAGAAGTTGCCGGACACAACGATCGACGACCTCGGGCTGCCCGAGCTGACCTTCCTGTTCGCCACCGACCTGGCCGCGCTCGACCACGAGACCGGCGAGATCTGGCTGATCGCGAACGCGGTCAACTGGGACGACTCCGACGAGCGGGTGGACGAGTCGTACGCCGACGCCGTCCGCCGGCTCGACGCGATGGAGCGCGACCTGGCCCAGCCGACCCCGTCGTACGTGGTGCGCGCGGACCAGCAGGCGCTGCCCGACCCGCACCGGCAGCGCTCCAGCGCGGAGTACCGGGAGGCGGTGGAGACCGCCAAGGAGGAGATCCGGGCGGGCGAGGCGTTCCAGATCGTTGTCTCGCAGCGGTTCGAGCTGCAGACCTCGGCCAGCGCTCTCGACATCTACCGGGTCCTGCGCCGGTCGAACCCGAGCCCGTACATGTACCTGGTCCGCCTGGACGGTTTCGACATCGTCGGCTCCAGCCCCGAGGCGCTGGTGAAGGTCACCGACAACAAGGTGATCCTGCACCCGATCGCCGGCACCCGCCCGCGCGGCGCGACGCCGGAGGAGGACCGGGCGCTGGAGGAGGAGCTGCGCGCGGACGCCAAGGAGCGCGCCGAGCACCTGATGCTGGTCGACCTCGGCCGCAACGACGTCGGCCGGGTCTGCGCGCCGGGCACGGTCGAGGTGGTCGACTTCATGGACGTCCGCCGGTACAGCCACGTGATGCACCTGGAGTCCACCGTCACCGGCCGCCTGCAGGCCGGCAAGACCGCCTTTGACGCGCTCACCGCCGCCTTCCCGGCCGGAACGTTGTCGGGGGCACCGAAACCGCGCGCGATGGAGATCATCGACAAGCTCGAGGTGACCCGCCGCGGCGTGTACGGCGGGGTGGTCGGCTATCTCGACTTCGCCGGTGACGCCGACACGGCGATCGCCATCCGGACCGCGGTACTGCGCGGCACCACGGCGTACGTCCAGGCGGGTGCGGGGATCGTCGCGGACTCGGATCCGGCCTCGGAAGACGCGGAGTGCCGCACCAAGGCCGCCGCGGTCCTGAACGCCATCGCCGTCGCCGGCACGTTCTCCGAGGTCTGATGCGCCCACAACGACTGGTGGACCTGCTGACCCTGGTGGCGCTCGCGTTCCTGGCGCTCGCGGCGTACCTGAACTGGTCGATCGCCGACCCGGGCAGCGGCCGGCCGCTGGTGAACTTCAAGGGCCACGACGTGACACGTGCGCCGGTCTCGCTGGCGCTGTCCGCGGTGGTGGCCGTGATCGTCACCAAACTCGCCGGTACTGCGCTGCGCCGGGTGCTGTCCGTGCTGCTGGTCGTCCTGGGCGTCGCCGCGATCTCGGTGGCGCTGCAGGTGCGGCCTGACGCGGCCGAGCTGAGCAGGCTCCGGCCGGAGCTCAGCCAGGCCGTGACCGACTCTGTCTCGCTCAGTACCGGCCCTGCGCCCTGGCTGGCGCTGGCAGGCGGCATCGCGCTGGTCGCGGCGGGCATCGTTGCCGCGCTGACCGCGCACCGATGGCGCCGTGCCACCCAGCGGTACGAGCGTGATCCAGCCGTGACACCGGCGGATCAGTGGAAGGCGATCGACGCAGGTGAGGACCCGACGATCTGACTGTCGGAGGCAACCGCCACAATAGGACTGGACGACGACGAGGAGTGGCCCAACGATGGACAATACGACCACGGATCAACCGGTGACCTACGAGAGCGACGAAGCTCACGCGGGCGGGCACCACGGCAGCACTCCGGCGGCGTGGACCGCCGTGGTGATCGTGCTGGCGGGTTTCACGCTCGGTGCCATCGCGATGGTGATGGGCCCGAACTGGCTGTTGTTCTGGATCTCGGTCGGGATCGCCGTAGCCGGCGGCCTGGTCGGCAAGGTGATGCAGCTGCTCGGCTTCGGTGCCAAGTCCAGCGACCACTCCTGACGGACGGACCGAAATCATGACTGTGCTTGACGACATCCTCGCCGGGGTCCGGGAGGACCTCGCGGAGCGCCAGGCGCGAACCAGCCTGGACGACCTGAAGCTGGAGGCGCAGCGCAAGCCTGACGCCAAGGACCCGATGCCGGTGTTCCGGGGCGACGGGATCGCGATCATCGCCGAGGTGAAGCGGTCCAGCCCGTCCAAGGGCGCGCTGGCCGACATCGACGACCCGGCCGCGCTGGCGTACGAGTACGCCGAGGGCGGCGCGGCCGCGATCAGCGTGCTGACCGAGGGCCGCCGGTTCGGTGGCAGCCTGGAGGACCTGCGCGCGGTTCGCGGCCGGGTCGACGTGCCGGTGCTGCGCAAGGACTTCATCGTCTCCTCGTACCAGCTCTGGGAGGCGCGCGCGGCCGGTGCCGACATGATCCTGCTGATCGTCGCCGCGCTCGAGCAGGAGGCGCTGGTCTCGCTGATCGAGCGGGCGTCCTCGATCGGGCTCACCCCGCTGGTCGAGGTGCACGACGAGGAGGAGACCCTGCGTGCGGTGGACGCGGGGGCCCAGATCATCGGCGTCAACAACCGCAACCTGAAGACGCTGGAGGTGGACCGCTCGACCTTCGCGCGGGTCGCCCCGGTGATCCCGACCAACCTGATCCGGGTGGCGGAGTCGGGCGTCCGGGGTCCGCATGATGTAATCGAGTTCGCGCGCGCCGGGGCCGATGTCGTCCTCGTCGGTGAAACCCTGGTGACCGGCCGCGATCCGCGGGCCTCGGTCGCCGATCTCGTCGCTGCGGGATCGCACCCCGCCATCCAGCAGCGTCACTAGACGTCGAGATTCCCCTGCCCCGGCAGGGGAAATTCTCTGGAAGGCCAAGACATGACTGCTGTGTTGCCTGACCAGCTCGGGCACTTCGGCCGCTTCGGCGGCAGGTTCATGCCGGAGGCGCTGATCGCGCCGCTCGACGAGCTGACGGCCGCCTGGCAGGAAGCGATGGCCGACAAGTCCTTCACGGACGAGTTCGAGCGGATGCTGCGCGAGTACGCCGGCGTCCCGAGCCTGCTCTACGACGCGACCCGGCTGTCCGAGGTGGCCGGCGCCCGGATCCTGCTCAAGCGCGAGGACCTGAACCACACCGGCGCGCACAAGATCCGCAACGTGCTCGGCCAGGCGCTGCTGACCAAGCGGATGGGCAAGACCCGGGTGATCGCCGAGACCGGCGCCGGGCAGCACGGTGTCGCCACGGCGACCGCGTGCGCCTACCTGGATCTCGAGTGCGTGGTCTACATGGGCGAGGTCGACACCGAACGCCAAGCCCTCAACGTGGCCCGGATGAAGCTGCTTGGCGCCGAGGTGATCCCGGTCAAGACCGGCAGCCGCACGCTCAAGGACGCGATCAACGAGGCCCTGCGGGACTGGGTCTCCAGCGTCGACAACACCCACTACCTGCTCGGTACGGCGGCCGGCGGCCACCCGTTCCCCGCGATGGTCCGCGACTTCGTCCGGGGCATCGGCGACGAGGCGCGAGCCCAGTCGCTGGAGCTGCTCGGCAAGCTGCCGGACGCGGCGGTCGCCTGCGTCGGCGGCGGCTCGAACGCGATCGGCCTGTTCGCGGCCTTCGTGCCGGACAGCTCGGTGAAGCTGTACGGGATCGAGGCGGGCGGCGACGGGTACGACACCGGCCGGCACGCGGCGACGATCACCGCGGGTCAGATCGGCGTACTGCACGGCGCCCGGTCCTACCTGCTGCAGGACGACGACGGCCAGACGATCGAGTCGCACTCGATCTCGGCCGGACTGGACTACCCGGGCGTCGGCCCGGAGCACTCGTGGCTGGCGGAGACCGGGCGGGCGTCGTACCGGCCGGTGTCGGACGCGGACGCGATGGAGTCGCTGCGGCTGCTGGCGAAGACCGAGGGCATCATCCCGGCGATCGAGTCGGCGCACGCGATCGCGGGCACGCTGGAGATCGCCAAGGAGCTCGGCCCGGACGCGACCATCCTGGTCTGCCTGTCCGGCCGCGGCGACAAGGACATGGACACGGCCGGCACCTGGTTCGGCCTGATCGACGGGGACGGCAAGGCATGAGCGACGTGGTTGCCCTGGGCAACGCCGGGGCGGCGATCCGGAAGGCGAACGACGAGGGCCGCGCGGCGCTGGTCGCCTATCTGCCGGCCGGCTATCCGTCGATCGACGGCGGGATCGACGCGATCAAGGCGCTGGTCGACGGCGGCGCCGACGTGCTCGAGATCGGCCTGCCGTACAGCGATCCGGTGATGGACGGCATCACGATCCAGCGCGCGGCCGAGACGGCGCTGGCCGCCGGGCTGCGGACCCGCGACGTGCTGGCCACGGTCGAGAAGATCGCGGCGTACTCCGACGTGCCGGTGCTGGTGATGACGTACTGGAACCCGATCGAGCGGTACGGCGTGGACCGGTTCGCGGCCGACTTCGCCGCGGCCGGGGGAGCGGGCCTGATCACGCCCGACCTGATCCCGGACGAGGGTGCCGAGTGGATCGCGGCGGCAGACAAGAACGAGCTGGACAAGGTGTTCCTGGTCTCGCCGTCCTCGACGGACAAGCGGATCGCGCTGACCACCTCCAACTGCCGGGGATTCGTCTACGCCACCGCGGTGATGGGCGTCACGGGGGCGCGTGAGCAGGCCTCCGACCTGGCCGCGCCGCTGGTCAACCGGACGAAGGCGACCACCGGGATTCCGGTCGGCGTCGGGCTCGGGGTGTCCAACGCGGACCAGGCGGCGGGCGTCGCGAAGTACGCGGACGCGGTGATCGTCGGGTCGGCCTTCGTGAAGGCGCTGGACGCGGACGGCGCGACCGGCGTACGGAAACTGACCGAAAGCCTGGCCGAGGGCGTTCGGCGGGAACCCCGCACGCCGGTTGACCGTTGAACCAGCCGTGAGTCGAACCAGAAACGCGGCTGTTCTCCTCGCCGCGGTGGCTCTGCTTGCCCTGGTGGGCTGCAGTGGCGGGCAGAAGCAGACAGCGGACAACCCCGGCGGGGCCATCATCCGAACCCCGGCAGGGGATCCGAACGGGTTGCGCGGGGCAACTTTGGACCGGCCGTACGCGCTGCCGGCCAAGGTGCTGACCGATACCGGAGGCAACGAGTTCAACCTGGTCACCTCGACCAAGAAGCCGGTCACGCTGGTCTTCTTCGGCTACACCAACTGCCCGGACGTCTGCCCGACCGTGATGGCCGACGTCGCGTCCGCGCTGACCAAGCTGGACCAGTCGGTGCGTGACCAGGTGCAGGTGCTGTTCATCACCACCGACCCGTCGCGTGACTCCGGGCCGGTGATCCGCAAGTACCTGGACCGGTTCGATCCGGCGTTCGTCGGGCTGACCGGGCCGCTGGGGTCGATCAAGGACATCGCCAAGGCGGTCGGCGTACCGGTCGAGGGGATGAAGAAGCTCCCGTCGGGCGGTTACGAGGTCGGGCACGGCGCGCAGGTGCTCGGCTTCGGCAAGAACGACAAGGCCGGCGTGCTGTGGCTGTCGAACGCCGCCATCGGCGACCTGGCCCACGACTTCGGCAAGCTGGTGGAGGACAACCGGTGAGGCCGTGGTTCCCCTGGGTCTCGCTGGTCGCCCGGCTGGTCCTCGGCGGCGTGATGCTGGTGGCCGGCGCGTTGAAGGTGACCGATCCAGAGGCTGCCACCCAAGCGGTGCGGGCCTATGAGTTGCTGCCGCAGGGGTTCGACGGCATCGTCGGGTTGTTGCTGCCGTTCCTGGAGATCGCGATCGGGTTGCTGCTGATCGTCGGTTACGGTGTCCGCCCGGCGGCGGTGGCGGCCGGGGTCTTCATGCTGTTGTTCATCGCCGCTGTGTCGTCGGCCTGGGCCCGTGGGCTGGCGATCGACTGCGGCTGCTTCGGCGGCGGCGGTCAGGTCGCGCCGGGTCAGACGAAGTACCTGCAGGAGATCCTGCGGGACGCCGGTCTGCTGGCTCTGGCGGTCTGGCTGTTCGTGCAGCCGTTCAGTAAGTTCGCGCTCGAATCATCAGGAGACACAGCGTCGTGAGCAAGTCCAAAGGGGGCGGCAAGGGTGCCGCCAAGCGTCCGGCCAACGGTCCGTCGAAGCCCACCGTCAAGGGTCCGTCGCGGCCGGCGGTGAACCCGCTGGTGCAGGAGAAGAAGCGCCGGATCGGGCCCGGCATCATCATCGTCGGCATCGTGGTGCTGGCCCTGATCGCGGCCGTCGGCGTCGACTACTGGCGCAAGAACTCCTCGGTCGAGCTGAGCTCGAACGGCCGGGTCGAGCCGGCCGTCATCACCGGGCCGGGCAAGAGCGGCGAGGGCGTCACGGTCGGCAAGGACGACGCCAAGGCGCACATCGACCTGTACCTCGACTTCCGCTGCCCGCACTGCGCGGAGTTCGAGCGGGAGACCGGGCCGGTGATCGACGAGCTGGTCGAGGACGGCACCGCGACGCTGACCTACTGGCCGATGGACTTCGTCAACCCCGAGGCGTCGCCCCGGCTGGCGAACGCCTTCGCCGCGGCCGCCGCGAACGGCAAGGCGCTGAGCTACGCCGACGAGATGTTCAACGACTTCACCAAGGTGTGGACCACCGAGCAGCTGCTCGAGCTGGGGCAGAAGCTCGGCATCGGCGACGCGAAGTTCGAGGCCGCCGTGAAGGACAACACGTACAAGGGCTGGCTGGACTCGATCTCCGACGCGTCCACCAAGCGCGAGGTGACCGGTACCCCGACGGTGTTCGTGAACGGCAAGCGGCTGGACAGCAAGCAGCTCACCGTGGACGGCATCAAGGCCGCCGTCAGCGGAGTCAGCTGACGCTCCGTTCCCAATCGTGACCATGGGGTTGGTGGTCGCGGTCGGTGCGGGGCGGGTAGATTCCCGACTGCCATGTCTAGTCAGCTGCCCGCCGTGATCGTTCCGGCGTTCATCCCCAGTCCCAGCCAGGGCGTCTGGCACCTCGGCCCGTTGCCGCTGCGTGCCTACGCCATCTGCATCCTGATCGGCATCTTCGCCGGCTACTGGCTCGGGCGGAAACGCTGGGTCGCCCGCGGCGGCTCGGCCGAGGTGCTCGCCGACGTGATCATGTGGGCGGTGCCGTTCGGTCTGGTCGGCGCCCGGATCTACCACGTGATCACCGACGCCGAGCTGTACTTCGGCGAGGGCAAGCACCCGATCGACGCGCTGAAGATCTGGCACGGCGGGCTGGGCATCTGGGGCGCGGTCGGCTTCGGCGCCCTCGGCGCGTGGATCGCCTGCCGCCGGCACAAGGTGCCGTTCCTCGCCGTCGCCGACGCGATGGCGCCCGGGATCGCGCTGGCCCAGGTGGTCGGCCGCTTCGGCAACTACTTCAACCAGGAGCTCTTCGGCCGCCCGACCAACCACTGGTGGGGCCTGGAGATCGATCCGGCGCACCGCCCCGACGGCTTCCAGGACTTCGGCACCTTCCACCCGACGTTCCTGTACGAAGCCCTCTGGAACCTCGGCGTGATCGCCCTGGTGATCCTGGCCGGCCGCCGCTTCAAGCTCGGCCACGGCCGCGCCTTCGCGCTGTACGTCGCCGGCTACACCGCCGGCCGCGCGTGGATCGAGAACCTGCGCATCGACACGGTGAACGAGTTCGGCGGCCTGCGGCTGAACGTGTGGACGTCGCTCATCCTGTTCGTCCTCGCGGTCGCCTTCTTCGTGGTCAGCGCCCGGTTGAGGCCCGGCATAGAAGACATCTCAGGCACAGCTGGCGGGGGAGAGCCCACAGCTACCGCCACCGACGCTGCGTCCAGCTCGAATGATGTTCCGTCCGACGAGACCGCTGCAACCAGCAACCCGTCCGCCGGACTACCCGCCGCCGGCTCCGATCCGTCTACTACGGAGCCACACGAAGCCGCCGCCGGGGCGAGCGCGACGGGCACGACTGTGCCCGCCGGGACGAGCGCGACCGCGTCAGACGCCTCCGGCGCGACAGCGCCGATTCTCGAGGAGACTGGGCCGCACAGTCCGTTGCCGGGGGAAGAAGTGAAGGCCGACCCGGCTGGACCGCGTGACTGAGAGCGCCAACTCGGGTGCCTCCGAGCACTCGGGGGACCACACCCACCGGGATGTGACCGGTGGGTGGTTGCGGCCTGCGGTGTTCGGCGCGATGGACGGGCTGGTCTCCAACTTCGCGTTGATCGCGGGGATGGACGGCGGCACCGAGAGCGGTTCGCGGTTCGTCGTACTGGCGGGGCTGGCTGGTCTGGCGGCTGGTGCGTTCTCGATGGCGGCGGGGGAGTACACCTCGGTCGCCTCGCAGCGCGAGCTGGCCCGGGCCGAGATCGAGGTCGAGCGGCGCGAGATCCAGCGGCACCCGAATGACGAGGAGCGCGAGCTCTCGGAGACCTACCAGCACAAGGGTCTCGACCCCGAGCTGGCAGACAAGGTCGCCCAGCAGTTCCACGCCAACCCGGAGCAGGCTCTCGAAGAGCACGTCCGCGAAGAGCTCGGCCTGGACCCCAACGACCTCCCCTCACCGGTCGTCGCGGCCGGCTCGTCCTTCGTCTGCTTCGCCGTCGGTGCCCTCATCCCGCTCCTGCCGTATCTCCTCGGTGCCACCTCAGTCATCCCGGCGCTGGTCATGTCCCTCACCGCGCTCTTCATCTGCGGTGCAGTGGTCAGCCGCGTCACCACCCGCTCCTGGTGGTACTCCGGCCTGCGTCAACTGATCCTGGGCGGCGCCGCCGCGGCCCTCACGTACTTCGTCGGCACCCTGGTAGGCCCCGGCATCGGCTAGCCTCTCGTGGGTGTTTCCCGCGACGATCGACCAGCGACCAGACAGCTATCTCGACCAGGTAGGCCAGGTGTTCGCGCGGTTCGACGCGACCACGCAGGACTCCGGCAACGTCTCGTACGGCGTCGAGCTGGCCGGCCAGCGGTACTTCGTCAAGACGGCAGGCGATCCCGCTGACCCGAAGCCGTTCTCCACCTTCGAGCGCCGGGAAGCGATCCTGCGCAACGCCGCGCGACTGGCCGACATGATCAGCCACCCGCTGCTGCCGGAGTACCACGGCCTGATCGAGTCGCCCAGCGGCCCGTTGCTCGTCTACGAATGGCGCGACGGCGAGCACCTCGGCAGCTCGCAGCAGCCCGGGTCGGCGTACCAGCGATTCCGCGAGCTGCCCAGCGAGCAGATCACGGCGGCGCTCGACCAGCTGTACGACCTGCACGACCTGCTCACCTCGCAGGGCTGGGTGGCCGGCGACTTCTACGACGGCTCGCTGCTCTACGACTTCGGCACCCGGCAGCTCACCGCGATGGATCTCGACGACTACCGACTCGGTGCCTACCGCAACGACATGGGCCGGATGTTCGGCTCGGCCCGCTTCATGGCTCCCGAGGAGTTCTCTCTCGGCGCGCCGATCGACGAGCGCACCACCGCCTTCGTGATGGCCCGAGCAGCCCTGGTCTTCCTCTCCGACGGCACCCTCGACCGCCCGGCATGCAAAGCCTCCGACCACCTGTACGCCGTACTCCAGGAAGCCGTCACCAGCAGATTTCCGAGCTACAGCGCCTTCCATGCGGCGTGGCGCGCCGCGGTCGGCAGCACCAGGAATTAACCGACTGGTGTCACTATGGGTAGACGACGGAGTGAGCGCTTGCTTACGGGCTGTGACAGCACCCCGATTGTGGACTGTGAAAGGCGTTCAGGCGGTGGAATGTTCGTCCATCTGCTGGGCGTCATGAGGTAGTCTCGGGACTCCCGGCTTGGGCCAGTGTTGTCCCGCGGCCAGTAGTTGACCGTAGGACGACGGGAGCTCCTGAATGTATGGTCGCGCCCCCAGTTTCATCAGGCAGAGGCCCAGCGAGGGTCTGTACGACGGACGCCACGAGCACGACGCGTGTGGTGTCGCCTTCGTCGCAACCCTGACGGGTGTACCGAGTCACGACATCGTGGCCAAGGCTTTGACCGCCCTGCGCAATCTGGAACACCGTGGCGCCTCCGGCGCCGAGCCGGACTCCGGTGACGGCGCCGGCATCCTGATCCAGATCCCGGACGCGTTCTACCGCAAGGTGTGCGACTTCGAGCTGCCGGTCGCCCGCAGCTACGCCACCGGGATCGCCTTCCTCCCGCAGGATCCCGACGACGCCGCCAAGGCGGTCGCGCGGATCGAGGAGCTGGCCGCCGAGGAGAACCTCGTCGTACTGGGCTGGCGCGAGCTGCCGATCACCCCGGAGCTGCTGGGCGCCACCGCGCGCTCGGTGATGCCGGTGTTCCGGCAGCTGTTCGTGGCGGCCAAGGTCGGCCGGGTGCTCGGCCTGGCGCTGGAGCGGATGGCCTTCCGGCTGCGCAAGCGCGCCGAGAAGGAGACCGAGACCTACTTCCCGTCGCTGTCCAGCCGCACCATCACGTACAAGGGGATGCTGACCACCGACCAGGTGGACAAGTTCTTCCCCGAGCTGACCGACCCCGACCTCGCCTCGGCGATCGGGATCGTGCACTCGCGCTTCTCCACCAACACGTTCCCGTCCTGGCCGCTGGCCCACCCGTACCGGTACATCGCCCACAACGGCGAGATCAACACCGTGCAGGGCAACCGGAACTGGATGCGGGCCCGCGAGGCGCTGCTCAGCAGCGACCTGATCCCCGGCGACCTGGAGCAGGTCTTCCCGATCTGTACTCCGGGAGCGTCCGACTCCGCGTCCTTCGACGAGGTGCTCGAGCTGCTGCACCTGGGCGGCCGGTCGCTGCCGCACGCGATGCTGATGATGATCCCGGAGGCGTGGGAGAACGCCGCCACGATGGATCCCAAGCGGCGCGCGTTCTACGAGTTCCACTCCACCGTGATGGAGCCCTGGGACGGACCGGCCTCGGTGGTCTTCTCCGACGGCACCAAGGTCGGCGCGGTACTCGACCGCAACGGCCTGCGCCCCTCGCGGTACTGGGTCACCGAGGACGGACTCGTCGTGCTGGCGTCCGAGGCCGGCGTGCTCGACATCGACCCGGCCACCGTGGTCCAGAAGGGCCGGCTCGAGCCGGGCAAGATCTTCCTGGTCGACGTCGAGGGCCACCGGATCATCACCGACGACGAGGTGAAGTCGGCGCTGGCCGCCGAGAACCCGTACGACGAATGGCTGCACGCCGGCCTGATCCGGTTCGAGGACCTGCACGACCGCGAGCACGTGGTGCACAGCCACGCCTCGGTCACCCGGCGCCAGCAGGTGTTCGGCTACACCGAGGAAGAGCTGCGGGTCCTGCTGACCCCGATGGCCAAGCTGGGCACCGAGCCGATCGGCTCGATGGGCACCGACACCCCGATCGCGATCCTGAGCGACCGGCCACGGCTGCTCTTCGACTACTTCGCCCAGCTGTTCGCCCAGGTCACCAACCCGCCGCTGGACGCGATCCGCGAGGAGCTCGTCACCTCGCTGTCCTCGTCCCTCGGTCCCGAGGCGAATCTGCTCGACCCGACCCCGGCCTCATGCCGTCAGGTGGTGCTGCCGTTCCCGGTGATCACCAACGACGAGCTGGCCAAGCTGCGCCACATCAACCTGGACGGCGACCTGCCGGGCCTGGCGACGACGGTGCTGCGCGGTCACTACGAGGTCGAGGGCGGCGGCGCGTCGCTGAAGGCCCGGATCGACGAGATCTGCGCCGAGGCCGACCAGGCGATCGCCCAGGGCGCCCGCATCCTGGTGCTGTCCGACCGGCACTCCAACGCCGAGCAGGCGCCGATCCCGTCGCTGCTGCTGACCGCCGCGGTTCATCACCACCTGGTGAGGGAGAAGACCCGTACCCAGGTCGGCATGGTGGTCGAGGCCGGCGACGTCCGCGAGGTGCACCACGTCGCCCTGCTGATGGGCTACGGCGCGGCCGGCGTCAACCCGTACCTGGCGCTGGAGTCCGTCGAGGACCTCTGCCGCCGCGGCACCTACCTGCCGGGCGTCGAGCCCGAGCAGGCCGTCCGCAACCTGGTGAAGTCGCTGGGCAAGGGCGTGCTCAAGGTGATGTCCAAGATGGGCGTCTCCACCGTCGCGTCGTACACGGGCGCGCAGATCTTCGAGGCCAACGGGCTGTCGGCCGACCTGGTCGACACCTACTTCACCGGTACGTCGTCCAAGCTCGGCGGCATCGGTCTCGACGTCATCGCCGAGGAGGTCCGCCGCCGGCACCTGCGCGCGTACCCCGCGGACGGCATCCTGGCCGCGCACCGCAAGCTGGAGGTCGGCGGCGAGTACCAGTGGCGCCGGGAGGGCGAGCAGCACCTGTTCGACCCCGAGACCGTGTTCCGGTTGCAGCACTCCACCCGCACCGGGCGGTACGACATCTTCAAGCAGTACACGTCCCGCGTCGACGAGCAGTCGGAACGCCTGATGACGCTGCGAGGGTTGTTCGGCTTCAAGTCGGGGCGCGAGCCGATCTCGATCGACGAGGTCGAGCCGGTCTCCGCGATCGTCAAGCGGTTCTCCACCGGCGCGATGAGCTACGGCTCGATCAGCGCCGAGTCGCACACCACGCTGGCGATCGCGATGAACCGGCTCGGCGCCAAGTCGAACACCGGTGAGGGCGGCGAGGACTCCGACCGGCTGCACGACCCGGAGCGGCGCAGCTCGATCAAGCAGGTCGCGTCCGGCCGGTTCGGCGTCACCTCGGAGTACCTGACGAACTCCGACGACATCCAGATCAAGATGGCCCAGGGCGCCAAGCCCGGCGAGGGTGGTCAGCTGCCCGGCCACAAGGTCTACCCGTGGGTGGCCAACACCCGGCACTCGACGCCTGGCGTCGGCCTGATCTCGCCGCCGCCGCACCACGACATCTACTCGATCGAGGATCTCGCGCAGCTGATCCACGACCTGAAGAACGCCAACCCGCTGGCCCGGATCCACGTCAAGCTGGTCTCCGAGGTGGGAGTCGGCACGATCGCGGCCGGGGTCAGCAAGGCGCACGCGGACGTCGTACTGATCTCTGGTCACGACGGTGGTACCGGTGCGGCGCCGCTCACCTCGCTGAAGCACGCGGGCGGTCCCTGGGAGCTGGGCCTGGCCGAGACCCAGCAAACCCTGCTGCTGAACGGTTTGCGGGACCGGATCGTGGTCCAGACCGACGGCCAGCTCAAGACCGGCCGGGACGTCGTCATCGCGGCGCTGCTCGGCGCCGAGGAGTACGGTTTCGCCACCGCTCCGCTGGTCGTCTCGGGCTGCATCATGATGCGGGTCTGCCACCTGGACACCTGCCCGGTCGGCGTCGCCACCCAGAACCCGGTACTGCGTGAGCGCTACGCGGGCAAGCCGGAGTTCGTGGTCAACTTCTTCGAGTTCATCGCCGAGGAGGTCCGCGAGTACCTGGCCGAGCTGGGATTCCGGACCCTCAATGAGGCGATTGGGCACGCCGACGTGCTGGACATCCAGCGCGCCGTCGACCACTGGAAGGCCGACGGCCTCGACCTGACCCCGATCCTGCACGTGCCCTCGCTGCCGGAAGGCGCCTCGCGGCACCAGACCGTGCTGCAGGACCACGGCCTCGACAAGGCGCTCGACAACGAGCTGATCCGGATCTGCGCGCCGGCCATCGACAACGGCGAGCCGGTCCGGGCGCAGCTGCCGATCCGGAACGTGAACCGGACCGTCGGCACCATGCTCGGCAACGCGATCACCAAGAAGTACCGCGCCGCCGGGCTGCCCGACGGCACCATCGACCTGACCTTCACCGGGTCGGCCGGCAACTCGTTCGCCGCCTTCGTACCCCGCGGTGTCACGCTGCGGCTCGAGGGCGACGCCAACGACTACGTCGGTAAGGGCCTTTCGGGCGGTCGCGTAGTGATCCGCCCGGACCGCAACGCGCGGTTCGACGCGGCCGACCAGATCATCGCCGGCAACGTCATCGCGTACGGCGCGACCTCGGGCGAGCTGTTCATCAGTGGTGGCGCAGGGCAACGGTTCTGCGTGCGGAACTCCGGCGCCACCGCCGTGGTCGAGTCGGTCGGCGACCACGCCTGCGAGTACATGACAGGTGGCCGCGTCGTCGTGATCGGCGCGGTCGGCCGGAACTTCGCGGCCGGCATGTCGGGCGGTGTGGCCCACGTGCTCGATCTGGAACGCACCCTGGTGAACCCGGAGCTGGTCGACCTGCTCCCGCTCACCGAGGACGAGTCCGAACTGCTGCAGGACCTGGTCCGCAGGCACCACGAGGAGACCGGCTCGGAACGGGCGGCCAAGCTGCTCGCCGACTGGGATGCCGCGGCGGCCCGCTTCACCACGGTGATGCCTCGCGACTACGCCCGCGTACTGGCGGCCAAGGCGGCTGCCGAACGCGACGGGCTGGACGAGGACGCCACCACGCGAGCGATGATGGAGGCCATCTGATGGCTGACCCGAAGGGATTCCTGACCACCCCGCGCGAGGTCGCCGACCGCCGCCCGGTGGAGGAGCGCAAGCAGGACTGGAAAGAGGTCTACCCCGGTGGGGCCGGCAAGGCGTTGCTGCCGATCATCACCAACCAGGCCGGCCGCTGTATGGACTGCGGCATCCCGTTCTGCCACTCCGGCTGCCCGCTGGGCAACCTGATCCCGGAGTGGAACGACCTGGTCTGGCGCGACGACTGGACCGGGGCGATCGAGCGGCTGCACGCGACCAACAACTTCCCGGAGTTCACTGGCCGGCTCTGCCCGGCGCCGTGTGAGCCGGCCTGCGTGCTCGGCATCAACCAGGAGCCGGTCACGATCAAGAACGTCGAGGTCGCGATCATCGACAAGGCGTGGGAGTCCGGCGACGTCCGGCCCCAGCCGCCGGAGTGGCTGACCGGCAAGACGATCGCGGTCGTCGGCTCCGGCCCGGCCGGGCTCGCGGTCGCCCAGCAGTTGACCCGGGCGGGTCACACTGTCGCGGTCTACGAGCGTGCCTCGGCGCCTGGTGGGTTGCTGCGGTTCGGCATCCCGGAGTTCAAGATGGAGAAGGCGCAGGTCGAGCGCCGGATCCAGCAGATGAAGGAGGAGGGCACCGTCTTCCGCTCCGGCGTCAACGTCGGCGTGGACGTCACCGGCACCCAGCTCAAGCAGCGGTACGACGCGGTCGTGATCGCCACCGGCGCCACCGCGGCGCGTGACCTGCCGGTGCCGGGCCGCGAGTTCGGCGGCATCCACCAGGCGATGGAGTACCTGCCGCAGGCCAACAAGGTCGCGCTGGGGCAGACGGTCGAGGACCAGATCGTTGCCACCGGCAAAGACGTGGTGATCATCGGCGGTGGCGACACCGGCGCGGACTGCCTCGGCACGGCACACCGTCAGGGCGCCCGCAGCGTCACTCAGCTGGAGATCATGCCGCGTCCTTCCGAGGAACGGCCGGCCGGTCAGCCCTGGCCGACGTACCCGATGACGTACCGGGTCGCCTCGGCGCACGAGGAGGGTGGCGACCGGGTCTACGCGGTCTCCACCAACAACTTCGTCGCCGATGCCGAGGGCAACGTTTCTGGTCTGGACCTGGTCGAGGTGGAGCTGGTCGACGGCCGGTTCACCCCGGTCGAGGGCTCCGAGCGGACCATCCCCGCGCAGCTGGTGCTGCTGGCGATGGGCTTCCTTGGTCCGGAGAAGGAAGGCTTCCTGGAGCAGCTCGGCGTCGAGCTGGACGAGCGCGGCAACGTCAAGCGCGACAAGTCCTACCAGACCTCGGTGGACGGCGTCTTCGCCTGCGGTGACGCGGGCCGGGGCCAGTCGCTGATCGTCTGGGCAATCGCGGAGGGTCGCTCCTGCGCGGCTGGGGTGGACACCCTGCTGACCGGCTCGTCGACCCTGCCGACGCCGATCCCGCCGACGGCTCGCCCGCTGGTGGTCTGAGGTTCGTTGCCTCGTACTACGGACGCTGGCGGCCGGCCGGCGTTCGTAGTACGGGGAGTGTTTCAGCGTGCCGGGATGCATCCGTTTGATCGCGCGCAATAGGTTGGTGCCTGTGTCTGGACGGCTGGTGAGCAGGGCTCGGGTCCGTAAGGCGGCGCCATGGGCCGGGTTGGTACTGCTCTGGCTGGTGGTGTCGGTCTCGGTCGGGCTGCTCGGGTTCGCCAACGACTCCGAGCGGGTCACCATCGGCGCGCACGCGGCCAACGTCTCGCCGACCTTCGACGGGCACGCGACCCTCGATCTCGGCGCGGTGCTGCCGCGGCTGCGGTTGCAGACCGACCTGCCGGCGGATCTCGGGATCAACATCGACATCCAGGAGACCGACGCCGACAACCTGACCGCGTTGCTCAGCCGGGACGCGTTGATCGCCTCGCAGCCCGACGGTGAGATCGCACGGATCCGCCAGGTGGTCCGCGAGATGGCCGTCGACAACGCGGTGGCCGGGGCCGGTTCGGGGCTGCTGGTCGCGGTGGTGGCGGCGACTTCGTGGGCGATGGTCGGCCCGCGTCGCCGCCGCGAGCTGTGGGTCGCGGTGCACAAGTCCGAGCGGCGGGTGCAGCATCGCGCGATCGTCGTACTGGTCGCGATGCTGATCACGATCGCGTCGATCTTCGGGCCCGGCCGGATGCGGACCCCGGAGACGCCGCCGACCGAGTGGCAGCCGCTGTCGAAGCTGCTGCCGGAGGTGTCGTTCGACGACCGGCTGAAGACGGTCGAGGTCGCCTCCGGTTTCTCCACCACCGGCGGGATCGGCGTGATCAAGACCGCGGTCGAGACCTACGAGCGGTCCACCGAGTTCTACGGTCAGCTCCGCGACCGGGTCAGCCGGGTCGGCGGCCGGATCCACCAGGCGGCCGAGGGCGAGACGATCGCGCTGCTGGTCTCGGACCGGCACGACAACATCGGGATGGACCCGTTCGCCGCCGAGGTCGCCAAGGTGGCCGGCGCGAAGGTGCTGATCGACGCCGGTGACGACTCGTCCTCGGGCCAGGCGTGGGAGGTGTTCTCGATCAACTCGCTGGCCCAGCACTTCAAGGACCTGAAGGTGGTCGCGGTGGCCGGCAACCACGACGCGGGCGGCCACATCGAGGACGCGATGCGGAAGAACAAGTTCACCGTGCTGGACAGCAAGCCGGTCGAGGTCGAGGGGATCCGGTTCCTGGGGGACAGCGACCCGACCCGGACAGGCCTCGGCAGCGCGGACTCGGCGGGGGACGAGACCACCGCCGAGCAGTCCAAGCGGCTGGCCGACGTGGCCTGCGAGCAGTCCGAGGACGAGCGGATCTCGACCTTCGTCGTACACGACCCGTCGTCGTTCCAGGACACCGCGAACCGAGGCTGCGCCTCGCTTCTTTTGTCCGGGCATTTGCATCGCCAGGTCGGGCCGGACACTAAGATCATCGGCGGCGAAGCGGTCACCACCTTCACCAACGGGACCACCGGCGGAGCGGCGTACGCGTTCGCTCTGGGGTACACCCTGCGGCGGCCCGGCGAGGTCACCCTGGTCACCTACGTGAAGGGCCGGCCGGTCGGCCTGCAGACGGTCGTCGCGGAGCTGACGGGCGAGGTCACGGTAGGTCCGTACAAGCCGCTGGCCGCCTGAAACGGGAGGTTGACCAGTCAGTAACCGGGGGCGGACCAGCGGCGCAGTGGTCTTGTAGGAGTAGGGTTTTGTGACGTGCGTCGCGCAAAAATTGTTTGTACGCTCGGCCCGGCTACGGCCGCCCCGGAGCGCATCCTGGAACTCGTCCAAGCTGGCATGGACGTCGCACGGCTGAACCTGAGCCACGGCGCCCACGCCGAGCACGAGCGCATCTACCACCGGATTCGCGCTGCAGCGGAGGAGACCGGCAAAAACGTCGGCATCCTCGTCGACCTGCAGGGCCCGAAGATCCGGCTGGCGGAGTTCGCCGAAGGCAAGGTCACCTTGACCTACGGCGAGCGCTTCACCATCACCACCCGGGAGGTCCCCGGTGACGTGACCATCTGCGGTACGACGTACGACGGGCTGCCCGGTGACGTCAGTCCCGGTGACCAGCTGCTGATCGACGACGGCCGCATCGCCCTGGTCGCCGAGGAGGTGACCGAGACCGACGTGATCTGCCGGGTGGTGGTCGGCGGACCGGTGTCGAACAACAAGGGCATCAACCTGCCCGGCGTCACGGTGAGCGTGCCGGCGATGTCGGAGAAGGACGCCGAGGACCTGCGCTGGGCGCTGCACCTGCCGGCCGACATGATCGCGCTGTCGTTCGTCCAGCGTGCCGCCGACATCCAGGCCGTGCACAAGATCATGGACGAGGAGGGTCACCGGATCCCGGTGATCGCCAAGATCGAGAAGCCGCAGGCGGTCGCCAACCTGGACGAGATCATCGAGGCCTTCGACGGCTTCATGGTCGCCCGCGGCGACCTCGGCGTGGAGCTCCCGCTGGAGGAGGTCCCGCTGGTCCAGAAGCTGATCATCGACCAGGCCCGGCTGAACGCGAAGCCGGTGATCGTCGCCACCCAGATGCTGGAGTCGATGATCTCCGCCCCCCGGCCGACCCGTGCCGAGGCGTCCGACGTCGCCAACGCGGTGCTCGACGGCGCCGACGCGGTGATGCTGTCCGGCGAGACCAGCGTCGGCCGGTTCCCGATCGACACCGTCAAGACGATGGCCCGGATCGTCGCCTCCACCGAGCAGCACGGCCTCGGCCGGGTGGCCGAGATCGAGTGGGAGCCGAAAACCAAGGGCGGCGTGATCGCCAAGGCGGCCGCCGACGTCGCCGAAGCCCTGAACGCGAAGATGCTGGTCGCCTTCACCCAGAGCGGCGACACCGCCCTGCGGCTGGCCCGCTACCGCACCGAGATCCCGGTGCTCGCGTTCACCCCGGTCCCGTCCGTCAGCGCCTGGCTAAGCGTCGTCTGGGGCATCGAAACCCACATCGTCCCCACCGTCCAGCACACCGACGACATGGTCCGCCAGGTCGACCAGCGGCTGCTGGAACTCGGCAAGCTCGAAAAGGGCGACCTGGTCGTCATCGTGGCCGGCTCACCGCCCAGCATCCCGGGCTCCACCAACGCGCTCCGCGTCCACCGCATGGGCGACGCCATCGGCGGCGCAGCCCCGGCGTACCGGGTCTGAGGTAGTACCAGGCATTAAAGCCAAAAAAGAACAACAAGAAATTCAGTGAGCTGTACTCGAGGCAGCCGGTTACTTGAACGGCTGCCTCGACGTGCGAAAGAAGAGCAACAACAGCAAAGACAAGCCAAGAAGAAGTTTTTGAAGTGGTGGCTCGGGCGGCATGTCAGGTGTGCACCGCAGGTGGCGAAGCACGTAGAGACCAGGTTCAGCCGCAGTGACAAGCTGCGGAGCTGTGGCCAAGGCAGCCGGACGACCTGCTTATGACTTCGGACCGACGTGCCTGTCGAGTACGGCGACACCCTCACGTCGGGCTACGGACAAGACACTGGTGCGGGACATTCGCCAGGGAATCCCGAGCAGGTCCAGAGCCCATTGGCAGAGCGCCATGATGTCGGCTGACTCGTTGGAGAACTAAGACCAGTGCTTCCAGTAAGAGACTAGTGACGTGTAGCCAACCGCTTGGATCCTGTGCACCGGCCGACTGGGATGGATGACCGCGATCGCGGTGGCTGCCTCGTCGATCAGCCGCGGGTACTTCGTATCACACGCGATCCGCAGCGCGTAGACCTGCTTCTTGCCCTCGGACAAGCAGCCGTCGCCGAGGTACAAGCCGAGCAAATACGCGTATGGCGCCGCAAGCGGCCTCCTGCCGGCGCAGAGCGGGCAATCAACCACCTCGTACTCCGCACCGACCTTGTTCCGCCAGTCCCGGAGCGTGGCGCGACTCACCCCGGTTCGCCGGCTCACCGAGCTCAAGCTCTCGCCGGCCGCGAGTGCTTGCCTCGCCAGCCGCCGCGTTCGCCCGTCGTGCACGAGCCAAGCTTGTCAGCGGCCACCGACAGTCGGCTTGTGGTGGCATGCGAAGAGTCGGCGTGGACGACACGCACGTCGCTGGAGGGGGCAAGGTGCAAGGTTGAACCCGGACCCGCTAGAGTTTCTCTGCAACCTTGCCGGGTTGGCGGAACGGCATACGCGATGGTCTCAAACACCATTGCCCGCAAGGGCTTGTGGGTTCGAATCCCACACTCGGCACAAGAATGTCGGTGGCTCGCGCCACCATTGGGCATGCCTCACTTCAGGTCGCAGGAGACGGTTGACTCCGCGTTGCGGATGTCGGACAGCGGCGTCAGCGATCGGGTCAACGCGCAGATCCATGACGTCGCGGTCAAGACCATCAAGCGGTGGCGGCGGCAATATCAGGAGTTGGGGTTGCCGCGGGGGACCGGATTCAGGCCCACGCCGTGTCCGCGGTGCGACGGTGCCGAGCTCGATGAGGCGGCGTACGCGTTGTTGCTGGGCTGGTACCTGGGTGACGGGCACATCGTGGCGGCGAAGCGTGGTGTGTACACCCTGCAGATCGCGAACGATCAGAAGTACCCGGTACTGAGTGACGAGGTGGCGGCGACGATGCGGTTGGTCAAGCCGACTGCGAGCCCCTGTCTGAGAGGCGGGTCCACCGCTACCCGGATCGAGGTGCGGTGGAAGCACTGGCCTTGCCTGTTTCCTCAGCACGGTCCGGGGCGGAAGCATCTGCGGAGGATCGAGCTGGCGGACTGGCAGCGGGAGATAGTTGCCGAGTACCCCGAAAAGCTGCTGCGGGGGTTGTTCCACTCGGATGGTTGCCGGTTCGTGAACTGGGCCAGCAAACCGGCGGTGGACGGTGGCAGCAAGCGGTACTTCTACGTCCGGTACATGTTCTCCAACGAGTCCGAGGACATCCGCAACATACTGACCGATGCCCTGGAGCTGCTCGGTATTCCCTGGCGGAAGCCGCGGGTGAACGTGGTGGCGGTGAGTCGGCGGGAGGGGGTCGACGCGCTCGATCGGTTCGTCGGGGGGAAGAGCTGAGCAGGGGATCGATAAGGTGGCCTGTGTGAATGCCAAACGGGTCGTGATTGCTGAGGACGAGGCTCTGATCCGGATGGATCTTGCCGAGATGCTGGCCGAGGAGGGGTACGACGTGGTCGGCCAGGCCGGTGATGGTGAGGAGGCCATTCGGCTGGCGATCGAGCATCGGCCGGATCTGGTGATCCTGGATGTGAAGATGCCGAAGCTGGACGGGTTGAGCGCGGCGGAGAAGATCGCGGGGGAGCGGATCGCTCCGGTGCTGATGCTGACCGCGTTCTCGCAGCGGGAGCTGGTGGAGCGGGCCCGGGACGCCGGGGCGATGGCGTACCTGGTGAAGCCGTTCTCCAAGGCCGATCTGTTGCCGGCGATCGAGATCGCGGCGTCGCGGTACGTCGAGCTGGCCGAGCTCGAGCGCGAGGTGGCGGATCTGGCCGAGCGGCTGGAGACGCGCAAGCTGGTCGACCGGGCCAAGTCGGTGCTGCAGACCAAGTTCGGGTTGTCCGAGCCGGACTCGTTCCGGTGGATCCAGAAGACCGCGATGGACAAGCGGGTCTCGATGCGTCAGGTGGCCGAGCTGGTGGTGGACGAAGCCGGCGGCACCGACTGATCAGGACGGCAGCCAACCTTCTCGGACCCTCAACGCGTCAACCCAGACGTGATGGACGAGAAGGTGCTGCCGACCGGGACGAGCGCCGTACTGCGAACGCCCGTGCCGCCCCGCCAACGGCTGCCCAGGGATCGCGCCGAGCGTCCGGGCCAGGACGGCCAGCACCTGCGGATCAACTGGCAATGCGGCAGCGGCAACGAGTACCGCTGGCTGCGCTACCGCTGATCTCGCGAGCGCCACACCAACGGAATCCAACCCCGGTCGGCGGTAGCGGCGTGCCGCGGGGCCGGTCACGGACGGTGCTGAAGGCAACCAAACGGCCGCCTTGGAGGAAGGACTTTCGGTCCATTTGAGTGGCTGGTTGGATCTTGACAAGGCTGATAGTGACCGTCATATCACTCTCTGTTGGGCTCAGATGAGCGCAAAACGGCTAGTAACAGTCGTCACCTGTGCCCATGGTGCTTACGGCGGTAACGACCTCACAACACACGCTGTGTGACGTTCGCATGTTGGTCATCCCGCGGTCTAACCTGCGGATGCTCGCGGCAATCGCGGGAGTCCGAGGGTTTGCTCGGACTATCCAGACATTGGAGGAACAGTGCAGCAGCGTTCCGTAGTACGGGTCGGCGCGTCGCTGATCGTTGCGTCGTTGGCCCTGACTGCCTGCGGTTCACGCAGCGGCGACGACAACGGTGGCGGCTCCGGCGGCGACACGAAGGTCGCCAAGATCGGCGTCATCGCACCGTTGTCGGGCGACCTGTCGGCGTTGGGTCTGGGTATCCAGCACTCGGTCGAGCTGGCCGTCAAGCAGGCCAACGACTCGAACGCGATCCCTGGCTGGAAGCTCGAGGTCGACGCCAAGGACGACGAGGCCAAGCCTGACGTCGGCAAGAACGCGGCGACCGCGCTGTCCTCCGACAAGGACGTCATCGGAGTCGTCGGCACCCTGAACACCAGCGTGAGCCAGCAGGTTCAGCCGGTGCTCGCGCCGAAGAACATCGTCCAGGTCTCACCGGCCAACACCGGCCCGGGCCTGACCCAGGGCGCCGACTGGCAGAAGAACCCGAAGCGTCCTTACCCGACGTACTTCCGTACCTGCACCACGGACGCCGTCCAGGGTCCGTTCGCTGCCCGGTACCTCTTCGAGACCGCGAAGATCACCAAGGTCGCCACGATCCACGACAAGAAGGCCTACGGCCAAGGCCTGGTCGGCACCTTCACCGAGGAGTTCAAGAAGCTGGGCGGCACCGTTGTCGCCGCCGAGACGATCAACCCGGACGACGCCAGCTACACCGCCGTCATCTCGGCCGTGAAGCCGTCCGCCCCGCAGGCCGTCTACTACGGTGGCGAGTACCCGCAGGCCGGTCCGCTCTCGCAGCAGATGAAGGCCGCCGGTCTGAACGTCCCGCTGATGGGTGGCGACGGCATCTTCGACCCGAAGTACGTCTCGCTCGGTGGCAAGACCAGTGACAACGACCTCGCCACCTCCGTCGGTGCGCCGACCGAGGCGCTCGACTCGGCCAAGAAGTTCGTTGCCGACTACAACGCCGGCGGCTTCAAGGAGCCCTTCGGCGCGTACGGCGGCTACTCCTACGACGCGGCCAACTCGATCATCGCCGCGCTGAAGGAGTCCCTGAAGGACGCCAAGGACGTCGAGTCCGCTCGTCAGGCGACCGTCGACGCGCTCGGCAAGGTCAGCTTCGACGGTGTCACCGGCAAGGTCGCCTTCGACCAGTACGGCGACACCACCTCCAAGGTCCTGACGGTCTACAAGGTCACCGCCGGCAAGTGGGCGACCGTGCAGACGAAGGACTTCGAAACCAAGTAGTTCGGCCTCATGACCCCGGGGGTGGGACGAGCTCCGTCCCACCCCCGTGGCATGTCCAAATCTGAGTCAGTTGGGAGGTCGACGTGGACCAGTTCTTTCAGCAGCTCGTGAACGGGCTGACTCTCGGATCGCTGTACGCCCTGATCGCGGTCGGGTACACCGTCGTCTACGGCATCGTGCAGCTCATCAACTTCGCCCATGGCGAGGTCTTCATGATCGGTGCGTTCGGCGCACTGACGACGTACCTGTTGTTCTTCGAGGGCCAGACCAGCGTGTGGATCCTGCCGCTGATGGTCATCGGAGCCATGATCGCCTCGGTCGGTACCGCGGTGCTGATGGAACGGGTCGCGTACCGTCCCCTGCGGAACGCGCCCCGGCTGGCACCGCTGATCACCGCGATCGGCATCTCGGTGTTCCTGCAGGAGTTCATCCGGATCTTCTACGAGCGTCCGGCCTGGACCGTGCCGGTGATGGCCGCGCTGGCCGTCGGCCTGGCGTACCTGGTCGGAACCCGGCTGACGACGGTGCCGCTGAACCACCCGATCACCAAGTGGCGCGACCGTGCGCCGCTGCTCGTCGCGGCCGGTGTCGCGCTGCTGGTGTGGGCCGGCGCCCGGCTGGCCGAGCGCGATCTGTCGATCGTCGCGACGATCGGTGTGGTCGTCGGTGGCGTGGTCCTCGGTACTGCGATCGCCTTCCTCGTCGCCCGGTTCACCGGTGGGCCGGAGCGGGCGCAGTCGCTGGTCAAGGCGTTGGTGGCGATCGCCGCCGTGACCGCGGTGCTGCTGGAGATCGCCTGGCTCGCGTACAAGGATCTGCTCGCGAAGGTCGAATGGCCGAGCGCGAAGCAGCGGATCCCGTTCCCGCAGATCGACGTGGTCACCGGTAAGGCGATCGAGATCGGCGGGGTCACCATCCAGCGGGCCGCGGTCTTCACGATCGTGGCGCTGGCGATCTGCTCGGTGCTGCTGTGGTACTTCATCAACCGGACCCGGCTCGGCCGGGGCATGCAGGCAGTGTCGCAGGACCCGGACACTGCCCGGCTGATGGGGATCAACGTCGACCGGATCATCGTGGTCGCGTTCGCCCTCGGCGCCGCGCTGGCCGCGGTGGCCGGTATCTCCCAGGGCTTTCAGAACAGCAACATCGAGTTCCGGATGGGCTTCCTGGCCGGTCTGAAGGCCTTCACCGCCGCGGTTCTGGGTGGTATCGGCAACATTCAGGGCGCGGTCGTCGGTGGTCTGGTCCTCGGCGTCGTCGAGTCGATGGCGACGCAGTACATCCCGGGTCAGTTCGGTGGTGGTTCCTGGAAGGACGTCTGGGCCTTCGCCATCCTGATCCTGGTGCTGGTCTTCCGGCCGCAAGGTCTTCTCGGAGCAAGGGTGGTGGACCGCGCATGAGCGACGACCTGACAACCTCGTCGGCGACGCAGGCGCCGGTGCACTCCGGCGGGCATCCGGTCGCCTGGCCACTCGGCCTGGCCGGTGTCGCCTTCGTCATCATCGGATCGTTCCTGTCCTGGAGCTACGACGGCTCGATCCTCGGTGACCTGTCGATCAACTTCTACCCGGGCTCGCTGCAGATCCTGGCGATCATCCTCGCCGTGCTCAGCCTGCTGTTGCTGCTGATCGAGAAGGGACCGCTGGCCAAGCGGGTAGGTCCATGGCTCGACGCGACGCTCGGGCTGCGGTCGCTCGGCATCGTGCTGACGCTGTTCATGGTGCTGGTGCTGGTCGCGATCACCGTCGAGTCCGACGGCCTGATCAACGTCAACCCCGGTGGCTACGTCAGCCTGGTCGGCGCCGTGCTGATCCTGGTCAGCTCGCGGTTGCTGCCGTTGCGGCAGCTGCGTGACCTGAGCCACGCGAAGCTGCCCGGCTGGCTGGAGATTCTCTCCATCGCGCTGATGATGGCGGCGGTGCTGTTCGGCGCGGCGTACGCGCTGGGCCTGACCGACGCCTGGAACTTCGTGCTCTGCCTGGTCTTCATCGCGGCCGTGATCGCGGCGCTGTTCCGGACCGGCGTGATGGGCTGGTTCGGTCACGTCGCGCAGCGGCACAAGAAGGTGCTCACGCTGGCCGCGTTCGCGGTGGCGTTCTTCTTCCCGTTCACCCAGAACGGGTCGGACGCCAACATGTCGATCGCGACCCAGGTGCTGATCTTCGCGGCCACCGCGATGGGCCTGAACATCGTGGTCGGTCTGGCCGGCCTGCTGGACCTCGGCTACATCGCGTTCCTCGGTTCGGGCGCGTACGTCGCGGCGATGCTGTCCGAGTCGGCGTTCGCGACCATCGACTGGCACCCGCCGTTCCCGGTCGTCGTGCTGCTCGGCGCCTGTGTGGCAGCCACCCTGGGTCTCATCATCGGTTCGCCGACGCTGCGGGTCTCGGGTGACTACCTGGCCATCGTGACGCTCGGTTTCGGTGAGATCTTCCGGTTGGCGATGTTCAACCTGGACGGCACCAACGGACCGCTGCTGACCAACGGCCCGAACGGTATCCCGGGCATCCCGGAGCTCGAGATCGGCAGCTTCAACTTCGGCGACGAGCACACCCTCGCCGGCATCGAGCTGGGGCGCTTCTCGAACTACTACTTCCTGCTGCTGCTCCTGATCGGCTTCGTCATCCTGGTCTTCGCCCGGCTGAACGACAGCCGGATCGGCCGCGGCTGGGTGGCGATCCGCGAGGACGAGAAGGCCGCCGAGGCGATGGGGGTGAACGTCTTCGGGCTGAAGCTGCTGGCGTTCGCGATCGGCGCCTTCCTGGCCGGTCTGGCCGGCACCATCAAGGCCCACCAGGATGTTGCCATCAGCCCCGACCAGTACATCTTCCTCGAGTCGGCGTTCCTGCTCGCGGCGATCGTGCTGGGCGGAATGGGAACCATCGCCGGTGTGTTGCTCGGAGCAACGATTCTGAAGCTGCTGCCGGAGAAGCTGCGGTTCTTCTCGGAGTACCGGCTGCTGCTGTTCGGTCTGCTGCTGGTGCTGATGATGCGGTTCCGGCCCGAGGGGCTGGTGGCGAGCAGACGCAGGCAGCTCGAGTTCCACGAAGACGACGAGGAACTCGCCGTCGCGATCGAGAGCGAACTCGTCGAGGAGGCGAAATGACCGTCACCGACACGACCCCGGTACCGGCTGCGGCTTCGGCCGTACCGGTGCTGGAGGCCTCCGGCGTGACCATGCGGTTCGGTGGTCTGCTGGCGGTCAACGACGTCAACCTGACCGTCAACGAGGGCGAGATCGTCGGACTGATCGGCCCCAACGGCGCCGGCAAGACGACCTTCTTCAACTGTCTGACCGGCCTCTACAAGCCGACCAGCGGTCAGGTCCGGTTCGCCGGTACGCCGTTGCCGCCCAAGCCGCGGGCGGTCGTCCGGGCCGGGATGGCGCGGACGTTCCAGAACATCCGGCTGTTCGCCAACATGACGGCGCTCGAGAACGTGATGGTGGGCCGGTACTGCCGGACCTCCTCCGGTGCGATCACCTCGGTCCTGCGGGGGCCGAAGTTCCGCCGCGAGGAGGCCGCCACCCGGGCCCGGGCGCAGGAACTGCTGGAGTTCGTGGGGCTCGGCAAGTCGGCCGAGAACCTGGCCCGCAACATGCCGTACGGCGATCAGCGACGACTCGAGATCGCCCGGGCGCTGGCCACCGACCCGAAGCTGATCCTGCTGGACGAGCCGACGGCCGGAATGAACCCGCAGGAGACCAAGCAGGCCAGTGACCTGATCTTCAAGATCCGGGACTCCGGCCTGTCCGTGGTCGTCATCGAGCACGACATGCGCTTCATCTTCAACCTGTGCGACCGGGTGCTCTGCCTGGTCCGCGGCGAGGCCCTGATCGAGGGCAGCCCAGGTGAGGTGCAGTCCGATCCGCGGGTGATCGAGGCCTACATCGGCACCGGTGAGGACGACGACGAGGACGAGGTGGACACCACGTCCGCGCACGTCCAGGACAGCACCGTCGCCGAGGAGGAGGGCAAAGCATGACCGCGATGCTCGAGGTCAAGGACCTGGAAGTCGCCTACGGCAAGATCGTTGCCGTCAAGCGGATCAGCTTCTCGGTCGAGCAGGGCCAGGTCGTCTCGCTGATCGGCACCAACGGCGCCGGAAAGACCACCACGCTGCGGACCATCTCCGGGCTGATCCGGCCGACCCACGGCGAGATCCTGTTCCAGGGTCAGCGGATCGACCAGATGCCGGCCCACGAGATCGTCACGATGGGGCTGGCGCACTCGCCGGAGGGACGCCGGATCTTCCCCCGCCTGTCGGTGGAGGAGAACCTGCTGCTCGGCGCGTTCTCCCGCAACGACCACGCGGCGATCCGGACCGACCTGCAGGCGGCGTACGACCTGTTCCCGATCCTGGGGGAGCGCCGCAAGCAGCCGTCCGGAACCTTCTCCGGTGGTGAGCAGCAGATGCTGGCGATGGGCCGGGCGATGATGAGCAAGCCCAAGCTGCTGATGCTGGACGAGCCCTCGATGGGGCTGTCGCCGATCATGATGAAGCGGATCATGTCGACGGTCTCCGAACTGCAGAAGCAGGGCACCACCATCCTGCTGGTCGAGCAGAACGCCCAGGCGGCGCTCAAGCGCGCCGACTTCGGCTACGTGCTCGAGGTCGGGCAGATCGTGCTGTCCGGCACCGGACGCGACCTGCTCGTCAACGACGACGTGCGCAAGGCGTACCTCGGCGAGGACTGACTGTCCGCGGTACTGATGTTGCTTGGAGCCCCGGTCTGGTGACCGGGGCTCCTTGCTGTTGACAACGAAGTTAGTTGCGTACGACGACGAGCAGCTGGACCAGCAGCGGCGCGACGATCAGCGCCGGCAGGAGATCCGCGACGGCGATCTGCTTGATCTTGAGCAGCCGTAGCGCGACACCGATCAGCAGCAGCCCGCCAGTGGCGCCCAGAGCCGTCACGTGGGCCTCTGGCAGCACGTCACCCAGTACTGCGCCAACAGCCGTCATCAACCCCTGGACGACCAGTACGACGACCGCGGACGCCGCCACGCCCCAACCCAGCGACGCGGCGAACGCGATCGAGGCGAAGCCGTCCAGCACCGACTTGAGCAGAAGCTGGTCGGCACCGCGGCCCAGCCCGTCGGACAACGCGCCCAGGAAGGTCAATGGTCCGACACAGAACACCATCGACGCCGACACGAAGCCCTCGACAAAGGTGCTTTCTCCGTCGCCACGGCTGAATCGGTGCTGCAGCCAGGCGCCGAAACCCTCCAGCCGCTGCTCGATCCGCAGCAGCGAGCCGGTGATGCCGCCGATCAGCATCGCGCCGAGCACGATCAGGACCGGCGCGCTGTCGCCGACCGCGTCGCTGAGGGCCTGGTCGGCCACGGTGAGTGCCGACATGATCGCGATCAGCAGGGTGACCAGGCCGAGCGCGTCGGTGACCAGATCGCGGGTGCGCTGACTCAATCGATGGCCGATGAGTACGCCGAGTAGGGATCCGACGAGGACTGTCGCGACATTGACGACAGTACCGATTCCGATGAACAAACCTGGTCTCCGATCGCCCGCGGGCATGGGCGAGTCACAGCTTTGCAAGTGACGTTGGAAGCCCTACTGTTGCGCGGGGGATGAGCGTATCGGCTCAGATCTGTTCACCTCGGGGGTGGATCAGAAATCTAGGAGGGCCACGTGGCACCAGCCATCGAGGTGCGCGACGCCCGCCCCGACGACGCGGGCGCATTGGTCACGCTGTGGCGTGAGATGGCGGTCGGGGCCGGCCACCAGGCCAGGTTGCTGGCGGCGCCGTCCGTGGAGTCCGCGCAGGCCTCCGTGGCCAGGCACGCGGTGGACCCGGCAGGTCGACTGGTTGTCGGCGAGATCGACGGTGAAGTCGGTGGGATGGCCTATCTGCGCCAGGCCGCGATCAGCCCGCTGCACGACGAGGTCACCGTCACCGTCGAGTACTTGCACGTCAGCGACCACGCGCGCCGCCACGGCCTGGGCAAGGCGCTGATCGCCGAGGCCGCCGCCTGGGCTGAGCACGAGAACTGCCCGCACCTCGCCGTCGTCGCGCCACCGGTCGCCCGCGAGGCGAACAGGTTCCTGGCCCGGCTGGGGCTGGGCCAGGCCGGCGTACTGCGGTTCGCCAGCACCCACGTCGTTCGGCGCCGGCTCGCGGCCGAGCACGCGCCGAACCTGCTGGCCTTGCTGTCGTCCCGGCGGTCGGTGATGGCCCGCCGCGCCCAGCTCGCCCGCGCGCCGTTGACCGAGGGTCACGACGACGCGGAGTACGGCGACGACCTCGGCGAGCTCAGGCTCCCGGCGGCGCCTGAATCAGCTGGCAAGTGATCCGCGCGGTGCAGACCCGCTTGTCCCGCTCGTCGGTGATGACGATCTCGTACGACGTGGTGGTCCGGCCGAGGTAGATCGGGGTGGCGACGCCGGTGACCACTCCTTCGCGGACGGCCCGGTGATGGGTCGCGTTGATGTCGACGCCGACCGCCACCCTCCCGAACGCCGCGGCGTGCAGCGCGGAGCCGATCGAGCCGATGCTCTCGGCCAGCACGCAGGACGCGCCGCCGTGCAGCAACCCGTACGGCTGGGTGTTGCCCTTCACCGGCATAGTCGCGACCACCCGCTCGGGGGTCGCCTCGGTGATCACGATGCCCATCAGATCGAGCAGCGTTCCCGTGGTCTGCATCCCCGACGGCAGGTCGGCCGCGCTCTTGTCGTCACTCATGGCAGCAGGCTACGTGAGCCCCAGCGTGCGCATGCGAAAACTGTCGGCGGGGTCCACTAGAGTCTTTCCGTGGCTCCTGAAACAGACTCTTCGACGATGACCAAGGAACCGGGTGTGACGGTGGAGGGCTCCACCGCGCGACCGCGGCTCCTGCTGCTGGACGGGCACTCGCTCGCGTACCGGGCGTTCTACGCGCTGCCGGTGGAGAACTTCTCCACCACCACAGGTCAGCACACCAACGCGGTGTACGGGTTCACCTCCATGCTGATCAACATGCTGCGCGACGAGCAGCCGACGCACATCTGCGTCGCCTTCGACGTGTCCCGCAAGACCTTCCGCGCCGAGCAGTACACGGAGTACAAGGCCGGCCGGTCGAAGTCGCCGGACGAGTTCAAGGGGCAGGTCTCGCTGGTCAAGGAGGTGCTGGAGGCGCTCCGGGTGCCGACCACCGAGATCGACGGGTGGGAGGCCGACGACGTCATCGCCACCCTCGCGACCCAGGCCGACGAGCAGGGCTTCGAGGTGCTGATCAGCTCCGGCGACCGCGACTCGTTCCAGCTGATCAACGACAACATCACCGTGCTGTACCCGAAACGCGGCGTCTCCGAGATCGCCCGGATGGACGCGGCCGCGGTCGAGGCGAAGTACGGGATCCCGCCGCGGATGTACCCCGACCTGGCGGCGCTGGTGGGGGAGAAGAGCGACAACCTGCCCGGCGTGCCCGGGGTCGGCGACAAGACCGCGGCGAAGTGGCTGAACCAGTTCGGTTCGCTGAACGACGTGATCGACCGGGTGAACGAGATCAAGGGCAAGGCCGGCGAATCGCTGCGCGAGCACCTGTCCGACGTGATCCGGAATCGGCAGATCAACGAGCTGGTCCGCGACCTGACCCTGGACGTCTCGGTCGACGATCTGGTCCGGCATCCGTGGGACCGGGACAAGGTGCACACCCTGTTCGACAGCCTGGAGTTCCGGGTACTGCGCGAGCGGCTGGTCGCCGAGCACGAGCAGGTCGAGGAGACGATCGAGGAAGGCTTCGACCTCGAGGGCACCCAGCTCAAGCCCGGTGAGGTCGGAGCCTGGATCAAGGAGCACGTCTCCACCGGCGCGCGCACCGGCGTCGCAGTACAGGGGAGTTGGGGGCGGGGGACCGGTGAGATCACCGGTCTCGCGCTGGCGACGTCCACGGGTGCGGCGGCCTGGTTCGACCCGGGCACGCTGACTCCGGATGACGACTCGGCGTGGCAGGCCTGGCTCGCCGACAAGGACCAGCCGAAGGCGCTGCACGACGCGAAGGGCCCGCTGCTCGGGTTCCTGGAGCGCGGCTGGACGCTCGGCGGACTGACCTCCGACACCCAGCTCAGCGCCTACCTGGCTCGCCCGGACCAGCGGTCCTACGATCTCGCCGACCTGACGGTGCGTTACCTGAAGCGTGAGCTGCGCACCGAAGAGGTCGACAACGGCCAGCTGAGCTTCGACGACATCGAGGGCGGCCCGGCGGCGGACGCGACGATGCTGCGTGCGCGGGCGATCGCCGATCTGGCCGACACGCTCGACGCCGAGCTGGAGAAGCAGGCCGGTACTGCTCTGCTCGCCGATGTCGAGCTGCCGCTGATCGACGTGATCGCGGCGCTCGAGCGGGACGGCATCTCGGTCGACCGGCCGTATCTGGAGGAGCTGGAGGCGCGTTTCGCCACCGGTGTCCGGGAGGCCGCGACAGCGGCGTACGAGGTGATCGGCAAGGAGATCAACCTCGGCTCGCCGAAGCAGCTGCAGGTGGTGCTGTTCGACGAGCTGCAGATGCCGAAGACCAAGCGCACCAAGACCGGCTACACCACCGACGCGGACTCGCTGCAGTCGTTGTTCGAGAAGACCGAGCACCCGTTCCTGGCCTACCTGCTGGCACACCGGGACGCGACCCGGCTGCGGCAGACGGTCGAGGGGCTGCTGAAGACGATCAGCCCGTCCGACGCGCGGATCCACACCACGTTCAACCAGACGATCGCGGCGACCGGGCGGCTGAGCTCCACCGACCCGAACCTGCAGAACATCCCGATCCGGACCGAGGAAGGCCGCCGGATCCGCGAGGCGTTCGTGGTCGGCGAGGGCTTCGAGGCGCTGATGTCGGCCGACTACAGCCAGATCGAGATGCGGATCATGGCGCACGTGTCGGAGGACCAAGGGCTGATCGACGCCTTCAACTCCGGTGAGGACTTCCACTCGGTGACCGCCGCGCGGGTCTTCTCGGTGGAGCCCGGCGCGGTGACGCAGGAGATGCGCGCCAAGATCAAGGCGATGAACTACGGCCTGGCGTACGGCCTGTCGGCGTACGGGTTGAGTCAGCAGCTGAAGATCGGCGTGGATGAGGCGAAGGGCTTGATGGACGAGTACTTCGAGCGCTTCGGCGGCGTCCGTGACTACCTGCGCAGCATCGTGCTCGAGGCGGGCAAGAGCGGGTACACCGAGACGATCCTCGGGCGTCGGCGCTACCTGCCCGACCTGACCAGTGACAACCGGCAACGGCGCGAGATGGCCGAGCGGATGGCGCTGAACGCGCCGATCCAGGGGTCGGCGGCGGACGTGATCAAGATGGCGATGCTGAAGGTCGACGCGGCGCTGAAGGCGTCCGGGCTGAAGTCGCGGATGCTGCTCCAGGTCCACGACGAACTGGTCTTCGAGATCGCCCCGGGTGAGCGCGAGGCGCTGGAGGAGCTGGTCCGCCGCGACATGGGCGCGGCCGTCGAGATGGCGGTCCCGCTGGACGTCTCGGTCGGCGTGGGCCGCACCTGGCACGAGGCCGCGCACTAGTCCCCGGCCGCCGACTGAGCTGATGTCCGACGAGCCCGAGCCCGAGCCCGAGCCCGAGCCCGAGCCCGAGCCCGAGCCCGAGCCTCGTGGCGACGGCGGGCCGTATTGCGAGCTGAGCTGATGTCCGGCGACGAGCCAGAGCTGCTGTCCGGGGAGCCGAACCGGCCGTTCCGGTGGGATCTGGTCCGGCCGGACCAGCTCGGCTCCTTGCTCGACGACGTACCCGAGGTGAGTCTCGGGTACGTCGACGAGCTGGTCGCCTGTGCGGGGCGTGTTCTCGCCCAGTCCGCCGGCGGTGACCTGTACTTCGTCGGACGCTCGGTGGACAGCTTGTTCGACTTGTTGAGTGGCGCCCTCGTCGACACCACCTGGCAGGACCGCCTGCACCCCTTGCCGCTGTCCTTATACGGACTGGACGGCCAAGGACTCACCCCCGCCGAGACGGCCCAGCTGCGGACAAACCTCACTGCGGCCGGGCTGACCCCGGCGGATCTGATGCGGGGCCGTCCGACGGTCTTCGTCGACCTGGTCTACCAGGGATCCACCTTCGAAAACCTCTACGAGCTGCTGCGCGACTGGATCGACGAGGACCGCGCGCAATGGGACGTGATCCGGCGGCAACTGCGGTTCGTCGGGATCACCTGGCGGGACAAGACCAGTCCGAAGGCGTGGCGCTGGCAGCAGCACGCGGACTGGACAGCGGAGTTGCCCGCGTCGTCGATCCGCAATGTGTCGCTGGACGGCCGGGTCTGGAGCTATTTCGGCAACCACCAAGCCAAGACCGCGGTGTCGTTCCGGCGTACCAGGTGGAGTGATCCGAAGGTCGGCGTACCGCGGCGGGATCGCGGGACGCGGTACGCGCTGGCCGAAGCCGCGCTGCTGGTCGAGCGGGGGAGATCAGCCGAAGTACGTCGGCAGCTGGCGGCGGGGATGGCGAAGGAGCCGACCACCGGTGAGCGGTGGTCTCGTGAGCTCCAGGTGGAGCTGCGACGCTAGCGGGCGAAGAGTGGCTGGTCGGTGGGCGCCAACGCGTGAGCGATCACGGTGAGGCTGTAGTCGGGGAGCGGTGGCAGGTCGGACAGAGGGAACCAGGCGACCTCCAGGTTCTCGTCGTCGTTGACTCGCGCCTCGCCGCGCAGCGGACGGCAGAGGAACGAGAGGTCGAGGAACTGGACCTGGTCGCCGTTCGGATAGGCGTTCGGCGGCAGTGATTCGACGCTGAGCAGGCGGACGATCTCCGCCTCGACGCCGGTCTCCTCCTGGAGTTCGCGCAGCAGTCCGATCGCCGGCTGCTCGCCGGGCTCGAGGATGCCGGCCGGTACCGACCAGCGCCCGGTGTCGGACCGCCGGACCAGCAGGATCTGCTCCTGGTCGTCGAGCACCACCCCGGCGATCCCGGTCAGCCAGAGCAGATCGTGGCCGATCTTCTCGCGGAGTTCAAGGATGAATTTCGGCGTCGTCATAGCGGCGAGCCTAGCCAGCCAGGGGTGAATTCACCGCCTGGAGCCGGGCTTGGAAAGCGTTACCCCCTTCCCTGGTTAAACGTTCTGTGCCAGTCTGCTCACAAGAATCCGAGATCCTATCGGATATCTCATCATCTGCATCAGGAGGCGGGATGACAGAAGATCAGGCTCAGCAGGACGGAGTACGCCGGCGCTCTTTTGTCGCGGGAGCGCTGGGAATCACCGCCGCGGCGGGTGCCGGCGGTCTCTTGAGCGGCTGCAGTTCGAGCGAGGCGGCGGTAGGCGCGAGTCCAGACAGCCTCAGCGCGCCGGCCGCCGAGCTCGGCGCCAAGAAGACCGGCATCACCTACCCACCCGGGTACGTCGGCCCGGTGGCCCGCGAGCAGCGCGTGATCGTGACCGAGCCGGTCACCTTCAGCCTGGTCGTCCCGCAGAACCTCACGGTCGGCGACTGGTCCAAGAACGCCTTCACCAGCTGGCTGCAACAGCGGACCGGCATCCGGATCGAGTTCCGCCAGGTGGCCGGCAAGGGCGACGACCCGGAGACGATGACGAAGGTCAACGCGATGATGGCGGCCGGTGACATCCCGGACGCCTTCCTCGGCATCACCTTCACCCGCTCCCAGCTCTACCTGTACGGCGCGCAGAACCTGTTCGTGGACCTGAATCCCTACCTGGACAAGTACGCGCCCAACCTCCGGTCGGCGATGAAGGACTACCCCGACGCGCGCAAGCTGATGGTGTCCCCGGACAAGAGCATCTACAGCTTCCCCGACATCAACGACTGCTATCACTGCCGCGCCTCCAACGGCCGCACCTTCCTCAACACCGACTGGCTCCGCAAGGTCGGGCTGGCGATGCCGACCACGACCGACGAGTTCCGCGAGGTGCTGACCGCCTTCAAGAAGGCCGAGCTCGGCGGTCGCGGCAAGACGATCCCGTTCGCCGGCTTCAAGGACGCGGCGCTGGACACCTATTTCATGAACGCCTTCCTCTACAACCCCGGCGACCCCTGGCTGGTGGTCAACGACGGCAAGGTCGAGGCCAACTACGTCAAGGACGAGTGGCGCGAGGCGCTGAAGTACCTGCGCGGCCTGTACGCCGACGGCCTGCTGAACAAGGACGTCTTCACCGCCGACCAGGACCAGATGAACCGGTACGGCAACAGTCCCGGCGCCCCGGTGATCGGCGGAGCGCGAGCCTTCTACTGGGGTTCGTTCCTCACCATCGACCAAACCGACCCGAACGCGCGCTGGCGCCAGTACGAGACCGTCCCGCCGCTCGAGGGCCCGAACGGCACCCGGTACGCCGCCTGGGACTACCTCAAGGTCGGCCTCGAGGTCTCCACCCTGGTGATCACCCGCAAGTGCAAGCGGCCTGACCTGCTGGTCCGCTGGGCCGACTTCCAGATGGACCTCGAGGCCGTACTGCGCTCGTACGCCGGCCCCGACTTCCGCTGGTCGGTCAAGGGCGACAAGGGCATCAACGGCAAGCAGTCGGTCTTCGGCTTCGACGCCACCTGGAACTCGGACGCCACCAAGGGCACCACCTGGGACCAGTACGGCGTGATGTACCGCTCCGGCGATTTCCGTCTGGCCGAGCGGGTGAACCCGCAGAAGGCGACCTTCGAGTCGCCGCTCTACACCCAGACGCGGGACGAGCTCTTCCCGTACAAGCAGCCCCAGGAGTTGCAGTTCCCGCCGGTCACCCTGGAAGCCGACCAGGCGGCGCAGGACGCGGAGATCGGCCTGAACCTCAAGGGCGAGGTGACCAGCTCGCTGGCCAAGTTCGTCACCGGCAAGCTCGATCCGTCCGACGACCGGCAGTGGCGCGACTACACCGACCGGATCGGCAAGATCGGGCTCCGGCCGTACCTGGACATCCAGCAGGCCGCCTACGAGATCTACCAGGGGTGACGGCGATGGCCACCGCAACCGAAGCGCCCGCCGACGCGCCGGCGTCCGTCAGCGAGACCCGGTCCGACCGGATCGTGATGGCCTGCAACTACACGGCGCTCGGCCTGTTCACGCTGGCCGTGATCTATCCGCTGGTGTACGTCGTCAGCGCCTCCCTGAGCGACCCGAAGAACGTTGTCTCCGGCAAGGTCTGGCTCTGGCCGGTCGGCTTCAGCACCGAGTCGTTCAAGGCCGTCTTCGACTACGACTCGATCGTCAGCGGCTTCAGCAACTCGGTCGTCTACGCGGTCGGCGGCGCCTTGATCGCGACCGTGCTGACCCTGTTCGCGGCCTACCCGCTGTCCCGCAAAGGCCTGCCGGGCAAGGGTTTCATCATGGCGTTGTTCGTCTTCACGATGATGTTCAACGGCGGCCTGATCCCGACCTACCTGGTGATCGACCGGGTCGGGCTGCTGAACACCCGGTGGGCGATCATCCTGCCGGCCGCGCTGGCGGTCTGGAACATGATCATCACCCGGACCTACTTCCAGTCGACCATTCCCGAGGAGCTGGTCGAGGCGGCCAAGGTGGACGGCTGCACCGACTTCGGCTTCTTCTGGCGGATCGTGCTGCCGCTGAGCAAGCCGATCATCGCGGTGAACCTGCTCTTCTACGCGGTCGCGCAGTGGAACTCCTGGTTCAACGCGCTGATCTTCCTGACCAACGAGCACCTGTTCCCGCTCCAGCTGGTGCTGCGGCAGATCCTGATCCAGAACAACTTCGACCCGTCCCAGGTCCGCGACACCGCCGAGCTGATCCGGATGAAGGAGCTGCAGGAGCAACTGAAGTTCTCACTGATCGTGATCGCCACCATCCCACCCCTGCTGGTCTACCCCTTTGTGCAGAAGCACTTCGTCAAGGGGGCCATGGTCGGCTCGTTGAAGGGCTGACGCCATGGCCACGGACACTCTGGTACGCCGTACTCCGGCCGCGCAAGCCGGTGACCAGCCGAAGAAACACGGTCTCGGCCTCTGGCCGCGGATGCGCCGCAACTGGCAGCTCTACGCGATGCTGGCGGTGCCGCTGGTCTGGCTGGCGATCTTCGCCTACTGGCCGATGTACGGCGCGATCATCGCCTTCAAGGACTACAACGTCGTGGACGGCATCCTGGGCAGCCGCTGGGTGGGCTTCAAGCACTTCGAGAGGTTCGTCGAGTCGTACCAGTTCTGGCGGCTGATCAAGAACACGCTGATCCTGCACCTGTACGAGCTGGTCGCGACCTTCTGGCTGCCGATCCTGCTGGCGCTCGGGCTGAACATGGCCCGGCGGCGCTGGTACCGGCGGTCGGTCCAGCTGATCACCTACGCGCCGCACTTCATCTCGACCGTGGTGGTGGTCGGCCTGATCGTGGTGATCGTCGACCCGAACAGCGGCGTGCTGAACCAGCTGCTCGGCCAGTTCGGGATCGGGCCGATCGACGTGCTGAGCAACCCGGACTACTTCCGGCACCTCTACGTCTGGTCCGGCGCGTGGCAGACGATGGGCTTCTCGGCGATCATCTACCTGGCCGCGCTGACCAGCGTCTCGCCCGAGCTGCACGAGGCGGCGATCGTCGACGGCGCGTCCAGGCTGCGCCGGGTCTGGCACATCGACCTGCCGGCGATCCGCCCGGTCGCGGTGATCCTGCTGATCCTCAACATCGGCTCGATCATGTCGGTCGGGTTCGAGAAAGTGCTGCTGCTGCAGAACACGCTGAACCTGCAGACCTCGGAGGTGATCGACACCTACGTCTACAAGCTCGGCTTCGCGTCCCAGGTGCCGCAGTTCAGCTACGCGTCGGCGATCGGCCTGTTCCGGTCGGTGATCGGTCTGGTGCTGCTGGTGGTGGCGAACTCGCTGGCCCGCAAGTTCGCCAAGTCCAGCCTCTGGTGAGGCCTACTCGCTGTCGGCCGTCTGGCGATGCAGTCCCGTCGCCAGTGCGGCCGACAACGCGAGGGCGCACACCGCAGTCATTGCCGCGAGCACCTTGATGGCAGCGAAGCCGGTGGCCAGGTCGGCTCCCAGCACGATCAGGGCGGCGACCGCGAGGGTGGCCAGGCCGATCCAGATCACCAGTGCGGCGCGCTTCTCCTGCTGCGCGATCGCGGCGTACACGACCAGCTGCAGTACGGCGTACGCCGAGCCGGCCAGCGCGAAGATCCAGGCGAACTCGCCCAGCTCCGGGTACTTGTCCTTGCCGCCGGCAACTGTCACGACGAGGTCCGGCAGCAGCAGGGCGCCCAGCACGCAGCAGACCCCGAGCGCGGCGACCGCCTGGATCGAGCGGCGCAGGCGCAGGGTGTCGCCGGGGGAGTTGGCCAGCGACGGGAAGACGATCACGATCACGAACTGCGGCAGGAACAGGCACGCCTTCGCCACGATCACGCCGGCCGCGTAGTACCCACTGTGCTCGCCGTCCATCAGGGCCCGGGCGAGCAGCGCGTCGGCGTTGGCGATCGCGAAGAAGGCCAGCAGGGCGTGCGTGCCGTGCACTGTTTCGCGGAGTGCTTCCTTGACCTGTTCCGGGGTGCCGCCGGTGGAGCCCCGGAGCAGGACGGTGCCGACCAGCGGCGGTACTACGGCGCCGATCGCCAGGCCGATCATCGCGGAGGTGAGGCTCGGGTGGATCACCAGCGCGCCGGCGCCGAAGGCGAATCGTCCGACGCCGACCGCCATGTACATGCCGGCTAGCTCGGTCCAGCGCTCACTGCCTTGCAGTACGCCGAGCTGCGAGCCCATCAGGGTCAGGCTGCCGAGTGTGGGCGCCAGCAGCAGTACGGCGATCACTGAGTCGATGTGCAGCAGCCAGACGAGCAGCGGAGTGGCCAGCAGGGCTACCGCGGTCAGGCCTAGGGCAGAGCGACGGCCCGCCTGGAGCAGCGAGTCGGCGATCGCCGCCCGGCCGGGGCCGACGTGGGTGGCGATCCGGCGGGCGCCGGACGCCTGCAGTCCCAGCGGGACCACATTGCCGATCAGCAGCAGGCCGAGCAGGGCGATGACGGCGCTGAACTGCTCCGGGATCAGCCGGTGCACCGCAAACAAGGTGAAACCGTAGGCCGCTACGTTCATGATGGCCATGCCGACCGCCACCACGGTGGCGCTGCGCAGGAAGCCGAGCTTCGGCGCGGCGGGCTGCTGGTCGGGCGTCATCTCAGAGGTCATGCGGCTTCTGTTCTGCTGGCTGGCGGGTAGGTTGCGCTGAAGAGTACTGCGAGGAGGTAGGCGTGGAGGGGGGATACACCCGGCTGGCCCGGCTGCTGCCGTGGGCCTGGCCGGTACTGCTGACCGTGCTGATCACCACGCCGCTGCTCGCTCCCGGGTACGTCCTCGGCTACGACATGGTGTTCGTGCCGGACCTCACGCTACGGCTTGACCTGTTCGGTGTCACAACCGCCTTACCGCGTGCGGTGCCGTCGGACGTGCTGGTCGCCGTCGTGGACGAGGTGGTCGGCGGTCAGGTGCTGAACAAGCTGGTGGTCGTCGCGATCCCGCTGCTGAGCGGGCTGGGGATGACGGCACTCTGGCGGTATCTGAAGCTCGGCGGCCCGCTGGCCGGCGCTGCAGCCGCCACGCTCTACGTGTGGAACCCGTTCGTGGCCGAGCGCCTCCACCTGGGCGCCTGGGCACTACTGCTCGGGTATGCCGCTCTGCCGTGGCTGGTGCGGGGTGCGTTGAAGGTGAGACGTGGCGAGGGCTGGCAGGGCTTCCTGCTCGCTGCCGCGGGCTGCGCGCTGACGGCGTCGGGTGGCCCCACAGGTTTGCTGGTGGCAGGCGCGATTCTGTTCTGGCCGGGGGAGCGGAAGCCGGCGCGGCTGGTGTTCGTTGGCGCGCTGCTGCTGAATGCGCCTTGGCTCATCGCTGGCCTTGCGCGCACGACGGCCGCTACCTCTGACCCTGCGGCGGTCGCAGCCTTTGCTGCGCGGGACGAGGGCTACGGCGGCACCTTGCCCACTCTGCTCACCCTGGGCGGTGTCTGGAACGCAGACGTGGTTCCGGCCGGTCGCGGTGACCTGGTGCCGGTGGTGCTCGGGTTCCTGCTGCTAATGACAGCAGTGGTCGGTGTGGTGATCTGGTGGCGTTCGGACCGGTTGGCACTCGCCTTAGTGGTCGCCGCGGTGATAGCGGTGGTCATCGGGATGGTGGGGGTTGTTGCACCCGGTGTGTTGAGCTGGGCGGTGCGGGAGGTGCCCGGGGCCGGGCTGTTCCGCGACGGACAGCGGTACCTCGGCCCGTTGGTGCTGCTGGAGTCGGTCGGCTTCGGTGTCGCCCTGGCCGCAGTACTGCGCGTCGCGCGGCTCAAGTGGGTGGTCGGCGTTACCGCAGTACTGATTCCCATCGCCGCTCTCCCTTCGCTGATAGGCGGCGACGGGCTCAAGCCGGCGCAGTACCCGGCCGACTGGGCCGAAGCCCGGCGCGTGCTGGCAGCCGACGATCGGCCGGGGGCGTTCATCCCGTGGCCGTTCGAGTCGTATCGGGCACCGGGCTGGAACGGCCGGCGACCGGTGCTCGACCCGATGCCGCGGTACTTCACCAAGCCGTCGATCGTCCCCGACGAGTTGATCGTCGACGGCCATCGGCTGGCAGGGGAGGACCCGCGGGCGACCGCGGTGGCGACGGCGCTGCGCTCCGCCGTCCGCGACGGGACGGACCCGACCGAGGTGCTGAAGCAGCAGGGAGTCGGCTGGCTGGTCGTCGACCGGGAGGCCGGCGGTCCCCCACCGCGTGACTTCACCCCGCAGCTGGCCGAGGTGTTCACCGGCCCCACCGTGACCGTCTATCGTCTCCCCGGCACACCTGACCAGCAGGACGGCCGCCGCTGGGCGGTTGTGCTGGTTCTTACCGCCTGGCTGCTTGCAGGTCTGGTGTTGGTGGCCGCTGCGGCGGGTGCAGTCGGCCGCCGCAGATCAGGCCGCCTCAAGCTCTGGTGAAGTTACTGGCCGGTTGTTACCATCCGGTTTACTTGTCTAGGAGGGGACACGCTTCATGGGAACTCTGATCGGTGCCGTACTGGCTGTTATCGCCGGTTTGGCCGTTTCGACCGCCGCTGTCGTCGGGGTTGTGCAGACGGTGCAGGACAGCCCGAAGGCACCCGCTGGCCAGACCAGCAAGGGCCAGGTGGACGTCCCGATCGTCGACTACGGGAGCAAGTGACCCGCTAGATCTCCAGGAAGCCGGTCAGCGTCGAACGCTGGCCGGCTTTTCTGCTGCCACGACCTGGCCCTGCAGGACGTTGTCGAAGCCGCGGACGGTGGCGCCCCAGGTGAAGTTGCCGGCCGAGGTGAGCGCGCCCGCGGACAGCCGGCGCCGCTCGGCCTCGTCCTGCAGGAGCGACAGGATCGCGGTGCTGAACTCGGCCTCGGTGTCCACCAGGATCCCCGTGGCGTCGTGCTGCACCGACTCGGTCGGTCCACCCGCGCTGTTGTAGGCGACAGTCGGTACGCCGTGCGCTGCCGCCTCGCCGACCACCAGACCCCAGCCCTCCTTGAGACTCGGCAGGGCGAGCACCCAGGCTTCGTCGTACGCCGCGTGCTTGTCGGCCTCGCTCACGTGCCCCCGGAACTCCACGGCGTCCTGCAGACCGCGCGAGACGACGTACTCGCGGAGGTCGTCCTCCCACCAGCCGGAGCCGACCACGAGCAGCCGTGCGTCCGGCAGCACCTTCCTGGCTTCGGCGATGGCGTCGACGGCGTGCTCGACCTGCTTGTGCGGCACGATCCGCCCGACGCAGACCACGGTCGGCGCAGCGGCTTGCGGCAGCTGGCGAGGCGGCGCGGGGTCGGTGCCGTTGTGGATCACGTCGATGCGGGCCTGCTCGATCCCCAGCGCCACCAGCTCGTCGCGGGAGGCCGACGACACCGTCACGTAGCGGCAGTCGCGGTAGAGCCGCGGCGCGACCCTGGACTCCAGCCACCAGCCGAGTCGCCCCTTCCAGCCCGGGTACACGACCTGCCACTGCTCCTGGTGCACGTGGTGCACGAGCACGACGACGCCGGTACGACGTACGAGGCGGGTAAAGAATGGCAGGCCGTTCTGCACGTCGATGACGTGAGCGGGGCGGTGCAGCAGCGTGTAGAGCAGGCCGCGGAGGTACACGGTCACCTTGCTGCCGCGGTACAGGTACCGGACGTCGTGGCGGCGCGCCTCCCGCGGACTGCCCGGGTAGGCGGCGCAGAGCATGGTGACGGACCAGCCCATCGCAGCAAGGCCTCTCGCGACCTCCTCGACGCAGCGTTCCGAACCCCCGCCCTCGGGGTTCGTGGTGTCCCGCCAGTTCAGCAACAGCACGGTCTGCTCGCGCACTACTTCGGCCCCACCCTCACTCAGTCCGCCCCCGGGGATCAGGCCGCGAGGTTACCAGGGAGTAACGATGTCCGCCAGAGGTCGTGAAATCAGTTAGGGTCCGGCCTGTGTCCGAAGCGATTCCGAGCCCTGTGACCACCGTCGGCTGGACGGCCGATCTCGGCCGCGCTGTGCGGCTGTTACGAGCGTTCGGAGTCGAGCAGACGGACCCTGATCACTTCTACGGGACGCTCGCCGCCGACTCGGTCGGCCAGCTCTCGTCGTACGTCGACCTGCGCGGCGCGCGGATGCTCGATGTCGGCGGCGGCCCCGGGTACTTCGCCGACGCCTTCCGCGGCGCGGGCGCGACCTACTACGCGATCGACTCCGACCTGGGCGAGCTCAGCGGCCGCGGTGAGCCGATGCCCGGCACCGTGCTGGCCAGCGGGATGGAGCTGCCGATCGCCGACGGACAGATCGACGTCTGCTTCTCCTCGAACGTCCTCGAACACGTGCCCGAGCCGTGGCGGATGGCCGACGAGATGGTTCGCGTCACCAAGCCGGGCGGCACGATCTTCCTGTCCTACACCGGCTGGTGGGGGCTGCACGGCGGTCACGAGACCGCGCCCTGGCACTTCCTCGGCGGGCACCGGGCCGCGCGGCGGTATGAGCGCAAGCAGGGCAAGCCGCCGAAGAACAAGTTCGGTGAGTCGCTCTTCCCGATCACCGTGACCGGCGGGCTGCGCTGGGCCCGGTCGTGTGCCGACGCCGAGCTGGTGGCGGCCTTCCCGCGCTACCACCCGCGCTGGGCGTACGGCGTACTGGCGGTGCCGGGAGTGCGGGAGTTCGCGACCTGGAACCTCACCGTGGTGCTCCGGCGCCGATGAAGGCTCCCAGCCGAGAGAAAGTGATCTGGCGGACCCGGTTGTTGCTGGGCTGCCTGGTCCTGATCGCCCTGTCCTTCCACCAGGCGCCGGGCAAGATCGTCCCCGACACCAAGCTCGACCTCACGGCGGCACCGGGTGCCTTCCTGGCCCGCTCGCTGCACCTCTGGGACCCGCAGGGCGCCTTCGGGCAGCTGCAGAACCAGGCGTACGGCTACCTGCTGCCGATGGGCCCGTTCCACTGGCTGCTGGACGCGTTGTCGGTGCCGGGCTGGATCACCCAGCGACTGTGGTGGTCACTGGTGATGTGCGTGGCCTTCCTGGGCGTCTGGAAGCTCTGCGGCGCCCTCGGGTACGGCGCTCCGTGGGCGCGGTTCGTGGTCGCCCTGTTCTACGCGTTGAGTCCCCGGATGCTGGGCGAGGTGGCGATCACTTCCATCGAGGTGTGGCCGCTCGCGATGGCCCCCTGGGTCTTGCTGCCGCTGGTGACGCCGAAGGCTCGCTCCGGCTGGTGGCGGGTCGGCTGGTCGGCGGTGGCCTTCGGGCTGGTCGGGGGAGTCAACGCGGTGGCGACCGGCGCGACGCTCGTGCTGCCTGCGTTGTGGCTGCTCACCCGGCGGCTGGACAAGTCGACACTGAAGGTTGCAGCGGGCTGGTTCGGCTGCGTGGTGGCGGTCTCCTTCTGGTGGCTGGTCCCACTGGTGATGCTGGGCCGCTACAGCCCGCCCTTCCTGGACTGGATCGAGAACGCCGCGATCACGACCAGCAAGGCCAGCGTCTTCGAGTCCTTCCGCGGCACGTCGCAGTGGCTGAACTTCCTGGCGGCCGGAGACGGCCCGACCTGGCCGGCCGGTTGGCTCTACGTCACCCAGCCGGCCCTGATCCTCACGTCGGCCGCCATCGCACTGCTGGGCCTCGTGGGCCTGGCGATGGGCACTCTCAAGCACCGCGGCTTCCTGCAGCTGTCCCTGGTCGTCGGCCTGCTGCTGGTGACCCTTGGCCACGTAGGCACAGCCGGTACGCCGCTAGCCTCGCAGCTGCAGGAGTTGCTCGACGGACCGCTGGCCGCGATCCGCAACACCCACAAGTTCGAGCTAGTGGTTCGCCTGCCGCTCGCGTTGGCCGCAGCGCACGCCCTGACCCGCGTGACGGCCTGGGCGACGGCCCGTGGCGTCCACCGCCGAATCGTGCCGCTGGTGGCGGCTTTCCTGGTCGTCTCGGTCGCAACGCCCGCACTCTTCGCCCAGCTGCCACGGCCGGAGGCCTACGAGGCGATTCCTGCGCACTGGCGCGAGGCGGCGACCTGGCTGGACGACCAGCCGACCAAGGGCAGCGTGCTCGTCGTACCGGCCGCGTCGTTCGCGGACTTCACCTGGGGCTCCACCAAGGACGAGCCGTTCCAGTCGTTGCTCAAGCGGCCGATGGCGGTTCGCGACGCAGTACCGCTGGGCTCTGCCGGTACTACGCGCTGGCTGGACGAGGTCGAGCGTCAACTGGGCTCTGGGGTCGGCGGCAAGACGCTGCAGGAAGCGTTGGCCCGGGCAGGCGTGAAGTACGTCGTCGTCCGTAACGACCTGCGCGTCGACGCCCAGGTGAGCCCGACGATGGCTGTCCACGAAAGCCTGGACGAGTCCGGTCTGAAGCGAGTCGCGTTCTTCGGCCCGCCGACCGGCAGCACCATCGAGCGGACCGGCCTGACGCTGGACGAGCACACCCGGCTGCCCTACCCCAGTGTGGAGATCTTCGACGTCGGCGAGGTGAGCCCGGCCCGGCTGATCCCGCAGTCGCAGTTGGTAGAGGTCCGCGGCGCACCAGAAGACGTGCCGGCGGTACTGAGTGCACTGGGTGGTTCCAGGGAAGCAGTGACCAGTACTGACGCCAAGGGCCTCGGCAAGCTCCAGTTGGTCCAGACGGACGGCATGCAGCGTCGAGAGGTGGCTGTCGGCAGACCAGCAGACAACGTGTCACCTGTCTTGACCGCCGACGACCTAGGTCGGCAGGAGCGGCGCACGCTGGACTACGTGGTCGACCCGGCGGCTGCGCTGACGACTAGGTCATGGGCAGGCGGCGTCACCGACGTACGGGCTTCCTCGTCAGCAGCGGACGCGAATGCGACGCTGCGGCTCGGGCCCGGCAACGGGCCGTCGGCGGCCGTCGACGGTGATCCGATGACCCGCTGGGTCTCGGGCAACTTCGGTCGTAGCAGCGGCGAGTGGCTCGAGCTGTCTTTCGCGGGGGAGCAGGCCGTCGACAACCTTCAGGTGCAGTTCTCCCTGGCGGCCCCGACCAGCAAGGCGATCCGCACGCTGAAGGTCGACACCGACCACGGCTCGCTCACCTCGGTCGTGCAGGACACGGACAAGCCGCAGCGCATCCCGGCACCGGCGGGGACGACCCAGCGGTTGCGGCTCATCGTCGGAGTGACCGACGGACAGAGCCCCAACGGCGTCTCGATCTCCGAGGTCACGCTGCCCGGGGTGATCCCGGCGAGCAGGCTGCTCATCCCGTCCGGGCTCGACCGTCAACCCGACGCATTGGTGTTCCGCAACCAGCAGGCCGGCCGCTCAGGCTGTCTGCACGCAGGGACCCGGCCGCTGTGCCGGGAGGGCGACGCGCGTGACTCCGAAGAGGCAACGGGCCTGTTGCGCAGTGTCGACGTGCCTCAGACTTCGACGTACCGGCTGCTGGGGACAGCGTTGCCGAAGGACGGCGACGCGCTGGAACGCCTGCTGGACCGACCGGCTCCGATCCGTGCGACGGCGTCGTCCCGTGCGGTCACCGCGGCGGAGGGCAGGCCGGGTGCGGTGGTCGACCGTGACCTCGGCACCGGCTGGGTGGCTGGTCCGAACGACCTCGCGCCGAAGCTGTTCTTGAGGTTGCCAGGGGCAAGGAAAAAGCCGGTCGCCGGGTTCCAGTTCCTCAACGACCCGTATCTGGCCGCGTCCCGGGCGACCGCGGTGTCCGTCCGCCTCGACGGCGGACCGAGTGCGGTCTACAAGGTCGATGCGGAAGGCTTTGTCACCTTCCCGGCCGGCACCACCGTGCTGAAGCGGATCGAGTTGAGCTTCACCGGCGACGACCGGTCCGTCGACGTGGACTCGGCGAGCGGACTGGGCCGGCACCTCCCGGTCGGAGTCTCCGAACTGCGGGTGCTCGGCATCGACGAGCTACGCAAGGCGGTCGACCTGAACGCCGTGACCGGATCGCAGTGCGGCTTCGGCCCATCGGTCCGGGTCGACGGCGTGGACCTGCCGACCCGCCTCACCGGTACCGTCCGCGACATCCTGCAGCGGCGGCCGGTCACCTTCTCCCTGTGCCAGCAGAGCACCCTCCGGCTTCCACTCGGCCGGCACACGGTGGATGTCCTGGCCAGCCCCGACTTCGTCCCGGTCGAGCTCAGGCTGACCCGGCCAGGTTTCGCCGCCACTGCCGTCTCGCCGGTGAAGAGCGTGGACGTCTGGCGCGGTACGCCGGCCTCGATGACGCTGGAGGTCCCGCAGGCGGACGAGCAGTCGGTGCTGACGGTCGGACAGAACTTCAGCCCGGGCTGGGAGGCCTACGACAGCAGCGGCCGCAAGCTGGCCCCACTGCGGATCGGCGGCTGGCAGCAGGGCTGGATCCTGCCCGCCGGACCCGAACAGGTGGTCACCGCGCGCTTCACTCCCGACCGGGACTACCGGGCCGGCCTGCTGGTCGGGCTGGTCACCTTCCTGGGTGTGGCCGGTCTGGCGATCTTCTCGCGCCGCCGATCACGGAGTACCGCGCACCGGCTTCGCGAGGCCCGCCGGGTGGGGCCGTGGATCGCCTCTGTCCTCGCGGTTGCCGCAGGCACCTTCATGGCCGGCTGGATCGGGCTGGCCGCCACCCTGGTCGCGGCCGTGCTGGCCTGGTTCCTGGACGGGCGCAGGCTGGAACTGATCGCAGTCGTGGTCGGTGTGGTCCTGCTCGGATCGCTGGTGGCTGCGGTTCAGCCCTGGCCGGCCGGGGGAGCCGGCCTGACCTCCGGCTTGGTCCAGTCGTCGATCCTCTTCGGCTGCGCGTTGGCGCTGCTGTCCCGGCCGACGCCCGAGACGTCGTAGCTGCGGTCCCGCCGTCCCCGGCGCATGATCGGGCGCTCCATCCCGTAGTAGCTGGCCGCGGCCACCGCGATCGACGCGGCCAGGGTCGGCCAGAACAGCACCGCGAAACGGCCGCCGAACAGGGTCTGGCCGAACAGGTGCTGGACCAGGCTCAGCACGATCAGGTGGTAGACGAAGACGCCGTACGAGATGTCGCCGGCGAAGTGACCGACCTTGCCGCCCAGGATCGCGACCGTACGCCGGGTCGGCGTGATCGCCGGGAACACCACACAGGCGGCGATCCCGGTGTAGAGCAGGTTCTTCAGGACCGCCTGGCCGACAGTCGGCAGGTTCAGGTTGTACGGGCCGGCGATCGGGCTGGCCGCGAGCAGGAACAGCGCGATCGCGATTCCCCAGACGGTGCCGGGGATCTTGGTGAGGGTGTCCAGGATTGACGGGCCGAGCCGGCCGCTGGCCCGGGCAACCTGCCACAGCGCGAGGCCCATGCCGACCGCGAACCAGCCGATGTAGCCCGGCAGCCAGAGCCCGGCTCGGGCTTGCTCGGTCGCAGTGACGGAGCCCATCCAGATCGGGCCGAGCAGCGTGAAGCCGAACAGCACTGCCAGCCGCCAACGCACGCCGCGCCTGGTCGGCCGCTCGTAGCTGGTCAGCAGCTTCGCGAGGAACGGCAGCAGCAGGTAGAACGCCACCTCGGTCGCGAGGCTCCACAGCTGGGTCAGGCCGAGCACCGTAGGCCCTGCGACGTAGATCTGGGTGAAGGTGGCGTGGTGGAGGTAGTGCACCCAGCTGACGGCTTCACCGTTGGGCACCAGGACAGCAGCGAGTACTACGGCGACCCAGAGCGCAGGCAGGATGCGCAGCGCCCGGTTCCGCAGGTAGGGCAGCAACAGCGGCGGGTCGGTCTCCTCGAACCAGGCAACGGCGTGCGGCCGGTAGAGCAGGAAGCCGGAGATCGCGAAGAAGATCGCGACGCCGATGTCCATCCGGGACAGCAACCCCGCGAACGGGCCGTTCAGCGCGTCACCGCTCTGGAAGCCGACGTGGGTCGTCAGCACGGCGAGAGCGCCGATCGCGCGCAGCCCGTCGAGGGCCGGGAACCTCATCCGTCTCATCAAGTCCCCTTGAGTAGGCCGAGCTCGAAATCACCCAGGCAGACGGTAGCCGCCGGGTCCAGCGTGCGCAGCCGGACGGCGGTCGCCCGGATCGGCGCGGACGGCCCGAAGTACAGGTTGGCCAGGGTGCTGCTCGGCCAGGGCTCGGCCGGTGTCGGCATCGCCACCACCTTGCCGTCGGCATCGATCAGCTCGACCACGACGCGGACCTCGCGCTGGGAGCTGTAGGGCAACTTGGCGAACCAGCGGGATTCGTCGTACTGCTGAAGGGCCTGGAGTGGCTGCGTCAGCGGTGTGGTGCCCTGCAGCTTGGTCTTGCAGTTGCCCGGGGTGTTCGTCTTGGCCCAGACGACCAGCTCGGCCGGCTGGAGGTGGCCGGAGTCGGAGACAGTGTAGGGGTTGCCGGGGCCTTGCAGGCGGAAGGGGATGCCGGCGGTTCGTAGTACGGGGGAGACTCGGCTGTCCTCGGCGAGGATGGTGGAGATCGTCGCGGGCATCGAGACGTCCCACAGGTTCACCGAGGGGCCGGCTGCCTTGAGATCGGCGGTGAGGTTGGCGAAGTACGCGGTGGCGGGGTTCTGGCCCCAGAGCCGGGCGAAGCCGGTGTCCGAGACGACGATCCCAGCGGTCCACGCGACCAGGCAGCAGGCAACGGCGGCGGCCACAGGGGCCGGCTTCAGTCGTGGTCTGAACGACCGCAAGGTCAGCACGACGGCGAGGGTCAACGGGATCGAGATGTCCGACCAGTAGTGGTAGTGCAGGACGAAGACCGCGCCGAACGATTCGAACCGCCCGTACGCCACCAGCAGCCAGGTTGTCAGTACATAGACGAGCAGGGATCCCCACAGCAGCAGGGCTCGCCGGTCGATCCGCCATGCGATGGCGAGCAGGACGGCCAGTGCGACCAGCCCGACCGCGACAGCCGCAGCGGGGGCATCGGTCAACCCGAACGGCACGGCGACCGGAGTCCACCGCCAGGGCCCACCGGCCAGCGCCCCAACCGGTACTGCGAACGAACGCCAAGCCAGGTCGGCCAGATCGCCGAGGCCGGGCAGCTTGCCGTTCGAAGGGTTCCCGTTGGTCAGATAGAGCACGCCAAAGGCAACGACCGGTACTGCGAACGCCGCGCCGAGCGGCCAGCTCTGCCGCAGCCACTCACGCAGCGGGACCTTGCGCAGGTAGAGGGCCAGGGCGATCGCGGTCGCCATGATCAGACCCGACTTCTCCCAGCAGGTCAACGAGATCAGCAGCGCGAGGGGGCCGTAGGCAACCGCTCGGCGGCGGTTGCCGGCGTACCAGTCGAGGACGGCGTGCAGGACCAGCAGGCCGAAGACATGAGCGGGAAGGTTGTTGACCGCGCTCGACAGCGACATGAACGACGGCATGCTGAGCGGGGTGAGGGCGTAGAGCACCGTGCCGGTCACCACCCACCAACTGCTGCCCAGCAGGCGAATCAGCAGGAAGCCCAGCAGGGCGATCGCAAGAGCCTGCATCAGGACGCGCCAGGCAACGGTCAGGTCGTAGTTCAGCGGAGCCAGTTGGGCGAAGACCGCGTAGACGAACCGCAGGCCGGGGGCGATGTGGTCGTTGACCGGGGTGAGCAGCTCGCCCGGCGCGAAGCCCTTGCCGCCCTGGACCAGGAACTCGAGGTCGTCGCTGAGCCAGGAGCCGCGTCGCGCCAGCACGCCGAGCACGACGGACTGGACGGCCGCGATCGCCACCACCACGACCCGTAGTACCGTCTCTGCCGGTGCAGGCCTCAGCTGCCCGGACGCCCCCCAGAACGTGCTCATGTGGCCGGACTATATGACAGTTCGGCCACTGCTGGATTTTCTCGCCACTCCTCTCTGTTCAAGGCACCTACTCGCTGGTAGCGTCCCGCGGACAGACCGGGAGGGGTTGTTGTGGGGAATCGCAGTCGTGTGCTGGTGATCGCACTCGGGATCTTCTTTGTGGGGATCGCGGCATTGGCCAAGTTCTACGCGTATCCGACGTTGGCGGTGGCACCTGCGGATCAGGTCGCGCACACCGTGTCAGCGGGACCGAACGCGACCTTCTTCAGCGCCAAGGAACTGGCCAAGAAGGAAAACCAGACGCTCGAGGCAAAGCGCACGGTCCGCGGCGACGTGACGGCGGCCGAGGAGATCAGCAAGAAGCTGAACCGCAAGGTGGTCGTCTTCGACACCGCGGTGGTGACTGCCGATCGGCCGAACTACACGTTCCCCGACGACCCGTCGAACACCGACGACGCGCCGCTGAGCTTCGTCCAGGAGCGGGTCGTGCTGGACGCCCACACCGGCGAGGCGGTGCGCTGGGACGACCCCGACACGGGTGAGTACATCTCCACCACGCTGGCCAAGAGCGACCGGCTGACCCTGAAGGACGGTGGCTCCGACCTCTTCCGCGGGCACGAGGGACTGGTGCTGAAGTTCCCGTTCGGGACGGAGAAGAAGGAGTACAAGTTCTGGGACACCACCACCCGCAAGGCGTTCCCGATCCAGTACAAGGGCGAGGACAAGCTGTACGGGCTGAAGGTCTACAAGTTCGAGCAGGTGATCCCGAAGCAGAAGCTGGTGCAGGCCAAGCAGCTGGAGCTGCCGGGCAAGCTGGTCGGCGAGCCGGCCCAGGCCGCCGTGCCGGTGGACCGCACCTACCAGAACACCCGGACGCTGTGGATCGAGCCGGTCACCGGCGCGATCATCAAGGGTGAGGAGAAGCAGCTCGCCGCGCTCGAGATCAACGACGAGCCGCGGCTGACCGCCACCGAGGTGACGATCGCCTACAACGACGCGACCGTGAAGAAGAACGTCGAGGGCGCCAAGGAAGACGGCGTCGAAGAGGGCGGCTACAAGGCGAAGGCCGGCCAGCTGCACCTGATCGGCTTCTGGGTGCCGCTGATCTCGCTGATCATCGGGCTGCTGTTGCTGGGTCTGGTCGCCTTCCGCCAGGTGTGGCAGCCGGCCACCGCGACCCGGGCCAGGTCGGAAGAAGAGTCGGACTAGCGCTTGTGGGCCGACCAGATCGCGGTACCGGGAATCAGCCGGCCGCGGTCTGGTCCCCAGCCGCCCCAGACCTGATCGTGGCCGGCCGGCCACTCGGGTTCGAGCAGGTCGTCGATGACGAACCCGGCGCTCGTCAGGGCGCGGATCCAGTCGCCGGTGGTGCGGTGGTGCTCGGCGTAGACCGCGGTGCCCTGGGCATCGACCTCGACGTACGGGGTGCGGTCGAAGTACGACTGGGTGATCTTCAGTCCGGCCGGGGACGGGTCGTCCGGCATGCTCCAGCGGATCGGGTGCGTGACGGAGAAGACGAGCAGTCCGCCCGGCTTGAGCGTCCGGGCGATCTCGGTCAGCGCGGCCTCCGCGTCGGCGACGAACGGCAGCGCGCCGAACGCCGAGCAGGCGATGTCGAAAGCGCCGTCCTGGAACGGAATCGCGACGGCATCGGCAGCGATCGTCCGTACCGCGGTGCCGGTGCGCTGGTCGAGCTGCTTGCCGAGCCTGAGCTGCTCGACCGAGATGTCGAAGGCAACCACTGACTTCGCCTGCTGGCCGATCAGCCAGCGCGAACACTGAGCCGCGCCGCAGCCGACCTCGAGAATCCGCTTGCCGCGCACCGGGCCGAGCAGCTGGGCATCGGCTTCGTCGATGCCCTCGGGGCACCAGATGAAGCGGTCGTCCCCGAGGAACTCGCCGTGCTCCTCGAGATACTCCTCAGCCGCCGAGTCCCAGTACGTCCGACTCGCCTTCGAAGTCTCAGGCTCCGTCAGTTCAACCCGCTGCGGCTCGACCACCCGGTCACCCTATCCGGCGGCCCGCTCGGCGAGCGCGCGGTTCATCGCCTCGAACTGCGGCTTGATCGTCTCGTTCAGCATCGACACCGTGAACGGCACCGCGACACCGTTGAACCTCTCCTCCTGGATCAACCGCGAGCGCCCACCGGCCAGCGCCTCGATCCGGAACGAGTGCTCACCGTCGAACACCAACCCGGGCGAGATCCTCCCGATCCACCGCAGCTCCTTGCCCGGCTCGACCGCCAGCAGCTCAGGCGTGAAGGTGGTCAGCTTCCCGTTGGTGTCCCTCAGCACGTTGGTGATCACCGCGCCGGTCTTCAACTCGCCGGTCGACGACACGATGAACGGATTCCACTCCGGGTACGCCGCCCGGTCGGCCAGCACCTTCCACACCTGATCGGGCGACGCGTCCACCTCGATCTCGGTGCGCAGCACGGTGGTGTGGGCGATCGCGTAGACGCAGTACCCGATCAGGAGCACGGCGACAGCGCCGAGTGCGGTGAGCAGGCGACGGCGTACGGGGGACTTGGTGGCGATGGTCATCAGGACTCCTCAGGACCGAGAACGCTGCGCACGAGCGTCCTCGCGTAGTCGGGGGACAACGGCTCGCCGGTGACCAGGAGCCGGTAGTAGAGCGGGCCGACCAACTGGTCGACCAGTACTGCGGGGGAGACGTGGCTGAGGACCAGGCCGGCCTCCTGCGCATGAGCGACCACCGCGGTCACGGCTCGGTGGCGCTCGGCCCACAGCGCGCGGACGCTCTCGCCGACGCGCGGCTCGCGAGCAGCGGCGGCCGCCAGGTCGGCGATCAGCGTGGTCGGCGTCGCGGTGAGCGTGGCGGCGATGGCGGTGACGAGCTCGGTCAGATCGCGGCGCGGATCGCCGGACGGCTCGAAGGGGACGTCCTGGCGCAGGTTGCCGATCAGCGCGACCACCAGCTCGGCCTTGGAGGCCCAGCGCCGGTACAGCGTGGTCTTCGCGACCCCGGCCCGCTCGGCGACCCGGTCGATCGACAGCCCGTCGTACCCGCCCTGGCGGAGCTCCTCGGCCGCAGCCGCGAGCACCTTGCCCTCGATCGCGGTGTCCCGCGGTCTGCCGCGTGTCATGCCATTTACGCTACCGCAGTATCGTTAATAATCCAACAGAAAGTGATCGGCGCCGAGGCCTTGCCGAAAAGGTGAGTTTTCTTCAAGCTGTCTCGCACGCAAACTGTTACCGATCAGTCACTTAACGTCCAAAGGCGGGCAGCATGCAGAAGAGATCAGTACGTGCGCGAATGGCCGGAGTACTGGCGGCCACCGGCCTGCTCGTCGCCGGCCCGATCACGGCCCAGGCGGCCACTACGACCACCACGGCGCCACCGCTCGTCTACGTGGCGATGGGTGACTCGTTCGCGGCCGGTTCGCTCGTGCTGCCGGCGAAGGAACTCCTCACCTGTGCGCGGTCCGGCGTCAACTACGCGTCCCTGATCGCCCGGCAGGTCAACCCCGCGACGTTCCGCGACGTGACCTGCGGCGGCGCCACCACCACGCACTTCGCGAGCCCGCAGCCAGGCATCGTGCTCGGCACGGCGGCACCGCAGTACGACGCACTGAGCGCGGACACCACCTTGGTCACGGTCGGGATCGGCGGCAACGACATCGGGCTGGTCGGCCTCGCGGTCTCCTGCGTGAACCTGCTGCCGGAGGGGCTCGGCAAGTCCTGCAAGGCGGCCAACACGGCCGGCGGGGTGGACAAGCTCGCGCAGAAGATCGACGCGTTCGCGCCGACGTACGGCACGGTGATCCAGCAGATCCGGTCGCGGGCGCCGCACGCGAAGATCCTGATGGTCGGCTACCCGACCGGGATCAAGAAGGGCGGTTGCTGGCCGGTCGTCCCGGTCTGGAGCCAGGACGCCGACTACCTGCAGGCTGCGCTGACCCGGCTGAACGTCCGGATGGCTGAGCAGGCGGCCGCGCACGGTGCGACGTACGTCGACCTGGCGACGCCGAGTGTCGGGCACGACATGTGCAAGGGCGCGGGCACGCGGTGGATCGAGGGCCTGATCCCGAGTGTGACGACGAACGGTCTGGTGCCGCTGCACCCGAACGCGGCCGGCCTGCGCAACGCAGTACCGACGGTCCTTGCTGCCGCCGGACTCGCTGCGCCGACCAAGGCCTAGCCGGCTGTCGGGGTCGCCACGCTCATCCGGTGAGTGCGTGGCGGCCCCGCTGCCTGTGCTGGGGATGTCGGCGGGGTGCGGCAGGATGCGCGGCATGGATGGATTCGGCGCGATCGCGGCCAGTGCGGTGCCGCTGACCGGTGGCTACGGCGGCGAGACCTTCGCCGTGAGCGCGGGTGGCGAGGACGCGGTACTGAAGCTTTATGGCAAGCGCCCAGAGCGGGCAGCGGTCGACTTGTCGCTGATGCGGCTGGTGCGCGGATTGCTGCCGGTGCCGCGAGTGCTCGACGCGATGCCCGAGGCCGCGGGCGATGGGGCTCCTCCTTATGTCCTGTACGAGCGGCTGCCCGGGGTGAACCTGGAGACGTACCTCGAGACGGCAGGTGACGGTGAGCGTCAGGTGGTGGGGGAGCAGCTCGGTGAGCTCCTGGTGCTGTTGAGCGGGATGCCGTTCCTGAACTTCGGTGACTTCGTCGGGCGTGAGCTGGTGATCTCGCCGTTCGGAGTTGGCGGGTTGGAGGACTTCTTCCGCGCCAATGCCGAGGGGATCGGGCTGACCCGCGAGCAGGGTGAGCGGTTCGAAGGCGTGATCGACCAGGCGGAGGAGCTCGCCGAGAGCGGCGTGGACCGGATCTGTCTGGTGCACAGTGACTTCAATCCGAAGAACCTGCTGGTCGATCCGGCGACGGCGCGGATCACCGGGCTGATCGACTGGGAGTTCGCGCACGCGGGATCGCCGTACGCGGATCTGGGGAATCTGCTGAGGTTCTGTGCCGATCCGGTGCTGGCCGGGGCGGTGCTCGGCGTTGTACGGGCTGGGTTCGACCTCGGTGACCGGTTGGTCGAGCGCGCCCGGGCGGCTGATCTGTGGGCGCTGATCGACCTGGCTTCGCGGCCTGCCGCGAACCCGGTGGCAGCGGCCGCGAACGCGTTGATCAAGCGGATCTGCGACACGGGCGACCTTGCGGGCGGCCGTCCGGATCAGGGCGTCGTACATTGAGATCAGTGGCACGTCGGGACACCTCGGCGGGCGGCCGGTCGCTACCGGGTGCCCCGGGTTGCCGTGCCCGAGCCGATGCACGTATTCTGTGAGATGCGCTATGGGCCCGCGCGACCTCGGACGGAGCAGGCTCGTGCTCGCAGCAGTCGGTGGTGATTCTGTCCTGTTCAGGTAATCCAGCGCTTCTGATGCGATCCAACGGCCCGGGTGCACCCGTACGACACCATCAGCCCACGGAGCAACCCACCACATGACGGCCAGCATCGAGGCACCTCTCGACCCCGCAGTACGCATCACCCCGCAGGTAGCGGTCAATGACATCGGGTCGGAGGAAGACTTCCTCGCGGCGATCGATCTGACCATCAAGTACTTCAACGACGGCGACATCGTTGAGGGGACCATCGTCAAGGTCGACCGGGACGAGGTTCTCCTCGACATCGGTTACAAGACCGAAGGCGTCATCCCGTCGCGCGAGCTGTCGATCAAGCACGACGTCGACCCGAACGAGGTCGTCAAGGTCGGCGACCACGTCGAGGCCCTGGTTCTCCAGAAGGAGGACAAAGAAGGCCGCCTGATCCTCTCCAAGAAGCGCGCCCAGTACGAGAAGGCCTGGGGCACGATCGAGAAGATCAAGGAAGAGGACGGCGTCGTCACCGGTACCGTCATCGAGGTCGTCAAGGGTGGACTCATCCTGGACATCGGCCTCCGCGGCTTCCTGCCGGCCTCGCTCGTCGAGATGCGCCGGGTCCGCGACCTCCAGCCGTACGTCGGCCAGGAGATCGAGGCCAAGATCATCGAGCTCGACAAGAACCGCAACAACGTGGTTCTGTCGCGTCGCGCGTGGCTGGAGCAGACGCAGTCCGAGGTGCGGATGAACTTCCTCACCCAGCTGCAGAAGGGCCAGATCCGCAAGGGTGTCGTCTCCTCGATCGTCAACTTCGGCGCGTTCGTGGACCTCGGCGGCGTCGACGGTCTGGTGCACGTCTCCGAGCTGTCCTGGAAGCACATCGACCACCCGACCGAGGTGGTCGAGGTCGGCCAGGAGGTCACGGTCGAGGTGCTGGACGTCGACATGGAGCGCGAGCGCGTCTCCCTGTCGCTCAAGGCGACCCAGGAAGACCCGTGGCAGCAGTTCGCCCGGACCCACCAGATGGGTCAGATCGTGCCCGGCAAGGTCACCAAGCTGGTGCCGTTCGGTGCGTTCGTCCGGGTGGAAGAGGGCATCGAGGGCCTGGTGCACATCTCCGAGCTCGCCGAGCGTCACGTCGAGATCCCGGAGCAGGTCGTCCAGGTCAACGACGACGTGATGGTCAAGATCATCGACATCGATCTCGAGCGTCGCCGGATCTCGCTGTCCCTGAAGCAGGCCAACGAGGGTGTCGACCCCGTGTCGGACGACTTCGACCCCACGCTCTACGGCATGGCGGCGACGTACGACAAGGAAGGCAACTACATCTACCCGGACGGGTTCGACCCCGAGACCGGCGAGTGGCTCGAGGGCTTCGACACCCAGCGCGAGGAGTGGGAGCGGCAGTACGCCGAGGCCCACACGCGCTGGGAGGCCCACAAGAAGCAGATCGAGGACGCCAAGACGGCGGACGTCGAGGCCGGCGAGGCCTCCACGTACTCGTCTGCCGCGGAGCCGAAGGACGACGCTCCCGTCGAGGGCGCGCTTGCTTCCGACGAGGCACTGCAGGCTCTCCGCGAGAAGCTGACCGGCCAGGGCTGATCCAGCCTGTAGTTGTTCGCTAGGCATTACCGAGACCCCCGCACCCGAGTACTGGGTGCGGGGGTCTCGTCTGTGTTGTACTGCGCCGATGAGCCTTCGCCCTGGCCTGCTGGCCGCAGTACTGACTGTCTGTACGACGCTGGCACTCGGCAGCCTGCCTGCTGACGCCGCCACGCTCGCGGCGCCTGATGTCCGGGTCGCCAGTTACAACGTGAAGGGCTGGCACCTCACCGAGGGTGGCGCCGGGATCGACGGCCGGGTCCGGATGCGCGACTCGCTGACCCGGATCGAGTCGAAGCAGATCGGAATCGTCGGCCTGCAGGAGTTCGAGACGCCGCAGGCCGAGGTGGTCCGCAACGACGGCGGCTGGAAGCTGTTCCGGGCCGACGCCAACACCGAGCTCCCGGGTGGGAACTTCACCGGCAACGCGATCATGTGGAAGGACCAGGCCTGGAGCCAGGTCACCGCCTGGCAGTTGCACGCCAAGGTCGGCAACCACCGGGCGCTGCACCTGCCGATCGTGCTGCTGGAGAGCAAGCTGAACGGCAAGCGGGTGGTGGTGATGAGCGTGCACAACCCGTCCGGTGCGGAGAACCGCGAGTGGCGCGAGGAGATCCGCAAGCTCGAACGGCAGAAGCTGAACGACCTGAAGCAGAACTACCAGCACGTGCTGATGGTCGGCGACCTGAACGAGAACGTCGGGGCCGCCTGCTTCTTCACCACGAACGGGCTGACCAAGGCCGCCACTGGCTATCAAGCCAACCCGGACGGCAGTTGCCCCGCCTCGGGCTACGGCGGCGTCGACTGGATCTTCGGGGCCGGCAACATCGGCTTCGCCGGCTGGGAGGTCGATCGCACCTTCGAGGAGCGGCGCTGGTCCGATCACCCGCTGGTCTCCGCGTACTACACCTATCGAGGCTGACCGGCTCGGCGCCCTGGGTAGGGTGCTGGTGTGCTGAGAGTCGGATTGACCGGAGGTATCGGGTCGGGGAAGAGTTCGGTGTCGTCACGGCTGGCTGCCAGAGGCGCCGTCGTGATCGACTCGGATCTGCTCGCCCGGGAAGTGGTTGCGCGGGGCACCGATGGGCTGGCCGAGGTGGTCGAGGCGTTCGGGGACGTGCTGACGCCCGAGGGGGAGCTGGATCGGCCGGCGGTCGGGCGGATCGTGTTCGGGGACGAGGTGGCCCGGCGGAAGCTGGAGGCGATCATCCATCCGCGGGTGCGGGCACGCGCTGCCGAGATCGAGGCCGCTGCGCCGGCCGGCTCCGTGGTGGTGCACGACATTCCCTTGCTGGTGGAGACCGGGCAGGGGGACAAGTTCGAGCTGGTGCTCGTGGTCGACGTGCCGCAGGAGATCCAGGTCGAGCGGCTGACCCGGGACCGTGGCATGACTGAAGAGGAAGCGAAGGCCCGGATCGCGAGTCAGGCGACCCGGGAACAGCGGCTGGCGGTGGCGGACCTGGTGGTCGACAACTCGGGCGGCATCGCGGAGCTGGACGCCCGGATCGACGAGTTGTGGCCGACGTTGGCGGAGCGCGCCGGCTGACCGGTACGGCGTACCGGAGGGGCCTCGCAGAGCGGCGTACGGGCGTGTTTCAGGGCACGTTCTGGACACGAAAAGGTGACCCTTGGCCAGGAAATGATGAATCCGGGTCGAGCTGTACAAGAATCTCACCTGTTCGCCGGGCGGCTGCCCGGCCGACCTGACCATCCCTCGGCGCGCCCCCGCGCCGGTCCGTAAGCCCAAGGTTGGGAGGATGGCGTGGAGTGTCCGCGCTGTAGCTCTGACGTCCCCGAGGTCTCGCATTTCTGCCACCGCTGTGGCAACGACCTGCAGTCCGCGGACGCCGGGCGCAAGAAGGCCTACGCGGCCCGGCCGGACGAACCGGTGGCCTCGTTCAAGCTGGTCTCGACGATCATGCCGCAGGGCGCGGGCCGCCAGCCGTACACCTACAAGGTCGCCCTGGGCGTCGCCCTGCTGCTGACCGTGGTGACGGCCGCGCTGGGCGCGCTGCCGGTCGCGATCATGCTGGCCGCCTTCGCCATCCCGATCGTCTACATCCTCTACATCTACGACGTGAACCTGTGGGAGGACGAGCCGGTCCCGGTCGTCGCGGCCGCCTTCGTGCTGACCGGCGTCCTGGCGGCGGTGTTCACCTGGTTCTGGTCGGACCTGGTCAGCCTGACCACCGACCTGGTCGGCAGCAACCCGAGCGGCCCGTCCGGGCGGGACCTGCTGATCCTGATGCTGCTGGTCCCGGTGGTGTCGGAGTTGATCCGGCAGATCGGCCCGATCTACCTGGCCTCCCGGCCCCGGTACGACGACCTGATGGACGGCTTCACCTTCGGCGTGGTCGCCGGTGTCGGCTTCGCCTGCTTCGAGACGCTCGTGCTGCACTGGGGCTGGATCAGCGGCGGCTTCGCCGGACCGGGCAGCAGCGCCGGCACCTGGATCTCCATCGTGTTGCTGCAGGGCTTCGTCAAGCCGCTGATCTACGGCTCGGCGACGGGTCTCGCGGTCGCGGAGTTCTCCGGCCTGGGCGAGAAGTACGACGGCTTCACGGCCCGCTGGGTCTTCGGGCTGCTGCAGGCGATGGTCGTCAACGCGGTGTTCCAGGGTGGTGTCTACCTGCTCGGCTTCGTCGGCGGGCGCGGCTCGACCATCGGCGCGATCCTCGGCGTGGTCTGGGGTCTGGTGCTGCTCGGCGCGCTGATCATTCTGGTCCGGACGGTGCTGCACAAGGGACTGCTCGAAGCGGCCCTCGAGTCCGCCGCCCGCGGTGGCTCCAACCACGCTTCCGGCGAGCTGGCGTTCTGCTCGCGCTGCGAGATGCCGCTGCTGCCGCACTCCGACTTCTGCTCGGCCTGCGGGAACTCGGTGCGCTCGGTGCCGAAGTCCGAGCGTGGCGTCGCAGCGCAGGGGAGTGTTCCGGCCGCCGGCTTCGACGGGATCACTGGGGAGACGCAGGGATGAGCAACCAGCAACCGCCGTACGGCCAAGGTGGGCAGGGCGGCCCAGACGGCCGGCCGGGTCAACCGCCGTACGGGGGCCAGCCGGGTCGCGGAGGCCAGCCGGGGTACGGGCAGCCGGGTCACGGGCAGCCCGGGCAGGGCCAGCCGGGGCAGGCCGGGCAGCAGCCGCCTTACGGTCGGCCGCCGCAGGGGCCGCCGCCCGGGTACGGGCAACCGGGTCCTGGGCAGCCTGGGCAACCGCCGTACCAGGGACCGCCGCCGCAGGGTCCGCCTGCGCAGGGACGGCCTCCGCAAGGTCCGCCGCAGGGGCAACCGCCTTATCCGGGTCCGCCTCAGCAGGGGCAGCCCCAGCAGTACCCCGGTCAGCAGCCGCCCGCATACCCGGGGCAGCAGCCACCGGCGTACCCCGGGCAGCAGCCTCCGGCGGGCTACCCGCAGCAGGGCTACCCGGCTCAGCAGTACCCGGGACAGCAGCAGTGGGGCCAAGGCCCGCAGTACGGCGGCGCCAACCGCGGCAAAGGACCCAACAAGATCCTGCTGCTCGCCGGCGGAGGTCTCGCCGCGGTAGTGGTTGTCGGTGTCGTGCTGGCGCTGCTGTTCGGCGGCGACGACAAGAAGGTCCAGCCCCCGCCACCCACCCCGACCACCACCCAGCCGACCGGCGAGCCCACCACCGAACCCAGTGGTGAGCCGAGCACGCCGGCGGCCGACGAGGGCATCGAGGTCGGCGAGGGCATCTACGTGAAGCCGCAGCCGGGCTACCTGCGCAAGTCGCTGGAGAAGTTCGACGGCGTCTACCTGCTCAAGGCCGGCGAGGCGTACATCATGCTCCAGGTGGTCAAGCCGAACGCGGGCGAAACCCCCAAGGGCCTGCTGCCGCAGCTGCTGAAGGCCGAGACGAAAGGCCTCACCCAGGTCAAGACGAACACGCCCGCCGAGGCGAGCCCGCCCAACGGCAACGTCAAGTACATGACGTCGCAGGGTTACAGTGCGACCTCGACCAACCAGAACGGCACCCTGCAGGTCGTCGGTCTGGTCGGCGTGATCGAGCGGAACGACGGCGTGCTCACGGTGTTCCGGGTGTACGGCCGCAAGGATAAGGTCACGACCTCCCAGAAGGACGTCACAGCGATGCTGGAATCGGTGATCAAGAGCCAGTGAACGGTAAGCGCGACAAGAACGAGGGCCCCAGCAACCCCTGGGTGCGGAAGACCGACGCCGACGGCGAGGAGGAGGCCGCCACACCGGAGGCCGAGCTGCCGCCGTCCCCGTGGTCCCTGGAGGTGCCAGCGCGGCCACCTTCGCCTTGGGACACCCCGGACGCCGCTACACCTGGCACCGGGGCCAAGAGCGACCCTGCTCCCGGTACTGCGGGCTCCGCGCCTTCCACCTGGGGTTCGGCCGGTGTTGCGGCCGGTAGTAAAGCGGCGGGCGGCACCGGAGTACAGGGTGGGGCTACTGAGAGTGGCGCTGCTTGGGGCGACAAGGTCGGGCCGCCGTCGCTACGACGGCCCGAGCCGGTCAAGAAGGGCTTCAAGCTCCCACCGATCGTCATCCCCATCGCTGCCGGACTACTGGTCGTGGTGCTCGTCGCCGTCGCCCTGGTCCTGCTGACCGGGGGAGACGACAAGGCCGATCCTGGTCCGGCCCAGACGCCGAGTCCCAGCGCCACTGCGTCGTACACGCCTCCGGCGGGTGCGTTGCCCGTCCAGTTCGGCGTCTCATTCGTACCGGCTGCCGGCTGGACCCTGGTGGCGAAGGAGACCAACGGCAAGCAGGTCGCCGCCTACTCGCCGACCGGGGAGCCGCGCGCCTGGTTCTGGGTCCGGCAGAAGCAGAACGTCACCGCGAGCGCGTTCGCGGTCGGCATCGTCGAGGGCGAGACCGACAAGGAGATCGCCCAGCTCGGTAACGTACGGAACCTGGACTGCCCCAAGGACGTCTTGGTGGAGTGCGTTGCGATCTCCTACACCTCCACCCCGGTCCAGGGCGTCGCGGTCAAGGGCGAGGTGGAGGCGTACCGGCGCAAGGACGGCGTCGTCACCGCGCTGGACTACCGGACCCGGAACGACTTCGCGCCGACCGCCGACGCCGCCCTGGGCCCGATGAAGAAATCCGTCATCGACAGCCTCTGATGTCCGATCACACACCGCCTAATCCCATGACACACCGCGAGGGGCGATCATGAGTCAGCAGTACGGAGCTCCGCAGCAACCACCGGCGCCAGGTGGTTGGGGTCCCGGTCCGGCCGGACCGCAGTTCCGGTCCCCGGCCAAGTCGTCGAAGACGCCGTGGATCGTGATGGGTGGCGCCGTGCTCGCGGTGCTGCTGATCGCGGTCGGCGTCGTGCTCCTCGTCACCGGTGGCGGCGGCAAGGACAGCAACACCCCGGTCGCGAGGCCCGACGACAAGGTGACGCCGGACCCGATCGGCACCATGTACACCCCGGAGCCGACCGAGGCGCCGAAGGCCAAGGGCCCGAACGACGTCGGGGTCGAGGTCGGCAAGGGCGTCTGGTTCACGCCGGCCAAGGGGTGGCTGCAGGGACCGGACAAGACCATCTCCGGCAAGTACTGGATCCTGCAGGAGTTCAACCACCGCGGCTTCATCGACGGGTACTTCTGGGTCCGGCAGACCACCCTGTACGACGCGAAGGGGTTCGCCGAGCACCTGGTGGACATCGAGTCGAACGGGTTCAAGAACGTCCGGATCGGCAAGGGCGTCATGGTCGACTGCCAGACCGACGTGCTGAAGTCCTGCTACTCGATCAACTACACCGCCGACGTCCCGTCGAAGAGCGGCAAGCTGCTGCCGTTCAAGGGCTTCGTGACGGCGTACCAGGACAAGTTCGGCCAGGTCACCGCGACCGACGCCGGGCTGGAGTCGCGGGTCTACGATCGCCGGGTGAACGAGCTGATCGCGATGAACAACTCGGTGATCAAGAGCTACCTGTAACCGGCCCGCACAGGTTCCGGAGGTCCGCTGTGGGCGGATATTCGGAAACTGTCGGAGCAGGGTCGTACGGTGGTTGTCATGAGACAGGTCACCGATCTCCAGCGTATGGTCGCGCCCCTCAAGGTCGTGTCCGACTTCGATCCGGCCGGCGACCAGCCGGCCGCGATCGCCGAGCTCGAGCGCCGGATCAACGCCGGCGAGCAGAACGTGGTGCTGCTGGGCGCCACGGGTACGGGTAAGACGGCGACGATGGCCTGGCTGGCCGAGAAGATCCAACGGCCGATGCTGATCCTCCAGCCGAACAAGACGCTGGCGGCCCAGTTCGCGACCGAGCTGCGGCACTTCTTCCCGGAGAACGCGGTCGAGTACTTCGTCTCGTACTACGACTACTACCAGCCCGAGGCGTACGTCCCGCAGACGGACACCTACATCGAGAAGGACTCCTCGATCAACGAGGAGGTCGAGCGGCTCCGGCACTCGGCTACCTGGTCGCTGCTGACCCGGCGGGACGTCGTCGTGGTCGCGACCGTGTCCTGCATTTACGGTCTCGGCTCGGCCGACGAGTACCTGAACCGGATGATCCACGTGAAGGTCGGCGACGAGATGGACCGTGACGGTCTGCTCCGCAAGCTGGTCGGCGTGCAGTACGCGCGCAACGACCTGGCCGGCACCCGTGGCACCTTCCGGGTCCGTGGCGACACGCTCGAGGTGTTCCCGGTCTACCAGGAGCTGGCCGTCCGGGTGGAGTTCTTCGGGGACGAGATCGAGCGGGTGATGACGCTGCACCCGCTGACCGGCGAGATCCTCAGCGAGGAGACCGAGCTCTACATCGGCGCCGCGACGCACTACGTGACCGCGCCCGAGAAGATGGAGCGGGCGATCACCAGCATCGAGGCCGAGCTGGCGGACCGGCTGGCGGAGCTGGAGCGCGGCGGGCAACTGCTGGAGGCCCAGCGGCTGCGGATGCGGACGACGTACGACATCGAGATGATGCGCCAGATCGGCACCTGCTCCGGGATCGAGAACTACTCCCGGCACACCGACGGACGCGAGCCCGGGACGGCGCCGCACTGCCTGCTGGACTACTTCCCCGAGGACTTCCTGCTGGTGATCGACGAGTCGCACGTCACCGTGCCGCAGATCGGCGGGATGTACGAGGGCGACATGTCCCGCAAGCGGACCCTGGTCGAGCACGGGTTCCGGCTGCCGTCGGCGATGGACAACCGGCCGCTGCGCTGGGAGGAGTTCCTGGAGCGGATCGGCCAGACGGTCTACTTGTCGGCGACCCCGGGGCAGTACGAGCAGGACAAGTCGGACGGCCACGTCGAGCAGATCATCCGGCCGACGGGCCTGATCGATCCCGAGGTGATCGTGAAGCCGACCAAGGGCCAGATCGACGACCTGATCCACGAGATCCGGCTGCGGGTGGAGAAGAACGAGCGCGTCCTGGTCACCACCCTGACCAAGAAGATGTCGGAGGACCTGACCGACTACCTGCTGGAGATGGGCATCCGCACCCGCTACCTGCACAGCGAGGTCGACACCCTGCGCCGGGTCGAGCTGCTCCGCGAGCTCCGGATGGGCGAGTACGACGTACTGGTCGGCATCAACCTGCTACGGGAGGGGCTCGACCTGCCGGAGGTGTCGCTGGTCGCGATCCTGGATGCCGACAAGGAAGGCTTCCTGCGCTCGGGTCGTTCGCTGATCCAGACGATCGGCCGAGCCGCAAGAAACGTGTCGGGCGCGGTGTTCATGTACGCCGACAAGATCACTCCGTCGATGGAGCTGGCGATCGACGAGACCAACCGCCGGCGCGCGATCCAGGTCGCGTACAACACCGAGCACGGGGTCGACCCGCAACCGCTGCGGAAGAAGATCGCCGACATCACCGACATGCTCGCCCGCGAGGACGCCGACACCGCCGAGCTGCTCGGGAACGGCCGGACCCAGTCGCGCGGCAAAGCGCCGGTGCCCGGTGGCGGCAAGCTCAAGGCCGGCGAGAAGGCCCGGGAGCTGGCCGGCGGTCTGCCTTCCTCGGATCTGGCCGACCTGATCCAGCAACTCACCGACCAGATGCACAACGCGGCGGCCGAGCTGCAGTTCGAGGTGGCTGCGCGCTACCGGGACGAGATCTCCGAGCTCAAGAAGGAGCTGCGTCAGATGGTCAACGCGGGCGCCAAGTAACGGTGTCCCTCGGCGTCTCGTCGACGCTGAGGGAGAAGATGTCGGGCCGGCTGTAGTGGCCGACCGGGTCGAAGTCGAGGAACGAACCGTCCCGGTCGGTCAGGTCGAGCTCGGCCAGCAGCACGGCCTCGCCGCCGCGAGCTGGGCCGGCGAGGATGTCGCCCAGCGGGGAGACGATCGTGCTGCCGCCGTTGATGAGGACGGTGTCGGGGGAGTCGCCCTGGACCGGGTGGACGTCCGCCGGGAGGTCGGCGCGGGTCAGGTACTGGTTCGCGCTGATCACGAAACACCGGCCTTCGAGGGCGATGTGCCGCATGGTGGCCTGCCACTGGTCGCGATCGTCGACGGTCGGCGCACACCAGAGGTCGACGCCCTTGGCGTACATGGTCTGCCGGAACAACGGGAGGTAGTTCTCCCAGCAGATCGCCGCGCCGAGTACGCCGTACTCGGCTTGGACCGCGGGCATCGTGGAGCCGTCGCCCTGGCCCCAGAGATAGCGCTCGGCGGCGGTCGGCAGCAGCTTGCGGTGTTTGGCGACCAGACCGTCGGCGGCGGTGAAGAACAACGCGGTGCAGTAGAGCGTGCCGCCGTCACGTTCGATCACGCCGATCACCAGATCGACGCCGAGCTGGCCGGACAGCTCCGCGAGCCGCGTGGTCTCGGCACCCGGTACGGCGATCGCCGCCTCACGGTACCGGCGGAAGAGGTCGCGGCCTTCGGCGGTGCGCGAGCCGACGGTCACGCCGAAGTCGACGCCCTTCGGATATCCGCCGAGGAAAGCCTCCGGCAGCACCACCAACCGCGCTCCGCCCGCCGCGGCCTCGCGGATCAGGCGCTCACCCTTCGCGAGCGTCGCGGGAGTGTCGAAGAGCACCGACCCCGCCTGAATTGCAGCAACCACGACGGAAACCATGCTGCTGAGCGTACGTCCGCGAACTTCAGCTAGAGCGATCGGCGAGTCGGTACGACGTGCCGGCGGCGACCATAGGCTCAACCGGTGAATACTCAGGAACTGGCTGGTCAGCGGGCCCTTGTCACCGGAGCCACGTCGGGAATCGGGCGGGCGATCGCGCGTGCTCTCGCCGCTGCGGGCGCCGAGGTCGTCGTCACCGGACGGCGGGCCGAGCTCGGTGCGGAGACCGTCGAGCTGATCGTGGCCGATGGTGGGCGAGCCACCTTCGAGGCTGCTGATCTGGGCGAGTTGGCCGAGGTCGAGCGGTTGGTGCAGGTGGCCGGCGATGTCGGCATTCTGATCAACAACGCCGGGTTCTACCCGATGGTCCCGACGGCCGCGTTGACGCCCGAGGTGTACCAGCAGGTGTACGACGTGAACCTGCGGAGCGCCTACTTCCTGACGGCTGCCATCGCACCGCGAATGAGTTCGGGCAGTGCGATCGTCAACACGTCCTCGACCGGCGCGCAGATCGGGATGCCGATCGCCGCGGGATACAGCGGCAGCAAGGCGGCCCTGGAGTCGATGACCAGGTCGTGGGCGGTCGAGTTCGGGCCGGCGGGGATCCGGGTGAATGCCGTCTGCGCCGGGATGATCCGGACCGACAAGCTGCTGGAAATGGTGCCGGAGGAAGGATTCCGGCAGTTCAGCGCGCCGTGGCCGCTCGGCAGGGCCGGTACGCCGGAGGAGATCGCCGAGGTCACGCTGTTCCTCGCCTCACCTCGCGCCAGTTTCGTCACCGGCGCCGTGATCGTCGCGGACGGCGGCCAGACCATCAGCTGAGCTTGCACCGCGGGTATTTTGGGGTGATGAGGCTGACCGGGGTGGAGTTGCTCGCGCACTGTCTGGCGAAGCCCGGGGCTTGGCAGGACGAGCCGTGGGAGGGTGATGTGGTCGCGAAGGTGGGGGACAAGATCTTCGCGTTCCTCGGCGCCGGGGTCTCGGTCGGCGTCAAGTGCGGCAGCAACCGCGAGGAGGCCGACGAGCTGGTCGAGACGTATCCGGAGGACGTGACGAAGTCGGCGTACATCGGGAGATCCGGCTGGAACACCGTCCGGCTGGGCGGAACGGTGCCCGACGGGGAGATCCTCGAACTCGTCGACACGTCGTACGAGACGATCGTCGCGAAGCTGCCGAAAGCGAAGCGGCCGTAGCTCGATCCGATACAACCTGACTACTCAGGTTACGTATTCCCATCGCAGGACGTGATCATTCCGACAAGTGCGATCGGCGGGTTCGATTTGGAAACATGGACATCGACCGGCCAGAATGGGGCCATTGAAGGGGAGTATTCCTTTCGCGGCGGTATCGTCATCACGGTCAAGGGTTCGTCCCCGCGCCCGGTGCCGCCGGCCAGGCTCGACTGATCGAGCCAGGCGGAAGAGACCTTCGGAGTCCACTTTTCGTCTGCGCTCCGGAGGTTTCCTGTGCACGTTGCCGATTACGTCTGGTACATCACCGTCGGGGTGCTGCTCGCCCTGCTGGCCTTCGACGTCTTCATCATCGGACGTCGCCCGCACGAGCCGACCACCAAGGAATCGGCCCGCGCGATCATCTTCTACATCTCCCTGGCGATCATCTTCGGCCTGGGGGTCTGGGTCTTCTCCGGCGGCCGGTACGCCGGTGAGTTCTTCGCCGGCTGGCTGACGGAGTACAGCCTCAGCGTCGACAACCTGTTCATCTTCCTGATCATCATGGCCAGGTTCCAGGTGCCCAGGAAGTACCAGCAGACCGCGTTGCTGGTCGGCATCATCCTGGCGCTGTTCTTCCGCGGCATCTTCATCGCCGTCGGCGCGGCCGCGATCAACCAGTTCTCCTGGGTCTTCTACCTGTTCGGCGCGTTCCTGGTCTACACCGCGATCCACCTGGCCAAGCAGGGTGAGAACGACGACGAGGACTACAAGGAGAACGCGGTCATCCGGTTCGCCAAGAAGCGGCTGAACGCGACCGATGAGTACAACGGCGTCAAGCTGACCGTGATGCAGAACGGCAAGCGCCTCGTCACCCCGATGGCGATCGTCATCATCGCGCTCGGTACCACGGACCTGCTGTTCGCGCTCGACTCGATCCCGGCGATCTACGGCCTGACCCAGGAGCCGTTCCTGGTCTTCACCGCCAACGTCTTCGCGCTGATGGGCCTGCGCCAGCTGTACTTCCTGCTCGGCGACCTGCTGCGGCGACTCGTCTACCTGTCGCTCGGCCTGTCGGTCGTGCTCGCCTTCATCGGCGTCAAGCTGGTCCTGCACGCGATGCACGAGAACGAGCTGCCCTTCATCAATGGCGGCAAGCACATCGAGTGGGCGCCCGAGATCCCGATCCTGGTCTCCCTCGGCTTCATCATCGTGACGCTCGGCATCACCACGGTCCTGAGCCTGCTGAAGTCCCGCAACACGCCGCCGCGGGTCTCCGACACGGAGACTCCGGCTGACACCGACCGACTGGTCGACACTGTTCCTGGTGCCGAGACCCCGGCCGGGCTGGACGATGTCACCCGCGCCGAGCTCGACGGCCTGCAGACGCCGGAGCAGACAGACTCCAAGAAGTCCTAGCCACAAAAGAAACCGGCGCTCGATCCTTCAGGGGATCGGGCGCCGGTTTCTTTGTAGGAATTCAAAGGCGAGCGGCGGCGACCAGGGTGGTGCGGCGTTCGGGTAGCAGTGGCTCGTTCTCCAGGCGTTTGCCGGTCTCCGAGGCGTGCAGCATGCCTTCGGGGGAGACGAAGCCGACGTGGTGCACCTTCTGGCCAGGCCGACCGAAGAAGTACAGATCACCGGGCTGAACCTCGTCGACGGGGATCTGCTCCAGCGCATCGCACTGGTCATGGGCGTCACGCGGCACCCGCTGGCCGAGCACCCGGCTGACGGCGTGGACGAGACCCGAGCAGTCGAGCCCGTACGTCGAAGTACCGCCCCACAAGTACTCAAGTCCCAGGAAGAGCGAACCTAACTCGATCCGGTCCTCCGGTACGGCGGGAGATTCGACCGCACGCAGTACCTCGTCAGCTAGCCACCCCGACGCGCCGTCAGGCAGCGCCACCCGGGTGAACCCGTCAGCGTGGTCGACCGACGCCAGCACCGTCGCGAACGACAGATCGCTGAGATGCCCCGTCCCCGGCTCGGAGAAAAGCTCAGCCGTCGGCACCTTCACCGCCACCGGTGAGGTCGCAGCGCTCGGCAGTTCACCGAGATGACTCGACGGAACCCACCCCGGATAACCGAGGTCGTCGGCCGACGACGGCTGCCACGGCGCGATGATCTCCGACCAGCCATTGCGCTCAGAACGCACCAGAACCGGCTCGCCGAACAGCAACTGGGTCAAGGTGCGACCGTGCAGACCGAGGCGGCTCTCGGTGTCCATCGCCTTCGCCCAAGCGGCGACATCAGGCTCGGCCGCGATCGCCGGCGCGTCGATGTCACGCGGTGCATCTGGTGAAGTCCATACGGTACTCACCGGAACCTTGTTAGAAACTAACCTCATGAGGTCAAGCCTGCCACGCCCAGTCCAGCCGCCGTCGGCAGGTGGATCACCGAGCCCTCGTACCGCACTCCGCCGACCACCGGCGCCTCCTTCAGCCACCATGCCGCGTCCAGGTCATTGACCGCCGAAGTCGGGTACGCCGCCACCAGCGCGGCCGCCGCTCCGATCCCGACGTGGCTCTCCATCATCGACCCCACGATCGCGCCGATCCCGTGTTCCCGGGCCAGCTCCAGCAACGTCCGGGCCGGGCCGAGCCCGCCGCACTTCGCGAGCTTCACGTTCACCAGATCAGCCGCGCCGTGCCGGATCACCGCCACCAGATCCCGTATGCCGTACACCGACTCGTCAGCCAGAATCGGCGTGCTCACCCGATCGGTGATCCACGCCATCCCCTCGAGATCGGCCGCGACCACCGGCTGCTCGACCAGTTCGATGTCGCAACCGGCATCCTCCAGCGCGCGAATCGCGTTCACCGCGTCCCGCCGGCTCCAGCCCTGGTTCGCGTCGAGCCGCAGCTTCGGCTCCGGCCCGATCGCCTCGCGCACCCGGCGTACCCGGTCGAAGTCGGACCTCGCGTCACCCGTGCCGACCTTGATCTTCAGTACCTCGAACCCGTCCGCGATCCGGCCGAGTGCAGCCGCCGCCAGCGACTCCGGATCCCCGACGGACAGCGTCACGTCGGTCCGCACCGAGGTCACCGTGGAGCCGAGGAAGCCGTGCAAGGTCAGCCCACGACGACGCGCGACCAGGTCGTGCAGAGCGACATCCACCGCCGCCTTCGCCCCGAAATTCCCCTGTACCGCGCCCTGGATCCGGCGCAACGCCTCGGTGAAATCGTCCGGTTCCAGATCCTGCAGCGCCGTGGCGATCGGCCCTTCGACACACGCCTGCGAGCCGGCGAGCGAGTCGCCGGTGACCTTCCAGACCTGCGGCGCCTCACCCCAGCCGCTCAGCTCGCCATCGCTGAGCTCGACCAGCAGCGAGTCGGCATGCGTCGCAGTACGAAGTGCGGTGATGAACGGCGTGTGCAGCGGCGCGGAGACCAGGTGGGTGGTGAGCTTCACCGGATCGCCTCCAGATCGTGTCGATGGGACCAGGCCTCGGCAGCGATCTCGGCGATCAGCTTCTGTGCCTCGGCGTCAGGCAGCTCGGACGTAGTACAGACGACCAGGACGAACGGCTCGGCATCATCGGGGCGCACGATGCCGCCGTCGTGCCGGATCCGCAGGTCCCAGCCGTTCTTGTGCTCGACCCGGGTGCCGGCCGGCAGCAGCGCGGGAATCTCGCCGTTCCAGGTGTTGCCCGCGAGCAGGTCGCGCACGTATTCGCCGCCCGCGCTCTTGTCATTGCCCAACGCAACCAACACGGCGGCGAGATCGGCCGGGCTCATCAAGTTGCTGATCCCCGCGGCCTGCGCGGCCGCATCGTCGATACCGCGCCGCACGACACTTGCGCCGGACCCGTGCTCAGCCAGTACTGCGTTCGCCGCGTCCACCCCGGTCTGCTCCAGCACGAGGTCGGTGGCCAGGTTGCTCGAGTTGGTGATCATCTCGGTCGCCAGCCAGCTGAGCTCGACCGGCTCACCCATCCTGGTCCAGGTGGCCGGCGCCTCGTCCTCGGCCGGATTCACCCCGAACCGGCCGCCTGCCGCGGAGGCGAAGTCGTTGTGCACCGTGACCGGTTGGCCGAGCGAGAGCTCGCCCGCCTCGACCTTGCGCAGCATCGCGATCGCGACCGGTAACTTCATCGTGCTCGCCGCGTAGTGCGTCCGCTCCGCGTCGTGACGAAACACCGGCACCCCGTCGAGCCGCCCCAGCCAGACACCGAATTCGCCCTGCCCGGCGACCCCTCGGAGAAGGTCTGCGATTCCCATGATCGCCACCATTCCACACTGCGACCGTCCTTGAACTTGCCGGGCCTGGCAGACTTCCCGGAGTGTCGAGAGCGCTAGGTCTTCTCCTCGGTTTCGCCGCCGATCGCTGGCTGGGTGACCCACGCCGGTTCCACCCGGTAGCCGGGTTCGGCCAGTTGGCCGGGCGGCTCGAGACCAGGCTGTACTCCGACTCGCGCGCTGCCGGTACGGCGTACGCGGGGGCGCTTGTCGGCTCGGTCGTGGCGGCTGGAGTGGTCGCCGAGCGGCTCACCAGCGGTCGGCCGGTCGTGCGGACGCTGCTGACGGCTGCTGCGACTTGGGCGGTTGTCGGTGGGCGGAGTCTGGAGCGCGAGGCCGAGGTGATGGCCGGGTTCCTGGAGGCCAAAGAGTTGGAGGCGGCGCGCGGGCGGCTGAGCTACCTCTGCAGCCGGGACGCGACTGACCTGTCCGCGGACGAGTTGGCTCGGGCAACGGTCGAGTCGGTGGCCGAGAACACGTCGGATGCGACTGTCGCGCCGCTGATCTGGGGTGGTCTGTTCGGGATCCCCGGGCTGATCGGGTATCGGGCGGCGAACACGCTGGACGCGATGGTCGGCTACAAGTCGGCGCGGTACCGGAACTTCGGGTGGGCGTCGGCGCGGCTCGACGATCTCGTCAACCTGGGTCCGGCGCGAGCTTGCGCAGTACTGACTGGGGTGGTGTCGGGCCGGCTGGGGGAGTCCTGGCGGATCTGGCGACGCGATGCCGGGGGACACCCGAGTCCGAACGCTGGACCGGTCGAGGCGGCCTTCGCAGGTGCGCTTGATCTGCGGCTGGGCGGGACCAACGTGTACGGCGCTGAGGTCGAGGATCGTGGCACGCTGGGCGATGGGCTGCCGCCGGCAGTCGGCGACATCCGGCGTACGGCGTTACTGGCCCGGCGCGTCTCTTATGCGGCTGCGGCGACTGCGGCAATCCTGGCGGTGCGTCCGCGACGGATGCGGGAAGGGGTGCGGGCATGGGGTTGACGCAGCGGCCGATGCGGATCGCGCTGATCCGGCACGGCGAGTCCGAGGCGAACGTGGACAAGAAGATCTACGAGACCGTGCCGGACCACGCGATCCCGCTGACCGCTCGTGGGCATGAGCAAGCCGCCGAGGCGGGTGCGCAACTGCGTGACCTCTTCGACGGCGAGCCGGTGCGGGTCTACGTCTCGCCGTACCTGCGGGCCCTGCAGACGCTCGACTCGCTCGGGCTGGACGACCTGATCGGGATCGCGCGCGAGGAACCGCGGCTGCGCGAGCAGGACTGGGCGAACTACCAGGACACCGAGGACATCGTCCGGCAGCAAGAACTGCGGGACTCGTACGGGCACTTCTTCTACCGCTTCACCCAAGGAGAATCCGGCTCGGACGTGTACGACCGGGTGTCGACCTTCCTGGAGACGATGCATCGCGATTTCGAGACGCCGGACGCGCCCCGGAACGTGCTGCTGGTGTCGCACGGGCTGACGATGCGGTTGTTCTGCATGCGCTGGTTCCACTGGTCGGTGAAGTTCTTCGAGACGCTGCGCAATCCGGACAACGCGGAGACGCGCGTACTGCTGCGCCAGCCGGATTTCCGCTACAAACTGGATCGTCCGTTCGAGCAATGGACCCAGCACGCACCGACTGAACGGGAGCGCTCGGCATGGTTGTAGAACAGTCCCGCGAGGCGGCGATCGCACTGCTGGCCGGCCTCGACGCTGAGCAGCGCGCGAAGATCAGCGCGCCGTTCGACACCCCTGACCACCAGGTCTGGACGTACCTGCCGGGTGATCGCCCCGGTCTGACACTGGGGGAGTTGTCGATCGAGCAGCGCGAGCTGGCCTTCCGGTTGCTGGAGATCGCTCTCAGTGAGCGCGGTCTGGCGGATGCGCGATCGGTGCTGTTCACCGAAGCGCTTCGCCGCGGGCTGCCGCAGTCCTCGCCGGGCTCGACGGTGGACGTCGGGTCTGATCAGCGGTACTTCCTGCGCATCCTCGGCGATCCGGCTGGGTTCGAGCCGTGGTCCTGGCGGATCAACGGACACCACTTGGCCCTGCACGTGACTTTCGTGTCCGGTGCAGTTGGCTTCACGCCCCAGTTCTTCGGAGCCGAGCCGGCGATGGTCCTCTCCGGCCCACACACCGGCCTACGGACGCTCGCGGCCGAACAAGATCTGGGCTTCTCGCTACTGCACTCGCTCGAGCCCGGCCAGCGCGAACTCGCCGTCGTCTCGGACACGGCACCCGCCGACATCCTCACCCGCTTCGACCCGATCGCCGACCCATCGGTCCTCCTCCGCGGCCTCCCGTACGGCGAACTGACACCAGAGCAGCGCCAACTCTTCAGCCTGCTCCTCGGCCAATACATCGGCCGCGCCGCCGGACCGATCGGCCTGCAGACCTGGCAGGACATCACTCAGCACGGCATCGAGCGCCTGACCTTCGCCTGGGCTGGCGCCGTCGAGCCGGGAGCAGGTCACTACTACTCGATCGCCGGCCCGACGTTCCTGGCGGAGTACGACAACACCCAGGACGACGCCAACCACATCCACTCAGTCTGGCGAGACCTCCGCAACGACTGGGGCACGGACCTACTGGCCGCCCACTACGCCAACCACTGAGGTTATGCCGGCTTCCGCCACACCGACACGTGGCTCTCGCTCTCCGACGTGAAAGCAGACCCCTCCCAATCGGCGTACCGAGCCTCGAACTCCAGCCCCGCCAGCTGCGCCATCAAATCGCACTCAGCAGCCCAGATGTACCGAAAACTCCCCGCCTCATATCGCGCACTCCCATCACCTTCCACAAAATAGTGATGCGACATACAAGCCTGCGTAGCCAGGTCATACGTATCGAAAACCAAATGCCCGCCATCGCCAAGCGACATCGGCACCACCGACTGCCCAGGCGGCATCCGCCGGATCGCCGGCACCCACAGCTCGATCACAAACCGCCCACCCGGCCGCAGATGCCGCGCCGCATTCCGGAAGCACTCCACCTGCTCAGCCTGCGTGCGCAAGTTCGAGATGCTGTTGAACACCAGATAAACCAGCTCGAACTCACCCGCGACCCGGGTGGTCGCCATGTCGCCCACCACCACCGGCAGCGCGGTCTCGTCGACCTTCTGCCGAAGCTGAGCCACCATCGGCTCGGACAGTTCGATCCCCGTCACCGGCACCCCGCGAGCAAGCAGCGGTACGGCGACCCGCCCCGTACCCACCGCGAATTCCAGCGCCGCACCCGACCCAGCCAGCCCGGCGAGGAAATCAACCGTCGGCTCGAGCACCTCCGGAGCGAACATCTCGGCGGACGACGCGTCGTACCGCGTCGCAGTGTCCTCGTCCCACACTTCGCTGCTCGTCATCCTCCGCAGCCTGCTGAAGCGCCCACCGAACTGTCCACCGATTTTCGCTCGCCTCAGCCATGTCAAAGTCGCTGGACCAGCTCCGACCTGGTGGTGAAAGCAACCGAACCGAGCAAGGAGAATCAGTCATGGCCAAGGTCAGAGTCCACAACTTCACCATCACCCTGGACGGCTACGCGACCGGCCCCAACCAGCGCCTCGACGCCCCCTTCGGCGACGGCATGGACGGCCTGCACGACTGGATGTTCGCCGCCATGGAAGACGGCGCCACCGGCCTCGACACCGAGCGCCTGAACCGCTGGAACGACAACACCGGGGCCACGATCATGGGCCGCAACATGTTCGGCCCGCAGCGAGGCCCCTGGGAAGACGAGTCCTGGACCGGCTGGTGGGGCATCAACCCGCCGTACCACCACGACGTCTTCGTCCACACCCACCACCCACGCCCCGACCTCCCGATGGAGGGCGGCACCACCTTCCACTTCACCGACGCCCCCGCCGACCAGGTCCTCGACCGCGCCTTCAAGGCGGCCAACGGCCAGGACGTCGTCATCGCCGGCGGCCCGGCAACAGTCCAGCAGTACCTCCGCGCCGGCCTGATCGACGAACTCAACCTGGTCGTCGTCCCCCTCCTCGCCGGCGCCGGCGAACGCCTCTTCGACAACCTCGGCGACGCCCTCACGCAGTACCGCGTCACCGAACAACTCAGCTCACCCGCCGCCACCCACATCCACCTCACCCGCCGCTGAGCCTCATAGTGCACACTCACCGGAATGGTCGACAGTGCACCTTCCGAACTCCTGTCACTGCACTCACGGTGGAATGCGGCTGGGCAGCCTCAGCCACCCACTCGCTGGATGCCGCGTCAATGGCTACGACGAATGCCCGAGCGGGCTGATTACCTGCAGTCGCTGCCGAACCCCATCACGCGCTCCGACGTCGCAGCCCAGTTCGTGGGCGCGGATCAGAGCGAGGAGACGGCCGTTCGGGCTTTCCTTGCGGCAATGGTCTGGGGATATGGGCGGATCGGGTACGGGGCTTACCGGACGATGGGTGTCCTTGCTGGAACAGAACGCGCAGATGCTCGACTGTTGGAGACTCTTCAGGTCGCCCGCAGTTCCGGTGGGATGGCTGGGTTCGAGTACATGGCACGGAATCGGCTGAAGGGCCTAGGAGTGGCCTTCGGCACGAAGTACCTGTATTTCTGTATGGCCGGAACCGATGCGGAGACCCTGCCGCCGGCTCCGATTCTGGACTCCGTCGTCTGCGATTGGCTTGCCGTACATGATGGCTGGCGCCCGCAGATCGGCTACTGGAAGCCCCGAGATTACAACCGGTACTGCGAGCGGGTCCGCGACTGGGCGATCGAGTTGGAGCAGCCACAGGGGACCGTCGAGTACCTCATGTTCGCCGGCGGCATCGGGATCGCGAACCAGTGGGGCGGTCTGGGAACCCCAGCCGGCACTGATAGCCAGGGAGTCCCCAACTCGGGCGTAGACGCAGTACTTGATGCGTTGGCTGAAGCGGTGGTCGTGTTCGAGGCGCTGTCTCCGTCGAACGAGGATCTCGATGCATTTCGACGAGGCGTTCGAGCACTCGAACAGCTCGCAGATACGCAAGCAGTGCAGTAGCTTCCGTGCCTCGCTGAATCAGGCAGGCGACTGGGTCAAGCGCCCGATCAGGCGGGTGGCTTGCGAGCGGGACAGCAGACGACGCATGGCAGCCTCCATCACGCGGTTGGTGCGGCCGGCTATCACGCTGGACGGCGGGTTGCGCCGATCGAGGGCGCGGAGGGCCGTGGCCACGACCTCTTCAGGGCGTTGTAGTCGCGTCCCGCCGGCGGCGTCCTGGCTGCCGACCATGTCGAAGAACTCGGTGGCGGTGGCGCCGGGGGAGAGTGCCATCACCTTCAGGCCGGTGCCGCGCGACTCCTCCCAGAGGGCCTCGGTGAAGCTCAGCACGAACGCCTTGGTCGCGCCGTACACGGCCATCCGGGGGCTGGCTGCGTACGCCGCCATGCTGGCCAGGTTCACCAGTACGCCGTTGCCGTGGGCCCGCAGGTCGTTGATGAACGCCCGGCTGATGTCGACCACCGCGGAGACGTCGACCGCGATCTCCTGCCGTAACCGGTCCGCGTCCTCGGTGGCGAACGGCCCGAAGGTGCCGAAGCCGGCGTTGTTGATCACGCTGGTCACCTTCAGCCCACGCTCGCGCAGTGTCGCGTGGAGCTTCTCGCCGACCCGCTCCTCGCTCAGGTCCTGCGCGACGGTGTGCACCGCGACCCCGTACTGCGCGATCAGCTCGTCCGCCAGCGCGGTCAGCCGGTCCTGCCGCCGCGCCACCAGGACCAGCCCCGAACCCCGCGCGGCCAGCTGGCGCGCGAACTCCGCGCCGAGGCCCGCGCTGGCACCGGTGATCAGGGTCAGTTGCCCGCGATAGTCCATCATCCTCAAGCCTCTCGATCGGATCGTGTTCGACAGTCTATGCCAGTGTGTCAGTGACTGCCAAGATGGCATTGCCTGACCCTCTCGCGGTATCCTCGGCCCATGAAGCAGGCGACGGTCTGGGACCGCTCTCGACAGCTCGCCAGGCAGGAGATCCTGGAGGCGGCCGTCCGCCTGTTCACCACCCAGGGGTACGACCGGACGACCACCTCGGAGATCGCGGCCGAGGCGGGGGTCTCGCAGCGCACCCTCTTCCGGTACTTCGGCACCAAGGAAGACCTGGTCTGCGGCGACCAGGACGCGCTCGGCGAACTCCTCCGCACGACCGTCGAGTCGCAGCCGCCCGAGGTCTCCGCGTGGGCAGCGTTGCGCGCCGGATTCCTGGTGCTCGCGACCGCGAACCACTCGCTCGACCTGACGCTCACGCTGTCCAAGCTGATCTTCGCCACCCCCTCGCTGCAGGCGAGCTACGTGCAGAAGCGCCTGCGCTGGCAGCAGGATCTGCTGCCGGCCGTCCGCGATCGCCTCGGCGGAGGCTCGGAGCGCGAACTCGAGGCAAGGATCGTGATCGCCGTCAGCTTCGCCTGCGTCGACGCCAGCACCGCGACCTGGGTCGCCTCGGACGGCACCGAAGACATCGAAGCTCTGTACGACCAGGCGATCACCGTCGCCCGCTCCGCCAAATAGTCCAGAGCTCGCCGAAAGAACTCGTTCGTTGCCGGACAGATGATGGTGTGACTTCCATGCTGGGGCGAGAGGATGTGCGGGTGCGCGAGGCTCGCTTCGAGGCGTTGGTGCGGTTGGTGGCCGGGCCGGTGCAGCGCTATCTGGTACGCCGGGCCGACCGCGACGCCGTCGACGACGTACTGGCCGACACGATGCTGGTGCTCTGGCGCCGCCTCGACGACGTACCAGGACTCGGTGACAGCCCGCTCGACCCGGACGAGGTCCTGCCCTGGTGCTACGGGGTCGCCCGCGGCTGCCTGGCCAACGCCCGAAGAGCTGAGGGCCGTCGCCTAAGACTGGTAGAACGCCTAGCCCGTACTACGTACGCACTCCCGCCACCGGCCGCGGACCACGCCGCGCTGCACGAAGCGCTGGGCACCCTCGGCGAGCTCGATCGCGAGATCGTCATGTTGTGGGCCTGGGAAGGACTCCCACCGCGAGGCATCGCCGAGGTGACCGGTCTGACCCCGAACGCCGTCAGCATCCGGTTGCATCGGGCAAAGAAAAGTCTCGCCGCCCGGTTGGGACGAAAGAACGACGTCGGTGCCGGACAGGAACAGGGCAAAGAAGGGAGCGAGCTGTGAACGACGACGAACTGCTGGCCCGGTTGAAGGCCGCCGACCCGGCGTCACGGTCGGACGCTCCCGAGCCCGACATCGATCGCCTCCTGGAGGCCAGCATGACTACAGACACCGAGACCCGGCCCACCACCGCGGGAGCTCGCCGCCGTTGGCTGCCCGCGGCCGCCGCCGGAGTACTGATCGCGACCGGTGGGCTGGTCTGGGGCCTCACCTCAGGTCAAGGAGGCGACACCCCGCCCGTCGCCGGTCCGCCGGCGACCAGTACGACACCAAGCACCCCACCCGGAATCGCGAAGGCGGTGCTCAAGCTAACCGTCGGTGGCGGCGCCTCCGGCAAGTGCAAGGCGGTCGAGGTGGCAGACCTGCGCCGTATGCAGACCGCCTTCGAAGGCACGGCGACCGCGGTCAAGGGCGAACTCGTCACCCTCCGCGTCGACCACTGGTACCGCGGCGGCGAGGCGACCACCGTCGAGGTCAGGTCCGACGCCGATGCCGTCGCGACGCTGCTGGGCGTCGAGTTCAAGGTCGGCGGTACCTATCTGGTCAGCGCGATCGACGCCCAAGTCAGCATCTGCGGCGAGAGCGGCCCGGCCACCCCTGAGCTGCGAGCCCTTTACCAGCAAGCCTTCTGACCGAGCCGGTCGGACTGGTTGCTCTAAGCAACCAGTCCGGCGCAGGCCGCAGGGCTCAGGTCCCAGGCTTCTGCAGCAGATAGTCCTCGGCCCGCATCGACCCGGCCGACTTCACGTCCTCGGGCAGGATCTCGCGCAGGTCGCGCTCGGTCAGGCTGTCGGGATCGCGCCGGGCCAGCCGGGTCGCCTGGTTGGAGATGGCCTCTTCGAGCAGGTTCCGGATGAACCGGCCGTTGCCGAAGTTGTGGCCACGCGGCGCGGCCGGGATGTTCCGGCGTACGGCGGCCAGCACCTCGTCGTTGTGGGTCATGCCCTTCTGCCGGGCCTGCAACGCGAAGATGGCGACCAGCTGGTCGGTGCTGTACTCGCTGAACGACAGCAGCTTCGGGAACCGCGACGCGAGGCCGGGGTTGGAGTCGAGGAACCGCTGCATCTCGCGGTGGTAGCCGGCCACGATCACGACACACTCGTCGCGATAGTCCTCCATCATCTTCAGCAGCGTGGCGACGGACTCCATCCCGTAGTCACCCGGGTTGTTGTCCGGCACCAGGGTGTACGCCTCGTCGACGAACAGCACCCCGCCGAGCGCCTCGCGGAACTTGGCCGCCGTCATCGGTGCCGTCGTACCGACCCCGGAACCGACCAGGTCGGAGCGGTCGACCTCGACCACGTGGCCCTTCTCCAGCACGCCCAGCTGCAGGTAGACCTTGGCGAGCAACCGCGCGATCGTGGTCTTCGCCGTACCGGGCTTGCCGACGAACACCATGTGCCGGGCCCGCTCCTGGATCGGCAGCCCGAACTCCTTGCGGCGCTGGTTGGTCTTGATCTCGGCCACCATCTTGCGGACGGCTTCCTTGATCGACTCCAGCCCGATCAGCGCCTCCAGCTCGGCGAGCGCATCGTCCTCGGGCACCGGCTCGGGAGCGACGAAGTCATCCACCTCCGCCGCCGGCGCCGGTACTACGTTCGCCGCGGCGGCAGCCGGTACGGCGTTGGTCAATGGCTCGGGCGCAGCCTCAACGACGACCTCAGGCACCGGGGGAGCGGCATTCGATCCCCACGTATGCGTCAACGGCCCGTCCGGCGCCGTCAACTCGATCTCAGGCGCGCCACCATCAACACTCGACTGATCGAGAATCTCGAAGAACGCAGCAAGATCCGGCACCTCCGGATCCGGCCACGGCCCCTGCTCGAGCACTCCAGCCAAGTGGATCGACACCCGAGTCGCCGCAGCCGCCCACGACCGCGCCAGCATCTGCTGATCCTGAGCGACCGCACGCCCCAGCCACTCGGTATTGCTGCGCAACCAAGCCTGCGGATCGAAGCCCCGCCTGAGATCGGCCAGCGCGTTCTCGACGTCCCACCCGTCGACCCCGAGAATCTGCCCCACCGCCGGCGGCTGAGCACTGAGCCCCGCAGTACGGATCAACCGCGCCAGCAGCTGCGAGAAGTTCAGCGAAGGATTGTCGGCAACCGTCAGCGACAGCTTGTCGTGCGTGTCCCGCAGCGTGTCGAGCGAGTACCGCAGGGCTGACGCGGGCCCGGCCAGTTCCGGCAGTACTGCGCGCTCTGCGTCGCTCAGCACCGTCGTCCGCCAGAACTGCAGGATCGTGTCGTAGTCGGCCTCGGTGTGCATCCGGGTGACCTCGCGGTCGGCCATCACCCGGTCGTACCCGGCGGTCAACGCCTTGGCGCGCGCGGCCAGCGGCGGCGCATCGCGGAACAGGCTCACCACATCACGCGACAGCTGCAGCGCCTCCAGGCGTCCGGCGACGTCGAAACTCCGCGCGCCGGAGATCACCAGCAGCGGCCAGTCGGTCGCGGCGACCTGGATCAGGTGACCGGCGCCGCCGTACCGCGTGGTCGATCTGTGGAAGTCACGCGTCAGCTCAGCCGAGAGATCGGCGTGCTCCCCGTGGAGCACCGGAATCCACCCGGCCAGCAGCGGCGCCACCTGGTGGGCGAACCACACCGCGGCGGGCGTTCCCTCGACGAAGTCCGGAAAGGCCCCCGGCCGCAGCGCCTTCGGGTCGTCGCCCCAGGCGCGCAACCGGTCGCGGACGCCGGTCAGCCACTCGTCCGGCACCTGCCAGGGTCGGTCGGCGCCGAGAACGTCGAGCACGCGCGCTCTCCGGGTGTGCTGAACCACAGAATTCCTTTCGGCCTGTCAGGCAGCTGGCCCGCCCACTTTAGTGCGTCCGGCGAACGTTCTAGCGCTTGCCAATAGTTAACAGAGTCTGTAACTATTAAGTCATGGCAGACGACGTCGACCGCTTCTTCGAAGTACTCGCTGATCCGACGCGCCGGCAGGTCGTCCGGTTGCTAGGAGAAGGCCCTCGCCGAGCCGGCGAGCTGGCCACGGCCACGGGTTCGTCGGCGCCGGCCATGAGCCGCCACCTGCGGATCCTGCTGTCCGCCGACCTGATCTCCGACGAACGGGTGGCCGACGACGCGCGGCTGCGGGTCTTCCGGCTGCGACAGGAGCCGGTGGTCGCAGTACAGGCCTGGCTCGACCAGTTGCAGGCGCACTGGCAGGAGCAGTTGGGCGCATTCAAAAGACATGTCGAGCAAGGGGAGAACTCATGACCAAGCAATCAGCCTCCGCCTCCGTCGAGGTCGCCACCGACCCGGCAGCGGCGTTCCACCTCTTCACCGCCGAGATCGACCTGTGGTGGGTCCGCGGCCCGATCAACTTCTTCGACGCCAACCGAGCCATCGGCATGCAGATCGAGCCCGGCGTCGGCGGCCGAGTCCTCGAGATCTACCGCTACGCCGACCCCACCACCGCCGAAGACGTCCTCGAACTAGGCCAGATCACCGCCTGGGAACCCGGCGCCCTCTTCGCCTACCGCAGCTCGGTCGACGACACCGAGGTCGAGATCCGCTTCGAACCCACCGAGACCGGCACCCGAGTCAGCGTCGAACAAGTCCTCACCGCAGGCGGCACCAAGGCCTTCTACTTCTGGCCCAATGTCATCGGCTGGTACGTCGACCACACCGCCCAGCAGTCGTCGCCTCGACGGTAGGGCTAGAGTCTGTTTCTCATCGACGGATGTGCAGGAACCCGGTGTGAGTCCGGGACGGTCCCGCCACTGTGACCGCGCTTGCGCGGGAGTCAGGAACTGCTGCTGTCGTACCTGCCACCTGGGGCGTGGACACCCCGAGGAAGGACCGGCCGCGCGTGCCCGCGAATCTGCTGCTGCTCTCTACTGCCGACACCGATCTGCTGGCTGCGTCGCAAGCCCAGGCCGGGTGGCGGGTCGCCAACCCCGCCCGGGTCGAGCTTGCCGACCTGCCGACGCTGCTCGAGGGCGTCGAGGTTGTCGTGGTCCGCCTGTTGGGCGGTCGGCGCGCCTGGGAGGAGGGGCTCGACGCGGTTATCGCCTCAGGCCTCCCGACGGTCGTGCTCAGCGGTGAGGCGGCCCCCGACGCCGAGCTGATGTCGATGTCGACAGTTCCCGCCGGCGCGGTCTCGGAGGCGCTCGGTTACCTGCGCGAAGGCGGGTCCGAGAACCTCAAGAACCTGGCGGGCTTCCTCAGCGACACCATCCTGCTGACCGGCGACGAGTTCGATCCGCCGAAGACCCTCCCGACGTACGGGCTCAGGGCCGGCCGCACGTATACCAAGGACACCCGCGCGGTGGTCGGCGTCGTCTACTATCGCGCCCACGAGATCTCCGGCAACACTGCCTTCGTCGACTCCCTCGCCAACGCGATCGAGGCTGCGGGCGCCCAAGCCCTCCCCGTGTACTGCGGAACGCTGCGCGGCCTTGACCCCAGCCACGACGACAACGCCCAGCTGTTCGAGATGCTGCGCGAATGCGACGTCCTCGTCACCACCCTGCTGGCAGCAGGCGGCACAGTCGCCTCCAACGCGACAGCCGGCGGCGACGACTCCTGGGACGCCGGCGCGCTCGCCTCGCTCGACATCCCGCTCATTCAGGGCCTCGCGCTGACCTCCACCCGCGAGCAGTGGCTCGAGAGCGACGCCGCGATCAGCCCGCTCGACGCCGCCACCCAGGTCGCGATCCCCGAGTTCGACGGCCGCCTGATCACCATCCCGTTCTCCTTCAAGGCGTACGACGCCGAGGGCATCGCCAGCTACGCGCCTGACGAGGAGCGTTGCGCCCGCCTCGCCGGTATCGCGGTCGCCCAGGCCAAGCTCCGCCACGTGCAACCCGCCGACAAGAAGCTCGCGCTGGTCCTCTCCTCCTACCCGACCAAGCACGCCCGGATCGGCAACGCGGTCGGCCTCGACACCCCGGCCTCGGCAGTCGTCCTGCTCGGCCAGCTCAAGGACGCCGGCTACGACCTCGGCCCCGACCTCAACCTCGACGAGCTGCAGGGCGCGGACGGCGCCGACGGCCTGGTCCACCGCCTGATCGCGGCCGGCGGTCACGACGTCGACTGGCTCACCGACGAGCAGCTGTCCAGCGCCGTCGCGAAGATCCCGCTCTCCACCTACGCGAAGTGGTTCGGCAAGACCCCAGAGTCGTTGCAGACGGCAATGATCGAGGCTTGGGGTGAAGCCCCCGGCTCCCTGTACGTCGACCTGTCGGGCCCCGAGCCCGCGATCGCGCTCGCGGCGCTCCGGTTCGGCAACGTAGTACTGATGATCCAGCCGCCCCGCGGCTTCGGCGAGAACCCGGTCGCGATCTACCACGACCCCGACATGGCGCCCTCGCATCACTACCTCGCGGCCTACCGCTGGCTGGAAGCGCCGGTGGAAGAAGGCGGTTTCGGCGCCCACGCGGTCGTCCACCTCGGCAAGCACGGCACGCTCGAGTGGCTGCCAGGTAAGGGCATAGGCATGGCCGCCGACTGCGCGCCCGACGCAGTACTGGGCAACCTGCCGCTCGTCTACCCGTTCATCGTCAACGACCCGGGCGAGGGCACGCAGGCCAAGCGCCGCGGGCACGCCGTGATCGTCGACCACCTGGTACCGCCGATGGCGCGGGCCGAGACGTACGGCGACATGGCCAAGCTCGAGTACCTGCTCGACGAGTACGCCACCGTCTCGGCGCTCGACCCCGACAAGGTCCCCACCCTGCGGGCGCAGATCTGGACCCTGATCCAGGCCGCGCAGCTGCACCACGACCTGCACACCTCGGAGAAGCCGGAGGACGAGGAGTTCGACGAGTTCGTCCTGCACCTCGACGGCTACCTGTGTGAGATCAAGGACGTGCAGATCCGCGACGGGCTGCACATCCTCGGCGGCGGGCCGGTCGGTGAGGCGCGGGTCAACCTCGTCCTCGCCGTACTGCGTGCGCAGCAGATGTGGGGCGGCGTCTCGGGCGCGGTACCGGGTCTGCGGGCCGCGCTCGGCCAGACGTTCGGCGTCGACGAAGCCGCGATGCTGGCCAACCCGGGCGTCGCAGTACCGGAGTTGGCCGATCTCGCAACGCTGGCCGACCTTCCTGCCGTGAGCGGCGCCGACGGCGTCGACCTGCTGGAGGCCGTCGCGCGCAAGCTCGTGGCCAGCATGGAGACCCTCGCGTGGGACGCGGCCAAGGTCCCGGTCGTCATCGAGGAGGTGCTCGGCCGGGTGGCTCCGCAGGTCGAGCGGTCGCTGCAGTTCGCCGCCGACGAGGTCGTCCCGCGGTTGGGGCGCACCGGCGACGAGCTCACGAACGTACTGCGTGCGCTGGCCGGCCGCTTCGTCGAAGCCGGACCGTCGGGCTCACCCACTCGCGGTCTGGTCAACGTGCTGCCGACCGGCCGCAACTTCTACGCCGTCGACCCGAAGGCGATCCCGAGCCGCAACGCCTGGGACGTCGGCGTCGCGCTGGCCGACTCGTTGCTGGCCAGGCACAAGTCCGAGACGGGGGAGTGGCCGCGATCGGTCGGCCTGACCGTCTGGGGCACCTCCGCGATGCGCACCCAGGGCGACGACCTCGCCGAGGTGCTCTGGCTGCTGGGTTGCCGTCCGGTCTGGGACGAGGCTTCCCGACGGGTCACCGGCTTCGAGGTCGTCTCGCTGGAGGAGCTCGGCCGGCCGCGCGTCGACGTGACGATCCGGATCTCCGGCTTCTTCCGCGACGCCTTCCCGCACGTCGTCACGCTGCTGGACGAGGCCGTCCGCAGGGTGGCCGCGCTGGACGAGGATGCCGACAGCAACTACCTGCGGGCGCACGTCGACGCCGATGTTGCTGCGGGCAATGACATGCGATCGTCCACGGCGCGGGTGTTCGGTTCCAAGCCCGGTTCGTACGGCGCCGGTCTGCTGCCACTCGTTGACGCGCGCAACTGGCGTACCGACGCCGAGCTGGCCGAGGTCTACGCGGTCTGGGGCGGCTATGCCTACGGAAAGGATCTCGACGGCGCGGAGGCCCGGCCGTCGATGGAGCGCGCCTACGCCCGGATCCAGGTCGCGGCCAAGAACGCGGACACCCGTGAGCACGACATCATGGATTCCGACGACTACTTCCAGTACCACGGCGGCATGGTCGCGATGGTGCGGCACCTGACCGGCTCCAACCCGAAGGCCTACATCGGCGACTCCGCGGTACCGGCGCAGGTCAAGACGCGGACGCTGGAGGAGGAGACCAAGCGGGTCTTCCGGGCCCGGGTGGTGAACCCGCGCTGGATGGCGGCGATGCAGCGCCACGGGTACAAGGGCGCCTTCGAGATGGCGGCGACGGTGGACTACCTGTTCGGGTACGACGCCACTGCCGGGGTGGTCGACGACTGGATGTACGAGACGTTGACCACGGAGTACGTCGCGAACCCGGAGATCGCCGAGTTCTTCCGCAAGTCGAACCCGTGGGCGCGGCACGGGATCGCCGAGCGGCTGCTCGAGGCTGCTCAGCGCGGACTGTGGTCGGAGCCGAGCGCGGAGGCGCTGGAGACGCTGCGGACCGCAGTACTGGAGACCGAGGGGGACATCGAGGATCGCGGCTGAGTGATCGGGCGGCGAGGGTGGCCAGGGTGTGATTGGGTGGACGCATGGCGTCCGAACAGCTCAGAGTCCTGGTCACCAACGACGACGGTTACGAGTCCGCCGGGATCCAGGCGCTCGCCGCGGCGATGACGGAGGCCGGCCACGCGGTGCAGGTGGTCGCGCCGTGGGACGACCAGAGCGGCGTCGGCAGCTCGCGGGCCGGGATGATCGGCAAGGCGATCGCGTCGAAGACCGGTGAGAACGGCTTCATCGGGATCGACGGGACACCGGCGCTGGCGGTGACGCTGGCCCGGCTGGGCGCGTTCGGCCCGTCGCCGGACGTGGTCGTCTCGGGGATCAACAACGGTCACAACATCGGCCCGATCCTGCACTCCGGCACGGTGGCCGCGGCGCTGACCGCCGCCAGCCAGGGCTTGTCCGGGCTCGCGATCAGCATCGACTCCGAGCAGCCGTCGTACAACGAAACGGCCGGTGCGGTGGCCCGGGAAGCGCTCTCTTGGCTGCTGGAGCAGCCGGTCGGGACGGTCATCAACGTCAACGTGCCCGACGTGCCCGTGTCGGAGCTCAAGGGCGCCCGCTGGGCCCGGCTGGTGCCGTACGAGCGGTCCCGGCTGGTGCTGGAGAAGTCCCCGACGGGCGAGCCGATCGTCGGCCAGGTACTGCGTGAGCCGCCGACCGAGACCGACACCGACGAGGCGCTGCTGCTCGCCGGCTACATCACCGTCACCCCGATCACCGGCGTCGGCGAACTCCCCGGCGATTCGGCCGCGGACCACCTGTCGGCGGCCTTCACAAATTAGCTCCACGGCCGGTGTGGAATGATCGCCGGGAAGGTCGTGGAGGAACACCGGTGACAGCCCTGCTGGGCTGAATTCCGGGGCGGTCCCGCCACTGTGACCGGGCTCTCGCCCGGAAGCCAGGACATCCGCGACCTTCCGCCAGGGAGCGCTCTCCGCGCCCCGGCGTGCCAGTGCCAAGGCGGGCGTGGACACCCGCGGGACGAAGGGAAGCACCGCCGATGGGGTCTACCCCGATCAGTCAGAACCTCAAGCCGGTCTCGAACGGCTTTCCCTTCACCGCCGTGGTCGGCATGGAGGACCTCCAGCTCGCGCTGATCCTTGCCGCGGTCTCCCCGGCGATCGGCGGCGTACTGATCCGCGGCGAGAAAGGCACGGCGAAGTCCACCGCCGTCCGCGCGCTGACCGAGATCCTGCCCGCCGTCGACGTCCTGGAAGGCTGCCGCTTCTCCTGCGACCCCACCAACCCGGACCCCACCTGCCCTGACGGCCCGCACCCCGCCGACAACAGCTCGCACCCGCGGCCCGCCCGACTGGTAGAGCTACCAGTAGGCGCCACCGAAGACCGAGTACTCGGCTCTCTCCACCTCGAGCGAGCGCTCTCTGAGGGCGTCACCGTCTACGAACCAGGCCTGCTCGCCGCAGCCCACCGCGGCCTCCTGTACGTCGACGAGGTCAACCTCCTCCACGACCACCTGGTCGACGTACTCCTCGACGCCGCCGCGATGGGCCGCGCCACCGTCGAGCGCGACGGCGTCTCGATCACCCACCCCGCGCGCTTCGTCCTGGTCGGCACGATGAACCCCGAAGAGGGCGAACTCCGCCCGCAACTGCTCGACCGCTTCGGCCTCACGGTCGACGTCGTCGCCAGCCGCGACCCCGCAGTACGGGTCGAGGTGATGCGCGCCCGGCTCACCTACGAGGCCGACCCGGCCGCCTTCGTCACCAAGTACGCCGGTCCGCAGGCCGAGCTGTCCGAGCGGATCGTCAAGGCCCAGTCCCGCCTCGCCGACGTGATCCTCACCGACGCGGCGCTGCGCCAGATCGCCGAGATCTGCGCCTCCTTCGACGTCGACGGCATGCGCGCCGACCTGGTCACCGCCCGTACTGCGGTAGCCCACGCGGCCTGGTCCGGCCGGACGGTCGTCGAGGTCGAGGACGTCCGCGCCGCGGCGAAGCTCGCCCTGCCGCACCGCAAGCGCCGCAACCCGTTCGACGCTCCTGGGCTGGATGACGAGCAACTCGAGCAGGCGATCCAGAACAGCACCCCGCCGGACCCTGATCCCGACGACGACCCGGATGGCGGCCCGGATGGTGGTCCGGACAACAACCCCGATGGCGGCCCCGACGCAGGGCCGGACGACGGCGGACCGGACAACGGGCGCCCGGATGACGGTGACTCCGCCGGCGAGAGCAATGCCGACGACCCAACGCTGTCACCCACCAACGCCGACTCCGACAAACCGGCCGAGAACTCAGGAAGCGCTCTCCCGGGCCCAGCCCCGACCGGCCAGGTAGCAGCCAGCTCCGCGCCGTACAAAGCCCGCCTGCTCACCATCGATTCCGCCGGCCCAGGCGTAGCCGGCCGCCGCTCGAGAGCGCTCACCGAGGTCGGCCGCGTAGTCGGCGACCGGCCCCGCGTCGGCCGCGAATCCGGCCGCCCGCACCTCCTCGCCACCATCCGCACCGCAGCCCCGCATCAGCACGCCCGCGGCCGCACCGGCCCCGGCCTCGCAGTCCGCGGCTCCGACGTACGCCTGGGCGTCCGCGAAGGCCGCGAGGGCAACCTCGTCCTGTTCTGCGTCGACGCGTCCGGATCAATGGGCACGAAGAGGCGGATGTCCGAGGTCAAGACCGCGATCGTCTCGCTCCTCCTCGATGCCTATCAGCGCCGCGACAAGGTCGGTCTCGTCACCTTCGCCGGTGCCGAGGCGACCGTCGCCCTCCCGCCGACCGGCAGCGTCGAGACCGCAGTACGCCGCCTCGAATCCCTCCCGACCGGCGGCCGCACCCCACTCGCCGAAGGCCTCATGAAAGCCTCCGACGTACTGCGAATCGCCGCGATCCGTGATCCGCGCCGACGCCCTCTGCTGGTCCTCGTGACCGACGGTCGCGCGACCTCCGGCGACAAGGCATTTGCCAAGGCCAAGCAAGCCGCAGGCTGGCTGGCCCAGCAGGGGATCGCGTCGGTCGTGGTCGACTGCGAACCACGCCGCGGAGTCCGCTTGGGCCTCTCGGCCGAGCTGGCCGCCGACCTCGGCGCGGAGTACCTGGACCTGGGCGAAGTTGCCGCGGGCAATCTTGTGCGCGCGGTCACCGATCGGAGCGCTGCCTGATGCCGCAAGGACAGCCGAGCGTCGTACCGAAGGACGGCCTGACCACCCGGCAGCGCCGCAACCGGCCGTTGCTGATGGTGCACACCGGGGAGATGAAGGGGAAGTCGACCGCCGCGTTCGGGATGGCGCTGCGCGGCTGGAACCAGGGCTGGAACATCGGCGTCTTCCAGTTCGTCAAGAGCGCGAAGTGGAAAGTCGGCGAGGAGAGCGCGTTCAAGGCGCTCGGGAAGTTGCACGAGGCAACGGGTGAAGGCGGCCCGGTCGAGTGGCACAAGATGGGCGAGGGCTGGAGCTGGTCGCGCAAGGCCGGCACCGAGGAGGACCACGCCGCCGACGCGATCGAGGGCTGGCGCGAGATCCAGCGCCGGATCGCCGCCGAGACGCACGATCTGTACGTGCTCGACGAGTTCACCTACCCGATGAAGTGGGGCTGGGTCGACGTCGACGAGGTGGTCGAGACGCTGACGTCGCGGCCCGGTCACCAGTACGTCGTGATCACCGGCCGGAACGCCGACCAGCGGCTGCTCGACGCGGCCGATCTGGTCACCGAGATGACCAAGGTCAAGCACCCGATGGACGCCGGCCAGAAGGGCCAGAAAGGCATCGAGTGGTGAGCGCGCAGCAGAGCAGCGGGAGCGCGAGTTCGAGCCTCAGGTCCGGACGAAGCTCGGGCCGGGCGCCGGTGGACCGGGCGCGGGTGGCGGCGTGATCCCGCGGCTGGTGATCGCGGCGCCTTCCTCTGGCGCCGGTAAGACGACGGTGGCTGTCGGGCTGATGGCTGCGCTGCGCCGAGCCGGCCATACCGTGGCCGGCTTCAAGGTCGGACCGGACTACATCGACCCCGGCTTCCACGCCGTCGCGACCGGGCGACCGGGCCGCAACCTCGACCCGATGCTGTCCGGCGAGGAGCGAGTCGCGCCGCTGTTCGCGCACGGCTGCGCCGGCGCCGACATCGCGGTGGTCGAGGGCGTGATGGGCCTGTACGACGGCGCGCTCGGCACCGAGGGCTACTCGTCCACCGCCCACGTCTCGAAGTTGCTGCAGGCACCGGTCGTGCTGGTGGTCGACGCCTCCGCGGCCGGCCGCAGCGTCGGCGCCGTCGTCCAGGGTTTCGTTGCCTACGACACCGGTGTCCGGATCGTCGGAGTGATCCTCAACAAGGTCGGCTCCGATCGCCACGAGGCCGAAGTACGCGCAGGCGTCGCACCGACCGGCATACCGGTGCTCGGCGTACTGCGTCGTGACACCCGCCTCACTGTCCCCAGCCGCCACCTCGGCTTGATCCCCGCCGATGAGCAGCGCGAACAGGCCTCGACCGCGGTAGATGCCGCCGCTGAGCTGGTCCGCCAAGGCGTGGACCTGGAAGCCTTCATCGCCGCAGCCCGGGCAGCCGCTCCGCTCGATGTGACGGCCTGGGATCCGGCAGCGGAGGTGACGCCTGCCGAGGAGGGCCGCCCGGTCATCGCGATCGCAGGCGGACCGGTCTTCTCCTTCCGCTACGCCGAGACGGCGGAGCTGCTCACCGCGGCCGGCGCGGACGTGGTCAGCTTCGACCCGCTCCACGAGTCATTGCCAGAGGCAACTTCCGCGCTCTACCTCGGCGGCGGCTTCCCCGAACTGCACGCGGAAGCGCTCTCTGCGAACGTAGCGTTGCGCGAACAGGTCGCCGCAGAGGTCGCAGCAGGCCTGCCCGTCGTCGCCGAATGCGCCGGTCTGCTCTACCTGTGCCGCGAGCTCGACGGTCACCAACTGACCGGCGTACTGCCGGCCAAGGGCCAGATGACGAGTCGTCTGACTCTCGGCTACCGGACCGCGATCGCAGCCTCCACAACGTCCTTCTTCGACGAAGGGCGGCGCGTGCGCGGGCATGAGTTCCACCGCACAACCGTCGAGTTCGACGAAGGAGTACCGGCTGCCTGGTACTTGCCCGGTGGTCAGCAGGAGGGATTCGCCCGCTCGCAGATCCACGCTTCCTACCTTCACCTGCACTGGACGGCGACGCCCGACGTGCCGGCCAGGTTCGTGGCGGCCGCACGCGTCCATGCCGGGCTGGAGAAGTGACGCTAGTTCTGGGAATCGGCCTGCGCTCCGGTACGTCGTACCGGGAGCTGCGGGATCTCGTGGAAAGCGCGCTGGTCGGTCTCGACGCGGCGGAAGTGAGCCAGGTGATCACTGTCGACGGCAGAGAGACGGAGCCTGGCTTACAGCGGCTGGTGGCTTCGCTGGGGGCTGGGTTGTTTACTGCCTCCAAGTTGGAGCTGTCGCAGCAGTCGGTACCGACGCCTAGCGATCAGGTAGAGCGACTGGCCGGTACTGCGAGTGTGGCTGAGGCTGCTGTCGTCCTCAGCGGCGCGGAGGTCGTGGTGCCGAAGCAGGTGTCAGCTCGGGCGACGGTGGCTGTTGGGCGGCTGCCGGTGTTAGCGGCGGCGGTTGCGCCGGGGTATCCGGTGGGGGAGCGGGACGTCGTCCACCGGGTCTTGGCTGAGCGGCGTGATGTCCGCCGGGGGTTTGTCGATCGACCTATTGCCGACGACGTACTGACCAGGGTGCTCGAGTCGGCCCACCGCGCACCCAGTGTGGGCTTGAGCCAGCCGTGGGACTTCCTGTTGATCCGCGACCTCGCCACCCGACAGCAGATCCGCGACCTCGCCGCTGCCCAGCAAGCTGCCTTTGCGGCGTCGCTACCTGCTGACCGGCGAAGCGCCTTCGACGGGTTGAAGATCGAGGCGATCCTGGAGACGCCACTGAACATCGCCGTCACCTGCGATGCCGGACGCGGCGGCAGGCACGTACTGGGTCGGCATGCGGATCCACGGACAACCTGGTTCTCGGCAGCGATAGCAGTACAGAACCTGTGGTTGGCAGCGCGGGCTGAAGGCCTCGGCGTTGGCTGGGTGTCCTTCTTCGAGCCAGGTGAGGTTGCAGCGGTTCTGGACCTGCCTGCACACGTTGAGTTGGTCGGCTACCTCTGCGTGGGGCATGTGGAGGAGTTTGCTGCGGCCCCCGAGTTGGTGCGGACCGGTTGGGCGGCTCGGAGGCCGCTGTCCTGGGCAGTGCACCAGGAGGCGTGGGGACAGCGGGGGTTGCCGGGAGTCGAGCCCAGTGCGGTGATTGCTGCAGATGCGGCGGCTGCGGACGCAGTACGGGCTGCTGGGACGCAGGTGGTTCGACTAGTTGTGGCGGAACTCGCCGCTGCGGCGTACTTGGAGCGGGCGGATGGGCTCGTAGTACAGGTAGGCAGTGAGAAGCCTGCGGCCGACTACGGGGTGCTGTGGCGTCCAGCGCGGACAGTGGATGAGGCTGTCGAGCTGGGCGTGGAGGTGGCGAGGGACCTTGTCCTGCAAGGAGTTGGAGCCATCGAGCTGGAGGTGGCGTCGGAATCGGCTGTCGCTGCAGGTCTGGCGCGCGGCGTTCGACTGGGAGCACTGGCTTGTGGAGCGGGCGTGGATGAGCCGGTGAAGATGAAAGACTCTTCCGCATGACGGTCCCATCTCAAGGCCCTGCGCCTATGTACGTTCCCGCCTTCTCGATGAAGCAGCGGATCACCCTGATGGCGAACAGGTACGAACTGATCGCCACCAACCCGGATGGCACTGACGGGTCGCTGCTGGCGTTCGCCCAGCAGAAGCGGATGGCCTTCAAGGAGCAGGTCACCTTCTACGCCGACGACACCAAGGCCCAGGCGGTCTTCTCCTTCAAGGCCCGCAAGCGGCTGGACCTCGGGTCCGGCTACGACGTGTTCGACGCGAACGGCCAGTCGATCGGCTGGTTCAAGAAGGAGTTCGGCAAGAGCCTGCTGCGGTCCAGCTGGCAGCTGAGCGCTCCGGGCCTGGACACCGACGGCACCGAGCGGAACGCGACCATCGCCGCGGTCCGGCGGATCTGGCAGTTCGTCCCGTTCGTCGGCGAGATCCCGCTGCCGTTCATCTTCCACTTCGACTTCAAGGACCGGAGCACCGGTCAGCCGGTGCTGTCGGTGGAGCGCAAGGTCTCCGTGCGCGACCGCTACCGGATCACCGTCCAGGACTCGCGGCTCGATTTCCGGGTCGCCGCGGCCATGACGGTCGCGCTGGACGCGCTGCAAAGCCGCTGACTTTCGGCTACTGGTCGCCGGGATCCATTCACTCTTTTGGGTGAACGGACCCTGAGCGGCTTGGTTCGGAGGGTGCGCGGTGCGAGTCTTGTAGACATGGGAGCAGCGAAGCGCAGTCGACGGTGGTTGGTGCCGGTCACGGCAGTCGCAGTAGTGGCAGGCGTGGGGGCGTTCGGGCCAATGGTCGCGGATGCCTCTCCGGATCTGCCCAAGATCACCGCGCAGGAGCTGCTGACCCGCGTTCAAACGGCCAAGATCGACGGCCTGTCCGGGACGGTCACGTCCTCGACGGACCTCGGCCTACCAGCGCTGCCCGGCGTCGGCGGCGAGGGCGAGGGCGGCGAGGGTGCCAACCAGTTCCTCGACCTGCTGACCGGTGACCACACCGCGCGGGTCGCCTTCGCCGGCCCGGACAAGGCCCGCGTCTCGGTCCTCGACAACATGGCCGAGCGGGTGCTGACCACAGACGGCAAGACCGCCTGGGCCTACGACTCCGCCAAGCGCGAGGCCACCAAGCTGGCGCTGCCCGCGCACTCGACCACCGCCCCGAAGACTGCGCCCGAGAAGTCGGCGTACGACCCGCAGGCGGTGGCGAAGCAGTTCCTCGCCGCGATCGACCCGTCCACCAAGGTCGAGGTCAGCGGCACCGAGAAGGTCGCCGGCCGCGACGCCTACAAGCTCCGCTTGGTCCCGAAGACGGACCAGACCACGGTCGGCTCCGTGACCCTGGCGGTCGACTCGAAGACCTGGGTCCCGCTGCAGGTCACCGTCCTCCCACGTACCGGCAAGGACCCGGCGATCCAGCTCGGCTTCTCCTCGGTCTCCTTCGACGTACCGACGGCGAGCACGTTCGCGTTCACCCCGCCGAAGGGCGTGAAGGTGACGGAGAAGCAGCTCCCGTCGAAGAAGACCGGCAAGCAGACCCCGCCGATCACCCCACCGAAGCCCGGCACCCCCGACAAGCCCAGCACCCCGGCCAAGCCCTCCGCGCCCTCCGCTAACCGCCCCACCGTCATCGGCGAAGGCTGGAACACCGTCGCAGTACTCCGCGGCGCCTCCACCGCAGGCAACCCGGCCCTGGACCAACTCCTCGCCAAGGCCCCGACAGTCCAAGGCCCCTGGGGCACCGGCAAAATCCTCTCCACCAAGATGCTCAACGCCCTGATCACCACGGACGGCCGCATCTTCACCGGCCTGGTCACCCCAGACGCCCTCCAAGCCGCCGCCACCAAGGCCCCCCGCTGACCAACCAGCCAGCAACCACCCCGGTACCCCCGATGCCCACCCCACCCCGGGACCCAGCCGCACCCGCTGACCCCGACGTGTCGCCCCTGCCCGCCGCCGCTGCCAACCCCGCAGCGCCGACAGGCAGACCAAGTCGCGCCACCGACGCCGCAGGCCGGCCGAGTGACTCTGCTGCCTCTGCATCTGATGCCGCAGGCCGGCCCAGTGACTCCGTTGCCTCTGCATCCGACGCTGCAGGCCGGCCGAGTGACTCTGCTGCCTCTGCATCTGATGCCGCAGCGACGACAGGCCAGTCCGCTCACGCGGCTGACTCTGCGTTCGACGTCTCCGCTCTGGGAGGCCTGTCAGCTCGATCGACCGATCCTGCGTCTTCTTCAGAGGCGGCTACCGACTCATTCGCGCAGGCTGCAGTACCGGGCCCACCTGCCGAGAAGGCCGACCTGTCGACGCAGCTGGAACCCGCCTCCGGCACCACCACCGCGTCAGGCCGGTCAGCTGAGGCAGCCGAGTCAGCCAACTCTGCGTCTTCTCCAGAGCTGATTCCCGATCAAGCCGTGCAGGCTGCGACTCCCGCTCAACCTGGGGAGTCGCGTGCTGCTGCTACCCAGTCGACCGAGCAGGCGGCATCGCCAACCGCAGGCACTCAACCGACCTGGGCAGCAGTTGCAGCCGGCAAAACCGCCCCAAGTTCAGCCGGAAACCCCACACGTAGCCCAGCCGGAGACTCCGCCGAAGGCGCCCCGATCATCACCCGCGGACTCACCAAGCGATTTCGCGGCGGCCAGATCGCGGTAGACAGCATCGACCTCGTGGTGCCCGCAGGCAGCATCTTCGGCTTCCTCGGCCCCAACGGCTCCGGCAAGACCACCACCATCCGGATGCTCCTCGGCTTGATCGCGCCCACCTCAGGCTCGGTAGAGCTGCTGGGCGAGCCAATGCCCAAAGCCCAGCTCTCCGTTCTCCCACGCGTAGGCGCTCTGGTAGAGGGCCCAGCCTTCTACCCCTTCTGGACCGGCCTGGCCAACCTCCTCAGATTCGACGCCGCCGACCGCACAGCCGACCCCCGCACCCGAAAGCAACGCGCCGGCCTGGCACTCGAGCGCGTCGGCCTTTCCAACGCAGCAGGCAAGAAGGTCCGCGCCTACTCACTCGGCATGCGCCAACGCCTGGCGATCGCCGTCGCGCTGATGCAACACCGCGACCTCCTCGTCCTGGACGAGCCGACCAACGGCCTCGACCCCCAAGGCACCCGCGAGGTCCGTTCGCTGATCCGCGAACTGGCCGACGACGGTACGACGATCTTCACCTCCACCCACCTCCTCACCGAGGTGGAGCAACTCTGCACCCATGCCGCAGTGATGAGCCGCGGCCGGATCGTGCGCCAGTCGACCATGGCCGAGCTACGTTCCGAGCTGCGCCCGCGCCTCGTCGTACGGACGCCTGATCTCGAGCAAGCAGCGACCACGTTGACCAGCCTCGGCCTGACCGACGTACGGCGATCGGAAGAGACCGTGGACGGCGATCCCGGCGAACTGCCGATCGACAAACTGGCCGCCGCGCTGGTCGCGGCGGATGTCCGGATCCACGGGTTCGGGCTGGAACACCCAAGCCTCGAGGATGCCTTCGTCGCACTGACCGGGGAGGGCTTCGATGTCGCTGAGTGAAACCGCCGACCGCCGCGATTTAGCCAAGGTCAACACCCAGAACACCCGCCGCCCGACCGCGGGCCGGCACACAATCGCCCTCTTCGCCTCCGAACTACACCTGGTCTTCGGTCGCGCCCGCACCTGGGTGACACTCGCCGTACTGGCCGGCGTACCAGTCCTGGTCGGCGTCGCCATCAAGCTCTCCGGAGCCGAAGGCGGCGAAGGATTCATCGGCCAGGTGGCCGGCAACGGGTTCTTCCTCATCGTCGCGAGCCTCGGCCTTTCTCTGCCCTTCTTTCTACCTACAGCGGTGACCGTCGTAGCCGGGGAGTCGCTGGCCGGCGAGGCGAGCCTCGGCACCCTGCGCAACATGCTGACCGCACCAGCCGGCCGCTCACGACTACTCGCGGCAAAGATGGTCGCCCTGATCGTCTTCTGCCTGGTCGCCACGATGATGATCTGGCTCTCAGGCCTGATCGCCGGCCTACTGCTGTTCCCGGTGGGAGACGTCATCCTGCTATCCGGCACGACCGTCTCCCTGGCCGACGGCCTGCTCCGAGCATTCGGCATCGCGATCCTGGTCGCGCTATCGCTACTCGGCCTAGCCGGAGTCGGCCTCTTCGTCTCATCCCTGACCTCCACCCCACTCGCGGCAATGGCAGCAACCTTCGGCGCCTTCATCGTCTTCGGCATCCTCGGCGCGATCCCACAGATCGACGAAATCCACCCCTGGCTCCTGATGTACGGCTGGCCCTCCTTCGCAGACCTACTCCGAGACCCGCCGTACTGGGACGCGATCATCCGCAACCTCCTGATCCAAGCCGCCTACCTGAGCGTGTTTTACGCAGCAGCCTGGGCCCGTCTCACCAGCCGCGACATCAACGGGTAGCTGTACTCCGCACGCAAGACACCGCTCGACGCGGCAACGGCGGTGGTGCTTCTGGCGGTTGCCGCTGGTCAGGACAGCCCCGCAACGCGTTGGCCAGCGCCTGCCGGATTCTCGCCATCGCCTAGTGGTCGCCGATCGTGGAGGCCGTCATCAGCGCCTCCGGCAGCCCACCTCCGCCCCGGCGAGGCCGCACCCCGCAACCGCAACCGCACCCCGCAACCGCAACCGCACCCCGCAACCGCAACCGCACCCCGCAACCGCAACCGCACCCGTAGCCGCACCCCGCAGACTGACCTGCGGCATAGGAACGTGCGGCAGCGGGCGCGTCGTGAGTCGTCATCGAGTGCAGCGGCCACTACGTGCGAAGCGGCTGGTCAGCAAGCAGTTCGCCGTGGACGGCATCAAAGCCGCCGATGTAAGAGCGAGGCCCGTGCATAGGAGACGGGTCAGTCTCGAGCGAGCCGGCCGCGACCGCGCGACGGAGGAGCGCCGCATCACATGGCCGAATGCACGACGCGCCCGCTCGTACGCTGCAGGGATCGAAGTACCCAGCATTACTTCGCTGGAGATGGCCTAGTCTCGCGGGTGTGCATCCTGACCTGGTCTCTGTACTGCGTTGCCCGGTCTGTGGTGACGCGCTCGCTCTGACTGCCCGTACTGCGAACTGTCCGCAGCGGCATGCGTTCGACCTCGCCAAGCAGGGGTACCTCAACTTGTTGCCCTCAGCCTCGACTGGGATCGACGGCGACTCGGCTGAGATGGTGGAGGCGCGGGATGCGTTTCTTGCGGGCGGGTTCTACGGGCCGATCCGCGAGGCGTTGGTGGCCGCAAGCCTGAGGGCGTTGGAAGAGCACGACGCGGAAGTCGTCGCGGAGGACGGCGCCGAGGATGGCGCGGGCGGTGCCGAGGATGGGGCGGGCGGTGCCGTGCAAGGCGCGGGCGGTGTCGAGGATGGCGCGGGCGGTGCCGAGGATGGCGCGGGCGGTGCCGAGGATGGGGCGGGCGGTGCCGTGCATGGCGCGGGCGGTGTCGAGGATGGCGCGGGCGGTGCCGTGCGTGGCGCGGAGGCGGGCGGGATGGGTGACGCCCAGCATGCTCTGGAGAACCGCGGGAAGCACGATGCGGAGGGTGGCGCGCAGGACGATCCGGCAGACGACTCCGGGCATCAGGCGGGGACCACCGCCGCAGGGTTGGTGGTTGAGGTTGGGGCTGGGACTGGTTATTACCTGGCAGGTGTAGTTGCGGCCCGGGCGCGGCTGTGGGGGTTGGGGTTGGACGTGTCCCGGTATGCGGCGCGGCGGGCGGCGCGAGTGGATCCGGAGCGAATCGGTGCTGTGGTCTGTGATGCCTGGCGAGAGCTGCCAGTGCAGGATGCAGCAGCCCGAGTCGTGCTCAACGTCTTCGCGCCTCGCAACGCGACGGAGATGGCGCGGATTCTGGCGCCCGGGGGAGTGCTGCTCGTGGTGACTCCCAACCAGGCGCACCTGGCCGAGCTGATCGCAGTACTGGGGCTGGTGAAGGTTGATGAGGAGAAGGAGCGGCGGCTCAGCGAATCGCTGTCGGGGTCCTTCGAGAGGACGGGTAGCGAGAGCGTGGAGGTTGCGATGCGGCTGGATCACGCTGCGGTTGAGCGGCTGGTGGCGATGACGCCGAGTGCGCGGCATACGGCGAAGGATGAGTTGGCGGGGCGGATCGCGGTGCTGGCTGATCCGGTTGAGGTGACGTTGTCGGTGACGTTGTCTACTTGGCGAACTGTCTGACGAGTGCCGGCTCGAGCACGGCACCAGCAGAAAGGTCGGCCTAGGCGACTGAGGTCAGATCCAGGCTGAGGTCAGAGCCAGGCTGAGATGAAGAGCCAAGCTGCGATCAAGCAGCAGCCGCAGTGAGCTCCTTGGCTACGGCAACGCCGTGCTCCTTCGCGCTGACATGCGCCTCCTCCTCGGCGACCTTCGCCGCGGGCACCAGCTCTGCCATCGCGGGCGTGACCGAGGCCAGAGTGAGTTCGGCGACGGCTTGCCGGATCTTCATGCCGAACACGTCTCCGAAGATGCGCTCCAGGTACGGCGTCGCGTGGTCCCAGCCTTCGCGCGGAGTGCCGGGTCCGTAGCCGCCGCCGCGGGCCAGGGTGAAGATGATCGGCCGGCCCTGGACCGGACCGGGGCCGCCGACCAGTTCGTTGTCGATGAGCAGCAGGTCGATCCAGGTTTTGATGTGCTGCGAGAGGCCGTAGTTGTACAGCGGGACCGCGAGCAGTACTGCGTCGGCTGCCTTCAGTTCGGCGGCGAGATCGGCGGCCAGTGCGGTTGCCTCGGCGATGTCGGCGCGATCGGCGTCGGGGCCGACGTCCAGGCCCATTTTGCCGGCGGCGACGGCGGGCCAGATGTTCGCCGGGATCGGGTGGCGACCGAGGTCGCGGCGGACCACGATGCCGTCCGGGTGCTCGGCCCGCCAGGCTGCCTCGGCGCTGTCGGCGAGCGCTCGGCTGACAGAGCCCTCGACCCGGATGCTGGCGTCGACGCGAAGGAGGGTGGTCATGTCGTTCCTCTCTGCAAAGCTGATGGGGAGCTCATGGTGAGCTGTCATCAAGATAGTCTGTAGAGCAGAACATATTCAAGTCAGATCGTATTCCTGGTGGCGTACACCACGTACGATGGGTTTCATGACCAGTTCGTCGCCTGAGGCAGCAGCCCGGGCAGCCCGCGGGACCTCGGTCGAGGCTGACCTCGGCTGGGCGCTCGGGGTCGTGTTCCGGCGGTACGCGAAGGCGGCCGCCGACGCGCTGAACGACGTCCCGGGTGGTCCCCGGGGGTACCAGGTGCTCGCCACGAGCATCAGCGAAGGTCCGAAGCGTCAGCTCGACCTGGCCGCGCAGCTCGGCGTCGACCGCACGGTGATGACGTATCTCCTGGACGACCTGGAGAAGGCCGGTCTGGTCCAGCGTCAGGCCGATCCGGCCGACCGGCGGGCCCGGCTGATCGCGCCGACCGAGCAGGGCAAGGAGCTGCTCTGTGATCTGGAGCGCCGGCTCAAGGCGCGTGAGGAGGCCGTGATGGGCAGCCTCGACGAGGGCGAGCGGATGGTCTTCCGGATGCTGCTCCAGCGGATCGCGGTCCAGGCGGACCAGATCGACCCGCTGCACAACGCCTGCTCGCTCGCCGAAGAAGGAATCGACCCCGCCAGCACCTGACTCAAGGCAACCGGCCCAAGGCACGTGACCCAAGCGCCTGACCCAAGACACCAATGGATCAGCGCAGCGGCACGAACCCAGACTCGTACGCCTGAATCACCGCCTGAGTCCGATCCCGCGCCCCCAGCTTGGCCAGCAGATTGGCCACATGCGTCTTGATCGTCTGAACCCCGAGGATCAACTCAGACGCAATCTCCGCATTGGACAACCCACGCGCCATCAGCCGCAGTACCTCCTGCTCGCGCTCGGTCAGCTGATACTCATCAAGCCCATGCGACTGCTGCTCAGTCACATGAGCGAGCGCAAGCGCCCGGATCGCCTCCGGGAACAGCAGCGACTCGCTGCCCGCGACCGTGCGGATCGCCGCGATGATGTCGTCCGGGGGAGTGCGCTTGAGCAGGAAGCCCGACGCGCCGGCCCGCAGCGCGTCGTACACGTAGTCGTCGTTCTCGAAGGTCGTCACCACCAGCACCCGCGGCGCCGGGTCGATTCCGTCGAGCAGCAGCCGGGTCGCCTGGATGCCGTCGACAGCAGGCATCCGCACGTCCATCAGTACGACGTCCGGCTGGGTCCGGCGGACCACCGCGAGCACCTCGGCGCCGTCACCGGCCTCGCCGACGACGGTCAGGTCGGGCTCCGCGTCGATGATCGCGCGCAGACCGCTCCGGATCAGCGGCTCGTCATCCACCACGACCACTGAGATCTTCACTGTCAGTCCTTCCTGGTGACGGCGACCGGCAAGGTCACCGCGAGCCGCCAACGATCCGCGTCCAGACCCGCCTCGACGGTGCCACGCAGTACGGCGACCCTTTCACGGATACCGGCCAACCCCCGGCCACCGCCGGAGTGGTCGGCGCCGCCCGCGGCGACCGGGTTGGTCAGCTCCAGCAACAAGCCGGACTTGTCGAGGTTGATCAACACGTCGACGCAGACCTCGCCGGCCGGGCGGCCCGCATGCCGGATCGCGTTGGTCAGGCCCTCCTGGACGATCCGGTACGCCTCGCGGGAGACCGCGGCCGGCAACTGCTCAAGATCGCCCGTACGCCGTACTTCGACCGTGATGCCACCGGCCCGGGTCGCGTCGACGAGCCGGGTGAGGTTGCCCAGGGTCGCCTGCGGAGCGGTCTCGGCGCCCGGCCGGCGATCGTCGCGCAGCAGCCCGAGTACATGGTCGAGATCGGCGAGAGCGGCCCGGGCAGACGTCTCCATCGCGGCCAGCGCGGTCTCCGCGAAGGCGGGGTCGGTGGCCAGCACGCGCCGCGCGGCGGCCGCCTGGATGGTGACCAGGCTGAGCGTGTGGCCGACGCTGTCGTGCAGCTCGCGGGCCAGCCGGTTGCGCTCGGCAAGGGTCGCGGTGCGGCGTTCGAGCAGCTCGATCCGCTCGGCCGGCGTCGGGCCGAGCAGCCGGGGCGCCGCGGCCGCCAGCAGCGCGCCGAGCCCGGCGGACAGCACGATCAGCGCGACGATCGCCATGATCGTTGCCAACGGCATCCAGAAGTCGGTCCAGCGGCCGGTGATCCGGTAGCTCAGGCCGGGCGCCAGCTCGTGGCTGCCGGGGGAGCGGAAGGGGGCTGTGAGCAACATGGAGCCGAAGCCGAAGACGATCGTGCTGACGATGCCGACGAAACCCCCGGCGGCCAGATGGAGGCAGAACCAGCTGGTGGTCCGCCGCCGTTGCGCCCAGCTGCGGGACGGGCCGAGCGGCCGCTCCTCGAAGCGGACGCCGAGCAGCGACTCGACCGCGATGCCCTCGACCTCGCGCACCGCCGGCAGCGTGCCGAGCACGACCGGCGGGGCGACCGCGATCAGGATCGTCAGGATCACGATCACGGCCTTGGGCAACCGCAGGCCGTCGAGCAGGGCCATCAGGCCGCTGTCGACCAGGATGAAGGCCAGCACCAGCGCGGCGCCCAGCAGCAGGTAGACCCAGCGCAGGTAGGTCGACCCCCGGAACAGCACGTTCGCCACGGACCCATCCTCGCAGCCGGACCGGCCAGTGGGTTCCCTCCAGCGAGGGAGGCCCGTCCCTCGCCGGGATGACGGCGAAAAGCGTGAACGGGGTCACTGTGGGTACAGGCGCGGATACGCTCGTCGGCCGAGCTCGGTTCCCGGGGAAAGAGAGCGCTTGCATGAGAGAGATCACAGTCGGGCCGGCTTTACGCAAATTTGTCGTCCACGACTCACCTTGAGTCCGGACCCACGTCGCGATCTGCTGTCCGGGCGGGTACGGTCTGTGGTCGGGGCGGGGTGTCGGTCCGAGACGGACCGGCATGGGGAACGGCTCCAAGGACGGGCGGCAGTCGGGTTCTGAGGGGACTCGGACAGTGTCAGGTCGAGCACGTAAAGACACTGTGAAGTCCCCGGGAGCCGATTGACCACCCTTCCATATTTGATGTTTGATCAAATATCGGAGAGGAGAGGTCCTGCATGAGGTTCAGACGTTCGGCCGTCGCCCTGGTGGCGGTACTTGCACTCGCAACGGGAATGAGCGCGTGCAACGACGACAGCACGACGGGTGCGAACGGGGACGCGAAGCTGGAGAAGGTCAGTTACCTGACCTCGTTCGGCACTTTCGGCCGTGAGGCCTATGCGTATGTCGCCCTGAAGAAGGGCTATTTCAAGGAAGCCGGCCTGGACGTGACGATCACGCCGGGCAAGGGCACCGTCGACGTGATGAAGATCGTGGCCGGCGGTCAGGCCGACTACGGCATCGGTGACTTCACCGCGGTGATGATCACGCTGGCCAAGCAGAAGCTTCCGGTCACCACGGTCGGGATGGTGCACCAGCGCTCGATGGCGGCGATCGTCGCCCTCGATGGTGGCCAGATCAAGAACGGCGACCCTAAGTCGCTGGTCAAGGCCAACGGCGAGAAGACCCGGATCGGCGACCAGCCAGGTTCGACCAACATGGTGACCTTCCCGCTGTACGCGCAGCAGGCCGGTATCGACGTGAAGTCGGTCGAGTTCGTCCCCTCGCCGCCGCCGGGGCTGGCGGGGCTGCTGGCCGCCGACAAGGTGGACGGCATCGGTCAGTTCGTGGTCGGCGTGCCGCTGGTCGAGGCGGCCGACAAGGAGAAGAAGCGCAAGGCCGTCGTACTGCCGTACGGCGACAAGGTGCAGGACCTCTACGGCAACGCGATCATCGCCCGCGACGACCTGGTCAAGGACAACTCCGGCCAGGTGAAGAAGTTCACCGGAGCGCTGCTCAAGGGCCTGGAGGACGCGCTGAAGGATCCGGCGGGCGCCGCCAAGATCCTGAAGGAGTACGTGCCGGACACCAACGTCGAGGTGGCCACCAAGGAACTCGAACTGATGACGAAGTACACCAAGCCGGACGACTTCAAGGGCGTCGTGGGCGAGGTCGACACCGAGCGGGTGCAGCGGATCATCGGCGACCTGGTCAAGTACGGCGTGATTCCGGACAAGTCGATCACCCCGGCCGACGTCGTCAACGCCGGTCTGGCTCCCAGGAGCTGAGCTGAGATGATCCGGCTGGACGGGGTGGGACAGGTCTTCGATGGTCGCGGAGGAGAGGTCCGGGCACTCGAAGGAATCGACCTGCACGTCCAGCAGAACGAGTTCGTCACGCTGATCGGCCGGTCCGGTTGTGGCAAGTCCACACTGCTCCGGCTGATCGCGGGACTCCTGCCGCCGACGTCCGGCGCGGTCGAGGTGGCCGGTGAGGCCGTCACCGGCCCGCGCCGCGACGTCTCCTTCATGTTCCAGCGACCGGCCCTGCTGCCGTGGCGGTCGGTCGTCTCGAACGTGATGCTGCCGGTGGAGATCTCCGGCGGCGACGCCGAGCGCGGCAAGACGCAGTACCGGGACCGGGCGCACGAACTGCTGGAGCTGGTCGGCCTCAAGGGCTTCGAGAACCGGCTCCCGCACGAGCTGTCCGGCGGCATGCAGCAGCGGGTCTCGCTGTGCCGGTCGCTGATCCGCAGCCCCAAGGTGATGCTGATGGACGAGCCGTTCTCGGCGCTCGACGCGCTGACCCGGACCGAGCTGTCGGCGGAGCTGCAGCGGATCCAGATGGAGCTGGCCACCACCATCGTCTTCGTCACCCACTCGATCGAGGAGGCCGTGGTGCTGGCCGATCGGGTGGTGGTGCTGACGCCGCGGCCGGGCCGGCTGCGTGAGGTGGTCGAGATCGACATCCCACGGCCCCGCAGTCTGGGCCAGAACACGCACCTGACCGAGGTCGCGCAGATCAGCGCCCGGCTGCACAGCCTGTTGTCCGAGCAGGAGCGACCCGTCGACCTGCCCGAGGCCCGTCGATGAGGAAACGCTCCTGGCTGACGGATTCCCGTACTGCGGCAGTGCTGCTGCCCGTCGTCGGGTTGGTCCTCGCCCTCGCACTGTGGTGGCTGGCCACCATCGTGTTCGACGTCCAGTCGTACCTGCTGCCGAACCCGGGTGACGTGATCACCGCGTTCCGGCTGCAGCCCGCCTACCTGCTGGAGCACACCTGGGTCTCGCTGGTCGAGACCGTCGAGGGCTTCGCGCTGTCGATCGTGATCGCGGTGCCGGTCGCGTTGCTGATCGTGCGGTCGGTGATCGTCGAGCGGCTGCTCTATCCGCTGCTGCTGGCCGTCAACGCGATCCCGAAGATCGCCGTCGCGCCGCTGCTGGTGGTCTGGTTCGGCTTCGGTCAGTGGCCGAAGGTGATGATGGTGGTGCTGGTCTGCTTCTTCCCGATCGTGATCTCGACCGCCACCGGGATGAAGTCCACCCCGGCCGAGCTGGTCGAGCTGCTCCGGTCGCTGAACGCGAGCAAGACGCAGGAGTACTTCAAGCTGCGGCTGAAGTACGCGCTGCCGCAGATCTTCACCGGGCTGAAGGTCGCGATCTCGCTGGCCGTAATCGGCTCGGTGATCGCCGAGTTCGTCGGCGCCACCTCCGGCCTGGGGTACGTGATCACCAGCTCGGGGGCGAACGCCGACACCGCGCTGGCGTTCGCCGCGATGACGTTGCTGAGCATCGTCGCCATCTTCTTGTTCTACGCGCTCGTGCTGCTGGAGTACCTGCTGCTGCCGTGGGCGCGGGAGTCCCGGTGACCGCCCAGGCCTCGGACGCCGACAGACGCGTCCTGGTCCGGCCGGCCTGGCTGGAGGCGACCGTCTCGGCGGTCTTCAGCGCGATGGGCTTCGAGCCGTCCGACGCGACCAGGATCGCCGTCGCGCTGGTCGAGGCCGATCTGCGCGGCGTCAGCTCGCACGGTGTGATGCTCGTCCCGATGTACGTCGAACGGCTGAACGCCGGCGGGGTCACCCGTGAACACGAGCTGGACATCCTGCACGACGCCGGCGCCGCCCTGGTCGCTGACGCGCGCGGTGGGATGGGCCAGCTGTCCAGCCCGCAGGCGATGGGGCACGCGATCGAGCGGGCCGGCCGGTACGGGATCGGCCTGGCCTCGGTCCGCAACGCGCACCACTTCGGCGCGGCCAGCCGGTGGGCGATGCAGGCCGCGCAGGCCGGCTGCCTGGGCATCGCGATGTCGAACACCACGCCGCTGATGCCGGCTCCCGGTGGCGCCGAACGGATCGTCGGCAACAACCCGCTGGCGATCGCCGTACCGACCGAGGACGGGCCGGAGATCGTGCTGGACATGGCCTTGTCGGCCGTTGCCCTGGGCAAGATTCGGCTGGCGGCGTCGGCGGGCAGGCCGATCCCGGACAGCTGGGCCACCGACCCGTCCGGAGTACCGACGACTGACGCCGAGGCCGCGGTGCTGGGGATGCTGCTGCCTGCTGCCGGACACAAGGGGTTCGGCCTGGCGTTGATGATCGACGTGCTGACCGGTGTGCTGAGCGGCGGTGGCTGGGGTGACCAGGTGCGGCCGCTTTACCGCGAACCGGGGCGGCCGAACGACTGCGCCCATCTGTTCCTGGCGATCGACCCCGAGTTGCTGGGTGGGGTCGACCGATTCCGGCAGCGGTCGTCCGCGCTGGCCGCGCGAGTGAGCAGCAGCGCGACAGCTCCCGGGGTGGACCGGCTCTACCTGCCGGGGGAGATCGAGGCCGAACGCGCGGCGCAGCAGCGGCGTACCGGCGTACTGATCGAGAGGTCGGGGCTGGACGGGTTGCTGCAGGCCGCGCGAGCGGTCGGCGCCGTCGTGCCGACCGGAGGGGTGCTGAACTGATGGCGAAGACCCAACTGACCAGCGCGTCGCTGCGGAGCCCGAACGGGGTGTTCTCGCAGGCGACCACGATCGAGGCGACCGGGCGGCTGGTGTTCGTGTCCGGGATGACCGCGCGGCGGCCGGACGGCAGCATCGCCGGGGTCGGCGACGTGCGGGAGCAGACCCGGCAGGTCTGCGAGAACGTGCGAGCCGCGGTGCGGGAGGCCGGCGGCACGCTGGACGACGTCTGCCGGGTGGACGTGTACGTCCGCAACATGGAGGACTTCGCCGCGATCCACGAGATCCGCGCGCAGTTCTTCCACGAGCCGCTGCCCGCCTCGACGATGGTCGAGGTCAGCAAGCTGGCCCACCCCGACTACCTGATCGAGATCAGCGCGATCGCGGTGATCCCATGAACGGAACCCGCAGCCGGGAGGCAGGTGATCTGAGTGCGCGGCGTCGAGTGGACCTGAGATGAAGTTCGTGACGATCGAACACGCCGGGCGTGAGCGCGCCGGTGTGCTGGACGGCGAGCACGTCGTCCTGCTGGACGTGGCCGATCTGGTCTCGGTGATCGAGGCCGGTCCGGCCGCGCTGGTTGCTGTGCGCAACGAACTGGCGACCGGCGAACGGTTGCCGTTGGCCTCCGTGTCGCTGCGCGCGCCGCTGCGGCGGTTCCGCCGGGACGTGCTGTGCACGGGCTGGAACTACTGGGACCACTTCGAGGAGAGCAAGGGCAAACGCGACGGCCAGGACGTCGACCGGCCCGAGCACCCGACGTTCTTCACCAAGGGCCCCGATGTGGTGATCGGCCCGTACGACGAGATCGCGTACGACCCGGCGATCTCGGCCAAGTGGGACTACGAGGCGGAGCTCGCGCTGGTGATCGGCAAGACCGGACGGAGCATCCCGGTCGCTGACGCGCTCGACCACGTCTGGGGTTACACGCTGGCCAACGACGTCTCGCAGCGCGACCTGCAGCGGCAGCACGGTGGTCAGTGGCTCAAGGGCAAGAGCATCGACGACACCATGCCGCTCGGCCCGTGGATCGTGACGGCCGACGAGTTCGGCGACCCGCAGGACGTGCGCCTGCAGTGCCTGCTGAACGGCGTGGTGATGCAGGACGCGTCGACCAAGCAGATGGCGTACGACGTGGCGACGCTGATCAGCGAGCTGTCGTTCGGCATGACGTTGCGCCCCGGCGACCTGCTGCTGACCGGGACGCCGGCCGGGATCGGCAATGCCCGTGAGCCGCAGGTGTTCCTGGCCGAAGGCGACGAGGTCGTGACCCGCGCCGACAAGATCGGTGAGCTGCGCAACAAGCTGGTCTACCGGGAGCTCGCGTGAGCAGCCGCCTGGAGTTGCTGCCCGGCGGAGGTCGCGGCGGTCGCCGTACGTTGGCAGAGACGGCCGCGGCCGAGTTGCACCAACTCATCCTGTCCGGCGAGCTCCCTAGTGGTACTCCGCTCCGCCTGGTCGAGCTGGCCAACCGGCTGGACATGAGCCAGATGCCTGTCCGGGAGGGCCTCCGTCGACTGGAGGCGCTCGGGCTGGTCGACATCATCCCGCACAAGGGCGCCTGGGTGCGGGAGCTGTCGCTGGCAGACCTGCATGACACCCATGAGACCCGGCTCGCGCTGGAGAGTCTCGCAGTACGGGCTGCTGCGGAGCACTTCGGTGAGGAGGACGCAGAGAAGGCCCGTACTGCGTTGGCCGACCTGCTGCTGCTCTCGCGCTCGGAGGACTCCATCGGCGCTCGGCAGGCACACGCCGACTTCCACTTCGCGCTGTACCGGGCCGGTGGGTCGCAGTGGCTGGCGCGGGCCATCGAGCCGGTCTGGCAGAACAGTGAGCGCTACCGGTTCGGCAGTCGGCAGACGGCGTTCCAGATCGAGCGGAACCGGCTGGAGCACCAGGCGATCCTGGACGCCTGTGTAGCCCGTGACGCCGACGCTGCCGAACAGGCGCTCCGCAACCACCTGGCCGGCGCAGTACAGCGGATCACCGAGACTATGACCTCCAAGCACGCGCAGCGCGAGGAGACGTCATGAAGGTGAGCTTCGATGCGACCGGCGAGGTCGTCGTCATCACAGGCGGCGCGAACGGGATCGGCGCGGCGCTGGCCGCGGCAGTGACCGACTGCGGCGGTACTGCGGTCGTCTTCGACGTCGCCGTGGGCTCTGTTGCCGGAGTCGAGTACGTGGAAGTGGATGTGGCCGACCGCGAGGCAGTGGTTAGGGCCGTGTCCGGCGTGATCGAGCGGCACGGCCGGATCGACGGGCTGGTCGCCGGCGCCGCAGTACAGCCGCGGGCTTCGGTGCTCGACACCGATCCGGAGGAGTGGACCCGGACGCTCAAGGTGAACCTGGACGGCGTTGTCTGGGTCTGCCAGGCGGTAGTGCCGCACATGGTCGGCCGGCGCAGTGGGTCCGTGGTCGTCTTCACCTCGGGCATGGCCGCGAGCGGCTTTCCGGGCGCAGCGGCGTACGCATCGAGCAAGGCGGCGTTGGGTGCCTTCGCCCGGACACTGGCCGCCGAGGTGGCCGAGCACCGGGTCCGGGTGAACGTGATCGCGCCAGGGGTGATCGACACCGAGCAGTTCCGCGCCGCCAACATCGGTGCGGACTTGGAGCACTGGCGTGACACGACTGGGATCGGGGATCCCGAGGATGTGGTCGGCCCGTTGCTGTTCCTGTTGTCCGACGCGGCCGCGATGACCGGCTCGCAGCTCACCCGCGAGCGCGTCTTCGCCCGGCTCGACACGTTCAAGGAGTCCTGAGTGCCCACTGAGCAGCAGTTGCCCGTGGCCGTCGTCGGCGCCGGGCCGATCGGCCTCACCACGGCCCTCGGCCTGGCGCACTACGGCGTGCCGTTCGTGCTGCTGGAGGAGGACGCGGTGCTCTCCTCGGACACCAAGGCGGGCACCACGCTGACCCGGACGCTGGAGATCTGGGAGCGGTACGGCGCGGTCGAGGGCATCCTGGCGGCCGCGCTGCGGATCGACGAGATCGGTGACATCGACCGGGCCACCAACACGCCGCGCGCCTCGGTGCAGCTGGCCGAGCTGGTCAACGACACCCAGTTCCCGTTCGTGATCAACCTGCCGCAGCAGCACATGGAGCCGATCCTCGAGGCCGCTCTGCACGGCTCCGGCGGCACGGTCCTCAAGCAGCACCGGCTGGAGTCCTTCGAGGTGCTCGACGACCGGGTGGTCCTGACCGTCGACACCCCGGATGGCGTGCAGCAGATCGAGGCGTCGCATCTGCTTGCCTGCGACGGCGGCAAGAGCAAGGTGCGTGACGCGCTCGGCGCGACGGTGTCAGGGGAGACGCTGCCCGAGCGGTACATGCTGATCGACGTAGTGGTCGACCTGGACGTCTCGAACGCCCGCGACTACCCGTACCTCGCCTACTTCGCCGACCGGTCCGAGTGGATGGTGCTGATCCGCCAGCCCGACAACTGGCGCTTCCTCTTCCCGCTGGCCGCCGGTACGGACCAGCCGGGCGAGGAGGACATGCTGGTCAAGGTCAAGCAGTTCATCGGCGAGGTGGACCGGATCGAGCTGATCGGCTCGGTCGTCTACAACGTGCACCACCGGGTGGCCGACCACTGGTCCGCCGAGCGCAAGGTGTTCCTGATGGGGGACGCCGCGCACCTGATCACGCCGATGTGGGCGCTGGGCCTCAACACGGGTGCGCTGGACGCCTCGAACCTGCCCTGGAGACTTGCCTGGGTGCTGCGCGGCTGGGCGTCGCCGGAGTTGCTGGACGGCTACGAGCAGGAGCAGCGGCCGGTGGCGATCAACGGGTCGGGCGAGATGGCTGAGGCGGCCCGCAAGTACATGTCCCACCAGCGGGGTGCGGTGACCGCTGCCGGCAGCGACTGGGCGACGGCGTACACGCGCACGTTGCTCGGCGTACGGCTGGATGTGGACGGGGAGGGCGACTGGTCGATGGTGATGACCAGTGCCGAGCCGCCTGCTGTCCGGGCCGGCGACAGAGCTCCCGACTTGGCGCTGCAGGGGCCTGGTGGCCGTACGACGATTCACAGCTTGTGCCGGGAGTCGTTCGTCGCGCTGTACTTCACCGACGTACGGCGGCGGCCGGCTGTGCCGGTGAACGACTCGCCTGCGCTGAAGCACTACGCGGTGTCCCGGTGGGACGCGCCGCACGACTCGGGGCTGCGGGACCGCTCGCTGTTCGACCCGGGCAGCATCGCGACCGAGCGGTACGGCGTACCGGCTGAGTCTGTTGTGCTGGTGCGCCCGGACGGGCACATCGCCGCAGTGGCTCCGATGGCTGACGGTGTGGCCGAGGAGCTCTACACCCGGATCACAGGTCGTCCGGTGCCGCGGGAGGGGCTCTGATGAGTTCCTTCGACGAGCAGTTGAGCGAGGTGCTGCTGCAGACGGACGACCTGGAGTGGGTCGAGAAGTCGCTGGCCGGGTTGTCGCACAAGATGCTGTGGCGGGACCCCTCGTCGGAGGCCTCGATCGCGCTGGTTCGCTTCGAGCAGGGCGCCGGGATCCCGGAGGCACATCAGCACGCGTCGAATCAGTTCATGTTCTGCCTGTCCGGCCGCTACGTGTACCTGCCGACCGGGACGACCCTGACCAAGGGCAGCTTCTACTGGAACCCCAAGGGCGTTGTCCACGGGCCGACCAGGGCAGAGGAGACCTCTGTGCTGCTGGAGGTCTACGACGGGCCGCACTACCCGGTGCGGCCGTCGTTCTACGACAACGACGAGGACGCTCGCTGATGGCCGGCTGGGACGTCCATACGCACCTGGTGCCACCCACTGTGCTCGAGGCGGCCAGGGAGGGGACCTACGGGCTTGCTGTCGAAGACGGCTTCCTGCTGGTCGACGGGGAGCGGCTGCCGTTGAAGCGGCTGGCTGATCCCTCCGCCCTGCTGCGGTGGGTCGACGAGCAGGGGTTGGACGGTGCTGTGGTTTCAGTGCCGCCGACGCTGTTCCGCTACGACCGGGGCGTCGAGTGGGCTGCGCTGGTCAACCAGGGGCTTCGGGAGTTGGTCACGCCACGGCTGCGAGTCCTGGGGCAGTTGCCGTTGGGGGACCCGTCCGCTGCTTCGGTTGCTTCCGCACTGGCGGCTGAGGGAGTCTTCAGCGGCTTCGCCATCGGTACCGCGGGCTACGCCGGCCTGGGCGACGTCTGGGAGGTGCTCCACTCGGTGGAGGCCTTCACCTTGATTCACCCGAGCCACAACCACGACAAGCGGCTCGACAGCTACTACCTGTCGAACCTGCTGGGCAACCCGTTCGAAACAGGGCTTGCCGCGGGGGAGTTGGTCTTCGGGGATGTGATCGGCCGGTTCCCTGGCATCAGGTTCTGCCTGTGCCACGGTGGCGGCGTCACGGCGGCTCTCGCCGGGCGCTGGCAGCGGGGGATCGACACTGCTCGACCAGGGGTGGAACCACTCTCGCTGTCGGTGGCTGATGCCTTGCGGCGGTTCTACGTGGACGACCTGGTGTACGACGACGCGGTACGGGCGTTGCTGGGGGCGACCTTCGGGACGGAGCGGGTGCTGGCCGGGAGTGACTGGCCGTTCCCGATGGGCAGTGATCAGGTGGACCCAGGCCGGGCGGCAGCTCGATCGACGGTGTGCGAACAGCTCACCCGGCCGTTGAAGAAGGGGGCCGTTTCAGCGTGAGAAGGCCTTTTCGGCAGGACCTCGTTGTGATCAGATATCAAATCCAGGTGGCAGAGATGTGGACTAGGGGGGTGGCTGGATGAGCACGCGAGAGGCGTTGGCGCTGCGCTGTTACGGACCCGGCCAGCAGCTGAAGGTCGAGGAGGTGAAGCTGGTCGCCGGGGTGGGCGAGACGCTGGTGGAGATGCAGTACGCCGCCGTCACGCAGCTCGACCGGACCGTGCTCGCCGGAAAGCTGGCACAGCAGTTGGAGCCGCCGTACGTGCCGGGGTCCGAGGGGGCCGGGGTAGTGGTCAGCTCTGGCCGCTACCAGCCCGGTACGCCGGTGGTGATCCGCGGTGGGGGAGTCGGGGTGTCCCGGCCGGGCACGTGGGCGCAGTTGGCCGTAGTACCGGATGCTTCGGTGCACGTGCTGCCCACAGGGCTGGATCCGGCTGCCGCGGTGGCGATGCTGGCTCCTGCGCTCACTGCTCACACCGCAGTACGGCGGGTCGGGCAGATCATGGACAACGAGACGGTGGTCGTCACGGGCGCCACTGGGCTGGTCGGGCGTCTCTGCGCCGCAGTGGCCAGGGCGGCTGGGGCGATGAAGGTGATCGGTCTGGCCCGTAGCGACGAGCCGGTTGAGCTGCTGAACGGGCTGGTCGACCAGATCGTGCGGGTCGACGAGCTGGGCCAGGTGGGCCGTGAGCTGCCCTGGTGCAACGCGGCGATCGACACTGTCGGCGGGCCGGTGACCAGTGGGGTGATGAGTCACATCACCCCGGGCGGGCGTCTGGTGGCGCTCGGGTACACGGCCGGGGAGTTCGCCACGCTCGACCTGCACCAGTTGATCGGCCGGGACCTGCGGGTGCTGCCGGTGAACATGCAGCGGACGACGATCGAGCCGGGGACCGTCACCCAGGTGCTGACCGACATCGCGCCGTCCGGAGTACGGCCGGAGCTCGAGATCGTCGCGGCGCCGCTCGCCGAGGATGCGCTGGACCTGCTGGCCAGAGGGCCGGCCGACCGGCGGGTACTGCTCGACCTCGGCCGGTTCTGATGACGCGGCCGTGGTCAATCTGGGAAAGATGTGCCACAGATCGTCCACGGCCGGTTACGGTTGCCTCCCAGATGCGCGCGCAGTGATGGAGAGAGGCAGCCCACACCCCATGACCCGACGACTCGAGCTCACGCCCGGGGGACCGAGCGGCCGGCGCACGCTGGCAGAGGAAGCCGCTGCCGAGTTGCACGAGCTGATCCTGTCCGGTGAGCTCCCGAGCGGTACCGCGCTGCGGTTGGAGGAGCTGGCCAAGCGACTCGACATGAGCCAGATGCCGATCCGCGAGGGGCTGCGCCGGATGCAGGCGCTCGGACTGGTCGAGATCGTCCCGCACAAGGGCGCCTGGGTCCGCGAGCTGTCGATGGAGGACCTGCGCGACACCCACGAGACCCGGCTCTCGCTGGAGACCCTCGCAGTACGGGCTGCCGCGACGCGCTTCAGCGACGCCGACGCGACCCTGGCCCGGGCCGCCCTGGCCGAACACGTCCGGCTCTCGAAGGTCGGCGACATCATCGCCTCCCGGCAGGCCCACACCGAGTTCCACTTCGCCATCTACCGGGCCGGCGGCTCCCGCTGGCTTCCCCGCGCGATCGAGCCGGTCTGGCAGAACAGCGAGCGCTACCGCTTCGGCTCCCGCCAGACCAAGGCCCGGATCGAGCAGACCCGCCGCGAACACCAAGCCATCCTCGACGCCTGCCTGGCGCACGACGAGCCCGGCGCCGAAGCGGCTTTGCGCCAGCACCTCGAAGGCGCCATGCAGCGCATCACCGAGACGATGGCCCGCCGCTACACCAAGGACTGACGCGGCTGATCAACGGCCGGTCGAGCCGTCGATCTGCTCGCGGAGGATGTCCGCATGGCCGGCGTGCCGGCCGGTCTCCTCGATCATGTGCACCAACAGCCATCTCATCGACGGCGACTTCCCCTTCTCTGGTATCGAAGGAAGGGCCAGGTCCGGGCAGGTCTCGATGACCGCGTTGGACTGGGCGACAGCCTCGCGGTAGGCCGCGATCACGCTCTCGGCCGGCTCTGCCGGGTCGGCGTGCATCGTCGCCTCCCAGTCGCTGACCTCCTCGCCCTGGAAGTAGAACCGCTCGACAGAGGTGAGGTGTTTGACCAGCCCGAGCACGTTGGTGCCCGACGGTACGCCGGCGGTCCGGATCTGCGGCTCCGGTCCGGCGGTCGCCTTCTCCGCGATCGAGTTCCGCAGATAGTCGAGGAAGGCCACCAGCGTGGCCTTCTCGCCCTCACCACGGTCCCGCGGCGGCGGGTGGTTGCTCATCGAACTGCCCTTCCGTTGCTGTCGTCAGTCAGCCAGATGGGCCGGGAAGCCACCAGTGGCGACCGGCCCCCACTGCTCCGGCGTCACCCGGATCAGGCACTTGCCCTGCTTGCGCATCGCCTCGCGGTACTCGTCCCAGTCCGGGTGTTCCCCGGAGATCGACCGGAAGTAGTCCACCAGCGGCTCCACCGCCTCCGGCAGTTCGATCACCTCACCGCGACCGTCGACCTGCACCCACGGCCCGTTCCAGTCGTCGGAAAGCACCACCACACTGGTCTGCGCGTCCCGCTTCACGTTGTTGCTCTTGGCCCGCTCCGGGTACGACGAGATGACGATCCGGCCCTCGGCATCGACCCCACCCGACACCGGCGAGGCCTGCGGCGTACCGTCCGCGCGCCGGGTGATCAGCAGCATGTGATGGCGCGGGCGGACGAACTCCAGCAGCGCGTCGGTGTCGACCTGGGTGTTGGTGGCAATCGATTTCGGCATGCCACCACCTTCTCAGATCAAAGCACCGCGGTCTCCTGCAAGCTCAGCCAGCGCACGCCGTACCGGGCGGTCGGATCCGCGACCAGGACCGCGGTACTCCGCCGGGGCGACCCGACCGAATGCACCTCGAGGAACCGGCAGACCGAGACCTCGGCCGTCCGCAGTACCACCTCGAAGTCCTCGATCCCGATCTTCAACCCCGGTACTGCGTTCCGCGACCCGCCCAGCGCCTCCAGCAAAGCCGGCAGCGTCAGTTTGCTGCCGTCGAGGGCGATCAGCGTGAACTCGGGCCGGTGAGCCTGCCGCAGCTCGTCGAGCAGCGCCGGTTCGGCCTCGCTGCCCAGCCAGCGCGCGAGATCCTCGTGGTGCCGCTCGATCTCGGCCAGTTCGTTCACACCGGGAGTCTAGGTCCGGCGTGGGTGCTGTCCGGCCGGTTGTCCACAGCTGCCCGGCGCGCCGATTGACAGGAGTCGAACAGGTGTTCGAACATGGGGGTGTGACGGGGACTCCTGCGACCGAGCTACCTGCGCGTCCGGCTGATCGGAGCCCGGTGACCGCGCTGGATCAGGCACGCACGCTGCTGGCCCGCGCCAAGGAGCAGAAGGCCGCCCGGCTCCGGGAGGCGTCGAGCGAGCTGGTGGTGCCGACCGTGCTGGCGCCGCGGACGACCGAGACACGTGTCCAGCAAGCGCTGGACACGGCCACCGTCGACCGGGCGCTGCCAACTCTGCCAGCCATCTCCGACCTTTTGTCCGGCGGCGTACTGCGCGGCGGCTCGGTGTACTCCGTGCGCGGCTCCACTTCGCTGGTGATGGCGATGATGGCCGGCCCGTCCGCCGAGGGGGCTTGGTGCGGCGTGGTCGGGATGCCGTCGTTCGGCGCGGAGGCAGCGCGCGGCCTCGGGGTCGACCTCGACCGCCTGGTACTCGTCCCTGATCCAGAACGCGACTGGCTGAGCGTGGTCGCGGCCCTGGTCGACGCGCTGACGGTTGTCGTGGTCCGCCCGCCAGGGGAGGTGACGCCGGGGGAGGCGTCCCGATTGTCGGCGCGGCTGCGCACCCGAGGAGCGATGCTCATCGCGGTCGGTTCCTGGCCGGGAAGCGAAGCCCGCTTGGAGGTTCAGTCCTCCACGTGGGTCGGCCTCGGTGAAGGAGAGGGCTACCTGACCGCCCGCCAGGCCACCGTCGCTGTCACCGGCCGCGGCGCGAGCGTCCGGCCTCGACAGCACCAGCTCTGGCTTCCTGCCTTGGACGGCACCATCCGTTCGACCGAGTCGGTCCGCGCGTTCGAAGACCCCCTCCGGTGGGAGGCGGTGGGTTGATGAGTGTGTTCTCTGCTTCGGGCTCAATGACCACCCCGCTGCCGACGTCGCCTGCCGCACCGCCGCCGCTGCCCACCCTGCCGGCTACCCCGCCCACGCTGGCCACCGCACCCACGCCGCCGACCCCGCCGACGACCACCCTGCCGACACCGACGCCGCCCACGCCGCCCACGCCGCCGGCCACCCCGCTGCCGACGCCGTCCACCGCGCCGCCGACACTGCCCACCCCGCCAACGACGTCGCCGCGCACGGTGCCGACGCCGACGACCATCCTGCCGGCCACCCCGCCTACGCCGACGACCACCCTGTCGACGACGCCGCTGCCCACGCCGCCGGCCACCCCGCTGCCGACGCCGCCCGCCGCACCGACGCCGCCGCCGCCCACCGCACCGTCGCCGCCGCCGCCCACGGTGCCGACGCCGCCGACCACCCTGCCGACCACGACGTCGCCCACGCCGGCCACTCCGCCGACGCCGCCGCCCACGGTGTCGACGCCGCCGACCACCCTGCCGACCACGACGTCGCCCACGCCGGCCACTCCGCCGACGCCGCCGCCCACCCTGCCGCCGACGCCGACGACCCCGCCGACGACCACCCTGCCGACGACGCCGCCGCCCACACCGCCGACGCCGCCCACCCCGACCACCGCGCCGCCGACCCCGCCGACGCCGCCCACCCCGACCACCGCGCCGCCAACGCCTTGCGATCGGAACGAGACGCCGTCGCCAACTCGGACGATGGTGGTGTGGATCCCGGATTGGCCGGTGACGGCCGCCGCCGGGGCTGCCGGTTGTTCGCCGGAGGCTCCGGTCGCAGTGTTGGCGAAGGGGAGGGTGCTGGCCAGCTCGGCGGCAGCGCGGGCCGAGGGAGTGCGACGTGGACTGCGGGCGCGCGATGCGCAGTCGCGGTGTCCGGAGTTGGTGGTGCTGAAGTACGACCCAGTGATCGACGCCCGAGCCTTCGACCCGGTGATCAGCTGTCTGGAGGCGCTCACACCAGGCATCCAGGTGATCCGGCCGGGGATGTGCGCATTGAAAGCGCGTGGCCCAAGCCGGTTCTACGGGGGTGAGCCGAAGGCCGCGGAGAAGCTGCTCGACCGGCTCGAGACATTCGACGTACCGGGTGGGCGGGTCGGAATCGCTGACGGCCCGTTCGCTGCCGAGCAGGCAGCTCGGGCGAGCTCGGAGCGGACTCGCGTACTAGTGATCCCGAGCGGTGGGTCGGCGGAATTCCTCGCGCCGCTCACGGTCGACACACTCGAGCAGCCGTCCCTCACCGATCTACTCCGGCGACTGGGCCTTCGGTCACTCGGTGCCTTCGCCCAGTTGTCTCCGACCGAGGTGCTGACCAGATTCGGCCCGGACGGCGCGTTCGCGCACCGACTGGCTCGTGGCGACGACGACCGCCCGGTGGTCGCCCGGCAGGTGCCGCTCGAGCTGACCCGCAAACTCGACTTCGAGCCCCCGGTGGATCGGGTGGACCAAGTGGCGTTCGCCGTCCGGGCAGTCGCCGACGAACTGATCGAGAAGCTGACCAAGCTTGGCCTGGTCTGCACCACCTTGCGGGTCGAGGTCGGCACCGAGTCGGGCCGGGTACACGAGCGGGAGTGGCTACATCCACGCTGGTTCAGCCCCGCCGACCTCGTCGACCGCGTCCGCTGGCAACTGCAAGGCAGCGGCACGGCGACGAGCGAGCTGACGTCACCAGTGATACGGATCCGGCTGATCCCCGAACAGGTAGATCCAGTCGGCGCCCACGTCGACGGCCTCTGGGGCGGCGGCCCCGACGAGCGAATCCACCGAGCGCTGTCCCGGGTGCAGAGCATGCTCGGTCACGGGGGAGTGGTCTCCGTCGTGATCGGCGGCGGACGAGGCTTCCTGGAACGGCAAACCCTGATCCCCTGGGGCGACCGCCCAGTCCCGGCCAACCCCCCGGACCTCCCCTGGCCAGGCACGATCACCGGCACCAGCACCAGCACCAGCACCAGCGCCAGCACCAGCGCCAGCGCAGGCACCGGCACGACCACCGGTGCCGGGACCGGCACAGGCGCCGGCACCAGTACAGGGATAGGCGCCGGCATCGGGATAGGGACCGGGACCGGCACAGGCAGCCGATGGCCGGCACCGGCCCCCAGCTCGATCTACCCGACCCCAAAGCCGGCCACGGTGCTCGCAGCAGACGGCCGCCAAGTCTCGGTCAGCGCCCGCGGCGTCCTCTCCGGCGCCCCAACCGCCTTCCGCTTCGCACCGTCCCCCCAAGTTGCCGACAGCAACAAATTGCACCCGATCACCGCCTGGGCCGGCCCCTGGCCAGTCGACGAACGCTGGTGGGACCCCAACACCGAAACCCGCCTGGCCCGCTTCCAGCTGGTCGGCGCCGACGGCCGAGCCTGGCTCTTCGCCGTACGCAACAACCAATGGTGGACAGAAGCCAGCTATGACTAACCCGAACCTCCCACCGGCCACCCAGTGAGGCTCCCCGTCACCCGCCAACTGTCCTACGCCCGCCACCCGTCCCGCGCTCGCCACTCGTCCTGCGCATTCCGCTCGTGCTGCGCATGCAACTCGTCTTGCGCATGCAGCTCGTGCTGCGCTCGCCACCTGCCGTTTGGGCGCCGCGTACCCCCACCCGATGCGGTTCACCTCAACCCGCGCCAGCTCCACGCGCGCCGTCTCAACCCGCGCCAGTTCCATGCGCGCTGTCTCAAGCCGCGCCAGTTCCACACGCGCCACCTACCGCATGGCCCCCGCGTGTCTTGCCCGCGTCAGCTGTCCTACACACGCCAACTACCCCATGCACGCCACCTCCTTCAGGCGTGCCACCACCCACCCCACGGCCCCCGCCTGTCCGGCTCGCGCCAGCTCTCCTACGTCCGCCACTTGCCCCGTGCGCGCCGCCTACCGCATGGCCCTCGCCTGTTCGGCTCGCGTCACCTCTCCTATGTCCGCCACCTACCCCGCGCGCGCCACCTACCCAACAGCCCTCGCCTGTCTTGCCCGCACCAACTCTCCTGCGCCCGTCACCTGTCAGACACCGGCCATCGTCGGCACCTCACCCGCCCCCACCGACGCTTCGCCCACCATCCTCAACGGACCGCCCACCGACGCCTACGTCTCACCCGCCGCCAGCGACGCCAATTCCCAATGCAATGCCACTTGTCGTGCGCCCGACAACACCTACTCGCCGCTCACCGCCAACGCCACCACCTCCCCGCCCAGCGCCACCTGACCTGCGCCAGACTCCACCTCCTGGCCGCCTGCCACCGAGGCGACAAACCACCACAACGCAGTACGGCAGACCCTCCACACCCGACCTGAATCAGCCCAGTCGAACACCGCCCCCGAAGACGATCTACCGCCCCCATCACCCGGCTAATCTGCAGTGTGGACAAGCAAATAACGGTCGACGGCCGGGTACTCATGTACAGCGTGTACGGCGACCCGGACGGTGCACCGGTGATCTACCACGTCGGAACCCCGAGCACCCGCTGGCGACGCCCCGAAGCCATCCGCGACATCGAAGAATGCGGCGTCCAACTGGTCATCCCCAGCCGCCCCGGGTACGGCGGCTCCACCCGCAAACCAGGCCGAACCGTAGCGGACGTAGCAGAAGACGTGACCGCCCTAGCCGACGCACTCGGCTGGCAACAGTTCGCAGTAAGCGGCGGATCAGGCGGCGGACCACACGCACTCGCCTGCGCCGCACTCATACCCTCCCGCATCACCCGTTGCGCAATCAGCGGCAGCATCGCGCCCCCGCTTGTAGACGGCCCGGAACCAAGCGAAACCGAAGAAGACCCCCGCCGAGACCGCACCTCCTGGCGAGCAGCCCGCGGCGAGCAACTCATCAGACCCTCTCTCAACGAGACCGCCCGCAGCATCATGAAGTCAGTCGAAGCCGGCGGCCCCGAATTCCCACCCGACCCACACTTCCCCGCCCCACCAGCACCACCGGCTCGCGACGACCCAGCCGCAATGGCCCGCCTCACCGCTACCTTCGTCACCAGCCACGACGGCTGGACCGACGACCTAATCGCCCTCGCCACCGACTGGTCATTCGCCTTCACCGACATCCGAGTACCAACCAGCATCTGGTTCGGCTCCGCCGACACCCGAGCCCACAAACACGCCCAGTACCTCGCAGCCGAACTCCCACACGCAGAACTCATCCCCTACACCGGAGCCCACATCCAACCCCCACCCGCCTTCCGCACCATGCTCCACTGGCTCACAACCCCACCGACCTAACAACCACCACCCACGCAGACACCTGCGACCGCGAACCCCGCGCGACCGCAGGACGCCAACACCACCCAGCGCGAGCCGCGACCTCGCACCTTGCACTCCGCATGCATGCAGGACGTCGGCGCCGCCCGCGCAAACCGCAGGCCTGCACGAGAACCACGTGACGATTCCCGCGCAAGCACCTACGACCTAGCGCTCCGCATGACCGCTAGATGCTGGCCGCCTGGGTGGACCCGCCTAAACACCTGTGACCATGGACTCTGCACGATTGCAGGACGCCGATACCCACCGCCGCGCGAACCCGCGCGAACCCGCGCGAACCCGCGCGACGACGGTCTCCGCATGACCGCAGGACGTCGGCACCGCCCGCGAGAACCGCGCGAACACCTGCGAGCGGACTCCGCGCGACCGCAGGCCGCCGACAGCACCCTGGCGAACCTGCGCGAACAACCTGCGAGCACGGACTCCGCACAACCACAGGACGCCGACGCCACCCGGGCGAACCCGCGCGATCGCCCGTGCGAGCACCGAGTCCGCGCGCCTTGGACGCCCTACACGCACTGCACGCCCTGGACGCCCTGGACGCCCGCATCCTCGACCGACACCGCCAGGGCGAACACCCTGCAAACACGGACTCCGCACGACCACTGGACGCCGACACCGCCCACGCGAACCCCCACGCACCAGCACGGACTCTTCGGCGGAACCAGTCCGCGCCGGGCTATCCCTTTGGCTTCTCGATCTTGGCCAGCGTCTCAGGCGGAACCGCGACCCGGTATGCGACCTCGGCCCAGAACCCCGTCCCGGCCGGTGCCTGTCTCGTTGCTGCAGGCAACCTCTGCGTGCGCAAGTCGATGCGCCAACTGCTTCGCGGTGCTTCCGGCACGAGTTTCCACGCCAACTCAGGGCGTCGAGGACTCCCGAGTCAGGCGCACCCCGAACGGGTACCAGGGCACCGGCCGATGCGAGCTCACCACCAGCTCACCGCCAGCGGAGGACCGCATGCCCGCGTGGGTGCAGGATCCAAGCGGACTCCGTTTGTTGTCGGTTGCTCCTGGTGATCGGCTACTTGACGCGCAAGCCCGCGATCAGAAGCGAGACCATCCGGCGAGCGTCGTAGTACGGGCTGGTCTCTGCGCCTATGCAAAGGTTGCCGACGGCACGCATCAGCTCAAGAGCGTTGATATCGGACCGGATCTCGTCCGCAGCCGCGGCGGCGTCGAGGAGATCGCTGCAGACGGGGACGAGTCGGGAGATGAAGTAGGCGTGCAATGTTTGGAAGCCTGCTTCGTCAGACTGGAGTGCGCCGGCCAGGCCGTGCTTGGTGACTAGGAAGTCGACGAAGAGACTGATCCAGCTCCCCAGGGCGACATGCGGTGTACTTGAGTTGGCCAGCAGCTTGGGTCCAGCCTCGGCGCACGCTTCGACTTGATGCCGGTACACCGCGACTATGAGATCGGCTCGGGTTGGGAAGTGCCGGTAGATCGTGCCAACCCCGACGCCGGCTTTCGCGGCAATGTCGCGTACGGGCGCGTCGACGCCGGACGTGACGAAGGCTGCGGCCGCCGCGGCCAGCAACGTCTCCTCGTTGCGTCGAGCATCCGCGCGCTTCCGCGGCATCGCTGACTCCTGCGTCGGCTCCGATTCCTGCGTCGGCTCCGATTCCTGCGGCGCCGCCAGCTGCGACTTCTGCGGCGCTCCTGGCTTTGCGCTTTGCGGCGCGGCCGACTCGGGCTCGTGTAGCACCGGCGACCCCGGCTCCTGCAATGCAGGCGCCTCCGGTTTCTGCCGTGCTGGGGACTGTGACTTGCGCGGCGCAGCCGACTTTGGATCTCGCTTGTTGTCGGCCACTGCGCTGTTTCCTCCGCGTTTCGCTTGGCAAACGGAACAACGTTCCGTATGTTGGTTAGCGGAACGAGGTTCCGCTTCCCCTTGATGATGCCAGATCAGGCTGAGCGGGACCAACCCTTACCCAGGAGGATCAGTCATGCAGTACCGCACTTTGGGGCGTACCGGTGTGCAGGTCAGCACGCTCGCACTTGGCGCGATGAATTTCGGTCAGATCGGCCGGACTACCCAGGACGAGGCCACCGCCATCGTTGATGCCGCGCTTGAAGCCGGGGTCAACTTGATCGACACGGCTGACATGTATGGCCAGGGGGAGTCGGAGAAGATGGTCGGCAAGGCCATTGCGGGGCGCCGTGACGACCTCGTGTTGGCTACCAAGGCGACTATGCCGATGGGGGACGAGCGCAATCACCGCGGGAGTTCACGTCGCTGGCTGGTGGCTGAGCTCGACAACAGTCTGCGCCGACTTGGCGTCGACCACGTTGATCTTTATCAGGTGCACCGGTGGGACCCGACGACCAGCGACGAGGAGACTCTCTCGGCGCTGACCGATCTGCAACGCGCTGGGAAGATCCGGTACTTCGGCAGTTCGACGTTTCCGGCGTACCGGATCGTGCAGGCCGAATGGGCTGCTCGGGAGAACCGCTTGAGCCGCTATGTCACTGAGCAGCCCAGCTACTCCATCCTGCAGCGCGGGATCGAGACGCATGTCCTGCCTGTGACCGAGGAGTACGGCCTCGGCGTACTGGCGTGGAGTCCGTTGGCCTCGGGGTGGCTGTCAGGTGCGGTTCGCGAAGGCCGGGAGATCAACACCAATCGCTCGGGTGTTCTGCCGGAGCGATTCGACCTCACGATCCCGTCCAACCGTGCTCGGCTCGACGCGGTGGAGCGACTGGTGAAGGTCGCCGACCAGGCAGGCCTGACGCTGATCCAGCTTGCGCTCGGTTTTGTCACCGCACACCCGGCCGTGACCAGCGCCATCATCGGTCCTCGCACGCTGGAGCACCTGCAGTCGCAGCTCGCTGCTGCTGACACCGTGCTGTCCGCTGATCTGCTCGACGCCATTGACGAAATCGTTGCCCCTGGCATTGACCTTGCCCCGCAGGAGAAGTTCGACGCGCCGCCGGCTCTGCTCGACCCGGCGCTGCGTCGGCACTGAGAGGAACCCCATGTCGCAGACGACAAGTTTTGGAATCATGACCGCTCCACAGCAGGTCGCGTACGAGGACGTACTGCGGGTCTGGCGTGAGGCGGACGAGATTCCACAGATCGAGCATGCGTGGCTGTTCGATCACCTGATGCCGATCGGCGGCGACCCTGACGGGCCGATCCTCGAAGGCTGGACGCTGTTGTCGGCGCTCGCCGCGCAGACCCAGCGACTGCGCTTGGGGCTGCTCGTGACGAGCAACCGGGTCCGGCCGCCCGCGATCCTGGCCAAGATCGCTGCCACCGTTGACATCGTCTCCGGCGGACGACTCGACTTCGGGATCGGTGCCGGATCGCGGCCCAGCCTCCCGATGGCCCGGCGCGAGTACGACGCGCATGGTCTGCCGTATCTCGATGCGGCCCAGGCCGTGGAGAGTCTGGCCGAGGCGTGCACGGTGATCCGGCGCTTGTGGACCGAGACCGAGCCTTTTGATTTCCATGGTCGCCATCTCGACCTCACCGGCGCCTTCGGTAACCCGAAGCCGATCCAGCATCACGTGCCGATCATGATTGGCGGCCGCGCGATGTCGACGCTGCGCGTGGTTGCCGAACATGCCGATATCTGGAACCACACGGGCGAGGATCTGGCGGATGCCGTCAGCCGCAGTGGCCTGCTGGACCGGTACTGCGCCGAGATCGGCCGGGACCCCGCGGCGATCACCCGCTCGATCCACGTGCCGGTCTCGTACGAAGATCCCGCTGGCACGCGCGACACGATCGCCAAGGTGACCGCGGCAGGCTTCCGGCACGTCGTACTCAGCCTGCCGGCGCCCTATCCGGTCGGCGTCGCCAAATGGGTCGCGGAAGAGGTCATCGGGTAGCGCTGTCGATTTGGCCGGCCGCCTGTCGTGTAGGGGGTGAAGGCGTCGGTCAATCCGGCGATGTCGATCGAACGAGGTGGCGTGATGTCCGAACCGAAGGTCCTGCTCAGTGGTCTGGGGATTCCCGAATCGCCGCGGTGGCATGACGGCCGGTTGTGGTTCTGCAACTGGATCGGCCAGCAGGTGGTGGCCGTCGACCTGGACGGGACGACGGAGACGATCGACGTACCGGTCGAGCAGTTGATGGGGTGGTCGATCGACTGGCTGCCGGACGGCAGGCTGCTGATGACCGGCGACAAACTCAGGCGCCAGGAGCCGGACGGTTCGGTGGTTGTGCACGCCGAGCAGGGCGGGAACGAGATCGTCACGGACAGCCGGGGCAACGTCTATGTCAACGGCGCGGACTTCAACTTCTCCGGCGGCGAGGCGCCCAAGCCTGGCTACATCAAGCTGGTCGGGCCGGACGGCGGGGTTCGCGAGGTTGCGGGCGACATCCAGTTCCCCAACGGCATGATCATCACGCCGGATGGGCGGACGCTGATCATCTCGGAGTCGTTCGCCGGCCGGTTGAGCGCGTTCGACATCGATCCGGACGGAGGGCTGTCGAACCGGCGGGTCTTCGCTGAGGGGCTCGGTCCTGACGGCATCTGCCTCGATGCCGAAGGCGCGGTCTGGGTCTCGACCGGCGGCTCGTCGGTGGTGCGGGTCGCCGAGGGTGGCGAGGTCCTGCAACGGGTCGAACTCGACGAGAAACTGGCGCCGTTCGCGCTGGCGCTCGGCGGGCCGGACGGGCGCACCTTGTTCATCATGACCGCCGAGTGGCGCCCGGGCGACAGCATCACCGACAACCTCGGCCGGTTGGTCGAGGGGCCGCGCACTGGTGCCGTCCTCACGCTTCCGGTCGCGGTCCCGGGAGCCGATCGGCGATGAGCTCGTCATGATTTGACTCTATCGAACAGGTGTTCGAAAATCGAATCGTGAAGACAGACGCCGGAGCCGCTCGTTCGCGAGCGTTACCGGCGTCGACACTCTGGCTGTTGAGCGCAACTGCCAGTCGGCTTGTGGGGAGGGGGGAGGTCAGCCGAGGGCTGCGAGTAGGAATACCAGGAGCGCCAGGGCGACGATTCCTCCGGCGAAGGCCAGCAGGAACCCGAGGCCGTTTCGTTTGACCTTGCTGTGGCCGATGCTGCCGGCGGAGGCGAACTGGTGGTACGGCGAGGCGTAGAAGACCGGTACTGCTTGGTTCGGCTGGACCGTGCAGTCGAGGGCGGCCTTGCCGAAGGTTCGCATCCACTGGGAGTGGATGTCGATGTGTAGCGGGCCGGCGTAGACGGGGATGTCGTTGCGGCCGTATTTGACCGGGACGGGGTAGCCGTTGAGGCGAACCGTGGGCGGGATGACGTTGCTGGTCATCACGCTGCCCTGGATGGTCAGGTGCAGCATTCCCATAGGGACCTGGGGCTGGTATTGCTGCGGCGGGTGGGGCTGAGAGTGCGGCTGGTGGGGTGGCTGCTGCGGGTAGCTCATGCGGCCCAACGATAGAGCGGGGCAGGGGCCTGAGTAGGTCCGGTACTGCTGGTGTCGCTGGCCGGCTTGGGGTGGTGGTGAGCAGGTTGGCGCTGGGGGGTTCTGCCGGTGTCGCTGGTCGGCTCGAGGTGCTGGTGAGCAGGTCGGCCTGAGGTGCTGGCGAACGGGTCGGGTCTGCGCGATCCGTGGCGGTTGAGTGGTGTGTCGGGGTGTGGTGCGGGGGCGGGTGAGTGGTGTGTCGGGGTGTGGTGCGGGGGCGGGTGAGTGGTGTGTCGGGGTGTGGTGCGGAGGCAGTTGAGTGATGCGTCGGGGTCGAGCGCGGAGCTGGCTGAGTGACGCGCCGGGGTCGAGCACGAAGGAAGCCGAACGACGCGCCGGGGCGGCGTACGAAGTCAGCGCCGACACCATCGCTAACGGGTGCGCACGGGTCGGTAGCGGACGTTGATCTCTACCGACGGGATGTCGCCGTTGAGGAGTTCGAGGGGGATGGGCGAGCCGCCGGGGTTGTCGAAGAGACGGATGCCGTCGCCCAGAAGGACCGGGGCGATGTGCAGGTCGATCTCGTCGATCAGGTTGCGGGCGAGGAGTTGGCGGCCGATCGAGGCGGAGAAGATTTCGAGGTTCTTGCCGGCGGCTGCTTCGAGTCCGATTCGCGCCGCTTCGGCTACGTCGCAGGTGAGGAAGGTGGTGCCGGGGCTGGGCGGGGCGTCTTCGGGATGGTGAGTGAGGACGAAGACTGGTCCTTGCCATGCGCCGCCGTACGTCGCGCTGGCGTCGGGGTAGGCGTCGAAGCCGTCACGGCCGCCGAGGACGGCGCCGGTGGTTTCGACGTACTCCTGGATGAGGCCGGGGCGGGAGGCGGTGACTCCGTTCAGCCAGTTCATCGAGTGGTTCGGGCCGGCGATGAAGCCGTCGAGGGACATCGAGAAGTGCCAGAGGATCTTGCCGGCGGCGGTTTGCGGCCCGGTGTCGGGGAGTCCGGTGGAGGTCATCGGGTTGCCTCTTCGGGCGGTGGGGTGACGGCGAGCCGGGTGTCGACGGGGTTGTCGAAGCGTGGGTCGCCGCCTCGGATGAGTACGTGGTGCTGCTGGATCGAGGCCCGGTAGATCCGCAGGAGGCCGGCTGGTCCGACGTCGGCGAGATCGAGGTGCTTTTCGGTTGGTAGGCGGGAGTTGAGGAGTTCGAGGGCGGCTGATTGGGCAGTGTCGTCGACCTGGCTTGCGGTCGACTCGAGGTACAGGGCTTCGGCTTTGCCGATGGGCGCTTGGCTGTCGAAGAGGGTGATCGCCACTGTCGGAGAGTGCGCGAGGTTGCGGGAGTGGCGGCTGTCGGGGGAGGAGACCCAGAGCACGCTGTCGGTGCCGTCCGGGGCGAAGAACACCGGGGTGATCCAGGGGGTGCCGGTGGGGTCGACGGTTCCTAGTACGAGGTAGCGGTGCTGGGCGAGCAGGCGCGGCACCGTGGGCCACATGAGGTCATTGATGGGCAACTGCTCGGGCATGAAGAGGTTCTCCTTCGAGAAAGGCGCTGTCAGGACGATCCTGCGGGGTGGCGCCAGCCGGGATCAACGAGGAGATCGGCGCGATTGCTAAGTCGGGCTTAATAATGGGCAGATGGAGCGACAGGACATCGTGGTGTTTCTCGCCTTGGCCGAGGAGTTGCACTTCGCCCGGACGGCCGAGCGGCTCCTGCTGACGCCTGCCTCGGTCAGCCAGTCGATCAAGAAGGTCGAGCGTCGGCTCGGGGCTCCGCTGTTCACCAGGACTACCCGCCGGGTGGAGCTGACGCCGCTCGGCCGGCAACTGCTGGACGACCTGGCGCCGGCGTACGCGCAGGTCGAGGCGGCGATCGCGCGGGCGGTTGCGACCGGCCACGGACTGACCGGCGATCTGCGGCTCGGCTACATGTCCGCTGCCATCACGCGGCCGCTGCTGGCGCTGATCGACAGCTTCCGGGCCGGCACCCCGGACATCAAAGTCAGCATTCAGGAGACCACGCTGGCCGATCTGTACGGTCCCTTGCGCCGCGGCGAGGTCGACCTGTGTGTCCTCCCGCTGCCTGTCGCCGAGCCCGATCTCACCGTCGGCGCCACGCTGCTGTCCGAGACCGCGTTGCTCGCCGTCGCGGCTGACGATCCGCTCGCCCGGCTGACCTCGATCACGGCTGCCGATGTGGCGGATCAGACCTTCCTGTTCGCCGAAAACCTGCCCGGCTACTGGATCGATCACCACCTGCCGACGAACAGCGCGACCGCGAAGGTCACCAGCCTGGCCGGATTCCAGGAACTGCTCGCGTACGTCGTCTCCGGTCACGGCGTTGCCGTCGTCGGCGCCCAGACCGAGCAGTTCTACCCGCGCCCCAACCTGACCTGCGTGCCGCTCGAAGGCGATCCCACCTTCGACTACGCGCTGGTCTGGCGCACCGACGACGAGATCCCGCTGGTCAGGGCATTCCTGACTCATGTCATGAATCAACGAACATCCTGAGGCCCGCCGCGTAGCCTGCGGTGGGTGGACGATCTTGCGGCGCAGGCGAAGCTCTGGGTGCAGAAGTGGCGGTGGTACGAGCGCAATTCGCTGCCGTGGAATCGAGGGCGGATCCACTGGGAGCTGTTGCGCCGCGGGGCGTTCGCGCGCTGGCCGTTGCAGGGCAATGTGCTGGAGGCGCTGCGGGACGGCCGGCTCGAGGTCGGGGCGAACACGATGTTCGAGCCCAATGTGTGGATCACGGTGGGCGATCAGGCCAGGGTGCGGATCGGCGAGGGGACCTTCCTGAACATCGCCGTGATGGTGGCCGCGCTGGAGTTGGTCGAGATCGGGTCACACTGCATGCTCGCCAACGGGTGCTTCGTGACGGATGCCAATCACCGGTTCGATGATCCGGAGCGGCCGGTGCCGTGGCAGGGATTCGACTCCAAGGGGCCGACGCGGATCGGGGACAACGTCTGGCTCGGGGCGAACGTCGTCGTCACGAGCGGGGTGACGATCGGTGAGAGGTGTGTGATCGGGGCCAACAGCGTAGTCACGCAGGACATCCCGCCGTACTCCGTGGCGGCGGGCGCGCCGGCCAAGGTGCTTCGGGCGGTCACCTATCCGGGCAAGGACTCGTGAGCAGGTCCACCAGGGTGTCGACGAAGGAGATCAGCTGATCGCGACCGGCGCCTGTGCGGCCGCGACGATAGCCGTGGCGGCGGCCCCAGAAAGCGGTTTGGACTGCGTGCAGTTGAGCCCAGCGTCCGACACGTTCGCGGTCGAGCTCGGCGGCTTCGGCGAAGATGTCGAGGCAGCGCTGTAGACCCTTGGCGGGTTCGGCAGCCGGGAGGATCGTCAGCGCGCGCGTCTTGAGCAGGATGCCGGCGTCGTACGCCGGGTCGCCCGCGTAGCCCTTGGGGTCGACGGCCAGCCACGGTTCGCGGTCGGCTCGCAGGATGTTGCGGGCGTTGAGATCGCCGTGGATTAGCAACTCCGGCTGGTCGTGGCCGAGGTCGCGGATGGTCGCGCGGGCGGCATCCAGCGCAGCAAGCGAAAGGTTGTGTGGCAGCTCGCGGGAGTCGCGTTCCAGGTCTTCCGCCCAGGTGGTTGCCTGGTCACGCAGCCGGGGGAGATGTGGTGGCGCGGGGACTGCCAGTCGATGGCTGATCCGGCCGGCCACACCGGCGATCTCGTCTTCGTCGGCAACCATGGCGAGCGTTGCCGGGTGAGCCCGTTCGAGCAGCATCGCGAAGTGCTCGTCGTCCCGGTCATGCAGTACTACGGCCCCGCGTCCGGCCCAGGTTTCGAGCGCGTCTGGTTCATACCTGTTGCCTGGATGAGGAAACGACACCTTCAGTACTAGGTCGCGCGTCGGCACGATCACCCCGACTCCGCCGTACATGAGCTCGCCGTCCGGCACGCAGCCCCACCGATCGAGCAGGTCGGCGACCAGGGCGGGGAGCGTGGCGAGCCACGCAGTACCGGCTGCTCCTTCGCGCTCGACCGTGGTTCGGGCGAAGGCCTCCGGGATGTCGATCATCCGGAAGAGGCTACGCGCGCAGGGAAATTCGATTGCGCGGTCTTGTTACGTTGCGTGGATGGTTACTCAGCGCGCTCTGCTGCCTCGCTCGGCACCTTCCGCTGCGGGGGTTTCGGCGCGGGCGATCGGCGCACTGCTGGACAGTCTCGAGGCGCAGTCGGTCGAGTGTCACTCGATCATGATCGTCCGCCGTGGTCACGTGGTGGCGGAGGGCTGGTGGGCGCCGTACTCCGCTGAGCGGCCGCACCTTCTCTACTCGCTGACCAAGTCGTTCACCTCGGTTGCGGTGGGGCTTGTGATTGCCGACGGGCTTTTGTCGCTGGACGACCTAGTGGTGGACGTGTTGCCCGAGCATGTTCCCGCCGACATCTCTGCGCAGGGGCATCGGATCACCGTGCATCACCTGTTGTCGATGACGACCGGACACGACGCGGACAGTCTCGAAGAGGCCTGGCAGCTGGAGCCGGACGATCTGGTGAAGGGCTTTCTGCGGGTGCCGTTTCCTGATCCCGAGGGCACTCGGCATGCGTACGACAACGCGACCACTTTCGTCCTTGCGCGGATGGTCGAGCGGGTCAGCGGTCGCACGCTTCCGGAGTTGCTCGATGAGCGGCTCTTCCAGCCGATGGGCATCGAGGGCGCTGAGTGGGATCGGGTGGCGAGCGGTGCCGCCTTCGGGTTCCACGGGCTGCATCTCACCACTGAGGCCGTCGCGGCCTTCGGCGAACTGCTGCTGTGCGGAGGTGTCTGGGATGGTCGTCAACTCGTCCCGCGGGAGTGGCTGGAGCTCGCGACGCGTTCGCACGTCGAAACCTTGCCGCTGCCGGGCTGGTCGCAGAACCCTGACTTCCTCTGCGGGTACGGCTACCAGTTCTGGATCTCGCGGCACGGGTATCACGGTCACGGCGCCTTCGGCCAGTACTGCGTGGTCGTCCCGTCGCACGATCTCGTGATCGCCTTGACCGCCGCCATCGACCAGACAGACGCGGTACCGGGTGTCTTCTGGGACTGTCTGTTGCCGGGGTTGGACCAGGCGGGGAGCCCGGAGCAGGACGAGATCCTCGCTGAGCGGCTGCGGCAGTTGTCGTTCGTGCCGGTGGAGGGTTCGGCTGAGCCGACTCGATCCGGTACGGCGAGAGTCGATGCCTCTGTCGAGGGGTCGGCCCTCCCCGACGGAACCACGGTGGTCGTCGAACCTGTGGATGGGGGATGGCACCTGCAGCTCGGACCCGCGCTCAAAGTTGCCGTCGGGTACGGCGAATGGCGGGAGAGTTCACCGCTCGGCCGTCCTGTCGTCGCGGCGGGCGCTTGGCAAGGCGACACGTTCGTCGCCGACCTCTCTGTCATCACCACCCCGCATCGGGTGCGAGTCGTGCTGTCCGGGGACTCAGCCGTCGCGACGTGGAGCACCTTGCCGCTGACGGGTCCTGATCTGGCGTTGCATCTGCGGTCGCCGCTGATGACCCGGCCCGACGTCTCGTAGCCGATCCGCCGGCTGGGTATCTTCCGGGCATGCACAGAAGCCGAGTGTCTACTTTTCTGATCGACGTACCGAAGGACCAGGTCGCTGAGGCGACGACCTTCTGGACGGCGGCGCTGGGAGTCGAGGCGGATTCCGAACCGGGTGAGCCGCAGTACACCCGCTTGCACGACGCGCTGCCGGGGCTGGTGACCGCCATCCAGGCGGTTGACGACGCCCCGCGCTACCACTTCGACATCGAGACGGACGACGTCGCTGCCGAGGTCACCCGCCTGCTCGCGCTCGGCGCGGTCGAGATCGCCAGCTGGCAGGGCTGCCACACGCTGCGGGCTCCGGGCGGGCATCTGCTCTGCGTGATCCCGGTCCACAGCACCCCGGAGTACTTCGCGGAACACGCGAAGACCTGGTCCTAGGTCCAGGTGTTCAGTTTTCTGGCCGCCGCCGGGCAGGTGATCAGAAAACTGACCAGTCCGGGCCTTCAGCAACTAATGACGCAACGGGGGGATCTCGATCAGGTCACCTTCGGGTCACCGGGGTGGGAGGGGCGTAGCCCTGGTGTTGTGAATGCGTTCACCTAGTCGGGAAGAAGCTGGGGCGCACCGGTGTGGCCGGGGCAGAACTCGGTGGTGGGCCCAAGTACAGTAACGACCGGGACAGGGGCGCCGTTCGCGGTCGCCCGATTCGCAGAGCTGGGGGAGGAACGCGTGCCGGACCTGGAAGTGTCCGACCGGGTGCTGACGATCCCGAATGCGCTCAGCTTCATCCGGCTGCTCGGTGTGCCGCTGTTTCTCTGGCTGGTGCTCGGCCCGCAGGAAGACGGCTGGGCCCTCGTGGTGCTGATGATCTCGGGCTTCACCGACTGGGCCGACGGCCAGATCGCGCGCCGGATGAACCAGACCACCCGGCTCGGCCAGATGCTCGACCCGGTCGCCGACCGGCTCTACATCTTCGCCACCGTGCTCGGCCTGGCGCTGCGCGACATCATCCCGTGGTGGCTCGCGATCGCGCTGCCGTTGCGGGACCTGCTGCTGACCTTCGCGCTGCCCGCGCTGCACCGCCGGGGCGTCAACGCGCTGCCGGTGCACTTCCTCGGCAAGTCCGCGACCTTCTGTCTGCTGTACGCGTTCCCGTTGCTGCTGCTCGGCGATGGCGACAGCACGCTCAACCTGCTGGCCCGCGTCTTCGGCTGGGCCTTCGCGATCTGGGGCACCGCGCTGTACTACTGGGCCGGCGCCCTGTACTTCGCTCAGCTGCGGCACCTGATTCAGACCGTCAAACCGATCAGCAACTCGGCGGGCTAAGTCGTGACCCAGTCTCCACCCGGCCAGGCACCACCGGGGCAGTCTGCGCCGGGGCAGTCTCCGCCGGGTCAGCGACGCGTCGACGCGTCCATGTCGCTGCTGAACAACCTGATGGCCCACCCCCTCGACGAGGGGTACGCCGTCGCGGCCAAGGCCCGTACTCCGCAAGGCGACAAGCCGAACAAGTCCCGGCACCGGATCATCCTGGTGATCGCGTTGCTGCTCCTGGGTTTCCTGCTCGCCGTCGCCGCGTCGCAGAACTACCGCAGTGCCCCCGAGGCGGAGAAGCAGCGCAAAGAGCTGATCACCCGGATCAACCAGGCCGACGACCGGCTGGACGCGCTGCGCGGCAACCAGATCAAGCTGGCCGGCGAAGTACGCGGTCTGCAGGCCGGCGGGCTGAGCAACACCAGCGACGGCGCCGCGCTGCAGCAGAAGCTGGACGACCTCGAACTGCAGGTCGGTTCGGTCGCCGTGACGGGCCAGGGGCTGAAGGCGGTCGTCGACGACGCCAAGGACTCCGACGACAAACAGGGCCGGTTGCTCGACGTCGACCTGCAGCAGCTGGTCAACGGGCTGTGGACGGCCGGCGCCGAGGCGATCTCGGTGAACGGTCACCGGCTCACCTCGCTGACCGCGATCCGTGGTGCCGGCAGCGCGATCACGGTCGACTACAGTTCGCTGACCCCGCCGTACACGGTGCTGGCGATCGGGGACACCGCGACCATGCCGGCCCGGTTCGCGCAGAGCTCGGGCGGCCAGTGGGTTCAGTACCTGGTCAGCAATTTCCATGTCCGGATGACCATTACGACGGAGGATTCCTTGCTGGTGCCAGCCGATGCCACCATCGCGCTGCGGTACGCGAAGGTGGGTCCGAGATGATCGCCGTTCTCGGCCTGGTGATCGGCGTCGTCGTCGGTCTGCTGGTCGCGCCCGACGTGCCCGACTGGGCCCAGCCGTACCTGCCGATCGCGGTGGTCGCCGCGCTGGACGCCGTCTTCGGCGCCCTGCGCGCGTTCCTGGACGGGATCTTCGACGACAAGGTGTTCGTCGTCTCGTTCGTCTCGAACGTGCTGATCGCGGCGCTGATCGTCTACCTGGGCGACCAGCTCGGGGTCGGCTCGCAGCTGTCCACCGGTGTGGTGGTCGTGCTCGGCATCCGGATCTTCACCAACATGGCCGCGATCCGGCGCCACGTGTTCAGGGCTTGAGATGGCAGATCCAGACGACCCGACCCCGGCGCAGCCGGCCGAGGTGGCCGAGCATCCGGCCGAGCCGACGCCGATGCCCAGGCCGAAGACGCCGAACCTGGCGCTGCGGCGGCTGAAGGCCGGCTTCAAGCCGTCCCGCGGGCAGGCGATCGTGGCCGTCGTACTGGCGCTGGTCGCCTGTATGGCGGTCGTCCAGGTCCGGGTGAACCGTGCCGACGACGGCTACCAGAACGCCCGCCGCGAGGACCTGATCGCGATCCTCGACGGCCTGGGGCAGAACACCCGCCGGCTGGAGCAGGAGATCACCGAGCTGGAGGCGCGCAAGAACACGCTGACCTCCAGCGCGGACAAGGCGCTGACCGCCCGCCAGCAGGCCGAGCAGCAGGTGCGCGTGCTCGGCATCCTGGCCGGCACGCTGCCCGCCCAGGGCCCCGGCGTGCGGATCACGCTGAACGACCCGGACGCCAAGATGCAGTCGAGCAACCTGCTGGACGCGATCGAGGAGCTCCGCGACGCGGGCGCCGAGGCGATCCAGATCAACGGCCAGGTCCGGGTGGTGGCCAGTACCGATCTGGTCGACGACGCCCCCGGCGTGAAGATCGACGGCGAGAAGGTGCAGTCGCCGTACGTGATCGAGGCGATCGGGGAGTCCCACAACCTGGCCGAGGCGGCCAACTTCCCCGGTGGGCTGATCAGCGAGGTGACCGGTCCGCAGATCGGCGGCACCGCCGAGGTCACCGAGTTGTCGGTCGTTCAGATCACCGCCTTGCACGCCCCGGACGAGCATCGCTACGCTCGCCCGGCGCCCAGCCCGACCAAGTAACTTCCCTGCAGTTTCCTAAATGAAAGAGGGACCGAGGTGTACCCCGAAGACCTGAAGTACACGGCCGAGCACGAGTGGGTCAAGGCCGGCGAGGGCCCGGCACGGGTCGGTATCACCGACTTCGCGCAGGACGCCCTCGGCGACATCGTGTTCGTGCAGCTGCCGGAGGTCGGGACCGCGGTCCGGGCCGGCGACTCCTGCGGTGAGCTCGAGTCGACCAAGAGTGTCAGCGACCTGTTCGCACCCCTCAACGGCACCGTGCGCGCCGTCAACGAGGCGCTCGCGGACCAGCCCGACCTGATCAACACCGACCCGTACGGCGAGGGCTGGCTGCTCGACATCGAGGTCGACGACGACGACGAGATCGAGGCGCTGATGGACGCCGACACGTACAAGGGAACGCTGGATCAGAGCTGATCAGTAGTAGCTGGTAGGTTCTGTCGGACCTCAACCGCCGGTAGAGGGTTGGGGTCACAGTCCACACTGTCATCACGGGGTCAACGAGAACGTCGCCGGACCACCGGCGATCGGGAGGATCACAGCATGCCGTTCTGCAACCAGTGCGGGCACGAGAACTCCGAGGGCAGCAAGTTCTGCTCGCAGTGCGGAACGATGCTCCCTGGCGCGGACCGTCCGGTGACCGCCCCCGGCGTCACCGACACCGCGATGCTCGCGCCGATCAGTATCGAGCCCGAGACCGAGCGTTTCGACGCCGGTGGTGAGTCACTGTCCGCCGAGGACGAAGCCGCGGTCGGCGCGCTGCCGACCGGGTCCGCGCTGCTGATCGTTCAGCGCGGCCCGAACGCGGGCAGCAGGTTCCTGCTCGACGTGGATGTCGTCACGGCCGGCCGGCACCCGGACAGCGACATCTTCCTGGACGACGTCACGGTGTCCCGCCGGCACGCGGAGTTCCGCCGCGACCCGCAGGGGGTCAAGGTGCGCGACGTCGGCAGCCTGAACGGCACCTACGTCAACCGCGACCGGATCGACGAGCTGCAGTTGTCGAACGGCGACGAGGTCCAGATCGGTAAGTACCGTCTGGTGTACTACGCCAGTGGTCAGGCCTGACCCAGCGGTCGGAGACTCCGCGACCGCGGGCAGCAGCATCGGCGAGGTGCTGCAGCTCCTGCAGACCGAGTTCGCCGACGTCACCATCTCCAAGATCCGCTTCCTCGAGGCGGAGGGGCTGGTGACGCCGGCGCGCACCGCTTCGGGGTACCGGAAGTTCAGCGCCGGGGACATCGAGCGGCTGCGCTACGTGCTGACCGCCCAGCGCGACCAGTACCTGCCGCTGAAGGTGATCAAGGATCATCTGGAGGCGATGGACCGCGGTCTGCGTCCGCCGGCGCCCGGTGGCCGTCCGGCTGCTCCCGACCAGTTGCCGCAACCTGCCGGTCTGCCGGACGCGGAGGACTTCTCGACGTACGGGACCGAGCTGAAGCTGACCCGCGACGAGCTGCGCGCGGCGGCCGGGATCACCGTCGAGCTGCTCGAGCAGCTGGAGGGTCACAACCTGATCGTGGCCCGGGGCAAGCATTACGACGGGGACGCGATCCTGATCGCCAAGGCGGCGGCCGAGTTCGCGCAGTACGGGATCGAGCCGCGGCACCTGCGGCCGTTCCGGGCTGCCGCCGACCGCGAGGTGGGGCTGATCGAGCAGGTGGTGCAGCCCCGGCGGGACGACAAGACGCTCGAACTGGCGGCGCTGGCGGTTCGGTTGCATGCGGCACTGGTCCGCTCGCGGCTCGGTCGCTGACGCCGTACTGCGTGGCGTGGTTACCCCGTACCACGGGCCACCGCCGGGCCGCCGGGCCACGTCGGGGCAGCCCCGGCCTGGCCCGCAGAGTAGGCTGAAGGTGTGCGCGAAGTCGACGTGGTCGGAGTCCGGGTTGAGATGCCCTCGAGTCAGCCGATCGTGCTGCTCCGGGAGGTCGGCGGAGAGCGGTACCTGCCGATCTGGATCGGCGCGGCCGAGGCGAGCGCCATCGCGTTCGCCCAGCAGGGGATGGAGCCACCCCGCCCGCTGACCCATGATCTGTTCGCAGAGACCATCCGGGTGCTCGGGCACACCCTCAGCCAGGTCCGGATCGTGAACCTGACCGACGGCGTGTTCGAGGCGATCCTGGTCTTCGACGACAAGACCGAGATCTCCGCCCGCCCGTCGGACTCGATCGCGCTCGCGCTGCGCACCGGCACGCCGGTGTTCTGTACCGAGGAGATCCTGGCCGAGGCCGGCATCCCGGTCCCGGACAGCGAGAACGAGGACGAGGAGGTGGTCGAGGAGGAAGAGGTCGAACGCTTCCGCGAGTTCCTCGATCACGTGACGCCCGAGGACTTCGACAAGAGCTGAGCGTCGCCCGACCTGCCCAATACTGGTACAAGGCCGGAAAGGTAACGATTCGTCACGGAATCGCGACACGCATCCGGCTCGGGGCGGCAGTCGTTGACCCGGCCTGAGCGGCGGCTTACCTTGAAGGAGTCGTGGGGCCTTGTAACTCCACGGATGTGATCCGTTCCAGTCGGTACCCAGGGAGGCTCAGGCGTGACACGCACCGGCGACACTGATCTGACGGCGCAGTCGACGTCCGAAGCACACGCCGAGGCGGCCGCCAGCGCCGGCGTACAGGGTCTGCTCTTCGACGACGATCTGTCGCCGATGCCCGATGACGTCGGTTTCCGCGGCCCGACCGCGTGCTCCGCGGCGGGCATTACGTACCGTCAGCTCGACTACTGGGCCCGCACCGGACTGGTTTCCCCGTCCGTGCGCCCGGCCACCGGCTCCGGCACCCAGCGGCTGTACGGCTTCCGCGACGTGCTGTTGCTCAAGGTGATCAAGCGGCTGCTCGACGCGGGCATCTCGCTGCAGCAGATCCGCAGTGCCATTGCCCACCTGAGCAAACGTGGAATCGATGACCTGACCCAGATCACGCTGATGAGCGACGGCGCCTCGGTCTACATGTGCACCTCGCCCGACGAGGTGATCGACTTACTGGCCGGCGGCCAGGGAGTCTTTGGGATCGCCCTCGGTGGAGTCTGGCGGGAGGTCGAGGGTTCGCTGTCCGAGCTGCCGACCGAGCGTCTCGACGCCCACGAAGGCGAGTCCGGCTCACACGCCAACGACGAGCTCGCTGCCCGTCGCCGGGCCCGGATGACCGGCTGAGGTACGCTCTACCTCAGCCGTACACAGCACTCGGGAGAGTCTCGACCGAGCTGTTTGGTCGGGCGCCGAAGGGGCAATTCCTCCCCGGAACCTCTCAGGCCCCTGGACCGAGTGCCTTAGGCGACTCTGAAGCGTGCGTGCGTGACAGAGGGGGAGGCCACCGGCAATAGTCAGCAACGGAGCCTCTTCAATGACTGATCCCACTCCTCAGGTGTCGGCCGTCTTCGCCGACCGTCACATCGGGCCGCGATCCAGCGAGATCGCCCGGATGGTCGAAGCCCTCGGGTACGCCGATGTCGACGCGCTGGTGGACGCCGCGGTGCCGGCGTCGATCCGCTCGACCGAGCCGCTCCGGTTGCCGGAGCCGGCCTCCGAGGTCGACGCGCTGACCGAGCTGCGTCAGCTCGCCGCGCGCAACAACGTCGCCACCTCGATGATCGGCCAGGGGTACTACGGCACCTTCACCCCCTCGGTGATCGTCCGCCGGCTGGTCGAGAACCCGGCCTGGTACACCGCCTACACGCCGTACCAGCCGGAGATCTCCCAGGGCCGCCTCGAGGCGCTGCTGAACTTCCAGACCGTCGTCTCCGACCTGACCGGCCTGCCGACCGCGAACGCGTCGCTGCTGGACGAGGGCACCGCCGCCGCCGAGGCGATGACGCTGGCGCACCGCTCCAACCGCAAAAGCAAGAGCAACCGCTTCCTGGTCGACGCGGACACCTTCGCGCAGACGATCGCCGTGGTCGAGACCCGCGCGGAGGCGCTCGGCATCGAGGTCGTTGTTGCCGACACCACCGGTGGCCTGCCCGACGGCGACTTCTTCGGCTTCCTGATCCAGTACCCCGGCTCCGGCGGTGTCGTCCGCGACCTGAAGCCGCTGATCGCCGCTGCTCACGAGCGCGAGACTCTGGTCGCGGTCGCCTCCGACCTGCTCGCCCTGACGCTGCTCGAGGCGCCGGGCGAGGCGGGCGCCGACATCGTGATCGGCTCCTCCCAGCGCTTCGGCGTCCCGCTCTTCTACGGTGGCCCGCACGCCGGCTTCATGTCGGTTCGCGCCGGCCTGGAGCGCTCCCTGCCGGGTCGCCTGGTCGGTGTCTCGGTCGACGCGGACGGCGCACCGGCGTACCGGCTGGCGCTGCAGACCCGTGAGCAGCACATCCGTCGCGAGAAGGCGACGTCCAACATCTGTACGGCGCAGGTGCTGCTCGCCGTCGTCGCTTCGATGTACGCCGTCTACCACGGTCCCGAGGGTCTGAAGGCGATCGCCGAGCGCGTGCACCGCAACGCGGAGAGCCTGGCCGCCTCGCTCAAGGCCGGTGGCGTCGAGGTCGTGCACGACCAGTTCTTCGACACCGTGCTCGCTCGCGTGCCGGGTCGCGCGGCCGACGTCGTGGACAACGCCCGCCAGACCGGCATCTGGCTGCGCCAGGTCGACGCGGACCACGTCGGCATCTCCTGCGACGAGAAGACCGACGCCTCGGCGCTGGTCGGCGTGTGCCGCTCCTTCGGTGTCACGTACGACGCGGCGCTGGGCGGGAGCAACCTGACCGAGGCCGTCACCCGTACTTCGGAGTACCTGACGCACCCGGTCTTCAACACGCACCGGTCCGAGACCGCGATGCTGCGCTACCTGCGCAAGCTGTCGGACTACGACTACGCGCTCGACCGCGGCATGATCCCGCTCGGCTCCTGCACGATGAAGCTGAACGCGACCACCGAGATGGAGGCCGTCACCTGGCCCGAGTTCGCCGACATGCACCCGCTGGCGCCGATCGAGGACGCCGCCGGGTACGTGAAGCTGATCGGGCAGCTGGAGCGCTGGCTGGCCGAGGTGACCGGCTACGCGAAGGTCTCGATCCAGCCGAACGCCGGCTCCCAGGGTGAGCTCGCCGGACTGCTCGCGATCCGCGGCTACCACCGGGCCCAGGGCAACGAAGGCCGCAACGTCTGCCTGATCCCGGCCAGCGCGCACGGCACCAACGCCGCCTCCGCGGTGATGGCCGGCATGAAGGTTGTCGTTGTCAAGGGCAACGACGACGGCACGATCGACCTGAACGACCTGCGGGCCAAGGCTGATGAGCACGCGGAGAAGCTGGCCGCGATCATGATCACCTACCCGTCCACGCACGGCGTGTACGAGGAGAGCGTGACCGAGGTCTGCCAGATCGTCCACGACCACGGTGGCCAGGTGTACGTCGACGGCGCGAACCTGAACGCGCTGCTCGGGCTGGCCAAGCCCGGCGAGTTCGGCGGCGACGTCAGCCACCTGAACCTGCACAAGACGTTCTGCATCCCGCACGGCGGCGGCGGCCCGGGTGTCGGTCCGGTCGCGGTGGCCGCGCACTTGGCGCCGTACCTGCCGAACCACCCGCTGCTCGATCAGGCCGGCCCGGAGTCGGGTGTCGGCCCGATCAGCGCGGCGCCGTTCGGCTCGGCCGGCGTACTGGCGATCTCCTGGGCGTACATCCGGATGATGGGCGCCGAAGGTCTGACCTCGGCGACCAAGGCGGCCGTACTGACCGCCAACTACGTCGCGAAGCGGCTCGAGAACGCCTTCCCGGTGCTCTACACCGGCGAGAACGGGCTGGTCGCGCACGAGTGCATCCTGGACCTGCGGCCGATGACCAAGGAGACCGGCATCACCGTCGACGACGTCGCGAAGCGGCTGGTCGACTACGGCTTCCACGCGCCGACGATGTCGTTCCCGGTGGCCGGCACGCTGATGGTCGAGCCGACGGAATCCGAAGATCTCGGGGAACTCGATCGTTTCTGCGACGCGATGATCGCGATCAAGCACGAGATCGACCGGGTCGCGGCGGGGGAGTGGCCGGCCGGCGACAACCCGCTGGTGAACGCGCCGCACACCGCGTCGTCGGTGATCAACGACAAGTGGGAGCACGCCTACACCCGCGAGGAGGCCGCGTTCCCGCAGTCGGTCGACCGCACCACGAAGTACTGGCCGCCGGTGCGCCGCATCGACGGCGCGTACGGCGACCGCAACCTGATCTGCTCGTGCCCTTCCCCGGAGGCCTTTGAGTGACTTTGCGCCCTGACACTGCCGCGGCTCTTTATGCTGACGTCGCGGCAGCCCAGAGTGAGTGGAAGTTGCCCTCGATCAACGCCGGCGTGCTGCAGGACGGCAAGCTGGCGTGGACCGGGTCGAGGGGCCGGATCGCTGATGGGCAAGGGCTCGCGCCCGGTGCGGACGTGCAGTACCGGATCGGGTCGATCACCAAGACGCTGACCGCGGTACTGATCATGCAGTGCCGCGACGACGGCCTGCTGTCGCTGAACGATGCCGTGGGCAAGCACCTGCCCGGGGTCGCGTTCGGCGACCTCACCGTCCGGCACCTGCTGGCGCACTCCGGCGGCATGAACGCCGAGCCGGCCGGTGCTTGGTGGGAACGCAACCCCGGGGTGTCCTTCGAGACGCTGACCGCCGCGATGGACGAGTCGCAGGCAGCCGGCAAACCCGACCGCCGACACCACTACTCCAACCTCGGCTACGCACTGCTGGGCGAGATCGCTGCTCGGTTGCGTGGCGCTGCGTGGATGGAGCTGGTGGCGTCGCGAATCCTCGACCCGCTGGAGATGCGGCGTACGACGTACTTCCCGGTGCGGCCTGCTGCGCAAGGGTTTTCGGTGCATCCCTTCAGTGGCCGGCTGTCGGCCGAGCCGGCTTATGACGCGGGTGCGATGGCGCCGGCTGGGCAACTGTGGAGCACGATCGAGGATCTCGCGAAGTACGCCGCGTTCTGGATCGACCCTGGCTACGAGGTTCTGAGTCGCGACACGGTCGACGAGATGGCCGCACCTGTTGCAACCGACCCACGTGAGGCCTTGGCTGCGGCGTACGGGCTTGGGTTGCGTTTGCATGCCGACGACCCGCATCTGTTCATCGGCCACACGGGCTCCATGCCTGGCTTCCTGGCTGGATTATTTGTCGATCGGGCCCGACGGATCGGCGCCGTGACGCTGGGCAATGCGACGTACGGGAAGTGCGCGTCGGTGCCACTCGATCTGATGCGAACGCTTGCGTCGTACGAGCCACCGCTGCCGATGGAGTGGGAGCCCGAGCCGGAGCTCGCCCAGGGCGAGGAGTTGCTCGGACATTGGTACTGGGGCAACACGCCGATGACGATGTCGGTGTGCGGCGGGATCCTGCAGCTGTCCGGTGCAATGACTTCGCGCTTCTCGCCGCTTGGGTCGGATTTGTACCGCGGCCGCGACGGTTATTTCGCGGGAGAGAAGCTGCAGGTAGTGCGCGACGGCGAGGCAATTATGCACCTGGACCTGGCGACCTTCACGCTGACGCGCACGCCCTACGGCGACTGAAGGAGTAAGCGGCGGGTCGCTGAGAGTCGCACCCCGGGCTTGGTCTAGAGTGTGGCGCTCGCCACACTCTCGTGGCGCGTACTCCTGCCGAACGCCTGCTCGGTGGGCCGACAGAAAGTGTCAACCAGTGCCATTGCCCGGCATCTTGAGCCGTCCAAATCTCCAGCGGCTCACCACCCTCAGATCGCGGCGCGAGCCGGACCAGGCTTGGATCAGTGACCTCGAAGGCTATCGACAGGTTCTCCAGGGCGGATGGTCCGAGCGGACCTGTCATGAGAGCTTCCTCGAGCCGGCTGGTCCGGGTGTCCCGACGTCACGTGGTCAATGCGGAGTCAGCTCGGCTTGGCTGGCCGAGAAGCTGGAAGCCCGGCTCGTTCGACACGTCACGTACTGCTATGGCGACGTGTATTCCGTGGGGCAGGACGAATCGATCGTGCTGGGACGGCACTGCTGGATCGAGGTCGGGCGCGAGAGCGATTCCAGTCGCCTGGTGGTTGACCTGACCGGCGATCAATCGGACGCACTGCGACAGCATGAAGTACTGCACGGGCCGCATGACGAGCTGCAGATCCGTCTGGACGTCGACTATCGCGCACGCATCCGGCTGAAGCCGTCTGAGTTGGTCGATGATCTCGTGTACGAACGCCTGATCATTCTCAAGCAGAACCTGGCCGCGCGCGCCGTCGCGCGCTGACCGGCACGCCGAACTCCGCGGCGACCAGAAGTTCTCACTCGTACCATCGGTTTCCGGGCCTTCGATGCCCACAGCAAGACAGGAGGCGGGCGATTGTGCGCCCTTGCCGTCAGCACCGATTTGACCATCAGACCGCCGTCGAGATTTCGGCTCGACGAATGTCGCGGCGCTGATTCCCTTTTGGCCGCATTGGTTGCGGGATCGGCAGCCAGACATCAGGTCGAGCCGCGAGCGCTCGCGGTACGGACCTTGTTGCATCTGCCACGCGTTGCCGCGCACAACGGTTCTGTGCACCGCCGGCAGGTTGATGCCGAACTACGTAATTGTGCGGTCGGGCTCCGCGCGGATCAGGCGGGGATCGCCGATCTGATCTCGGCCGACAGATTCGAGCTGCAGGATCTGCGATTCGTCGAGTACGACGATCGGAACGCCGCCCGGATCTTCAAACACTTGCATTATCTGCGGAGCGCTCGGGCCGGCTCGAGGAATTACGCGCTGGTCGACCCGATGCGCGGATTGCCGGTGACTTTGTGCAGCGTTTCCCCGCTCGAGTGGGCTCTCGTCGCCCGGCAGTTGAGTAGCCAGTTCGGCGTACCGCGGGAGCGGGCCTGGGACGTCTCCAGGGTGTACTCGTTCGACGTCGCGCCGACCAACGCGATTTCCTTCTTGCTGGCCAAGGTGCGTAACGCCATCCGGCAGAGCGAGCCGCAGGTCGAGTTGCTGACGACGGCTGTCGATCCGAACCTGGGATTCACTGGTTCGAGTTACCGGGCAGCTAACTGGCAACGCTGGATGTCGATCGGTCCGCGGCCTTACCTCTACCTCGATGGACGCTATGTCAGCCCGCGCAGGCTGCGGGAGGACTACGGCACGGCCAACCTGACCAAGGTCCGGTTGTCCACCGGTGCCCGGGTCGAGCAGAGTCGGACCACGCTGCTGGACTCCGCGATCTTCTGCAGCCGGATCAAGGGGGAGACGGAGTCCGTGTCGCTCGACGAGCAACGAAGACTCCGTCGTTGACTTTGTCGCCAACTCAGTTCGCCAGGCTGACCGTGAAGCTGTAGACACCGAGGCCGAAGATGACGATCACCGTCATGAAGAGCAGGAAGAGCACCTGCTTCCAGAACCCGTAAAGGACGATGGCCAGGGTTCCGATCAGAATCAGTACCAGCGCTTGGTTCTCGGTCATCGGGATCACTCACTTCCAGGGTTGCGGCGAAGTGGTCTTGCATTCTTGGCGGAGTGCGATAGATTGATCGCGGCACCGCCCTGTCCTGCTTTGCTCTCAGTGAAGCGCATGGCAATTGCCTGTCAATCCGGTTTATTGGCAGTGATCGAGCTGCCAAATGGAACGCGGAACTGCCAAATGGCAGCAATTCCCCGGTGTACGGCGCGGTCGGCTGCCAAACGGTATTTCAGTGGCTGTTGGGCCGCGCGTTGCGCAGTTTGCGTTCGATCCGCTCGCGATCGGGCATCGTCGTCGCGTGGGTGTGATCCTCGGCGGCGCACTCCATCGCAGCGGCGACCCATCGCGCGCCGCCTTCGGTGAAGGCGCCGTCGTCGATCAGTTTCGTGGCCAGGGCGGCACAGAAGGCGTCGCGAGTTGTGGCCGACTCCTTGAAGGGGGACGAGACCGTCGGCAGTCGGTTGATCCGGGTGGTGTGGGAGTAGATGAGGCCGCCGCCGTAGCCGAGCAGGCAGACCGTGCCCACACCTCGCTCGAGAAGGTGATCGCCGACCCGGTCCGGATCGAACCGGTCATGGTGGCTCGGGACGTAGCGCTCCAGCTCCCAGGCGTGGGCGACCAGATAGTCGATCTGCGACAGCGCGAGTCGTGAGATTCCACCGTCGGGGTACGGCTGGCCGGGGGTCACGATCACGAACGGCCGGAAGTCCTCGTCCGGGTGTGCCAGGTCCACGGCGCGCTGGAAGGTCTCGCGGGGTACCTCGAAGGTGAGCAGTACCGCGTCGCAGTCGGCGATCTGGCGGGAGAGCAGGTCGACGTCCCGCACGCTCAGGTTGATCACCTTGTCGTTGCGCCAGACCGCCGCGATGCTGTCGCCGAGGCGCAGTTCGAAGACTCCGGTGATCGGTGTCCGAGCACCGCGGACGATCTTGAGCAGCGACGTGTCCACGTTCTCGGTGCGGAGGTGCTCGACGATCTCCTGGCCGAACTGATCGTCGCCCAGCGCGGCGACGAGGCTGACCTTGAGGCCGAGCCTGGCTGCGGCGACGGCCTGGCTGACGCCTTTGCCGCCTGGGGTGAGCAGGCAGTCGTCCGCGAGCGTTGACGTCTCGTGCTGGGGTATCAGTTTGGTCCGGAAGATCACGTCCATCACCGCTCCGCCGATGACGATCACCCGGCCGGCGGGTGGGGTCTGCTGGTGGCCTGCCGACCTGCCTGCCTCCGCCGTAGTCGGTACTGCGATGAGATCGTCTCCGGGCTGGAGGAGTTGCCGTGCCAGCTGACGTAGTACGTCGGACTCGATGGTGCCGCGCAAGGTGCGGTCACTCGGAGCATGGTCCGGAGCCAGGCCCATCGCCAGGTGCAGGTTGCGCCAGTGACTCAGGAGGGTGGCTCGACGCCGGCCCAGCGAAGCTGCGCGAAGCGCTTGAATGACCTTGTCGTCCAGGCCGTGCTGGGCGTAGGCGTCTTCCAGTACACCGAGGGCGAGGATGGCGTCGGCGACTATCTGATAGGTCCCGTCGGTGGTGTCGCGGACGCATTGGGCCACCACCTGCACCGCTGCCAGCGCGAGATCAATGTCTTGCACACTGGCGAAGTTCTGCACCAGGGGGAGCCGCAGGAGAGGTGCGACGTCGCTCCGTCTGGTGGTGATCTGCAGGCGTTCCAGGACCAGACCGTCCCGCGCCCGGAGCTTTTCGAGTGCATGGGTCAGCACAACGGCGTCGGACGAGTCCAAATCCTCGCGGTTGGCCATACGCCCCCCGGCGGTGCTGTTGTACGTCGGTTCCCAGTATTGGGTAGGGCTGCGTCTGCTGCAGCCCTACCCGGAGTGGCGGGTGGGAATCGTCAGCGCAGGGCGGTGAGCCAGCGGGCTGCGGATTTGGCGTTTTGGAGGCGGCGTTCGTACGTGGCGCCTACGGTCAGGAGGATCAGGCCGGCGGTGGCGAGGGTGATCCAGCGGGGGATTAGTGGGGCTACTTCGAGGAATTGCCAGAGGGTGATTTTGAGGAGGACTGCGGCGCCGATGACGAAGGGGGATTGAAGGGAGAGGCGGGTGCCTAGCAGGATTACTGCGAGGGCGGCGGCTACGACGAAAGTGGTGCGGAGGTAGTCGTCGTTGCTGTTGGCAATTAGTGCGGAAGGGACGAGGCCGAGGAGCAGGCCGGGGCCAAGGAAGATCCAGCTGGGTTGGGTGCGGTAGGCGTAGGTGCCGATGGCCAGGAGGACGGCGGCGGGCGGGAGGGTGAACCATTCGATGGTGGTGGCGCCGGTGCCCAGGACGAAGGCTGTGTTGGCGAGGATCAGGAGGGCGCCGGCTACCAGGAGGGCCTGGCGGCGGGTGGGGCGCATGCCGTAGGCAACTAAGGGGGCGGCGGCGATGGTGAGGACGATGCCGGAGAGGGTTTCGCTGAGGTCGATCAGGGCGATGGATTCGGCCAGCAGGGTGGCGGTTGCGGCGCAGGTCAGCAGGACGCGTTCCAGGGGTGGGTTGTTGACCAGGCAGGCGGCGGCGATGGAGAGGGCGCCGATGAGGGCGAGGGTGATGGCGCCGGTCCAGAGGGTGAAGAAGGCGTCGTAGGTGACCAGGAGGACTGCTAGCTGGGCCGCGGGGCTTGCGATCAGGGCGGCTGTAGTGGGCTGGAGGTGTTTGCGCCAGGCGGCTACCAGGGCCAGTGCGGAGACTGCTGCCGAGACCAGGCCGAGTTGCACGACGTCCTGGGTCAGGGCGCAGAACAAGAGGTTGACCATGGCAACTACAGCGGTGGCCGTCCAACCAACAGCAGCCCGTACTCCGCTCCGCTTGGCCATCAGCAGCGCGATGAGCGCGAGGGCTGTGGCGAGGGCCGTGTCCAGCCAGCGGCCGGCTGTGGGGAGTTGGGGGAGACAGGTCGCGACGGCGAAGGCGGCGGCCGCGGTACAGGTGGCTTCGGCGAGAGCGGGTGGGAGCGTGCGGGGGAGGGAGACCTTGCGGACCAAGGTGATGCCGGTGACTGCGGCGAGGCAGAGGACTGCGGTGGTCGCCAGGACCGGGGCGAGGGCTGTCGCCGAACCGTCCAGGAGGTCGTTGAGCGCTGGGCGAGTTCGGGTCGAGTAGTGCGCGACCAGGCTGAGGAAGACGCGGACGCAGCCGGTGATCATCAGGGCCCAGAAGACGAGTGCCGAGCAGATCGCGCCGGTGCCGCGGATGACCTTGGTGCCCTTGGTCGACCAGATCAGGGTGATTGCGACCTGGACCAGCAAAGCGAACAGGAAAGGGGCCAGCGGCACCCGATCGGCGAGCAGGAAGGGCAGCGCGAGTTGGCCGATGATCACGGCGGCGACACCGTAGGTGATCACGGTAGGCGCGATGCGTGACAGCAGGAGGTTGGTCGCGGCAACTACTGCGGCGGCGAGGCCGAAATAGGTGAAGCCGTCAACGGTGTCGGGGCCGATCAGGCCGAGGGCGCGGGCGCCGTACAGGTCGACGGTGAGCAGGCCGCTGCCGAGGATGGCGAGGGCTTCCGCAGTACCGGCGAGTTTGTGGCGTGCGGCAAGGACCGAGGAAGCCATCGAGAGGGCAGCCAGGGTGGCAATGATCGATGCCTGGACGGCGACCGGGAGGCTGTCCCAGGTGACGGCGAGGAAGGTGACGCCGGCTGCGAGCAGGAGCAGGACGCCCAGGCTCAGCAGAGTTGCCTGCGGGCTCAAGCGTCGGCGTTGGCGGCGGACCTTCGGTTCCGGCGGTTGGCGCAGTGAGCTCTGATAGGCAGGCAACCGGATCTGCTGCGGTGGGCGAGGCCGCGGCTGCGGCGGGACTGCCCGCGGCGGCGGGGCCGGGTAATTTCCTTGTGTAGCAGGCCTTGGGGTCACCAGAGGCGGAAACGCCGGCGGAACTTGCTGTGCCGGTCGCGGTACTACGGGTGACGGTACCGCGGTCAGCTGGACGTCCACATGAAGCGCGGTGCGGCAGACGGGACACTGCAGGTCAGTGGGCTGGGCGTTCATCTGGCGTCCTCCTCGACGGTCACCCTCACTATCGCCAGGTGGAACGCGGGGGCGCTTGAGTACGTCTACTCAAGTTCGTCGCGTAGGCTGCTGCGGGTCTGCCGTTCGAACAGACCGGCGAGGCGACCACGGGGAGCAAGATGAAGACTGGGTATGTCGAGCTCGCAAGGGCTCAGCAGGAGCGATGGCAGACCGCCTACGAGCAGCATTCGAGCCTGCACGGGACCGCGCCGTCGGCGGCGGCCCGCTGGACGGCGAAGCTGTTCGGTGCCGCGGGCATCGATGACGTGCTGGAGCTGGGCGCCGGCCAGGGCCGGGACGCGTTCTACCTTGCCAGGCAGGGATTCAGCGTGCACGCCACCGACTTCAGCGGATCCGCGCTGAACCGGCTCCGGCTGGAAGCGCAGCGCGAGGGACTGGACGACCGGGTCACCGCGGCGTTGCACGACGTCCGCGATCCGCTGCCACCGGCCGACGCCACCGTCGGCGCGGTGTACGCCAACGTGCTGCTGAACATGGCCTTGTCGCGCACCGAACTACGGGCCCTGGTCAACGAGATTCGCCGGGTCCTGCGGCCGGGCGGGCTTTTCGTCTACACCGTCTGGTCGACCGGCGACAGCTGTTTCGGCAAGTGCGCCGACATCGGTGACGGCCTGTACGCCAAGGACGGGTTCGCCGGCCGGTTCTTCGATCTCGACCTGGTGCACGAACTGGCCGAACGATGGGAACTCGGTGCCGCCGACGCCTATCAGGAGAACGGCCACAGTCTGTGGCGCGTTACCCAAGCGAAACCCGCGCCCGCAACCTGAAGCAGGCTCCGATCACCCGTTCAAAACCTGAAGTCGGCTCTAACTACGGCGCGGCAGGTTGCGGTGTGGTTACCAATGCGAATAGTTGGATTGACTGATCCGTTCGGTTCCGACAGGCTCGGTCCGCGTCTCACCTTCGACCATCGGAGAAACACCAATGCAGTGGTACACAGATGTCATCAAGAAGTACGCCGTGTTCAGCGGCCGCGCCCGGCGCAAGGAGTTCTGGATGTTCACGCTCTTCAGCGTGATCATCTCCATCATCATCAGCATCCTGGACCGGATCCTCGGTCTGACCTACGGCTCCGGCAACTCCTCCGGTGTGCTGTCGACCATCTACTCGCTGGCCGTGCTGCTGCCGTCCATCGGCGTCGGCATCCGTCGTCTGCACGACACCGGCCGGAGCGGCTGGTGGCTGCTGATCAACCTGGTGCCCTGCATCGGGTTCATCGTCTACATCGTCTTCGCTGCCCAGGAGGGCAACGCCGGCGACAACGCGTACGGCCCGGACCCGAAGGCTGCTGAGCGCTTCGGTCCCGGTGGCGAGCCGGGCTACCCGGGCTACCCGCCGGCCCCGCAGGCCTGATCCACCCCACGCGATCCCGCGAGCCTGGTTGAGAGACGCCGGTCAGTGGGGGCACCGTGATGGAGGCCCGGCATCCCGTACTACGGGGTGCCGGGCCTTCTCGTTGCCGCGAGGCTCAGGACGCCTGGCTGACGCTGGACATGTTGAAGTCCGGTACCAGCAGCGGCGGCGTCGCAGTACGGGTGGTGTCGTCGCCCCACTCGCGCGACAGTGACGGCACCGTCGCGCCGGCCGCGGTGAACCGGGACAGCAGGTCGACCGGGCTCTCGTTGAAGCGGAAGTTGTTCACGGCACCGGTCACCTCGCCGTTCTCGACCAGGTAGACGCCGTCGCGGGTCAGCCCGGTGAGCAGCAGGGTCTGCTGGTCGACCGGGCGGATGTACCACAGGCAGGTGAGCAGCAGGCCGTGATCCAGGCCGGCGACCAGGTCGTCCGTAGTACCGGTCGCGCCGTCCACCGACAGCACGTAGTTGTCGACCAGCGGCGTGACCGCCGGGGCGCCGGTGAGGCCGGCGGTGAAGCGGCTCTGCATCAGGTTCTCGAGCTTGCCACCGCGGATCCAGTCGGTGGCGCTGAGGGACAGACCGTTGTCGAAGACGCTGGACGTGCCACCTGAGCTGCGCGCCGACGCGAACGGGAGGGTCTCCAGGCCGGACAGGTTGGGATCCGACCGCAGAACGACGGGATGCGGCGACAGTACGTCGCCGACCCGGGTGCCGCCTGACGGCTTCGAGAAGACGTTGCGGCCCTCGTAGGCGTCGCGACCGTCCAGCTCCCAGAACAAGAAGGTCGCGAGGTCAGCCACCGCGGCAGGCGGGAGCACGGTCGGGTGCCGGCCGGCTTCGACCGAGACCGTGCGAGTGGCCCAGCCGAGGCGGCGGGTCAGCTCCGTGTCGATGGCGAGCGGGTCGACGTCCCTGAAGTCGGCTGTGGCCGCGCCGACCCAGGCCGACTGGCTCAGGTCGCCGCTCTTGCCGGTCGCCGAGACGAAGCCGCGGGGCAGGCTGTGCCGCAACCGGAGTCCGGTAGAGGATCCGACGTACAGGGTGGTGACTTCGTGGTCCGCGAAGCCGTAGAGCCAGCGGCTCTCCTTGCCGGCCCGGGCGAAGGCTTCGCCGAGTGCCGGGGCGAAGTCGGCGTACACGTTGACAGAGGTTTCGTCCGGCTCCTCCGCCCAGCCCTCGCCGACAGTGCCCTCCACGAGCGGCTGGGCGTCTTCGGCCGGGCTGGACTCGCGTGCAGCGGCCACTGCGGCCTCGACAAGCTGCTGGATGCTCTGGTCGGTGGTGGACGACCGGCCGGCCACGCCTGCCGCAGTACCTTCGCCTGCGCCGACAGTGGCGATCACTGTGACCTGGGAGCCGCGCATGGCCCCGTTGGTGGTCAGAGTGTTGTTGGCCCAGCGCAGGTTGGCACTGGAGGTCTCCGAGACCAGTACGACGCAACCCGTGGCGCCTGCGGCCGCAGCCAGGTCCAGGCCGCGCTCGACGGTGTCTTGCGGGCTGAGCTGAATGGCGATCGTCACCGGCCGGCCTCCTGCGTGGTGTTGAGAATGCGGACGTCGCGGAACAGGGCGGACGGGCAGCCGTGGCTGACGGCGCCGCTCTGGCTGGGCTGGGCCTTGCCGCAGTTGAGCGCGCCGCCGAGCAGGTAGGTGTCAGGACCGCCGACGGCCTCCATCGAGCCCCAGAAGTCGGTGGTGGTCGCCTGGTAGGCGACGTCGCGCAGCTGGCCGTCCAGCTTGCCGTCGGTGATCTTGTAGAACCGCTGGCCGGTGAACTGGAAGTTGTACCGCTGCATGTCGATCGACCAGGACTTGTCGCCGACGATGTAGATGCCGTTCCGCACCCTGCTGATCAGCTCCTCGGTCGAGGGGCCGTCCGCGGCGGGCTGCAGGGACACGTTGGCCATCCGCTGGATCGGGATGTGCCCGGAGGAGTCGGCGTACGCGCAGCCGTTGGAGCGATCGGTGCCGAGCACGTCCTCGTTCACCTTCGCCATCCGGCGGTCGACCTGGTAGCCGACCAGGATGCCGTCCTTGACCAGATCCCACTGCTGGCCGGCCACGCCCTCGTCGTCGTACCCGACGGTGGACAAGCCGTTCTCGGCCGTCCGGTCGCCGGTGACGTGCATGACCGGGGAGCCGTACTCGAGCTTGCCGAGCTGGTCGAGGGTGGCGAAGCTGGTGCCCGCGTAGTTGGCCTCGTAGCCGAGGGCGCGGTCCAGTTCGGTCGCGTGACCGATCGACTCGTGGATGGTGAGCCAGAGGTTGGTCGGGTCGATCACCAGGTCGTACTGGCCGGCCTCGACGCTCGGGGCGGCCATCTTCTCGGCCAGCCAGCCGGGCAGCTGGGCGAGCTCCTCGTCCCAGTTCCAGCCGGTACCGGTCATGTACTCCCAGCCGCGGCCGGCCGGCGGCGCGCAACTGGCCATGGTGTCGAAGCGGCCGGTCTCGGGATCGATCGCGGTGGCCTGGATCTTCGGGCCGATCCGGATCCGCTGCTGGGTGGTGGCGGTGCCCTCGGAGTTCGCGTAGAACTTGCACTCGTTGATCGAGGCAACACGGGCGGTCACGTGTGTGACCCCGGGCGTCTGGAGCAGCCGGTTGCTGAAGTCGGTGAGCAGCGCGACCTTCTCGGCGCGCGGCAGGCTCAGCGGGTCGATCTGGTAAGACGAGACCCAGCTGACGTCGTCGTACACCGGCTCGTCGGCGAGCTCGATCGGCTCGGAGTTGATCGGCCGCGACACCTGCGCGAGATGGACTGCCTGCTCGGCCACCCGGACCGCCTCGTCCGTGGTCAGCGCGACCCCGGCGGCGAAACCCCAGGTGCCGTCGTGGATCACCCGGACCGCCAGCCCGAGGTCCTCGTCGTCGTGAGCGCTCTCCAGCACGCCGTCACGGAGCGAGATCGCCTCCGCCCGGATCCGCTCGAGCCGGAACTCGGCATAGGTGGCCCCCAGATCGGCGGCCCGCCGCAACGCGGCATTGGCCAACTCGAACCGGGGCAGGGCTAGGAACGAAGCATCGACTTCTGGCACGAGTTCGACCTTATGACATCGGACCGGCTCGGTAGCGGAACGGCCGTGGCGGTGTAGAGACAGTGCGCAGATCGGACAGAACGTGAGCGGGTGCGCGGCCGTGAGCAACCAGCGGAGTACGAAGCAGCGGTGGCAGTGAGGCTCAAGACGGGCGGTCGGTTAGCGTCGGGGCGTGCCGTTGCCTGATCTGCCCGTGTTGCTGCCTGATTCGTCCGTGCCCGGGGCTGATCTGCCGGTTCGTGCCGTGTTGCCGGCCACCGTTGACGCCGTACGCCGGTACGGCACGGCGGTCCTGGTCGCGCCGCCTGGATCGGGGAAGACCTCGCTGCTGCCGCTCGCGCTCGCCGACGCGCTCGGCGGGACCGTGCTGGTCGCCGAGCCGCGCAGGATGGCCACTCGTGCCGCCGCGAGTCGGCTTGCGATGCTGGTCGGCGAACCTCTCGGTCAACGCATCGGGTATGCGATGCGTGGTGAGCGCAGTGGCGGCAAGGGCGTCCGGGTCGAGGTGGTGACGACCGGTTTGCTCGTACGGCGTCTGCAGCGCAACCCGGAGTTGCCAGGCGTCGCCGCGGTGGTGATCGACGAGTGTCACGAGCGGCATCTCGACGCGGATCTGCTGCTCGCGTTCTGTGTGGATATCCGGGCGAACCTGCGTGAGGACCTCGCGATCGTGGCGACTTCGGCGACCCCGGACACGGTCACGTTGAGTCGGGCCTTGGGGGCTGAGCAGCCGGCGCCGGTGGTGACCGCGTCGGCGGCGATGTTCGACGTACAGGTCGAATGGGCGCCGCCGCCTGTGCCGGTGCCGATCCTGCCGGGTGGGCGGGTCGATCCGCGGTTGCTGGATCACGTGGCCGCGGTTGTCCGGCGGGCGATGGACGAGAACGCTGGGGACATTCTCGTGTTCGTGCCGGGGGAGGCGGAGATCAATGGGGTGGCGCGGCGGCTGGGTGAGCTGAACGTGTTGCCGTTGTTCGGGCGGCAGACGCGGGCGGAGCAGGATCGTGCGCTGGCGCCGGGGGCTGCTCGGCGGATCGTGGTCACTACGTCGGTGGCGGAGAGTTCGCTGACGGTGCCGGGCGTGCGGGTTGTTGTTGATTCTGGGCTTGCTCGTGAGCCTCGGACCGATCAGTCGCGCGGGCTTGGTGCGTTGGTGACTTGCCGGGTGTCGAAGTCGTCGGCTGATCAGCGGGCTGGTCGTGCCGGGCGGGAGGCGCCTGGGCGGGTCTATCGGTGCTGGTCTGCGACTGATCATGCGCATCTCGACGATCATGCTGCTCCGGAGATCGCTACTGCTGATCTGGCTGCGTTTGCGCTGGATCTTGCTGCTTGGGGTGCGCCGGGTGGTGATGGGCTGACGTTGCTGGAGGCGCCGCCGGTGGTGGCGATGAGTGCGGCTGTTGAGCTGCTGCTTCGGTTGGACGCGATTGATGAAGGTGGCCGGATCACTGAGCGGGGGCGGCGGATGGCGGCGATCGGTGCGCATCCGCGGCTGGCTCGGGCGCTGCTGGATGGGACGCCACGGGTTGGGGCTGAGCGGGCTCGGGAGATTGTGGCGATGTTGTCGGAGGATTCCGGGCGGGACTTCGGTGATGATTTGCCTGCGCGGTGGCGGGCGCTGCGGCGGGGTGTGGATCGCGGGGCCACCGCTCGGTGGCGGGAGGAAGCGAAGCGGTTGGGACGTGGGTCGGAGCCTGCGGTTGGTGGTGCAGCGGATCGGCTTTCTGCGCAAGGCGGGCAGGCGCCGGGGACGGTTGGTGGCGGAACGGCAACTGGGTCGGGCGTACCGGCTGGACGTGATGGGGCAGGCGTGCCGGACGACCTCGCCGCGGGCATCGTGGTCGGGTTGGCGTATCCGGATCGGATCGCGCGGGCTCGCGAGGCCGACTCCGCGACGTACCAGATGTCGGGTGGCACCGGCGCCGCGCTCGACCCGCAGTCGCCGCTGAGGACGACGCCCTGGCTGGCGATCGCGGTCGCCGATCGGGCCCCGGGTCGTGCCGATGCGCGGATCCGCTCGGCGGCGCCGATCGACGAGGCGACGGCGCGTGATGTCGCGGGTGATCTGGTCTCGTTCTCCGACCAGATCCGCTGGGACGACGGCCGGATCGTGACGCGACGGCTGCAGACACTCGGGGCGATCGTGCTCACCGACGTACCGCTGACCAAGCCCGACCCGTTGCTCGTCCAAGCGGCTGTCAGAGACGGTCTGCGCCGCAGCGGTCTCGGCGTACTGCGTTGGTCCGAGGCCGCCGGCGCGTTGCGTGACCGGCTCGCGTTCTGCCACGCCCACCTCGGGGCTCCATGGCCGGCGGTCGACGACGCGGCGCTGCTGGCGAGTCTCGATGACTGGCTCGATCTCTCCTCCGTCCGTGGTGCGCGCGATCTCGCGCACCTCGACGTCGCGACCGCGCTGCGGCGGTTGCTGCCATGGCCGGCTGCGACCCGATTCGGGGAACTCGCGCCGGAACGTCTCGCAGTACCGTCCGGCTCTCAGGTGCGACTCGCGTACGACGGCGCCGAGCCGCCGGTCCTCGCGGTCAAGCTGCAGGAGGTCTTCGGCTGGACGACAACCCCGGTGGTCGCCGACGGCCGCGTACCGGTCGTGCTGCACCTGCTCTCGCCTGCCCGACGCCCGGTCGCGATCACCAGCGACCTCGCCTCCTTCTGGAAGCAGGGCTACCCCCAGGTCCGTGCCGACCTCCGCGCCCGCTACCCCCGCCATCCCTGGCCGGAAGACCCGCTGACCGCCCCACCCACCAAACGCCTCAAACCCCGCCAGTAGAAGCAACTCCAACCCACCGAATGCTGCAGCGCGTGGAACCTGTCGTTGTTCCGCGGTGTAGTGAAGGTGTGCGGGGCGGAGGGGAGGTTGGCATCAGCGGGATCGACGAGGCGGCGGTGCTGGCTCGGGTGCGTGGTGGGGAGACCGCCGCGTACGGCGAGTTGGTGGTGCTGCATGCCTCGGTGGCAAAGCGGACTGCGCTGTTCCTCGGGGCCGCGGCGGATGCGGATGACGTCGTGCAGGAGTCGTTTGTGAAGGCCTTCCGGGCGTTGGGGGAGTTTCGGGAGGGGGCTGCGTTTCGGCCGTGGTTGCTGCGGATCGTAGCCAACGAGACTCGCAACGCGGTGCGGGTGCGGGGGCGGCGCGCGAGGCGGGAGGAGTGGGCTGCACTGCCGGACGAGTTGTTTGATCCGGCGGAGGAGGCGGTGGCTGCTGAGCGTCGTGGGGAGTTGCTGGACGCAGTACGGGGGCTGCCGGCGCAGTACCGGCTGGTGGTGACGTGTCGGTATCTGCTGGAGCTTGACGAGCAGGAGACGGCGACAGTGCTGGGTTGGCCGCGGGGGACGGTGAAGTCTCGGCTGCATCGGGCGCTTGGTCGGCTACGGACGCAACTACCGGACAGGGAGGTGCAGCGATGAGTGCTTTGGATAATGAGCTTCGGGGGCTCGGCAGGAGCGCTGTCGTGCCGCCTGTCGCGCAGACCTTGGCCGCTGCTGTGCTGGAGCGAGTAGCAGAGCCGCCTGTACGCCGTACCTTCGGCGAGGCGTTGCGGAGTCGCTGGCGTTCGCTGGTCGCGCTGCTGGCTGTCCTGTTGGTAGGAGCGCTCGTCACGCCACCAGTGCGAGCTGCTGTGGCCGAGTGGCTCGACATCGGGGGAGTGCAGGCAGTGCGCGTCCCCAGTGGGCCGACGAGTGCACCGACTCCTCCTGCTGTCGTTGGTCGCTTGAGCGTGGAGGAGGCGGCGCGGATCGCCGGCTTCACTCCGACGGCTCTGGCGGCGCTGGGCGAGCCGACGGGCGTGGAGGCGTCGAGCGGGTTCGTCGCGATGAGCTGGGGCGGAGTACGGCTGGAGCAGTTCGAGGCGGAGCCTTCGCCGATGTACTTCAAGAAGTACTACACAGAGATCGACTATGTGGCGTCCATCGACGGCTACTGGTTCAGCACCCCGCACGAGCTCGTCCTGGTGAACAAGACCGGTGTCGAGCAGACAGTCCGCGTGGCGGGGCCGACACTGGTCTGGGTGCGGAACGGTCTGACGTTCCGGCTCGAAGGCGTGCCGGAGCAGGACCGCGCTGTCGAGCTCGCCCGCTGACAGGAGAGCGACATGTTGCATTGGGTACGCCGTACCTTCCTGCTGATCACCCTGGGCATCCTCGGGACCGGCGTCCTGCCGGCCGCTGCCGGCGGCCCGACCAGCGTGCTGCTCAGCTCGCCCCACAACGGCAAAGTGGTTGCCGCCGGCTACCAAGACCCGACGTACGAGGAACTGCTGGCGCTCCTCAGCTCGCAGTCCAGCACGGACCCCGAGCAGCACGACGTCGGGAACTTCGTCCGGGCGACCTGGCTGATCCACGACATGACGCCCTGGCGACTCGACGTGATCTACCCCGACGCTCCCGGCGGCCCGTGGATCGCCACCACCGAAGACGCCGACGGCACCGGCGGACTGGCCGCCAAACCGACCTGGCACCGCGCCAGCAATGGCGCCCGACTGACCGAACTGCTGGACACGATGGGCCTGCGCGGCAACAGCACCGACGGCGGCACCTTTGGCGGCCCCACCACGCTGCCGCAGCCGGCCCCACAAACCCCAGCCGAGGTAGCCGCCGTCGACGACACCCCGACAGCCACCACCCTCCGCACAGAACAGAAGCCCCTCCTCGGCTGGCGCTGGTCGATCCCCGGCTTCCTCCTCGGCGCAGCCGTCACCTACCTGTTCCTGCGGTACGTGCCGCGCCGCCGCTGGCAACTCATCGACGAGGAGTAACTCGCCCGACACACCGCACAGTGCGCAAACCCGTGTGGATGGACTGACATTCTCATCATTCAAGATGGGTGCGGTCGGTGGGAGACTCTGGCCTACCGTCGTCCCGGCTTGAGTTGAGTCCATCGTTGTCAGGAGTGCACGTGAGTACCTCGGTCCCTGCGGCCGTCTCGCCGACCCGTCAGGCTCTGCGCCGCGTCCGGCGGGACCGGAGCGCACGGTTGGGGGCCTGGCTGGTGATCGGTCTGGTGGTGGTCGCGGCCGCCGCGCCGCTGCTGGTCAAGCTGGCCGGCCAGGATGCCTACACCTACAACATCGGGCTGCTCGATCCGGTCCGCGGGAACGCGCCGCGCGGTGCGGCCGGCGGGGTCAGTGGCGACCACTGGTTCGGGGTCGAGCCGCTGACCGGCCGGGACCTGTTCTCGATCGTCGTACTCGGCCTGCGGACCTCGCTGTTCATCGCGGCGGTCTGCACACTGGTGACCACCGTGATCGGCACCCTGGTCGGGATCAGTGCCGCGTACTTCGGCGGCTGGTACGACGCGATCGTCTCGCGGGTGCTCGACTTCCTCTTCGGCTTCCCGCAGCTCGTCTTCATGATTGCCCTGGGCATCATCGTGCCGCCGCGGTTCCCTCGGTGGTTGCTGCTGATCCTGGTGATCAGCGTCTTCGGCTGGGCCGGTCTCGCGCGGCTGATCCGCAACCAGGCCAGGTCTCTGGTGACCCGCGAGTTCGTCGAGGCCGCCCGCAGCATGGGGTCGAGCGCCTGGCACGTGATCGTCCGCGAGTTGCTGCCGAACCTGCTCGGTCCGGTGCTGGTCGTCGCCACCATGGCGATCCCGGGGTACATCGGTCTCGAGGCCGCGCTGTCCTTCCTCGGTGTCGGCGTACCACCGCCGACCCCCAGCCTGGGCCGGTCGATCTCCGACTCGATCGTCTGGGTCTACACCGGCACCGACCCCTGGTTCCTGCTCTTCCCGGGCACGATGCTCTTCATCGCCGTGCTCGGCTTCACCTTGCTCGGCGACGGCGTCCGCGATGCCTTCGACGTCCGGCTGCGGAGGGCGAACTGATGCCCGACCTCGTCTGGTTCCTGATCCGCCGGCTGCTCGCGACAGTGCTGGTGATGCTCGCGCTCAGTCTGGCCGTCTACCTGGTCTTCTACGCCCTCCCGGCCGACCCAGCCCGGCTCAGCTGCGGCAAACCCTGTACGCCGGACCGCCTCGAGCAGGCCCGCCACTTCATGCAACTCGACCAGTCCACGATCCAGCAGTACTTCGCCTTTCTGAAAGGCATCTTCGCCGGCCGGACCTTCGGCGACGGCGCTGCCGCGATCCACTGCGACGCACCCTGCTTCGGCTACTCGTTCCCGCTGGCCCGCCCGGTCACCACCCTGATCCTCGATCGGCTGCCGATCACCGCGTCCATCGCGATCGGCGCAGCGGTGATCTGGCTCGTGGTCGGTGTCTCGCTCGGCGTCGGCGCTGCGCTCAAGCGCGGCAAGCTGTTCGACAAGCTCGCCGTCGGCATCGCGCTGATCGGTGTCGCGTCGCCGTCCTTCCTGGTCGGCCTGCTGGCCATCCTGGTCTTCGGGTTCTGGCTGAACATGGTCCCGGTCAGCGGCTACGTGCCGTTCACCGAGAGCCCGATCGACTGGGCCTGGCACCTGATCACGCCGTGGCTGGTGCTCGCCGCGCTCTCCTCCGCGTCGTACATCCGGCTGACCCGGGCGCAGATGTTGGAGGAGCTGAATCTCGACCACGTCACCACCGCGCGGGCCAAGGGCGCCGGCGAGCGTCGAGTCGTGGTCGTGCACGGATTGCGCGGCGTGCTGGTGCCGATCGTGACGATCTTCGGACTCGACCTCGGCAGTCTGCTCGGCGGGGCGATCCTGACCGAGAAGGTGTTCAGCATGCAGGGGCTCGGCGAGTTGCTGATCAGCGCCGTCGGGCAGGTCGACGTGGCCGTGGTGGTCGGCGTGACCTTGTTCTCGGCGTTCCTGGTGATCCTGGCCAACCTGGTGGTCGACCTTCTGCACGGCGTACTGGATCCGAGGGTGACGCATGGCTGACCAACCGATCCTCGAGGTCCACGACCTGCACGTCACGTTCAAGACCGAAGGCGGTCCGGTTCCGGCGGTCGCCGGGATCGACTTCGCGGTGGCGCCAGGGAAGACGCTGGCGATCGTGGGGGAGTCCGGCTCCGGCAAGAGCGTCTCGTCGGCGGCCGTGATGGGCCTGCTGCCCAGCAATGCCGAGGTGTCCGGCGAAGTACTGCTCGACGGCCGCGAGTTGGTCGGCCTGCCCAGCGACGACCTGCGCAAGATCCGTGGCAACGACATCGCGCTGGTGTTCCAGGACGCGCTCTCCGCGCTCAATCCGTACTACTCGGTCGGCTGGCAGGTCGCCGAGGCGTACCGGCTGCACCACGCGGTCTCCAAGAAGGAAGCGTTCCAGCGGGCGGTTCGGATGCTCGATCTGGTGGGCATCCCGGCCGCGGCGCAGCGGGCGAAGGACTATCCACACGAGTTCTCCGGGGGAATGCGGCAGCGGGTCGTCATTGCTATGGCTTTGGTGAACGACCCGAAGGTGCTGATCGCCGACGAGCCGACGACGGCGCTCGACGTCACCGTCCAGGCCCAGATCATGCGCCTGCTCGAGGACGTCCAGGCCGAGTTCGGTACTGCGCTGGTGTTGATCTCGCACGACCTCGGAGTGGTCGCCGAGGTCGCGGACGACGTACTGGTCATGTACGCCGGGCGCGCGGCCGAGCGTGGTTCGGTGAAGGACCTGTTCTACCGCGCGGCGCATCCCTACAGCCTCGGGTTGCTCGGCGCGATGCCGCGGGTCGACGTACCGCCTCGGCATCGGCTGACCACGATCCCCGGCAGCCCGCCGTCGCCGGGGTCGATCGAGACCGGTTGCCCGTTCCAGCCGCGCTGCGCTTATACCGCGCGGGTGGGGGAGCGCTGCATCACAGAGCGCCCCGAGCTCACGCCGCGACCGGGCGAGGGCTATCACGAGGCAGCCTGCCATCTCGGCCGCCGCCCGGAGGAGGTGGCGCCATGACGGAGAACGACGAACTCCTCCGCTTGGACAGCGTCAAGAAGTACTTCGGACTCGGTACTGCGCCCTGGCAGCGATCGCAGTCGGTCAAAGCCGTCGACAACGTCTCTCTCGTCGTACGCCGAGGCGAAACGGTCGGCCTGGTCGGCGAATCGGGCTCGGGCAAGTCGACGCTGGCCCGGCTCTCCACCCGGCTGCTCGACCCGACCGCCGGCAAGGTCTCGATCGGCGGTCAGGACGTGTCCAGGCTGCGCGGCCGCAAGCTGCGCCCGGTCCGGCGGAAGATCCAGATGGTCTTCCAGGATCCCCAGGCCTCGCTCAACCCGCGGCAGTCGGTCGGCACGATCCTCACCACGCCCTTCAGGGCGCAGAAGATCCGTCCGACGCGGGCGCAACTGGTCGAGCTGCTCACTCAGGTCGGCCTGTCAGAGGAGCACCTGGAGCGCTACCCGCACGAGTTCTCCGGTGGCCAGCGGCAGCGGATCGGGATCGCGAGAGCCCTTGCGGTGAGGCCTGATCTGCTGGTCTGCGACGAGCCGGTATCGGCGTTGGACGTCTCGGTCCAAGCTCAGGTGCTGAACCTGTTGGCCGATCTGAAGGACGAGCTCGGCTTGTCCTATGTGCTGGTTGCCCATGACCTCGCGGTGGTCCGTCAGGTCGCCGACCGGCTCGCGGTGATGTACCTCGGCACGATCGTGGAGGAAGGCCCGGCGGCCGAGGTCTACTCGTCGCCGGCGCATCCGTACACGCGGGCGCTGCTGTCCGCGGTACCGGTGCCTGAGCCTGGCGCGGTCCGCGAACGGATCGTGCTGACCGGGGACGTCCCGACTCCTATCGATCCGCCGACCGGGTGTCCGTTCCGGACCCGGTGTTACAAGGCCGAGGACATCTGCGCGGTCACCCGGCCGGTGCTCGAGCCGGTCCCCGGTGGCAGCCAGCGCGTCGCGTGCCACTTCCCAGAACCCGCCCCCATCCACACTCTCGAACCCCCCACTGTCTGAGAGGACACCATGAAGCGCACTACCCGAGCGGTCGCGGTCGCGGCCGCCCTGGCGTTGGCGGCCACCGCCTGCAACGCCAACGACAAATCGGCTTCGAGCGGCGGCAGTACAGCGGCCGCGGAGGCGGGCGGGACCTTCCACGTTCTCCTGACCAGCAAGGAGATCAACTACGACCCGGCCAAGAGCCAGAGCCTCGGAATCAGTGCGATCCACCTGGTGCACCGGGGCCTAACGTCGTGGAAGACCTCCACCGACAAGGCTGCCGAGATCGTGCCCGACCTGGCCACCGACTCCGGTCAGCCCAGCGACGGCGGCAAGACCTGGACGTACAAGCTGAAGCCCGGCCTCAAGTACTCCGACGGGTCGACGATCGTTGCTGGTGACATCAAGTACGGGATCGAGCGGTCGTTCGCACCGGAGCTGTCCGGTGGCCTCGGCTACCACAAGTCGCTGCTGGCCGGCGGCGACAAGTACAGCGGTCCGTACAAGGGTGGCGAGCTCGCCTCGATCGAGACGCCGGACGACACCACCATCGTCTTCAAGCTGAACAAGGCCTCCGGCGACTGGCCGTGGATCGTCAGCATGCCGGCCTTCTCGCCGGTGCCGAAGAAGGCCGACACCGACCCGGCGCACTACGGCGAGAAGCCGGTAGCCAGCGGCCCCTACCAGGTCAAGTCGTTCGCGCCGGGCTCGAAGGTCGAGTTCGAGCGCAATCCGAACTGGGACAAGGCCAGCGACCCGGCGCGGACCGGGCTGCCGGACGCGATCGTCTTCGAGATGGGACTGCAGGCCGATGTCGTCAACCAGCGGCTGATCGCGGATGCCGGTGACGACAAGTTCGCCGGCGCCACCGGCGCCTCGGTGCCGGCCGCGCTGATCCCGCGGGTCACGGGTGACCCGGCGGTGAAGGCGCGCGTCGCGACCTCACCGTCCGGCGCGCTGCAGTACCTGGCGATGAACAACAAGCGCCCGGCACTGGCCAACGTCGAGGTCCGCAAGGCGATCCAGTACGCGGTCGACAAGCAGGCCGTCCAGGTCGCCGAGGGCGGGCCGGAGTTCGGTGGCGAGCTGGCCACCACCCTGATCACCCCGGGGATGAACGGCTACAGCAAGTACGACCTGTACCCGGCGCCGCCGTCCGGTGACCCGGAGAAGGCCAAGTCACTGCTCGCCGCAGCCGGGGTGAAGAACCTGAACCTGGTCCTGGCCGTCGACTCCGATCAGCCCACCGGTTCGGCGGTCGCCCAGGCGATCCAGCAGGGCCTGAAGCGCGCCGGCATCACCGTCAGCCTCAAGCCGCTCGGCTACGAGGCGTGGCTCGAACTGGTCACCGGCGCCAAGGGCGACTACGACCTGGCCGTGTCGAGCTGGCTGCCGGACTTCCCGAGCGCGATCGGCAACATCCAGCCGCTGTTCGCGACCTCGGAGATCGGCAACGGCGGGTACAACCTGTCCCGCTACTCCAACCCGGCCGTGGACACCGCGATCAACGCGGCGACGGCCGAGTCGGACCGCGGCAAGGCGGCCGGTCAGTGGGGCGCGCTGGACAAGCAGATCCTGGCCGAGTCGCCGCTGGTTCCGCTGATCTACGCCCGCAACGCGTTCCTGCACGGCTCGAAGGTGCAGAACTTCTACCTGCCGCCCTACCCGCCGTACCCGAACACGCTGATCGTCGGCCTCAGCAAGTAGTACCTGCGGCTCAGGTCCGGCCTTCGGATTCCTGGGCTTCGAAGAGGGTCGGCTGGGTCTCGGGATCGAGTCCCCAGTCGGCCCTCATCACGGTGTAGCCGGCCTTCTCGGCCGCCGTGCAGACCTTGACGTCGTCGTCGACCAGGACGGCGACCGGCCGCTCCTGCGCCAGCGTCCGCAGTCGGGCGAGCTTCATCATCGCCGACGGGCGGCGGTCGTTGTTGCCGCGCATCAGCAGTTTGGAGCCGTCGGGGAAGCCGTTGTCCTTGAGCCATTTGACGGTGTCCCGGCGTAGCCGTTCGGGGCGGCCGGTCAGGTAGACGATGTCGTGGTCGGCGGCGAGTGTGGTCGCGACCGCGAGGCCTTCGTCCAGTACGGCGTCGTCCTTGGCGTGCGCGAAGAACGAGTCCCAGTCCTTCGGCTTCTTGTCCAGGAACTTGATCCGTTGACTGGTGTCGGACAGCGTCGCGTCGATATCCAGTACGGCGTACGGGCGTTGGTCATCAGGCACGGGCCCCAGCTTCCCAGGTACTGCGCTCGATCGCGTACTCGACCTCGCCGTACTCCGTCCCCGGCAGCGGGTCGTCGAAGTGCACGTGGAAGATCCGGACGAACCGCAGCCCGGCCTTGGCCATCACCCGCCGGGACTTCGTGTTGACCGCCATCGTGTCCGCGACCACCCTGGCCATCCCCAGCTCCCCGAACGCCAGGTCGATCAGCGCCCGGGTGCCCTCGGTCGCGAACCCCTGACCCCAGGCCGAGCGGTTCAGCCGGTAGCCGACGTCGACCGTCCCCGCCTCGCTCCTCGGCTGCAACCCGAACCAGCCGAGGAACTGCCCGCTCGACTTCTCGTGCGCCGCGAACGTCCCCAGCCGCGGGTGCGTCTCGTACCGGGCGAGGATCTCCGGCAGCACCTTGCGCTCGATCTCCTCCCGCGGCGTCGGCTCACCGGTCAGGTACCGCATCACCTCGGGGTCGGAGTCGAGGTCCACCAGCAGCTCGACATCGGCGGCCGTGAACCGCCGCAGCACCAGCCGCTCGGTCTCGAGATAGATGTCCATGCACCGATCTTCGCGACCCGGCCGGGCCGCATCAACTCGATTTCGTGTTCGAATGCCGGGCACTCGGAGTGTTCTGGGAGTGTTGATTGGGTGCTGGTGAGCGGGGCGGGTTAGCGTTCTCGCGCGATGAACGACTCGATCACCTTCCTGCACAGCTCGGACTGGCAGCTGGGCATGATGCGCCGGTTCCTGGGGCCGGACGGTCAGGCCCGGTGGGCTCAGGCGCGGCTGGACGCCGTCATGCGGATCGGGGACGTCGCCAAGGACACCGGCGCGGCCTTCGTGGTGGTCACCGGGGACGTCTTCGAGCACAACCAGGTCGAGCGGCAGACGATCTTGCGAGCTTGTGAAGCGCTGAAGCGGATCGAGGTGCCGGTGGTGCTACTGCCGGGCAACCACGACGCGCTTGAGCCAGGCTCGCTCTGGTCGTCGGCGCAGTGGTCGGGACACGCGCCCGAGCACGTGGTCGTGGTGACCGACAGCCGGCCGTTCGAGGTCGTCCCGGGCGTCGAGATCGTCGGCGCGCCTTGGCGGTCCCGCCGACCGGTCTCCGACCCCGCCGCTCCCGGGTACGCCGAGCTGAAACCCGCTCCGGCCGGCACGACCCGCATCCTGCTCGCGCACGGGCAGCTGACCAGCCTCAGCGGCGGCATGTCCGACGTACCGACGATCGACCAGGCGGCGCTCGAAGCGGCCGTCGCCGATGGGCGGCTGCACTACGTCGGTCTCGGCGACCGGCACTCGACCACCGAGGTGACCGAGCGGATCTGGTTCTCCGGGACGCAGGAGGTCACCGCGCCGGAGGAGACGCACCCGGGCAACGTGCTGAAGGTGACGCTCGGCGCGAAGTCGGTCGAGGTCGAGCCGATCCGGGTCGGCGCCTGGCACATGGTCGAGCACCACGCGGAGCTGTACGACGAGGAGTCGCTGACCGCGTTGGAGGACTTCTTCGCCGAGCTGCCGGAGAAGGAGCGCACCTACGTCCGGCTCGCCGCCGACGGGTCGCTGCCGTTGCCGCTGCTGAGCCGGCTGGACGCGATGGTCGACGCGCAGGGCGAGGTTTTCGCCAGCGTCGAGCGGTGGGCCAAGTTCTGGACGGTCCGGCCGGCGCCCGACGCCGCGGACCTGGACGCGTTGCAGTTGAGCGGTCCCGCGCGGGCCGCGATGGAGGAGCTGCGGCAGGCGCTGGCCGGTGGCGACGAGGGCGCCGGCGCGGCCCTGACGTTGATGCACAGACTGGCCCGGGACGCGGGATGAGGCTGCCGTGAGACTTCACAGCCTGACGCTGCGGAACTTCCGTGGCGTCAAGGACCGTACGGTCGACCTGCCTGGCATCGGTACCACAGTGATCGTCGGCGACAACGAGGTCGGCAAGTCCAGCCTGGTCGAGGCCTTCGCGCTGGTCTTCGACTTCCCCGACGACTCCAAGTCGACCCGGATCCGCGACATCCAGCCGGTCGGTCAGGACGTCTCGCCGGAGGTGACGGTCGAGCTGACGCTGGGCGGCCGTGAGCTGACCTACACCAAGCGCTGGCTGAAGAACCGCTCCACCGAGCTGTCGGTGGTCGAGAAGGACGGCCGGCGGCAGACCTTCACCGGTCGTGAGGCGCACAACGAGGCCGAGCGGCTGTTCGCCGAGAACGTCGATCCGGTGCTCTGGCAGACGTTGATGGTCGGCCAGGGCCAGTCGCTGATCCTGCCGACCCCGGCCGACGCCGAGCCGCTGATCACCGCGGTGACAGCAGAATCCGGTACTCCGGTCGACGGCGCCTCGATGCCGCTGGTCACGGCGGTGGAGCACGAGTTCCTGCGCTACTGGACGCGGGGCGGCCGCCCGACCGGCGACTTCGCCAAGTCAGCCCAGCACGTCGCGGCAGCCGAGTTGGCGGCCGAGCAGGCGTTGAAGGCAATGGACGAGGTGCTCGCCGACATTCGTCGCGCCGAGCGGCTCGCCCTCGACCTGGCCGATCTGTCCGGGCGGCTGGAGTCGCATCTGGTGTCGGTCGAGGACTTGCGCGAACGCAAGAAGGCGACCGACGAGATCCTGCTCCGCCGGGACTCGATCAGGAGCCGCGCCGAGACCGCTCGGGCCCGGCTGGAGAACCACACCCGGACGCGGCTCGACCGGGAGCGGCTGCTGGTCGATGTCGAGCGCTTCACCAAGGCCGACGTCGATCTCGCCGCGCGACGGTCGGATGCTGAAACCGTCGCACGCAAGGCAGCTGAAGTCGTGCACGCCGCCGAGGCCGCGCTCGCGGAGGTTGTCGAGCTGAAGGACGAGCGGCGGGCCGAGGTCCAGGACGTCGAGCGGCTCGTCACCTCGTTGATGGATCGGGCTGAGCTCGACCGGTTGCTGGGTCAGCAAACCGAGTTGCTCGACGTACGGGCCCGGATCGCCGCGGCCGGGGCGGTGCTCGACGCGATCCTGGTCGACGACGCGGTGGTCAACGCGCTGGAAGACGCGCGGGCGAAGATGGTCGAGGCTCGTGCGGCGCTGGCGGCCGGAGTACCGGAGGTGTCGGTACGGCGGTTGGGCGGCGAGGCGGTCGAGTTGTCGGGGACCGGGCTGGATGCCGGGGCGGGCAAGAAGGCGCCTTCGTCGTTGGGTGAAGACGGCTCGATCGAGTTGCTGGTGTCCGGCGAGCTGGTGGTCGGCGTACCGGGTGCGGTGGAGGTCCGGGTTCGCGCGGGTGGCGAGGCGGCGACGCTGCGGGCGGCGGTGGATGAGGCGGTCCGGCGCGAGAAAGATCTGCTGAAGAAGGCGCGGGTCAAGGATCTGCCGGCTGCGCGCGAGCTGCTGCGCAAGGGTGATCTGGCCTCGGCCGAGCTGCAGGAGGCGCGGCGGACCGAGCGGTCGTTGACGTCCGGCGGTGACCCGGCGGAGCGGATCGCGGTGCTGACCTCGCGGCTCGGGTTCGTCGAGGGGGAAGAGCTCGAGGAGCCGGCGGCGAAACAGCCTGCCGATGTGAGCGTGCCCGGTCAGATGTCGCTGTTCGAGCAGTTCGAGCCGGACGAGAACGCCTTTGATTTCGAGGACTTCGAGGTTCCGGAGCCGATGGACGTCGGCGAGCTGGCGGTCGCGCAACGGCGGTTGGAGAACGCGCGGACCGGGCTGGCCGAGGCGGAGTCGTTGCTGGCAGATGCGGAGTTCGCGGCGGCGCAGGCACGGAAGGCGGCCGACGAGGACCGGTCGGAGGCACAGCAGGCGCGGGCCCGGGCCGAGTTGGCGGGGGAGCGGTTGGCCGCTGCCGTCGAGGCGCTGGAGGCCGCGCGGTCGGTGCTGGCCGATGACGATGTCGAGGTGGCCGAGGTCGAGGCGACCGGTGAGGTCGAGGCGGTGCTCGAAGAGCTGACCGCAGTACAGGAGCAGGTCGACGCGGCGGGCGCAGATCGAGTCGCGGGTGAGCTGGCGGATGCGTTGACGGTCGCGACCCGGCTGCAGGCCGAGCGGGACGTACTGCGCGACTCGTTGCGGACGACCGAAGGTCGGCTGGAGCAGTCCGGGCGGGACGGCTTGGCGACTCGACGCGACACCGCGGAGCTGGATCTGGCGGCGATCCGGTTGGAGCACGAGAGTCTGAAGCGTCGCGCCGATGCGGCTCGCCGGGTCCACGAGACGCTGGGACGGCACCGCGCCGAGGCGCAGACGAAGTACTCGGAGCCGTTGCAGACGCGGATCGAGGCGCTCGGGCGCAGTGTGTACGGGCCGTCGTTCCGGGTCTGGCTGGACGACGATCTGGCCGTTGCCGAGCGCGAGTTGGATGGTGTTCGGCTGAGCATCGACGCGTTGTCGACGGGTGCTCAGGAGCAACTCGCGATCATCACCCGGCTGGCGATCAGCCACCTGGTGAGCACCGGCGACGGTAGTGTGCCGGTGATCTTCGACGACGCGCTCGGCTGGTCCGACAAGGCTCGTTTGCGCGACATGGGCGCGCTGCTCGGCCGGGCCGGCGATCACGGGCAGGTCATCATCCTGACCTGTATGCCGGACCGCTACGAATACGTGCCCAAGGCCACTTACATCAAGCTGACCGCCTGACGTTGTAGCGTCGCGCGCATGAGTTTGCAGGTCGTTCGGGCGTACGTCGCTCGCTTCTCCGACGGGCTCACCGCCGAGTCCCTCGATCGGCTTCGCGAGGTCAGCGGGCTGGCTGCGCGTGGGCGTCTCGACGACGATCGTTCCGAGGAGTTCGGCGTCCGGCGGCTGCGGGACACACCCGGTACGCCAGTGGTGCTGCGGCTGTATCGCGAGGACGGTCGCTGGTCGTTCGTGCTCACGTATCAAGGCGAACCGCCGACTGACGAGATGCTGGAGTCGGTGCGGAGCGTCGTACGGGATGCTGTTGCTGCCGCGGGCGTCGTGCTCGATGAAGAGCTCTGAGTCGTTCCCGGTCGATCCGGCCAACGGGTATCGGGTCCGGCCGCGGGATCTCGAGTTCCTCGGGTACTCGCGGGAGCAGCTCGGGTGGTGGCAGCACAAGGTCGCGCCGAACGGGTTGACGCCGGCGCAGTTCCACGAGTTCCGGTCGAGTCTGCTGGATGCGCTGCGGCAGGACGACATCGCGGTGAACTCGGTCGACGTGTTCGTGAAGGGATCGAGCGTCACGTTCTTCGGCAACCAGCGCAAGACGATGCCGACGGCGGCGTCGCTGGCCGATCAGCCGGAGGCGAAGGCGCGACTCGACAAGTGGCTCGGGGATGATCCGGATCGGCCGCGGTCCCGGTTGTTCGATGCGATGTATCGGCTGGGGCTGGAGCAGCCGAGTGATGTCGATCTGGTGATCAGCTCCGACGAGATGGTGCGGCGGGTGCGGGAGAGGTTCGAGAGTGATCCGTCGCATGGGCTCGATGACTATCGGCATCCGAAGTACGGGTTCGTTCGCAAGGCGTTGATGAACGAGACCTTTCCTGGGTTGGCCGATTGGACCGATCGGTGGCAGGGGCAATTGGGGCGGGAGGTGACGCCGGCGGTGTTCGGGCTGCGGGAGGAGCAGCTCGAGCCGCCGGATATTGATCGGGGGGAGCGGTGGAAGATCGTTGGGCAGGGTGCGCTGCCGATGACGCCGGTTGCTGCTGGGGCTGAGGTTGGGCTGGGGCGGCGTTCGTACGAGGACGTCTTGCGGGTGACGCCGCCGGTGTTGCCGCGGCCGCCGGAGAGCGCTGCGTTGCGTGGCAACCAGGTGTCGGGGATCGATCGGGCCCTGCTGCGGTTCCTGGACTCCGAGGTGAACCTGTCGGCTGATGCTTATCGCGTGCTGGGCGAGCGGGTCGCTCAGGTGCATCGGGCCTTCACTGAGGACGCTGTCTTCTCCGCTCATGAGAATCGGCTGCTCGGGCAGGGGAGTTGCTTCTTCGGTACTGCGATCCAGCCGGTCGCCGGGCGAGGGCTTGATGTCGACGTACTGCTCGAGCTTCCGTATCGGGCGGACTGGAACCCGCAGCGCTATCTGGCCGAGGCCGAGCGGGCTGTGCGTGAGGGCGGTGTCGGCGCTGAGGCGGTGGAGCGGCAGAGCCGGAACGTGCGGATCGACTTCCCCGGCGAGGTGCACGTGGACGTCGTACCGATGGTGGTGCTGCCGTCGGGGGAGAAGGCGATCGTCAATTTCGACGAGGATGCTTTTCAGCCGGTCGATCCGGCGGGGATGGCGGAGTGGATCGATCAGCAGGACGAGCGGTCGGGTGGGAGTCTGCGGCCGGCGGTGCGGTTGCTGAAGTATGCGAAGGCGATGGACGGGGAGCTGTCGTGTGCGCCGATCTCGCTGACGGTTTTGCTGGGTGAGCAGATCAGGCGGTCGACGGAGATCACTCGGGAGACGGGGCTCACACGCGATCTGTCGCAGCTGGTCGATGGGTTGTGCGAGGCGACGGCTTCGCCGGACGAGAAGCCGCGGATCGTGGATCCGAGCCGGCCGGAGGTGAACTTCGATCATCGGTGGAAGGTGGAGGACTATCAGCAGTTCCGGGTTGGGATTCGTGATTATCGGGACAGGCTGAGTGAGGCGTTGCGGGTGGATCCGGAGGGCACTCGTGCTGAGGTCTGGGTGCCGGTGTTCGGGCAGGACTTTGCGAAGTATGTGGAAGGTGCGGCTCCGCCGGGGCGGGAGGCCGACTTGGCGATGGCGAAGGCGTTCGGTGGCATGGCGCAGGTGGGGCGAGCTGCTCCGGTTGAGGCGCGGGCGCGCGGCGTACGGGCTGGGGAGTCGCGCGGTACCAAGGAGTTCGGGCGGGATTAGGGGTTGACCTGGAGTGCACTCCAGGTAGTTGAGTGGAGGCATGACCTTGATCCAGGTGCCGGAAGGCGGCGTGACGATCGGCGAGGCGGCGCGGTTGACCGGCCTGTCGATCGACACCCTGCGGTACTACGACCGCGAGGGGCTGCTCGGTGAGCTGCCGCGTGACGGTGGTGGGCGGCGGCGGTTCGACGAGCCCAGCATCGGGTTGCTGGATGTGCTGATCCGGCTGCGGCGGACCGGAATGCCGATCGAGCAGGTCCGGCGGTTCACCAAACACGTGCGCGACGGGGATCGCGATCGCGCCGGGCGGCTGGCGCTGCTGCGGGAGCACCGGTTGAAGGTGGCCGCTGACCTGGAGCAGTTGGAGGCCGACCTCGAGGTCATCGACTGGAAGATCTCGGCCTACCAGGCCGCCGAGGACGGGCTCGACCCGCCGCCTCGGGACTGAACACCTGAACCGTTTTTCAGGCATCCGCCGCTGGTGCGATGCCGTGATTCCGCATGCCTTGAGGAGATTACGAGAATGACTTTGGACAAGCGTTTTGGAGACCGGAGTACCAGTGCGTTGGGGATCGGCTGCTGGGCGATCGGGGGACCGTGGGTGTCCGACGGGCGCCCGGCTGGCTGGGGTGCGGTCGACGACGAGGTCAGCATCCGGATGATCCACACCGCGATCGATGCCGGGATCCGGCTGCTGGACACTGCCGACGTGTACGGCGCCGGCCACAGCGAGGCGGTGATCGGCGAGGCGTTACGCCGGCTGCCGGCGAACGTGCGGGACGAGGTGATCGTGACGACGAAGTTCGGCAACCGCTTCGACGAGAGGACTCGCGTCGGCGGGACGCAGGAGGTAACGCCTGCCGTAGTACGGGACGCGATCGACGGCAGCCTGCGGCGCCTCGGCGTCGACGCACTCGACCTCACGCAGCTCCACGGCGGTGCGGACACCCAGTCCGCCGCCGAGGACGTGGTGGCGACCCTCGAAGAACTAGTTGCCGACGGCAAAGTCAAGAACTTCGGCACAGCGGACGACAAGCCCTGGATGATCGCCCTGTTCGGCAAGTCGCCGTCGGCGATCAGCGTCCAATCCCAGCTGAACGTCTTCGGCCACAACCCCGAGGTCCTCACGGCGGCGCACGAGCACAACTTCGCCGTACTGGCCCGCACCCCACTCGCGATGGGCCTGCTGACCGGCAAGTACAACCTGACCAACCGCCCCGGCGAGGACGACGTCCGCCGAGACACCCCGTGGTGGACGTACTTCGACGACGACGCGATGGCCGACTGGCTCCGCCGCCTCGATGCCGTCCGGGACCTCTTGACGGTCGACGGCCGCACCCTCACCCAAGGCGCCCTCGCCTACCTCTGGTCCCTCGACCCAGTCATCATCCCGCTCCCCGGCGCCCGCACTCCCGAGCAAGCGACGGAGCACGCCGCCGCTGTCTCCTTCGGCCCACTCCCGGAAGCCACCCGCCAAGAGATCGATACATTGCTTGCCGACTCCCCAGAACGTCAGTAGGTGGAGTCGCCGGCGGGGTTGACGGAGGGGTGCGCCGTCTCGCCCGCCGGCGGGCTGGTGGGTGTCAGACCATCGGGATGACGGTCGCGGTGGTGAGGGTGGGTTGGGTGGCGCCGGGCTTGTTCTCGACGGTGAGGCCGAAGGCGATCTTGTTGTAGATGCCGCCTTGGATGAGCTTGGCGGTGTCGCCGCCGGCCAGGCCGACGGAGTGCATCGTCTGGCCCTTGTCCATCAGCCAGAGTTGGTAGGTCTTGTCGTCGGGCAGTTTGGGCATGTCGTGCAGCAGGACGATGGCGCGGTCCTTGGCGGGGGACATCACCACGGTGGCCTGGCCGCCGTTCTTGAGGTTGCCGCGAACGGTTTGGGCGTCCGACTCGGCCAGCAGGCCGGCGAGCTGGTCGTTCTGCTGGTGGGCCTGGGAGTTGTCGCGGTACTGGTCGATCGCGATGCCGCCCGCGCCGGCGACGAGCAGACCGGCCGCCGCGAGGCTGAAGATCGAGCGCCGGGTGTAGCCCTTGCGCCTGATCGGGATCGGCTCGGCGATCGGTTCGTCGGGCTTCACCAGCGGGTGTAGTTGCCGGGTCGTCATGATCTCGGCGAGCACGCGCGACTTCAGCGCCGGCGGCGGTTCGGTGGCGACCGCGGTACCGAGCTTGTTGGCTGCCTCACGCAGTTCGGCGACCTCCGCGCTGCAGGACTGGCAGTCGGCGAGGTGTTCCTCGAACCCGATCCGCTCGTCCTCGGGCAGAGCGTTCAGTACGTAGGGACCGGTCAGCGCGTGCACTTCCGGTGTCGTCATGGCCCTCACCTCCCCGTCACACCCAGGCAGTCGCGCAGCCGGATCAGGCCGTCACGCATGCGTGCTTTGATCGTCGCGAGCTTGGCGTCGAGCAACTCCGCCACTTCCCGGTACGAGTAGCCGCCGTAGTAGGCCAGCGTTACCGATTCCCGCTGCAGCTCGGTCAGCGAGGACAAACAGTGTCTGACTTGCTCCACCTCGAGGTTCGTGGTCACCGTCTCGGAGACCTCGTCGTACTCCGTGGTCGAACTCGCCGCCGCGACCGCTTGTTCCCGATCGGTCGAGGACTGCTCGGAGCGGACCCGGTCGATCGCGCGGCGGTGCGCCATCGTCAGGACCCACGAGGTGAGCGAGCCGCGGTCGGCGTCGTACCGGGTGGCGGTCCGCCAGACCTCGACCATCACCTCCTGGGTGACCTCCTCGGACTGCGCCGGATTGCGCAGTACGCGACGGATCAGCCCGTAGACGCGGGGCGCCATCTGGTCGTACAACTCGGCGAACGCGTCCGAGTCGCCGCGCGCCACCCGAGCCATCAGGTCGGCCGGACTGCTCGCGGACGGGTCGACCACCCGCGGCCAAGGTAAGGCCGTCTCCTCGCTCACAGGTCGCATCCTCCGGGTCGGTGGCTCTGGACAACTGGTCTTCGGAGCCGGGCCGCCGGTGGATGGGTCAGCGCAGGACGCGTTCCGGTGCGCTGTAGATCACACAACGCTCGCCGCGGGTGAAGCCGACCAGCGTCACATTGAACCGCCGGGCCAGGTCGACCGCGAGGCTGGACGGGGCGCCGACGGCGATGATCATGCCGAGGCCGGCCGCCACCGCCTTCTGGATGATCTCGTAGCCCATCCGGCCGCTCACGACGAGCGCCAGACCCTTACGGCTGCGCTGGTTGAGCACGCTCCAGCCGACCACCTTGTCGACCGCGTTGTGGCGGCCGACGTCCTCGCGTACGACGACCTTCTGGCCGTCGGGGGTGAACAGACCGGCCGCGTGCAGACCGCCGGTGCGGCCGAAGGTCGGTTGGGCCTCGCGCAGGAGATCCGGCAGGCGCAGTACGACGTCGAGCGGGACCTGCACCGGGTCGACCGGGTCGTAGTCGCGCTCGGCGAGCTCGTCGAGCGACTGCTGGCCGCAGACCCCGCAAGCGGCGGAGGTGACGCCGTACCGCTGGGGTGGCTCGCGGTCAGGCGGACCGTCGAAGCTGACCGTGACGGTGTTGAACTGCTGCTCGGCGGTCAGCTTGACGTCGGTGCAGTAGGCGACGGTCGAGATCGCGTCCGGCCGTACCGCGAATCCTTCGGCGAGGCAGAAGCCGGCCGCCAGCTCGAAGTCCGCGCCCGGGGTGCGCATGGTAACGACGAGCGGCTCGGCTGGGCGGCCGGGCCACTCGAGGCGAAGCTCGAGCGGCTCCTCGGTGACCACCACGTCCTCGCGGCGAGACGTCTTGGCGCCGTCCTGGACCTCGACCTTGAATCGGGTGGTTGGGCCTTTGCTCATACCTCCAAGTTAGTTGCTCACACCCAGTCGCGGCGGACGGCTAGCCAGTCGAGGAACGCCCAGGCGTAGTTCCGCTGGTGGCGGCGGAGTTCTGGGGTGCAGCCGGGCGGGGGTGGGGCGTCGAGTTTGTCCATCATGTAGGCGGCGATGGTGGCGGCGAAGCAGTCGAGGTCGTCGGCCGGTACTGCGTTGGTGAGCGGGCTCGCGTTGATCGCGGCGAGGGTGTCGATGCCGTCGCGGTGGGCGAGCGGGAGGAGGCCGACCCAGTCGAACCATGGTGGGGCGAGGGAGAGCCAGTTCCAGTCGACGGTCCAGCAGGTGTTGGTGGAGTCGATGAAGAGGTTGTCCGGGCGGAGGTCGCCGTGTACTGCGGAGTCGCCTTGGAGGGCTGTGGGGTAGAGGTTGATCAGGTCTTGGAGTTCCTGGAGACGGTCGGGGAGCCAGGGGTGGAAGCCGTCGGGGAGGGGTCTTTGGCCGGCGAGGATCTCGGCGGGGGCGTGGCGGGGGAAGGCGTTTCTTTCCATCTGGGCGGTGAAGGGTTCGAGGTCGGTGAAGGGGGTGGGGGTGAGTGCGTCGGCCATGGTTTCGCAGGTTTTGGTGACGGTGGCGAAGTCTTCCCTGGTCCAGGGCATGCCTGGCATCCGGGCGTCGACGCGCTCGGAGGCGACGGCGAACCATCGGGCTTCGTTGTCGGGTGCGAGGGCTGCGGCGGGCTGTTCGGCGGTGCCAGAGACATTGGCGTGGGTGGGGGCTGTTGCGTGGGCGGTGGCGAGGATTCGGGGAGCGCGCACGGCGGCGGGGAGGTTCGGGACGAGTTCGGCTTCGCGCTGGTAGGCGGAGTACGCGTGCTGTGAGTTCTCGGCGGCTTTGACGAACACCTCGCGGCCGTCGGCGAGGTACAGGGGAGCCGCGAAGCCGCCGGTGAAGCCGGAGGTGACCGACGGGCCGGCCGCGGCGATCTCGGTGCCTAGGGCAACTGCCAGCGCAGTACGGAGGGAGTCGGGGAGAGCGCTCCACGGTGGCCGGGCCGAGGTCGCGGTGTAGTCGACAAGGGGTGCTCCGCTCATGACCCGAAGGGTAATCGTCCACCGTGGCGAGGGCTGCGGAATTTCGCTCGCCCGGGCGGTACCGTGCGCAGGTGAGTGGATGGCCTTTGCAGGTGCTCGATCTGGTGGGCATCTTCGTGTTCGGGATCACCGGGGCGCTGGTCGGCGTACGGAAGAAGCTGGATGTGTTCGGCATCCAGGTGCTCGCGCTGGTGACCGGGCTCGGCGGTGGGTTCATCCGCGACGTGCTGATCGGCGCGACCCCGCCGGCCGCGCTGGTCGACTGGCGCTACCTCGTCGTGCCGGTCGCCGCCGGGTTGATCACCTTCTTCTTGCACCCGGGGATCGGGCGGGTCGAGCGCCTGGTGAACATCTTCGACGCGGCCGGCCTCGCGCTGTTCTGCGTGACGGGCGCGACCAAGGCGCTCGCGTACGGCCTGCCGCCGCTGTCGGCTGCGCTGGTCGGAACCATCTCCGGCATCGGCGGCGGCGTCATCCGCGACCTGCTGTCCGGCCGCGTTCCCGTCGTACTGCGGAGTGAGATCTACGCGACCCCGGCCTTCCTCGGCGCCGGCATCGTGGTGGTCGTGGACGCGCTGAACTATCACGCGTCCTGGACCACGCTCGCGGCCGCGATCGTCTGCTTCGTGATCCGGCTCTTCGCGATCCGCCGGGGCTGGAACGCGCCGCTACCCCGGATGGCGTAGTTCGTTGACCACGGCAAGCAGCTCCAGGTAGCGGGTCCAGCGCGGATCGACCTCCGCCCGCAGCAGCTCGGCGACGCGCTCACGCAGTACTCCGGTGCTGGGTCGGCTCATCGCCGTTGAGTAGTCCGCAGCCATCCCGCGGACGATTTCGCGGAAGTCGTCCTGCTGGGAGAGCTCGGCCAGCTCGATCCACGCTTCGAGCTGCTCGGTGGTTGGGTGATCCAGGAGTTTGAGCGGTCAGCGTTTGGCGGAGCCCCGCGAACAGCGGGTCGCTGCCGAAGACGTTGTCGAGGAAGTCGTCGAGCAGGTGTTGTCGTTCGGTCTCGGAGAGTCTGACCAGGCGGTGCATGAGCTTCAGCTCCTCAGGAGTCGAGCCACGCTCGGCCACCGCGGTGAGAATCGCGCGCCGCAGTCGCAGGGTCTGGATCTGGATCGCGAGCGCCTCGGCGTGCGCGGCGGCTACGTCGGAGAGCGCGATCTCGCGGTCGAGGACCTGGCGGATGGTGCCGAGATCGAAGCCGAGCTCACGCAGGGAGCGGATTAGATCAAGGCGGGCGATGGCGGCGAGGTCGTAGCGGCGGTAGCCGGCGGGACTGCGGTCGGTGGGTGGCACGAGCCCGAGGTCGGAGTAGTGGCGGATGGCTTTGACGGTCAGCCCGGTATGCCGCGCTAGGTCGCCGATGGGGAAGAGCTCGTTCATGGGTTCCAGCCTGGGGTCTCCTGTGGGGGGAGATGCAAGGGGGCTGGTGGTGGGGAGGTGGTTGAGTCTCGGGCTGGAGAGGCGTGCCCACTGTGACCCCGCGGAGGTGGCCGTCGCGGTTCGGTTGTAGGTGCGTTGGTTGGTGGGTGACTAGTCGGCGGATTGGCTTCAACTGCGCTCCCAGCAGGCGAGATCAACGCCGTCGAGTGCGGCACCAGCGGTGGCGCTGATTGAGGTGTCGCAGGGAGCTTTGGTAGGTGCTCGGCGGATGGAGATGAGATGAGCTGAGCCCTGGCCGAGGAGTTGGAGCGAGGAGCTGGAGGACGGCTTCCTCGGGTTTCGAGCTGCCAGCGGTCGCGCCCTGGGCGTAGCCGGTGACGGTCTCGTAGAGCATGCCGCCGCGGAAGGGCGCTACTGCAGCTGGTCGCAGGATCGCGAGATTCTCCGCTCGCTGTCTGCATCGGCGGGTTGGGGAGCTTAGGAGCTAGCTGTCGCAATGAGGTTTCGAGCGCTCAGACTGCAGGCTGAGCTCACCGCGGGAGAGATGTCGGGGTCCGCTCGAGGTCATCCCGCGACTGAGATACCGACCAGACTCCGGTCCTGCCGATCCCGATCCCGATCGGATCCGGGGGCGGGTCCGCGGTCCGACGGCCGGGGTCACGACCGCGCAAGCGCGGACGCTCGATCGAGTGCCCCTGCCTGCTAGCGGAAACGTCACGCGGTGTCGGGCCACGGGTTATAGGTGGCGGCTTCTTCGGGGGTGATCCAGGTGACGTCGTCGGTGTGCGGCCAGCGGCGGGTGGGTGTAGGTGGTGCTGGGTCAGCGCCAGCGGTGCGCGCCGGAACGGTACCGGCGGTGGTACAAGGCGCTGGTTCGGTACGAGCGGTGGTGCACGGCGTAGGAACGGTACCGGCGGTGGTGCAAGGCGCTGGTTCGGTACGAGCGGCGGTGCACGGAGCCGGATTGGTACCAGCGGTGGTGCAAGGTGCCGGATCGGTACCAGCGGTGGTGCACGGGGCAGGTCCGGTGCTGGTTGTGGCGGGTGAAGGGCTGGTGGCGTTCGCCGCCGCGTCCTCAGGTGAGTGGCAGATGGCTGCGGCTGCGGTGGTCGGCTTTGCGGGTGGTGGGCAGGTGTCAGCGTCTGTCGCCGCAATCAGTGCGGGGGCAGGGTGGCTGGGCGTGGCTGGTTTTCGGTGTCTGCCGGACGGGCGGTTGGCCCAGGCGGGTGGGGTGACCTGGACCTGGTCGTCCTCGATCGCGACCGTCCAGTGGCCCTGGTGCAGCGACGTGTGGTCGACCCGGCAGAGCAGGACCATGTTCGCGAGGCTGGTGTCACCTCCCTCGGCCCAGCTGACGACGTGGTGGGCATCGCAGTAGATCGGCGGCGCGTGGCAGACCACACAGCCTCGATCACGGACATTCAACGCATTGCGGATCGCAGGCGTGACCAAGCGATGCTCGCGGCCGACATCGAGAAGCTGGCCGGCGGAGCCCAACACGACGGGGATGATCCCGGCATCACAGGCCAGGCGCCGGACCGCGGCCGCCGACAACCCGTCGCCGAAGGCCAAGTCACCGGTCGCGTGCTTGCCGGCCCCGAGCAGGTCGTTGAGGTCGATGGTGACGGTGATGTGGGGTTTGATGCCGCCGCGGGCCGGCAGATCGCCGGTGTTGAGGGCGATGGTCATGGCGTCCATCAACGCATCAGCCTGGCGCTTCCCGCGAGACCGCGGGTCCGGGTCGCCGTCGTCGGTGTTGTGGGGTTTCGCGCCCGCCTGGAGGACTGTTTCCAGGGCTTCGGCGTTCTCGGCGGCGTAGAAGCCGCCGAAGCGGATGCCGCCGTCGTCGGTTTTCTTGGTCCAGAGTTCTTCGCGGCGCCGGGCGGCGTCTTCTCGGGGTTCGGGGCCGTCGGTGTCGAGGAGGTTGCGGACCTGGACGCCGAGTGTCCGCAGACCGGACGGGGACAGGTGTTCGCCGGCTTCGACCATGCGGAGTTCGGCTTCGGCGAGGTCTTCGACGTCGACGTTGGCTCGGGCGGGGATTTTGTCGAGGGCGGACACGATGGCTTCGGCCTGGCCCATGTGCAGCACCACTGCGCTCTCGTCGCTGTCGCTGTGTCCGCAGTCGCCGTCGATGGGGGCGTCGCTGTCATCGTCGTCGGTGGTGCGGTCGAGGTAGGGGGTGGCGAGCGCGGCGGCGACGACCGGGTACTTGTGGAGCCTGGTTGCGAAGTGGACGCGGCGGTGGGCTTCGGTGGGATCGAGCCTGTATCGGTGGGTCAGCAGCCGGGCGGTGTCGTGGGCGCCGACTTCGGCGGCGTAGCCGAGCTGGTCGAGGCGGTTGAGGATGTGGGCCTGGCGGGCTTTGAGTTCCTCGGTCTCTTCGTGCAGGGCGTCGTAGGCGGACAGCAGTTCGCTGCCGCTCATCAACACCACCGCACGATCATTCATACCTCAAAGGCTAGATGATTCCACCGACAAACATCGAGCCAGTTTTCCCTTATCCACAAGAGGAAACTTCACACCGGAAGATCCAGAAAAAGCTGTAGGCATCGCTGCCATAGCGGGCGGAGACCCGGGCGCAGACCTGACGAGTATGAGCTCGGCGGAGTTGTGCGGACGCCAATGAGTAGCCGGATTCAGCACTTCCCAACCTGCGCTGGCGCCGGTGAGGGGTAGGCACGCGAAAGGCTGGCAAGGCGACGTAACGAAGAGCCGACGGTCACAGACCTGCAGCGGGTCACCCCCTGCGGTCTGGGTGGGCACGCCGCGGGAGCTGAGATCTGAGCACGGGTGGGGCAACAGCCTTCCCACCAACCTCAGTTGTGTGCGAAGCGGGTGCGTGGGCGGGCGAAGGTTACGGAGACGCTCGCGATCAGGGCGCAAGTGATGCCGATGGTGACCGGCACCCAGTACGCCGTTGACGAGCCCCAGATGTCGACCGCATGCCCGGCCGCCGCGTTGCCGGGGGCAACGCCCAGCAGCAGGCCGGTGACAGTCCACGTGATCGCCTCGGTGAGGCGCTGCGGTGGGACCCACTCTTCGACGCAAGCGGTGACAGCGACCATCGTCGGGGCAATAGTGAGGCCGGCGCCGAAAAGGACAGCGCCGAGGACCAGGATGTTGCCGACAAAGGGGAGCGGGGCCAGGGTGATGGCCAGGGCTATCGTGCCGATCAGGAGGCGGCGCTCGACGGGGGCTTTCCAGTGGACGGAGCCGTACCAGAGGCCGGCTAGCAGGGAGCCGAGTGCCCAGACGGCAAGTACTACACCGGACATACCGGGCTGGCCCTCTTCGGCGGTGAAGGCAACCGTGACGACCTCGGCGCTTCCGAGAGTGGCGCCTAGGCCTAGGCCGATGATGCTGAGTAGCAGGAGTGAGAGCCAGGGGAGGGGGGACTTCTCGGCGCCGTTCGACTTGCCTCGGCCGGGTGGGTCGGAGGCACGTAGGGCGGCGAGCCAGATGCCTCCGCTGAGGCCGAGTACGCCGGCTACGGCCAGGGCTAGGTACGGGCTGATCTGGGTGGCCAGGGCGGCGACCACGACCGGGCCGATGATGAAGACGACCTCGTCGCCGACTGCCTCGAGGGCGAAGGCGGTTTGTAGCGCGCGGCCGCGGCCTAGCAGGTGGGTCCAGCGGGCGCGGACGAAGGAGCCGACCTGGGGACGGGTGCCTCCGGCAACGAACGAGATGGCGTACAGGGTCCAGGACGGGGCGTCGGCGCGGACGGCGATCAGGAGGCCGGCGAGGGAGATCGTGCACAGGACGGTGCCGGCCAACAGCAGCAGTCGTTGGCCGAAGCGGTCGACGAGGCGGCCCTGGATCGGTCCGGTGAGCGCGCCGGCGACCACGGCGACGCCGGAGACCGCGCCGGCCAGGCCGTACGAGCCGGTCTGCGCTTCGATCAGGATGACGATGCCGAGGCCGATCATCGAGATCGGCATCCGGCCGACGATCCCGGCGACGAAGAAGGCACGGGCGCCGGGTCGGCGCATGAGGTGTACGTAGGGCTTCAGCATGGAGATCGGACTCACCCTAGCTGCCGGCCCAGGGACCGCACGCACCCGGTTTCGGTGCGCCTGGGATCATCGAGGTATGCCCGTCGAACCGACGCCAGATCCGAACCCGTACGACGCCGTCCTGCTGCTCTCCTTCGGCGGTCCCGAGAGACCCGCGGACGTGCTGCCGTTCCTGCAGAACGTCACCCGTGGCCGTGGCATCCCGGACGAGCGGCTGAAGGAAGTCGGCGAGCACTACTACTCGTTCGGCGGCCGCAGCCCGATCAACGACCAGAACCGGGACCTGCTCAAGGCGCTCCGGACGTCGTTCGACGAGGTCGGCCTCGACCTGCCGCTCTACTGGGGCAACCGCAACTGGGACCCGTACCTGACCGACACCCTGCGCCAGATGACGGCCGACGGCGTACGGCGTGCTGTGGTGATCGTCACGTCCGCCTACCCGTCGTACTCCGGCTGCCGGCAGTACCGCGAGAACCTGGCCGACGCGACTGCGGCGGTCGAGGGGGCGCCGGTGCTGGACAAGTTGCGGCACTACGCGAACCACCCCGGCTTCATCGGCTCCTTCGTCGAGTCCACCGCCGAGGCGCTCAGCAAGCTGCCTGAAGGCTCCGCGATCGCCTACGTGACGCACTCCATCCCGACGAAGATGAACGAGACCAGCGGACCCGACGGCAACGGGTACGTCGGGTGGCACCTGGACGTGGCTGCCGAGATCACCGCGGAACTGCAGCGGCGTACAGGGGTCGAGCGCAGGACCGACCTGGTCTACTGCTCGCGTTCCGGGCCGCCGCAGGTGCCGTGGCTCGAGCCGGACGTCAACGACCACCTGGGGGAGCTGGCGGCCTCCGGGGTGCCCGGTGTCGCCGTAGTACCGATCGGGTTCGTCAGTGACCACATGGAGGTCATCTACGACCTCGACACCGAGGCTGCCGAGACCGCTGAGAAGCTGCGCCTCCCGATGGCCCGCGCGGCGACCCCCGGTACCGACGAGCGGTTCGTGACGATGCTGCGCGACCTGGTCATCGAGCGGGCCGCCGCTGAGCGTGGCGAGCAGCCGCCGCGGCCCTGCGCGGGCAAGCTCGGCCCTGGCTGGGACAACTGCCGCCCCGACTGCTGCCCCGCTCTCCGCCGTCCCGGAGCATCCCCCGCTCAGAACCCAGCAGCCCCAAAACCAGCAGACCACGAACCCGCCGCACCGGCAGCGAAGGAATCTGTATGAGCTCCGAGAACCCCCAGGACCTGCTGAAGCTGGCGGTCGAGGTCGCGACCGAGGCAGCCCAGCTGATCGTCGAGCGGCGCCGGGGGACGGTCACTGTGGCCGACACCAAGAGCACTACGACGGACATCGTCACCGCGGTCGACCGGGAGTCGGAGGAGCTGATCCGGGCCCGGGTGCTGGCTGCCCGTAGGGACGACTCGTTCCTCGGCGAGGAGGGCGACGACGTCAACGGCTCCAGTGGCGTTCGCTGGGTCGTCGACCCGATCGACGGCACGGTCAACTACCTGTACGACATCCCGACGTACGCGGTCTCGATCGCGGTCGAGTACGACGGCCGGACGGTGGCCGGCGTGGTCGTGGACGCGCCGAAGGGGGAGATGTTCACCGCGACGCTGGGCGGCGGGGCATACCTGGACGGCCGTCCGATCCGGGTCTCGGACTGCCCGGACCTGAGCAAGGCCCTGGTCGGCACCGGCTTCGGCTACGACCCGGTACGCCGGGAGGTGCAGGCCGAGGTGATCCAGGCGCTGATCGCCAAGGTCCGCGACATCCGCCGGATCGGCGTCGGCGCGATCGACCTGTGCTACGTCGCCTGCGGCCGGCTGGACGCGGTCTACGAGCGGGGCCTGAACCCGTGGGACTACGGCGCGGGCGCGCTGATCGCGAGCGAAGCCGGCGCGCAGGTCGGTGGACTCCACGGAGCACCGGTTTCGCCCGAAATGTCGATCGCGGCGACACCTTCCGTGTTCGGCGCGTTGCACGACGCTCTCGCGGCAGCGAACCCGCTCAGATCGTAGAACTGCTCATTAGTGCGTGCTATCGCGCACTAATGAGCAAACCATTGTTCGGTCCTGTCTCAATCCGCGACACGCGGGCCGAAAGGTGGACCCCGACGCGCGCGAAGGCCCGTCGATAGGGCACAATCCCCTCCTCGGGGGCGGTATTGATGCCGCTGCCAGCCTGTCTGTCAAGGGTTTCGGGCGAAGAGAGCTTCCGGTACGGAATTTCTCGGCGCCTTGATCCGTTCTGGGCTCAGCAGGCAACACCACGGGTACGAAGAGGGCAGGGAACACCATGGCGACTGATTACGACGCCCCGCGCAAGACGGACGAGGACTCCAGCGAAGAGTCGATCGAGGAACTGAAGACTCGCCGTCACGACAAGAACTCCGGCAAGGTCGACGAGGACGAGGCCGAAGCCGCCGAGAGCTTCGAGCTGCCCGGCGCCGACCTGAGCCACGAAGAGCTGGCGGTGCGGGTCCTCCCGCGCCAGGCCGACGAGTTCACCTGTTCGAGCTGCTTCCTGGTTCACCACCGCAGCCAGCTCGCGAACAGCAAGAACGGACAGCTGATCTGCCGCGACTGCGCTGCCTGAACAACAGCACCGTCGCCCTGCTCGGCTGAGTCCGTACCGGCTAACGGGACCGTCCCCTCGCAAGAGGGGCCGGTCCCGTTGTCATGTCCTCGAATAGGCAGTTCTTGCCGATGTCCCGATCGCCGGCCGGCTCCTAGCCTGGCGGTATGAGCAAGCAGATGAACGAACTGTGGGCGGCAGGACTGGGGCTGCTGCGCTACGAACCGACCGAGATGCGCCTCAGGGCCCGCTCAGGCGGCCGGGAGCTGGTCGACACCAACCGGGGCCGTGCTGGTGTGGGAGCCGCGACGAGTAGTGCCCTCGTACGCCGTACCGGTGGCTGAGCTGCGCGCGTCGCTGACCGCCTCGGCGGCACCGGCGACACCCGCGCCGGACACCATCCTGCACCCGGGCATCCCCTTCGCGGCACACTCCTGCGCGGGCGAGGTGGTGGATGTCGACGGGCTGGTAGGCGCCGGTTTCCGGCCCGACGACGCAGAGCTCGCGGAGTACGTCGTACTGGACTTCGCGGCCGTCGACGAGTGGTACGAGGAGGATGAGCGGCTGGTGTCGCATCCGCGGGAGCCGTATCACCGGGTAGCGACCCGGCCGAGCTCGCGGACGGTCCGGATCGAGCAGGACGGTGAGGTGCTGGCCGAGAGCAGCCGGCCGACGCTGGTGTTCGAAACGAACCTCCCGACGCGCTTCTACCTACCGCGCGACGACATCCGCGTCGAGTTGGCGCCGACCGAGCTGCAGACCTTCTGTGCCTACAAGGGCGCGGCCACGTACTACCGCGACAACCTCCTGTGGAGCTACCTGGAGCCGCTGAAGGAGGTCCGGGAGCTGGCCGGGCTGGTGGCGTTCTACGACGACGTACTGGACGTGTACGTCGACGGGATCCGCCGGGATCGGCCACAGGGGTTCGTGGCCGAGGCGCTGCGTCAGGAGTTCGGCTTGTCCTCGTAGCCGGGCGGCAGGCTGCCGGTCGACTTCAGCCAGTACTTCGCCGCGCGGTCCTCGGCGAAGCGCTTCGCCGCGGCCGCGGAGGCGCCGCTGGCGACGGCCCAGGTCACGATCTCGATGTAGCCGGCCTGGTTGCCCTTCGGTGGCTTGCCGCCGGACCCGATCTTCCAGGCCGTCGTCACCGCCTTGTTCGCGACCAGCGACACCACGATGGTGAACGCCATCAGCACGAGCTTCCAGCCGATCTTGGCTCCGACCACGACTACCTCCTAGTACAGGTCCCCGGACACTTCAGGATCTTGCCACGGAGTCGGCCGTCAGGGCCGCTGCTAGGCGGTCCGGGTGGCGCGTGGCGATCAACCAGTACGGCGCTGGGTCCTGCGGATCGGTGACTTCCACCCGTACTGCGCCGCGCAGGTAGCTGCGGAGCACCAGGTACGCCGCGGGGTCGCAGTCGCGGCCGAAGGCGTTGCGGGCGTCCTCGCCGGCGAGGGGCTCGACCTTGCCGAGGTACTCACGCTCTATGGCGGCCTTGCCGGCCCGCAGCTTCTCGGAGTCGACGGCGACCACAGCACCGCCGTACCGGGTGAACAGGGTGATCAGCACGGCTGCGGCGATCCCCGCGACTGCCACGCCCGCCCAGATGCCGGCGGGGACGGCCGTGATGACGAACAGCGTGACCACTGCAGCGGTCGCGATGATCCACCAGCTCACTGGCACGCTCAGTCGTTCCCGATATTGCTCCACGGCACCAGCCTGGCACGTGGCGTGCCGAGGCCCGTCGATAGGGTCACCTCCCATGACTGAGGTACTGATCAAGCGGCTCGACGAGGACCTTCCCGTACCGGCCTATTCGCATCCCGGTGACGCCGGCGCCGACCTGGTCACCACCACCGACATCACCCTGAAGCCGGGGGAGCGCGGACTGGTCGGGACCGGGATCGCGATCGCGCTGCAGGACGGGTTCGCCGCGTTCGTGCACCCGCGCTCCGGGCTGGCCGCGAAACACGGGGTGACGCTCGTCAACGCACCGGGAACCGTGGACGCGGGCTACCGTGGCGAGATCAAGGTGTGCCTGATCAATCTGGACCCGGCCGCCGAGATCACCCTGAAGCGTGGCGACCGGATCGCTCAGCTCGTCATCCAGCGAGTCGAGAAGGCCCGGTTCGTCGAGGTCACCACGTTGCCCGGGTCCGACCGCGGTACCGGCGGGCACGGCTCGACCGGTGGCTTCGGTGGTGTGACACGCTGATCAGGTGCACGCCGCTGACCTGCGGCATGCGCGAGACTACGGCGGGCCACGACGCGGTGTCGCGGCCGGACAGCTTTTCAAGGAAGCAGGGGCAAGAGCAGTGATCTTCCGTCGCAAGGGCAAGAACGACGAGGCCGAGTCGACCGGCGGTTTCTTCGGCGATGACGAGGCCGCTGACACCGAGGCCGCCGAGACCGAGGCCGGTACGCCGGTCGGTCGCAGCGCCGGGCCGTTCGACTCCACCGAGGTGGACGCCTCGACCCTCGAGGGCGAGGACCGGATCGACCTCGGCGCGCTGGTGATCACCGGGATGCCCGGGATGGAGCTGCGGCTGCAGGTCGACGAGGCCAGTGGCCAGGTGCAGGCGATCCTGCTGGTGCTGGAGGACTCCGCACTCGAGCTGCGCGCGTTCGCCGCGCCGAAGACGAGCGGCATCTGGTCCGAGGTCCGGCAGGAGATCGCCGGCGAGGCGACCCGGATGGGTGGCACCGCGTCGGAGACCGAGGGGCCGTTCGGCACCGAGTTGGTGCTGGTCGTACCGGTCGAGGACCCCGAGGGGCAGATCTTCAGCCAGACCTCGCGGGTGATCGGCGTCGACGGCCCGCGCTGGCTGCTGCGGGCCACCGTGCTGGGCCGCGCCGCGGTCGAGCCGGACGCCGCGCCGCCGATGGAGCAGGCGCTGCGGGACGTGGTCGTCGTCCGCGGTACCGAGCCGATGGCGCCGCGCGAGTCGCTGGCCCTGCAACTGCCGGCCGGGGCCCAGGCAGCCACCGAAGAAGAGGCCTGACTCGACATGTCCGGATACCGGCCGAGCACGCTCACGAGCGGATTACACTGGCCCCATGGGTAGTGATAAGACCGGAGGGATGTGGAAGCGCGCCTTCCGGGGCTTGGCCGGCGACCGGGACGAGCAGGACGCCGAGGTGCTCCAGGACTACGCGCACGACTGTGGCGCGCGGTCCATCACCGGCTGCCAGGACCGGGAGATGGTGACGCTGTACGGCACGCTCCGGACGATCACCTTCAGCCCGCGCGGCGGCGTACCGGCCCTCGAGGGCGAGCTGTACGACGGCACCGGCACGGTCAAGCTGGTCTGGCTGGGCCGGCGCAAGATCGCCGGGATCCACCCTGGTTCGGAGCTGATCGCGTCGGGACGCATCGGTGTGGTGGACGGTGACCGGGTGATGTTCAACCCCCGGTACGAACTCCGTCCGACGGCCGCGCATGGCTGACCCGCACGGCAGCCACCGAGACCAGCTCGACGAAGACCTGAACGAGAAGCTGGTAGAGATTCTGAAACCCGAGTTCGAGGCCGCCGGCACCGTGCCGCCTCACCCCGACGACACCACCGCGGGCACCACCGCCGATACCTCGACGGCCCAGCCGTCCGACGGCGGTCCGGCCAAGCCCGAGGCGACCACGGACAAGGACTTCTTCCGCGCCCTCGGCGGCTGGGGCGCATTGCTCGACATCGGCCTGCCGTGGATCGCGTTCATGATCGTCTACGCGGCCTCCGACCACGACCTCAAGCTCGCGCTGATCGTCGCGGTCGCCTGCGGTGGCGCGGTCGCGCTGCTCCGGCTGGTCCGCAAGCAGCCGCTGCGCAACGTGCTCGGCGGCTTCATCGGCGTCGCCTTTTCCGCCTGGGTCGCGGCCCGCAGCGGCAAGGCCGAGAACGTCTACCTGCCCGGCATGATCCTCAGCGGCGTCTACCTGGCGATCTACGGCATCTCGATCGTCGCCCGCTGGCCGCTGTTCGGCGCCATCTACGGCCTGATCACCCAGACCGGCGGCGAGTGGCGTCGCGACCCGGACATGTTCCGGGGCTTCAATCGCGCCACGTTGGTGTTCGCCGGCCTGTTCGCGGTCCGCCTGGTGATCCAGATCCCGCTCTACCTGACCCATCAGCTGAACGCGCTGGGGATCGCCAAGATCGGACTCGGCCTCCCGCTCTACGCGCTGGCGCTCTGGCTCGCGTACTCCGTACTGCGTGGCTCGCTCCCTGACGACAAGTGGGACGACGCCCGTGACCACATCACCGGGTTGCTGCGCGGCGGCAAGAAGTAGGTCACACCCCTCTTCGTGAAACGTTCCGGGCTAGTTGCCCGATACAACGTTCTGAGGGGGGTGGGGAATTTGGGTGAGACGGGGCGTCGGCTGGTCGCGTTCCTCAGGATGCTGGAGCGTGGACCGACGAGGTTCGGGTCGTTGGGAGACGACGCGGCACTGGACGCGTGGTTCGGTTGCCGATCTCCGGGTGGGAGGCCAGAACCTGTGCCAATCGCCGGAGCTGAGGGGCCGGAGGTTCGAGGAGGGGGAGACGCGGCGTCGCGTGAGGGATGATGCCGAGCTCGGTGAGCGCGGCCTTCGTCAGGGTGGCGCCCTGGGCGGTCTGCATGATGGCAGCCGTCAGGGGGAGTAGGGAGCGCTGGATCTCCCGGGCTTTGGGGAGGTCGCTGGTGTGGACGGCGTCGATGAGCGCGGCGTTGCGGTCGGCGACGAGGTTGCCGATCACGCTGACTACTCCGACGGCGCCGGAGGCCAGATAGGGCAGGTTGAGGTCGTCTATGCCGCAGTAGTAGGCGAGCGGCGACCCGGCCATCACGGTCATCGCCTCGAAGAGATCGCCCTTGGCGTCTTTGACGGCGCGGATGTTGGGGTGGGCGGCCAGCTCGATCAGCGTTGCGGCGTCCATAGCAAGGCCGGTACGGGCGGGGACGTCGTACAGCATCACGGGGAGGCTGGTGGCGTCGGCTACTGCCAGGCAGTGGGCTACGACGCCGGCTTGGGTCGGGCGGGAGTAGTACGGCGTGACGAGCAGTAGGGCGTCTGCGCCGGCCTCCTCGGCTGCGTGGGCCCGGCGGATGGTGGCGGCGGTGTCGTAGGTGCCGATGCCGGCGATGACTCGGGCGCGGCCGTCAGCCTGGGTGGTGACTGCTCGGATGAGTTGAGTCGTCTCGGCATCGGTCAGGGTGGGGGCTTCGCCGGTGGTGCCGGCGACGACGAGGCCGTCGCAGCCGGTGGCAAGCAGGTGGTCGACGAGGCTGGTGAGGCCTGGCTCGCTGAGCGTTCCGTCGGGGTTCATCGGGGTCACCATGGCGACGAGGTTGGTGCCGAAGAGTTGGCGGGTCATGCAGCGATCGTGTCCGAGGCGATTGCCATGGTCCAGCGATGCTTTTTTGCTAATAATGATTAGGCTCGCTGCATGATTGAGGTCGGCGCCCTGCGCGCGTTGCGATCGGTGGCTGCTCTCGGGACGCTCGCGAAGGCGGCCGACGAGCTTGGCTTCACGGCATCGGCGGTGTCGCAGCAACTCAAGCGGCTGGAGCGACAGGTCGGCGTACCGGTGCTTGCCCCGGCGGGACGCGGGGTCGTGCTCACTCCGGCCGGGCAGGCGATCGTCGACTCGGCGCCTGAGGTGTTCCAGGCCTTGGAGCGCTGCGCAGAGGCAGCGCAATTGGTCGCCGAAGGAGCGCCCCGCGGCGTACTACGGGTGGTCGCGTTCTCCACCGCCATCCGAGGGCTGCTCGCGCCGACGCTCGCCGGGTTGTCGACGCGCTGCCCCGACCTGGTTGTGCGCATCACCGAGCAGGACCCCGACCAGGCGCTCCACAGCGTCGACTCCGGTACTGCGGACCTGGCGCTCGTCCACGACGCCGATGGCCTCCCCACGCCCCTGCCGCCGTCCCTGAGGCAGCGCGCCGTGCACACCGACGTCGGCGATGTCGTCATGAGCCGCACGCACCCGTTGGCCCTCGGTGACTCGCCACTGGACGCCTCCGACCTCGCCGGTCACGCCTGGGTGACCAGCCCACCGGGGACCGTCTGTCACCAGTGGTTTCGCCGCCTGTTCGCCGACGGGCCGGCAGACCCCGACGTACGTCACCTGGTCGATGACTTCGCCACCCAGCTCGCCCTGATCGCGACAGGCGAAGTGATCGGCCTGATCCCGCGGCTCGCCCGCCCAGCGCTGGGGGAGGACCTGGTCGCCCGACCGCTCGCGAGCCGGCCGACGCGCGAAGTACAGGCTGCTTGGCGGCGGAGCGCCGACGCGAGCCCGGCGATTCAGGCGCTGCTGAGGGAACTCACCCCGGGGTCACCCGCGTCATAGGCGACAATCGAGCCGCGCGGAGACACCGCGAACCAAAGGGGAGAGCGTGAGTCAGACCGGTTGGATCGTCGTGGTGGTGGTCGCGGTAGCGGTCGCCATCGGTGTCGCGTTGATCGTGCGCCGTGATCGGTACATCAGGTCGCTGCGGGAGCGGGGCTGGATCTTCAACGGCAGCCCGACCTTCGAGACCGTGGCCCGGCTCAGCAATCCGCCGTTCGGGGTCGGCTTCCGCCGTGATCCCGACGACCAGATCACCGGCCGGACCAGCTCGGGCCGCGCCTTCCAGGTGATCGAGTACACCGCCGAGAACTGGAGCGGCTGGGTCGGCATGGTCACGCTGTCCCGCCGGCTGCCCGAGCTCTGGATCATGGGCGGCCAGACCCGGCCCCGGTACGGCGTCGCCGCCACCCGGATGCCGTCGCCGCCGCAGCTCGGCGACGCCTGGCAGATCGGCGCGCTCGACCCGGCGTACGCCGCTGAGGCGTTGTCCTCGCAGGTGTGCGGGCAACTGGCCGCGATGGCCGCTTCGCAGCCGGGTCTCAACATCAGCATCGACGGCGACCAGCTGGTCGTGCTCGACCCGCCGCGCAAGGATCCCGACCTGCTCGCGCCCTGGCTGGAGCAGCTCGCCTCCCTCGCCGAAGCGATCGACGCCACCCCGCTGGACCACTGGATCCAGCCGGAGCCCCCGCCTCGCCTGACTTTCTACCACCACCCGGACTGGCACTGGATCGGCGAGGACGACAGCCTGCTGCACACCACGCCGGCGACGCGGTCCGGCCACGGTCACACGACCAGCAACGTGATCCGCGGCCGGGACGGCGACGGGCCTCCGTTCGTCGCGTTCACGCACGAGTGGAAGACGACTCGTACCGAGACCTACACCGACTCCGAGGGCCGGTCGCAGACCCGGACCGTGACCGACCACCACACCGAGCACATCCTCGGCTTCCAGTTGCCGACCCGGATGCCGCCGCTGAAGGTCGGCCGGCGGGGGATCGGGCGCGGCATCAGCTTCGAGAGCGGCGCGTTCAACGAGCAGTTCGCGGTGCACGCGCAGGACACGAAGTACGCCTACGACGTGATCCACCCGCGGCAGATGGAGTACCTGATGGCCAATCCGCCGGCCACCTTCGAGTTCGTCGACGGCTGGGCCTGGTTCGAGACCGGTGTGCACAGCCAGGACGTGATCGGCCACAGCTCGCAGTTCCTGCGCGGCTTCCTGGCCCGGGTGCCGCGCTTCGTCTGGCGCAACCTCGGTCTGGAGGAGTCGCCGTACCCGCCGATCGAGCCGGCGCCGACGCCGGTGCGCGGGGCGTAGTACGGGGTTACTTTCCGCGGTGTCGCAAACGTGACACGGCGGAGAGTGGCCAGCTGAATCGGTGAACTCGCGTGCTTTCACCGGCCTACGATCTGGCGACTCATTCGTAGACCCTCTGTGAGGCACCCGTGACACCACGCCCTGGCCGCGGTCGGAGACTGCCGGCCCTATCGGCGGCGCTCTTGGCTGCCGCTGTGTCCTTGAGCGGTGGCATCGCCGCCGCGTCGCCACCTGGTCCGGACGGCGCGTACGCCGTACCGATGGTCGCCGCGGCGCCGAAGACGATCACCCTGATCACCGGCGACGTGGTCAAGGTGACCGTCGGCGCCGACGGCAAGAAGAACTACACCGTGACCGGACCCGACGGCCGGCTCGCCGACCACGACGTGCGGGTCGACGGGGCGAACACCTACGTCTACCCGCGATCAGCGGCCCGGTTCCTCGGGGCGAAGCTGCTCGACGAGGATCTGTTCAACGTCACCAAGCTGCTGGCCGACGGATACGTCGAGGACGCGCTGCCGCTGATCGTCACCTACACCGACGCCGCGGCGAAGGCTCGTACCCAGGCCGTCCCGGCCGGCGCGCGCAAGCAGAGCACGCTCACCAGCATCAAGGGCGCCGCCCTGACCGCAGATCGTCCCGCCGACTTCTGGCGTTCGCTGACCGCGGGCAGCACTGCTCGCGGCAAGGCGCCGACCGGGTTTGCCGCGGGGATCAAGAAGGTCTGGCTGGACGGCAAGTTCAAGGCCGACCTGGCCGACAGCACCGCGCAGATCGGCGCGCCCGAGGTCTGGCGGGGCGGCAACATCGGCCAAGGTGTCGACGTCGCGGTGCTGGACACCGGGATCGACCTGCAGCACCCCGACCTCGACGACCGGGTGGCGGCCTCGACCAGCTTCGTCCCCGAGCTCGACGTCACCGACCGGCACGGGCACGGCACGCACGTCGCCTCGACCATCGCCGGCACCGGTGAGGCCTCCGACGGTCTGGAGCGGGGCGTCGCGCCGGGCGCCCGGCTGCACATCGGCAAGGTGCTCGACAACGAGGGCAGCGGCCAGGAGTCCTGGATCATCGCCGGGATGGAGTGGGCCGCTCGCGACCAGCACGCCAAGGTCGTCAGCATGAGCCTCGGCGGCGGTCCGACCGACGGCAGCGACCCGATCAGCCAATCGCTGAACGAGCTGTCCGCCGAGACCGGCGCGCTCTTCACCGTTGCCGCAGGCAACGCTGGGCCGGGCTACTACACCGCCAGTGCTCCGGGCATCGCCGAGTCGGCCCTGACTGTTGGCGCCGTGGACGGCGCCGACAAGCTGGCCGAGTTCTCGAGCTGGGGACCGCGGGTGGGCGACGGCGGGTTGAAGCCGGACATCACGGCTCCGGGCGTCGACATCCTGGCCGCGCGTTCGCAGTACGCGGCCGAGGGCTCCGGTGCCTATCAATTGATGAGCGGTACGTCGATGGCGACGCCGCACGTGGCCGGCGCGGTGGCGCTGCTCGCCGCGCAGCACCCGGACTGGACCGGGCCGCAGCTCAAGAGCGCGATCGTGAGCACCGCCAAGCCGACCCCGGACTACAACCCCTACCAGGGCGGCCACGGCCGGCTGGACATCGCCGCGACCAGCAAGGCGACCGTTTTCGCCACACCGACCGCGTACTCCGGTCACTACAGCTGGCCGGTGACTCCGGGCCAGGTCGCCGATCGCGACGTGACCTACACCAACTCTGGCGACCAGCCCGTCGTACTGGACCTCACTGCCCAGGTCGCCGACGCACCGGCCGGGCTTTTCAAGCTCTCGGCGCCGACCGTCACGGTGCCCGCGCATGGCACTGCGACCGTCAAGGTGTCGGTGACGGTCGACGACGCTCCGGCCGACAAGCAACTGTCCGGCCAGCTGATTGCCAAGAAGGCTGACGGCACGCAGGTCAGCACGCTGATCGGCATCGGGCGCGAGGGGGAGCGCTACGAGCTGACTCTCGAGGCCAAGGACCGCAGTGGTCGTCCGCTCGGTGGCGACGCGATCCTGATCGGCGGCAAGACGTACGGCCAGTTTTACGTCGAAGAGGGCGGCACCTCGCTCCGCCTGCCTCCGGGGGACTACACCACCTGGATCACCGCCGATGTCGAAGGGGCGAACGGCCCGTCGTCGCAGGGGCTCGCAGTACTGACTCTGCTCGACATCCACCTCGACAAGGACCGCACAGTCACGTACGACGCTCGCAAGGCGCGGCAGCTCACGGTGGCCGCTCCGCAGGCGACGACGCTCGGCGAAGTACGGGTCAACAACTATCGGGACTTCGGGCGGGATGTCTTCTCGGTCGGGTCGTCGCGGTGGCCGAGCCCTGCCTACGACAGTGTCTGGGAACTCCCCACCGGCACGGCGAAGAGTGGTGAGTTCACGACCGGCGCTCGCTGGCGGTTGGAGCAGCCGGCGCTGACGGTCAGCTCGTCGACGCGGACCTTCGACGACACCCTCGTACGCCGCGGCGCGACGCCGTTGGCCAAGGGCAAGCACGTGCTCGACGCGGTGCTCGCCGATGCGAAAGACCAGCAGGGCAAGGCGGTTGTCGTACGCAACAACGACGGTGGATCGGTGGAGGAGCAGGCGGCTGCTGCTGCGGCGGCCGGCGCCAAGCTGCTCGTCGTCGTGAACGACGGACCCGGGAAGCTGGTGGCCTGGGGAGACTCGATCTACCTGCCGCCGAACCCGCCGCCGGTGACGATCGCGACGCTCACCCAGGACGAGGGCGAGCAGTTGATCGGTCAGTTGCAGCAGGGTCGGGCGAGCCTCACGGTGACCTCGAACCCGACGCTGGACTACACGTATGACCTGTCGAAGTTCTGGGACCACTTCCCGGCCGACCCGTCGGTCCGGGTGCGCACCGGCGAGTTGGCGCGGCTCAACGTGTCCTACCGGAACTTCCGCCAGGGCGGCGGTATCGAGAACCGCTTCGACATCTGGAACGGCGACTGGGAATCGGCGATGAACACCACCGGGATGCCGCTGATCGCCGAGCGCGCGGACTACGTGATGGCCGGCGTGCCCTACCAGGCACAGGCGCAGATCCTGCGCGAGACGCAGCAGGCCGAGCCGGAGTACACGGCGTACCAGGCCGGCAGCCGGACCGAGATCGAGTGGTTCGGGCCGATCCAGCGGCCGCGGCTGAGCAAGGCGCTCTCGCCGGTCCGCCACAACGATCAGCTCGCGGTGGTCGCACCAGGCTGGAGTGATGGCGGCGGCAACCACGTCGGTACTGCGTTCAGCAACTTCGACGTGACCCAGAAGACCAGTCTGTTCCAGGGCTCGACCCTGGTGGCCGAGGATGATCGCGACCAGTTGACCGTGACCGGCCTCAAGCCCGAGTCGCTGCCGTACCGGCTCGTTGTCGACAACACCCGGGGCACCTGGCCGAGTCCGTACTCGACCGTGACCCGCACCGAGTGGAGCTTCACGTCGGAGTCAACTGTTGATCAACCTGTTGACTTGATCCAGGTTGACTATGCGATCACTGTTGACTCAACAGGTCGGGCGGGTCGGCACGACGACCTGTCGATCTCGCCCAAGTGGGCGGTCAGTTCTACGGCAGCCGGGCTGCGCACGCCATTGCTGGATGTCTCCTACGACGACGGCAAGACGTGGCAGCGCGCGACGCTTCGTAGTACTGCCGCCGGTTGGAGCACGAGGCTCGACGGTCCACGATCCGCAGCGTTTGTGAGCCTGCGGGTGCACGCCGAGGACGGCCAGGGCGCCGGGGTTGATCAGACCATCACCCGCGCGTTCGGACTGAAGTAACCAAGCCGCTGCCGGGCGGAGTAGCAGCTCCGCCCGGCAGCTTTCACTTCTTCTTGCTGGTGAAGCTCCAGTGACCTGAGCCGACCGGGTGGCTGACGCCGCCCAGTACGACGGTCGCCGTGGTGCCGACCGGGATGGTGACCACCAACCGGATCGACTCGTCGGTCTGCGTCCAGCGCGACACGATCCGGCCGCGGACCGTCTCGATCGTGCCCGACGCGCTTGCCAGGGTCGGCGGGATCTGCGGCGCGATGGTCACCGTGCGGTAGCCGGGGGAGGTGAGCTTGATCCCGGCCAGCTCGGTGTAGAGCGAGGCGTTGATCCCCGCGAACATCGCGTGGTCGTGCGTCTCCATCCCTGACGTGTACAGCCACTGCTCCCAGGACGTGGTCGCGCCGTGGTCGATCTCGAACCCGAACGACGGGTAGGTCCGCTTCTGCAGGACCGTCATCGCGACATCGATCCGGCCGACCTTGGCGAGCGCGTCGACCAGGTAGCGAGTGCCGAAGATGCCGGTGTCGAGATGGCCGCCGTTCTTCGTCAGGATCGTCTCGACCAGCTGGTCGCCGACGGCGTTCACGTGCTCGGCAGGCACCAGTCCGAAGGCGAGCGGCAACACACTCGTGGTCTGCCGCCCACTCCCGTACTGCGAACCGTCCGCGCTGAGGAAGTGCGCGTTGAAAGCGTCCCGGATGCTGTCAGCCAGCTCGGTGTAGCGGCGTACTTCGTCCGCAGTACCGACGACCTGCGCGGCCTTGGCCAAGTTGAGCGCCTGCTGGTACGACAAGGCAGTGTTGACCAGAGACACCTCGCTGAAGCAGTCACCGGCCGACGGGCTCCCCATCCCGTCGTTGGCTTCCGGCCCGTGGTCGGGCGGGCACCAGTCGCCGAAACCCTGATCCGCCGGCCAGATGTGGCTGGGCACGTCGGTCGCGTTCTTGTCCACGAACGCCTTCATCTTCGGATAGGTCGCCGCGAGCGTCGCGCGATCGCCGTACTGCTCGAAAAGCGTCCAGGCCAAGGTGATCTGGCCACCGGCCATGTCCGGGTACTGCGCTTTGGCCGCGTCGCTGGGCAGCGCGGTACCGGGTGGCAGGTCGCGCAGGTACTTCGCGTAGAAGCCGTTCATTCCGAACTCACGGATCGACGCGTCGCGGTACGCCTGCAAATCCATCGTGGGTGGCGTCCGCTCGTCGCGGACCGGGGTGTCGGTCGGCAGGCTCATCGAGTTGTTGAGGATGCTCCAGCGGTTGTTCTGCCAGATCTGGTTGAGCAGGTCGCTGCTGGACTCGAAGGTCCCGGTCGACTCCAGATCGGCGTGGACCGCCCGGCCCTGGAGAGTGCTGAGCGTGGGCTGCCCCGGGAAGCCGGTCAGTTCGACGTACCGGAAGCCGTGGTAGGTGAAGCGGGGTTCGTAGACCTCGGTGCCGTTGCCGCTCAGGACATAGGTGTCGGTTGCCGCAGCGCCGCGGTTGGTGAAGGTGTCGAGCAGGCCGTCCTGGCCGAGTTCCTCGGCGGCGCGCAGCTTGATCGCGGTACCGCGCGGGCCCTTGACCGTGAGGCGGGTCCAGCCGGCGATGTTCTGGCCGAGGTCGTAGATGAAGACGCCGGGCTTCGGCTGGGTGAGAGCGATCGGTCGCAGCGTCTCGGCGAGGCGGATCGGCGGCATCGTGTTGGGCGCCAGGTCGGTGCTCGGCGCGGCGACCGCCTTGGTCGGCTGCCACTGCGAGTCGTCGAAGCCGGGCCGGTCCCAACCCTGCTGCGCCAGGCGTGCGTCGTACGTCTCGCCGTTGTAGATGTCGTCGCCGACGATCGCGCCGGTCGACCACTTCCAGCTGGGATCCGTGCTGATCGTGTGGTGGCTGCCGTCGGTGTAGGTGACGTCGATCAGCACGATCGCCTGCTTCGGGCCGAGCCAGCGGAAGCCGTACTGGCTGTAGTTGGCTCCGTAGCCGTTGCCGAGCCAGACCCCGACGGCGTTGGCGCCACGGCGTACGTCATCGGTCACGTCATAGGTGTCGAAGAGACTGCGCTGCCCGTACGGCGTACTGGCGGGGGTCAGGACGCGATCACCGACCTTGTTGCCGTTCAGGTGGAGCTCGTAGAAGCCGAGTCCGTAGACATAGGCGCGAGCCTGGGCGACGCGCTTGTCGAGCGCGAAGTCGCGGCGCAGCATCGGGGCTTCCGGGTCGCGCTGGATCAGAGTCGGGTCGCCGGTCGGCTCCAGCTCACCTTCGAAGTCGTCGCGGTACAACTCTTCGCACGTGAGGCTGTGGATGACCAGGTTGTCGTACGCCGCTCGCTCCTGGACGCCACCCGTGGTCGACGAGCGGAAGCCGACGGTTCCCTTGCTGAGGGCGGTGTTCGTGAGCTGGTTGACCTGGCTGCCGTCGATCCAGGTGGTGATCGTGCTGCCCTCGGCGCGGACCTTCAGGTGATTCCGGGCCGCGGCGTCGAAGCCAGTGAGTTCGATCTCGCCGAGGTTCGTGAAGCCGCCGTTGACCTTGGCGTGCGGGCGGAGGAAGACCTTGCCCGGCTGGATGGCCGCGTTGATCTGCCAGAGATAGAAGTTGGCCGTGTCCTTGGCGCGGAACACCACGCTCGCGGCCGCCGCCTTGATGGTGAAGTCGATGTCCAGGGTGAAGTCGTCCCAGGTCAGGCTCCCGGTGTCAGGACTGATCCACTGCGCGCCCTTCCAGTCCGTGACGGCTGTCTCCCACCAGGCGGTCTCGGTCGACCTCGTCGAGCCGCCGCGCGAGTCCCAGACCTCGACAGCCCAGTAGTAGCGATGCGCGGGATCGAGTGCCCGACCGCCGTAGGGGAGGGCGACCGACTCGTCGCTGGTGACGCGGCCGCTGTCCCAGACATCCGGGCGATCCTGCTTGAGCAGCGAGGGGTCGGTGGCGACGAGGAGCCGGTACGCCGACTGGCGCTCGTTGTTGACCGTGGTACCGAGTTTCCAGCCGAAGGCCGGCTTCGGATTGTCGGTGCTCAGCGGGTTGACCGTGTTGTCGACGGTCAGTCCGCCGACGCTCAGCTTGCCCGTCGCGGCGGTCGCGTCCGTCATCAGACTCCCCAGGATGAACACCATCGCCATGAACAAGGCCGTCCGGCTGAATCGATTCATAACGCAAGAAGCTAGACGGCGACGAGGCCCGGGCGGAACCGCCCGGGCCTCGTATGACCGTATCCGGTCAGTACTGCGTTACTTGCCGTCCTGCGACTTGCGGTGGTGCGGGGAGAGCATGTCCTCGAGCTGCTCCTCGGTCTCGTCCGCCGAGACGAACAGCAGCTCGTCATTCAGCTCGAGGGTGCCTTCCGGGTCAGGGCGCAGGACGCGGCCCTCGCGGATGATGGTCACCAGCGCGGTGTCCATCGGCCAGTCGATGTCGCCGACCCGCAGGCCGATCATCGGGGAGTCCTCGGGCAGCGTCAGCTCGACCAGGTTGGCGTCGCCCTGGCGGAAGGTGAACAGCCGGACCAGGTCGCCGACCGAGACCGCTTCCTCGACCAGCGCCGACATGATCCGCGGCGTCGAGACCGAGACGTCGACGCCCCAGGCCTCGTTGAACATCCACTCGTTGCGCGGGTGGTTGACCCGGGCAACGGTGCGCGGTACGCCGAACTCGGTCTTGGCCAGCAGCGAGACGACCAGGTTGGTCTTGTCGTCACCGGTGCTCGCGATCGCCACCTGGCAGCGCTGCAACGCGGCCTCCTCCAGCGAGGACAGCTCGCAGGCGTCGGCCAGCAGCCACTCGGCCCGGGGGACCGACTCGGCCTTGATCGCCCGCGGGTCCTTGTCGATCAGCAGCACCTCGTGGCCGTTCTCCAGCAGCTCCGCGGCGATCGACCGTCCGACGTTGCCCGCGCCGGCGATGGCTACCCGCATCACAGCTCCTCAGGCTTGGTGCCCAGTTGGGACTCGATCGCGTCGGCGTCGCGCTCCAGCATCACCACGTGGACCAGATCGCCTTCCTGGATGACCGTGTCGGCCTTGGGAATCAGGCCCTCGCCGAGCCGGGTCAGGAACGCGACCTTGGCGCCGGTGGCCTTCTCGATGTCGAGCGCGAGCCGGCCGACCCAGCCGGAGTTCACGTGCACCTCGGCCAGCCGGACGGTACCGGACGGGTCGCGCCACTCGGGCTCCGAACCGCTCGGCAGCAACCGCCGGATCATCTGGTCGACGGTCCAGCGCACGGTGCCCACGGTGGGGATACCGAGGCGCTGGTAGACCTCGGCGCGGCCGGGGTCGTAGATCCGGGCGACGACATTGCCGACGCCGAAGTTCTCCCGGGCGACACGCGCGGCCAGGATGTTGGAGTTGTCGCCGTTGGAGACCGCCGCGAACGCCTCGGCCTCCTCGATCCCGGCCTCGGTCAGGACGTCGCGGTCGAACCCCATCCCGGTGACGGTGCGGCCGGAGAAGTTGGCGCTCAGCCGGCGGAACGAGTCGGCGGACTGGTCGATGATCGCGACCGTGTGGCCGCGTTTCTCCAGGGTCCGGGCGAGCGTCGACCCGACGCGGCCGCAGCCCATGATGACGACGTGCACTCCGTGATCACTCCTTGCCCCGCCTGGGGCCGCTGGCATCGGTGTCGGCAGGGATAGACGCTACACCGGACCGGGGCTGCCTCTAACATCACCGTGTGACCCCCGCTCTAGGCGACATCGGCAAACGCATCCTGATCGGACGCAAGCTGCGTAGTACGCAGCTGGGCGAGACGTTGCTCCCGAAGAAGATCGCGCTGCCCGTGTTCGCCAGTGACGCTCTGTCGTCGGTCGCCTACGCGCCCGACGAGATCTTCCTGACCCTGTCTCTGGCCGGTCTGGCGGCGTACTCGTTCTCCTGGAAGATCGGCCTGCTGGTCGCCTTCGTGATGCTGATCGTGGTCGCGTCGTACCGGCAGAACGTGCATGCGTACCCGTCCGGCGGCGGCGACTACGAGGTGGCCACGGTCAACGTCGGCCCGACCGCCGGACTGACGGTGGCCAGCGCGCTGATGGTCGACTACGTGCTGACGGTGGCGGTGTCGATCTCGTCCGGCGTCCAGAACGCGAAGTCCGCGCTGCCCTTCCTGGCCGGCCACGAGGTGCCGCTCGCGGTCGGGCTGGTGCTGGTGCTGACCGCGCTGAACCTGCGCGGGGTCCGGGAGTCCGGCGCGCTGTTCGCGATCCCGACCTATATCTTCATGGCCGCGATCATCGGAATGGCGATCTGGGGCGTCATCCGGCTCGGTATCGGCAACCTGCCGCTGGCCGAGAGCTCCGAGTTCGACGTCCGGCCCGAGCCCGGCCACGAGGTGTTCAGCGGGGTGGCCGCGGCCTTCCTGCTGGCCCGGGCGTTCTCGTCGGGCTGCGCGGCGCTAACCGGGGTCGAGGCGATCAGCAACGGCGTACCGGCGTTCCGCAAGCCGAAGAGCAAGAACGCGGCGACCACGCTGCTGCTGCTCGGCACGATCGCGATCACGATGCTGATGAGCATCCTGTACCTCGCCTCCAAGATCCACCTGCGGTTCGCCGAGGACCCCGGCAGCCAGCTCTACCGCAACGGCGAGCCGGTGGGGGACTCGTACAACCAGAAGACCGTGATCGCCCAGATCAGCGACTCGGTCTTCTCCAACTTCCCACCCGGCTTCTACCTGGTGATCGGCGCGACGATGCTGATCCTGGTGCTGGCCGCGAACACCGCGTTCAACGGCTTCCCGGTGCTGGCCTCGATCCTGGCCAAGGACGGCTTCCTGCCCAAGCAGCTGCACACCCGCGGCGACCGGCTCGCCTACAGCAACGGCATCATCTTGCTGGCGCTGTGCGCGATCGGCCTGATCATCGCCTTCGACGCCGAGGTGACCAAGCTGATCCAGCTCTACATCGTCGGGGTGTTCGTCTCCTTCACGCTCAGCCAGTTCGGGATGATCCGGCACTGGACCCGGCACCTGAAGACCGAGACCGACCCGGTCAAGCGGGCCAAGATGATGCGCTCGCGGGTGATCAACGCGATCGGCCTGACCCTGACCGGGATCGTGCTGATCATCGTGCTGGTCACCAAGTTCACCCACGGCGCGTACATCGCGATCATCGCGATGGCGGTGCTGTTCGTGATGATGAAGGGCATTCGCAAGCACTACGACACGGTCGGCCGCGAGATGGCCGTGGACGCCAGCGACCAGCTGATGCTGCCGGCCCGGGTGCACTCGATCGTGCTGGTCTCCAAGCTGCACAAGCCGACCCTGCGGGCGCTCGCGTTCGCCAAGGCGGCCCGGCCCTACATGCTCGAAGCGGTGACGGTCGACGTCGACCGGGACGAGTCGGAGCTGCTGCAGGCCGAGTGGGAGGCCCGGGACATCCCGGTGCCGCTCAAGCGCCTCGCGTCGCCGTACCGGGAGATCACTCGCCCCATCGTGCAGTACGTTCGAGATATCCGCCGGCAGTCGCCGCGGGATGTGGTGATGGTCTACATCCCTGAGTACGTCGTCGGGCACTGGTGGGAGCACATCCTGCACAACCAGAGCGCGCTACGGCTCAAGGGCCGGCTCTTGTTCACGCCGGGTGTGATGGTGACGTCCGTGCCGTATCAGCTGATCTCGTCCCAGGCAGCTGAGGAGCGGCAGGACCGGGAGGAACGCGTAGCCGGCCAGGTACGGCGCGGCGCGCGCAAGAGTTCAGGAGACAGGTGACGGGAGAGCAGATCGTCGGGACGCTGCTGGAGCTCGAGGTGGGGCCGGTAGCGCACGGCGGGCACTGTGTCGCGCGCCACGAAGGCCAGGTGGTCTTCGTCCGGCACGGGCTACCAGGTGAGCTGGTGCACGCCCGGGTGACCGAACAGACCACGAAGTACCTTCGGGCCGACGTGGTACAGGTGCTGACGCCTTCGCCGCAGCGGATCGAGCCGCCCTGCCCGTTCGCCGGGCCGGGCCGGTGCGGTGGCTGCGACTTCCAGCACGCCAACATCGTCGAGCAGCGGCGGCTGAAGGCGACCGTGGTGTCGGACACGCTGCGGCGGATCGGCGGCATCGAGCGGGCCATCGTGATGGAGTCGCCCGGTGACGACGGCCTCGGCTGGCGCACCCGGATGCGGTACGCCGTGGTGGGCGGCCGGCCGGGGATGTACGCGCACCGGTCGCATGACCTGATCCAGATCGACAAGTGCCTGATCGCCCACCCGGGGACTCCGGACGTGCTGCACGAGCAGTGGCCGGATGCCTCGTCGGTGAAGGCAGTGGTGTCGTCGGAGGGCAAGACGGCCGTACTGACCGACGACAAGTCCGGTGGACGGGTTGTGGAGGTCGTGCGCAACCGGCGCTTCCGGGTGGAGGCCAATGGGTTCTGGCAGGCTCACCCGGCTGCTCCCGAGACGCTGGTGGACGCAGTACTGGCTGGGTTGACTCCGCAAGCCGGGGAGACCGCGCTAGACCTGTACTCCGGGGTGGGACTGTTCGCGGCCTTCCTTGCGGAGGCGGGGTGCGCAGTACTGGCTGTCGAGGGCAGTAAGGACGCAGTGAAGAACGCCCGGCGGAACCTGCACGACCTGCCGTCGGTGACGCTCGAGGCAGGGGACGTCGCCAAGGTGCTCAACATGGCGGCCGGGAAGGGCATGGAGTCGGTCGACCTCGTCGTGCTCGACCCGCCGCGGACAGGGGCCGGCAAGGACGTCGTACGGCGGATCGCGGCACTGTCACCGCGGAAGATCGCCTATGTCGCCTGCGACCCGGCGGCGCTGGCGCGGGACCTGAAGACCTTCGGCGAGCTCGGGTACGGCGTGAGCTCGCTGCGGGCGTTCGATTTGTTCGGGATGACACATCACATAGAGTGCGTGGCTGTGCTCGAACCGCGACCCAGCTAGTTCCGGCGGGTCGTCTCGGGTAGCGTTCTGGCCCGGATCTGTCCGGCATGGAACGTGCCGGATTGGCACTGAGCAGGAGAGACCCGATGCCGCTCGTCGACCTGGACGACCCGGAGGAGTTGCGCGCCCGCTGGAGCGCCCTCGCCGCGGTCGCCCACGCCACCGGCTACGACCGCCGCTGGTACGCCGACGCGCACGGTTGGTACCACCAGGACGAGACCGGCAGCGACCTGCGGATGGCCCGGCTGGACGGCGGCCGGGCGGTGCTGTTCGGGTTCCACACCCAGCACACCCAGACCGGCGAGGCCGACCTGCTCGCCGGGGCGCCGCCGTGGATCGGGCAACCCGAGGTCAAGCGCCGGATGGCGGCGGGGGAGCTGGGCTTCGTCTACGGCAGCTTCAACGGGACCTGGGCGCGAGCGTCGTACCCGGGCGATCCGTGGCAGCCGCTGGACGACGGCTTCCTCCCGATCGGCGAGTGGATCACCTCGGACGAAGAAGCCGCCCGCGAGATGATCGAGTGGGCCGCGGAGTGGGCCGACTATCTGGGCGGCCTAGACGAGGTGTTGCCGGTCGGCGTGCGGTTGATCCGCACTGTCGCGACTACTGGCATCACGGTGGAGGCGCTGCAGGAGCTGTTCACTGCGCTGGGGATTGGGCCACACTCTGCTCAGCAGCCTGACCTGCAGGCTGCGCTGGCGGCTGCGGCTGAGTTTGATGGAAGCACGGTCAGCCAGCCGGTGCCGGCGCCTGTTGTTGGCTCTGGGCGTGCTCCTGCTGCTGCTTCTTCGGATGATGCTGATACCGATGCTTCCCCTGGTGGAGCCTTCCCGCCGATCGAGGACGACGAGGAGTCCGTCGCTGTCCCGCCGGGGATCAGCCCGTTCACCGGCAAGCCGATCGGCGCCGACGACGCGAATCTGATTATTGGCGGCCCCGACCCGTACGCCGGCGTCAACGAGCCGTATCCGGCTGGGCCTGCTGCGGGTGAGCCCTACTCGGCTGACCCGTATGCGTCTGAGGCCTCCTCGGCGTCGTCCGCAGGCACGTCCGAGCCCTTCGCCCCGGAACCACCGTTCACCCCCGAACCACCGTTCCGCCCCGACTCACCCTTCGCTCCGGAGCCCCAGCCACCCGCCCCCGAGCCACCCTTCACACCCGGCCCCGCCCCGGACCCGCCGTACCAGCCGGACGACACCCCGGACGCGTACGGCGTAGTAGCCAAGAAGCCACGCCTCTTCCGCCGCCGCAAACACGAGAACCAGGACCCGCAGCCGCCAGCCCCCAAGGGCGGCAGCTGGTCCAATGCCGCGCCGTACAACCCCCAGGCCCCTGTCGACCGCCCGAACGCTGGCCCTTATGCGCCGCAGCCTGAGGCTGATCCGTACGCGCCGCAGTCCGGCACTGATCCGTATGCGCAGCAGGCTGGCGCTGACCCGCATGCGCAGCGGCCTGGTGCTGACCCGTATGCGCAGCCTGGCAACGCCTCTTACGCGCCGCAGTCCGGCACCGGCCCATATGCGCCGCAACCCGGCAGTGATTCCAGCGTGCCGCAGTCCGGCACCGAGCAGCGGCGCTCCGCCGGTTCGCCGACTCCGACGTACGGCGCGCCGACTGCTCCCGCCCAGAACGGCGAGCAGCCCGGTCCCGGTGAGCCCGGCGCACCGCCTGCCCCCGGCCAGTACCGCGCGCAGCCCGCTCCCGGCCAGCCCGCAGACGATGCGCCTGCCGCCGGCCAATACGCCATCCGCAACCACTCCGGCGACGCCCGCGATCTCCCGTCCGCCGAACCACCCAGAGTCGGCGGCCCGATAGACGACGGCGAAGACTTCTACGCCAGCCTCTTCGCCGACGCCCCAGCAGCCGCAAGCTACGTACCGGACGTAGTCCGCAACACCCCCGCAGACCAGCAGCCTTGGTCAGCCGACGACGCCACCAGCGAGATCGCAGCAGTCCCTGACGACCTCGCCGCCGATGGGTCCGACGGCTCCCTCGCCGCCAACGACCTGGCAGCTGACGACCGCGACGGCTCTCTCGCCCTCCAAACCCCGGCTGCTGACGACCGCGACGGCTCTTTCGCCTCCCACGGCTCTGACCTGTCGGCCACCGACGACACCGGCGTCATCACCCCAATCCCAGACGCTGACGACAGCGCATCCCCAGTGCAGCCGGCAGAGGTGCGCGAAGGCTCGCAGCCAGCTGACTCAACTCAAGCCCAGCAGCCGTATGCCGCAGGCTCACTCGGCGCACCTCAACTCCAGGACCACCGCAGCGAGCCTGCAGGCCAGCCAGGCACGCCTGCTGGCCTACCCGACTCAGCCACCGAGCGCGAGCCTGCCAACCAGCCCGAGCAGCACATCGGACACGAGGCAGACGCCCACCTCCCAAGCGCGACCGAGTACGAGGTAGACGCCCGCTCCGAGCAGGCCACGGAGCACCAGCCCGGCGGTAAGCCGGGGCACACTGCGGAGTCCGCGCCGGGTGCCCAACCAGGACAGGCAACGGAGTACCAGCGAGGCGCCCAGTCGGGACCGGGCGCGGAGTACGAGCTGGGTGCCCGGCCGGGGCGGGCCACGGAGTACGGAGCAGGTCCCCAGCCGAACCGGGCCACCGAATCCGGGCCAGACACCCAGTCGGACGCGGCCACGGAGTACGAGGCGGACGCCCGAGCAGGGATGGCCACGGAGTACGCCGCCTACGAGACGGACGTCCAGCGCGGTTCGGGCACGGAGTACGAGGAGTACGCCGGACCCCAGTCGGACGCCCGGTCTGGTTCGGGCGACGCGGCGCTAGCCGAGACTGATGCGGTTGCCCTCTCCGACGCGTCTGTCGCTGACGAGCGATCCGGTACGGGAACTGACTACCGGACGGACGCTCGGCCCGAGGTACTCGACGGGCGCGAATTGGCTGCGGAGATGCATCCGGAGCCGGACGTTGCGCTGGAGCCGGACCTTGCGGCCGCGCCGGTGGTTGCGCAGGAGCTCGAGGCCGAGCCGCAGGTTGAGCCTGAGCCGGAGGCTGAGCCCGAGCTGGAGGTTTTGCCCGAGCCTGAGGTTGTGGCTGAGCCCGAGGTCGTGCCGGAACCTGCGCCGAGGCCGGCACCTGCGGTCGCGAAGCGCGAGTGGATTGGCGGCGCCTGGATCAACGGCGTGTGGATCGAGGACGTTGCCGCGTACCTCGAAGCCCAGAACGCCGCCGGGCCCGCCCAGGCTGCCGAGGAGGAAGCCTCAGGAACCGAGGCCGTCGCCCAGCGCATCGACGAGGCACTCACCGACGAGCCGCTCGTCGACGGGACGCTCATCGAGGAGCCGCCGACCGAGGAGCGCGTCCTCGACTACGAGGAGTTCGACCGCCCGACCGAGCATGCGCTGACGCAAGACCGCGGGCGCGGTTTCGACGGGCGGGGTGGCGACAGTCTCGCGGAGGACCCGCCGACCGAGGAGTTGGTGCTCGACGTCGAGGCCTTCGACGGAGCCGCGGACGACTCACAGCAGGAAGTGCGCGCGGCCGAGGCCGATGGGTTCCAGGAGGCCGCTGAGGATCCGCCGACCGAGGAGCGGGTGCTCGATGTTGAGGGGCGCGAGGGTTCCGCGGATAAGCCTCAGGCTGACGAGCGCGCGCTCGATGGCGACGACGGGCTCGGGGCTTCGGCTGAGCATCCGTCGACGGAAGAGCGGGTGCTCGATGTCGACGCGCTTGAGGGTCCGGTCGAGTACGGGCGGGCTGACGGCCGGTCGCTGGATGACGGGCGGCTGGAGCACCAGGCTGAGGATGCACTGGCCGAGGACCGCGGCGCTGGCGAGTCCGAGCGGCACGGCGGAGGGGTGCCGAGCAACGAGCAAGAACTCGGGGTTGAGGCGTCGGGGGAGCAGGCTGCACAGCAGGTGCCGGTAGCCGGGCCGGCGCTCGGCGCGGAGGCTGGCGAGGCGCCGGCGGGAGAGCGGTCCAGCGTCCCACCGGCGGAGGCTCGTCCGGACGTCGCGTCGACGGGGGAGCAGCAGGGCGTCGTGCCGCCAGAAGTCCGGCTGGGCGCGGCACAGGCGGGCGAGCAGCCCGGCGAGGTGTCGGCGGACGCTCGTCCGGACGTCTCGTCGACGGGAGATCAGCCGGGCGCGGCGCCGACGGAAGACCGACCGGGCGCGGCGGCGGCGGAAGACCGACCAGGCGCGGTACCGGCGGGGGAGCGGCTGGGCGTCGTACCGGCTGAGGAGCGGTTGCTGGGGGTGCCGAGCGAGGATCAGTTGCTCGGGGTGCCTCTTGATGATCAGTTGATCGGGGTGCCTGTTGACGATCAGCTGATTGAGGAGCCTCAAGGTGAGGTTGAGGATGATGCTCCTACGGCTGAGATTGCGGCGATCTCTGAGGAAGACCCGGAGAGTGAGTACTACGCAGGCGGTAGCTCGCCTGCCTCATCGCAGGCGCGGGACATCCCGCCGGGCGGGTTCAGCAGTCTCGAGCCGTTGGATGAATTCGACTATCGGCCTGGTCTAGAGGACTTTCATGACCAGATCCTTGGCGACGCTGACTGGACGGCAGATCAGCTGGGTGAGCCTGCTGCGGTCGACGTCACTGCTCAGTTGGAAGCCGTTCGAGATGTCGAGCCGCAAGACGACAAGCAACACCCAGCACAAAGCCAGGCTCAACCTCAGATCGAGGAGCCGCCAGCTGAGCGACCCGAGAAGCTGGTGGTGCCCGACGACGGCGGCGGCGCAGTCGCCATCCCGGGGCTCGGCGTGGTCGGCGGCGACAGCCCACGCATCGACTCCCAGCCAGGATCGATCGAGGAAGCCATGCGGGCCGAGGTCGAGCGACCGCGGCCGCGCCCCAAGAAGACCGCAGCCTTCGACGCACTGCACGACTGGTGCCGAGCGCGCACCAAGATCGTTCCCTCCGGCTTCACCATCCAGGTGCAGGTGCTCGACCCCGCAGCGCCGAGTTACCGGTTCGACCTGGAGCCGCCGCAGGTCGACGACCCGGAGTACGGCCAAGACCTGCTGGCCGAATTGCTAGGCGACCTCTGGCTAGCGGAGTCCGAGAGCGAGCAGGGTGGTTGGTTGTTCGCGCGGATCGACGTCGCCGGCCGGACGCTGCGGATCGATCGCTGGTACGACAGCGTGCCTGACTGGTGGGACAACCCGATCGAGGCGCGGCTCGACGTAGACGGCCTGGTGCGCAGGCTGAACGGTCGCGGCCCGGACTGGCAACCGTCGTACCTGGAGAAGTTGTACATCAGCGCGAGATAGCGTTGTCCGCATGAAGCTCCGGATCTTTACCGAACCCCAGCAAGGCGCCACGTACGACGATCAGCTGGCGGTCGCCCGCAAGACGGAGGAGTGCGGGTTCGACGCGTTCTTCCGTTCCGACCACTACCTCGCGATGGGGGACGGCGACGGCCTGCCGGGTCCGACGGATGCGTGGATCACGCTGGCCGGCCTGGCGCGCGAGACCAGCCGGATCAAGCTCGGCACGCTGGTCAGCCCGGCCACCTTCCGCCACCCGGGCGTCCTCGCGATCACGGTCGCCCAGGTCGACCAGATGAGCGGCGGGCGGGCTGAGCTGGGGCTCGGCGCGGGCTGGTTCGAGGCCGAGCACGCGGCGTACGGGCTGGACTTCCCGGACACGCCCGGCCGCTTCGACCTGCTGGAGGAGCAGCTCGAGGTGATCACCGGCCTGTGGGACACGCCGTCCGGCAAGACCTACGACTTCCAAGGCGAGCACTACCAACTGACCAACTCCCCGGCACTGCCGAAGCCGGTCCAGCAGCCGCATCCACCGATCATCATCGGCGGCGCCGGCAAGAAGCGCACGCCAGAGCTCACTGCGAAGTACGCCGCGGAGTTCAACGCCGGCTTCAAGTCCGTCGAGGACACCAAGGTCCTCTTCGACCGCGTACGCCGTGCCTGCGAGTCGATCGGCCGCGCACCCGAGACCCTCACCCTCTCCGCAGCCCATCGAGTCGTCGTCGGCAAGGACGCCGCGGAGGTGCAGCGCCGGGCTACAGCCGCCGGTTGGACCCTCGACGAACTGCAGCAGCACGGCGTCGGCGGTACGCCGGGCGAGGTCGTCGCCCACCTCAAGCGCTTCGCCGACGTCGGCACCCAGAGCTTCTACCTGCAGATCATGGACCTCACCGACCTCGACCACCTCGACCTGATCGCGTCGGAGGTTCTTCCCCAGGTCTCCTGACAACGCGCCGAAGTGGCTCGATGTCGTGTATCTTGATGTCGAGAGAGTTTGTTGCCCGGAGGTTAGGGCAGCCTGACCTGCTGAGCGTGTGGGGGACTCGGCAGGATGGGGTCAGCGGATACAGGACCGGATAGAGGAGCAGGTTGATGGCCAGCGTCGACAGCTTCGGTGCCAAGGGTGCACTCGAGGTCAACGGAACGTCGTACGAGATCTTCAGGTTGGCGGGTATCGAGGGCGCTGAGACGCTGCCGTACTCGCTCAAGGTGCTCCTCGAGAACCTGCTGCGCACCGAGGACGGCGCGAACATCACCGCCGAGCACATCAGCAAGCTCGGCAACTGGGACGCGAACGCGGCGCCCGACACCGAGATCCAGTTCACCCCGGCGCGGGTGATCATGCAGGACTTCACCGGGGTGCCGTGTGTCGTCGACCTGGCCACCATGCGCGAGGCCGTCGCCGAGCTCGGTGGCGACCCGACCAAGATCAACCCGCTGGCGCCGGCCGAACTGGTGATCGACCACTCGGTCATCATCGACGTCTTCGGCCGCCAAGACGCCTTCGAGCGCAACGTCGAGCTGGAGTACGGCCGGAACAAGGAGCGGTACCAGTTCCTGCGCTGGGGTCAGTCGGCCTTCGACGAGTTCAAGGTCGTCCCGCCGGGCACCGGCATCGTGCACCAGGTGAACATCGAGCACCTGGCCCGCACCGTGATGGTCCGCAACGGCCAGGCGTACCCCGACACCTGTGTCGGCACCGACTCGCACACCACCATGGTCAACGGCCTGGGCGTGCTGGGCTGGGGCGTCGGCGGCATCGAGGCCGAGGCCGCGATGCTCGGCCAGCCGGTCAGCATGCTGATCCCGAAGGTGGTCGGCTTCAAGCTGACCGGCTCGGTACCGGCCGGCGCGACCGCGACCGACGTCGTGCTGACCATCACCCAGATGCTGCGCAAGCACGGGGTGGTCGGCAAGTTCGTCGAGTTCTACGGCGACGGCGTCACCGCGGTGCCGCTGGCCAACCGCGCCACCATCGGCAACATGAGCCCCGAGTTCGGCTCCACCTGCGCGATCTTCCCGATCGACGACGTCACCCTGGAGTACCTGCGCCTGACCGGCCGCGGCGACGACGAGGTCGCCCTCGTCGAGGCCTACGCCAAGGAGCAGGGCCTGTGGCACAACGCCGACATCGAGCCGCGCTTCTCGGAGTACCTCGAGCTGGACCTGTCCACCGTCGTCCCGTCGATCGCCGGCCCGAAGCGGCCGCAGGACCGGGTCGCGCTGAGCGAGGCCAAGGAAGGCTTCCGCGGCGCGCTGGCCGACTACGCGACCAACGAGGACCAGGCCGACGTCGACCCGTCCGAGCTGGGCAGCTTCCCGGCCAGTGACGCGCCGAACGGTCACGGCCACACCGACGACAACCCGCACGTGCCGCACGGCGCCGGTGCCGCGGGCCGGCCGGTCAAGAAGACCAAGATCAGCCTGAACGGCCAGGAGGTCGAGCTCGACCACGGCCACGTCGTGATCGCCAGCATCACCTCCTGCACGAACACCTCGAACCCGTCGGTGATGCTGGCCGCCGCGCTGCTCGCCAAGAACGCGGTCGACAAGGGCCTGACCAGCAAGCCGTGGGTCAAGACCTCGCTGGCCCCGGGCTCGAAGGTCGTCACCGACTACTACGACAAGGCCGGCGTCACGCCGTACCTCGAGAAGCTCGGCTTCCACCTGGTCGGCTACGGCTGCACCACCTGCATCGGCAACTCGGGCCCGCTGCCCGAGGAGGTCTCGGCCGGGGTCCAGGAAGCCGACCTCGCGGTCGTGTCGGTGCTGTCCGGCAACCGCAACTTCGAGGGCCGGATCAACCCGGACGTGAAGATGAACTACCTGGCCTCGCCGCCGCTGGTGATCGCCTACGCGCTGGCCGGCACGATGGACTTCGACTTCGAGACCGACGCGCTGGGTCAGGACACCGACGGCAACGACGTGTTCCTGAAGGACATCTGGCCGACCGCCGACGAGGTGGAGCAGGTGATCGCCTCCTCGATCAACCGGGAGATGTTCACCAAGGACTACGCCGACGTCTTCGCCGGTGACGAGCGCTGGCAGTCGCTGCCGACGCCCGAGGGCAAGGTCTTCGACTGGGATCCCGAGTCGACCTACGTGCGCAAGCCCCCGTACTTCGACGGGATGGCCAAGGAGCCGTCGCCGGTCACCGACATCGCCGGCGCCCGGGTGCTGGCCAAGCTGGGCGACTCGGTCACCACCGACCACATCTCCCCGGCCGGCTCGATCAAGGCCGACGGCCCGGCAGGCAAGTACCTCGCCGAGCACGGCGTGGACCGCAAGGACTACAACTCGTACGGCTCGCGTCGTGGCAACCACGAGGTGATGATCCGGGGCACGTTCGCCAACATCCGGCTGCGCAACCAGATCGCCCCCGGCACCGAGGGCGGCTTCACCCGCGACTTCACCAAGGACGACGCGCCCGTCACGTCGATCTACGAGGCCTCGGAGTCCTATCTCGCCGCCGGTACTCCGCTGGTCATCCTGGCCGGCAAGGAGTACGGCTCGGGCTCGTCCCGCGACTGGGCCGCGAAGGGTACGGCGCTGCTCGGCGCGAAGGCCGTCATCACCGAGTCCTTCGAGCGCATCCACCGGTCGAACCTGATCGGCATGGGCGTGCTGCCGCTGCAGTACCCCGAGGGCGAGAACGCGGAGTCCCTCGGCCTCACCGGTGAGGAGACCTTCGACATCACCGGCGTCACCGCGCTGAACGACGGCACGGTCCCGCGCACGGTGCACGTCAAGGTCACCGGCACCGACGGCGAGGTCAAGGAGTTCGACGCCGTGGTCCGGATCGACACCCCCGGCGAGGCGGACTACTACCGCAACGGCGGCATCCTGCAGTACGTGCTGCGCTCGCTGATCGCCAACTGATCCAGACACCACCGGTACGGCGTACCGCGGGCTGAGGCTCGCAGTACGCCGTACCGCTGTGTTCGGAGCCGTTCATCGAACGGGTTGCCCGCCGTAATACAGTCCTGGTTAGCTGTCGATGCATCGGCCGGGCGGGCCGGGCCTCATTTCCGGGGGGAAACGTGCGTTACCCAGTACTCGTACTCGCGGTGGTCCTGCTGGTCGCGGGGTGCGCGGCCGAGGAGCCGACCACCTACGGACCGACCACCGCCGGGCCGACCGTGCGCCCGAAGACCTCCGCGCCGGTGCCCGAGGACACCCTGCCGGTGATCGAGGAGCCGACCGAGACGCCGGCCAAGCCGCTGTGCGAGATCTTCACCACCGCGGAGATCAGCGCGACGCTCGGCCTGCCGGTCCGCAAGGCCGTGATGACCAAGAGCGGCGGCTACGTCACCTGCACCTGGGCGACCGTGAAGCCGGTCGACGGTCCTGGCGTCGTCAGCATCACCCGCGGCGACGGCGCGCTGTACACGGCGTACTCGCAGAAGGTGGTCGCCGAGGCGAAGGCGAAGAAGGCGCGTGGCCGCAAGCTGCTCGAGGGTGTCGGCGACCAGGGATTCGCGATCGGGGCGTCGGTGAGCGGAGTGCCGATCTGGTACGCCGTGGTCGAGCACGCCGGGGTGCTGACCGGGGTGCAGGCCTCCGGCGCGGGGAGCAAGGCGAGTGTCGGCACGATCAAGGCGTTCATGATCGAGGTGCTGGCGCGGGGCTGAAAACTGTCGGCGGGACGGTGTTGACTGTCCGGCATGGCAGAGCGGGAGCATCCATGCGAGGTGATCGAGGCGGCCTGCGCGCAGTACGGCGAGGACGTGGTGATCGACTGGTGCGTCGCGTTCCTGACCGGCGAGATCTCGGGCGAGGACGCCTACGGGCCTGACTTGCCGAAGCTGGTGGCGCTGACCGGTTCGGCGAATCCGGGTGGGTGGGCGGCACCGGTCGATCCGGTGAACTTCTACTGGATCCGGGTCTGGGCGGCGCGAGCCTTCCTGTACATCTGGCGCGACGACGTCGTGTCTGCGCTGCTATCGGTTGTCGACGACCCTGCCTGGCGGGTCCGCGAGCACGTCGCTCGCATCACTGCGCAGCGCGAGCTCGGGCAATTGGTCGACGGGCTGCTGCCGATGCTTGATCACGAGTTGCCGCGAGTGCGGGCTGCCGCAGTACGGGCTGTGGGCGCGGCGGGGGAGTACGAGCACGCTGAGGCGCTCAAACCGCTGCGTGACGACCCGGACAACGCAGTACGGGCTGCTGTTGATCGGGCTTTGGACCGGCTGGCCAAACGACTGGATCGTGAGCTGGATTGACAGCGCGCCCCGGTGGGTCCGCTACGGCCCACCGGGACGCTGTCTGTTACCGCCCGAGCAGGTTGAGCTTCTCCAGCAGCAGGGTCTGCTGCCGGAGCTGCGCGTTGGTCGACGCCGGGTTGAGGCGGATCGACTCGGCCTGCGCCATCACGGCGCCGAAGGTGCTGTCCAGGTGCAGGTCGAGGTTGGTGTCGACCCGGGTGCCGAGGTCGAAGGAGCCGTCGGCGAAGTTCAGCCAGGCTGCGAGTGCCTGACGGTCGAACTCGGCCTTCGGGTTCAGCAACTGGATGTTCAGCACGCTGTTCGCCTTCGCCATCGTGGAGACGTCCTTCGCCTCCGAGAAGACCGGGCTCATGTGCTGGACCACCTGCAGGTAGCAGTTGAGCGTGCTGACCGGCAGGTCGATCGGCGGCACCCGCAACCCGGCCCGGGTCTGCAGGAACCACAGCGGCGCGATCCTGGTCAGCCGGGCGTTGCCGGTGACAACTACTCTCGCCGAGTCCGCCGCCACACCGCCGTCGTCATCCTTTGAACCGAAGCCGACGTCATAGCTGCACGCCGACCCGAACACATGCGACTTGCTGTCAGTCACATCGCGCGGTTGCAGACTTGGGCTGGTCGCCGGATCTGTCCCCGGCGGGTTGACCGGGTAGCTAGTCGTGACGTCCGGCGAAGGCGGCCCATCACCCCAGCTCCAGCTGAGCGCCAGGTCATCGCTGCCCGGATCGGTCGACCGCGCCTTGAAGCTCACCGGCTGCCCACTGTGCGCGACGAACGTCGGTACGCCGTTGACCACCGTCGCGCCGGTCTCGTCGATCACGGCCGTCGGCGCGACATTCGTGACCTGCAACGGGAACGACGCGGTCTGGCTGCCCCCGTCGTCATCGCTCACCTTCACCCCGACCGTGAAGGACCCGTTGTCGCCATAGGTCCGCGACCCGGTCACCGTGCCCTGATCGGCGGGCGGCCCGTCGTTGGTCAGGATCAGCGACCCCGAGGTCGGAGCATCGAAGCCCCACGAGATCTCCGACGAGTACGTGTCACCCCACCCCGGATCCGCGAAGGACGCCTTGGCCGCCAGCACCGAACCCTCGGTGATCGTCGTCGGCTGAGCCGGATCGATACCGACGCTCGGGGCAACGTTCGCGACAGTGAGCTGGAACGTGGTCGACGCCGTCTCACCCTTGTCATCGGTGGCCGTGATCGTCACCGCACCACTCTGGCCAGGACCGTCATTGGTCCCGAGACTCCAGGACCACCGCCCGCCGCCGGTATCGGTCACCACACCGCGCGACGAGGTGAGCGCGACCGGACGGCCCTCGGGATCGCCGAAGCCACCCGCGATGGACGCGGCCGATCCTTCGTTCACGCTGACTGTTCCGGCGTCGGCGCTGACGGTCGGCGGATTGTTGCCCTCCTGCAGCGCGCCGAGCAGGTCGATCCGCGGCGTCGTCACATTCGTCGTCGGACTCGTCGCATAGGTGATGTCGACGCCCGTGTCCCGCAGATAGGCGAGCAGTGTCGCTGCTGTCGCCGTCGGGTAGGCGTGCCGCAGTGCGGCGATCGCTCCGGCGACATGCGGCGCGGCCATCGACGTCCCCTGGAGATTGGCCCACGCGTCGTCCGGCACCGCCGAGTCGATCGACGTACCAGGTGCGAAAACGTCCAGCAGCGAGCCACGGTTGGAGTAGGCGGCCGGGGTATCGACGTCGTTGCCGCTGCCGTTGGCGTCGATCGCGCCGACCGTCACCGCAGTCGAGACGCAGGCTGGTTCGCCGACGCCCGCGGGATGCGACTCGTTGCCGGCCGAGATCGTCGTCGTGATGCCCACCGAGAGCAGCAGGTCGATCGACGCCTTGGCCGAGCTGGTGTCACAGGCCGTTGCGTTGTTGCTGTCGTCGCCACCGCTGAGGTTCGCCGAGGCGATCGTGAACGAGTTGCGCAGGTCGTAGACGCGCTGCATGCCGGCGATGAAGTCCGACGTGAAGAACTGCACACACGGCGGATTGCCGTCGCAGCCGTTGTTGACCCGGTGGTAGATCTGGATCGCGATGATGTTCGCGCCCGGTGCCACTCCGTTGCCTGGGGCACCCGTAACGCCGGTCCCGCTGCCGGCCGCGATCCCCGCGACATGGCTGCCGTGCCGGCAGATGTTCGTGGCGCCGTTGAGGCACTGGGCCGTCTCCGCATCGGCGGCGCCCGCGCCGGTCTGGGCCGCAGTACCGTCCGGGCAGAGGGAGGCCTGGTTCGCGGCGTCGCTCACGCTGGAGTAGCAGGCCTCGGAGACGATCCGGCCGGCGAAGTACGGGTGGTCGCGGTCGATGCCGGTGTCGAGGATCGCGACCGTCTGGCCGGCGCCGGTGAAGCCGAGTTGCTGGACCCGGTCGGCCCGGATGAACGGGATGCTCGACGCCAGCGACGGTGAGCCGACCTTGTCCTCGTGGATCGCGACCACGTTCGGATCGGCGGCCAGCTCCTCGAGTGCCTTCTGGTCCGCGTCCAGCGCGAGCAGCGGGAACGAGCGGTAGGTCTGGTTGACGTCCGCCGTGCCCTGGTCGATGTTGTCCAGCACGCTCTGCTTGTCGCCGAGTCGGTCGACCTGCACGATGACGCGGACCGAACCCTCCTGGCCGGCCTCGTCGATCAGCCGCTGCTCGGTCGGATTCGGTGTCGGTGTCGGATCAGGCTCAGCTGCCTGCGCCGGCAGCTGAGCGGTCATCGCCGCCAGCAGGGCCAGAGCCGAAGCTCCGGCAGTGAACAGTCTTCGGTTACGCATGGTGGTTCCCCCCGTTGTCTGGACTTGTCCCTCACATGCTGGGCAGACGCCTTCAGAAACCCTTAAAGCTCTCTTCGTCAGTCGCTGTCACCCGATGGTCACCTGGACGTAAGTCACTAGCCGCCCGCGGCGGGAAGCGTCGCGGCATGGAAACCTCCCGTAGATCTGTCCTGAAAGCAGGCCTGGCTTCCTCCGCGGCCGTCGCCGGTCTGGCCGGCCTGACCACGCCGACCACCGCGGCGGCCACGCCCATCCCACAGGACCCGTTCACCCTCGGCGTCGCGAGCGGTGACCCGTGGCCGGACGGGTTCGTGCTCTGGACCCGGCTGGCTGTCGACCCGTTCGCCGAGAACGGCCTCGGCGGCATGCCCAGTCGCCCGTACGCCGTCCAGTGGCAGGTCGCGAGTGATGCGCGGTTCCACCACGTCGTCCGGTCCGGTGTCGCGGTGGCCCGGCCGGAGCACGCGCACTCGATCCACGTGACCGTCGAAGGCCTCCGCCCGGGCCGCGAGTACTGGTACCGGTTCCGCGCCGACGGCCGGGTGTCGCGGGTCGGCCGGGCACTGACGGCGCCGGCCCGAGGGACGACGCCGCGCGAGTTGGCGATGTCGTTCGTGTCGTGCTCGCAGTTCGAGCACGGCTGGTTCACGGCGTACCGGCGGCTGGCACAGGATCGCCCCGACCTGGTGCTGCACCTGGGTGACTACCAGTACGAGTACACGAAAGACACGTATGTCGCGCCAGGTGGCAACGTGCGCGACCACGACGGGCCGGAGACCACCACGCTGGCGTCGTACCGGCAGCGGCATGCGCAGTACAAGAGTGATCCGGACCTGCAGGCAGCGCACGCGGTCGCACCCTGGCTGGTCGTGTGGGACGACCACGAGGTCGACAACAACTGGGCCGACGAGACTCCGGAGAAGCCGGAGGAGGGTTTCCTGGAGCGTCGCGCCGCGGCCTTCCAGGCGTACTACGAGAACATGCCGCTGCGGGCCACCTCGAAGCCGCGCGGCATCGACATGCAGCTCTACCGCCGGGTCAAGTGGGGTGAGCTGGCAACGTTCCACATGCTCGACACCCGGCAGTACCGCGACGACCAGGGCTGCGGCGACGGCTACAAGGACTGCCCGGCCGCGGTCGACCCGCAGCGCTCCATCACGGGGGAGCGGCAGGAGAAGTGGCTGGTCGACGGGTTCCGCCGGTCCGAGGCGCGCTGGGACATCCTCGGCCAGCAGGTGTTCTTCGCGCAGCGCGACAACACCGAAGGGCCGGTGAAGCTGACCTCGATGGACGCCTGGGACGGGTACGTCGCCTCCCGTGACCGGATCACCCGGGGCTGGGTCGACGCGCGGGTGCGGAACCCTGTCGTCCTGACCGGCGATGTGCACGCGCACTGGGCATCCGACCTGAAGCTGAACTACGACGACCCGACCTCGCGGACCGTCGGCTCCGAGCTGGTCTGTTCCTCCATCACCACCGGCGGCGACGGCGCCGACTCGGCCTCGGGCACGCATCCGTGGCTGCGCTGGAATCCGCACCTGCGGTTCCAGAACAACCTCCGCGGCTACGTGAACACGACCATCACCCGGGAGTCGCTGGTCGCCGACTTCCGCTGCGTCCGCGCCGTCCAGAGCAAGGACGCCGAGGTCTTCACCCGCGCCCAGTTCACGATCGAGGACCGGCATCCCGGCCTGCAGCAGACGGCCGACACCCCGCCGGCCGCCACCCTCCGTACTGCGGCGACGGCTCCCGACACGATCGCGTGGGAGATCGAGCGCCCCTGACCCTTACGCCGGGCCGGAAGCTCCAGAGACCGCTCTCTGGAGCTTCTCCGCGTACTGCGCTGCCTCCGCGTCGTCGGCGTACTTGGTGCGCGGCCAGAAGAAGCCGCGCAGCCCGTCGCCCTTGGTCCGCGGAACGACGTGCACGTGCAGGTGCGGAACCGACTGCGAAACCACGTTGTTGACGGCAACGAAAGACCCCTGCGCGTCGTACGCCGTACGCACGGCTGCCGCCACCGATCGGGCGGCGCCGAACAACGGCACGGTGAGCTCGTCGGGCAGCTCGACCAGCGTGTCGACGTGCTCGCGCGGGACCAGCAGTGTGTGGCCCTTGAAGACCGGCCTGATGTCCAGGAAGCCGAGGACCTCAGGGGTGTCGTAGACGATGTGCGCCGGCGTCGTACCGGCGATGATCGCGCAGAAGAGACAGTCCGCCATCAGCCCAGTTTCTCGTCGACGAAGCACCAGCGCCAAGTCTCGCCCGGCTCGAAGCTGCGCATCACCGGGTGCTTGGTCTGGTCGAAGTGCTTCTCGGCGTGCCGCCCGGGCGACGAGTCGCAGCAGCCGACGTGACCGCAGTCCAGACACAGCCGCAGGTGCACCCAGGTGCCGCCGTCGGCGAGGCATTCCTCGCACCCGTCGGGGGTGTTCGGGGTGATCACGCACGGCGCCGACGCGAGGTGCTCGCACTCGGCGGCCTGGGACGGGGGAGCGGTCAGGTTCTCGGACTGGCCGCCGACGTCGTCCGCCTCGGCCCGGTCCAGGATCGACTCCTCGATGTCGAGCTGGATCTGGGCCCGCTGCAGCACCTCGTCCGCGACCAGGCCCTCGTCCCGCACCTTGAGGATGTGCGACCGCTCGGTCTCCAGCATCGCCATCCGCAGCCGGCGATAGGCCTCGCTCGGCGTCTCGAAATCCGTCTCGGAACGGCCGAGCCGCTCCCACGCGGCGTGCGCTCGCGACTCGCCACGCTGACGGAGCAGGGCGACGACCTCCGGCGGGTCGTTCGGGGTGACGAGCTCGTTGAGCGTCACCTCCGCGGCCCGATGAGCACCCTGCAGTACTGCGGCCTCCTGCAGCGCGTCCTCGGCCGGGTCAGGGCCGGGCAGCTTCAACCGGCGTACGAGCCACGGCAGGGTCGAGCCCTGGAGCAGCAGCGTCCCGGCGGTGACGACGAGGGCAATGAACACCAGTACTTCGCGGTGCGGCGTGTCCTCGGGCAGCACGAAGACCGCCGCGAGAGTGACCACGCCGCGCATCCCAGCCCAGGAGACGACGACGAGAGCCTGGACGGAGACCGGGCCCGGGCGCGAGCGGCCGAGGATGCGCCGCGACAGGAAAGTGACCGGGAAGAGCCAGATCGGGCGCAGCAACACAGTCGCCAGGAACACGCCGATCGTCGCCACCGCGATGGTCATCGCCGAGAGCGGGCTCTCCGACAGGTCGTCGAGGATCCACCGGGTCTGCAGGCCGATCAGCAGGAAGACGGTGTTCTCCAGCAGGAACTGGAAGGTGCGCCAGTTGGTCCGCTCGGACATCCGCGAGGCGGCCGACTGGATGATCGGCGCCTTGTGGCCGAGCAGCAGGCCGGTCACCACGACCGCGAGCACCCCGGAGGCGTGCACGTAGTGGTTCTCGGCCGCGACGTACGCGATGAACGGCGCGGTCAGGCTGAGGGTGGTGTCCAGCACCGGGTCCGTGAAGCGCCTGCGGACCTTGGCCAGGACGATCGCGACCACCAGGCCGATCAGTACGCCGCCGCCGGCCGCGCGGAGGAAGTCGAGACCGACGTGCAGGAAGGTCGGCGCGATCAGCGCGGCACCGATCGCGGTACGGAGGCAGACCAGGGCGGTCGCGTCGTTGAGCAGGCTCTCGCCCTCGAGGATCGTGACCACCCGGCGGGGCAGGCCGACCTTCTTGGCGATCGCGGTGGCCGCCACCGCGTCGGGCGGCGCGACCACGGCGCCGATCGCGAAAGCTGCCCACAACGGCAGCGGCTCCTGACCGTCGCCGACCGCGCCCTGACCGAGCAGCCAGTAGGCCACCAGGCCGACGCCGACCGCGGTGAAGGCGACCAGGCCGACGGACAGCAGACCGATCGACCGGCGGTGCTGCGAGAAGTCGACCAGACTGGTCTTGATCGCCGCGGAGTACAGCAGCGGCGGCAGGAAGCCGACCAGGACGACTTCGTGGGAGAGCTCGACCCGGGGGACGAACGGCAGGTACGACGCTGCTACACCGATGACCACCAGCAGGAGGGGAGCCGAGACCCCGATCCGCCGGGCCAGCGCGGCTCCTGCCGCGACCACGGCGACGAGAGCAACGATCTCGATCGCGATATCCACGCGCACAGTGTCGCAGGCCGCGGCTGCGGTTGCCGCCCGGTTCGCCGACAGCGGAGTACGCGGCCTGTTGTCTGTCGGTGGCATCATCTAGCGTGTGCGAACCGGATCAGTTCGCTCACAGGGGGTCACATGCACCGCCGTACCGTCGTCAGTCTGGCCACCGTCCTGGCTCTCGTCACACCAGCCCTGCTGCCGTCCGCCGCCACCGCGGCGGAGACCGTGACCACCACCAACGCGTGCGTGGCGAGCGTGCCAGAGCCTGGCACGACCACGCCGGTGCGGATCTGCTACTCGCTCTTCCAGCCGGCCGGCGCCTCCAAGGCGCGGACCGTGCCGCTGATCTTCCACAGCCACGGGTGGGGTGGCAGCCGCACCAAGGACGCCGCCGCCTTCAAGTCGTACCTCGACGCCGGGTACGGCGTACTGAGCTTCGACCAGCGCAGCTTCGGGGAGTCGACCGGGGTCGCGCACGTGATGAACCCGGACCTCGAAGGTCGCGACGTGATCAAGCTGGTCGACCTGGTCGCCGGTCTGGATTGGGTGACCAAGCAACGGCCGGGTGACCCGCTGATCGGTGCGATCGGCGGCTCGTACGGCGGCGGCTACCAGTTCGCGGGCGCCTTCACCGAGCTGCGCGACAAGGGCCGGACCCGCTTCGACGCGCTGGCGCCCGAGATCACCTGGTGGGATCTCAAGCAGAGCCTCGCGCCGTCGGAGGCAGCCCGGACTCAATGGCTGGCCGGCCTGTACGCCGGGGGCGGGTCGCATCTCCCACCGTCGGTCCAGGCTGCTTTCATCGGCCTGTTCACCACTGGTCTGTGGCCGACCGGTCAGGCCGGCCGCGACCTGGATGCCTTCTTCGCCAAGAACGGGCCTGCCTGGCACGTCAAGCAGGGGCGCAAGCTCAACATCCCGGTGATCATCGGCCAAGGGCTGTCCGACAACCTCTTCAACCTCAACGAGGGGCTGCAGAACTTCGACCAGGCGCTCACCGGCCGGGCTCGGTCGAGGTCGTTGTTCGTCGGCTACAACGCCGGCCACACGCTGCCGAGCGTCCTGCCGCCGGGTTTCGTGACGCCGGGTGACCCGTGCTCGATCGCGCTCGGCTCGCCGTCCTTCGCGGCGCTGGCGCAACGGTTCATGGCGCTCAATCTGAAGGGGCAGCGGACGGGGCTCAGCGGCTTCGGCAGCTACCACCTGGCCACCGCCGACGGTCGTTGCCTGACGCAACGGCAGCTGGCGGCGAACACGCAGTACCGGCTGGGGAAGGTGACCGGCACGACCACGGTGCTGGCGAAGGGGCCGATCACGGTCGCGGGGGTGCCGCAGCTCAAGGCGAAGGTCAGCAGCCTGCTGCCGAACGCGGCCGCGTTCTTCGCGCTGAGTGTCGGTACGACGCCGCTGGACGCGAAGATCGTGCAGAACAACACGATGCCGCTGCGGGAGAAGAGTCCGGTGCGTGGCGCGCGGCGGACTGTCGACCTGCCAGGGATCGCGGTTGACGTACCGGCTGGGAAGACGTTGTTCCTGACCGTCTCGCCGGTCGCCGACATGTTCGCCGGCCAGAACGGCACCGTGCCCAGCTCACTGCGGCTGGACGACGTGTCGCTGAAGCTGCGCCGGGTCCGTTAACGCACCTTGTCCAGATAGGTCTTGAAGACCGTCAGGAACGGCTCTTCCGAGACGACCGCCGTCACCAGCCAGTCGGCGGTCGTCCGGGCCTGCTCGATCACGTCGGCGGGGTAGCCGTACTTGACCTGGTGCTCGGTGAACTCGTCCTCGTCGTCGATGTAGACGGTGCCGTCGCGTTTGCGGATCACGTCCAGGTCGAGGTCGATCATGGTGACCTGGCCGTCGCTGAACTCGACCGGTGTGGTGACGTCGATGTAGATCTCGGTCGAGCGCGGCTCGTCGTTGAAGATCGCGGTGAACCATCGGTCCCGCGGGAACAGTTGGACGTGCGCCTGCTCGTGGTGCAGCTCGGGCTCCTCGCCGCGCTGGGAGACCGAGTTCGCCGGGGCGCCCAGCCAGACGCCGTACTGGTCCTCGCCTAGGTACTGCATCCACTGGTGCCAGTGGAGCTTCTCGTCGTACTTGCGATAGACCACCCGGACGTTCCGCATGCCGTCACCGTACCGGCGCCGCCGGTCACTCTGGCTATCCTGCTGGTCATGCGGCGGATGCTGGTCACTGGCGGGGCAGGGTTCATCGGTTCGAACTTCGTGCACGACACCCTCCGGCGGTTCCCGGACGTCGAGGTCACGGTCCTCGACCTGCTGACCTACGCCGGCAGCCAGCGCAACCTCGACGGCGTCCCCGTCACCTTCGTGCACGGCGACATCTGCGACGCCTCGCTGGTCGACGGTCTGGTCGCCGCGACCGACGTCGTCGTCCACTTCGCCGCCGAGTCACACGTCGACAACTCCCTCAACGACCCGTCGCCGTTCATCCAGACCAACATCGTCGGCACCTTCACCCTCCTCGAAGCGGTCCGGAAGCATGAGGTGCGGCTGCACCACATCTCCACCGACGAGGTCTTCGGCGATCTCCCGCTCGACTCCCTCGAGCAGTTCACCGAGCAAACGGCGTACGACCCCTCCAGCCCGTACTCCGCCAGCAAGGCGAGCTCCGACATGCTGGTCCGCGCCTGGGTCCGCTCGTACGGCGTCCAGGCCACCATCTCCAACTGCGCCAACAACTACGGCTCCTACCAGCACGTCGAGAAACTGATCCCACGCCAGATCACCAACATCCTGCTCGGCGACAAACCCAAGCTCTACGGCGCCGGCGCCAACGTCCGCGAATGGACCCATGTCACCGACCACAACTCCGCGGTCCATCGCATCATCACCGCCGGCCAGATCGGCGAGACCTACCTGATCGGCTCCGGCGACGAACGCAGCAACCAGCAGATCATCACCCAACTCCTCACCCTGATGGGCCAGGACCCGACCGCCTACGACCACGTCCCCGACCGCCCCGGCCACGACCTCCGCTACTCCAACAACACCACCAAACTCCGCACCGAACTCGGCTGGACCCCGCGCTACGACTTCGAGGCAGGTTTGGCGGCCACCATCACCTGGTACCGCGAAAACGCCGCGTGGTGGAAACCCCAGAAGTCGTCGACGGAAGCCAAGTACAAACTCCTCGGCCGCTGAGATGCCTCGCGGCGCGGAGTACTCGCGCTGGCTCGCCACCTACGAGAAAGGTTGGCGAAACCCTTCGTCCGTCCCACGGCTGAAATGCGACAGCTGTGGTGAGCGGCAACTGACCCTGACCTTCGAGGTCTACACACCAGGTGCCGGCAGCGGCGATGCGCATCTTTGGTGCAGCGCCTGCCTCCGCGGCCTGTTCCTCTGTCTGGCAGTCATCCGCGCGGACCTTCCCACCGCGCCGGTCGGAGCCAATCACCGACCCGCTTACGATCTGATCCAACCGGAATAGAAGGAGACCCGGTGGATCTTTCCAACCTGACTCTGATCGGCTACTGGCACGGCCCGGAGGCCGCGGCGGGCTGGCCCGATCCGGCTGACTTCGTCGACGCCACCTGGGACGACCACGAGCGCGACCGGGTCGCTGACTACCTGCGCCGCGGATTCGTGGTTCGTGCCTACATGGGCTGTTCACCCTGCCGGCTCTGTGACTCGGTAACCAACGGCGACCTGGAGTTGAGCGACGGGGTGTACGTCTGGCCTGAAGGCCTCGTCCACTATCTCGTCGACCACCAAGTAAGGCCTCCAGAGCCTTTTGTCTCACACGTGATCGCGATGAGTGAGGCGTTCGAGGACGCCGGCCGCGACGAGTCATGGTGGCGAAGCCAAGCTAGGTGAGCAGAAGGATCCTCCTCAGCGCCGTGCCGACTCGGCGACGTGTTACAAGAATTGCAGCTTGTTGCAAGTTGTGATGGTCACCTAGACGCGGAGTATCCCCCGACTCAAGAATTGGGCGCCGCCCGGCGTGAGGCCCGGCTGGCGTTTGCCGGGGAGGGCATCGTGGCTGGTTGGATCGCGGGGAACAGTGCTGGGCGGCGGGCGGTGACACTGTTCGCCGCTGTCAGCGTGGTGGCATCGCTTGGGGCGAGGGTTGTCACAGGCAACGAGGCGGTCGCTGCTCCGGCACCCGCTGCCGTACGGACCGAGGCGGACGCCGCCGCACGCGCGGTGCAGACCGGTGAGCCGGTCGAGATCCCGGACCGGACGACAGAGACCTCCCAGACGTTTGCCAACCCGGACGGTTCGCTGACCGACAAGGTGTCGAACAGCCCGGTTCGCGTGCGGCAGGACGGTAACTGGCGCGCGGTCGATACGACGCTTGAGTTCCGCGCGGACGGAAGTGTCGGTCCGAAGGCGGCACTGTCCGACATCACTCTGTCCGGCGGCGGCCAAGGGTTGCTGGCCAAGGTCGGCGTCGAGGACGGCACCTTGCAGTTGCAGTCGCCCTGGTCCCTGTCGCGTCCGACCTTGTCGGGCTCGAAAGCCACCTATCCCGACGTGATCGCCGGCGTGGACCTGGTGACCGAAGCAACGACCGACGGTTTCACCTACAACCTGGTCGTGAAGAGTCGCGAAGCCGCAGTGAACCCTGCCTTGAAGTCAATCCACTTCCCGGTCGCCTCGACCGGTCTGTCGCTTCGTGCCAACAGGCCAGGCGGACCGGCCTACGTTGCCCAGGACGGGCGCCTGGTGATGATGGCCGGCAGCGCCATCATGTGGGACTCGGCCAAGCCTGGCCCGCAGGCCAAGGCGGCCCAGTCGGCGTCTTCCGCGCAGCTCGTCGACGACGGACCGCGTGGCGCGCATGTCGCGAAGATGGACCTCAAGGGTGACGCGAGCGGCCTGACTGTCGTGCCGAACGCAACGCTGCTCACTGCCGCCTCGACGGTCTACCCGCTCGTGCTCGACCCGGTGATCTCCACTCCGTCCAGGTCCGCTTGGGCCGCAGCTTGGCAGCTCTACCCGACGACTTCCTTCTACAAGACGACCCACAGTCTCGGCGTGGGTTACGAGAACTACGAACAGCACAAGATCGTCCGGTCGTTCTTCCAGTTCAACACGGCCGTCTACGCGGGCAAGAAGATCTTCGGCGCGACGCTGCGAACCTACGAGACGCACTCGGCCAGTTGCGTGGCCCGTTCGGTGACAGTCACTCGTACCGCGCCCATCTCTGCAGCGACGACCTGGAACAACCAGCCGGCAGTCCAACTCGCGGCCGGTAGCAAGAGCTTCGCCAATGGCTACAACTCGTCCTGCCCGGACGCATACGTCGAGATCCCGGTCACCAATTCGATGGTGGACACGGCAGCGAAGGGATACAGCACTTCGACGTTCCGGTTGAGCGCGACCGATGAGACCGACGGTGTCGCCTGGAAGCAGTTCAGCTCGTTCGGCGAGTTGCAGATCAGCTACCTGTCCCAGCCGGCGGTCCCGCGGAGGCTCGGACTCACCGATCCCGAGGTCGGCTGTGGGACAGCCGCATCCCCGGACACGGTCGATTCGGCCAATCTGCAGTTCGGGGTCATGCCGATGTTGACGGCAAATGACCCTGGCAATCGGGTTCGCGCCGAGTTGCAGATCTACAGCTCGTCCGGGAACCCGTTCATCACGAGACAGACTGCTCTGGACAGTCAGGGAACGCCGTTGACCCTGACGATTCCGATCGCGGAGTTCCCCGATCAAGTCACCTATCACTTCAGGGCACGCACCTTGTATCCGTACAACGGAGGCGTTCTGACCTCCGGGTACACGATCTGGTGTTATTTCAAGGTTGACAGGTTCGCTCCACCGCCGCCGATCGTCACTGCGAAGTACGGATCCGTCGCCCTCGCGAACTGCTGGAAGTCAACTGCCACGTGCGAGGAGGTCGTTCCCTACGGGGGCACGGTCTCGTACACGATCAAGGGCGCGGTGGCGGACGTCATCCGCCACGAGTACTACTTCCAGGGCGCGGCGGCCCGGTCGAAGGTGACCGGGAACACCGTCACGGTGAATCTTGTGCCGACCGCAAATGGCTACAACACGCTGTACGCGGTGAGCTATGACGCCGCTGGACATGCCAGTACGCCGACTCTCTTCATGATCAACCTCAAGAGTGCGGCGCCACCGGTAGGCGCCTGGTCCTTCGACGATGGCGGCACCGGAGTCACCGCCGGGGATGCCGCCACGCCGGCTCATCCGCTGACGCTTTCCGGTGGCACAACGTTCGACGATGCGGGTCGCGATGGTGGTTCGATCCAGCTCGACGGGGTTGACGACTACGCGGAGACTCCGACAACGGTGGTGGACACGTCGCAGAGCTTCACCGTATCGGCGTGGGCTCGATTGACTTCGGCCAAAGAAGCAGTGGTGGTCGGTGCCGCAGGCAACATCGGTAGCGCTTTCGAGCTCTACTACTCGGCTTCCTTGAACCGCTGGGTGTTCATGCGGATGAAGACCGACACCATGTCGCCGGTCACCGTAAAAGCACTGTCCGACGAACCCGCTGTGCTCGGTGCCTGGACGCTGGTCACCGGCGTGTACGACGCCAACCCGGTGGCGCCGACGATCAAGCTCTACATCAACGGTCGTCTGCAAACGGCAGGCAACGTGGCCTACCCGGACTCGGCCTGGAAGGCGACCGGCGCGTTGAGCGTCGGTCAGGGGCAGTACAACGACGTCTTCGGCAGTCGATTCGCCGGCTCACTGGACGCGGTGCGGATCTGGCAGCGGCCGCTGGGCCCCGACGCAGTGATGTCCGAGGTCGAGATTCGCAAAGCTGACAAGGTGGTCGCCAGCCGAGCGGCTCGCTGGCCTTTGGACGGCGCGACGCTCGGTGCCGATCAGGTGTGGCGCACGGAGGACACCATCTATGGCGCGAACATGGCGATCTCGGGCTTCGGCGCCGGCACCGACCCCTCGGCGGCGTTCGTCGAAGACGATGACCAGGGCCGGGTTCTTCAGTTCAGCGGCGCGGCCAGTGAGGCGCTCTCATTGCCGCGCGCGGTGGTTGACGGCGGGACAAGCTTCTCCGCAGCGGTCTGGGTGAAGCTCGACGACGCGACCAAACCGGCAGTGATCGCTCGTCAGGCCGGGCCGGACCGCGATGCCTGGCGGCTGGAATGGAAGCCGATCAACGCGCTGACCGGGCAGTGGACCTTCTCGCGAACGCCGTCGGACTCGAGCGAAGCAGCGACAGCCGTCTTCGACGCCAGCATCGACAGCGTCAGCGGTTACTGGCAACTCGTCGTCGGCACCTATGACGCCTCTGCCGAGGATGCAACTGGCTCCGGCCAGCTGGGCGAGATCGGCGTCACTGTGAACAAGAGGGCGACAGCGGAAGGCCGGGACAAATACGTGAAGCCGTACCGGCTGGGAAGCACCGTGGTCGGAAAGGGCAGGACCCCAGGCGCGGAGTTCGCGGGCCAGCTCGACGACTTCCGCCTGTACACCGGGCCGCTGCTGGACGACGCGATCTGCCAAGAATTCGATGGCGTGGGCAACTGCCCCGTGCCGGCGGAATGACCGATGACTGACAAGAGGAACAGAGCGATGAGAAGAACAGCTGCCGTTCGTACCGCGGTCCTCGTCACAGTCTCGGCTTGTGCCCTGCTGGCCGGCGGCTTGCCGGTCATCGGTGCGCAGACCAGCTCCGCGGCGACGACCTCGAAGATCCCGCCGTTGCCGAAGACTCGGGACGCGAAGGTCCGGGCACTGGAAGTGGCGACGGCGAAGAAGTCGGTGGAGCAGAGAGCTCGCGAGATGGCTCGTGCTCCGCAGCCCAAGGCTGCGACGTGGCCTGTTGCCGCCGACCGGGTGGTCACACTCGGCCCGATTGCAGGCTCGGTGATCCAGCTTGGGGCTCCGCAGATCCGAGCCAAAGGTGCCCTGGCGACGCCGGCGAAGACTCGGGTGCGCGTGCTTGATCAGAAGGTGGCTGCCGCGGCTGATGTGTCCGGGTTCCTGCTTGGTCTGACGCGTGCGGATCAGGGGTTGGGCGAAGGACCGGCTCAGCTCACCGTCGACTACTCGAGCTTCGCCGAGGCCTCAGGAGGCGACTGGGCGTCCCGGCTCAAGTTGGTTTCGCTGCCGGCTTGTGCGCTCACCACGCCGCGGGTACAGGGATGCTTGACGCCGACCGAGGTCGGTGCGGTCAACAACATGGAGAAGCAGACTCTGACTGCTCCGGTGTCAGTAGGCAACACCGAGCGGGTCATGGCCGTGACCGCCGCGTCCGGCGGAAGTAGCGGCGACTATGCCGCGACGTCGCTTTCGCCGGCTGCCTCGTGGTCTGCGGGACGATCCAGCGGTGACTTCACTTGGAACTATCCGCTGCGAGTGCCCCCCGCGCCGGCTGGTCCGACGCCGACGCTGTCCATCGACTACTCCGCACAATCCGTCGACGGCAAGACCGCAGCCTCTAACAACCAGTCGTCATGGGTCGGTGAGGGGTTCGGTTTGACGGAGTCGTACGTCGAGCGTAAGTACGCCTCGTGTAAGGACGACGGGCAGGCCGGCAAGTTCGACCTGTGCTGGAAGTACGACAACGCGACTGTGGTGCTGAACGGGCAGGCGTCGGAGTTGGTGAAGGGCGCGAATGGCTGGCGGTTGAAGAACGACGACGGTTCGAAGGTGGAGAAGGTCACTAATCCGGTGGCCAATGGCGACAACGACAACGAGGCGTGGAAGGTCACCACGCTCGACGGTACGCAGTACTTCTTCGGTCGCCAACTGATCGCTGGGCAGAACTCTGTCTGGACGGTGCCGGTGGCCGGAGACGATGCCGGTGAGCCGTGTAATGGCTCGACCTTCGCTACGTCGTTCTGCGACAACCAGGCGTGGCGTTGGAACCTGGACTATGTGGTCGATCCGCACGGCAACGCGATGTCTTTGTGGTACGCGAAGGAGACCAACTTCTACGCGAAGAACGGTGCGACGACCGCTACGAAGGTCTACGACCGTGGTGGTTACCTGAGCAAGGTTCTGTATGGGCAGCGTTCGGACACGATGACCGCGCTCGCACCGATGCAGGTGCTGTTCGACACCGCGGAGCGTTGTCTGACCAACTGCACGTCGTTGACGGCCGCGACGAAGGCGAACTGGCCTGATGTGCCGTTAGATCAAATCTGCGCGTCGGGTGCGACCTGTACCAAGACCTCACCGAGCTTCTTCTCGCGGCGTCGGTTGACGCAGGTGACGACGCAGGTGCTGAAGGGTACGGCGTACCAGAGTGTTGATGGCTGGACGCTGTCGCAGGATTTCCCGTCGCCGGGGGATCCGATGTCGGGTCGGGCGTTGTGGTTGCAGTCGATTACGCATACGGGCAAGGCTGTCGCGCCGACGGCTGCGGTGCCGTTGACGGTGAGTTTCGGGAAGAAGCCGCTGCCGAACCGGGTCGACACCGACACCGATGGCATCGGGCCGATGATGAAGATCAGGGTCGGGAACATCTGGACCGAGACCGGCGCACAGGTCACCGTCAACTACGCCGATCCCGAGTGTGCGGCCGGGCATATGCCGGCCTCTGCCGACACGAACACCATGCGTTGTTATCCGGTGAAGTGGGCGCCGCCGCTCGAGGCTGAGCGCGAAGACTGGTTCCACCGGCACGTGGTGACCCAAGTTCGGGTCAATGACATCACCGGTGGCGCGGACGCAGTGGTAACCAACTACACCTACGGCGGCGGCGCTGCCTGGCACTACTCGGAAAGCCCGTTGGTTCCTGTCAAGGAGCGCAACTGGTCGGACTGGCGTGGCTTCCGTACGGTGACGACGTCGTCCGGAGACCCGTCCCAGCCCGGCCCACGGTCGAGAGTCGTGACGTCGTACTTCCGCGGCATGCATGGTGACAAGCTCAAGGCGGGCGGTACGAAATCGGTCAGTGTGGCCGACACGCTCGGTGGAACCCGCGCCGATCTACCGGCACTCAACGGACTCGTCCGCGAGGCGATCACTTATGCGGCGGACGGCAGCAATACCGAGATCTCCGGCAATCTGACCGACTACTGGGTCCAGGAGACTGCCGCTCAGACTGTCGAGACCGGCTTGGTCCGGCGAGCGAACTTTGCCAAGCCCTCTGCGGTAGCGGGCCGGATCGCCCGTGATGCCGGCCGGACGGACCTCGTCCACATAGCGCTGACCGAATACGACCCGGCCACGGGCCTCGTGACGCAGACCGAGGATCAAGGCGACTCGGCAAAGGTCGACGAGACTTGCACGCTCACGTCGTACGCGAAGAACACCACGACGGGGATGGTCGTTCCGTCGAGAATCGTCACCTCGGAAGGCCGGTGTGATGCCGCCTCGGCATTCCCGCCGGAGAGCCGGGCCATGGTCGACAACCGGACCTTCTACGACGGTGGCGCACTCGGCGCGGCGCCGACCAAGGGTGAGGTCACCACTACTCAGCGCCTGAGTGGCTACCAGTCGGGGCAGCCGACGTACCAGACGGTGGGGACGTCGACGTATGACGCCTTGGGACGGACCACCTCGACGACCGACGCGATCGGACGCGTCTCGACCGTGGCCTACACACCGGCCGGCGCTGGGGCGCTGACGCAGACCATCAGCAAGACACCGCCCGTGGTTACGCCCGATGCGGGGACCAAGAGTCTCGAGACGAAGACTACCTTCCTGCCTGAATGGGGGAGTGCGTCGCAGGTCACCGACCCGAACGGCAAGCTGACGAGCTTGGAGTACGACGTCCTCGGACGTCTGACCAGCGTGTGGTTGCCGAACCAGTCGAAGGCCGACAACAAGCTGCCGAACACGAAGTACGTCTACAGCCTGTCGAGCACCGCGCCGTCGTATGTGCGGACGGACTCACTCAATATTCTGGCGAATGGTTATCTGTCCGGGTACGCGATCTACGACTCGTTGCTGCGGCCGCGGCAGAGTCAGGAAGTCGCTGCGAACGGTGGTCGGCTGATCAGCGAGACCAAGTACAACTCGCGTGGTCTGGCGATCATCAACAACAAGGATCTGTGGAACAACTCGGCGCCCGCCGGCACCATGCTCAGCGTCCTCGACGCCGAGGTCCCGAACGAGACCGAGACGACGTACGACGGCGTCGGACGAGTGACGATGTCCACCTTCGCCGTTTCGCGGCAGGCAAAGTGGTCGACCAGAACGCTCTACAGCGGTGACGCGATCACCACACTGCCGCCGAATGGCGCGGCGGCGACCACGGAGATCAAGGACGCGGTCGGCCATGTGGTCGAGCGGCGGGAGTACGACAGCAATGTCCAGACGCCTGGATTCATCAAGACCAACTACGCCTACGACGTATCCGGCAAGCTCACCGCACTGACCAGCGCGGGAGCTACCTGGACCTACGGACACGACATTCTGGGACGCCAGACCACGGTCAACGACCCCGATTCCGGAACCACGACCTATGAGTTCGACGCGGTCGACCGGGTCACCTCAGTGACCAACGCGAATCAGAAGAAGCAGCTCACGACCTACGACAACCTGAATCGTAAGGTCGCGCTGCACGAGGGATCGAAGACCGACGCCAACCTGAGGTCGAGCTGGATCTACGACGCGGCGGGCAGCCTGGGCCAGCTCTACCAGTCGGCCCGGTATCCCACCGGCAAGACAGGACCGGCGTACAAGTCGACGATCACCACCCGGAACGTGCTGTACAAGCCTACGCAGACGAGCGTGATGATCCCGGCCGCGGAGGGTCGCGAACTCGACGGCATCTACGACACGATGATCGGCTACGCGCCGGACGCGTCGACGATCGACTTCACCGACGTACCGGGTGGCGGCACGCTCGGTTCCGAGATTCTGAACTACACCTACACCTCGCAGGGTCTGCCGGTCTCGATGAAGAGCGGCGACGGCGTCTACGTCAAGGACGTGAAGTACACGGAACTGGGCGATCCCGAGCGGTACGAGCTGGGATCGAACGAGGACATGTATGTCGTCAACGCGTTTGAGATGGGCACGCGTCGGTTGACGCAGACGCTGGCCGGCGATGTGAACATCGTTGCCAACCACAACTACGAGTACGACCCGGCCGGCAACCTGCTGAAGGACAACAACCTGATCGGCGGAGACGCGCAGTGCTACTCCTATGACGGTCACCGGCGCCTCACCGAGGCCTGGACCCCGGCCGACGCCAACTGCGCCGCTCCTCGGTCGACGGCGGCGCTCGGCGGCCCGGCGGAGTACTGGCAGTCGTGGAGCTACACCGCGAACGGCCTGCGGAAGACGCAGACCGATCACACTTCGCTGGGCGACACAGTGGAGACGTATACCTACGACACCGCTCAGCCGCACACGGTGAAGTCGATCGCGACAACGGGCGCTGCACCGAAACCGGCTGCAACCTATGCGTACGACGCTGGTGGAAACACGACGGCCAGGCCCGGCCCGACCGGCACACCTGCACAGACGCTGACCTGGAACGCGGACAGCAAGCTCGAGAAGCTCAGCACCACGGCCGGCGACACGTCATACGTCTACGACGCCGACGGCAGTCTGCTCCTCCGCAAGAGCCCCGGAAAGACAACGCTCTACATCGGCTCGTTGGAGCTGACGCTGGATACGGCGACAAAGGCAGTGACCTCCAAGCGCGAGTACTCCCTCGGCGGCCAGGCGGTTGCCGTGAAGTCAACTGTCACCGACCGCAAGTGGCTGATCCCCGATCACCACGAGACGACTCAGGTTTCGGTCGACTCGACAACCCTGGCGACGGTCACCCGCTACAGCACTCCCTTCGGTGAGTCCCGCGGCATCGACCCGACCAACTGGCCGGACAACCATGGCTTCCTTGGCAAGCCGCTGGACAAAGTCACGGGCCTGACGCACGTAGGAGCCCGGGAGTACGACCCGACAATCGGCCGCTTCATCAGCGTCGACCCGGTGATGTCGACCGGCGACCCGCAGCAGATGCTCGGCTACACCTACGGCAACAACAACCCAACCTCGATGTCGGACCCAACCGGTCTGATAGTCAAGAGCGAGAACGGCACTCCCAGCACATCGACCTCGGCCGGCAATGGCACTGGCGATGGTGAGGGCACCGGTGATGGCACCGGCGGAACGTCGACCAGCGGCAGCCAGAGCGGCACAAACCAAAGTGGTACCGGCGGTGACCAGAGCTCCGACCACGGCGCCGGCGGATCGGACCACAACAACGACGGTGGCGGTGGCGTCTCTGGCTTCTTCAAGAAGCTCCAGAAGCGGCTCGACGACGGCAGCCGCCCGGACGTCCAAAGCCAGATCGGCCGCGGCATCGGCACCGGGATGCTGGGTTCCGTAAGTGGCAGCATCGATATGGTCCGGGCGACTCACGAGTGCACCATGAGTTTCACCGGCGCCGTCTGCTCGGCAAGCATCCAGAACTTCGTGGCGATCAGCCGCACCCCACAGATGCTCGGGCAGACGCTGGTGAAGGGAACCACCGACCCGATCATCCTGAACGCCAAGTCCGGCAACTGGGGCCAAGCCACCGGCCAGGTCATCTGGCTCGGTGCAGAGATTCTGGCCGGCAGTAAAGGCATCGGCACGACTGCCTCCGCTGCTGCCCGCACCGCAGGAACTGCTTCAGAAGCGGCAGCCGCCACAGAGACTGCAGCAAAGCTTGCCTCGCGGTTTGCGGTAGACAGTCGCGGAGTCGCGACAGATCTGAATGGTATTCGACCGCCCGGCAAGTACTCGCGCCCACCGAGCGCTACGGGAAATACGCAGCGGCGAATTGTTCAGGGCTTGACATGTGTCGACTGTGGTAGAACCGGTAAGATGATAGCCGACCACAAGTATCCGCTAGTGAAAGAGTGGTATGAGACTGGTACCATTGATCTAGCGAGAATGCGAAGTGTTGATGCGGTTCAGCCGCAGTGTCCGGCGTGTTCCGGCATTCAGAGTGTCGAGATGAGAAAGTATTCGATGGGCATGCGAGAGGTTTGGGACTTTGAGTGATCTTGTCGTATTCCCGGAGCAGTTGGCTGTCTGTCGGCGATTTAATGTTCAGCCGGTCGCGGCGCCCGTGCATCTTAAAGTTGGTATCTCGGAGAATGTGCGCAGTAAGTCCGTACTGCCGCTGAACGGCCTTCGGCATCCGCTCGAAGGAGATACTAGCGGCTGGTACATTTGGGCCGGTGAGGAATTCTCGACGGACGCCGATTTCTTCCTGCCTTTGCATATTAGTCACCTAGCTGACTGGTGTCCTGTGGCTTTGCCGTACCTCGCTCTTCCTCCGGGATGGCGTTTTTTGATTGCGCCGGATTATGAGGACGTTTGGTACGACGAGAGCCTGTTGACGCTGAAGGATTAAATATAGCGATTGAAGTATCTTCGTATTGACGACAGTAGTTTATAGATGTCGTCGGCTATATAAGTTAGCTTGAGACTCGAACCAGATATTCCCGCCTGTAGCGGATGTGCTACTGCCCCCCCGTGACCCGATCATGTAGTTCATCGCGCTGAACGTTTGGCATTCATTGTAGGTTGGGAGAGCCGGCTGGATACCCAACTCTTGAACACCGAGGAGTTGCCAGCGCTACCCATGCGGCGAACGCAGCATGCAAAGAGCCGGGCGAATCCTCTCCCGGGAGGACTGTTGCGGACAGGGCGCCGAAGTCTCGACTGCGGGCCAGGCGGGTAGGCCTGCGCCCATAGGCCGGGCCAGTAAGCGATTGGTGACGCTGCTTGTGTCCGTGCAGAGGCCGCTAGGTGGGCCGTCATGAAAGGCAGTGGTCCGGGGCGGGCGGCGTCAATCGACATCTTCAAATGAGATTCGGCGGCCAACGATCTAGATGTCGACTTGTATGCGACGCTTGGCAGCAGTGCGGAGGACATGCCGAATGTCGAGCGGAGTCGTCGCGTTGAGTACTTCGTTGGCCCTTCAGTCTGGTGGTGATGCCCTTGTCGTAGGCTGCATTGGGTTCGCGCGCGGGAAAGATGGTGCGGGCGAGTATGGAGACAATGTGCCGTGCCGTCTGAAAAACGGATAGGGGCACTGACTGAGATGCACATGCTCCTGGTGCTGCACCAAGCTGTTGAGATCTTGCTGGAAGTCGCTATTCGCCCTGACCGGAATCTCGACCGAGCGGGTGCCGGGGAATCATCATAATAGAGGCGGACTCAGTGGTGGTCGATGGTGGCCCAGGTGCCGTCGGCGCGTTGGCTGCGGGAGCCGGGCAGAGGGATGCGTACGAGAAGGCCGCCAAACTTTGAGAACCGGTGGTGGGACAATCACTAGCGATTGTTTGTGCGTAGGGCGCGGCGCTGACCGCGATGCCTGGATGGAGAGCTTTCAGGCTGCGTATCTGGCGCCGTCCCTGGTCGACGAATTAGTGTGCCCGAATTGTTTTCACCATAATTTACACTTGTACTTCGAGGTGGAATCAATGAGTGACGATATTGGTCTGGCCTGGTTCTGGTGCGACTGTTGCTTGTGGGGCTTGGGTTCAAATAAGGCGCTCGTTGCAGATGGTGGTGTGCGAGTTTTATGGGGAACTGTGGAGGTGCCTGACTTCCGCGTTGTTCAATGAAGAAGAACGTGCGCCTGGTCTCAAAGGGACCAGGCGAGTGACCTGTGCTGGCGGTTTGGAGCACAGCCGGTGGAGGTTGATGGGTGCATCCGAGGGCGTGGCGGCCGGAGGTGTCGAAGTAACTGGCGTTGCCGCCGGGGTGGCGGTTCTTAATCGCGCCAGGTCATGAGGATGTTGGTACGACGAGAAACTGTTGGCCATCTGACGCCGTGGAGGTCAGACGGCCAGCGCGCGGAGCTTCTCCAGGTAGGTCTTGTATGTCGTGGTGAACGGTTCCGTGACCGCGATGTTGGCGACTACCCAGTCGCAGGTTGCCTGGGCGGTGGCTACTACCTGGGGTGGGTAGGCGTAGAGCTTTTGGTGGAGGAGGAACTCGTCTTCGTCCATCACCTTGATGGTGCCGTCGCGGAGTAGGCGGACGTCGAGGTCGAGGTCTACGGCGGTGACCGAGTCGACGCCGAACTCCGGGGGGAGGGTGATGTCGCAGTAGATCTGGGTGGGGTGGGGGGTGTCGTTGAAGAGGGCGCTCCACCATTGGCCTCGGGGGTAGAGGCGGACTCGGTGGTGGTCGATGGTGACCCAGGTGCCGTCGGCGCGTTGGCCGCGGGAGCCGGGGAGGGAGCCTACCCAGAGGCCGTGTTCGTCCTCGCCGAGGTGGATGGAGTCCAGGAGGCGGTGGGGTGTGCGGTCGTACTTGCAGAAGAGTGTCCTCACCATCTTCATGAGGATGACTTTAGGTGACCCCCGCATCACAAGCGAGCAAGCTGAGTCGGTGAGCCTGGAGGAGTGTGAGAAATGCACCTCTCGCCCCGGCTGAGTTCGGAATCGTCGCTGTCCGTGCATAGACTCAAGACTTCGAGGACAACCTGCGGAGGAGCTCGATGCGCGTTCTGGAGACCGTCGATGGCCCGGCGGACCTCAAAGGAATGACCGATTCTCAGCTGCGTGAGCTGGCCTCGGAGATCCGTGACGTCCTTGTCGAGACGGTGTCTCGTACCGGTGGGCACCTGGGGCCGAACCTGGGCATGGTCGAGATCACGCTGGCGATGCACCGGGTGTTCGACTCGCCCAGTGACCGGCTGGTCTACGACACCGGGCACCAGACCTACGTGCACAAGCTGCTGACCGGTAGAGCGGGCAAGTTCGACACGCTCCGTCAGCAGGACGGCCTCTCGGGGTACCCGAGTCAAAGCGAGTCCGACCACGACGTGGTGGAGAACAGCCACGCCTCGACCTCGTTGTCGTACGCCGACGGCCTGGCCAAGGCGTACCGGCTGAGGGGCGAGGACCGGCACGTGGTCGCGCTGATCGGCGACGGCGGCCTGACCGGGGGGATGGCCTGGGAGGCGCTGAACAACATCGCCGCGGCCAAGGACCTCAAGCTGGTCATCATCGTCAACGACAACGGGCGGTCCTACAGCCCGACCGTCGGCGGCCTGGCCACCCACCTGACCAGCCTGCGCACCAACCCGCGGTACGAGAAGATCCTCGACCTGGTGAAGACCAACCTCGGCCGGACCCCGTACGTCGGTCCGCCGATGTACGAGGTGCTGCACGGGGTGAAGAAGGGGCTGAAGGACATGCTGGCCCCGCAGGGCATGTTCGAGGACCTCGGCCTCAAGTACGTCGGCCCGGTGAACGGGCACGACCGGCAGGCGATGGAGGACGCGCTCGCCAAGGCGAAGGCGTTCGGCGGCCCGGTGATCGTGCACGCGGTCACCCAGAAGGGCTTCGGGTACGCCGCCGCCGAGCAGGACGAGGAGGACAACTTCCACCAGGTCCGGCCGAAGACCAAGCCGCGGGGCTGGACCGACGTGTTCGCCAACGAGATCGTCGAGATCGGCCACCGCCGGCCCGACGTGGTCGCGATCACCGCCGCGATGCTGCACCCGACCGGCCTGGCGCCGTTCGCCAAGGAGTTCCCGGACCGGATCTTCGACGTCGGGATCGCCGAGCAGCACGCGGTCACCAGTGCCGCCGGCCTCGCGATGGGCGGCCTGCACCCGGTCGTCGGGCTCTACGCCACCTTCCTGAACCGCGCCTTCGACCAGCTGCTGCTCGACGTCGCGCTGCACAAGTGCGGTGTCACCTTCGTGCTCGACCGGGCCGGGGTCACCGGTGACGACGGCGCGAGCCACAACGGCATGTGGGACATGTCGCTGCTCCAGATCGTGCCGGGTCTGCGGCTGGCCGCGCCGCGCGACGGCAGCCGCCTGCGCGAGCTGCTGAACGAGGCGATCGAGGTCGACGACGCCCCGACCGTACTGCGGTACGCGAAGGGCGAGGTGTTCCCCGACATCGACGCGATCGACCGGGTCGGCGACTGCGACGTGCTGGTGCGCACCGGCACCGACGTGCTGATCATCGGCATCGGCTCGATGGCCGCCACCGCCGTCGACGTCTCGACCCGGCTGCAACAACAGGGCTTCGGCGTCACCGTCGTCGACCCGCGCTGGGTGAAGCCGGTCGACCCGAAGCTGATCGAGCTGGCGGGCAAGTTCAAGTTCGTCGTCACGATCGAGGACAACGGCCGGGCCGGCGGCTGCGGCGCGGCGATCTCGCAGGCGCTGCGCGACGCCGGGGTCAGCACCCCGGTGCGCGACTTCGGAATCCCGCAGGAGTTCCTCGACCACGCCAAGCGGGACGTCATCCTGCAGCGGATCGGATTGACGGGCCAAGGGCTGGCCCGTGACGTGATAGAGATGATCGCCAAGCAAGGGGACGCGATCACCAGTGAGTCAGACACCGCGAGCGGCAGGCCGAGCGGGGCCTGACGGAGGACCAGCGAGGGGACGTCACTCCGCGGCTCCCCGCAAGCGCCGGCTCTGGCCGGTGCTGCTGTCGCTGGTTCTCGTAGCCGGTGCTGTCGCCGGTGGTCTTGCCCTGCACAGGTCCAGCGCCGACAAGGCCGGCGGTGCCGGCGTCACGTCGGCCAAGACCGGCGCGCCCGAGGTCGACGAGACCGCGCGCGCCGCCGGAGTGAACAAGGTGCTGGTCCGCCGTGCCCAAGCGGTCAGCCAGAACAACGCCGCCGAGTTCCTGCGCGACGTCGACCCGGCCAACAAGCTGCTGGTCGCCCGGCAGAAGCTGCTGTTCCAGAACCTTCAGCAGTTCGGTTTCCAGAGCCTGCGCTACGACCAGCTCCGGGAGCAGTTCGACGAGCGGCTGGTCGAGAAGTACGGCCCCTCGACGTACCTGGTCGGGGTGGCGATGACGTACCAGATCAAGGGCATCGACCCGCAGCCCGTCCGGACGATGCTCGGCTACACGTTCACCCAGAAGGCCAACGGCGAGTGGCTGCTGGTCTCCGACTCGGACATGGACCGGCTGCTGCCGCGCGGTTCGCACCAGGAGGCGTGGGACCTCGGCGAGATCCTGGTCAAGCGGGTGCCGAGGGTCCTGATCGTGGTCGAGCGCGACCAGGACAAGCTCGCCGACGGGCTGGCCGCGAAGGCGCTCAGCGCGGTCCAGGCGGTGAGCAAGAGCTGGCCCGGCGGCTGGACTGGCTCCGGCGTGGTGATCGCGCTGGACGACAAGATCGTCCGCGGCGCGGACTACACCCTGCCGAAGAACGCCGAGGACGCGCTCGCGATGGCGACCTGGGTCTACCGGACGCTGCCGGGGGAGAAGACGGCGCTGGGGGAGCGGGCCGACTCGTACGTCGTGATCAACCCGCGTAACCGGGCCAAGGTCGACGCCCGGACGCTGGCGCACGAGTTCACCCACGTCGCGACCGCGCCGTACGGGGCCTACGCGCCGCGCTGGCTGGTCGAGGGCGCGGCGACGTACGTCGAGTTCCTGCCGATGGACGGCGCGAAGGACCTTGCGCTGGACAAGTACCGCAAGGAGGTCGAGACGCGCTACCTGGCGAAGGCCAAGGCGCTGCCCGCGGACGGAGTGTTCTTCAAGAACTCGGCCGTCTCCTACCCGATGTCCTGGCTGGCGGTCGACTACGTCTTCACGAAGTACGGCGGGACCGAGCTCGGCACCCTGTACCAGGAGATGGCCGCCCTCGGCGCCACCCAGGCCGAGCGCAACCGGATCATGATCGAGCACCTCGGAATCACCGAGGCAGGCCTCTTCCTGGAGCTCAAGAAAGCCGCCGCCAAGCGCTAGGGCAGGTCGGGGCAAACTGGGGCAACTTGTATACCCGGCGTGTCGGTGGTGGAATTCGCAGGACCGAGTAGGGTAGCCGGGCTGTAGCAGACGGGCGGACCGGAGGAATCGACCCGACGTGAGTTCGACACCACCTAGCGCCGCTCCGTCCGGCGCTGAGGCTCCGCCCCACGGGCCCCGCCGCTGGCTGGGCCTGCTTGTTGCCGTGGCCGTGGTCTCCGCCGGCGTCATCTACGCGGTCGACGACCGCGAGCGGGATGCCCGGGCCAGGCCGAGCGCGCCCTTCACCAAGCCGCCGACGACCAAGCCGAGCCAGACCGGCCGGCCGCAGTCCAAGACGGCCGCCGCGATCGCCGCTCGCCGGCTGGCCGTCGACACGATCCTGCTCCGCCGCGCCAAGGCCGTCCGGACCGTCGACGAGAAGCTGTTTCTGCAGGACGTCGACCCGGCGAACACCAAACTGCGGCAGGCGCAGAAGGTGCTGTTCGCGAACCTGGTCGAGCTCGGCCTGGACGAGATCGGCTACAGCCAGGCCGAGGAGCGGTTCGACCAGGCGGCGGTCCGCGAGCACGGTCCCACGACGTACCTGGTCCGGGTGCTGATGCGCTACCAGATCCACGAGGTCGACCTGGCCCCGGTGACCACCGAGCTCGGCTACTCCTTCGTGCACCGTGGCGGCCGCTGGATCATGGCCGACGACAACGACCTTGACAAGGACCTCGGGCCGGGCGCGCATCAGGAGCCGTGGGACCTCGGCCGCTTCGAGGTGCATCGCGCGCCGCGCGTCCTGGTCCTGGTCGACAAGGGCGACACCCAGCGCGGCCGGTCGATCGTTGCCGAGGCCACCGAGGCGCTCGGCGAGGTGACCGCGTACTGGCCGCGCAAGTGGCGGGGCACCGTGCTGATCGCGGCCCTCGACGACACCGACGTCCGGGACGCGCGGTTCGCCGACGAGGACATCGAGTCCGCGGCCAGCGCCGGCTCGACCTTCTCCTCGCTGCCCGGTCAGGACACCGCCGACGGTACGGTCGCCGGCGCCTACATCGTGATCAACCCGAACCAGCGCGACGACGTCGACGAGATCCTGCTGTCGCACGAGATCACCCACGTCGCGACCGCCGACCTGGGCGGTTACGAGCCGCTCTGGCTGGCCGAGGGCGCCGCGGAGTACGTCTCCTGGCGTGGCATCGAAGCCATCAGCGGACCCAACGAGGTCGGCAAGTGGGAGCAGGAGGTCATCGACGACGCGCTGCCGTTGCTCACGGCCCTGCCGTCGGACGCGGGCTTCTACCAGAGCACCACCGACGTGTACGGCGTGAGCTGGCTGGCCGTCCGCTTCCTGGTGAAGCGCCTGGGGCTGGCGGACGTCGAGGAGCTGTACGAGGATCTGGCCAGGCACGGTACCGATCAGGCGTCGCGGGACCGGATCCTGCTGACCCGCACCGGGTTCACCGAGGCGACACTCTGGATCTACCTCAAGGAGTACGAGCCTCAACGCTGAGTGGCGGTTTGACCTCGGGCCGTCAGGTTGGCAGGCTCGGGGGGTTCCGTCCGAGTTTGAGGAGGCGTACAGATGAGTCTGTTGCGAACCAAGACGATCGAGCAGTCGATCGCGGACACCGACGAGCCGGAGTACCAGCTCAAGAAACGCCTCACCGCCCTCGACCTGACCGTCTTCGGCATCGGCGTCATCATCGGCGCCGGTATCTTCACCCTGACCGGCCGGGCCGCGCACGCGTTCGCCGGTCCGGGCATCGCGCTGTCGTTCGTGTTCGCGGCGATCTGCTGCGGGCTGGCCGCGTTGTGTTACGCGGAGTTCTCCTCCACCGTGCCGGTCTCCGGCTCGGCGTACACGTTCTCCTACTTCTCGCTGGGCGAGATCTTCGCCTGGATCATCGGCTGGGACCTGCTGCTCGAGTTGATGCTCGGGGCAAGCGTCGTGTCCCAGGGTTGGTCGACGTACGCCGCGTTGTTCCTGGAGCAGATCGGGCTGGGCTGGCCCGAGTCGATCGGCCCGGACAGTCACGTGAACGTGCTCGCGATGCTGCTGGTGATCGTGCTGACGATCCTGGCCACGATCGGCATCAAGGAGTCGCTGCGGGTCAACCTGGTGCTGGTCGCGGTCAAGCTCTTCGTGGTGCTGTTCGTGATCATCGCCGGCCTGTTCTACGTCAAGGCGTCCAACCTGAGCCCGTTCATCCCGCCGGGCATCCCGGCCGAGAGCGGCGAGGCCGACATCACCACCCCGCTGATCCAGTGGATCACCGGGGCGCCGTCGACGTTCGGCGTGATGGGCCTGATCTCGGGCGCCTCGCTGGTGTTCTTCGCGTTCATCGGCTTCGACGTGGTCGCGACGACCGCGGAGGAGGCGAAGAACCCGCAGCGCGACCTGCCCCGCGGCATCATCGGCTCGCTGGCGATCTGCACGGTGCTCTACGTGCTGGTCTGCATCGTCATCACCGGCATGGTGAAGTACACCGACATCAGCAGCGAGGCGGCGCTGGCGGAGGCGTTCAAGTCGGTCGGCAAGCCGGGCTTCGCGACGCTCATCTCGGCCGGCGCGGTGGCCGGTCTGACCACCGTGGTGCTGACCTTGATGATCGGCGCCGCGCGGGTCGTGTTCGCGATGAGCCGCGACCACCTGGTGCCGGCCAAGCTGGGCAAGACGCACCCCAAGTTCGGTACGCCGTACCGGCTGACGATCGGCATCGGCGTCACGGTCGCGATCGTGGCCGGCGTCACCCCGATCGGCAAGCTGGAGGAGATGGTGAACATCGGCACCCTGGCCGCGTTCACGCTGGTCTCGATCGCGGTGCCGTTGCTGCGCCGGAGCCGGCCGGACATCCAGCGCTCGTTCAAGGTCCCGGGCAACCCGGTGGTGCCGTTGCTGGCGGCGCTGATCTGCATCTACCTGATGCTGAACCTGTCGCTGGAGACCTGGATCCGGTTCCTGGTCTGGATGGCGCTCGGCTTCATCGTCTACGCGGTCTACGGCTACCGCAAGAGCCGGGTCGGCCACACCGAGCGGACCGGCGAGAGCACCAAGGCCTGACGCTCGACCGCTTCTGAAAGGCCGCGTCCTCGTTCCGGGGACGCGGCCTTTTCGGTCGTTCGGGGAGTAATATCGTCCGACCGGCCTGGGGGTGAGGAGCGGGGCATGGTGATGCAGCGGGGACGCCTGTTCGCGGGCGCGGCCGCGCTGGTGCTGGCGAGTGCCGCCGGTGTCGTCGTCGCGACCAGGCCGGATCACGGCGCAGTCCCAGGCGGTACTGCGGCCGCCGCCGAAGCCCCTGGCAGCATCAGCGCCGGCCCGGCGAAGTCGCGCAAGAGCGCGCTCGACGCGATCCTCGCCCAGCGCGCTACCGCCGTCCTCAAAGGGGATCTGAAGGCGTTCCTCGCCTCGGTCGACCCCAGGCAACCCAAACTCGTGGCCGAGCAGCGCGTCCTCTTCGGCAACCTCAGGCAGTTCCGCTTCACCACCCTGCGGTACTTCGCCGCCGACGAGCGGCCCGCGCCCGCGATGGTGGCGAAGTACGGCAAGAGCGCCTTCTCCACCCGGGTGATGATGCGCTACCAGCTGGCCGGCCTGGATCCCAAGCCGGTGCAGACCGATCTCGGCTACACCTTTGTAGCCCAGGGCAATCGCTGGATCCTGGTCGCCGACGACGCGATCGACGAGACGCTGAGCGAGGACGGCCATCGGCAGCCGTGGGACTTCCAGCCGATCGCCGTGATCCGCCGCGGCAAGGTGGTCGTGGTGGTCGACAAGACCGAGTCGGCGCTCGGCCGGACGATCGGCGGGGTCTCGCAGACCGCGGTCGCCGCCGTCCGCCGGCACTGGCCGAGACCCTGGAACGGCGCGGTGATGGTGGTCGCGATGTCCGAGCCGAACGTGATGTCAATGCTGTGGACCGCCGGTACCGGCGCAGGCTGGACGATCGCGGCCAAGGCCGTCACCCTGTACGACGGTGAGCCGCTCAGCGTGAAGGCGGTCGCGCCGGTCGGCAGCCGGATCGTCATCAACCCGGCCGTCCGCAAGACCCTCGACGAGGACCTGCTGGTGCACGAGATGACCCATGTCGCGACGGTGCCGATCGGGGTCCGGACGCCGGTCTGGCTGGTCGAGGGCGTCGCGGAGTACGTGCGGGCCCGGTCGATCGAGGACGACCCGAACTGGACGGTCGACCCGTATCGCAAGACGGTGAGGACGAAGTACCTGCCGTCGATGAAGGTGCTGCCGGGGGAGGCCCAGTTCGACGCGGACGGCGACCGGTCGTACGGGCAGGCCTGGTGGGCGACGGAGTACCTGGTGTCGACCGAAGGGGTGAAGGGGATGGCGTCGCTCTACACCGATCTGGCGTTGCACGACACCAGCCCGGCGGCGTACGCGGCGATCATCAAGAAGCACACGGGCAAGACGCCGGCCGAGCTGGTCAACGCGGTCAAGAAGTTCCGGGGCTAGTCCTCGAGCGGTGGCAGCGCCTGGCGGATGACCACCAGGCCGAACAGCACGAGCGTGAGTCCGTGGACCACCGTGCACCACAGGCAGATGGCGTCGATCTGGAACAGCTCGGCCCAGATCAGGTAGCAGACGAAGACGACGCCCACGACGACCGCCGCCAGCCGCAGCCGGCTCGGCCACGGTGACGCCGTCCGCCACAGCGGTGGCACGGACAACGCGGTCATCCCGACGAAGAACCCCAGACCGAGCAGCGCGACCGGGATGCCGAACAGCTTGGAGTACTCGCTGCTGGTGACCTTCATGCAGTTGACCACCCCGGTGTCGGGGCAGGCGAGCGTCGTACCGGCGGTGAAGTGCTCGTACGTCAGGTACGCCGCGACTGCGACTCCCGCGATCGAGAGCACCAAGGTGGCCCAGGAGATCCAGCCCAGCGGCTTGCGACCCGTCGTGAGCCGGGCGGTCGAGCTCACGACTTCCCGAGCTTGCCGGCCGCCGCCTTGACCACGTCGGTCGAGCAGACGGCGGCGGGCTGGTTGTTGGTCAGGTTGCACAGGGCGGCGGTGTAGACGTTCGCCGAGCCGTCGATGGCCTTGGCGATCGGGCTGTTCGCGTCCTTGAGCGCGTTTGCGATCTCGGCCTGCGTCTTCCCGGCCAGCACCTCGGGGGTGTAGGTCGCGCCGGAGGAGACGAACTTGTTGCCGAGGTCGACGAACGGGATCGACCCGCCGCTCTGCACGTACGGCGGCTTGTTGTAGGTGTCGAAGGTCTTCTGGTCCTCGGCGGTCGGCGTGTCCAGCGGGGCGTAGCGCCCGTTGACCTCTTCGTTGGTGGTCGTCTCGACACCGGTGAAGGACAGGTACTGGCTGGTGTAGCTCGCGCCGTGGAAGGACAGCGTCGCCGTGTTCGGGAAGACGTCGGCGGCGGCCGAGTGGGTGGTGCCGAGGTTGCTGAAGGTGCCGAAGCGGGAGAGCGCGACCGTGACGGGCCAGCGCTCCGCGGCGCAGTACGGGCAGAACTCGGCGCCGATGTAGAGCACCTTCGGCTTGCCGCCGGCGGTCAGGGCCGGGGCGGTGATGGCCGCCGGCGCAGCCTGTACGCCGTCGCTGCCGACCGCGGCGAAGGTCTCGGCCGGGATGCCCGCGATGGTGGAGATGAGGTTCGTGTCGGCCGTGCCGGAGGGCTTGGCCGCCTCGTCCTTCTTGCCGCCACCGGCGAGGCGGACGGCGACCAGTCCGCCGATCACCACGACCACGACCACGACGGCGCCGATCGCGAGGATCAACCGCCGGCGGCGCTCGGCCCGCGCCTGGGTGGCCGCGAGTGCGGCCGCCTTCTCCCGAGCCTGAGACTTCTGTTCCTCGCGCTTGCTCATCTTCTCCCCAGCTGTGGTGACGTCCACAAGAGACAACTGGTGACCGACCGTGGAAGTTCCGCACACAGTGTTGCGATGAGAAGAAAATGCTGGGGGCCGGAGCGGGCTTCCGGCACCGCACCGACCCCCAGCAGTCTGAGGTACTACGCGACGCCGGCGACGCCCTTGGCCAGGAACCGCTTGCCGTTGACCTTCTCGGCGATCCCACTGCGGTCCAGGTACGGCGTGATGCCGCCGAGGTGGAACGGCCAGCCGGCCCCGAGCAGCAGGCACAGGTCGATGTCCTGCGCCTCGGCCACGACACCCTCGTCGAGCATGATCCGGATCTCCTCGGCGAGTGCCGTCAGCACCCGGCTGCGCAGCTCCTCGGCGCCGGACGGCTTGTCGCCGACAGTCACCAGAGCCGCGACCTCAGGGTCGACCGACGGCTTGCCCTCGGCGCTCCAGGTGTAGAAGGAACTCTTGCCAGCGGCAACGACCTTGGCGAGGTTCTCCGAGACCGCGAACCGGTCGGGGTACGCCCGGTTCATCGTCTCCGCGACGTGCAGCGCGACCGGCAGGCCGACCAGCTGCAGCAGCACGAACGGCGGCATCGGCAGGCCGAGCGCCGAGAGCGCCTTGTCCGCCTCGGGAATCGGCGTGCCCTCGTCGACCGCCGCGCTGACCTCGCCGAGGAAGCGGGTCAGCAGCCGGTTCACCACGAAGGCCGGCGCGTCCTTGACCAGCACGCAGGACTTCTTCAGCTTCTTGCCGACCGCGAACGCCGTCGCCAGCGCGGCGTCGTCGGTCTGGCCGGCGCGGATGATCTCCAGCAGCGGCAGGATCGCGACCGGGTTGAAGAAGTGGAACCCGACCACCCGCTCCGGGTGCGCCAGGTCCGCCGCCATCTCGGTGATCGACAGCGAACTGGTGTTGGTAGCCAGGATCGCGTCCGGCCGGATGATCTTCTCCAGGTCGGCGAAGATCGTCTTCTTCAGCTGCAGCTCCTCGAAGACGGCCTCGATCACGAAGTCCGCGTCCGCGAAGACCGCGCGGTCCACCGAGCCGGTGACGAGCGCCTTCAGCTGGTTCGCCTTGTCGGGGCGGATCCGGCCCTTGCCGAGCAGCTTGTCGATCTCGCCGTGCGCGTAGCCGACACCGCGGTCGACCCGCTCCTGGTCGAGGTCGGTCAGCACCACGGGCACCTCGAGCCGGCGCGCGAACAGCAGCGCCAGCTGACCCGCCATCAGACCGGCGCCGACGACGCCGACCTTGTTGACCGGGCGGGCCAGCGACTTGTCCGGCGCCCCGGCCGGCCGCTTGGCGCGCTTGTTGACCAGGTCGAAGGCGTAGAGGCCGCTGCGCAGCTCCTCGCTCATGATCAAGTCGGCGAGCGCCTCGTCCTCGGCCGCGAAACCACGATCACGGTCGTTGTCCTTGGCCGCCGCGATCAGCTCCAGCGCCCGGTACGGCGCGGGCGCCGCGCCGCTCACCTTGAGGTCGGCGAACGCCTTGCCGCGGGCAACGGCCGCGTCCCACGCCTCGCCGCGGTCGATCTCCGGTCGCTCCACGGTGATCTCGCCGGTGAGCACCTTGCTGGCCCAGATCAGCGACTGCTCCAGGAAGTCGGCCGAGTCCAGCAGCACGTCGCCGATCCCGAGCTTGACCGCCTCGGGGCCGCTCAGCATCTTGTTCTGGTTCAGCGCGTTCTCGACCACGACCTTGACGGCCTTGTCCGCGCCGATCAGGTTCGGCAGCAGGAAGTTGCCACCCCAGCCCGGCAGCAGACCGAGGAAGACCTCCGGGGTGGAGAGCATCCCCGCCGCCACCGAGACAGTCCGGTACTGCGCGTGCAGCGCGACCTCGAGGCCGCCACCCAGCGCGACGCCGTTGACGAAGGCGAACGACGGCTTGCCGCCGTCGACCAGCTTGCGCATCACGCCGTGGCCGATCTTGCCCAGGTTGAGCGCCTGCTCGCGGCCGGCCAGCTTCGGCACCCCGCTCAGGTCGGCGCCGGCGGCCAGGATGAACGGCTTGCCGGTGACGCCGATCGCGACCACGTCCTCACGGGCCAGCGCCGCGTCGATGGCCTTGTTCAGCTCGGCCAGACCCTTGGGGCCGAAGGTGTTCGGCTTGGTGTGGTCGTGACCGTTGTCGAGGGTGATCAGCGCGAGCAGGCCGGCCTTGTTCGGCAGTACCACGTCGCGGCTCGGCGCGAGCGTGACGAGCTCGTCGTTCTCGATCGCGACGGCCTCGTCGATGAGGCTCTGCAGGTCGCTCATGCTTTGTTCCCCTCGAAGTTCGGGTTCTCCCAGATGACGGTGCCGCCCATGCCGAGGCCGACGCACATGGTGGTCAGGCCGTAGCGCACCTCGGGCCGCAGCTCGAACTGCTTGGCCAGCTGCGTCATCAGCCGGATGCCGGACGAGGCCAGCGGGTGGCCGTAGGCGATCGCGCCGCCGTACGGGTTGACCCGGCTGTCGTCGTCCGCGATGCCGTAGTGCTCCAGGAAGGCCAGCACCTGGACGGCGAACGCCTCGTTGACCTCGAAGGCCTGGATGTCGTCGATGGTCAGGCCGGCCAGCTTCAGCGCCTTCTCGGTGGCCGGCACCGGACCGAAGCCCATCACCTCGGGCTCGACCCCGACGAAGCCGTAGGAGACCAGCTTCATCTTCGGCTTCAGGCCGAGCTCCTCGGCGGCCTCGGCCGACGTGAGCAGGGCGGCGGTGGCGCCGTCGTTGATCCCGGCGGAGTTGCCCGCGGTGACCCGGCCGTGCGGCCGGAACGGGGTCTTCAGCTTGGCCAGGTCCTCCAGCGTGGTGCCCGGGCGCATCGGCTCGTCGGCGGTGGCCAGACCCCAGCCGTGCTCGGCCGAGCGGATCGCGATCGGCACCAGGTCCGGCTGGATCAGGTCGTTCGCGTACGCCTTGGCGGCGCGCTCCTGGGAGGCGACCGCGTAGGCGTCGGTGCGCGCCTTGGTGATCGAGGGGAACCGGTCGTGCAGGTTCTCCGCGGTGGAGCCCATCACCAGCGCGCTGGTGTCGACCAGCTTCTCGGAGATGATCCGCGGGTTCGGGTCGACGCCCTCGCCCATCGGGTGCCGGCCCATGTGCTCGACACCGCCGGCGATCACCACGTCCTGGGCGCCGAAGGCGATCCCGGAGGCGAGCGTCGTCACCGCCGTCAGGGCGCCGGCGCACATCCGGTCGACCGAGTAGCCCGGAGTGGTGTTCGGCAGACCGGCCAGCAGGGCGGCGGTCCGGCCGATGGTCAGGCCCTGGTCGCCGATCTGGGTGGTGGCCGCGATGGCGACCTCCTCCACCTTCTCCGGCGGCAGCGACGGGTTGCGCCGGAGAATTTCCCGGATGCACTTGATCACCAGGTCGTCGGCGCGCGTCTCGGCGTACAGACCGGTGGCCTTGCCGTTTCCGAACGGGGTGCGAACGCCGTCGACGAAGACGACATCGCGGATCTCACGGGGCACGAGGCCCTCCTCTGTGCTTCAGGACTGGGAGCAGGAACGATGCTACCCGTCGGTAACACATCACCCCAACCCGCCACGCCTGTGCCCCTGCTCACAAGCAGATCGCCGCAACCCGTGGCATCGGGCGGCGATCGGGCGCATTCTGGGACGAAGAGCGTCTCTGGAGCCGCAGATGAATCACATCGAACTTTCCGTCCCGGTCCTGTCGCGGGGCAAACACCGTAATCCGCGTAAGGGCGCCTGCTTCATGGAGTTCGCGTCCTATCTGGCGGGGGAGCCGTGGTCGGATCACCCGGCCTGCACCCATCCGCTGCTGGCCGGAGTGGCCCGCGACGTCAACGACTGCACCACGGATGCCGGCCGAGCTCGGTTGGCGCCACTGATCCCATCGGTGATCGGTCTGACCCCGGACGACCTACACGTCGTACCGCGGGTGACGGCGATCTGTATCGAGCACGCGCTGCCGGTGGTGTCGCAGGAGCGGCAGTACATCCTGGCTGTCGCGCTGCTGGTTGGGGAGCGCGAGTTGGCTGCGCTGGACGGCAGGCCACTCGACAGTCTGCGCCCAGATGCCCAGGCGGCGCTCGACGCAGTGCCGGCGGCTGCGAAGTGGGCCCGGACGTTCACCGCCCGACCACACCGCGGTACGCCGGACTACGCGCGCCGGACGGCTCCACGGGCTGTCTCCTGCGCTGTCGAGGGCATCTCGCAGGCCTGCGTGTCCAACCCGGACGGGCGGCTCTACGACTTGCTCAACGCGGCCATCGAGGAGTGCAAGGCGTGGATCCCCGCACCTGCGGTGGTTGACCAGCGGGAGTCGCTGAGAGCGCAGTAGGCTCCAAGGGTGACCTTGGAGATTGATACCGGCTCGGGGCTGATGCCCGCCCAGGAATTTGGTTCTGCCGACGGCACCGGGCCGGGTTTGCTGCTGCTCCAGGAGATCTTCGGGGTCTCCGACTACATCCAGCAGCGCGGCCTCGAGCTGGCCACCCTCGGGTACTACGTCGTCGCGCCGGAGATCTACTGGCGCCTGGACGACGCCGAGCTGGACGAGTCCGCGCCCGATCTCCTGGACCAGGCGGTCGGTCTGGTGCAGCGGCTCGACTGGCCGACGGCCGTGTCGGACTCGGTCGCCGCGCTGGACTACCTGCGCAGCCGCGAGCAGGGCGTGGGGATCATCGGCCTCTGTTTCGGTGGCGGCCTGGGGTTCAACGTGGCTGCCGCGTCGTCCGCCGATCTGCTGGTCAGCTACTACGGATCTGCCCTGCCGCAGTTGCTGGAGCTCGCACCTGACGTGGACGCGGTCAGCCTGCACCACTTCGGCGACGCCGACGAGTACCTCAAGCCTGCCGAGGTCGACCAGATCATCGCGGCCGTCGACGGGCCGGACAACGAGATCTACCGCTATCCGGGAGCCGGGCACGCCTTCGACAACCCGATGCCCGCCTTCCACCACGCCGAGTCCTCAGCACTCGCGTGGAACCGCACCGAAACCTTCCTGAACCGCCACCTGCCTACCACCGAAGGATTTTGATGAGCCTGTACGACATCTCGCTGAAGACCCTCAACGGCGCCGACACCTCGCTCGCCGACTACCAAGGCAAGGCAGTGCTGGTCGTGAACGTCGCGTCCAAGTGCGGCCTGACCCCGCAGTACGAGGGGCTGGAGAACCTGCAGAAGCGCTACGAGAGCCGCGGCTTCACCGTGCTCGGCGCGCCCTGCAACCAGTTCGGCGGCCAGGAGCCGGGCACGAACGAGGAGATCGAGAGCTTCTGCTCGATGACGTACGGCGTGACGTTCCCGATGCTCGACAAGCTCGAGGTGAACGGCGACGGCCGGCACGCCCTGTACTCCGAACTGACCGCGACTCCCGACGCCGACGGCGCCGCTGGTGACGTGCAGTGGAACTTCGAGAAGTTCCTGGTGACCCCGGAAGGCACTGTCGCGGCGCGTTTCCGCCCACAGACCTTGCCGGAGTCCGACGAGGTCGTCAGCGCGATCGAGGCCCAGCTCCCCGCCTGACCCACCAGCCTGAGGCCGGCGGCGTCACCTATTCGGTGGGGTCGTCGGCTTCTTCTTCGAGCGGTGTGGCCGGTGCTGCTTCCGTCGCGATCGCGTCGGTGAGGATCTCGCCGGTCAGGCCGATCTGCCACTCGCGGGCGTTGTGCTCGCGCAGGAACGTCGTCACCGAGGTCAGGTCCACCTCGGCCGGGGGAGTCCAGGCCAGCCGGCGGATCGTGTCGGGGGAGAGCAGGTTCTCCGTCGGCAGCCGGTGTGCCTCGGCGATCTCGCTGACAGCCGAGCGGGCTGCCGAGAGGCGTGCTGCCGCGTCGGGATCACGGTCTGCCCAGGCGCGAGCCGGCGGCGGTCCGTCGTACCGGGGGCCTTGCTTGGGGAGTTCGGTGTCGGGCAGGCGGCGAGCGTGCTCGATCGCCTCCCACCAGGTGCGCATGTGGCGGTGCGCGCCGCGGCCCTTGAAGGCTGTCAGGCGCTGCAACGCGTCGCGGTCGACCGGCATCGCTGCCGCGGCCTCGACGATCGCCGCGTCCGGCAGGATGCGGCCGGGGGAGATGTCGGCCGACGCCGCGATCTGGTCGCGCGCCTCCCACAACGCCCGTACCACGGCCAGGCTGCGGCGGTTCCGCACGCGATGCATGCCCGACGTACGCCGCCAGGGGTCTGCCTTCGGCTCACGGGGCGGCGCGTTGAGGATCGCGGTGAACTCCTGCTGGGCCCACTCCCACTTGCCTTCGCGGCGCAGTTCGGCCTCGATCGCGTTCCGCAGCTCGATCAGCATCTCGACGTCGAGCGCGGCGTAGATCAGCCACGGGCCCGGCAGCGGACGGGTCGACCAGTCGGCCGCCGAGTGCTCCTTGCGCATCGTGTAGCCGAGGACCTCGCCCACCAGTGAGGCCAGTCCGACCTTGGGGTATCCCAGCAGGCGGCCGGCCAGTTCGGTGTCGAAGACGGTGCGCGGCACCATGCCGACCTCGGCCAGGCAGGCCAGGTCCTGGTTCGCGGCGTGAATGATCCACTCGGCGTCGATGATCGCGTCGCCGAGCGAGGACAGGTCGCCGAACGGGATCGGGTCGACCAGTGCCGAGCCGGAACCTTCGCGGCGGAGCTGGACCAGGTATGCACGGTGGGAGTAGCGGTAGCCGGACGCGCGCTCGGCGTCGACGGCCACCGGACCGGTGCCGGCCCGGAAGGCTTCGACCACCTCGGCCAGGGCCGGGTCGGTGTCGATGACCTCGGACAGTCCGTCACGCAGTTCGAGCAGGGGGAGGTCTTCGGCCGGATCCTCCGGCGTGGGCTGCTGCTGGGTATCGGCCGGGCTCATCTGCCCCGCTGACCGCGCCGGGTCGGCATCGCGACCACCCCCGGCGGAACCGGCGGGAGTCCCGCGGCTGTACAGAGCACCTCGCCCCAAGCCTCGGCATGGTGACTCACGTCGGCCATCCCGTCCGGGCCCGGGACAGGGCTCCAGGACGCACGGATCTCGATCTCCGCCGTCGCTTCGTCATCGGCCATCCCGCCGAAACTCTCGGACACCACGCGAGTGACCGTACCGCTCGGGGCGACGAACTCCGCGCCCTGGTCGGCCAGGGCCTCCATCAGCCAGGTCCAGCCGACGCCGCCGAGCAGCGCGTCGGTGACCATCTCCGGCTCGACCGCGGCGCGCACGTAGGCGACACAGCGGAAGGTCGACTGCCAGGCGTCGTTGCCGGCCGGGTCGTAGAGGACGACCAAGCGGCCGGTGGCGACATCGTCGCCATCGACAGTCACGTCAGCACTGACCGCTGCCGCATGCGGTGCGATCCGCTGCGGGGCGGGCATCTCCTCGACGAACACCTCGGGCCTGAACCGGGCCTCACGCAACTGCGTGAGCGCCTCGGCAAATTCCGCGGGTGGCGCGTCGACCTGCTTGCGGGCACCCATGCTTCGCAGCCTACGACTGATTACTCACCGACGCCGGTGACGACGCGCCGGTAACAGCTTGCGGGCATGGGATCATCGTCCTTGTGCCCGCGACGCAACCTGCTCATTCACTGACCGCTACCGATGCTCTCCCGCAGCCTTCCTCGGCTGCCACGCAGTCCGCCTTCCTGCGGGCCGCCCGAGGTGAGCCGGTCCCGCACACGCCGATCTGGTTCATGCGCCAGGCGGGTCGCTCGCTCCCGGAGTACCGGGCGATCCGCGAAGGCACCACGATGCTCGAGTCCTGTATGCGGCCCGACCTCGTCGTAGAGATAACGCTGCAGCCGGTACGCCGTTATGGCGTCGACGCGGCGATCTTCTTCTCCGACATCGTGCTGCCGCTCAAGGCCGTCGGTGTCGACCTCGAGATCCAGCCGGGCGTCGGCCCGGTGGTTGCCTCGCCGGTGAAGTCACTGGCCGACCTCGAGCCGGTCCGCCCGGTGACGCCGGCCGATGTCTCCTACATCACCGAGTCGGTGCAGGAGCTGGTCCAGCAGCTCGGCGGTACTCCGCTGATCGGGTTCGCGGGCGCGCCGTTCACCGTCGCGTCGTACCTGGTCGAGGGTGGGCCGAGCAAGGACCACGCCAAGACCAAGGCGATGATGCACGGCGACCCGAAGCTGTGGCACGCGCTGGCCGACCGGCTGGCCGATGTCGCGATCGCCTACCTGTCGGTGCAGATCGAGGCTGGTGCCTCGGCGATCCAGTTGTTCGACTCGTGGGCCGGCGGCTTGTCGGCGCGCGACTATGCGGAGTTCGTCCAGCCGCACTCGGCGAAGGTGTTCGACGCGCTCGCGCAGTACGGCGTACCGCGGCTGCACTTCGGGGTGAACACCGGCGAGCTGCTCGGCCTGATGAGCGAGGCCGGCGCGGATGTCGTCGGCGTCGACTGGCGGGTGCCGCTGGACGAGGCCGTACGCCGGATCACGGCGGCGAGCGGCGCGCCGAAGCCGGTCCAGGGCAACCTCGACCCGGCCCTGCTGATCGCCGGCTGGGACGCCATCGAGCCGCAGATCGACCGGATCCTGGCCGAGGGCAAGGCGGCGCCCGGGCACATCTTCAACCTCGGCCACGGTGTCCCGCCGACCACCGACCCCGAGGTGCTGGACAAGATCGTCAAGGCGGTCCAGCAGAAGTCGAAGCGTGCCTGAGCTGGAGAGGCTCCGGGTGGACCACGCTCCCGCGCTGCTGGCCTTCGAGCTGGAGAACCGGGCGTACTTCGCCTCGCACGTCTCCGATCGCGGTGACGCCTACTTCGAGGAGTTCGTCACCCGGCATGCCGAGCTGCTGGCCGATCAGGATGCGGGCGAGCTGCACTTCCACGTTCTGGTGGAGGACGACGGCCGGGTGGTCGGGCGGGTCAATCTGGTCGACGTCGCCGACGGCTCGGCCGAGCTCGGTTACCGGATCGCTGAGCACGCCACCGGTCGCGGGCTGGCCACGGCAGGTGTGCTCGCGGTGTGCGAGCTGGCTGCGCGTGAGTACGGATTGAAGGAGTTGCGCGCGGGGACCAACCTCACCAACGCCGCCTCTCGCGCGGTGCTGGCGCGGGCGGGTTTCGTCGAGGTCGGGGAGAAGGAGTACGGCGGTCGCCCGGGCCTCACCTACAGCCGGTCGTTGACCGTCTGATCTGATGGGGTCGTGGAGCGTCAGTCGGTAGTTGTCGTAGGTGGCGGGATCAGCGGGCTGGCCGCGGCGCACGCGCTGGCGACCGGAGCGAATCCGCCGAAGATCACCGTGCTGGAGTCGTCGCCGCGGTTGGGCGGGAAGCTGGCCGGCGCTTCGCTGGAGGGCATTCCGGTCGACCTCGGGGCTGAGTCGGTACTCGCTCGCCGCCCGGAGGCTGTCGAGCTGATCCGAGCCGTTGGGCTGGGCGACGACGTGGTGCACCCGGCAACGATCTCGGCCGGGCTGTGGATCGGCGACCGCATCCGGGTCATCCCGCCCACGGTGATGGGCGTGCCGTCGGATGCCGCCGCGACGGTCGATGTCCTCGGGGAGGACGGCGCTGCGGCAGTCGCGCAGGAGCCTGAGCTGACGGCACCTGCTTTGACCGAGGACGTGTCGATCGGGCGGTTCGTTGCCGAGCGCATGGGTGCAGCCGTCACCGACAAGCTGGTCGATCCGCTGCTGGGCGGGGTCTATGCCGGTCGCGCCGAGGAGATCTCGCTGGCGGCGGCGGTACCGGATCTGTATGCGAAGCTGCGGACCGCGCCGAGCTTGCTGGCGGCAATGGCTGAGCTGCGCGAGGCCGGGGACAGGCGGAATGCTGCTGGTACTCCGGTCTTCGCCGGCATCAAGGGTGGGATCAACCGGCTGATCAGTGCGCTGGAGACTGATCTGCTGGCCCGCGGTGTGCAGATCCATCGCAACGCGACGGTACGGCGCATCCGTCGTACTGCAGGCGGCTACGAGCTGGAGACCGGACCGGTGCCGGCCCCGACGTTGCTGCAGGGGGATGCGGTGGTCGTAGCCGTCCCTGCCTCACCAGCGGGTCGGATGCTGGCCGAGGTGGTGCCGCAGGCGGCTGCGGAGCTGGGAGCGATCGAGTACGCGAGTATGGCGATTGTCACGCTCGCAGTACGCAAGGAGGGCTGGCCGGAGACGGCTACTGGCTCTGGCTTCCTGGTGCCGTCGGTGGAGGGGCGCACGATTAAGGCGTCCACCTACTCGCATGCCAAGTGGCAGTGGTCCGCTGACGCCGGGGGAGACCTCGCAGTACTGCGCTGCTCGGTCGGGCGGCTTGGTGAGGAGTACGTGTTGCAGCGGTCGGATGAAGAGCTGACTGCACTCGCTGCTGCTGACCTGCGCACTGCTGTGGGCCTGCAGACGCCGGTAGTTGGGTCACTGGTGACCAGGTGGGGTGGTGGGCTTCCGCAGTACGCGGTGGGGCACCTGGACCGGGTTGCCCGAGTAGAGGCGGCTGTTGCCGATCAGCCGGGGCTTGCGGTGTGCGGAGCGGCGTACCGGGGTGTGGGGATCGCTGCCTGCGTGGCTAGTGCTGGAAAGGCTGCAGGCCGGGTGCAGGCACATCTGCAGGCCTCTCGGTCTGCAGGTTCGTGATCAGCTGGACCACCCGGACGGCATAGACCGCACAGACCACGGTCAGGACGGCTGTGACGGTTGAGTTCAGTGCTGCCAGGAGGAGGTCCCGGGTGGTCGGCTCGTTGGACGGGTCGAGCGGGAGCGCAGTGAGCAGCACGGTGGCGACCCAGGTGCCCCACCAGATCTGGATCCCGCGGGAATCCGCCTGCGACTCCTCATTCGCCGGAGTGCTGGCGGTGATGATGTCGTCGACGATCTGCTTGGGATACCAGAGCGAGATGACCGGGATCAGCCAGCCGGCGATCACCCAGCCGCGGCCGTGCCGGTGCGGCGCCGTGCTGAGCCGCTCCGAGGTGTCGCGGGCCCGGCGCAGCCAGACGATGAACACGACGGCCGCTACCAAGGTGGCGGCGCTCGGGATCACGTCTGCCGCGCGGATGGCTTCCCAGTCCCAGTCCTGGGGATTGTCCGCGTACACCGCATAGTCGCGCCAGTCGGCGACTGCGAGCAGAACCTGGGCGAGGGTGGCCAGCCAGATCAGGACCGACGCCGCTCTGGGCAGTCTGCTCATGGAGATTTCCTCTCGTGTACCTGTACTGGCGGAGCCTAGGGCCAACCCGGGTGCAAGGCGGCGTGAACGCATTGGCGACAATGGCAGCGTGACCGAGACGAAGCCGAAGGCGCGCGAGCTGAACAATGTGATCCGCTACACCATGTGGTCGGTGTTCAAGGTGGAGTCGCCACTCGGTGAGGTCGACCGCGAGGAGCTGGCCGCGGAGCTGAACGAGCAGCTGGCCAAGCTCGGCGCCGACCAGGACGTGGTGATCCGCGGCTGGTACGACGTCGAGGGTTTCCGTGCCGACGCCGACTTCATGGTCTGGTGGCACGCGCCGACCTCGGAGGCGCTGCAGCAGGCCTACCACGTACTGCGCCGCTCGCGGCTCGGCAAGCACCTGGCGCCGATCTGGTCGCAGCTCGCGCTGCACCGGCCGGCGGAGTTCAACAAGAGTCACATCCCGGCGTTCCTGGCCGACGAGGAGGCGCGCGGCTACATCTGCGTCTACCCGTTCGTGCGGTCGTACGAGTGGTACCTGCTGCCGGACGAGGAGCGCCGGTTCATGCTGGCCGAGCACGGCAAGATGGCGCGCTCGTACCCCGACGTACGGGCGAACACGGTGGCGTCGTTCGCGCTCGGCGACTACGAGTGGATGCTGGCCTTCGAGGCCGACGAGCTGCACCGGATGGTCGACCTGATGCGCGACCTGCGCGCGTCGACGGCCCGGCGGCACGTCCGCGAGGAGGTCCCCTTCTACACCGGCAAGCGGACCGAGCTGAGTGACCTGATCGCGAACCTGGCGTGACCACCGAGCGCAAGGCGTTCCCGGTCCTGTACGTCACCGACGTCCGGCGATCGGTCGAGTTCTACGCCCTGCTCGGCTACGAGTCGCGCTACCAGTTCCCGCTGGAAGGCGACCCGCACTACGTCGGCCTCGAGCGCGGCGAGTCATCGCTGGGCATCGCTGACTCCAGCTGGCCCGAGGCCCAGCTCGGCATCAACGTCGGCACCGCCGCCCGCTTCGAGCTGTTCGTCTACGTCGACTCGGTCGAGAGCACCGTCGAGACCTTCCGCGCCGCCGGCCACCCGATCCTCCAGGAACCGGCCACCATGCCCTGGGGCGAACGCCAGGCCTACGTCACCGACCCCGACAACAACCCGGTCGCTCTCGCGACCCCGATCTGAGCCGTCAGTCCTCGATCGTCTCGTCGCCGACCCGCTTGAGGTAGTCCTCGAGGTTGTTGGCGACCCACTTGCGGCTGTCGTCCTCGTGGTTCCAGCGGAACACGTCAGACCGCCCACCCCGGCGGACGAACGCGAACTGGTCGCCGCCGCCGTCGTCCCCGAAGAAGATCAACGGCTCGAACGGCATGTACAGCTCGGCGAAGTCGGCGTCGCCGCGGAAGTACAGGTTGTCGGCCTGGATCCGCTCGACCGGCCAGACGACGTCGAGACTCCACGCGCCCTGGACGCCGTCGCTGGCCAGCAACAACTCCTTGAGCGCATCAGGCAACTCGTGCCCGAGGGCCTTCTCGCAGGCCGCCAACGCCTCGGCCTCAGCCGGCTCGCGAAAGGTCACCTCGGGCAGCAAACCACTGATCTTCTCGATCCACATGGCGCACAGTATGTGCCAGCGGGGTGTTACTCGGCCGGGGCCAGGGAGAGGCTGACCGAGTTGATGCAGTAGCGGAGGTCGGTGGGGGTGCCGTAGCCCTCGCCCTCGAAGACGTGGCCGAGGTGCGAGCCGCAGTTGGCGCAGCGGACCTCGACCCGCTTCATGCCGAGGTCGTGGTCCTCGATGTACTCGACCCGGTCCTCGGCCAGCGGGGCGAAGAAGGACGGCCAGCCGCAGTGCGAGTCGAACTTGTTCTCGCTGCGGAACAGCTCCGCGTCGCAGGCCCGGCACTTGTAGACGCCGACGGTCTTGGTGTCGGTGTACTCACCCGTGAACGGCCGCTCGGTCCCGGCCTTGCGAAGCACCTGGAACTCCGCCGGCGACAAGGTGGCCCGCCACTCCTGATCGGACTTCTGTACTGCGTACTGCCTGGTGCTATCAGTCATGTCCCCAGTATCGGCGGCCGGTCAACCAAAACCCCGCCGGGCCGGTGTGACGTAAGACAGCCGCAATCGAGACAGCCGCAATCGCCGGGGCCTGTCCGCCCCAGTGGGACAGGCCCCGGCGACATCAGCGGATCAGTTGACGCTGACCGCGGACCAGGCAGCGGCCACGGCGGCCCGCTCCGGGCTGTTGGCGCCGTACAGGTCGGTGGCGGCGCTGAGCGTGCCGGCCCGGGCCTGCGCGTACGTCGTACCGGTGGTGAAGTACGTCGTCAGCGCGCGGTACCAGATCTTGGCCACCTTGGCCTGGGTGATGCCGGTGACGGTCGACCCGTTGCAGGTCGGCGAGTTGTGCTGCAGGCCGCCGATCACCTTGGCGCCGCTGCCCTCGGAGGCGAGGTAGAAGAAGTGGTTCGCCACCCCCGAGGAGTAGTGCACGTCGATGTCGCCGATGCCGGCGTAGTAGCAGTCCTTGGAGTTGCCGTCCTTGCTCGGCTTGTCCATGAACCGCAGGGCCGGGCGGTCCTTCATGATCTCCTCGCCGATGTAGTAGTCGCCCGGGTCGTTGACGTTGTTGGAGTAGAACTCGACCGCGGTGCCGAAGATGTCGCTGGTGGCCTCGTTCAGGCCGCCGGACTCACCGGAGTAGGTCAGGTTTGAGGTGGCCGAGGTGACGCCGTGCGACATCTCGTGGCCGGCCACGTCGATCGAGACCAGCGGGCCCGCGACGACGCCGTCGCCGTCGCCGTACGTCATCTTCTTGCCGTCCCAGAACGCGTTCACGTAGTTGGTGCCGTAGTGCACCCTGCTCGGGACGCCCTTGCCGTCGTTGAAGATGCCGTTCCGGCCGTGCACCAGCTTGTAGTAGTCGAACGTCGTCGCCGCGCCGTAGTGCGCGTCCGCCGCGGCCGAGGCCCGGTCGGTGTTCAGGCCGGTGCCCCAGTGGTTGTCCGCGTCCAGGAACTTGGCCGCGACCGGGCAGCCGATCTGCAGGATCTGGCAGAAGATCGAGTCGGTCTTGTTCTGCGCGTCGAGAGTGGTGCCACCGCCGCGGACCGCGTCGGTCAGGTTGAACCCGCCCGTCACTGCGGTGGTGTCGAGCGGCACGGTGCCGGAGTACAGGCTCTTGCCGTCACCGGTGGCCGTCTCGATGTGCTGCTCGCTGACCAGCTTGGCGCCGGTCAGCGCGTCGACGGTGGTGGTGATGTGGCTCGGGGTGCCGTCGGCCTGCGTGCCGCCGCTGGTGACCAGGTAGGCCAGCCGCGGCGCGCCCTTGCGGGCCTCGATCACCAGGGACGGCTTGCCCTCGGCCTTGAGACTGCCGGCGACGCCCTTGGCAAGGGCGGTGGTGCTGCTGATCTTGGGGGTCCGGCCGACGTTCGCGGACCGGTCGAGGGTCAGGCTGGCGCCCTTCCACGCGCCGTCCTTCGCCTGGTGCACGACGACGTCGCCACCGAGCACCGGCAGGCCGCCGATGGTCCGGTCCAGCCGGACATGGCTGGAGCCGTCGGCGTCCACGATGACGTCCTTCACCATGAAGGCGTCGGCGGTGGTGGCTTTCAGGGTGCCGAGATTCCCGGAGATCGCAGCCTTGGCCCGGACGACCGCGGTGGCGGGGGTCGGGGCCGGGTCGGCCGTGGGCGCGCCGGTGGCCGTGGTGGCGCCGGTGAGCCCGAGGGCGGTTGCGGTCGCCACTGCGGTGGCAGCGGCGAGCAGGGCGGATTTGTTCATCCTCGCGCTCCTTCAAGGGTGTCCCGGGGGCCTCACGCCCCAGGAACGAGGTGCTGGCACGTTACCGCCCAGTTACCCAGGGTGGCCAGGGGTTGAGAAAAGTTCCCTTTCCTGTGCTGCGGACGGCATTTTGTCCCCGCCGGGCGATAGCGTCACGCCATGGCGGCGACCAAGGCAATCGAGCTGGAGATCGCGGGACGGACCGTCCGGGTGAGCAACCCGGACAAGCCGTACTTCGCGGACCGGGGCCTCACCAAGCTGGACATCGTGAACTACTTCGTCGCGGTCGGCGACGGCATCCTGGGCGCGCTCAGGGACCGGCCGACCACGCTGGAGCGCTGGCCCGGCGGCTGGTTCGAGGGCGCGAAGCTGTCCACCCGGATGGACAACAAGGGCGACGCGTTCTACCAGAAGCGGGTCGCCAAGGGCGCCCCCGACTGGGTCGAGACCGCGACGATCAAGTTCCCCAGCGGCCGGCCCGCCGACGAGGTCTGCCCGACCGAGCTGGCCGTGGTCGCCTGGGCGGTCAACCTCGGCACCCTGACCTTCCACCCCTGGCCCGTACGCCGCCCCGAGCTGGACTCGCCCGACCAGCTGCGGATCGACCTCGACCCGCAGCCCGGCACCGACTTCAAGAGCGCCGCGCTAGTCGCTCCGGTACTGCGTGAGCTGCTGGCTGAGCACGGCCTGGAGGGTTACCCGAAGACCTCGGGTGGCCGCGGGCTGCACGTGTACGTCCCGATCGAGCCCCGCTGGGACTTCATCCAGGCCCGTCGTGCCGTGATCGCCGTCGGCCGCGAGCTGTCCCGCCGGATGCCCGACCAGGTGACGGTCAACTGGTGGAAGGAGGAGCGCGGCGAGCGCGTCTTCATCGACTACAACCAGATGGCCCGCGACCGCACCATCGCGTCGGCGTACTCGGTCCGTCCCAACGAGCGGGCCCGCGTCTCGGCGCCGTTGCGCTGGGAGGAGGTCTCCGAGGTGGTGCCTGACGACTTCGATGTGCTCACCATGCCGGCCCGGTTCGCCGAGGTCGGCGACCTGCATGCGGCCGTCGGCGAGAAGGCATTCTCACTCGAATCGCTCCTGGAGCTGTCCGCCAAGCACGAACGCGACTTCGGCGAGGGCGACATGCCCTACCCACCGGAGTACCCGAAGATGCCCGGCGAGCCGAAGCGCGTCCAGCCATCGAAGGACCGGGACCGGCCCAAGGACCCAGCGCCGGATTCGGAGGAGTGACTCCGGCCGTCAGAGACTGCGGAGCGCGCCGCCGTCGATCGGGATGATGGCGCCGGTCAGGTAGGACGCGGCAGGGGAGAGGACGAAGGCGGCGACCCGGCCGAACTCGTCGGGCTTGCCGTAGCGGCGCAGCGGGATGGTCTTCTCCGCCGTACGCCGGGCCGCGTCCGGGTCGGCCGACCTGCCGTCGAGCTCCTTGAGCCGGTCGGTCGCGATCCGGCCGGGCATCAACCCGTTCACCCGGACACCGTTCGGGCCGAGCTCGTCGGCCAGGGTCTTGGCGATCATCGCGAGTCCGGGGCGCAGGCCGTTGGAGATCGCCAGGCCGTTGATCGGCGACTTCACCGAGGACGACAGTACGAAGGCGATCGACGTACCGTCGGTGCCGGCCCGGGCGACCGAGCGGGCGATCCGCAGGCCGCCCAGGAAGACGCTGTCGAAGGCTGCACGCCAGTCGTCCTCTTCGGTGTCCATCGCAGTGCCGGGCCGGGGCCCGCCGACGCTGATCAGGGCGCCGTTCAGAGCACCCCACTTGGCGATCGCGGTCGCGGCCAGCCGCTCGGCGCTCTCCGGGTCGGCGTTGTCCACCGGGATGCCGACGACGTTCTCGCCGAGCTCCGCGGCCGCCCGCGAGATCGCTTGCTCGCTGCGGCTGGAGATCACCAGCTTGGCGCCCTCCGCGGCCAGGGCTTTCGCTGTTGCGTAGCCGAGTCCGCCACTGGCGCCGGTGACGATATAGATGCGATCGCGAAGTCCGAGGTCCACGGCACCATCCTGCCTCACGTCGCGCCATCTCGCCGGAGCGCGCGCCGCGGGAGGTGGCATCGATCTCACTTGATGGACTCGCGTCTCAGCAGGCAGAAGTTGCCGTCAGCGTCGGACCGCGGATTTCCTTGCTGTGAACGGCCGACACGCCGGTGGTGGCCGCAGGCAACAGGCCTCAGGTAGTGGTCTGCGCCACATCTTCGTTGTGAGCGGCAACAGTCGGCGGCTGTTCGGTGGTCACGTCGCGGCGGGAGAAGTAGACCAGCCCGCCGATCGCCAACAGCGCGAACAGGAACCACTGCATGGCGTAGAAGAAGTGCGGCCCGCCATCGATCTCCGGTCCGGGGAACCCCTTGAAGGCCGGATCGGCGGCAGGTTCCTGCTTGTCCACCGTCAGATAGCCGTCGTACAGCGTCAGCCCGAGCGCCGTCGCGAACTCGGGCCCGTTGATCAGCCGGGCGGTGCCTTCGGACGGCGTACCGCCGTTGGTGTGCCCACCGCGCTCGCTGCGCCGGAGCCGGCCCGTCACGGTGACCTCACCGGTCGGAACCGCAGGAATCGTCGCCGGCGCCAACTCGCCGCCCTGTTTGGGCAGGAAACCGCGATCCACCAGGACGGCCGTGCCGTCGGACAGCAGCAACGGCGTGACGATCTCGAATCCGGGCCGGTCGTTGACGTTGCGATAGCGCAGGACGACCTGTTTGGTGGCGTCGTACCGGCCGGTGACGGTCGCCGTACGCCAGTCGTGCGCCTCGCCGACCACCCGCTGCGGACCGACGATCTCGGCCAATGGAGTGGCCGGCGCGGCCAGGTTCGTTCGGATCACCGTGTTGTGCGCCTTGCGGGAATCCAGCCGGTGCAGCTGCCACCGGCCGAGCTCGACGCACGCGCCGGCGAGCAGCAGGATCACCAGCGCGGCGGTGATCCACCGCACATTCATCAGACGACGCACAGTTCGAACTTAGGCCATCCACCGAAATACCCGGCGGGCGGCTGCCGGGCGCGACGTAGGCTGGGGCTCGTGACAGCGCCCAGCACGACCCCGCTCGGACTGGCAGACAACTATGGCCGGGTGGCGACCGACCTCCGGGTGTCGCTGACCGACCGCTGCAACCTGCGCTGTACCTACTGCATGCCCGAGGAGGGCCTGGACTGGCTGGCGAAGCCGGAACTGCTGACCGACGACGAGATCGTCCGGCTGGTCTCGGTGGCCGTGCACCACCTCGGCGTCGACGAGATCCGCTTCACCGGCGGCGAGCCGCTGCTGCGCCGCGGCGTCGTTGACATCGTCACCCGTACTACGCGACTCGAGCCGCGCCCACAGGTCTCGATCACCACCAACGGCATCGGTCTGGCCCGCCAGGCGCAAGCGCTGCGCGAGGCGGGGCTCGACCGGGTCAATGTGAGCCTCGACACGATCCGCCAGGACACCTTCCTGGAGCTCACCAGGCGCGACCGCCTGAAGGACGTCCTGGCCGGGCTGGCAGCCGCTCACGAGGCCGGTCTCCGGCCGGTAAAGGTCAACGCCGTCCTGATGCGGGGCGTGAACGACGACCAGGCGCCCGAGCTGCTGCAGTTCTGCCTCGACCACGACTACGAACTGCGGTTCATCGAGCAGATGCCGCTGGACGCCCAGCACGGCTGGAGCCGCGATCAGATGATCACGGCCGACGAGATCCTCGAACTGCTCGCCGCCCGCTTCGACCTGGCCGGGACGGATGCGGCCACCCGGGGGAGCGCGCCGGCGGAGTCCTTCACCGTGAACGGCGGACCGGCCACGGTCGGCATCATCGCCAGCGTCACCCGTCCGTTCTGCGGAGACTGTGACCGGGTCCGGCTGACGGCCGACGGCCAGGTCCGTGACTGTCTGTTCGCGCGGAACGAGTCGGACCTGCGGACCGCGTTGCGCGCGGGTGCCGACGACGCGGAGCTGGCGGACCGCTGGCGGCGCGCTATGCGTGGCAAACTCCCCGGCCATGGCATCAACGATCCGAGCTTCCTGCAGCCGGTCCGGCCGATGTCCGCGATCGGCGGCTGAACCCTTTCTAAACCGGAAATTTACTTTTTCCGGTGTAACGCACGCCGAAGCCCGGTAACGAGTACCGGTTACGGCTGCGGGAAAGGCTCGACCTCGCGCAGGAAAGAACGCGCGCCGAGGAAGTCCGACAGGCTCACCTTGTGCTGGTCACAGGCCAGCCAGGTCTTGCGCCGGTCGGGGGTGTGGATCTTGGGGTTGTTCCACAGCAGCGACCAGGTCGCCGGTTGGCCGCATCCCCTTGCAGAGCAGACGGTCGGCAGACCCTCGTCGGTGTTCACGTCATCGCTCACAGCGGGGTCTCCTGGAGGCCATTCCGGTCGGGTCGGGCAATTGTTCCTGACCACTCAATAATCAATAGCCTGGGCAAAATGAAGCGACGTCGGACAGCCACGGGGGGAGCCGTCCGACGCCGCATCAACACCCTGAATTTCATCCGTGAACTTCAGAGCACGCAGATTCTGACACGGATCCGTCATGAGAATCCAGTCCCGACGCAGATCACTTTTCGGTGTCGTGTTCCGAACCGAGTTCGGGCCGGGCCGGCGGCAGGTAAACCTCACCGCCGGAGACCTTGGCCGTTCGGTGCGCATTGGCCAGCACGACCGCCACCGACGGCAGGAAGACGGCGCCGACCAGCAGGATCCAGCGCCACGGGGATGGGACGATCACGGCTCCGATGAAACACACCACACGGAGCGACATCATCCAGGCGTACCGGAAGATCCTGGACTCCAGGTCCTCCGACCGGCCGGGCTGCGCATCCGTCACCGTGATGACTGTTGCGCCGCCGCGTTCACGTCGTTTCGGCATCTATTCTCCTCACCAACACCCAACGGTACGTCGCCGCAGAAGTTGCGACCTACTCAGGCGAAAGGGAACGGACATGACCGATCGCACCTACCGCGTCACCGAACTCGTCGGCACCTCCAAAGAGGGCGTCGACGCGGCCATCACGAACGCGATCTCCCGGGCCGGGGAGACGCTGCGGCACCTGGACTGGTTCGAGGTGACCCAGATCCGCGGTCACATCGTCGACAACGCCATCGACCACTACCAGGTCGGCCTGAAGGTCGGTTTCCGGCTGGAGGACTCCTGATCCCACCCTGCTGACCGGGATACTGCGAACCGCCGGGGCCGCCCGGTTCGCAGTACCGGCGGGGTCGGGAGATACCGTTCGTGCGGCAGCGTCGTACGGCGGCGGACGTGAATCTGTGAGGAGATGGAAACGTGGCGAGATCGGTACTGGTCACCGGCGGCAACCGGGGCATCGGACTGGCCATCGCGACCGCTTTCAAGGAGGCCGGCGACCAGGTCGCGGTCACCTATCGCAGCGGTGAGCCGCCGGAAGGCTTCCTCGGCGTCAAGTGCGACGTCACCGACGCCGCCCAGGTGGACGTCGCGTTCGACACCATCGCGGCCGAGCACGGCCCGGTCGAGGTGCTGATCGCGAACGCCGGGATCACCCGCGACACGCTGCTGCTGCGGATGACCGACGACGACTGGGACTCGGTCATCCAGACCAACCTGACCGGCTCGTTCCGGGTCGCCAAGCGGGCGGCCAAGGGGATGCTGCGGCTGCGTCGCGGCCGGATCGTGTTCATCTCCTCGGTGGTCGGCCTGCTCGGCTCGCCCGGCCAGGTGAACTACGCCGCCAGCAAGTCCGGCCTGATCGGGATGGCCCGCTCGATGGCGCGCGAGCTCGGCAGCCGCGGGATCACCACCAACGTGGTCGCTCCCGGCTTCGTCGAGACCGACATGACCGCCGTACTGCCGGAGGAGACCCAGAAGCAGTACCTGGGCCAGATCCCGCTCGGCCGGTTCGGCCAGGTCGAGGAGATCGCGAACGTCGTCCGGTGGATTTCGTCGGACGAAGCCGGGTACATCACCGGAGCGGTGATCCCGGTGGACGGCGGCATCGGCATGGGTCACTGACAACTTCTTCGTGAGAAAGGGCATGCCGGTGGGCATCCTCGATGGCAAGCGGATCCTGGTCGCGGGCGTGACGCTCGACTCCTCGATCGGCTTCGCGACCGCCAAGGTGGCGCAGGAACAAGGCGCCACGGTGCTGATCTCGAACTTCGGCCGGGCGCTGGGCATCACCAGACGGATCGCCGGCCGGCTGCCGGTGACACCGCCGGTGATCGAGCTGGACGTCACCGACGAAGCCCACCTGGCGGCGTTGCCGGACGCGATCCGCGAACACGTCGACGGGCTGGACGGGGTCGTGCACTCCATTGCCTACGGCAACCCCGAGACGATCCTCGGCGGCAAGTTCCTGGACGGTCCGTGGGACGACGTGTCCCGCGCGGTGCACGTCTCGGCGTACAGCCTGAAGTCGCTGGCGGTGACGTGCGCGCCGCTGATGAGCCGGGGCAGCAGCGTCGTCGGCCTGACCTTCGACGCCAGCGTGGCCTGGCCGGGGTACGACTGGATGGGGGTCGCGAAGGCGGCGCTGGAGTCGACCTCGCGCTACCTGGCCCGCGACCTGGGCGCGCAGGGGATCCGCTGCAACCTGGTCTCGGCCGGCCCGCTGAAGACGCTGGCCGCCAAGGCGATTCCGGGCTTCGAGAAGTTCGAGGGCCCGTGGCTGGACCAGGCCCCACTCGGCTGGGACCCGGCCGACCTCGAGCCGACCGGCAAGACGATCGTTGCTCTGCTCAGTGACTTCTTCCCCTCCACCACCGGCGAGATCATCCACGTCGACGGCGGCTTTCACGCGATGGGTGCCTAGCTGTGTCCACCTCCTTGGTAGAGCTCCGCGTCCTCGACGGGGCCAACCTGTACTTCAGCCGGGCAGCGATCAAGCTCACGCTCGACCTGTCGGCTCTGATCGACGCCCCGGCTCCGGCCGCCAAGGCCTATGCGCAGGCCCTCGGGCTCGGCGCGACCCGGCCCGGGCGGATCGGCTCGGGCTTCCGGCAGCGGTTCGCCGTCCGGGTGGTCGGGCACATTCTGCGCCGGATCGCCCGCGAGGCGGGGATCGGGCGGATCGGCGTACGGGTCCGCTCCGAGAACGACGTACACCGGCTGGTGGTGGCGTTCCCGTGGGCGCACGAGGGTCGCGCCCGCGCGCTCGCGATGGCGATCGTCGAGGTGGTCGACGCCTTCGGCACCGACGAGCTGCCTGAGCTGGTGGCCAGTGTCGGCGATCGGGTCCGCAACGAGCCGGCCGGCAACGCGCCGCCCACGCTGCGCCCGAAGATCCCGGTCGTCGCCGTCACCGGCACGAACGGCAAGACGACCACCTCGCGGATGATCGCGCACATCGGTCGCGCGGCCGGCCTGCACACCGGCTGGTCCAGCACCGACGGCGTGTACTTCGACGGCAAGCTGGTCGAGTACGGCGACTTCTCCGGCCCGAGCGGCGCCGGTCAGGTGCTGTCGCAGCCGGGTGTCCAGCTGGCCGTCACCGAGACGGCTCGCGGCGGCATCCTGCGCCGCGGCGTCGGCGTGGCCTACAACGATGTCTCGGTCGTCACCAACGTCACCGCCGACCACCTCGGACTGGGCGGGATCGACACCGTCGACCAGCTCGCCGAGGTGAAGGCCGTGATCACCAAGATCACCCGCCCGCGCGGCTGGTGCGTGGTGAACGGCGACGACCCGCGGACGTTCGCGATGCGGCTCGACTCACCGGCCAAGAGCTGGGTGTTCTCCCGCGATCCCGACTCGCCGTCGATCCGTAGCGTGCTGGACGAAGGCGGCCGGGCGACCACGGTGCTGGACGGGTTCATCACCGTGCTCGACCAGGCCAGTGACGCCGAGCCGCTGCTAAAGGTCGTCGACGTCCCGATGACGCTGTCCGGGCTGTCGCACTACAACGTCGAGAACGCCCTCGCCGCTGCCTCGGCCGCACTCGGCCTCGGGTTGCCGCGGGCCGCGGTGATCGAGGGCCTGAGCACGTTCTCGCCGTCGGAGAACAACCCGGGCCGGATGAACATGTACTCCGTCCGCGACTTCACCGTGGTGATCGACCTCGCGCACAACGAGGCCGGCCTGGAGGCGCTGATCGAGATCATGAACGGCGTCCGGCAGCCCGGCGGACGGCTGTTGCTCGCGCTGGGATCGCCGGGGGACCGGGCCGACGAGATGGTCTCGGCGATGGGCGCGATCGGCGCCCGCGGCGCGGACCGGGTGGTGATCGGCCACAAGGGCGACTACCTGCGCGGCCGGGCGCCGGCCGAGCTCGAGGCCGTCTTCCGGGAAGGCACCAGTTCGGTCGGCGTGGACGACGTACCGTCCTTCCCGACCGAGCTCGAGGCGGCGCAGGCGCTGGTGCGCGAGGCGCAGGCCGGTGACGTGGTCGCGGTGATGGCTTTGCAGGATCGGGCGAGTCTTGACGCCTGGTTGCGGTCCGAGGGGGCTACCGTCGATAACCCGGAGACCTTGAAGGCGAAGGTCGAACGAGCACAGCACTAATCCCGGGTCCCCACCGCCCGGGGCGGATCGGGGTTCTGCATGCGTTACTTGTGGTCGATACCGGCGGCAGTCGCCGTCTGGTTCGTGGCCGGCTTCGCGCCGAGCTATCTGAACGGGCTGCCGGCCGGCTCGACCACCTTCGTCGGAACCCGGCTCGATCTGCTCGTGCTGGGTGGATTCACCGGGGGAGTGCTGGCCGGTCTGATCGTCGGCCGGGTGCGGATCGTAGTACCGCTGGTCCTGGTTGTTGCCGGTGGCGCCTGGTGGTTGAGCGGATATTCCCTGTCCAGTAAGGGATTGCTGGTGACGTTGCTGGTGGCAAGTGTCGTCGGCGCGTTCTTCGGTGCTCTGGGCAACCGCAGTACGGTGCTCGCCGCCTTCGCGTTGTCGGTGCCGGTCGCTTGGTATGCGTTGCGGCCCGCCGACGAACTGCAGGACTGGCGCTGGCTGTGGCAGTTGAACGGACTGCTCGTCGCGATCGGCCTCACCATCCTCCTGTACGCCGCCTGCTGGCGGCGCGGCTGGCCCTCGGCGTACTCGTGGCTGCCGCTGTCTGCCTTCTACCTCACGTCGTTCGCCATCGTTGACGGCATCCAGGCGATCACCGCAGCCAAGGGGCGATCGACGGACGATGCAATCACCGCAGGCACCGACGCGTTCTTCGACGCCTTCCAGCCGCTGCTGCGTGAGTACTGGCCTTGGCTGGTCCTGGCCGTGCTGCTGGCGATCCCGATGGTCGCGCTGAAGGTCCGCGCGTTGCCGCCGCCTCCGCCCGCTCCTGGCGCCGACGACGGCCGCAGCAACGATGCCGTTCTGTCCGACGACCTGGACTGGATCGACCGCGAGGAGCCGAAGCGCCGGCTGCTCCCGGCACGCCGGTGAAGACTGCTTGACTGAAAGATCAACCATAGGCTGTGCGGGTCAGGGAATACGCAATCCCACCCGGAGGATCTTTCGTGAAACTTCGCCTCGTCCTTGGAGCCACCGCTGCCGCCGCCGTTGTCGCGGTCGGCATCACTCCCGCCTCGGCGTACCAGGACCAGACCGCTGACTCCGGCGCCTGTGTCCAGGGCGTCGCCTGCTTCTACGAGACCACGTCGTTCAGCGGCCGGAGCGTCCACTACGCCTCGCCGAGCAAGTCCTGCACGGTGCTCCCCTTCGTCCCCGGCTCGCTGTTCAACTGGAGCACCAAGGACATCTACCTGTACCGGACCGCAAACTGCACCGGTCCCGCGAACCTCGAGCCGGCCAACAATTTCCACAGCTACCCGAGCACCAAGTTCCTGAGCTTCCGCGCCGGCTAACTCAGCAGGCCTTGACCGAGCCAGCCGTCTTTGCTGAACCCCGGTGGGATCACGAAGGCGGCTGAGCCGATCGTGGTGGTCCACTCGTTCAGGGCGTCGGCCGCGTCCAGGCGGGCGAGCAGCGGGAGGAACTGGCTCACCAGGTTGGCCTGGTAGCTCAGGAAGATCAGCCCGGACTCGCGGGTGGCGCCGGTGTCCTGCACGTAGTTGAGGCCCTTGCGGAAGATCCGCCGGCCGTCGTTCTCCGAGTGGTGCGACAGTCGCGCGTGTGCGTTCTCGGCGATCATCAGGCGGCCGTCGGCGTCCCGCTTCTCCAGATCGAGCTCGTCGTGCTCGGCCGTGCCGGTCACCGGGGCGCCGTTCGAGAGTTTGCGGCCGACCGAGCGCTCCTGCTCGGAGCGGGTGAGTTCGTCCCAGGTGTCGAGGTCGAGCTTGATGCGCCGGACGACGAGCGTCGTACCGCCGTCCTCGGTCCAGACGGTGCTGTTGAACTCCGGTGTGCCCGGCGCGGGATTGCCGGTGCCGTCGACCTGGTTGAAGAGGTTCCGGCCGGTGACTGGTTTGCCGTCAGGGGCGGTGCTGTTCCAGAAGCCGGTCTGTCGCCACAGCGGCTTCGCGAACGGCGCAGCATCAGCCACCAGCCGTCGTACGGCGTGCACGACCGACACGGCGTCGTCCGCGCCGACGAGGATCAGCAGGTCGCCTCCGGTCCAACCGGGCTGCAGGCGATCGTGCGACATCGCCGGTACATCGCTGAACCCTTGCGGGCGGCGGTCGGTGAGACCGCTCAAGCCGAAGACCTTCGGGCCGAAGCCGACCGTCACCGTCAGGGTGACACCCGGTACGGCCAGCTCGGGTGCGGTGTCCCCTGGGGCGGGGCGACCGGCGCTGAGGGCGACGATGTCGCTGGTCCAGGTGCGCAGCAACCGGCCGAGGTCGGCCTTGTCCGTGCCGGCCAACAGCGTGAACGCGACCAGCTCGGCGTGCTTCGGCGAAGCGGCCGCGATGGCCGGCTGGTGATCGCCGTACGGGCTGATGACGCGGGTGGCCTCCGGGCCGGCGGCAGCGGTCGGCTGGGCAGCCGGTTCGTTGCTCAGGGCAACCACGCCGCCGGTGACGGCGGCGCCCGCGGCGGCAGCTCCGGCGTACCCGAAGAGCTGCCGCCGGGACGGGCGTCCGGTCAAGGGGTGGTGCTCGGCGTTTCCGACGGGTGGTAGTGCTCTTCCTCCTCGGTGAACGCCTTCACCGCGACGGTCAGATCGTGCGAGCTGCCGTCGGAGAACTTCAGCGTGATCGGTACTTCGTCACCCGGCTTGAGCGCCTGCTTGAGCCCCATCAGCATCACGTGGTCACCACTCGGCTTGAGGTGCGCGTGCGACTCGGCCGGCACCTTGATGCCACCGGCCTTCTCCTGCATCACCATCTTGCCGTCCTTCATCGCCATCTCGTGGATCTGCACCATCCCGGCCACCGGAGAGGTTGCCGAGGTCAACGAGATGTCGGACTTGCCGGGGTTGGTCAACGCCATGAACGCCGCCGTCATCGAGGTGTCCTTCGCGCCGACCGTCGCGCGCACCCAAGCGTCCTCAACCAGCACGCCGGGCGTCGTCGCGGCCGCCTGCGTCGGCGGTGCATCCGAGCCCTTGGCATCCGAGGACCCGCAGGAGGACAGCAGAAAGGGGAGGGCGACGGCCAGCCCGGCCATCAGCAGCTTCGTCTTCACGGACAAGCCAACGACGCATACCCCACCCGAGTTCCCGGCGGCGGGGACACGCAGTGTGTCCCCGCTCACCCACGGGTTATTCGGCTGACTGGTCAGCTTCCGGCTCGGCGTCCGGCTTCACGAAGTCCGGGTCGCCGCCTTCGTCGCCGGAGCGGGCGCCGGCTTGGGCGAGGTGCGAGACCGACTCGAGGTGGGACAGCACCTGCTGGTGCTGGTCGACGCAGAGGACGACCAGGTCGCTGCGGTTGGACCGGGCCAGGGCGTGCTGGACCGCGGTCAGTTCGTCGAGGACCAGTTCGACCTGACGGCAGCGGGCGCCGCTCTCCATCGCGGAGCGGACGCCCTCGGCGACGAGCTCGGCGGTGCGGCCGCGCTCGCGGCCACGCAGCCGGGCGTCCTCGCGGACGATCACCACGTCGAAGTGCTGGGCAGCGACCTCGCCCAGTTCGCGCATGTCGTCGTCTCGACGGTCACCCGCCGTCGCGATGACGGCGATCCGCGACGAACGGCCGAGCTCCGACGACGCGTTCAGGCTGTCGCCCAGTTTGTCGACGAAGTCGCCGAGCATCCGCATCGCGGGCGCGTTGTGGCAGTAGTCGACGATCACGGTGCGGCCGTCGACGTCGATCTCGTTCAGCCGGCCGGGGGACAGGTAGTACGACGTACTGAACGTGCGCAGGCCCTGCCGGATGTCGTGCAGCGGCGCGCCCGCGGCGAAGGCGGCGGCCGCGGCGGCCATCGCGTTCTGCACGTTCATCATCGCCCGGCCGCCGAAGGTTGCCGGCAGCAAGTGTGTCCAGGCCAGCTGCATCGAGCGGCGGCCGTGCTTCATGATGATCATGTCGCCGAGGTCGGAGCGCTCCAGCACGACCGCGCGACCGCCGCGCCGGCAGTGCCCCTCGATGTACTCGCGGACCTCGGTGCCCGGCTCGGCGATGCTGAACCAGACCACCTCGCCCGAGCACTTGCGCCGCATCTTGCGGACCAGTGGGTCGTCGGCGTTCAGCACCGCGAAGCCGTTCCGCGGTACCGCCTCGACCAGCACGCCCTTCACGTCGGCGAGCTGCTCCAATGTGTCGATCCCACGCATGCCCAGGTGGTCCGGCTGGATGTTCAGTACCACGGCGACGTCGTTGCGCTGATAGCCGAGACCCTCGCGCAGGATGCCGCCCCGAGCCACCTCGAAGACAGCGAAGTCGACGCGCGGGTTCTGCAGCACCATCCGGGCTGACTTCGGCCCGGAGGCGTCCGACCGGATCACCAACCGCTCGTCGATCACGACGCCGTCGGTCGACGTCATCCCGACCTTGCGGCCCATCCCCTTGAAGACGTGGCTGATCATCCGCGAGGTGGTCGTCTTGCCGTTGGTCCCGGTCACCGCGATGATCGGGATCCGGCTGGTCGCGCCCGGCGGGAACAGCATGTCGACCACCGGCTTCGCGATGTACTGCGGATCGCCGATCGTCGGGTTGGTGTGCATCCGGAAGCCCGGCGCGGCGTTCACCTCGCAGATCGCGCCACCGGTCTCGCGGACCGGCTGGGTGATGTCGGGGCAGATGAAGTCGATGCCGGCGATGTCCAGCCCGATCATCCGGGCCGCCTCCTCGGCGATCTCGACGTTCTCCGGGTGCGCCTCGAAGGTCCGGTCGATCGAGATCCCGCCGGTGGACATGTTGCCGGTGAGGGTCAGCTTCACCATCGTCTCTTCCGGCGGTACGTCGTCCATCTCGAAGCCCTGCGACTTCACCAGCTCGCGGGCCGCGGCGTTCACCGTGATCCGGGTCAGGATCTTCTCGTGGCCGACACCGCGCCGGGGGTCGGCGTTGGTGATCTCGACCAGCTCCGCGACGGTGTGCACGCCGTCGCCGACGACGTGGGCCGGCACCCGCTCGGCGATGGCCTCCATCCGCCCGTTGATGATCAGGCAGCGGTAGTCCTTGCCGGTGACGAAGCTCTCCACGATGACCGAGCCACGCCGGGACTGCTCGGCCGCGATCGGGAAGGCCTCCCGTACCGCGTCCGCGTCCTGCAGGTTGAGGCAGACACCACGGCCGTGGTTGCCGTCCAGCGGCTTGCAGACGACCGGGTAACCGATCTTGTTGGCGGCCGAGACCGCGTCCTCGACATCACGGATGGACGCCTGTCGCGGTACCGGCAGACCGGCCGACGCGAGCAGCTTGGTGGTCAGGTCCTTGTCGCTGGCCACGTCCACCGCGATCGAGCCGGTCTCGGACGTCATGGTGGCCCGGATCCGCTTCGCGTGCACGCCCTGGCCGAGCTGCACCAGGCTGTACTTGTTCAGCCGGATCCACGGGATGTCCCGGGAGACCGCCTCGTCCACGATGGCCTGCGTCGACGGCCCGAAGGCGCTCCGCTCGGCCTGCCGGATGAACTTCTCCAGCTCGGTGGTGAAGTCGAAGTCCGGGGTCGGCTGGACCAGGTAGTTCACGAACCGGACGGCGAGCTCACCGGCGGCCAGACCGACGCCCTCGTCGGCGTACGAGTAGATGATGTTGTAGCGGCCGGGCACGCCCTTGACCTGGCGGGTCTTGCCGCGCCGCATGTCGTGGCCGGCCTCCTGCTGCAGCTGCAGCGAGACGTGCTCGGCGATGTGCCCGAGCCAGGTGCCTTCCTGCAGCCGCTCGATGAAACCGCCGCGGCGGCCGCGGGAGCAGTGGTGCTGGTCGAGGCGGGGCAGGTGCTCGAGCAGCCGCTCGGTGAACCCGTCGATGGTGTTCGACGGGAACTCCTCCAGCGATCCCAGGTCGACCACCAGGTGGATCGCCGGGTCGTAGCTCCAGATGTTCGGACCGCGGTAGACGCGGGTCTCGATGACCTTCAGGTCCGGGCTCGGAGTGCCGTGAGTCTGGTCGGGGGCGGTGTCCGTCATGCGTTCCCACTGTCTGGTAGTGGCCCTGTTGCCGGGTCGGTGTCTGGTCGGCTGAGTTCGGCGCCCGCGCTCAGAGGCTCGGTCGCCTCCGGTCTGGACTGGCTCGCCGCCGACGATCTGACGGTCTTCGGCGCCACCTTCTTGGCCGCCTTCTTCGCAGCCGCGGGGGCCGCGTCGGTGGCCTTCGCCGTACGCCGGCCGGCCCGCCGCTTGCGCTCGGCGTAGTACGCCGGTGACACGCCCTCGGCGGCGATCTCCTTGGCGAGTTTGCGCAGGTCGGCCTCGGCCGCCTCGATCGAGGCGATCTCCTCGGCCGGCGGCTGCGCGCCGTACGACAGCAGGACGCGGGCCTTCAGGTCGAAGGTCGAGGTCGCGGGCAGCACGTGCAGGACGACGCCGGAGGCGAGGATCGCCTCGGAACGGCTCGCGTAGTGCGCGTTGGAGGTGATCCGGCTGCCGTCGAAGATCGTCACGGCGCCCCGGCCGACGACCTCCAGGTGGGAGCCGCGGACGACGGCCGCGGTGTCCTCGTCGACGCCGATGCCGAGCAGGCCGGGGGACTGGGCGACGAGCGACAGGAGCCGCCCGTACCGGTTGCGCTGGGCGAAGTGCTGGTCGACGATCGCGCCCTGGACCAGGCCGAGGCCGCCGGCCAGCTGGCTCATCCGCTGCCGCGGCGTCGCGCCGGACCGGCCGAAGGCGATCATGTGCTCGGCCAGGATGCTCGCGCCGGCCGACGTCCCGCCGACGGCCGCGCCGCGGGCATGCGCGTCGGTGACGGCCTGCCCGAACGCCGTACCGGTGACGACGCCGCTCAGCTTGAGCTGGTTACCACCGGTCATGAAGATGCCGGTGGCATCGTTCAGCGGCTCGAAGAAGGCCGGGTCGTCGGCGTCCTCCCGGTTCTCCGGCCGGACCCCGACCACGCTGGCCGCGCCGAGCGCGGCGAAGAGGGCGGAGTAGACGTCGATCACGTCCGTACCGAGCGCGGAGGCGGTCGGAACGACCACGATCCGCGCCTTCGACCCGCCGGCCGCCTCGACGAACTCCTGCAGAACGAGCCGTTTCTTCAGCTTGTCCTCGGCCCCACCGATGGCGAACAGCGCACCTGGCCCGTTCGTCGTCACCCCACCCTGCTGTTCAGACATAGCCGAAGAATAAGCGCTGGACCACGTTCGGGCCGCTTCGGTCACCCGAAGTGACCGATGCCCGCCTGCAGCAAGCTGCAATTTCGGCACGAAGAGTAGTTGCGCGTGGCATCCTTCGGCAGTGAAAAGACTCCTGACGCCGCTGGCCGTGGCCGCGGTGATGCTGTCTCCACGACCCGCGACGAGGACGGTCGGAGGACCTATACCGCCGGGCAAGGATCCGGAGGCGCCGTTGACCGGGACCCAGCTGGAAGTGATGACGGTGCCCGCGCTGACGCACGAGTTCCTCGATGCGGCGGCCTATGCGACCAGGGTCGAAACGGCGCGAGGATCAGAGATCGACGGTACGCCGATGACGCAGTACACGCTCAGTATCGACCCGGTAAAGGCCGCGGCCGGGAAGGCGTTCGGTGGACTCCTGTCGCCCGAGATGCTCGCGGAGCAGAAGGCCAAGGTGATCACCGCGGTGCTGGTGGTGCGCGATGACTTCCTGCCCCGCAGGCTCGACTTCGTGGTCGGCAACTCGACGATGTCGACCGTCTACAGCAACTTCGGCGACCCGGTCACCCTGGTGCCGCCGGCCAAGAACAAGATCGACGGCTGACGGTGGTGCCGGGCGTTGGCCCGGCACCACCTCTGGTCAGTGGCCGAAGGTGAACCAGTTGACGTTCACGAAGTCGGCGGGCTGGCCGCTGGTGAAGGTCAGGTAGACGTCGTGGACGCCGGTCACCGCGCTGATGTTCGTCGGGATCGTCCGGTAGGTCTGCCAGCTACCGGTGTTGCCGAGGGCGAAGCTGCCGACCGGCACGTTCGTCCGGCTGTCGAGTCGCACCTCGACCAGGCCGCTGGCTCCACCGCCGATGCCGGAGGCGACCCGGCCGACGAACTGGGTGGCGGCGGTGCTGCCGAAGTTGACCGCGCTGTACTTGGCCCAGTCGCCGTTGGCGATCTGCATGATGTTCTGGCCGCCGCCCGAGTCGAGCGTGGTTTCGACCCCGATGCCGGACTGCCCGCTGTAGCTCTCGGCCTGGATGGTCGAGTAGGCGCTGCTGCCGCCGGTCGGCGGCGTGGTGGGCGGACTCGTCGGGGTGCCGCTGCCTGCCTTGGTGGAGACCGCGACGTAGTCGACCAGCATCGGCTTGTCCGGCACGGTGGCCGCGATCGGAGTGGTGCTGCCCCGGACACCGTCGGGGAAGCCGCCGCCGATCGCCACGTTGAGCAGCAGGAAGTACCCGTTGTGGTTGGTCATGTTGTTCCACGTGTCAGCCGGCAGTTGCCCTTGGCTGAGCGAATGGAACTGCTGACCGTCGACGTACCAGCGCAGCTGATTCGGCGAGACGCTGGCGTCCCACTCGATCCGGTAGGTGTGGAAAGCCGACTGGCAGCTCGAGCCGGGGCAGGCGCGACTCGCGCCGAGCCCGTTGGTCTCGTTGCACGGGCCGCCGGGGTTCACGCCACAGTGCAGGGTGGCCCAGACGGTGTTCAGGCCGTTGACGTTCTCCATGATGTCCAGCTCGCCGATCGACGGCCAGTTCTGGTAGTTCCCGCGGTACGGCGCCCCGAGCGCCCAGAACGCCGGCCAGTAGCCGACCGCGGCCTCGCCGGTGATGTTGGGCATCTGGACCCGCGCCTCCATCGCGACGACGCCGCCGGCCGGCGGTTTGAAGTCGGACCGCTGGGTCTCGATCCGGCCCGACGTCCAGTTCCCGGAGCTGTCCCGGCGGGGCGTGATCACCAGGTTGCCGGTGCCGTCGAGCTTCAGGTTGTTCGTGCTGTTGGTGTAGTTCTGGATCTCTCCGGTGCCCCAGTTCCAGGCGCCGCCGGGGTACGAGTGACCGGTGTCGATGATCCAGTTGGCGCTCGACGGCAGGGTGTTGTTGGCACCGTCGAAGTCGTCACTCCAGATGTTGGTCCACCCGGCCGGTGGCGTCGGCACGCTGGCCTGCGCGGCGATCGTCAGCGGCACGGCCACCAGGACCGGCGCGAGCAGGGCGCTGAGCAAGGTCCGGCGACGGGTGGACTGTTTCTTGGGGCGGGAACGCATAGCTGACCTCCGTGGTCAGGCGCCATCACCAGAGTGGCACCAGGAGCGGGATCTCCATGAGAGCGCTCTCATCGCCGACTGTCAATGACTTGTCACTCAAGTGTCCCCAGGGAACGTTCCCGTTGCCACCGGATCGCGATCAGAGATCGCGCTTGAACACCGTCGTGCTGGTCCGCACCCGCATCCCGAGCCGCTCGTACATCGCCAGCGCGCCGGTGCCCGAATGTGTCCAGACCGTCAGGTTGCGCCGTCCAAGACGGTAGAAACCGAGCGAGGCATGCGCGAGCATGGCCCGGGCCAGCCCCTTGCCGCGCTGGTCCTTGCGCACCGCGAGTTGCTCGACATAGCCCTCGTCGGAGTCAGGCAGAGCGAGGCAGATCGTCACTCCGACCAACTCGTCACCGGCAAAGGCCACTTGCGACAGCTCCGGCGCGAAGGTGGTCCGCTCGACCGTCATCCGCGCCCATTCGTCGTACGGCCAGCGGCGCGGCTGCCACTCGTCGAAGGCGTTCTGGATCACCAGGTACGCCGCCGGCGCGTCCTCCGCGCTGAACGAGCGAATCGACACCCCGGCCGCCAACTCAGGCACGATCGGCTCCTCGGTCGCGGTGATGTCGAGCTGCCAGTTGGTCGCGAGCACCTCGTACCCGCGGGCGCGCAGGATCGCAGTACCGGCCAGGTCGTCGTCCTCAACCGTTTGTGCGACCCACGGGCTCTCGATCTCGGTCGCCCGCGCCTCGGCCCACTCGACCAGCGCGCTGCCCAACCCCAACCCCCGGTACTCCGAACCGACGTCGACCTGCGAGCGCCGTCCTCGCACCCATACCCAACCCGCGAGTGAACCGCCCGGTTCGAGCACCACCAGGCTGTCCACGGCCGGGTCGAGCCCTGGCCGTTCCAGCGTCGCCTCGACCTCGTCGACCGCGATCCCGGTCATCTCGCTGATCGCTTTGGCATCAGCCGGCGCAGCAGGTCGGCAACTGAATCCAGCAGGTATCACCGGGGGAGTAGGCACGTCACCGATCCTCGCCCGGGTCCGCGGTCCAGGCAAACAAGTATCCAAGTTGTTGCCGTCAGCTGTACTACGCGCGCGGGTGACCGTGCGACCATCTGCTGTGCACAGAGCCCTGCCGCGTCTGATCGCCCTGACCGCGGTCGTCCTGGTCCCGATCTCCTGCGGACAACAGGAGCCGACCAGCGCCCCGGCGGCCGTCACCTCGACCGCTGCACCCGCGCCCGTGCCGACGTCCACGACGCGTACGCCGGCCGACCTCACGCAGGCGACCTTCGCGCCGAAGGTGCTGGGCGCGCTGGCAGCCAGGGGCGGGTTCCAGGTCTCGGCGAAGGTCCAGGAAGGGCAGAAGGCGCCGAAGCAGGTGCACGCGCTGGTCTATTTCAAAGGCCGCTCGGTCGACGTCGAGACGAAGACCCAGTCCGGTGGTGGGCTGATCCGGGTCGGCCGGTCGATCTACCTTCAGGACGCGAAGCTGACCGGCGACGCCAAGAAGCCATGGGCGGAGCTCGATCTCGGCAGCAGCACGAGTGAGGAGAAGGTCGCGGCGACGGCCGCCGACGCGTGGATCTCGGCTCGGCTGTTCCACCAGCTGATCGGCGGAGCGCCGTACGCGACCTTGTTCCAGCCGGCCGGCGAGCAGGTGATCGACCGGGTGACCACCCAGCAGTACACGATGCGGATCGACCTGCAGAAGGCCGTCGCGGCCGGCGCGCTGGGGGAGTACGTCGACCAGGCTGACCTCGCGACCCTGCCGAAGCAGCTCAGCGTCACGGTCTGGGTGGATCCGAACGCGCTGCCCCGGCAACTCGAGTTCACCCGCGCCGATGCCAAGGCCGGCAGCGTCCTGGTGTCCGCGAAGTTCAGTCAATTCGGGCGGCGGTCGCTGGTGCTGCCGCCCAAACCGGCGAAGCTGGGCGAGCCCGACTTCAGTTGACGATCACGTCGGAGGCCGCGTCGGCGGCTTCGACCTCTTCGCGGCTGATGCCGAGCAGGTAGAGGATCGTGTCGAGGTACGGGACGCTCAGGTGAGTGTCGGCCGCTGCCCGGACCACCGGCTTGGCGTTGAAGGCGATGCCGAGACCGGCCGCGGCGAGCATGTCCAGGTCGTTCGCGCCGTCGCCGATCGCGACGGTCTGCGACAACGGCGTACCGGAGGTCTTGGCGAACCGGCGCAGCGCGGTGGCCTTGCCGGCCCGGTCGACGATGTCGCCGACCACCTTGCCGGTGAGCTTGCCGTCGATGATCTCCAGCTCGTTGGCGGCGGCGAAGTCGATACCGAGATCGGCCGCGAGCTTGTCGGTGATCTGGCTGAAGCCACCGCTGACAATGGCGAACTGGTAGCCGAGGCGCTTGAGTGTCCGGACCAGCGTGCGTGCTCCCGGCGCCAACTCGATCGCCTGGAAGACCTCGTCGAGTGCCGAGGCCGGCAGCCCTTCGAGGGTCGCGACCCGGCTGCGCAGTGACGCAGAGAAGTCCAGCTCACCACGCATCGCCTGCTCGGTGACGGCGGCGACCTCCTCGAACCGCCCGGCGTGGGTGGCCAGCATCTCGATCACCTCGCCCTGGATCAGGGTCGAGTCGACGTCCATCACGATCAGCCGCTTGGCCCGGCGGTACAACCCACCCGGCTGTACTGCGACGTCCAGGCCCTGGACGACACCTTCCAACGCCAGCACCTTGCGCAGCGAGTCGGGATCGGCTCCCGAGACGGCAATCTCCATCGCGGTCACCGGATAGCGCGCCATCCGGCTGATCCGGTCGATGTTCGCGCCGGTGTCGGCGATCCGGCCGGCGATGGCGGCGAAGCCCTGCGCGGTCAGCGGGCTGCCGATCACGGTGACCTGGGTCCGGCCCTTGCGCCGTGGCTCGTTGTCGCCGAAACCCTTCTTCAGGTCGATGTCGACCTCGAGGTTCTCGGCGAGAGCCTTGAGCTCCTTCTTGAGTTCCTTGTGGTCGCGGGGCGCCGACAGCAGCACGCCGAGCACCAGCCGGCCCCGGAGTACGACTTGCTCGGCGTCGATCACATCGAGCCCGCGCAGCGCGAGGGTCGACAGAACCGCGGAGGTCAGACCCGGCCGATCCGTACCGGTCAAGGTGACCAGCAGGGTAGGGCGGTCCGATAGGGGCGTCTCGTGCTCAGCCTGGTCAGTCATCTCAAGGCCTCAGGCTACCGATGAATTGTTAACGGGAGGTTGGCGGTCCACATGCCGCGACGAGAGCACGCCGGGCTGCCGCGGCCAGGTCGGTCAACGCGCGTCGGCGAGCGTCTGCCTCGGCGCCGGTGATGGCGGCGCCGTCGTCCTCCAGGGCCGCGTCGGCGATGGCCAGGCAGCGTCGAGCGGTCGCCGCGGTCTTTACCGCACGAGCTTCGTAGCCGGGGGCAAGGTCATCGCCCTTGCCCGAACCGATCTTGCGGATGTCGATCAGCGCGTCCGCGACCTCGGGCTTCCACTTGGCCACGTCGAGTGCGGCCAGCGACTCGGCGGCTTCGATCAGCGCGGCACGCAGGCCGCGGTCTGCCTCACCGATGTCGGCAGGTGGCGGACTGGTGGCCGGCAACACGGTCCACTGCACCGCCGGCCCGACGTACGCCGGTACGAGCCCGATCTCCGTCCCGGTCAGTACTACGGCCTCGCCCGTCTCGAGCGCCGCCTCGTTGAACTTCGGCGGACCGGCCAGCCCGATCGGGTCGCCGGGAATCGGCAGCGCGAGATGGGCCTGGGTGGCGCCGGCCGCGCGCAGCAGGTTGAGGGCCACCGGCAACGTGGTCGGCTCGGGATGCCCAGCCAGACCGGACACCTGGTGCCCGACGTCCTCGCCGAGGATCTTCTCGGCGGCGGTGTCCGGGTCGCAGGCACCGGTCAGCATCGCGTTCGTCCACACGGTGAAACGCACCGAGGCGGCAGTGGTCAGCACGCTTGCCAGTGTCCCATCCGGTGGGTGAGGTCTCGACACCACGCCCACCACCCCTCGCTTTCCTTCCCTCGCCGACCCGACACGACAGGGTCGGCGTCAACCATCCGAGTGGAGACCACTAGGTTTTGGCCTATGACTGCGGTGGCTGAGTTGGCTGGTGTCTCGATCGTGCGTGGTGGCGCCGTCCTGCTGGACGGTGTCGACTGGTCCATCGAGGAGACCGACCGCTGGGTGGTGATCGGCCCGAACGGCGCCGGCAAGACGACCATGCTGCAGATCCTCGCCGCCCAGATGCACCCGACCACCGGTGTGGTCGGGCTGCTCGGCGAGGTGCTCGGCGCTGTCGACGTGTTCGAGTTGCGGCCGCGGATCGGGCTGACCAGCGCGGCGCTGGCCGACAAGCTGCCGAGGTCGGAGCGGGTGTCGGACGTCGTCGTCTCCGCGTCGTACGCCGTACTCGGCCGGTGGCGCGAGGAGTACGACGAGCTGGACCACCAGCGGGCCAACGAGTTGCTGACCGAGCTCGGCATCGGTCACCTGAGCGAACGCACCTTCGGCACGTTGTCCGAGGGGGAGCGCAAACGGGTCCAGATCGCACGCGCGTTGATGACCGACCCCGAATTGATGCTGCTGGACGAGCCGGCGGCCGGCCTGGACCTTACGGGTCGCGAACAGTTGGTCAGGTCCCTCAGCGCGATCGCGACCGCCGAGGGTTCGCCGGCGATGGTGCTCGTCACCCATCACGTCGAGGAGATCCCGCCGGGCTTCACCCACGCGATGCTGCTCAAGCAGGGGCGCGTGGTCGCGGCCGGGCCGATCGAGCAGGCGCTGACCGCCGAGTCCCTGAGCGACACCTTCGACCTCGCGCTGAGCCTCGACCACCACGACGGCCGGTACTTCGCCCGCGCTCTCTGAGTCCGTTCGCCGCTTTTGCGCGTCACACTTGGTGCTGGGCCTGCCTGAGGTCCCTGACGCGGATAGAGTTGGCAGATGATGGATTGGATGCGGGACAACGTGTGGGCCGCCTGGGCGGGAATCGCCGTCGTGCTCGGTCTGGCGGAGCTCGCCTCACTCGACTTCACCTTGCTGATGCTCGCCGCCGGAGCGCTGACCGCGGCCGGCGTCGGTGCGTTCTTCCCGCACCTGCTCTGGCTGCAGATCGTCGTCGCGCTGATCACCTCGGCCGCGATGCTGGCCGCGATCCGCCCGCTGCTGGTCCGCAAGATCCACCACGGCGCCGAGCTGAAGACCGGCTCCGCCCACGTGATCGGCCGCTCCGGCGTCGTCGTCAAGGAGATCCACCCCGACGGCGGCGGCTCGATCAAACTCAACGGCGAGCTGTGGACCGCCCGCCCGTACGACGAGGTCTCCACCATCGAGCCGGGCACCCGGGTCGAGGTGATGTCGATCGACGGCGCCACCGCGGTGGTCTATCCGATCGGCCACCCGATCGACCACACCCTCCCGGAGTTCCCCAAAGACACCGAACCACCCCGCTGAACCTCACAGGCAAGAAGTACAAAGAATGGTTCGGACAGGTCGTGCCCCTCGACCTCCGCGGCGGGGTGCGGCTACGGCTCCGGTTGCGGCGGCCTGGTCGGGTTGAGGGTGCATTGGCGGGCGGCACGCGGGGGCGGTGACCGGGCGGAGTACAGCAGGCGAAGTACTGTCGGGAGTACGGATGTCGATGCCGTTGACGAGGCTCCCGGATCGTGAGGGAACCGTTGCCCACTGTGGCCCGTCGATAGGAAAGACTGTCCGTCCTGAGGTTTTGTCTAGTGGGAGGGTCATGTGACCGCGTTCCTCGTAGTGTTGGCATTGGTCGCCTTGTTGGTGGTCGTCACACTGATCAAGTCAGTCCGGGTCGTGCAGCAGCAGACCGTCGGCATCGTGGAGCGGTTCGGGAAGTTCAAGGTGGGCCTGCAGCCCGGCCTGAACCTGCTGACGCCGTTCGTGGACAAGGTCCGCTACACGATCGACATGCGCGAGCAGGTGGTCGCGTTCCCTCCGCAGGGCGTGATCACCGAGGACAACCTGATGGTGTCGATCGACTCCGTCATCTACTTCCAGGTCAACGATCCGGTCCGGGCGACCTACGAGATCTCCAACTACATCCAGGCGATCGAGCAGCTCACCATGACCACGCTCCGCAACATCATCGGTGGCATGGATCTGGAGCAGACGCTGACCAGCCGCGAGGAGATCAACGAGAAGCTCCGGTACGTGCTGGACGAGGCCACCGGCAAGTGGGGGATCCGGGTCAACCGGGTCGAGCTGCGGTCGATCGACCCGCCGCCCTCCATCCAGGACTCGATGGAGAAGCAGATGCGCGCGGACCGCGACAAGCGCGCCGCGATCCTGACCGCCGAGGGTATGCGCCAGTCGGCCGTGCTGTCGGCCGAGGGCCAGAAGCAGTCCGCGATCCTCACCGCGCAGGGTGACCGGGAGTCCCGCATCCTGCGCGCGCAGGCCGAGCGGGAGGCGCGGATCCTGAAGGCGCAGGGTGAGGCGCAGGCCATCACCACCGTCTTCAACGCGATCCACGCCGGCAAGCCCGACCAGGGTCTGCTCGCCTACCAGTACCTGCAGATGCTCCCGTCGCTCGCCCAGGGCGACTCGAACAAGCTGTGGATCATCCCGAGCGAGATCGGCAAGGCGATGGAAGGCCTCGGCAGCGCCGTCGGCCAGATCGCCGGGATCACCCAGAAGGCCGAGGGCCCGTTCCCGCAGCCCGAGCTGGGTGACTCCACCGCCGTCCAGGTCGACAGCGGCATGGGCACGGCGGCGACGCCGGACGCCGCGGTGGCCGAGGCCGACAACGCAGTACAGGAAGCCATTGCTGCCGCCGAGAAGGCCGCAGTCGGCAACCGCGCCGCCCAGCAGGCGGCTCCGCAGGCGGTCACCTCGGCTCCCGAGCCGACCACCCCGGTGCAGGACGGCCCTCCGCAGGAGCGCTGACCACCAGTACTACGTAATGCCACACGGCCCGGCTGCTCGCAGCCGGGCCGTGTGACGTTTCCCGCTCACCGGCCGGACAGTGGCGCAGCGGCGACGGTCAGGTGCGTAGAGTCTTGCGACGATGACATGGTTCGAGGCGTTGTTCGTCCTGGTGGCGGGCGTGGGCGCAGGCACGATCAACGCGGTGGTGGGTTCAGGCACGTTGCTGACCTTCCCCGCGCTGCTGGCTGTCGGCCTGCCGCCGATCCTGGCCAACGTCAGCAACAACATCGGCCTCTCACCCGGTACTGCGGCCGGTGCGATCGGCTACCGCCGTGAGCTCAAAGGTCAAGGCGGCCGGATGCTCCGCCTCATCCCGGCCTCGCTGGTCGGCGGCATCGTCGGCGCCGTCCTGCTGCTCAAGCTGCCCGGCTCCGCCTTCAAGGCAGTCGTCCCCGGCCTGATCCTGCTCGGCTGCGTCCTGGTCGCACTGCAACCGTGGCTCTCGAAGCGGATCGGCGCGCCGAAGCACACGGATCGCGGCGCCTGGTGGGTGATCCCGGCCGTCTTCCTGACCGGCGTCTACGGCGGGTACTTCGGCGCCGCCCAGGGCGTCCTCCTGATGGCCGTCCTCGGCATCGGCATGGACGCGAACCTGCAACGGATGAACGGCCTGAAGAACGTGCTCGCCACGGTCGTCAACGGCGTCGCCGCGGTGATCTTCGTCATCGTCGCGGACGTCGACTGGCTGGCTGTCGGCCTGATCGCGGTCGGCTCGACGATCGGCGGCACGCTCGGCGCCCGCTACGGCCGCAAGCTGCCGCCGACCGGTCTGCGGGTGCTGATCGTGGTGATCGGCATCGTCGCCGTCGTCACGATGGTTTTCTGACCTCGAGCCCGGCCAGCAGGAGATCCAGCCCGTAGTTGAACTGCTCGTCGCCACCCGAAGTGCGGGCCAGCTCCGGCGCCAGCTCGACGACCGTCGGGAACTGGTGGGCCGACAGCGACTCCATCGACGTCCGCAACCGGCGCCAGGCATCGGGGTCGAGTCGCTCGGAGGCCATCTGGATCTCCCAGGTGGTCGCGCCGAGCACGTAGGTGAACAACGTGGTGTGCGTGCGGGCAGCGGCCAAGGGCTCCAACCCGGACGCACGCAGTACGCCGAGCAGGCCTTCGGCCACCCGGGCGGTCTCCTGCCCGCTCAGCGGGCGCAGCGCGAGTAGTTGCGTGAGGCAAGGATGTTGCAGCATCAACGCGCGCAGTCCGCGGCAGACCGACCGGACCTGGTCAGGCCAGGGGAGGTCCGGCGGCACGTCGGGCACCAGCGCCATCAGGTGGTCGCGGATCGCGTCGTACAGATCGTCCTTGTTGCGGAAATAGGTGTAGAGCGCCATCGGGCCGACACCCAGTTCACCGGCCAGGCCGCGCAGGCTGAACGCGTGGAAACCCTTGGCCTCCATCAGGTCGAGCGCAGTGCGCACGATCAGGTCCGGATTGAGGGTGTTGCGCGGGGTGCGGGGTTTGGTGTCCGACATCTCATCGACCTCCTTAACGTACAGTGTATAGTACGACGTAAGGCAGCAATCGACAGAGGAGCGCGAACAAAGTGCGAGCCGTACAGATCAGCGAGTTCGGTGGACCCGAGGTACTCAAGGTCGTGGACATCGACGAGCCGGTGGCAGGCGACGGGCAGGTGCTGATCACCGTGGACCGGGCGGGCGTGAACTACGCCGACACCCACCAGGTGGAGAACAGCTATCTGTCCAAGGCGAAGCTGCCGCTGATCCCGGGCGGCGAGGTCGTCGGCCACACCGCTGACGGACGTCGCGTGGTCGCGCTGGTCGGCACGGGTGGGTATGCGGAGAAGGCAGTGGGCTACGCCCAGGCCGCGTTCGACGTACCGGAGGGTGTCAGTGACGCCGATGCGCTGGCGCTGATCGTTCAGGGCACGAGTGCTTGGCACCTCCTCAAGACCTCGACACACCTGCAGCCGGGGGAGTCGGTCCTGATACACGCCGGTGCGGGTGGCGTCGGCTCGCTCGCGATCCAGCTCGCCAAGCTGTGGGGTGCCGGCCGGGTCATCGCCACCGCCTCCACCGAGGAGAAGCGCCAGCAGATCCTGGACCTCGGCGCGGACGCCGCGATCGACGGCGAGCCGGAAGGCCTGAAGGACCGGATCATCGAGGCCAACTACGGCAAGCCGGTCGACATCGTGCTGGAGATGGTCGGCGGCAAGACGCTGGACGAGTCGTTCGACGCGCTGGCGACCTTCGGCCGGCTGGCCACCTTCGGCGCCGCCTCCCGTCAGCAGGCCGAGCCGATCGCGCCCGGCCGCCTGATGAAGGGCTCGAAGACCATCGTCGGCTTCTGGCTGGCCGACTGCTTCAAGACCCCCGCGCTGCTGGGCGACCCGCTCGCCGAGCTGTTCGGGCTGGTCCAGGAAGGCAAGCTGCGCTCGATCCTCGGCGGCGACTACGCCCTGTCCGAGATCGCCACCGCGCACGAAGACATGCGGGCCCGCCGGACCGTCGGCAAGCTCGTACTCGACCCCACTCGCTGATCACCAATCACTAGGAGTCCGACCATGACCATCGCAGTCGAGAAGGTTCTCTACACCGCCCGCGCCACCGCCGAGGGCGGCCGCCAGGGTCACACCGCCAGCGACGACGGCAAGCTGGACGTCACCCTCGCCCCGCCGAAGGAGATGGGCGGCAGCGGCGACGGCACCAACCCCGAGCAGCTGTTCGCGGCCGGTTACGCCTCCTGTTTCCACAGCGCGATGAAGACGGTCGCGCGGACCACCAAGCAGGACACCACCGACTCGACCGTGGCCGCGACCGTCGGCATCGGCCCGATCAACGGCGGCGCCGGCTACGGCCTCGAGGTCGAGCTGATCGTCACCCTGCCGAACCTGGACCGCGAGGCCGCCGAGCAGCTCGTCGCCAAGGCGCACGAGGTCTGCCCGTACTCCAACGCGACCCGCGGCAACATCAAGGTCGACCTCAAGGTCGCCTGACCTCAGGGATCAACCAGCACCAGCGCCGGTCAGGCGCTGCTCAGCTCATCCGCTCGAGGGCTTCCGCGAGCAGAGCCGGAGTGGCGCCGACCGGCGCTGCCGCGATCGTCAGCGCCTCCATGATCGCGGCGTACTCGTCCAGGTCCTCGAGCTTGTCCAGGTAGAGCGCGCTCGCCGCGTGCTCGATGTAGACCACATCCGGCAGGTCGCCTTCGGGGAACCGCAGGATGCTGAACGCGCCGCCGGCGCCGGGATACCCGACGCTGCTGAACGGCATGATCTGCAGCGTCACGTTCGGCCGCTGCGAGACCGTGATCAGGTGCTCGATCTGCTCGCGCATCGTGGCCCGCCCGCCGACCGGGCGATGCAGCGCCGCCTCGTCGAGGACGACCCACAACCGCGCCGGATCGGGCCGGGTGAGAATCTGCTGCCGGGTCACCCGAAGGGCCACCCGCTGGTTGATCTCGTCGGTCGGCAGATAGGCCTTGCCGAGCTGGACCACGGCGCGGGCATAGTCCTCGGTCTGCAACAGGCCGGGCACGAAGAGCACCTCGTACGCCCGGATCAGCTTGGCCGCGACCTCGAGCCCGACGTAGTTGCCGAACCAGCTCGGCATCACGTCGCCGTACCGCGACCACCAGCCGGGGTTGTTCGCCGCGCGGGCCAGGTCCATCAGCCGCTCGCGCTCTTCGGCGTCCTTCATCTCGTACAGGTCGAGCAGGTCGCTCACATCGCGTTCCTTGAACCCGACCCGGCCGAGCTCCATCCGGCTGACCTTGGACTCCGAGGCCCGGATCTGCCAGCCGGCGTCGGCACGGCTGATCCCCGCGGCCTCACGCATCCGGCGCAGGTGTCCACCGAGCATGATCCGCAGCGCGGTCGGTCCACCATCGCCACCCGCCACCGTCACCCCAGCATGTTAGCGGCAGTCAGGCGGGAGTGCTGAGTTCCAGCACCGTGGCGGACGGGAGCTTGGCGAGATCCGCGCCGTCGAGCAGCAGCTTGGAGCCGCGGATGCCGCTGCCGATCACCACCAGCCCGGCTTGTGCGACCGCATCGTCGACGAGCACCGGCCACGCCGCCGGTACGCCGATCGGCGTGATCCCGCCGTACTCCATCCCGGTCGAGCCGACCGCGTCGTCCTGCGCCGCGAACGAGATCTTCCGGACGCCGAGGTGCTTGCGGACGGTCCCGTTCACATCGGCCCGGTGGGTGGCGAGCACCATCACCGCGGCGTACGTCGAGTCGCCGGCCCGCTTGCCGTGCACGATCACGCAGTTCGCCGAGGCGGCCATCGGTACGTCGTACTCCGCGCAGAAGGCTGCCGTGTCGGCGAGAGTCGGATCGATCGCGACCGCCCAGGCCGGCAGGTCGCCGAGTGCCGCGCGCACCGGCTCGGCCAGCAACTCCGGTACGTCGGCAGCGGGTTGCCAGTCGAGCTTGCCGAGGACCGGCGCGCTCACTTCTCGGCGTCCACGAGGTCGGCGTACTCGGTGTGCTTCTCGAGGAAGTGCTGGTAGTAAGGGCAGGCCGGGCGGACCCGCAGCCCCGCGTCACGCGCGTCGTCCAGCGACTTGGTGGCGATCTTGCCGGCCACTCCGTGCCCCTGGTACTCCGGCAGCGTCTCGGCGTGCCGGAACGAGATCACCGAGCCGAGCAGCTTGTAGTCGACGAAGCCCATCAAGTTGCCATCGGCATCGCGAGCCTCGTACCGGCTGGCGTCCTTGGCGTCCGTGATCGCGATCTCGTTCTCCATGCCAGCCACTGTATCCAGGCTCGCGGACAGTTCGGGTTTTGACCTGGCAGCTGCCGGGGTACCCGGTCCAGCGGACTACTGGACCCGGCCGGGAGGAGTGCGAATGAGCAACGAGCATGCCTTGAGCGAGGGGAAGGCGATACCGAGTCTGGTACCCGCCCGGATGGACCGATTGCCGTGGACGCGGTTCCACTGGATGATCGTCGTCGGTCTCGGTGTCTCCTGGATCCTCGACGGCCTGGAGATCCAGCTGGTCTCGCTGGTCGGCAACACGCTGAAAGAGGGCGCGACGCTCGGGCTGAGCACCGCCCAGGTCGGTCTGCTGGCCTCCATCTACCTCGCTGGTGAAGTGGTAGGAGCGCTGTTCTTCGGCCGGATGACCGACAAGTTCGGCCGCAAGAGCCTGTTCATCATCACCCTGGTCGTCTATCTGGTGGCGTCGGGCGCGGCCGGTCTGACCTGGGACTTCTGGTCGCTGGCGCTGTGCCGGTTCGTCGCCGGGATGGGTATCGGCGGTGAGTACGCCGCGATCAACTCGGCGATCGACGAGCTGATCCCGTCGAAGTACCGCGGCCGGGTCGACATCGGCGTGAACGGCACCTACTGGGCCGGCGCGCTGCTCGGTTCCGCGATCGGCCTGGTCTTCCTGGACACCGACATCGTCGCGGTCGAGTGGGGCTGGCGGCTGTGCTTCCTGGTCGGTCCGGTGCTGGGGCTGATGATCATCTACCTGCGCCGGCACATTCCGGAGAGCCCGCGCTGGTTGATGACGCACGGCCGGGTCGAGGAGGCCGAGCGGACCGTCGACGAGATCGAGCGGCGGGTGCGCGAGCAGGGCGGCGAGCTGCGCGAGGTGTCCGACGACGAGGCGATCAACGTCGTCGACTACCCGCCGGTGACGTACCGCGAGATCGCCCGGGTGATGCTGCGCGACTACCGGAGCCGGTCGTTCCTCGGCTTCTCGATGATGGTCACCCAGGCCTTTCTCTACAACGCGATCTTCTTCACCTACGCCCTGGTGCTGAAGGCGTACTACGGTCTGGACGACTCGGGCGTCGCGCTGTACTTCTTCCCGTTCGCGATCGGCAACCTGGCCGGGCCGCTGCTGCTGGGGCACTTCTTCGACACCATCGGCCGCCGCAAGATGATCTTCGGGACCTACGCGACCGCTGCCGTGGTGCTGTTCGTCACCGCGCTGCTGTTCAACGCGGGTGCGCTGAACGCGGTCGGGTTGACCGCGATGTGGTGCGTGGTGTTCTTCTTCGCCTCGGCAGGAGCGTCGTCGGCGTACCTGACGGTGAGCGAGATCTTCCCGATCGAGCTGCGCGGGCAGGCGATCTCGTTCTTCTTCGCGATCTCGCAGCTGACCGGTGGCGTGGTGGCGCCGTTCCTGTTCGCGTCGCTGATCGGTGAGGGCGACAACCCGGCCCGAGGCCCGCTGACAGTGGGCTACATCATCGGCGCCGCTGTGATGCTGATCGGTGGTCTGATCGCCTGGTTCTTCGGGGTGGATGCCGAGGGGCAGTCGCTGGAGAACGTGGCCAAGCCGCTGTCCGCCCGGGAACGCGCCTCGTCGACGCGCTTCCAGGGGCCGACGCCGCGGTTGCCCAGCACCGATGCCGAGGGACGCCAGCAGGATCAGTAGCTGATACCGGCCACTAGGATCGAGCCCGTGGGTTCTCTCCTGGTGGCCGGTACTACGTCCGACGCGGGCAAGACGACTGTCGTGACCGGGCTCTGCCGCTGGCTTGCCCGGCAGGGGATCCGGGTCGCGCCGTACAAGGCGCAGAACATGTCGAACAACTCGATGGTCTGCGCCGACGGTGCCGAGATCGGCCGCGCACAGTGGATCCAGGCGATCGCGGCCGGGTCCGAGCCGGAGGCCGCGATGAACCCGGTGTTGTTGAAGCCAGGGAGTGATCGGCGCAGTCACGTAGTACTGATGGGGGAGCCGTGGGGTGAGCTGACCGCTCGCGGGTTTCTGACCGAACGTGCCGAGCTCGCGAAGGCGGCGTTCGCGGCGTACGACGATCTTGCTTCGCGGTACGACGTGGTGATCAGCGAGGGTGCTGGGAGCCCGACCGAGATCAATCTGCGGCAGTCGGACTACGTGAACATGGGGCTCGCGCAGCACACGCGCTCGCCGGTAGTGGTGGTCGGGGACATCGATCGTGGGGGAGTGTTTGCGTCGATGTTCGGCACGGTCGCGCTGCTCGACGCGGCCGACCAGCGGCTGATCAGTGGGTTTGTGGTCAACAAGTTCCGTGGTGATGTGTCGTTGCTGCAGCCTGGGATCGACATGCTCTCGGCGGTGACTGCGCGGCCGACGTACGGGGTGCTGCCATGGCTGCCCGGGCTGTGGCTGGACTCGGAGGATGCGCTCGACGTACCGGCTCGGCGGGTGGCGCAGGAGTCTTCGGCGCTGACGGTTGCTGTGGTGCGCTTCCCGCGGATCAGCAACTTCACGGATCTCGATGCGCTCGCTGTCGAGCCGACCACGAGCGTGTTCTTCACCGCGAGCCCCGCTGAGGTCCGCGATGCCGATCTGGTGGTGCTCCCCGGCTCGCGCGCGACCATGGCTGATCTGGAGTGGCTGCGCTCTACTGGGCTGGCTGATGCGGTGGTGGCTCGCGTGGCGGCTGGTCGGCCTGTGCTGGGGATCTGTGGGGGCTATCAGTTGCTGGGTGGCGCGATCTCGGATCCTGCCGGCGTGGAGGGTGGCGGGTCTGCTGACGGTCTGGGGTTGTTGCCTGTAGCAACGTTGTTTGGTGTCGACAAGGTGCTGGCCCGCCCCGCGCCGACGGCGTACGAGATCCACCACGGTGTCGTCATGGTGACCGGCTCCGCTCTGGAGTTCCCGGGCGGCTGTCGTGCAGGCGTTGTCTGGGGCACGATCTGGCACGGCCTCCTGGACGACGATGCTTTTCGGCACGCCTTCCTTGCTGAGATCGCCGCACTGACCGGCAAGCCTGCTCCGGACGGCTCGGTGTCGTTCGGCGGAATGCGCGAAGCGCGCCTGGACCTCCTCGCCGACGCCATCGACGAACACCTCGACACCGGCGCCCTGCTGTCCCTGATCGAGTCAGGCGCTACGGCCGATCTCCCGTTCATCCCGCCAGGCGCACCCAAACTGTCGGCGCCCTGACCTACGGTTTCCGGTGTGGACCTCAAGGCAGAGCTACACCAGAAACTGCGGGACGCCCGCGCCGTCCTGCTGACGAAACTCGACGGCCTCAGCGAGTACGACCGGCGCCGCCCGCTCGTCCCCTCCGGCACCAACCTGCTCGGCCTGGTCAAACACCTGGCCGGCCTCGAGTACCTCTACCTCGGCGAATGCTTCGGCCGCACCCCACCCGAGAAACTCGCCTGGGTCGAAGACAAGTCGATCTGGGACGGCGCCGACATGTGGGCCCTCCCCGAGGAGTCCAGCGACTACCTGATCGGCCTGTACCAACGCGCCTGCGCCTTCGCCGACGAAACCCTGGTCTCCCTCGACCTCGACGCTCCCGGCTCGGTCCCGCACTGGCCAGAAGACCGCCGCGCGACCACCCTCGGCGTCCTCCTGATCCGGATGTCCCACGAAACCGCCCACCACGCCGGCCACGCAGACGTCGTCCGAGAACTCATCGACGGCACGGGTGGCGCTGATGCCGACATGCTCGACGAAAACGGCTGGACGGAGTACTACGCGAAACTCCAACAGGCGGCCGACGCCTTCAAATAGCTCCCGTCCACCCCTGATTTGATCGCCTGGAGACAAGCCGGTGCACAGGAAAATCGCCGTCGCGGTGTCGGCGCTGCTGTTCGCGCTGCTGGCGGTGGCCGTCACGCTGGTCGCGACCATGCACGACCGGTCGTATCCCCAGGAGCTGTCGACGAAGTCGATCGTCAATCTCGACTTCTCCAGCACCGGAATGGACGAGACCCAGGCGATCCGCGAGCTCGGCGTACTGAGCGACACCCTGCACCTCGGCCTGGTCAAGGTCGCGCCGGATCTCAGCGGCGACCAGACCGGTCAGGTGTTCGTGAAGGTCGGCACCGAGGGCGACCTGCCCGAGGGGGTCCGCCGGTTCGGCAACGACCAGGACGCCACCGTCCGCGGCAAGGAAGCACTCGAGCACTCCTACGCCTCCGGCGAATACCTTGTCACCGGCTCCACCAACGGACTCCCGGCCTTCAAGGCCTGGCTGACCGAGCACCGCGTGATCACCAAATGGAACGACAACACCCTCGGTGGGACGCTGCGGCTGGTCGTCAAACAAGGCAGTTTCGCCACCAGCCTGCTGGCCGCGACCGCGTTGATGGTGTCGCTGGTCCTGTACTGGCTGTCGGTCAAGGCCCGCGGCAGGGCCCTGCGCGCACTGGCCGGTGTCTCGACCTGGCGAATCCAGTACGAGGACCTGGCCGGATTCCTGGTCGCCATCCTGACCGGCGCGATCGTGGTCGACGTCCTCGCGTTGGCGTGGACCGGGATCGCGCAAGGCTGGGACTTCGTGCCGAAGTACCTGGGGATTCTGGTCACGTTCGACGTGATCGTGGTCGCGCTGACGATGGCCTTCGCAGTCGGCATGTCAGCCGCGTCCTGGCCCGGCCTGGCGATGCTGGCCAGGCGAGAGCCAGCGGTCAAGTCGCTGGGCAAGGTGTCACTGGTCCTCAAAGGACTGACCTTCGTACTGGTCTTGGCTGCTGTCGCGCCCGCCTTCACCGCGTACATGACTGCTCGTGGATCGGCCGAGCAACAGGCCCGCTGGAAGGCACTGGCCGACCAGACGGCGCTGTCTTTCTCCGGCGCGCTGGGGGAGGACGGCTTCCAGCAGATCATGAAGCAGGTCGGCGACGTGGTGGCCGATGCGGAGAAGCAGGACGCGGTCGCGCTCTCCTACACGTGGGACGACATCGGTCTCGAGGGCGTGGACCTGGGCAGGTTCGAGGCGTTGGCGCTGGTCAGCCCGGCGTGGTTGCGACTGATGAACAAGAGCGCCGCGGGCGAGACTCCTGGCCTGGTACCACTACCCGACGACCAGATCCCGGGCGACGCCAAGCAGTTCGTCAAGGACAGCCTCGGGTTGTGGACCCGGGACAAGTCGACCGGCGACGCAGTCCTGAGCAAAGTCACCTTCCACCACCTCGCGGAGCCGGCCAAGGTGCCGATGTCCGGCGCCGGCAGCGGCGAACTGCTCTTCCCGAAAGACGCGATCGTGGTGCTGGCGCCGAACCTGCACAGCACCTTCAACGACAGCTTCCTCGCCTCTGCCGCCTCGACCAGCAACCTGCTCTTCAGCGGACTCGGACCGACCCAGGCGCTGGTCGTCAAGCACGGTCTGCAGCGCCAACTGACAGTGCTCTACGCAGCTGAAGACGGTGTGCTGATCGCGCAGTACACGGCGTACTTCGCTTGGCTGCAAGGCGTCTCACTGATCGCCCTGATCGTGGCACTGGTCGTCTCATCGCTGATCGCCGCCTTCATCACCGCCGTACTGCGTGCCAAACGCGACTTCCCCTTGCGCCTGGCCGGCCAGAAGTGGCGGGAGATCCTGGCCGACCGGGTCATCATCGAGTGGTGCGTCGGCATCGGCCTGACCGCGACGATCATCGGCCTCCGCCGCGGCGACGACGCGCTACTGGTCGCGGTGGCCGCGCTGGTCGGATTGCTCGCCGCGCCGGTCACGCACCTGCTGGCCACCCGCTGGACCTTCGAGAACGTCAGCCGCCGCCGACTGTAGACACCGCGGCCCGCAGTACGGGACCTACCAGGGCACCACGTCGCCCTGGTAGTTGAGGAACTGCAGCCCGGGCTTCCCAGCCTGGGCGTTGATGGTCGCAGCCACGCCCGGGATGCTGTCGTCGATGGTCAGCGGTGCCTCAGCGCCGCCGAGGTCCGTCTGGACCCAGCCGGGGTCGATGAGCAGCAGGGTGTGGGAAGCATCGACATACCGAGCGGCATAGCAACGCATCAGCTGGTTGAGGGCGGACTTGCTTGCGCGGTAGGCGTCCTGGCCGCCGCGGATGTTCATGCTGAGGCTGCCTTGGCTGGACGACATCACGCCGATCGTGCCGTCGGGTGTGACCAGCGGGCGCAGTGTCTCGAGAGCCCGCATCGGGCTGAGGGCGTTGGTGACCATCACTTCGGTGAACATGTCGGTGGGGACCTCGCCGATCGGGAGGTCGCCGAGGGCCACGGCGGCGTTCACGAAGAGTAGGTCGAGCGGGCGGTCGATGAGTCGGTCGCGAAGCGCGGAGAGTTGAGCAGGCGAGGTCATGTCGAGTTGCTCGATGGTGAGGCGGCCGTCGGAGGTATCCGCGAGGTCGTGCAACCCGGTACGCCGGTCGCCGCGGACGGTGCCGATCACGTTCCAGCCGAGGCGGAGGTATTCGGTGGCCAGGCCGAGGCCGAGGGCCCGGGATGCGCCGATGATGAGTGCGGTCTGAGTCACGGTTCTCCTGATGGTCACGCGAGGACGGCGGGCTTGAGTACTTGCTCGCACCACTGCCGGAAGGTGGTCGGGGTGGAGTTCTCCGGCGTACGGCGTACTCCGGCGTCGAGGCCCTCGTCCTTGGCGCGCATCATGTCGACCATGCCGCCGACGAAGGCGTCGCCGAGGCCGAAGCTGGTCAGCCGGGCGGCGAGTGATTCGAGCGATTCGCGTTCGTAGCGGATCGGCCGGCCGAGTACGTCGGACATGATGCGCGCGAGGTCGTTCGCCGAGAGATCCGAGGCGCCGAGCACGGGCACGCTGTCGACGCCTGTCCATGAGCGGTCGAGCAGGAGTCCGGCGGCAGTAGCGGCGATGTCCGCAGTGGCTGCCCAGGGTGCCTGGCGGTCGGCGTCGACGGTGTCGGTGAAGACGCCGTGGTCGCGGATCGACGGGAGTTGGCGCAGCAGGTTGTCCATGAACGACGGGTTGGCGAGGGCTCGGTAGGCGACGCCTGACTGGGCGATCAGGTCGTCCATTTCCAGCGAAGCCGTGACGAGGCCCGCGGTACCGGCGACCGGCGTACCGCGGCCCAGGGCCGAGACGCCGACGACGTGACTGATGCCATGTGCGACGAAAGCGTCGGCGGCGGCCCGGGTGAAGCCGGCGAACGCGGAGTGCAGACTCGGCGCCTGGCTGTTCGGTGGGACGATCCAGAAGACGGCGTCAGCGCCGGTGAAGGCCTTGTCGACGACCTCGGGATCGCCGTGCGAGCCGGTGACGACGTCGACGCGGTCGCGGACGGCAGCGGGAAGTTTGGCGGGATCGCGGACGATGACGCGCAGGTCCTCACCGGGAGCCGCTGCCAGCAAGTCCTGGAGAAGTTGGCGACCGATGTCGCCGGTGGGCGTGGTGACGATGATCATGATTTAACTCTGCGTGCTGGCCGAGCGCAGGTCCAATACCTCTCCGTGACCATTGATACTGTTGGGGTATGGATCTCGACCTGCGCAAGCTCCGGTACTTCGCCGCGGTCGCCGAGCACCGGCATTTCGGGCGGGCGGCCGAGCAGCTCTACATCGCTCAGCCGGTGCTGAGCCGGCAGATCCGGGCGCTGGAGCGCGAGCTGGGCTGCGACCTGTTCGTTCGGACCACTCGGAGCGTGCAGCTGACACCGGCGGGGGAGCAGCTTCACCAGGAGACCCGCGCTGTGTTCGCGACCGTCGACTCGGCCGTCCGGCGTGTGCTCGAGATCGATCGCGGGGTCGAGCGTCTGGTCGTTGCCTTCGCCTCCGGGCTGCACGTGTCGGAGGCGGTGCTCGCCTTCTCGGCCAAGTACCCCGAGGTCGAGATCGACCTGGTGCGGCTGAACTGGTGGGAGCAAGATGCGCCGCTGCGCGACGGCAGGGTGGACGTCGGCTACCTGCGCCGCCCGTTCGATGACACCGGATTGCACGCCGTCCCGATCGGCAGCGAGCGCAAGATGGCCTGCCTGCCGGTCACGCACCGGCTGGCCGATCGCGGCAGCATCGTGATGGCGGACCTCGACGGTGAGGTGCTGATGAACAGCCTGCCCCGGCGGACCGCGTCGATCGAGGAGAAGTTCGAACTGATTGCCACCGGCAACGGTGTTGCGCTGGTTCCGGAGTCGGTGGCGCGGGCCTATCCGCGCGACGACGTCGCCAACCTGCTGATCACCGACCTCGACGCGGACGAGACCTGCCTGGCCGTGCCGGCCGGACGGCGAGACGAGCGGATGCTCGATTTCCTCGATATCGCGGCCACGACGCTGCGGCCGTAGTACCGGAGCTTGCTATCGTTGCAGGCGACATCGAGCGAGGAGTTCAGACGTGGTGGGTGACGACGACATCTCCGGGTGAGTCCCGAGGTGACAGGCCGCAGGCAGCAGTACGCCGTGGCCATTTCGTCGTTCCACCGATCCCGTCGTTCCGCTGAGCGGCCGCCGCGCGCGGCCCGGCGCCTCACCCGAAGGTTCTTCGCATGTCTTCTGCGTTCATCGCTGTCTCCAACCTGTCCTTCTCCTGGCCCGACGACACTCCTGTCTTCGACGGCCTGTCCTTCACCGTCGGCGCCGGCCGGACCGGGCTGGTCGCGCCCAACGGCGCAGGTAAGAGCACGCTGCTCAAGCTCATCGCGGGTGAACTCCAGCCGAGTGCCGGCGGTGTCTCCGTCGAGGGCACGGTCGGCTACCTCCCGCAAAGCCTGCCGCTGACCGGCGATCTGACAGTGGCCGAGGTGCTCGGCATCGCCCCCGTGGTCAAGGCGCTCAACGCGATCGAGTCCGGCGACGTCGCCGAAGAACACTTCACCACCGTCGGCGACGACTGGGACATCGAGGAGCGCACCGTCGCCCAGCTCGATCGGCTCGGCCTCGGCGGACTCCAGCTCGACCGGAGGCTGAGCACGCTCAGCGGCGGCCAGATCATCTCCCTCGGCCTGGCCGCCCAACTCCTCAAGCGACCGGACGTCCTGCTGCTCGACGAACCGACCAACAACCTCGATCTGGCGGCCCGCAGCACCCTGTACGACGTACTGGCGGACTGGAACGGCTGTCTCCTGCTGGTCAGCCACGATCGGGTGCTGCTCGACCGAATGGACCGGATCGCCGAGCTGGATCGGGGCGAGCTGCGTTCGTACGGCGGCAACTTCACCGCGTACGAGGAAGCGCTGCGGACGGAGCGGCAGGTCGCGGAGAAGAACGTGCGCAACGCCGAGCAGGAGGTGAAGCGGGAGAAGCGCGAGCTGCAGCAGGCTCGAGAGCGGTCAGCTCGCCGGGCCAGCAACGCGGCCAAGAACCTGAGCAGCGCCGGCCTGCCGAAGATCTTCGCCGGCACGATGAAGCGCAACGCGCAGGAGTCGGCCGGCAAGGCGAACGAGACCCACACCGCACGGGTCGACGACGCCAAGGCGCGCCTCGACGAGGCCGGTCGAGCGGTCCGCGACGAGCAGAAGATCGCGCTGCAACTGCCCGCCACCAACGTGCCCGCGGGCCGCACGCTCTTCCACGGCGAGGGGCTGCAGGTGAGCCTCGGCGGCCGGCCGATCTTCAGCGATCTCGACCTCACCATCCGAGGCCCGGAGCGGATCGCCCTGACCGGCCCGAACGGCGCGGGCAAGTCGACGCTGCTCCGGCTGATCAGCGGCGATCTGCCGAGCGCCGGCGACAAGCAGCCGGGTGAGATCAAGCGCGCCGACGCCCGCATCGCCTACCTCTCCCAACGACTCGACCTACTCGACGTCGACCGCACAGTGCTCGAGAACCTGACGGCCTTCGCCCCCGCGATGCCCGAGGCGCAGCGGATGAACCTGCTGGCCCGCTTCCTCTTCCGCGGCGCCCGGATCCACCTGCCGGTCGGCGTACTGTCCGGCGGCGAGCGGCTCCGCGCCACCCTCGCCTGCGTCCTGTACTCCGAACCAGCACCCCAGCTGCTCCTGCTCGACGAGCCCACCAACAACCTCGACCTGATCAGCGTCAGTCAGCTCGAGTCGGCGCTCGAGGCGTACGAAGGCGCGTTCGTGGTGGTCAGCCACGACGAACGCTTCCTCGCCGAGATCGGCATCACCCGCCGGCTGCGTCTGGAGGAAGGCCAATTGGCCGGTCTGTGAGGATGGCCGGGTGAGCGAACAGTTGGAGGTGTTCCAGCAGCATCGCGGGCGGATGTTCGGGATTGCCTACCGGATGCTCGGGTCGGCGACCGAGGCCGACGAGGTGCTGCAGGAAGCCTGGTTGCGGTGGCAGGCCGTCGACCAGCGGACCGTGCAGGAGCCTGCGGCGTTCCTCGCGAAGACGGTGACCAATCTCTGCCTCAATCAGCTCACATCTGCCCGGGCCAGGCGCGAGACGTACGTCGGTGAGTGGCTGCCCGAGCCCGTGCTCACCGCCAACGGTCTCGACGACCTCGGCCCGCTCGACGAGGTCGCGCAGCGCGAGTCGGTCTCCTTCGCGCTGCTGACCGTGCTGGAGAAGCTCACCCCGGCCGAGCGTGCGGCGTACGTACTGCGGGAGGCGTTCGCCTACTCGCATCGCGAGGTCGCCGACCTGATCGGTACGACGGAAGCCAACGCGCGCCAACTCCACTCACGGGCGCGCAAACGCGTCGCCACGGACCGGCAACCCCAGCCGGTCGACCCGGGTCACTGGCGCGCGCTGGTCGAACGCTTCCTCGCCGCCGCGCAACTCGGCGACCTCGCCGGCCTCGAATCGATGCTCACCGCCGACGTGGTCTCCCGCGCCGACGGCGGCGGCAAGGTCAACGCCGCGCGCAAGCCGGTGATCGGCCGGGATCGCGTCGCCCGCTACCTGATCGGTGTGCTGGAACGCTTCGGCGCCGGCCTCCAGCCGTACTTCGCGCAGTCGAACGGCGAGCCCGTACTCGTTGCCGTCGGCCCCGATGGGCTGCGGGCGGTGATCTTCCTCGGCTTCGGCGGCGAGCAGCTCAACACCCTCGACCTGGCGATGAATCCGGACAAGCTCATCCGGGCCGAGGACCAGTTGTCACGAATCGGCGGGGTGTCCGGTCTGGGCTGGTGACCCGAAAGGACACCACCCATGCGAACCATCCTCGTCACCGGCGGCACCGGCACCCTCGGCCGCCCGACGGTGGCCCAGTTGCGAGCGGCCGGCCACGACGTCCGTGTCCTGAGCCGCCGCCGCGGACCAGGGCTGACCACCGGCGACCTGACCAAAGGCACCGGCCTCCGGGAGGCAGTGAGCGGCGTCGACACCGTCCTCCACCTCGCCACCAGCCTCGGCCGCGCCGACGTCACCCAGACCCAGCACCTCATCGACAGCCTGCGGCCCTCGGGTGTCGAGCACCTGATCCTCATCTCGATCGTCGGCATCGACCGCATCCCGCTGCCCTACTACCGCCACAAACTCGAGTCCGAGCGACTCGTCACCAACTCCTCGATCCCGTACTCCGTACTGCGGGCCACCCAGTTCCACAACCTCGTCGACCAGGTGCTCACCGCCCAGCGCTTCCTGCCGCTTCTGCTCGCCCCGGCGGTCCGCTTGCAACCCATCGCGGTGGATGAAGTCGCTTCGCGGCTGACCGAACTGGCTGCTGCTCCACCGGCCGGCCGGGTCGAGGACATCGGTGGCCCAGAGCAGCAATCTGTCCCGGATCTCGCCCGGCTCTGGAGGCAAGCCGCAGGCTCGCGCCGCCCGGTGGTTCCACTCCGCCTGCCCGGCAAGGCGTTCCGTGCCTATGCCGACGGCGCCGCCTTGACGAGCGGAGCGGCGTACGGGCAGAAGACGTTCACCGAGTACCTCGCCGAGGTGACCAAATGAGTCGGTTATTACGTCCAGGCCTGATCATCCTCGCCGCAGTCCAGTTCGTGGTCGGCGGCTGGACGCTGTTCTTCCCGGCGAGCTTCTACAACGACGTGCCGACCGTCGACTGGACTCCGCCGTACAGCGAACACCTGTTCCGCGACTTCGGCAGCACCACGCTGGGGATCGGCATCGTGGTCGCCGCCGCCGCGATCTGGCTCGAGCGGCGGCTCGTGATCGTCGCGTTGCTGGCCTATCTCAGCTATTCGGTCACCCACTTCGCCTTCCATGCGCACCATCTGGAGGGCGACTCGCCGGGGTGGTCGGCCGTGCTGCTGAGCTTCACGATCCTCTCGGTCCTGCTGCCCGCCGCGCTGCTCCCGGCCGCGGTCAAGCTGACAGTGACTTGACGACTGTGACAGTACTACTGTCACAATAGCGGGCATGGGCCCACTGAGCGGTGTGAAGGTCGTCGAGCTGGCGGGGATCGGGCCGGCGCCGTTCGCCTGCATGATGCTGGCGGAGATGGGCGCCGAGGTACTCCGGATCGAGCGTCCGGGCGGCGGTCTCGCGATGGGACCGCCCGAGTTGGAGTTGCTAAACCGCGGCCGCCGCAACGTCGCCCTCAACCTCAAGAACCCCGATGCGATCGAGACTGTCCTGCAGTTGGTCGCGGGCGCCGACGTACTGATCGAGGGCTTCCGGCCAGGCGTGGCCGAGCGGCTTGGACTCGGTCCGGACGACTGCCACGCGGTGAATCCGAAGCTGGTCTACGGCCGGATGACCGGCTGGGGGCAGGACGGCCCGCTGGCCCAGTCGGCCGGCCACGACATCGACTACCTCGCGCTCTCCGGCGCCCTGCACCTGATCGGCCGCGCAGGCGGACCCCCGCAGGTCCCGGCGAACCTGCTCGGTGACTTCGGCGGCGGTTCGCTGTACCTCGTGGTCGGGATCCTCGCCGCGTTGCTTGAGGCGCGGGGGAGTGGCCGCGGTCAGGTCGTCGACGCCGCGATCGTCGACGGCGCCGCTCATCTCACCACGATCGTGCACGGCGCGATGGCCGGCGGTAGTTGGAAGCCGGAACGCGGTACCAATCTGCTCGACACCGGCGCGCCGTTCTACGACGTGTACGAGACGTCGGACGGCGAGTTCATGGCGGTCGGCGCGATCGAGCCGCAGTTCTATGACGAGTTGATTCGGCTCCTCGAGATCGAGACGCCGGACCGGTACGACCAGGCCAACTGGCCGGGGTTGCATGAGCTCCTCACCAAGACCTTCGCGCAGCGCACCCAGGCCGAGTGGACCGAGGTCTTCGACGGCACTGACGCCTGCGTCTCACCAGTGCTGCGACCAACCGCCGACCATTCGCATCTAGTTGCCCGAGGCACCTTCATCGAGCAGGACGGGGTCCGGCAACCAGCGCCTGCCCCGCGGTTCTCCCGTACCCCGTCGCGGCTCGACCGACCCCCGGCCCGCGCCGGCCAGCACACCCGCGAAGCCCTGGCCGACTGGGGAGTGACCGGCATCGACGCCCTGCTCGACTCCGGCGCCGCCGTCCAAGCCGACTGATTGATTCAGGAGACCAGCTGTGGAACGTCACCTCTTCGACGCCGATCACGATGCCTTCCGCGAGACCGCGCGTGCCTTCTGCGAGAAGGAGATCGCGCCGCACCACGACAGCTGGGAGGAGGCTGGCATCGTCCCGCGCGAGCTCTGGACCGCGGCCGGTTCGGCCGGGCTGCTCGGCTTCATGATGCCCGAGCAGTACGGCGGTGGCGGCGTCCGCGACTTCCGCTTCAACGCGGTCGTGATCGAGGAGGTGACCAAGGCCCGCGCGAGCGGTCCCGGCTTCACCATCCACGCCGACCTGGTCTCGTCGTACCTGCTCGACTACGCGACCGACGAGCAGAAAGAACGCTGGCTGCCGAAGTTCTGCTCCGGCGAGACGATCACCGCGATCGCGATGACCGAGCCCGGCGCCGGCAGCGACCTGCAGGGCATCACCACCACTGCCAAGCGCGACGGCGACGACTACATCCTGAACGGGCAGAAGACCTTCATCTCCAACGGCATCCTCGCCGACCTGGTGATCGTCGTCGCGAAGACCGACCCCGAGGCCGGCTACCAGGGCATCTCGCTGCTGGTCGTCGAGCGCGGCATGGAAGGCTTCGAGCGCGGCCGCAACCTGGAGAAGATCGGCCTGAAGGCGCAGGACACCGCCGAGCTCTTCTTCGACAACGTCCGGGTGCCGGCCACCAACCTGCTCGGCGAGGAGGGCAAGGGCTTCATCTACCTGATGGAAAAGCTCCCGCAGGAGCGCCTGACCATCGCCGTGGTCGCGGCCGCCGCCTGCGAGAGCGTCCTCGCCACCACCCTGCAGTACGTGAAGGACCGCAAGGCCTTCGGCCGCCCGATCGGCTCCTTCCAGAACAGCCGCTTCGTCCTCGCCGAGCTCGCCACCGAGACCCAGATCGCCCGCGTCTTCGTCGACCGCTGCATCGAGGAGCTCAACACCGGCAGTCTGACCGTCTCCGACGCCGCGATGGCCAAGTGGTGGACCACCGAGCTGCAGAAGAAGGTCGTCGACAAGTGCCTCCAGCTGCACGGCGGCTACGGCTTCATGACCGAGTACCCGATCGCCAAGGCCTACCTCGACACCCGGATCCAGACCATCTACGGCGGCACGACGGAGATCATGAAGGAGATCATCGGCCGCACGATGGGCATCTGAGGCTCAGTACTCCGCTACCTCGACCTTGCCCTCGGCAACCTCCTTCATCTGGTCGGAGAGCGGCTTCTCCTGCATGGCCAGAGCGAGCACCAAGGAGACCGCCATGAACGGGACGGTCAGCAGGAAGACGGTGTGGAAGGCGGCGGGTGCCGAGCCGGTCGTGAGCCCGTGGGTGAGGACGGCGCCGAAGAGGGCTGCTCCGAAGGCGCCGCCGATGCTCTTGAAGAAGTTCAGCGCGCCGGTGGCAACTCCGAGATCGCGGTACTCCGCCGCGTTCTGGCCGGCCAGCAGGGCGACCTGGACGAACAGGCCGATCCCGGCGCCGGCGAAGACCAGCGGGACGATCATCGACAACGCGCTGGTGCCGGCGTCGGAGCTGCTCAGGACCCACATCGACGTACCGGTCAGCACCGCGCCGATCACCGGGTAGAGCTTGTAGCGGCCGGTCTTGGAGATGAACGGTCCGGCCACCGCGGTCGCGGCGACCAGTCCGACGAGCATCGGGATCACGAACAGGCCGGCCTCGAACGCCGACCGGTGCTGCACGAGCTGCAGGAACATCGGCACGTAGAGCATCGCGACGAACAACACCATCGAGGCGATCAGGAACTGCAGTGACGAGATGTTGAAGACGCTGCTGCGGAACAACCGCAGGGGCGTGATCGGCTCGGCCGCACGCCGCTCGACCAGCAGATAGGCGACCAGGGCAACGACGCTGACCGCGATCAAGGTGAGCACCAGTGGCGAGCCCCAGGGGTGCTCGTCCGTGCCGCCCCAGTTGGTGAACAGCAGGACCGCTGCCGTGAAGACCGTGGCGAGCAAACCGCCGGTGTAGTCGATCCGGCCGGTACTACGAGTCGGCCGCGGCAACTGCAGCCGGGCGCCCACGATCAGGAAGGCGGCCACGCCGATCGGCAGGTTGATGTAGAAGATCCAGCGCCACGACAGGTGCTCGGCGAACAGTCCACCGAGGAACGGCCCGGCGATCAGCGCGAGCGTCGCGACGATCCCGAGCGTCGCCTGGTACTTCGACCGCTCCCGCGGCGGGATGACGTCACCGATGATCGCCATCACCAGCGAGTTGAGCCCGCCGCCGCCGACACCCTGCAGGGCGCGGAAGAGCACCAGCCAGAGCAGGCTGCCGGCCATCCCGGACAGCACCGAGCCGACCAGGAAGATCGCGATCGAGACCTGGAAGATCCGCTTCCGGCCGTACATGTCGCCGAGCTTGCCGAAGATCAGCGTGGTGATCGCGCTGGTCAGCAGATAGGCGGTGGCGACCCACGACGTACCGGACAGGTCGCCCAGGTCGAGGCCGATCGTCGGCAGCGCGGTGGCCACGATCGTGGCGTGGCTGCCGCCGAGCGGCTGTTCGAGGAGCGCGGCTACGACCAGGTGACGGTCGCCGAGATCGCCGACGCCGCCAACGTCTCGGTGAAGACCCTATTTGTCTACTTCCGGTCGAAGGAAGACCTCGTCTTCACCGACACCTGGCTGATCGACGCGCTGGAGAGCGCGATCCGCACCCGGGAGCAGCACCCGGCCGCCGCGGTGGTCGGCATCCTGCTCGACGCGATGTCGGCCGACGAACCCGGTATCGAGGACTTCCATCGCAGCTACGGCGAGTCCGAGGCGCTGCGGAACGGCCTGCATCGGATGTGGGCGGAGTACGAGGACCGGCTCACCGCGGTACTGGCTGAGCCGGAGAGCGAGCCGGGGCCGGGGGAGCGCTTCCTCGCGATCCAGCTGATCGGCTTGGTCCGCACGATGACCTCGCCCGAGATTCGAGAGCTCGCTGCCGGCGACGCTCCGCGGGAGTGGCTGAGGGCCGCCGCGCTCGAGCTGCGGAATCAGGACCGGATCACGCCGTAGTCCGGGTGGTTTCGTGGTTGACTGCCGGGAGCGGGTTCAGCTCGAAGGAGGTCGCCTGATGGGCATTGTGTCGCCGGGTTTCACCGGTCGTCGCCGTGGCGGTGACGATCTGCCGCCGGGGCAGTATCTGACTCACGAGTTCCCGGTCCTGTCCGCGGGGCCGACTCCGCACGTTCGCCCGGAGCACTGGGAGTTCACCGTCGCCAACGAGTCCGGCGAGGTCACCCGCTGGGACTGGAAGGCGCTGACCGCGCTGCCGAGCGAGACCATCACCAAGGACCTGCACTGCGTGACCAGGTGGTCGAAGCTGGGCACGGAGTGGAAGGGCGTCTCGCTGGACGTGCTGCTGGCCGACATCGAGACCGGCGCCGACTACGTGATGGTGCACAGCTACGGCGGCTACACCACCAACCTGCCGCTGGAAGACCTGCTCGACGGCCAGGCCTGGGTCGCCTACGAGTACGACGGTGAGCCGCTCAGTGCGGAGCACGGTGGTCCGGCTCGGCTGCTGGTGCCGCACCTGTATCTGTGGAAGAGCGCGAAGTGGGTGCGCGGCCTGATCCTGTCCGACACCGATGACCTGGGCTTCTGGGAGACCGCCGGTTATCACGAGTACGGAGACCCATGGAAAGAACAGCGATACGCCGGCGACTGACCTGGCAGGTCGGCACCGTCACCGAAGTACGGGCCGAGACGTCGACGGCCCGGACAGTGGTGCTCGACGTACCGGACTGGCCGGGGCACCTCGCCGGGCAGCATCTGGACGTGCGGCTGACCGCGCCGGACGGCTATCACGCCTCCCGGTCGTACTCGATCGCCTCGGCCTGGACCGGCACGACGATCGAGCTGACCGTGGAGCAGGTGCCTGACGGCGAGGTCTCGCCGTACCTGGTCGACGTGCTCAAGGTCGGTGACCCGCTGGAGGTGCGTGGCCCGGTCGGTGGCTGGTTCGTCTGGAAGCCCGAGCAGGAAGGCCCGATCCAGCTCATCGGCGGCGGCTCAGGCGTCGTACCGCTGATGGCGATGCTGCGCGCCCACGCGGCAGCGGCCAGCACCACCCCCTCCAGACTCCTGTACTCCGTACGCGGGCCGGCGTCGGTGATCTATGTGGCCGACCTGAAGGAGCTGGCCGCGTCCGACGACGTCGACATCACCTTCGCCTACACCCGCGAGGCGCCGCCGGGGGAGCAGCGCTCTCCGGCACGGGTCGACGCGGAGCTGCTCAAGGCGGTGACCTTCCAGCCGGAGGACGCGCCGACCACCTATGTCTGCGGGCCGACTCCGTTCGTCGAAGCGGTCGCGGATCTGCTCGTCGCGGCCGGGCACGACCCGGCCCGGGTGAGAACCGAACGCTTCGGACCGACAGGAGGACCACGATGACCGCGGACGTACCGACCTATCTGGATGGCAATGCGGCGGCGGGCACGCTCCGCGAGGTCTTCGCCGTCGACATCACCGCCGCCATCGGCCGCTGCGGCGGCTGCGGGCAGACGGGCGTCTTCGCCGAGACCCGGGTCTACATGGATGCGCCGGGTCTGGTCGCTCGTTGCCCGGGATGCGACGACGTGTTGCTGCGCGTTGTCACCACCCCCACCGACACCTATCTGGACCTCCGCGGGCTGACCTATCTGCGGTTGCCCAACCCGAGCTGACGGTGAATTGCAGCTACTGACATTGCACGATGATCAAATATCGCCATTCGAGGGCTCGGCGGCTTCTAGCATCCAGAGATGGAGATTCCTGGGCTCGGGGTCGTCGCTGAGGACGACGCTTTCGAGGGGTACCGCAGCGGGGCGGTTGGCGTGCCGGTGCTCGGTGGCATCGATTGCGAGTTCATCGTCCAGGGGTACGACGAGGACGACCGGCCGGAGGACTTCCACACGGCGATCCGCGACTTCCTCGCCCTCGACAGCGCGGCGCTGATCGCCGCCCGGCCGTCGATCTACGCGCACTACCTCGCGTCGCGGCACGAGGCCCACCAGCTGCGGATCCCCGGCCCGGACAGCGTTCTGGAGTACGTCGAGCTCGGGAACGAGCCGGAGGTGATCCGGAGCGAGACGAACGGGCGGATCTCCGTGACCCTGGAGTGTGAGTGCCGCTGGGAGCCGGACCGGGGACTGCGGCTCGTGTTCCTGGATGGACCGGTCCGGCCCGCCCGGGCATGCGCGGGCCGAATCGGTGCTACGGAAGATCCGGCCGCACCTGGATCGGTGCGAACGACTCCAATGGTTTGACGCTCCCGATCAGGATCGGGTTGCTACGGGTGTCGCCAAGCAGGTAGCGACGGAAGATCTCAGGTGTCCCGGTCGCGCACGGCCGGTTGTCGGCGAATTGTCAGGATCCGGTCAGCGTCGTGGCGGCTTCGCGCGGGACCGGCGGACGGTGTCGCGCTGGGTCTCGCCGACGGCGCGCTCGTAGGCGATCACCAGGCCCTGGATGGTGACCGGCTTGAACCGCTCGACCAGCTGTTGGATGTGCTCCGGCGGGCCGCCCGAGTCGCGGTAGTGCGGCCAGACCTTGGTCCGGAAAACCTCGGTCAGCTCCTCGGCCAGCGCTCGCCCGTGCTCGCTGAAGATCCGCCCGACGTCGAGCACCGCGTCGACCGGCAGGTCCAGCTCGAGCAGTTCGACGCCGAGACTGAGGTGCGCCGTCGCGACCTGGAACACGTCCTCGTCCGGAGTCGGCTCGACCACGCCGAGCGCGATCAGCATCTCGATCTCGTCATCGGTCAGGTCACGCCCGGTACGCCGTACCAGCGCGGCGCGGTCCAGCGTCTCGGGCAGGTCCCGCATCCACGGCGTCAGCAGGGTCCGGTGCAGCGCGATGTCCTGCGGGGTCGCGTCGGCCGGGATGCGGTCGAGGTAGCCCTCGATCGCCGACAGGTTGAACCCGTGTGCCTGCAGCTCGCGCACCAGATCGAGGCGGGCGATGTGGTCGGAGCCGTAGTAGCCGACCCGCCCCCGGCGTACCGGTGGGGGAATCAGACCCCGGCCCGCGTAGAAGCGCAGCGTGCGCACGGTCATTCCGACCCGTGCGGACAGCTCGTCGACCGTGAGGGTCGCCTCGTCCGCGGTTGTGTCCGGCATGGCCGAGATCATAACGACCCCCTCTTGACGACCATGACACCAGAACTGTCACAATCAGACCGACGACTCGACCGACGGGATCCCCATGAGCACTGAAGCCTTTCTCTACGATGCGATCCGGACACCGCGCGGCAAGGGCAAAGCGGCCGGCGCGCTGCACGAAGTCAAGCCGATCCAGCTGGTCACCGGCCTGCTCCAGGAGTTGCGCACCAGGCACCCCGACCTGGACGAGGAAGTGATCGACGACCTGATCCTCGGCGTCGTCTCGCCGATCGGCGACCAGGGGATGGACATCGCCCGGACCGCGATCCTGGCGGCGGGCTACCCGGAGACCACCGGCGGCGTCCAGCTGAACCGCTTCTGCGCCTCCGGCCTGGAGGCCGTGAACCAGGCCGCGCAGCGGATCCGCTCCGGCTGGGAGGACTTCATCCTGGCCGGCGGCGTCGAGTCGATGTCGCGGGTGAAGATGGGCTCCGACGGCGGCGCCTGGGCGATGGACCCGGAGACCGCGATCGACACCAACTTCATCCCGCAGGGAATCAGCGCTGACCTGATCGCGACCATGGACGGCTTCTCCCGCACCGACGTCGACGCGTACGCCGCCGAGTCGCACGCGCGGGCCGCCAAGGCCTGGGCCAACGGGTACTTCGCCCGCTCGGTTGTCCCGGTGCTCGACCGCAACGGGCTGCAGATCCTCGACCACGACCAGCTGGTCCGCCCCGGCACAACGGTGGAGACGCTGGCCGGGCTGCCCGCGTCGTTCGCCGCGATCGGTGAGCACGGCGGCTTCGACTCGGTCGCGCTGGAGAAGTACGTGACGGTCGAGCGGATCGACCACGTGCACCACGCCGGCAACTCGTCCGGCATCGTCGACGGCGCCGCTCTGGTTGCCATCGGCAACGAAAAGGCGGGCGAGGCGCTCGGCCAGGCGCCGCGCGGCCGGGTGGTCGCGGCAGCGGTCAGCGGCACCGACCCGACGATCATGCTCACCGGTCCCGCGCCGGCAGCCCGCAAGGCGCTGGCCAAGGCCGGGCTCGAGGTGTCCGACATCGACCTGTTCGAGATGAACGAGGCGTTCGCCGCCGCGGTGCTGCACTTCATGAACGATCTCGGCATCCCGCACGAGAAGGTGAACGTCAACGGCGGCGCGATCGCGCTCGGCCACCCGCTCGGCGCCACCGGCGCGATGCTGATCGGAACCCTGCTGGACGAGCTGGAGCGCCGTGAGCTCCGCTACGGTCTGGCCACCCTGTGCGTCGGCGGCGGCATGGGCGTCGCGACCATCATCGAGAGGCTCGCGGCATGATCGACTGGAAGAACACCGACGGCGTCGTCACCCTGACGATGGATGACCCCGCGGCCTCGGCGAACACGATGAACGACACCTACATCGCCGCGATGGCCTTGACGGTCGAGCGGTTGCAGGCCGAGAAGGACTCGCTCAAGGGTGTGGTGATCACCAGCGCGAAGTCGACCTTCTTCGCCGGTGGCAACCTGCAGATGCTGTCCCAGATCCAGCCGGAGAACGCGGCCGAGGTCTTCGAGACGATCGAGGAGGTCAAGCGCCAGCTGCGTGTGCTGGAGACTCTCGGTGTCCCGGTGGTTGCCGCGATCAACGGTGCCGCGCTCGGCGGCGGGCTGGAGATCGCGCTCGCCTGCCACCACCGCATCGTTGCCGATGACAACCGGATCGAGCTCGGCGTCCCCGAGGTGTCACTCGGCCTGCTGCCCGGCGGTGGCGGCGTCACCCGCACGGTCCGGATGCTCGGCCTGCAGGACGCGCTGATGAAGGTGCTGCTGCAGGGGCAGCGGATGAAGCCGGCGCACGCACAGTCGGTCGGCATCGTCGACGAGGTCGTTCCCGCCGACGAGCTGCTCACCGCGGCGTACCGGTGGATCGACGCGTACGACGGCGACGCCAAGCAGCCCTGGGACCGTGACGGGTACAAGATCCCTGGCGGTACGCCGTCCTCGCCGAAGCTGGCCGCGTTCCTGCCGGCCTTCCCCGCGAACCTGCGCAAGCAGCTCAAGGGCGCGCCGTACCCGGCGCCGCGGGCGATCATGAGCGCCGCCGTCGAGGGCAGCCAGGTCGACTTCGCGACCGCGAGCAGGATCGAGTCGCGGTACTTCGTCTCGCTGGCGACCGGGCAGATCGCGAAGAACATGATCAACGCGTTCTTCTTCGAGCTGCAGGCGATCAACGCCGGCGCCTCGCGGCCGGCCGACGTACCGAAGTACCGGGCCCGGAAGGTCGGCGTGCTCGGCGCGGGCATGATGGGCGCCGGTATCGCGTACGTGTGCGCGAAGGTGGGCATCGAGGTGGTGCTCAAGGACGTCACGCTGGAGGCCGCCGAGAAGGGCAAGGCGTACTCCGAGAAGCTGCTGGCCAAGCAGGTGCAGAAGGGCCGCAGTACGCCGGAGAAGGCGGCGGCGTTCCTCAGCCTGATCACGCCGACCGCGGACCCGAACGACCTGGCCGGCTGCGACCTGGTGATCGAGGCGGTGTTCGAGAGCGAGGAGCTGAAGCAGAAGGTCTTCGCGGAGATCGCCGGCGTGGTCGAGCCGGACGCGCTGCTGTGCTCGAACACCTCGACGCTGCCGATCACCTCGCTGGCCGAGGGGATCGACCGGCCGGACGACTTCGTCGGGATGCACTTCTTCTCGCCGGTCGACCGGATGCCGCTGGTCGAGCTGATCGTGGGGGAGAAGACCTCCGAGCGGGCGCTCGCCCAGGCCTACGACGTGGTCCGGCAGATCAAGAAGACGCCGATCGTGGTGAACGACAGCCGCGGCTTCTTCACCTCGCGGGTCTTCGGCACGCTGGTGATGGAGGGCGCCGCGATGATCGCCGAGGGCGTGAACCCGGTGACGGTCGAGCGGGCCGCGACCCAGATGGGCTTCCCGGCGCCGTCGCTGGCGATGATCGACGAGGTGACGCTGACGCTGCCGATGAAGATCCGCGACGCGGCCCGGGCAGCCGGCGGCAGTGCGGGCGCGTTCGACGAGCACCCGGGGATGGCGGTGGCCGAGCGGCTGGTCACCGAGTTCGACCGGAAGGGCAAGGCGGCCGGCGCCGGCTTCTACGACTATCCGGCGGACGGCCCGAAGCATCTGTGGCCGGGGTTGTGGGAGCACTTCGTCCGCGAGGACGTCGCCGTACCGCTGATCGATTTGCAGGAGCGGATGGCGTTCGCGATGTCGCTGGAGACGGTCAAGTGCGTCGAGGAAGGCGTGCTGCGCTCGACGGCGGACGCCAACATCGGCTCGATCTTCGGTATCGGCTTCCCGCCCCTGCACGGCGGCGCGTTGCAGTACATCAACGCGTACCAGGGCGGGCTGGCCGGATTCGTCGCCCGGACCCGGGAGCTCGCGCAGCGTTACGGTGCGCGGTTCGAACCGCCGGCTTTGCTGGTGAGCAAGGCGGAGGCGGGCGGGAAGTTCGCCTGAGCTGATCACGGAGCGCGGTACCGGTCTGTCCGGTACCGCGCTCTTTTGTGTGTTGATGTGTGACTTCGGGGGCGCGGACTGTTGACAGCACGACCCCGATGCAGGATGTTTACAACGATTCACCGGATCGTAACGCCCTGGGAACAGCCAGCTGCTTTCGGAGGTGGAACATGCCCGCTCGAATTCCGTCAGCCGGTCTCTCCCGGCGTGAGCTGCTCATGCGGACCGGAGGCCTGGCCGCCCTGGCCGCCTTCACCGCGGCGTGCGGTGGCAACACCGGCCGTCCGTCCAGCGGTGGGGGAGATGGCAGCAAAGCCACTCTCTCGCAGTGGTACCACCAGTACGGCGAGGCCGGCACCAAAGAGGCTGCGCTCAAGTACGCCAAGGCCTACACAGATGCGACCGTCGGCGTGCAGTGGACGCCGGGGGACTACGGCAGCAAGCTCTCGGCGGCTTTGCTGTCCAACAAGGGACCTGACGTCTTCGAGAGCCAGCTCAACATCGCGATGGTGAAGAGCGGCCAGGTGGTCCCGCTCGACGACCTGATCGCGGACGTCAAGGACGACTTCGCCGAGGGCGACCTGGCCACGAACACGGTGGACGGCAAGGTCTACGGCATCCGGATGATCGTCGACCCCCAGGTCATCTACTACCGCAAGAGCCTGCTGGAGAAGGCGGGGATCAAGCCGCCGGAGACCGTCGACGACCTGATCAACGCCGCCAAGGGGCTCACCACCGACAAGATGAAGGGCATCTTCGTCGGCAACGACGGCGGGATCGCCCTGGGCGGGCCGGCCTTGTGGTCGTCCGGTGGCGCCTACCTGACCGAGGACAACAAGCCGGGCTTCACCAACGACCGGGCGGCGCAGGCGTTCGGCAAGCTGCACGAGCTGTACGCCAGCAAGAGCGTGCTGCTCGGATCGCCGACCGACTGGACGGATCCCAGCGCGATCGTGCAGGGACTGGCCGCGATGCAGTGGATCGGCATGTGGGCGTTGCCCGCGATGCAGAAGGCGTTCGGCGACGACCTCGGCGTGATCCCGTTCCCGACGCTGGACGACCAGGGCAAGGCCGCGGTGTACTCCGGTGGCTGGACCCAGTTCGTCTCGGCCAAGAGCCAGAACGTCGACGCGGCGAAGAAGCTGGTCAAGTGGTTGTGGGTCGAGAAGGCCGACTTCCAGGAGGACTGGTGCCTGAACTACGGCTTCCATATCCCGCCGCGTAAGAGTCTCGCGGCGAAGGCGGCCAAGCTGCAGAGCGGAGCGGCCGCAGAGACGGTGCGGCTCACCCAGGAGTTCGGCCGGACCGACAATCCCGCCTGGACCCCGAAGATGAGTACGGCGTACAACGACATGCTCACCAACGTGATCCGGAAGGGGGCCGACCCGGGCGGAGAGATCACGAAGGCGGAGAAGACCGTCAGCACCGAGTTGTCGAGGCTCTTCGGGTGAGCAGCAGGACCGCCGCCACCCGGAACAACACGCTGTGGTTCTGGCTGTTCACCGGTCCCTTCGTGATCGGCCTGCTGATCTTCAGCTACCTGCCGATCCTGTGGAGCCTGGTGCTGAGCTTCTTCGAGGCCCAGAACACGGTGACGCCGTCGAAGTTCGTCGGTCTGCGCAACTACGTCGACATGCTGACCGACGACAACTTCATCTCCAGCCTGGGCACCTTCACCGTCTTCGCGATCTTCATCGTGCCGCTGACGTTCGTGCTCTCGCTCGCCCTGGCGCTGCTGGTCAACCAGGTCCAGATCGCCCGGGCGTTCTTCCGCTCGGTCTTCTTCCTGCCGACCGCCTGCTCGTACGTCGTGGCCTCGCTGATCTGGAAGCTGTCGATCTTCAACGGCGTCCGGTTCGGCCTGGCCAACACCGTGCTCGGCTGGTTCGGCGCCGACCAGATCGCCTGGCTGTCGACCGTCGATCCACCCTGGTTCTGGTTGCCGATCGTCAGCGTGCGGCTGTGGCTGCAGCTGGGCTTCTACATGATCCTGTTCATCGCCGGGCTGCAACGCATCTCCCCGACGCTGTACGAGGCGGCGTACGTCGACGGCGCCAAACCCGGCTGGCAGACCTTCCGATTCATCACCTGGCCGCAGCTGCGGGCCACCTCGGTGGCGGTGCTGCTGCTCAACCTGATCGCGGCGTACCAGGCCTTCGACGAGTTCTACAACCTGGTCGGCAACGTCAACTTCGCCCGGCCGCCGCTGGTCTACCTCTACAGCATCTCGCTCGGCTCGATCCAGGATCTCGGCCACGGCAGCGCCGGCGCGATGATCCTGGCCGTGGTGATCATCGTGCTCACCCTGCTGCAGAACAAGATCTTCGGCTTCGGGAAGGCGAACGACTGATGGCCGCCATCGACCGGACCGCCGGTACGCCGCAGCCGATCGGCTACGGCCGCAGCCCGCTGGGGGTGGTCGGTTCCGTCCTGCGCTGGATCGCCCTCATCATCGCGACGATCCTGTTCATGATCCCGTTCTACCTGGTCCTGCGGAACGCGTTGTCGACCGAGGCCGACATCACCGCGGTGGACTGGAAGTTCTTTCCCACCGATCTGCAGTGGGGCAACTTCAGAGAACTGTTCGACGACGAGAACGTGCCGATGGCCCGGGCGCTCTACAACTCGGCCGTGGTCGGCATCCTGGGCACCGGCGGACAGTTGCTACTGGCATCGATGGCCGGCTACGGCCTGGCCCGGATCCCGTACAAGCACGCCGACAAGGTGTTCTACGCGGTGATGGCGACGCTGATGATCCCGGCCGCGGTCAGCTTCATCCCGAGCTTCATCGTGGTCTCGTCGCTGGGCTGGGTCAGCACCCTGCGCGGCCTGATCATCCCGACCTTGTTCAGCGGCTTCGCGGCGTTCCTGTTCCGGCAGTACTTCCTCGGCTTCCCCAAGGAGCTGGAGGAGGCGGCGCGGGTCGACGGCGCCGGGTACTTCGCGACGTTCTGGCGGATCGTGGTGCCGAACTCGCTGCCGTTCTTCGCGGCGATCGCGGCGATCACCTTCATCGGCAACTGGAACTCGTTCCTGTGGCCGCTGGTGATCGGCCAGGACTCGAACTCGTGGACCGTCCAGGTGGCGATGTCGACCTTTATCACGGCCCAGACGATCAACATCCACCAGCTCTTCATGGCGGCGGCGGTGTCGATCCTGCCGCTGGTGCTGATCTTCGCGTTCCTGCAGCGCTATTTGATCCAGGGCGTCACTCAGTCGGGCATCAAGGACTGAGGCCCGGCACAGACTGCGGCGGGAGTCCCTGACCGACTCCCGCCGCTTCTGCGCTGCTAGCTGTCTTCAGCTGTCCGCGGGGGTCGCGTAGGTCGGCGTGATGATGGCCCGCGCGAGGGTGTGGAAGGCGAGATTGAAGCTGACCACGGCCGGGCTCGCGTCGTGGTCGATGTCCAGCGCCTCGACGTCGATCGCGTGCACCACGAAGTAGTAGCGGTGCGCGGGGTCGCCGGCGGGCGGGGCCGCGCCGCCGTACGCCTTGGTGCTGAAGTCGGTGCGGATGTGGAAGGCGCCGTTCTCCAGGCGCTCGGTGGTGCCGGCGCCGGTCGGGAGCTCGGTCGTCTCGGCCGGCAGGCCGACCAGCACCCAGTGCCAGAAGCCGGACGGCGTGGGCGCGTCCGGGTCGAAACAGGTGACGACGAAGCCCTTGGTCTCCTCGGGGAATCCCTCCCAGCTGAGCTGCGGGGACTTGTTGCCACCGGCGAAGGCGTGGTCGTCGCCGAGCGGCTCGCCGTCGGTGACGTCGGTGCTGGTGACCGTGAACGAGCCGACCTCGGGAAGCAACTGGTACGGGTCCGGTGCGACGGGCCTTTCGAGCGACATCTGTGATCCTCCTGGATCTCGACTCATGTGGTGAATCCGACATTACTGTCCAGATCCCACCGCGCTTGGCCGGGGCACTCGGCCGGAGGTGCGAAGATCGGTCTTGGCCGCGTCCAGGCGGCACCAGGACTGGAGGGAACCGCGGTGGAGGAGTATCTGGCCAGGATCGGACCGGCTGACGAGGCCGCGATGCGAGCGGCCACGGAGCGTCAGCTCAGGCTGACGAAACCGGCCGGTTCCCTCGGTGTGCTGGAGGAGCTGTCGGTCCGCGTCGCGGGGATGACCGGGCTCTGCCCGCCGCCGGTTCCGACCGCCGCGGTCGTCACGGTCTTCGCCGCAGACCACGGCGTGCATGCGCAGGGCGTGTCGCCCTGGCCGCAGGAAGTGACCGCGGCGATGCTCGCGAACTTCGCGGCCGGCGGTGCGGCAGTGAACGCGTTCGCGGTGAACAACCGGGTGGACGTCCGGGTGGTCGACATCGGCGTCGCCTCGGAGGTCGAGGAGCTGGACATCGTGCACGCGAAGGTGCGGCGCGGGACCAGGGATCTCTCGGTGGAGAACGCGCTCTCCGACGAGGAGGTGCTGGCGGCGATCGGCGTCGGCTTCGATCTGGCGGATCAGCTGGTGCTCGATGGCTACCAGTGCCTGTTGACCGGCGACATGGGTATTGCCAACACGACTGCGTCCGCTGCGCTGATCGCGACCTTCAGCGGCGGCACGGCTGACGAAGTCACCGGCCGGGGGACCGGGATCGACGACGCCACGCTTGCGCACAAGACCGAGGTGGTCCGGGCTGCGCTCGTGCTGCACGACGTACCGGCCTCGGAGCCGCTGGCTGCGCTTGCGGCGTACGGCGGGCTGGAGCACGCGGCGCTGGCTGGGTACATCCTCGGGGCTGCGGCCAACAAGGTGCCGGTGATTCTTGACGGCGTGATCGCTGGGGCAGCGGCGCTTGTGGCGCAGGCTCTTGCTCCGGCGGTGATCGACTACTGCATCGCTGGGCATCGGTCGGCCGAGGCTGGTCACGCGCTGGCGTTGAAGACGCTTGGGCTGCAGCCGTTGGTGGATCTGGATCTGCGGCTGGGGGAGGGGACGGGCGCAGTACTGGCGTTTCCGATCCTGACCTGCGCGGTGCGCGCGCTGGCGGAGATGGCGACCTTCGAGTCCGCGGGGATCGAGGCGTGACCGCGCCGTACCTCTCCGGGCTGGTGCTCACCGGCCGTCGGGTCGTGGTCGTCGGCGGCGGTGGCGTCGCGCAACGGCGGCTGCCGCGGCTGCTCGAGACGGGTGCGCAGATCGACCTCATCTCGCCGGTGATCACGCCGACGATCGAGGGGTTGCTGACGAATCCCGATCTGCGCTGGGTCGAGCGCGGGTACGCCGAGGGCGATCTGGAGGGCGCCTGGTACGTCGTGGTCGCGACGGATGATGCCGCGGTCAACGATCTGGTCTCGGCCGAGGCGGAGTCGCGACGGATCTTCTGCGTCCGGTCGGACGACCGGTCCCGCGCGACGGCCTGGACGCCGGCCTCGGGGCAGCACGATCAGGTGACCATCGGCGTACTGGGTGGCGGCGATCACCGGCGCTCGGCGGCCGTGCGGGATGCGATCCTCGAGTCGCTCCGCGAGGGCGCGCTCGGGGCGCGGGACTCGCTGGCCAAGCAACCTGGGGTCTACCTGGTTGGCGGCGGGCCTGGTGATCCAGACCTGATCACCGTGCGCGGGCGGCGGTTGCTGGCCGAGGCGGATGTCGTTGTGGCCGACCGGCTGGCGCCGCAGCCGTTGCTGGAGGAGCTGCATCCTGATGTGGAGCTGATCGACGCTGCGAAGTTGCCGCGTGGGCGATCGGCGATGCAGGAGGAGATCAACCGGATCCTGGTGGATCGGGCCCAGCAGGGCAAGGTCGTCGTACGGCTCAAGGGTGGCGATCCCTATGTGTTCGGGCGGGGGTTCGAGGAGGCGTTGGCGTGCGCTGAGGCTGGGGTGACCTGGACGGTGGTGCCGGGGATCACCAGCTCGATCGCTGTGCCGGCGGTGGCGGGGATTCCGGTGACGCATCGCGGGGTGACGCACGAGTTCACTGTGGTTTCTGGGCATATCCCGCCGGGGCATGCGGATTCGCTGATCAACTGGGAAGCGCTGGCGGCGTTGCGCGGGACGCTGGTGCTGCTGATGGCGGTCGAGAACCTGCCGGTGATTGCTGCGACTTTGATTGCGCATGGCAAGGATCCTGGGACGCCGGCGGCGGCTATCGCTGATGGGACGCTGCCTGGGCAGCATCAGGTGACGTCGTCGCTGGCGGGGATCGCTGACGCGATGTCTGCCGCGGGGGTGGGTGCTCCGGCGATTGTTGTCATCGGCAACGTTGTGGAAGTCGCGGCGGGGCTGGCCGGCGGGCCTGAGAACACTGCGGCTGAGAGTGCGCTGCCTGACATCACTGCGTCTGAGACCACTGCGTCTGACGCTGCGTCATGAGTCCGCTCGTCTCGGTCGAGGACCCTGCCGACCCGCGCCTGGGGGACTACGTCCAGCTGCGCGAGGTGAACCTGCGGCGGATGCTCGAAGAGGAGCACGGCCTGTTCATCGCCGAGGGCGACAAGGTCATCCGCCGCGCGGCGGAAGCGGGGTACGAGCCGCGCTCTTTCCTTCTCGCCCCGCGCTGGCTGGACTCGCTCTCCGACGTACTGGAGAAGTGGCCGGAGGCACCCGTCTATGTGGTGACCGAGGAGCTGGCCGAGCAGGTCACCGGCTTCCACGTGCACCGCGGCGCGCTCGCGTCGTACCGGCGTCAGCCTGCGGTGGACCTGGAAGACCTCCTGTCCGGCCGGCGGATCGCGATCTTCGACGACATCGTCGACCACACGAATGTCGGCGCCGGCTTCCGCGCCGCTGCCGCGATGGGTGTCGACGCAGTGCTGATCACGCCAACCTGTGCCGACCCTCTGTACCGCCGCTCGATCAAGGTCTCCATGGGCACGGTCTTCCAGATCCCCTGGACCCGGCTGTCCTCCTGGCCAGGTGCGCTGTCCGTCCTCAAATCCCACGGCTTCGTCACCGCAGGACTGGCGCTCACCGACGACTCGATCACCCTCGACGACCTCACCGCCCGCCACGACGAGAAGCTCGCCCTGATCTTCGGCACCGAAGGCCACGGCCTGAAACCCCATGTCCTAGAGCAAACCGACCTCACCGTGAAAATCCCGATGTCCGGCGGAGTCGACTCCCTCAACGTCGCCTCCTCCGCAGCAGTAGCCTTCTACGCCACTCGGGTGTAGCCAGTACGACGGAATCAGCAGTCAGCAACCTCCCAGGAGGCACCGATGCGGACCACCGAACGCCTACTCCTTCGCCCCTTCCGCGACGACGACCTCCCTGCCTGGGCACACCTCAACGCCGACCCCGAAGTGATGAAATACCTCGGCTCCCCACTGAGCCGCGCCCAATCCGACGAGATCGCCGCCGCGGTTAACCGCCGCCACGCCATCGACGGCACCGGCTTCCTGGCCATCGAACGCCGATCGGACGGCGCCTTCCTCGGCGCCGGCGGTCTCCAGCACGAGCCCTGGTACCCCGACGACATGGAACTCGGCTGGCGCCTGGCCCGCGAGTACTGGGGCAACGGCTACGCCACCGAAGCCGCCGCCTCCTGGCTCGACTACGCCTTCAACGACCTCGACCTCCCCGAAGTCATCTCCATCACGGACGTTCCCAACGCGAAGAGCATCGCTGTGATGAAGCGCCTGGGCATGACCTTCAACCACGCCGCCGAACTGGAGGAAGACGGCACCACCTTCAGCGCGGTCATCTACTCGATCACCCAAGCCACCTGGCGCGGCCTGACCTGACTCCCCGATAGCCTCCCGACCGTGGTTCTCCTCGAGGTAGCCGACGCCCAACTCCTGCGGATCGCCGCCGCGATACCGGCGTCCTCCTGGGAGCACACCACCCCTGCCGACCTCACAGTCCGGGAAGTCGCCGACCACCTGGTGGCCGGAAACATCTTCGCCGAACGCCTCCTCTCCGGAGAATCAGCGAAGACCGCCACCGCCGACCTGGACAACGACCACCTCGGCAACGACCCACTTACAGCACTCACCACCTCTTGCAAAGCTCAACGGCTCGCCTTCACCCACGCCGACCAAACCGCCATGCTGCATCACCCGAGCGGCGACATCTCGTACCAGACCTTCCTGCGCTTCCGCCTCGGCGAACTGGTCATCCACGCCTGGGACCTCGCGATCGGCGCCAACCTCGACCCAACCCTGGACGCCCTGCTCGTCAACGGACTCTGGACGATGGTCGAGCCGCACCTCGACGAGATGCGGGCCATGGGCACCTTCGGCACCGGCGCGAGCGGCAGCCTGCCGCCGGACGCCTCACCACAGGACCGCCTACTCGACGCTTTCGGTCGCCGCCTGACCGCCTGAGACGCGCAAGCGATCAGCTGACGCGGGTGGCGAGCCAGTCGTCGAAGTTGTAGGTGGGGGTGCCTGTCTCCGGGAAGGTTTCTTGGTGGCGATCCGATGGGATCAGCAGGGGTGCGCCGTCTGGGGCGTTGAGGGCGGAGATGACGGCGGCGAGCGGTGAGGTCACGAGGGAGCTCGAAGTCGCCGACTGTGTAGGAGTTGTCGTCGGTGCGGCTGGACCAGCCGGGTAGGGCCTCGAGGTGCTTGGTGACCAGCGGGTCGAGCAGCGTGGCCCGGGGGAGGGTGATCTGGTCGAAGACCGCGGTCAGGTGCTGCGCGATCGCGTCTTGTACGACCAGGTTCGGTGGCTGGTCGGCGCGGACGACCTTCCCGTAGATGAACTGCTGCAACTCGTTCAGCGACCAGACGAGCTCGTCGTGGGGTTCGGAAAGGTCGAGGATGCCGGCTTGCACGCTGTCGCGGACGATCTGCTCGGTGGCGGTGCGGAGGCGATCCCACACGGCGGCCCAGGCCGGATCGGCGAGATAGGCGGCGATGGCGGGTGGCGGCGCTACTTCGCGGGCGAAGAGCTCGTCGAGAGCGACTAGCTTCGCGGCTGGACCATCGGTCATTGCGGCAGCCTAGTTCGGTGGCGGGGCAGGGGGATCGGTCGGTCCGCTGCCCCGCGGCGACGGCTAGTCGGGCAGGTTGCCGGTTTCGGTGACGAAGGCCGCGACCGCGTTCAGGCGCTGGTTGCGGTCTTGCGAGTACCGGCGCAGTACGACGAAAGCCTGGACGGCGTCGAGGCCGTAGCGCTCCATCAGCCGGCCGACTGCCTGACCGACGATCTTGCGGGAGTCGATGGCCTCGCGCAACGACGTCTCGAGCCGGGACGAGGCGATCGCGATCGAGGCGTGCAGGGCGAGCAGGCGGGCCGATTCGCGGTCACTGTCGCTGAAGACGAAAGGACGCGAGGACAGCAGGTTCAGGACGCCGCTGGTCGAGTGTTCGGTGAACAGCCGGATCGCCAGCGCGCTCCGGATCCCGTACTCCGCGGCGATCGGCGCCCACTCCGGCCAGCGGCTGTCGGTGGTGGTGTCCTCGACCAGCACGTCGTCGTGATCGGAGATCGCCAGCAGACTCGGGCCCTCGCCGAAGTCGATCTGCAGCTGGTCCGCCTTGGTCACCAGTTCGTCGGTCGCCGCCACCGTCTCCGGCTTCCGGCGGCGCATCAGCATCACCGAGGCGTGGTCGTAGGGCAGCACCTCGGTCGCGAACTGCAACACACCCTCGACGGTGGCCAGCGTCCCGCTCTGGTCGTGCAGGTTCATGGCCAGCTCACCGAAATCGGCCGCTTGGTTCATCATCTGTCACTCCTCGTAACAGGCCGTTCTCACCTACTGGCGCCACTGTCTGGACGCCGAAAAGACCCGTCAATTATGCCTCAGCCCGAAAGAAACTTATGCAACTACCACTTCTCCGGTGAGTCTTCGCGCACCGATCGGTCCTACTACCGATACCCCTTCCCCGAGGAGCACTCACCGTGAGCAACACCACCTGGTCACTAGTCCACGCCGAGCGTGCCGCGCTTGCCATCGACCTGTCCGAGCTGATTCCGGACCAGTGGCGGACGACGTCCCTGTGCACCGAATTGACCGTCCGCGAGGTCGTGGCGCACTTGACCGCCGGCGCCACGCTGTCGTTCCCACGCTGGTTCGCCGGCGTACTGCGGCACCGCTTCGACTTCGACGCCCAGGTGTTGATGCGACTGCGCGAGCAGCTTGGGGATTCCTCCGCCGAGACGCTCGCACTGTTCCGCGCTGCTGGTGATCGATCCACCACGCCGCTCGGCCGGCGGGGGAGCCCGGAGTTCGCCCTCGCTGAGACGGTCGCGCATGCCGAGGATATTCGCCGGCCGCTGGGAATCCATCGCTCGTACCCGGCCGAGGTGCTCACCACGGTCGCGGAGTACTACGCCGGTACCGACCTCGCGGTTCTTGCCAAGGGACGGATCGAGGGGCTGCGGTTGGTTGCCACTGACACCGGCTTCGGCACCGGCGATGGTGCCGTCGTGAGTGGTCCGACGATCGCGTTGGTGATGGCGATGGTTGGCCGCGGCACCTTCTGCGAGGAGCTGGAGGGTGAGGGCGTCGCAACCCTCCGCGCTCGCTGCTGAAGCCAGGCGGTTACTGAACTCTTGACCGACACTCGGGAATGCGCAATCCTGCGAGGAAAGCGCATTCCTGAGATGGTTCGAGTGGAGGTAGCCGATGAGGTCGGTTCCTGCGAGTGGGTTGCGGGACTACGAGGCGCAGGTCTGGATCGACGGGTGGTGTGAGCCGCCGGCGTCGGAGTGGGTGCCGGTGCTCGACAAGTCGTCCGGGAAGGCGTTCGCCCGGTATGGGAGTGCGTCGGGCGAGCAGGTGGATCGGGCGGTCCGGAGTGCTCGGCGGGCGCAGGCGGAGTGGGCCGAGGTGGATGCCAACAGCAGGAGCGAGATTCTGCGGGCGTTCGCGCGGGAGCTGGAGAAGCGGCACGACGAGCTGATCACGCTGATCATCCGGGAGACCGGTGGTACGGCGGAGAAGGCGGAAGAGGAACTCGGGCAGTCGGTCAACCAACTGCTCAACTCGGCCACTCAGCTGACCGAGAACGCCGGCGCCATCCTGCCGCCGTACAAGAAGGGCAAGATCTCGCTCTCCCGGGCGGTGCCGCTCGGCGTGATCGGGCTGATCGTGCCGTGGAACTACCCGATGAGCCTCGCGATGCGGGCGCTCGCGCCGGGGCTGGCCTACGGCAACGCCGTGGTGCTCAAGCCGGCCGAGCTGACCCCGATCGCCGGCGGGCAGGTTCTCGCCGAGGCGGCCAAAGCGGCCGGTGTGCCGGCGGGGGTCTTCAACGTCGTGCCAGGTGACGGAGCAACCACCGGGAGAACGCTCTCTGAGCATCCCGACCTGGATCTGATCCACTTCACCGGTTCGTTCGAGGTCGGTCAGCAGATCTCGTCGTTCGCCGGGAAGAACTTCCGCGCGGCGGCGACTGAGCTGGGCGGCGACAACGCGTTCGTCGTACTGGACGACGCTGATCTCGACCAGGCGGTCAGCTGCGCGCTGTGGTCATCTCTTTGGTACCAAGGGCAGACCTGCATCACGTCCGGCCGGCACATCGTGATGCGCTCGATCGCCGACGACTTCACCGAGGCCGTGGTCGAACGGGTGGCCAAGCTAAGGGTCGGCGACCCGCTGCGCGACGACGTCGACCTCGGGCCGATCATCACCGACCAGCAACTGAAGCGATTCCACGAAGGCCTCGTGCAGCCGTCGCTGAAGGCCGGCGCGAAGCTGGCGACCGGTGGCACGTACGACGGACTGTTCTACCAGCCGGCCGTCCTGACCGGCGTGACCCCGCAGATGCCGGTGTTCACCGAGGAGATCTTCGGCCCGGTGATGCCGATCACCGTCGTGGACAGCGAGGCCGAGGCGCTCGACCTCGTGAACCGTCATCGCACGCTGATGAACTCGGTCTTCACCGCCGACCCCATGCGCGGGCTCGCGTTCGCGGAGAAGGTCAAGAGCAACGAGGTGCACGTCAACGACGGGTACGCCCGGCACGGCGGCGAAGGCCAGCTGGCCGGCTACACGCACCGGCAGTGGATCGGCATCCAGACCACCCCCACCGGCTATCCCGGCTGGGCGTCGAAATGAGGAACTTCCCGATGAACCTTCGCAGCACAGCCGCTCTCGGCGTAGTACTGGCGTTGTCGCTGGCCGCCTGCTCGGGCAATGACGACCCAGCGACCCCGGCCGGCGGCGCCTCCAGCGCGGCCAAGGGCGAGAAGATCACCTTGTCGTACGTCAACTGGGACGGCGGCATGGACAAGGTCGTCGACGAGTGGAACAAGCTCAACCCGGACATCCAGGTCAAGCTGACCAAACCGTCCGGCACCGGCTACACCCTCTACAACAAGCTGATCACCAACAACAAGGCCGGCACGAATCCTGATGTCACCGAGGTCGAGTACCAGGCGCTGCCGGCCCTGATCGCCAACCAGGTGGTCGTGCCGATCGACGACTACGTGAAGGGGCTGGACACGAAGTACGACAAGGCGTCGCTGTCCCAAGTGCAGTTCGAGGGCAAGACGTACGGCGTACCGCAGAATGTCTGCCCGATGGTGTTCTTCTACCGCAAGGACGTCTTCGACAAGCTCGGCCTGAAGGCACCGGCCACCTGGGCGGAGTACGCGACGGTGGCGGCGGCGCTCAAGAAGGCCGACCCGAAGAAGTACATCGGCAACTTCACCGCTGCCGACCCGGGCTGGTTCGCCGGGCTGGCGCAGCAGGCCGAGGCCAACTGGTGGAAGGCCGACGGCGACACCTGGAGCGTCAGCATCAACGATGCCGCGAGCAAGAAGGTCGCGGACTACTGGGACGACCTGATCAAGAAGGGCCTGGTCAGCCCGCAGCCGAACTGGTCGGCGCAGTGGAACACCGACATGAACAACGGCACCATCGTCGGCTGGGTCGGCGCGCAGTGGGGACCGAACCAGCTGCCCTCGATCGCGAAAGACACCGCCGGCAAGTGGGCCGCGGCGCCACTGCCTGCCTGGACCGCCGGGGACACCACCGTCGGCATCTGGGGCGGCGAGACCGAGGCCGTCACAGCCAACTCCAAGCACCCGGCCGAGGCGGCGAAGTTCGTCGAGTGGATGAACTCCTCCGAGGCCGGGATGAACTCGCTGATCAAGAACGTGCAGGCGTTCCCCGCCTCGCCGCAGGGTCAGCAGCTGCCGGCGCTGAAGACGCCGCCGCCGTTCATGTCGACGCAGCCGGACTACAACACGCTGATAGCGACCGCGGCCAAGGGCGTCCGGACCTTCGACATCTGGGGCCCGAACGCGAACGTCACCTTCGACACCTACTCGAACGCGTTCGGCGCCGCGCTGCAGAAGAAGACCTCGTTGTCGGGAGCACTCGATTCGATGCAAGAGGCAACAGTCGCCGACATGAAGAAGCTCGGCTTCCAGGTCGCCGGATGAGCCGGCTGAGATGAGCGGTTCTCCAATGGCAAGGGCAAGTGTCACGGCCGCGGGCAGGTCCCGCGGCCGTGGCGGGCTGCTGCCGATCGCGCTGGTGACGCCGGCGGTGGTGCTGTTACTGCTGTTCACGATCGCCCCGGCGATCTACGCGATCCTCCTCAGCTTCCGCCGGATGAAGGTCGGCAAGGGCCTGCTCGGTGGCGGCAAACCGACCGAGGTATGGGCCGGGCTGTCCAACTACACGACGACTTTGAGCGACAGCGAGTTCTGGTCGAGCCTCGGCCGGATGCTGCTGATCGCGGCGTTCGGCGTACCGCTGACGGTGCTGCTGTCCACACTCTTCGCGCTGTGCCTGGACGCGAAACGCGCGCGGCTGGTCGGGTTCGCCCGGCTGGCGATCTTCCTCCCGTACGCCGTACCGGGGGTGGTCGCGTCGCTGTTGTGGGGATTCATGTACCTGCCCGCGACCTCGCCGATCGGTGGCGACGTGGTCGACTACTTCGGCACCAAGGGCATCTTCTTCAGCGTCGCGAACGTGGCGGTCTGGGGTGTGGTCGGGTTCAACATGGTGATCCTCTACACCGCAGTACGGAGTCTGCCGAAGGAGTTGTTCGAGGCGGCCGAGCTGGATGGCGCGTCGGAGTTCCAGATCGCCGTCCGGGTGAAGCTGCCGATGATCGCGCCGGCGGTGGCGATGGTCGCGCTGTTCTCGGTGATCGGATCCCTGCAGCTGTTCAACGAGCCGACCACCCTGAAGCCGCTGGCGAACGCGATCTCGTCCACCTGGGTGCCGCTGATGCGCGTCTACACCGATGCCTTCGTCAACAACAGCATCTACGAGGGCGCCGCGACCTCGTTCGTGCTGATCGCCATGACGGTCGCCGCGACCGTCCTCGTCTCGGCCGTGGGCCGCCGGATCGCCCGGAGGCAGACCAGATGACCCGCCAACGCACCCGCTGGGTGCCGACCCTGATCCTCCTGATCGGTGCCCTGTACTGCGTACTCCCGGTCCTGTGGATCGTCATCGCCTCCACCAAGACGAACGACGAACTGTTCTCCACGGCACCGTTCCTGCCCGCCTTCAACGGAGGCTTCTGGAGCAACCTGGACGCCCTGTTCAGCTACAACCACGGCATCTTCGGCCGCTGGGTGCTGAACTCGGTGATCTACGCCGTCGGCGGCGGACTGTTGTCGACGGCAATCGCCGGCGCGGCCGGCTATGCCCTGGGCAAGTATCGTTTCGCCGGCAGCACCTTGTTGTTCAGGGCAATCGTCGCCGCGGTGCTGTTGCCGCAGATCCTGCTGGCCGTCCCGCAGTTCCTGCTGCTGGCCAAGGTCGGGATGACCAACAACTACGCGTCGGTGCTGCTGCCACAACTGGTCAGCCCGTTCGCCATCTACCTGTGCAAGATCTACTCGGAGGCCTCGGTCCCCGACGAGATCATGGAGGCGGCCCGGATCGACGGCGGCAGCGAGTGGCGGATCTTCCGCCTGGTCGGCGCGCCGCTGATGCTGCCGGCCCTGGTGACGGTCTTCCTGCTCCAGTTCATCGGGATCTGGAACAACTTCCTGCTCCCGTTCGTGATGATCAACAACGATCACCTCTACCCACTCACCCTCGGCCTCTACGGCCTGATGATCATCACCGGCGGCCAGGCGGCGCAGTACTCGATCGTGATCGCCGGGGTGCTGGTCTCGATCGTCCCGCTGGCCGTCTTGTTCCTGACCCTGCAGCGCTACTGGAAGATCGACCTGATCAGCGGCGGCGTCAAGCTCTGATCGGCGGCGTGCTGTCCCGCAGTACGGGGTAGGCCGGCACCGTTCTCCGGGTGAGTTCGGTGTCGGTCGTCGTCGCCCGGTAGATGGCTTCCTGGGCGACGGCGTTGAGGGCCACGTGCACCGTGGTCAGTTTCGGTACGACGTCGCGCAGCGTGCTGATGTCGTCGAAGCCGGCTACGCCGACGTCCTCGGGGATGCGCAGGCCGCGTTCGCGCAGGCCGGCGAGCGCTCCGAGGGCCATGTCGTCGGTGACTGCGAAGACGAGCTGGAGATCGCGCACTTCGGCGTCGGTCAGGCTGAGGATGTAGTCGCGGGCGCCGGCCCAGCTGAAGCCGGGGTGGTGAACGCGGGTGTCGCTGACACCTGATTCGGCCAGGCCGGTGACGAAGCCCTCGACGCGTTGGCTCATCGACAGCAGGGGAGTGCCGCTGCCGAGGACGAGGCAGCGCTCGTAGCCGAGGCCGGCCAGCTCGCGGGCCAGTTGCCGGGAGCCCTCATGGTTGTCGAAGTCCACGGTCTCGAACGGGAGGTCGGAGCGGCTGATCAGCACCACCCGGCCGCCGGTCTCCTCGTAGCGGTGCAGCTCGTCGACCAGCTGCTGCGCCGACGGGGGATCGACGTATCCGGTGCCGGCCAGGATGATCGCTCGCGGCTGCTGTCCACGGAGCTCGCGGATCAGGTCGAGCTCGCGGTCTGCCTGCCGCTCGGTGACCGCGATCGAGACGTGCAGGCCGATCGCCTCGGCCTGCTTCATGATCTCGGCCGCCATCGCCGAGAAGTACGGGTCGGAGATCAGGCTGATCACCAGCGCGATCGTCCGCGACGTGCCGCGCGCCATCGCCTGGGCCGGCAGGTTGGGGGTGTAGCCGAGCTCGCGCGCCGCCTCGAGGACGCGTTCGCGATAGCTCTCGGCGACCTTGCGGGAGCTTCCGTTCAGCACCCGGGACGCGGTCGGCTGGGAGACACCGGCGGCCCGCGCGACGTCGTCGAGCGTGACGGGACGCCGCATCCCCGAATCACCCAGCATCCCGTTCACCTCGGCAGTTTATCGGCGCGACAGCCGATCTCGCTGGACAACCGGGATCCGCTGCCTGTCGGAAACCCGCCAACCAGCGATCGAAAACGGCTGGACGGGCGTGATGGGATGGTCGGCATGCAGAAAGTCGTCCTGGTCACCGGTCTGCAGGCAGCAGGCAAATCCACCATCGCGCCGCTGCTCGCGAGCCGCCTCGGTCCGCCCGCGGCGACCGTCGACGGAGACGTCTACTTCCACGCCGTCGTCTCCGGCGCCGTCGGCATGACGCCCGACCCGGAACCCGAAGCGGTCCGCCAACTGGAGCTCCGGTACGCCGCGAGCGCGCTGGTGGCCCGCCACTACCTCGAGGCCGGCTTCGACTTCGTCTGCTCCGACATCATCCTCGGCGACCACGTCGCCCGCTGGCTCGACTCGTTCGCAGGCATCGCCGAGCCGCACCTCGTCGTCCTCGTCCCGTCGGTCGACTCGATCGTCGACCGCGAGCTCGGCCGCGGCTCCAACTCGTACAAGGCGTGGCAAGGCCCGGGCATGACGCTCGCCGACGCCGTCGAGACACTCCAGGAAGGCCTCAACGAGATCCCGCGGCGCGGCCTCTGGCTCGACACCACCGGCCAGACCGCCGAGGAATCGGTCGAGGCGATCCTCCAGGACGACCTCAAGTCAGCGGCCTGGTAGCGCCAACGGCTTCATCAGCAAGGCAGCGACGGACAACGCGACGTCGTCACGTCCATGCGGCGCGACCACCTGAGCACCGACCGGCAGACCATCCACCAGCCCGACCGGCACACTCACGGCCGGATGCCCGGTGACGTTGAACCCCCAGCACAGGTCGCCCACGATGATGTTCTCCTCGTGCTGGTCATAGCCATGCGCAACGGTCGGCGTGGTCGGCGTGACCAGTACGTCGACCTCGCTGAAGAGATCCGCCAGCGCGGTGCTGTTCAGGGTGCGCACCCTGACCGCCTCACTCACCGCAACAGCCTGTCCAGCCTCAAGATCCCGGAAGGCAAGCCACGCCTCGTCGACCGGGAGCCAATCGAACGAAGCCTCCCGTACGACGACGCCGGCCGCCTCCGCGAGACTCGCCCGCACCACTGCGTCGACCGCCGGATCCGCGGCCAACGGACTCAGCGCGCTGCGATAGGCAACCCGCCAAGGCCCAGCCCCGAGAACCGGCTCCGGCCAATACGGCAGAGCACTCGGATCGAGTCGGTCGGGCCCACTGACCAGGCTGGTCGCCATCGCCACATCCTCGAGTGACGACCCGATGAACCCGCCGATCGTCAGACCGGCCAGCGATCGCCCATCAACCCGAGGCACCCGGCCGGCCGTTCCCTTGAAACCGACCACTCCGCAGAACGACGCCGGGATTCGCAACGAGCCGGCGCTGTCCCCGCCAGTCGCAATCGGTACGACGCCCGCCGCCACAGCAGCGGCTGCGCCGGCCGACGAGCCGCCAGGGGAGCGCGACAAGTCCCACGGGTTGCGGGTGTAGTCCGTCCCGTTCCACCCGAAGGTCTGGGAGACAGCGCCCGGCCGCGCGCGCGTCGACGTACCGAGCGGGATCGCGCCGGCCGCCAGCAATCTGGTGATGATCGGCGACTGCGGCGAAGTACGGGCCTTGATCAGGAAAGGCACTCCGGCGAGTGGCAGCCCGAGGTCGACCTTCGAGGCTCGCGCCCGAGCGCCCTCGACGTCCAACGTGTCGATGAAGTGCAGCACCGGGTCCCACCGGGCGACACCGTCGACGGCCTCGTCGACCACCGAGAGCGCAGTACGCCGGCCCGCGCGCAGGTCGGCGACCAGCTGGGCGATCAGGCGTTGAGCCCCTCGTCGCTGTGGTCGTGCTCGTCCTGGTTCAGCATCGGGGAGATCGGCCAGTCGTCCGGGTAGTCCTCGGCGAACTCCTCGGCCTCGGCGAACAGGCGCTTCTTGTACTTGCGCGACAGCCGGTCGCCGAACACCATGCCCTGGGTGTGATCGGTCTCGTGCTGCAGGCAGCGAGCGAGCAGTCCGTCGCCCTCGAACGTCACCGGCTCGCCGAACTGGTCGACCCCGGTGACCCGGGCGAAGTCGGGGCGGGCGCACTTGGTGAAGGCGCCAGGCAGCGACAGACAACCCTCGTCGCCCTCGTCGAGCTGGCGGTCCTTGCCCTCGGGCAGGTCCAGCACCGGGTTGCAGACGACACCGTGCTGGTAGACGCCCTTCTTGTCCGGGCAGCTGAAGACGAACACCTGCAGGTCGACGCCGACCTGGTTCGCGGCCAGCCCGACACCCTCGGCGGCGTTCATCGTCGCGACCATGTCCGCGACGAGCTGGTGCAGTTCGTCGCCGAACTCCGTGACCGGCTGGTTCAGGTGGTGCATGACGTCCGTGCCCCATCGGGTGATGGGGCGCACCGAACCGTCAGTGGGCAGCGTAGACATGGCAGAAATCTTAGCGAAGCCCGAGGGCGCGCCGGCGCGCGCGTCCGGAGTACCGGATCAGCTCCGGTACTCCGGACCCGCGGCGGGTCAGGCCTGGTTGACCTCGTCGCGCCAGCTGATCCACTCGCGCAGCAGACCCAGGTCGTAGTCCGGGCCGGAGGTGCTCACCGTGAACAACCGGGTGCCGATGTCGAACAGCGACTTGCCGAGCTCCTCGGGGCTCTTGTCGCCGACGCCGGCCGAGCGCTCGATCTCGCCCGGGTCGCGGCCGAGGGTGGCGCAGTGCGCGTCCAGCACCTCGTGCTTGTGCGCGATCGTCTCGGCGTCGCCGAAGCCGTGCCAGATGCTCGCGTGCCTGGCGACCAGCTTGAGGGTTTTCTTCTCGCCGCCGCCGCCGATCAGCACCGGGATGTCCCGGGTCGGCTTGGGGTTGAGCTTGGCCCAGCGCGACTCGATCCGCGGCAGCGCCTCGCCGAGCGCGTCCAGCCGGCCGCCCGCGGTGCCGAACTCGTAGCCGTACTCGTCGTAGTCGCGCTCGAACCAGCCGGAGCCGATGCCGAAGATCAGCCGGCCGTCGCTGATGTGGTCGACCGTGCGGGCCATGTCGGCCAGCAGTTCGGGGTTGCGGTAGGAGTTGCAGGTGACCAGCGCGCCGAACTCGATCCGCTCGGTCGCCTCGGCCCAGGCCGCCAGCATGGTCCAGGCCTCGAAGTGCAGGCCGTCCGGCTCACCTGACAACGGGTAGAAGTGGTCCCAGTTGAACGCCACGTCGACACCGAGCTCTTCGGCGGCCGCGACGGCCCGCCGGATCTCGGCGTACTCGGCGTGCTGGGGCTGAATCTGAACGCCGATCCGGGCCGGATACTTGCTATACGGACGGGGGGAGTCAGTCGAAGTCATGTCTGCCAGCGTACGCCGTTGCGGAGGATCCTCCGGATGAGGTCACCCTAAATGGGCGGGTCTTCAGCTACTGGGGCCAGCCTCCGGCAGTGTTGCTGGGCGCCGGAGTGGCGAGGATCCGGACGCAGGCCGCCTTCGACTGCTCCTGGAGCCAGGTCGGCGGCAGCTTGCCGGCGTCCTTCAGCGACCGAGCGGCCTGCTGGATCTTGCGAAGCTCGTCATACTTCTCCGCGGTCAGGCCCATGTGCTGGTAGTCGTAGGCCTGGTCGGGAGCCCTTCTGAGGTTCTCCCCGGCCCAGTAGACAAGTTGCTCAGTGCAACTGGCCAGCGGATCCTTCTTCGGTGTCGCCGTCGGCTGAGGGGCGGCCTTGGGGGTGGTGTCCCCACAGGCTGCGGTCCCGGCCAGTACGGCGACGGCCAGTACGGCGATCACACCCCATCGGCGGCTCATGTCCTTAGTCTGCGATCTCACGGGCTCATCCGGCGTTTATCCGCGGGCGAAGTGTCCGTGGCAGCCGATAGGTTCCGGGCATGGACCTCAACGGAAGACCCGACCCGCCGACCGAAGCCGGTGAGAAGGAGACCCTGGTCGCCTTCCTGGACTTCCAGCGCGCCACCCTCCGCTGGAAATGCGAGGGCCTCACCCCGGAGCAACTCGGCACCGCCGCGGTCGACCCCTCGTCGATGACGCTGCACGGCCTGATCCGGCACCTGACCGAGATCGAGGTCGGCTGGTTCGTCGGCACCTTCACCGACGAGGAGATCGTCGAGCCGTACTCCGACTCCGGCGGCCGCGGCGCCGACTGGAACAACCTCAACCCGAGTGAGTACGCCGCGGACCTCCAGCGCTACGACGAGGCCGTGACCCGAGCGCGGGCCGCGATCGCGGATCTCGAGCCCGACCACGTCGGCCTGGACGACGGCACGCGGTACTCGTTGCGTTGGGTGCTGGTCCACATGATCGAGGAGTACGCCCGCCACAACGGCCACGCCGACCTGCTCCGCGAGCGCCTGGACGGCTCGACGGGGGAGTAGTCAGGCGGTCAGCTGGTCCGCGTGCTTGGCGGCCCAGTCACCCAGGGCGCGGATGGGGACGAGGAGATCGCGGCCAGGCTCGGTCAGCGAGTACTCGACCCGCGGCGGCGCTTCGGCGTACCGGCGACGTTGCACCAGGCCGTGCTCCTCGAGCCGGCGCAGCGTCGCCGTCAGCACCTTCTGGCTGATGCCGCCGATCTGGGCCCGGAGTACGCCGGGCCGGACCGGTCCGTCGGCGAGCGCGTAGAGCACCACCATCGACCATCTCCCGCCGATCAGATCGGCGGCGACCCGGGCCTGGCAGTCGGCGAAGAACCTCAGCTGTGTGTTCATCACCCGCCATTCTGCCCGGCCCGAAACGCACCAGTTGGTGCCTGACGGATCGCCTAGCTTGCTCGGCATGCGAATCGGAATCCTGGGCAACGGACTGATGGCGAACGCGCTCGGTGGGCAGTGGGTGCGCGCCGGGCACGAAGTGCTGGTCGGCAGGAGGGGACCAAGCTTGCTAGAGGCAAGCAAATGTGGCGAGGTGACCCTGCTCGCAGTACCGGCTGCGGCAGTGGAGGAAGTGCTGACAGCGGTCGGCGCTCGGACCGGTCGCTTCGCCGGCCGCACGCTGCTCGACTGCACGAACGCGGTCGTGCCGGGGGAGTTCACCCTCGCAGTACCCGCGATGGCCGAGCAGGTCGCGAGGCTGGCTGTCGGTGCGCAGGTTGTGAAGGCGTTCAACCTCGCGCCCGACACGGTCTGGCGGGACGCGCCGCACACCTTCGACGGCGAACCACTCGGTGTCCCGTACTGCGGCGATCACCCGGCTGCGAACCAGCAGGTCGCCGAGCTGATCCAAGCCCTCGGCTGTACGCCGGTAGCGGCCGGCGGGCTGGCCAGAGCACGGTTGCTAGAGGCAACAGCTGCGCTGGCGATCGGGCTGTGGGTGGACGGCGCCGACCCCCGGACGCTCTTCCCGCCGAAAGCCGCCGCCTTCGGCACCGTCCACCCGGCAATCAGCAGAAATTGACGCCCGGGAAGGGGTCCTGTGGCGTCCAGACGTCCACCGCGGGGACGTAACCCCAGGCGCCGTGGTCGTCGCCGTAGGTCCGGTACCAGATGGAGTTGCCGCCGCCGTGCGGCTGGCCGATCGTGTAGCACTGGAAGTAGCTGAAGCCGGACCGCAGCGTGTCGACGATCTCGATCGGGTTGCCGCTGGCGGTGTCGTAGCGCGGACTCTTGTAGATCGCTGCGTTGGCGCGGTTTCCGCAGTACAGGTTGCCGCTGCTCGCGTGGCAGGTCGCAGCGGTGACCGCGGGTGCGGCGGAGACTGCCGGCGCGGCCGAGGCCGTCGTACCGGCTACTGCGCCTAGCACTGCCACGGTGCCGGCAACGGCCAGCGCGCTCGCCTTTCGGAATGCCACAGTGTTGCTCCCCTCGTCAGGCGCCGGGATTCCGGCGCACCACGAGTATTGGCAGCGGTCGGGGGCAGTGTCGGAGCTCTTCGAGGAAGTTCGAAGTGCTGGACCCGCTAGGGTCGGAGGATGAGTCCGAAGTCGAGCATCGCCCCCGTTCGGTGGACCCCGCCGCCGGCGCCGCCGGCGCGCCAGCCGCAGGCTCTCGAAGTACAGACTGTTGCGGTGCCCGGGCATGGTCCCGAAGACGCCCTGATCGACGCTGACGGCAGTGTGCTCACCGGGCTGCTGGACGGGCGGATCCTGCGCGTCGCGGCGGACGGTACGTCGATCGAGGTGCTCGCCGACACCGGTGGCCGGCCGCTCGGCCTGGAGTGGCTGCCGGACGGCAAGGTGCTGATCTGCGATGCCAACCGCGGCCTGTTGACGCTCGACCAGGACAACCGCGTCGAGACGCTGCTGGGTGAGATCGACGGTCGCCCGATGAGGTTCTGCAACAACGCGGACGTGCTGCCCGACGGCACGATCTACTTCACCGACTCGTCGACCCGCTTCGGCGTCGACGAGTGGATGGCCGACCTGCTGGAGCACTCGAGTACCGGCAGTCTCTACCGGCTGACCCCGGACGGCGAGCTGACCCGCTTGGCGACGAACCGTCCGTTCCCCAACGGGGTAGCGCTCAGCGGCGACCAGAAGACACTGTTCTTCGCCGAGACCGCCAGTTACGGCCTCTACAAACTCGACCTGACCACCGCCGACGCCGAGCCGGAGCTGGTCACGATGATCCCCGGGCTGCCGGACAACATCGCCCGCGGTTCGGATGGCCTGATCTGGGTCGCGATCGGCTCACCCCGCAACGCATTGCTCGACCTGCTGCTGCCGAAACAGCCGGTACTGCGCAAGGTCGTCTGGGCGCTGCCGGAGTCGTTCAAGCCCAAGGCAGCGGACATCATCGAGATCCAGGCGTACGACGACAACGGCAAGCTGGTGCACGACCTGCGCGGCACGCATCCCGACTTCCGGATGCCCACCGGCGTCCGGGAGCGCGACGGGAAGGTCTGGCTGAGCAGCATCGGGACCAACCACTTGGCCACCTTCCCGACGCCCAATCGCTAGCGGTCGGTCAGCCGGGATCGGTGAACGAGACCGGCTTGCCGGCGGCGCGGGCGTAGGCGATCTCCCTGCTGGTGGACTCGCCGAGGTAGCCGCCGGGGTTGACGATCAGAACGCGGTCGGCCAGGTCGATCTTGCGCAGGTGAAGGGCGCCCAGCGCGACCTTCTGCTCGTCGGTCACTTCGGCGCCTGGCAAGACGCCTGGGGCGACGACAATGACGCCTGCCAAGGTCAAGTCGCTGTTGGCCGCCTGCATCTCGTCCATGAACCGGGCAGAGCCGCAGATGCAGACGATCTCAGGTCGGTCAGCCACAGCTCAGTCCTTCGGTTCGTCGGTGAAGCTACCCGATTTTCCACGAGCGCTTGGACAGGCCGTACCAGAAGCCGTCGACCACGGTATCCGCCGTACCGCGGGAGTCCTCCGAGGCACCGAGAGAAACGAACAGCGGCGCGAAGTGCTCGGTCCGTGGATGCGCGATGCTCGCGGCCGGCGCCTTGTGCAGAAAGTCGATGAGCGAGTCGACATCCTGTTTGGCGAGTGCCCGCTGGGCCCAGTCGTCGAACTCGATCGACCACGACGGCGCTGCCGCATCCGGGCGACCGCCGAGGTTCACGGCGCTCAGGTTGTGCGTGGTGAAACCGCTGCCGATGATCAGCACGCCTTGCTCGCGCAGCGGTGCCAGCTTGCGGCCGATGCTGTACAGCTCGGTCGGGTCGAGCGTCGGCATCGACACCTGGAGCACCGGGATGTCGGCGTCCGGATACATCTCCTTGAGCGGCACATAGGCGCCGTGGTCGAGCCCGCGCCGCGGGTCGTCGTACACGGGTGTCGCGGGGGAGTGCAGGAGTTTGCGCACCTGGTTGGCGAGGTCGGGCGCGCCGGGGGCGGCGTACTGGACTTCGTAGTACCGGTCGGGGAAGCCCCAGAAGTCGTAGAGCAACGGCACGGTCTTAGTCGCGGCGAGGGTCAGCGGCGCGGCCTCCCAGTGGGCGGAGACGATCAGGATCGCGGTCGGCCTCTCGATCCCGGCCGACACCGCGGCGAGCTCCCCCGTCCATTGCCGATCATCGGCCAGCGGGGGAGCGCCGTGGCTCAGGTACAGCACAGGCAGAGCGTCACTCATCGGTAGGTCCTCTCGAGGTGTCTTACCCCTACCAATGTAGTTGAATGCTCAATTTATTCCAACGAGCTACGTACGGGCTACTTCTTCGGAGGATCCTCGGTGCCCGCGACGACGAGCGAGAAGTCGTCGCCGTGGGTGCTGACACCCTCGATCACCGCGGCCTCGACCGCTTCCGTGCCGATCGTCTTGCGGAGCACCAGTGGGTCCGTGCGCAGGTCCTTGGCGAGGGCGACCGCGAGGCCGACCATCACGATCGCGAAGGGGAGTGCAGCGACGATCGTGAGGTTCTGCAAACCCTGCAACGCCTTCGCGCCGCCACCGCCGACCAGCAGCATCACCGCGGCGACTGCGCCGGTCAGTACGCCCCAGAAGACGACGACCGACTTGCGAGGATTGATCGCGCCGCGAGAGGAGAGCGTGCCCATCACGATCGACGCGGCGTCAGCGCCGGAGACGAAGAAGATCGCGACCAGGACGACGACCAGGATCGTGGTCACCGACGCCAGCGGGTAGTGGTCCAGCAGGCCGAAGAGCTGGCCCTCCGAGGTCGACTGGCCGGCGATGTCGACGCCGTTGCGCTGGGTGTCGATCGCAGCGCCGCCGAAGATGCAGAACCAGACCAGGCTCACCATCGACGGCACCAGCAGGACGCCGGTGACGAACTGCCGGATCGTCCGGCCGCGGCTGATCCGCGCGATGAACATCCCGACGAACGGCGTCCACGAGATCCACCAGGCCCAGTAGAAGACTGTCCACGACGATAACCAGGTGGCCATGTCGTCGCCACCGCTGGCCTCGGTCCGCGCCGCCATCTCGGCGATGTCCCGCAGGTAGTCGCCGATCGCGGTCGGCACCAGGTTGAGGATCAGGACCGTCGGGCCGACGACGAAGACGAACGCGGCCAGCGTGACCGCGAGCACCATGTTGACGTTCGACAGCCATTGGATGCCTTTGGCAACACCCGAGACGGCGGACGCGACGAACGCCGCGGTGAGGACCGCGATCACGCCGACCAGTACCGCGTTGCCGGTCTTGTCGAGCCAGCCGAGGATCCGTACGCCGGATCCGATCTGCAGCGCGCCGAGCCCGAGCGAGGCGGCCGAGCCGAACAGGGTCGCGAAGATCGCCAGGCTGTCGATCACCTTGCCGATCGGTCCCTCGGTGCGCTTGCCCAGCAGCGGCGCGAACGCCGAGCTGATCAGCGACGAGCGGCCGCGCCGAAAGGTGCCATAGGCAATCGCAATGCCGACCACCGCGTAGATCGCCCACGGGTGCAGGGTCCAGTGGAACAACGTGGTCGCCATCGCCGTCTGCAGCGCGGCGTCGCTGCCGCCCTCGACGGTGCCGGGCGGCGGCTTCATGAAGTGCGAGAGCGGCTCGCTCACGCCGTAGAACATCAGCCCGATGCCCATTCCCGCGCTGAACATCATCGCGACCCAGGAGACGGTCTTGAACTCGGGCTGCTCGTCGTCCGCGCCGAGCGGGATGTTGCCGTAGCGGCCGGCCGCGAGCCACAACACGTACACGACGAAGCCCGAGGCCAGCAGCACGAAAAGCCAGCCGGTGTTGGTTTCCACCCAGGTCAGCGCCGAGGTGGACGCCGTCCCGAGGCTGGTCGCACTGGCGAAACCCCAGGCCACGAAGGCCAGGGCGATGACGGCGGTGACGCCGAAGACGATCTTGTCCAGCCCGGAGCCGGTACTTCGGCTACCGGGCGGGGGTGGTGCCGCGAGCGCAGGGTGCTCGTTAGCGTGGTCGGGGTTCGCTTGCCGGCTGTCGAAATCGATCGCCACAGCTGATACACGCCTCGCTTCGGGCGCGCCTCCGTTTCTTCTTTTATAGGGGGACTGCCCAACGACCATTCCTAAGATCGTGGCGAAATGCAACTATCGTGGCCTCGACCACACCGGCGAGTCCTCGCGCAGGAGGGCCTCCGGGACAGGCGTTAGGGTGCGGACCATGCGATTCGGAATCACCATCCTGCCGGAGTACCGCTGGTCCGTAGCGGAGCCGAAATGGCGCCGCGCGGAGCAACTCGGCTTCGACCACGCCTGGACCTACGACCACCTGACCTGGGGCGGTCTGCCGGACTCACCGTGGTACGGAACCACCCCCACGCTGACCGCGGCGGCGCTGGCCACCACGACGATCAAACTGGGCACGTTCGTCACCTCGCCGAACTTCCGGCACCCGCTCGCGCTCACCCGCGAGATCCTCGCCCTCGACGACATCTCCGACGGCCGGTTCCTGTGCGGGATCGGCTCGGGCGGCGGGATCGACAGCACGATCCTCGGCGGCGAGGAGCTGACGCCTCGACAGAAGGTCGACCGGCTGGAGGAGTTCGTCGAGTTGCTCGACAAGCTGCTGACCACCGACGGGGTCGACTTCAAGGGCGAGTACTTCGAGACCGTCGACGGCCGCACGCTGCCCGGCTGCATCCAGCAACCCCGGGTCCCGTTCATCATGGCCGCCAACGGTCCCCGCTCACTCCGGCTGGCGACCCAGTACGGCGCCGGCTGGGTGACGACCGGCCTGAAGAGCGACGACTTCGACACCTGGCACGCCTCGGTCCGCGACCTCAGCCACCGGCTGGACGACGTACTAGAGGGCCGGCCCTTCGACCGGTACCTCTCCCTCGACCTGGCGCGCTACGCCCTGAGCAGCGTCGACGCCTTCGAAGACCTGGTCGGCCGCGCCGCGGAGCTCGGCTTCACCGACGTGATCACCCACTGGCCCCGCGCCGAAGGTGTCTATGCCGGTTCCGAAGAGGTGCTGGAGCAGATCGCCACTGAGGTCATTCCCCGGCTCCGCTAGAGCGCCGGATCCAGGTCGGCAGGACGTACCAGAAGGTGATGAACCAGGCCAGCACGACCGTCACGATGATGATGGCGGTCGTCCGGTTGAGCACCACGTCGATGGCGAGCAGCAGGCCGCCGCTGATCGCGAGGACCAGGAAGACCAGGCCGGCGCTCGTCATGTGACCGGCGATCGGGATCATCCGGTCCCGCACCTTCTTCTGGAAGGTGATCCGGTGGAACGAGACCGGCGCCAGGAACAGTCCGGCCGCCAGCGCCGAGGCGACCAGGGTGGCGGCGTACACGTCGTGGGTGAAGGCGTCGGCCCGCTGGAAGACCTCGGTGAAGGCGATGCCGAGCAGGAACGCGAACAGCACCTGGGTGCCGGTCTGGGCCAGGCGCAACTCCTGCAGCAACTCGATCCACTGGCGGTCGAGGCGTTCGCCGGCGTCTTCTTCCGGGCGGTGATAACGAGCGTTGGGCGGCGGCTGCTCATCGGTCATGCGGTAGAGGATGCCCCACACTGAAGAGAGCCGCACACCCGAAGGTGTACGGCTCTCTCGTTACTCAGTTCTTAGAAGGACTGATCCGGGGATCAGATCGGGCGGATGTTCTCCGCCTGCAGGCCCTTCTGGCCCTGGGTGATCTCGAACTCGACGCGCTGGTTCTCGTCCAGCGAGCGGAAGCCCGAGGTCTGGATGGCGGAGTAGTGCGCGAACACGTCCGCGCCACCGTCATCCGGGGTGATGAAGCCGAAGCCCTTGTCAGCGTTGAACCACTTAACGGTACCGACAGCCATTGTTGTCTATCTCCTTGATGGCTTGTAACAAGACGCGATCCACACCTCATGAACCGCGTGTCGCCGAAAGGCCCCAGACGACGAAACCGGCCGTACAGCACAGCAAAAGTCAGTGGGAGTCCAAAACTGCAACGCGATAACTGTAGCCGATCCAGGGCCTGGTGTGGGGGGTGATCGGGAACACGTGTCGCGGAAAGTCGCCGCTCGCCACGCAGCGTCAATCACCCGTCGTGACGACCGGGCCCCGGCGAACTGGGGTGACGAGACAACGAAACCCCCGCCGACCTGCTGATTCCCCCGGGGCCACCGCTCAGCGGGCGGTTCCGGCGGCCGACAAGGGTGGACAAACCAGCCTGTACGCCGGGTGATCGCCGCGGGCCGGTACGAGATTTCCCCGGCGTGTCGGAGAGCTGGACATCGTCCGGCCAGCGGGCAAGGGTGGCCGGGTGATCCTCAAGGTGGTACGCAGCGGTGGATTCGCCGGATTGATGGCGAGCGGTGAGCTAGATACCTCGGCCCAACCGGACAGCGAACGGCTGGAACAGGTCGCGCGCGGCCTCAGCAGCGCGCAGCTGGGCACAGGGCGCCCGCAGCCCGATCGGTACGTCTACCGGCTGCAGGTCTATGACGCCGCCGACTCGGAGCCCACAGAGCTGATCGTGGCCGAACAGGACCTGGACGCAGACACCGCCTGGCTCCTGGACCGGATCCTGCAGTCCTAGAGCCAGGCGGTGCGACTACGAAGTAGCTACTAGCGCCAGTTGATCTCAGGCGCGCGGTAGAAGTTGACGCTCAGTGCGTCCCATCGCGAGCCCTGACCGCCCAGCCGCTCCCTGTATGCCGTCCAGTCGAGTGCCGAAGCCTGCGACCAGCCCAGCTCGGCGATGCCCGGCAGCCGCGGGAACGCCATGTACTCGAGCTTGTCCAGGTCATCGAGCGTCTCGGTCCACAGCGGCGCCTCGACCCCGGCGATCGCGCTCTCCGGGAGGTTCGGGATGAGCGTCGACGGGTTCCAGTCGTACGCCGTCTTCACGTCGACCAGCGCGGCCCAGTCCTGACCCCACGGCGTACTCGCGTCGTACTTCATGTCCAGGTAGGCCCGGTTGGCCGGCGACATGACGACCTTCGCGCCCTGCGCCGCTGCCTTGCGGGCCAGCTCCTGCGACCGGGCGTCATCCGTGCCCCAGTACTGCGCGATGCTGCCGGGCGGCAGTGGTGCGTCGGCGATCTCCTGCCAGCCCATCACCCGCTTGTGCTGCTTGGTGACCAGTGCGGCCGCCTTCGGGACGAACTTCAGGTAGTCCTCGTGCGGCGTCGAGTGCGCCTCGTCTCCACCAAGGTGGATCACGTCACCAGGGGTCTGCTGGGCGACCTCGCGGAACACGTCGCCGAGGAAGTCGTAGGTGATCGGCTTGTCGATGCACAGAGTGCTGAAGCCGACCTCGGTGCCGGTGTAGAGCGGCGGGGCGACCCCGTCGCAGTTCAGCTCGGCGTACGACGCGAGGGCGGCGTTGGTGTGGCCGGGAGTGTCGATCTCGGGGATCACCTGCAGGTAGCGATCGGCGGCGTACCGGACGATCTCCGCGAACTGGGCCTTGGTGTACGACCCACCAGGCGTCCCGGTGGTCTCCAGGCTGCCGCCGTACGTCGTGAGCCGCGGCCAGGAGTCGACCTGGATCCGCCAGCCCTGGTCGTCCGCGAGGTGCATGTGGAACTTGTTGACCTTGTAGAGCGACGCGAGGTCGATGTAGCGCTTGACCTCGGCCACCGAGAAGAAGTGCCGCGAGACGTCGAGCATGACGCCGCGGTAGCCGAAGCGCGGCGAGTCGGCGATCGCAGTACCGGCCAGCGTCCAGGGACCGGCCTGACGGGTCTTGGCGTCGGCCTTGGCGGGCAGCAGCTGCCGGAGCGTGGTGACGCCGCGGAAGAGGCCTTCAGGAGTCGCAGCCGTGACGCTGAGGCCCTTGCGGTCGACCCGCAGTTGGTATCCCTCGGCGCCGAGCGAGGCCGGGCCGTTGGTGGAGAGCTTGATGTCGGTCACGCCAGGCACCAGCGGTACTACGGGCAGCGGATAGCCCGTGGAGCGGCGCAACTGGGCAGTGAGCAGCTCGGCGACCTTCTGGGCCGCACGGCGCTCTTTGGAGGTCGAGGCGACACCGACGACGCTCCACGGCTTCAGCGAGTAGTCCTGGCCGGCCAGCGCTTGCTGTGACGACGGCTTGGGGATCAGCGCGGGACCGGGAGCAGCGGTCGGCTGTGCGGCGGCAGGCGTGGACAGGGCGATCAGGGGAGTCGCTAGCAAGGCGGCGGTGAGGACGCCTACCAGCGAGACCCGACGACGAGGGCGGGCGAGTCGTGTCATGACGGGAAGTGTTCGTCTGCTCACACTCAGAGTCAAGATCTTTCAGCAAACTCCTTGCATTACTCACCCGTACCGCGCTGCGGTGGCGACCGCCTGTCCGACATACGACCCACCGAACAGCACCACGTGCACCAGTAGCGGGTGCAGCTGATGCAGCCCAGCCCGCTCCCGCCAGCCGGCTGCCAACGGGTGAGCCTCGTCGTACGCCGCCAGCACGCGCTCCAACTCAGGCAGCCCGAAGACCGCGAGCATGGCGAGGTCAGTCTCCCGATGCCCACCATGCGCCGCCGGGTCGATCAACTGAACACCATCCGGCGTCCAGAGCACGTTGCCCGACCACAGGTCTCCGTGGATGCGGCTTGGCGGCTCCGGTGCCTCGTCGGCGACCTTGCGGCACACGCGGTCGAAGAGCGCCCGCTCGCGATCGTCGAAGGCTCCGCTGTCGTAGGCCAGGCGCAGGTACGGCTCAAGCCGGTAGGTCACGTAGAACTCGGCCCATGAGTCCACGGGTGCTGGGGGATGCGGCAGGGCAGCGTTGCCGATGTAGCCGTCGCCTGTCCAGCCGTCCGGCGGTACGCCGAAGTACGCGGCGCCGGCGGCGTGCGTGATGGCCAGGCGTCGGCCGAAGGCTTCCGCGGCTGCAGCGGTCGGGGGTGCGGCCTCCAGACGCGGCAGGACGAGGCGACCGGGGGAGACGTCCAGGGGCTGGACGACTGGTACGCCGTTCGGGACGGCCAGCCAGCGGAGGCCGGCGGCTTCGATCTCGAAGAAGCCGGGTGGGGCGTCGGGGCGTTCCTTCACGAATTGCGCGGCGGGCATGAAAGGCACTCTGCCAGCGGGCGGAATTCGTGACTGCTCAACAAGGCGTGTCGAAAGATGCGAAGTGTCGGTCCGACCTGTCATTGTTTGCGGCCGGGCCTCCTGCCAATGCGGGCCCGAAGTGCTTAAATACGGAACTTTCCTGAACAGGAAGCTGGAGGTCAGATGACTCAGGTGGCAGAGCAGCCGGGCACCAGTGCCGGGCGGCTCGGCTCGGTGGTGCTGGACTGCCCGGACCCCCTCGAGCTCGCCCGGTTCTACTCGACGCTGTTCGGCCTGGAGGTCGACGAGCACGGTGACAACGACTGGCGGAGCCTGACCGGCCCCGGGTCGACGCTCGGCTTCCGGCGTTCGGAGGACTACGTGCCGGCCACCTGGCCGAGCATGGACGCGCAGCAACTGCACCTGGACCTGATCGTCGAGGACCTGGCCAGTGGTCACGCCACGGTCGTCGCCCTCGGTGCCGAACCGCTCGACCCGGTCGACGCGCCGCCGGCCGAGAACGAGCGCGGCTGGCGGGTCTACGCCGACCCGGCCGGCCACCCGTTCCGCATTTGCCTGGAGTAGCCGGCTAGCTCCGTTCCGGCCGGACAGCCGCGGCCCCCGACGTACTGGGGGCCGCGGCTGTCAGCTGTTCACCCCCGTTCCTTGAGGCATTGAATGGGTATTGGGATCGCATGTTCGACGGATTCGAGCAGTTCGAGCTCAAGACCACCGGTACGACGATCCGCGGCCGCCGCGGCGGCTCCGGCCCGCCGGTGCTGTTGCTGCACGGGATTCCCGAGACCCACCTGATGTGGCATCGGGTCGCGCCGGTGCTGGCGGAACACTTCACCGTGGTCGCCGCCGATCTGCGCGGCTTCGGTGACAGCGGGAAACCGCCGAGCGATGCCGAGCACTTGCCGTACAGCATGCGGGCGCTGGCCCAGGATCAGGTCGAGGTGATGGCCGCGCTGGGGCACGAGACGTTCAGCGTCGTCGGGCATGACCGGGGAGCGCGCTGCGGCTACCGGATGGCGCTCGACCATCCGGACGTGGTGACGAAGCTCGCCGTACTGGATGTCGTGCCGACCGGCGAGGTGTTCGATCGGGCGGACAAGCGGTTCAGCCTTGGCTACTGGGTCTGGTCGTTTCTGGCCGCGCCCGAGCCGATCCCGGAGACGCTGATCGCGGGAGCGCCCGACGTACTGGTGAACCACATGCTCGACGGCTGGTCGGAGGTGCCTGACGCGTTTCCGGCGGAGGTGCGCGCGGAGTACATCGCGAAGTTCCGGGATCCGGAGACCGTGCATGCGATCTGCGAGGAGTACCGGGCGGCGGCGACGCTGGATCATCAGCATGACGCGGACGACCGGAGGCGCGGGCGGCAGATCAGTTGCCCGGTGCTCGCGCTGTGGGATCCGGGTGGAGCGGTTGGTACTTGGTACGACCCGCTGAAGCTGTGGGGTGAGTGGGCGACGGATGTCAGCGGAGGGCCGGTCCAGGCCGGCCACTTCATGGCGGAGGAGGCGCCGGCCGAGACCAGAGAGCGGTTGCTGGCCTTTCTGGGAGATTGACAACACCTTGTCAAAATGACAAGCTGTTGTCATGACCACGAACGAGAACGCCATCGTCCACCTCGCCGTCTACGACACCCTGGCCGACTGGGAGTACGGGTTCGTCGCCGCTCACATCAACAACGGCGCCTGGCACCGGGCGCCCGGCCGATTCAAGATCCAGACGGTGAGCGTGGGGCTGGAGCCGATCACCACAGCGGGTGGGCTGCGCGTGCTGCCCGACTCGGTGCTGGCCGAGCTCAAGCCGGAGAACAGCGCGATGCTGGTCCTGCCCGGCAACGACCTCTGGCCGACTGAGGCCTATCAGCCGTACGTCGAGAAGGCGCGTGAGTTCCTCGATGCCGGCGTACCGGTCGCGGCGATCTGCGGAGCCACCGGCGGGCTGGCGATGGCCGGACTGCTGGACGATCGCGAGCACACGAGCAACGCGGCCGCATTCCTGGACAGCCTTGACGGTTACAAGGGATCCGAGCTTTACCGCGACGAGCATGCGGTGACCGACCGCGGGCTGATCACGGCGAGCGCCAACGCGCCGGTAGAGTTCGCGCGGGCGATCTTCGCGCAGCTCGACGTGTACCAGCCGCCGGTGCTGGACTCCTGGTACAAGCTCTACGGCGATCAGGACCCGGCCGGGTACTACGAGCTAATGTCCGTGTGATGAATCGCGACCAGGAACTGCTCGCCGGCGCCGCGCTGACGGCGTTCAAGCTGAACGGTCAGTTCCTCGAGCTGGCCGAGCATCTCGCTCGGCCGGCCGGCGTGACCGCGGCGTGGTGGCAGGTGCTCGGCGCAGTACTGCGTGAGCCGCTGTCGGTGTCGGCGATCGCGCGCGAGATGGGCATCACGCGCCAAGCAGTGCAGCGTACTGCGGACGTGCTGGCCGAGCGCGGCTTCGCGGAGTACCGGGACAACCCGGCGCATCGCCGCGCGAAGCTGGTGGCGATCACGCCGGAGGGACGCGCGGCGATCAACGGCATCAGCCCGCACCACGCTCGCCACGCCGCCGAACTGACGGCCGTTATGGGCCCTGAGCAACTAGCTGAGGCCGTGGAGGCGCTGACTAAGCTTTCCGCGGCGCTGGATGCTCTCGATCTCTCCGACTGAGGTCAGCGGCCGGCAGCGCGGCGGAGCCGAGCAAGGCCAGCTTGTCGGCGGCCTCCGTGTCCGGGTCGGGGTGGTAGACAGCAATGACCAGGTTCTCCGCGCCGCTGACGATGAGCTTCTCGCGGTTGAGGATCAGCTCGCCGACCTGAGGGTGAGCGAACCGCATGGCGGCGCCGCGGCGACGGCGTACGTCGTGGCGGGCCCAGAGTTCGCGGAAGCGGGCGCTGGCCAAGGACAGCTCGCCGACCAGTTCGATGAAGCGCGGATCGTCGGTGTCGGTGCCGACCGAGTCGCGGAAACCGGCGATCAGCCCGGCGGTGGCCAGCTTCCAGTCCGGGAAGAGCGCCTGCTCGGCGGGGTCCAGGAACACGTCCCGGAGTCTGTTGCCGCCGACAACGAGTCTCGGTGAGAGAGCGGTTGCTAGCGAGTTCGCTGCCAGCACGTCGAGGTAGCGGCCCTCAACGAAGGCCGGCAGGGGGAGTGCGGCCACGAGCTTGACGATCCCGGCCGGGACGGTCTCCTTGCGCGGTCGCGGACGGCGGCGCGGCTTGTCGGCGGCAAGGGTGAGCAGGTAAGCCGTGGTGTCGTCGTCGAGACGTAGTACGCGGGCGATGGCTTCGAGAACCTGTACGGAGGGATTGCGATCCCGTCCCTGCTCCAGGCGGAGGTAGTAGTCGGCGCTGATCCCGGCGAGCATCGCGACCTCCTCCCGCCGCAGGCCGGCCACCCGTCGTACTCCGATCGCCTGAATCCCTGCCTGCTCAGGGCTCACCAGCTCCCGTCGGGCGCGAAGATAGTCACCTAGGGCATTCGGCTCGGTGCTCATGCCTCCACGGTAAGCCGAGCGGGTGCGCGCTCCCATGGTCCTGACACTCCCAGGATCGAGAGGGTCCTGGTAGCTGCCCGTAGCGGTCGCGATGCTGGCCGCATGACCACTCAGCAACGCGTTCTCGTGACCGGCGGCTCCGGCTTCATCGCCGGTCACTGCATCCTCAAGCTCCTCGACGAGGGCTACCTGGTCCGTACGACGATGCGATCGCTCGACCGCGAGGCTCAGTTGCGTTCCGTGCTGAGCCAGGCCGGCCACGAGCCCGGTGACGCACTCACCGTGGTGGCGGCCGATCTCGAGAGTGACGCCGGCTGGGCCGAAGCAGTCGCCGGTTGTGACCACGTGCTGCACGTCGCCTCGCCGCTGCCGCACGGCATCCCCGACAACGAGGACGACGTGATCCGCCCAGCCCGAGAAGGCGCTCTCCGCGTACTCCGCGCCGCCCGCGACGCCGGCATCAAGCGAGTCGTCCTCACCTCGGCGTTCGGCGCCATCGGCTTCGGCTACGGCCGGACCGATCACCGGTTCACCGAGGACGACTGGTCGATCCTCGACGGCCCAGGGATCAACGCCTACAACAAGAGCAAGACCTTCGCCGAGCGGGCGGCCTGGGACTTCGTCGCCACCGAGGGTGGCGGGATGGAGCTCGTGTCCATCAACCCGGTCGCGGTGTTCGGGCCGCTGTTGAGCAGGTCGGTCTCCGGCGGCAACGACGTCGTCCGCCGGATGCTCGCCGGGGAGCTTCCCGGGTTTCCGGACTTCTGGTTCCCGATCGTCGACGTCCGCGATGTGGCCGCCGCGCACGTGCTGGCGATGACCACCCCCGAGGCCGCCGGGAAGCGCTTCATCATCGGCAGCGGCGAGGGGCTCACGATGAAGCAGATCGGGTTGCTGCTCAGGGATCGGCTCGGGGCCAAGGCCAACAAAGTGCCGACCCGCTCGATCCCGACCTTCGTGCTGCGGGTCGCCGCCCGGTTCAACCCGGGTATCGCCGAGATCGCGCCGATGCTCGGCATCACCAAGAACATCAGCACCGACCTGGCCACCGGCGTACTCGGATTGAAGACGAGAAGCCCCAAGGAGGCGGTGCTGGCCACCGCGGAGAGCATGTTCGACCGCGGCGTCGTCTGACCCATCAGGAAGTTCCGGAACCAGTCTGGGGGAACGTTCCCTTGACAGTCGTTCGTTCACGGCCCAATCTCTGAGAGAGCGCTCTCTAGACCCTGCAGGATGCCGCCCCGTCCACTCTCCTGATTGGTTCCTCCATGCACATCTCCCCGTTGGCTGGAGCGCGCTCTCCAGCCGTCCTCCGGCGTTGGCTGATCCTGGTGTCGGCCGCGCTGCTGATCGCCACGACGCTCGCGTTCGTGCCTGGCGGCAGAGCTCAGGCTGCCGCCACGCTGCTGTCGCAGGGCAAGACCGCCACCAGTTCGAGCACCGAGAACGGTGGCACGCCCGCCTCGGCGGCCTTCGACGGCAACCCCAGCACCCGCTGGTCCAGCGCCGCAGCTGACCCGCAATGGCTCCAGGTCGACCTGGGGACGACCTCGGCCATCAGTCAGGTAGTGCTCAACTGGGAGGCGGCGTACGCGAAGTCCTTCCAGATCCAGACCTCCGCCAACGCCGGCGGCCCGTGGACCTCGATCTACACGACCACCACCGGTGCCGGTGGCACCCAGACCCTCAACGTGACCGGTAGCGGCCGGTACGTCCGAATGCTCGGCACCGCGCGTGCCACCGGCTACGGCTACTCGCTCTGGGAGTTCCAGGTGTACGGCGGGAACGACGGCGGCCCGACCGCCTGCGGCACCGCCAACGCTGCCCAGGGCAAGACCGCCACGGCATCGAGCACCGAGAACGGCGGCACACCGGCCTCGGCCGCCGTCGACGGCAACTCCGGCACCCGCTGGTCCAGCGTCGCGGCTGATCCGCAGTGGATCCAGGTCGACCTGGGCTCGACCCAGACGATCTGCCAGGTCGGTCTGAGCTGGGAAGCGGCGTACGGCAAGGCGTTCCAGATTCAGACCTCCGCCAACGCGGGTGGCCCGTGGACCTCGATCTACACCACGACCACCGGCACGGGCGGTAACCAGACCCTCGACGTGACCGGCAGCGGCCGGTACCTGCGAGTCAACGGAACCCAGCGCGGCACGGGATACGGGTACTCGCTGTGGGAACTCGTCGTCCGCACCACCGATGGAGGAAGCGGCCCGGTGATCCCACCGACCGATCCACTGAACCCCGACCTCGGCCCGAACGTCGACGTCTTCACGCCGGCCACCCCGCAGGCGCAGATGCAGGCCCGGCTCGACCAGGTCGCGGCGCTGCAGCACACCAACCAGTTCGGCACCGAGCGGAACGCGTTGCTGTTCAAGCCGGGCACCTACACCGCTGACGTCAACCTCGGCTTCAACACCCAGGTGGCCGGCCTCGGCCTCTCGCCGGACGACGTCAACATCAACGGCCACGTCCGGGTCGAGGCCGACTGGCTGCAGCAGGGCGACAACCCGAACAACAAGCAGAACGCCACCCAGAACTTCTGGCGCTCCGCGGAGAACCTGGCCGTCACGCCTCCGAACGGCCAGATCGAGCGCTGGGCGGTCGCCCAGGCGGCGCCGTACCGGCGGATGCACCTGAAGGGCGCGCCGGAGATCCAGCTCTGGAGCGGTGGCGACGGCTGGGCCAGTGGCGGTCTGTTCGCCGACACCAAGATCGACGGCCGGGTCGTGTCGGGTTCGCAGCAGCAGTGGCTGTCGCGGAACTCGGAGTTCGGCAGCTGGGCCGGTTCGGTCTGGAACATGGTGTTCGTCGGGACCAACGGCGCACCGCCGCAGAACTTCCCGAACCCGTCCCACACGGTGGTCGGCACGACCCCGCAGATCCGCGAGAAGCCGTTCCTGTACGTCGACGGCGCGGGCAGCTACAACGTCTTCGTCCCCGCCCTGCGCTCGAACACCGCCGGCACCAGCTGGTCGAACGGCCCGGCCGCGGGTTCGTCGATCTCGCTCAGCCAGTTCCTGGTCGCCAAGCCCAGTACGCCGGTCGCCACCATCAACGCGGCGCTCGACCAGGGCAAGCACCTGCTCTTCACGCCCGGCATCTACCACCTCGACCAGAGCATCAAGGTCACCAAGCCGAACACTGTTGTGCTCGGCATCGGTCTGGCCACGCTCACCCCGGACAACGGCTCGGCGGCGATCCAGGTCGCCGACGTGGACGGCGTCAAGGTCGCCGGTCTGCTGATCGACGCCGGCCCGGTGAACTCGCCGGTCCTGGTCGAGGTCGGTCCGGCCGGCTCCAGCGCCAACCACGCGGCCAATCCGACCTCCCTGCACGACGTGTTCGTCCGCATCGGCGGCGGCTCCCACCTCGGCCGGGCCACGGTCAGCCTGCAGGTCAACAGCAACAACGTGATCGGCGACCACATGTGGCTGTGGCGTGCCGACCACGGTGCCCAGGTCGCGTGGAACCTCAACACCGCGGACACCGGTCTGGTCGTCAACGGCGCGAACGTGACGATGTACGGCCTGTTCGTCGAGCACTACCAGAAGTACCAGACCCTCTGGAACGGCAACGGCGGCAAGACGTACTTCTACCAGAACGAGATGCCGTACGACGTCCCCGACCAGGCGTCCTGGTCCAGCGGCGGCGGCACCCGCGGCTGGGCGGCGTACAAGGTGGCGAACGGGGTCACCAGCCATGAGGCCTGGGGCGTCGGCGCCTACTCGTTCTTCCAGACGAACCCGTCCATCGTGGCGGACCGGGGCTTCGAGGCCCCCGACACCGCTGGAGTCCGGTTCCACGATCTGGTGACGGTCTCTCTCGGCGGCGTCGGCACCATCGCCAACGTCATCAACAACACCGGCGGTACTGCGAACGCGGCCACCCAGCAGCGCTACGTAGTCAACTACCCCTGACAGCGATTGGTTGCCCCCTGACCTGATAATCAGGGGGCAACCAACCCAGGGGAGAGACGCTGTGACCGACGACCAGACCACCGCCGCACCGACGACCGGCTACGCCCCGGTCAACGGCCTGGAGATGTACTACGAGATCCACGGCGAGGGCGGTACGCCGCTGCTCCTGCTGCACGGCGGGTTGTTCAACATCGATCTGCAGTTCGGCGCGCTGCTCCCGGGGCTGTCCGAGAACCGTCAGGTGATCGCGGCCGACTTCCAGGGCCACGGCCGGACCAACGACATCGACCGGCGGCTGCACCCGGCCGACCTGGCCTCCGACGTCATCGGCCTGCTGGCCCACCTCGGGCTGTCGCAGGTCGACGTCTTCGGGTTCAGCGTCGGCGGCGCGGTCGCCGTGCATCTCGCGATCCGCAATCCCGAACTGATCCGCAAGGCGATCTTCTCGTCGGTGTCGTACGCCCCTGAGGGCAACCGGGTCGAGGGCGACGGCGCGCCGATGGAGTTCAAGGTCGAGATGATCGCCGGCACGCCGATGGAGGCGGAGTACCTGGCGAAGTCGCCGCACCCGGACCTGGAGCACCTGCAGGTCCTGCTGGACAAGATCGGCGCCTTCGACGCCTCGGTCGACGTGTGGTCCGACGACGACATCCGCGGCATCGCGGCGCCGACCCTGATCACGGTCGGCGACTGCGACATGTTCAAGCTCGACCACATGGTGAAGTTCCTGCAGTTGCGCGGCGGCGACGTGAACGGCGACTTCGTGGGCGTGCCCGCGTCGCAGCTCGCGGTGTTCCCGGGCACGACCCACTTCAACGGCCTGGCGCGCACCAACCTGGTGCTGGACGTCGTCACGACCTTCCTCGACGCGCCCCTGCCGACCCCGGCAGCCTGACGCTAGGCCGTGTTCAGCGCCTTCCGGATCCGCTTGTCGGAGACCGGGTACGGCGTACCGAGGGTCTGCGCGAACAGGCTGATCCGGAGCTCCTCCAGCATCCACCGCACGTCGAGGAGCTCCGGACTCGGGTACTTGCCGGTCGGTACTGCGCGCAGCCGCTTGTGATACTCGTCCGTCAACGTCTGCACGATCGCCATCCCGGAGCGGTCGCGCATGGCGTTTGCGCCGATCTTGTCCAGCCGCTGCTCGATCCCGCGCAAGTAGCGGGCCAGGTCTGGGAGTCGCTTGGCGCCCGCCTCGGTGATGAAGCCGCGGTGGACCAGCGCCTCCAGCTGACCCCGTACGTCGGACAACGCCGCGAGCAGCGCCGGGCTGGACGAGCGGGAGATCAGCTTGTCGACCGTTCGTGCGTTCGCCAGCACCTGTTCGACCTGCTGCAGGATGGTCAGCACGGTGTCGGCGAGATCCGACCGGACCGCATCGCGCAGGAACGAGAACGCGGTCAGGTTCCAGACCGGGCCACCGGCGGCCGCCATCAGCTGATCGATCGCCGCCGAGATCGCGTCGTCGAGCAGGTCGCCGACGTTGCGGTGCGGACCGGCCATCAGCGTCATCTTCTGCTGGTTGGTCAGGTTGCGCTGGACCACGTCGATCACCGACGGCATCGTCAGCAGCAACAGCCGGCGGGTGCCGTTCCACATCGCGGCGGCCTGGTCGCGCTCGGTCTCCTGCAGCCGGATGGCGACACTCTTGCCCTCGTCAACCAACGCCGGGTAGCCGGCGATGGTCAGGCCGTTGCGGTGCTCGGAGAAGCTGCGCGGCAGATCGCCGAACGTCCAGTCGGTCAGGCCGGACCGCTCCAGCCCGCTGACCGCCTTCGAGGCGACCTGCGAGATCGCGGCCTTGGTCTTCGGCTTCAGCCGCTCCTTCAGGGCCGCGAGATCCTTGCCCTCGGCCACCGTCTTGCCGTGGTCGTCGACCACCCGGAACGTCATCCGCAGGTGCTCGGGCACCCGGGACCAGTCCCAGTCGTCCTCGTCGATGACGACGTCGCGGAGCAACCGCAGCTCGCGGGCCATCGCGTCGACCAGCGGACCCGAGGCCGGGTCGAGCTGGGGGAGGATCTGCCGCGCGTGGTCCGGCGCCGGCACGATGTTCCGGCGAATTGCCTTCGGCAACGACTTGATCAGGGTGGTGACCAGCTCCTCGCGGAAGCCCGGCACACTCCACTCGAAGCCGTCAGCAGTGACCTGGTTGAGCACCAGCAGCGGCAGGTGCACGGTGACGCCGTCCGCGTCGGTGCCCGGCTCGAAGGCGTAGGTGAGGTCGAAGGTCATCCCGTTCTGGGACCAGGTGAGCGGGAACTCCTCTTCCTTGACCTCGGCGCCTTCCCGGACGACCAGTGAGCGCTCGAAGTCGAGCAGGTCGTGGTCGCGCTGCCGGGCGGTCTTCCACCAGGTGTCGAAGTGCCGCCCGGTGACGACCTCGGCGCCGATCCGCTCGTCGTAGAAGGCGAACAGCGTCTCGTCGTCGACCAGCAGGTCGCGTCGCCGGGTCCTCTCCTCGAGCTCCTCGACCTCCTCGATCAGCTTGCGGTTCTCGTGGAAGAACTTGTGGTGGGTGTCCCAGTCGCCCTCGACCAGCGCGTGCCGGATGAACAGCTCGCGGGACACCTCGGCGTCCACCACGCCGTAGTTGATCTTGCGGTGGGCAACGATCGGTACGCCGTACAGGGTGAGCTTCTCGTAGGCCATCACCGCGCCGGCCTTGCGTTCCCAGTGCGGTTCGGAGTACGAGCGTTTGATCAGGTGCTGGGCGAGATCCTCGGCCCACTCGGGCTCGATCTTGGCGTTCACCCGGGCCCACAGCCGCGACGTCTCGACCAGCTCGGCGGCCATCACGAACTGCGGCGGCTTCTTGAACAGCCCGGAGCCGGGGAAGATCGCGAACTTGGCGCCGCGGGCTCCGATGTACTGGTGCTGGTTGGCCGGGTCCTTGAGGCCGAGGTGGGACAGCAGGCCGGACATCAACGAGATGTGCACGGCTTGCGGGTCGGCGGCCTCGCCGGAGTTGAGCGTGACGCCGATCTGCGCGGCGACCTGGCGGAGCTGGGCGAAGATGTCCTGCCACTCGCGGACCCGCAGGTAGTTGAGGTACTCGCTCTTGCACATCCGGCGGAACTGGTTGCCGGACAGTTCTTTCTGCTGCTTCTTGAGGTAGTTCCACAGGTTCAGGAAGCCGAGGAAGTCGGAGCCCGGGTCGCGGAACCGGGCGTGCGACTGGGTGGCCTGCGCCTCGGCGTCGGTCGGGCGTTCGCGCGGGTCCTGGATGGAGAGCGCGGAGGCGATCACCATCACCTCGCGGACACAGCCGTGCTTGTCGGCCTCGACGATCATCCGGGCCAGCCGTGGGTCGAGCGGGATCTGCGCGAGCTGCCGGCCGACCGGGGTGAGCCGGCGGGTGCGGTCGGCGGCCTTGGCCGAGTCGATCGCGCCGAGCTCGGTCAACAGCTGGAGTCCGTCGGTGATGCTGCGGTTGTCCGGCTCGTCGATGAACGGGAACGCCTGGATGTCGCCGAGGCCGATCGCGGTCATCTGCAGGATGACGGAGGCCAGGTTGGTGCGCAGGATCTCGGGGTCGGTGAACTCCGGGCGGCTGTCGAAATGTTCCTCGGAGTACAGACGGATGCAGATACCGTCGCTGGTCCGGCCGCAGCGGCCCAGGCGCTGGTTGGCGCTGGCCTGCGATACCGGCTCGATCGGCAGGTGCTGCACCTTGGTGCGGTGCGAGTAGCGGCTGATCCGGGCGGTGCCGGGGTCGATCACGTACTTGATGCCGGGGACGGTCAGCGAGGTCTCGGCGACGTTGGTGGCCAGCACGATCCGCCGGCTGGAGCCGTGCGAGGAGAAGACGCGATGCTGCTCGGCGTTCGAGAGCCGGGCGTACAGTGGCAGGATCTCGGTGTTGCGCAGGTTGTGATCGGCCAGCGCGTCGGCGGTGTCGCGGATCTCGCGCTCGCCGCTGAGGAACACCAGCACGTCGCCGGCCGCCTCGCCGCTGAGCTCGTCGACGGCGTCCAGGATCGCCTGGGTCTGGTCGCGGTCGATCGTGCTCGGGTCGTCCGGGTCGTTGATCGGCCGGTACCGGGTCTCGACCGGGTAGGTGCGGCCGGAGACCTCGACGATCGGCGCGGGCTCGCCGTTGGCGTCGGCGAAGTGCTCGGCGAACCGCTCGGGGTCGATCGTCGCTGAGGTGATGATCACCTTGAGGTCGGGACGGCGGGGGAGCAGTTGCTTGAGGTAGCCGAGGATGAAGTCGATGTTCAGGCTGCGCTCGTGCGCCTCGTCGATGATGAGCGTGTCGTAGCGGCTCAGCTCGCGGTCGCGCTGCAGCTCGGCCAGCAGGATGCCGTCCGTCATCAGCTTCACCAGAGAGCGCTCACTGACCTTGTCGGTGAACCGTACGGCGTACCCGATGGTCTCGCCGAGTTCGGTGCCGAGCTCCTCGGCGATCCGCTCGGCCACCGTCCGCGCGGCCAGCCGGCGGGGCTGGGTGTGCCCGATCATGCCGCGGAGGCCACGGCCGAGTTCGAGGCAGATCTTGGGGATCTGAGTGGTCTTGCCGGATCCGGTCTCACCCGCGATGACCACCACCTGGTGGTCACGGATCACGGCGGCGATGTCGTCCTTGAGCTGACTGACCGGCAGCTCTTCGGGATACGTGATCTCCGGTACGGCGAGCCGGCGCCGCTCGACCCGCTGCTCGGCCTGCTCGATCCGCGCGGTGATGTCGGAGAGCGCGTTCTCCCGCTTGTCGTCCTGCAGCCCTCGCAATCGTTCGAGCCGCCGCCCGAGCTGCTCGCGATCGGTGGCGCTCAGGCCTTCGAGTCGGGAAGCGAGCTCCGCGACACCCGCAGTACCAGCTGTGGGAGTGCCGGCAGCACCACCCGGCTTCTTGCGGCGGCGGCGAGGACGACGGGGGCGACCGGGATCCTGGGAAGGACCGGTAGCTGGGGTAGGACTCTGCGATTCGGTCCGGGCATCAGGCATGTCACCGACCAGTTTAGGCGGCTCGGGCCAACCGCTCACGCGGTTTACCCGGGATCAGCAGTTGCGGTAGATGCCGGCCAGCTGATCGCGGGTGAGCGGCGGCTCCGGCAGGGGATGAGCGGCGGGTGTCTGCAGACCGTCGAGGATGAGGGCGAGGTGCCGCTGCCAGACCGTCGGACTGGTCGCGGCGGTCGCCTCGATCGTGCGGGTGACGGACCAGGTGATGAAGGCCATGTCCTCGAGGGTGAAGTCCGGCCGGAGCCGTCCGCCGTCGCGGGCACGCTCGACGATCTGGCTCATCAGGTCATAGCCGCGCAGCTGATCCTCGGTTGGCTGCTCTGTGGTGGGTGCGCCGCCGCGGCCGGCCAGTTCGTTGTAGCCGCGATCCGCGGCCTGCAGTTGGCTCACCTGCTGCACGAAGTAGACGAACCCGTCCCAGGGATCATCCAGCCCGAGCGCGTGCTCGGCGAGCACCCCGACCGTCTCCACCCGGTCGGCGAAGGTCGCGCGGACGAGGTCGGCGCGAGTCGGGAAGCGGTTGTAGAGGGTGCCGATGCTGACCCCGGCCTGCTTGGCGACGGCTTCGAGCGCGACATCGAGACCACGCTCGGCGAACACCTGCTGAGCAGCCTGGATCAGCCGCTCGCGATTGCGTTCGGCGTCCTTGCGGAGCGGGGCAGTGGCCATGGACAGGACTCTAGCAAAGTTGACGATCTCCTCAACTTAGCCTTAAGTTGAGGAGAGGCTCAAGTTTCTTACGAGAGGATCGTTCATGGGCGTCATTGCTGTACTCGGGGTGGGGCCGGGGCTCGGGATGTCGATCGCCCGGCGCTTCGGGCGAGAGGGGTTCACCGTGGCCCTGGTCTCCCGTCAGGCCGCGCGACAGGCGGCGTATCAGGAGAGTCTGCGAGCGGACGGCATCGAGTCGCGGGCCTTCCAGGCGGATGTCCGCGACCCGGTCGGGCTGCGGAAGGTGCTGGCGGCAATCACCGACGACCTCGGGCCGATCGACACCGTGTACTTCGGTCCGGTCGCGATGGAGCCAGGCGCCGGACCGATGCCGATCACCGAGGTCGACGCGGCGGCGGCGCGAGAACCGTTCGAGACCCTCGTCCTGCCGGCGATCGAACTGGTCAGCGCAGTACTCCCGGACATGCTCGACCGCGGTACCGGCGCGATCCTGATCCCCGGTGGGCTGAGCGGCAAGTACCCGATCCCGATGCTGGGCCGGCTCGCCCCGGCATCAGCAGCGCTCAGGATGTACGTCCTGACCCTCCATGAAGCCCTGAAGGATCGCGGGATCTACGCCGCGACGCTCACCATCGGCGGCCTGATCCAAGGCGGGGACATCCACGCGGCCGTGACGCGGCACTTCGCGCAGTCGGAGGCCGAGCCGCCCGCGAGTCTCGATCCGGCCGAGATCGCGGAGACGGCCTGGAGCATGTACGTCGGCCGCGAGCTGCCCGAGAGCGAGTTCAGCACGCTGCCGATCCCGGCCTGATCAGTCGTCGCGGGACGACGGGACCTTCACCGCGAGCACCGGGACGGGGGATTCGAGCAGCACCCGCTGGGCGGTGCTGCCGAGGATGAGTTTGCCGACCGGGCTGCGCCGGCGCAGCCCGAGGACAATCAGGGTGACGTCGTTCGCCTCGGCTGCCTTGAGCAGTTCGGCGGCGACGTCGCCGGTGCCGACCGCCTGCTGGATCGTCACCTCGACGCCGCGCTCGCGCAGCCGCTGCTCGGCCGCGTCGAGCTCGGCCTGGTTCGCGTAGCGGGAGTCGATGTAGGCGTCACCGCGGCTCGTGTTCAGCAGCAGGACCGAGGCTCCGCGCAGCTCGGCTTCGGCGGCGGCGGCCTCGAGTGCGGCCTCGCCTTCGGGCGTCGGCACATAGCCCACCAGGATCTTCACGATCCCCACTCTCTCATCACTGGACCCATCAGTCGTCCTCACCGAAGGTCAACCGGTCGCGACCGGCCTCCTGACCGCGGAGCCGGGCGACGATGCGCGGCAGATACGGGACGAACAGGGCAAGCACGGTCAAGATGATGATCACCAGGCTGAGCGGTCGGGTGAAGAAGACACTCGCGTCGCCGTTGGAGATCACCAGTGAGCGGCGGAACTGCTCCTCCATCGTCGGCCCGAGGATGACGCCCAGGATCACCGGCGCGATCGGGAAGTCGAGTTTGCGCATGAAGAAGCCGGCCACGCCGATCAGCAGCGCCATCAGCACCTCGTACCCCGAACCCGACAGCGAGTAGACGCCGAGGCAGGCGAAGACCAGGATGCCGGCGTACAGCAGCGGCCGCGGCACCTTGAGCACCTGGACCCAGATCTGGATCAGCGGCAGGTTCATGATCAGCAGGATCAGGTTGCCGATGTAGAGCGACGCGATCAGCGTCCAGACCAGCGTGCCCTGGTCCTCGAACAGCTGCGGGCCGGGCTGCACGTTGAAGATCTGGAACGCGGCCAGCATCACCGCGGCGGTCGCCGAGGTCGGCAGTCCGAGGGTCAGCAGCGGCACCAGTACGCCGGAGAACGACGCGTTGTTGGCGGCCTCCGGACCGGCGACGCCTTCGATCGCGCCGTCGCCGAACTCGTCGGGATGCTTGCGGCCCGCCTTCTTCGCCCGCCGCCGCTCGATCGTGTAGCTAAGGAACGTCGGTACTTCGGCGCCGCCCGACGGGATCGCCCCGAACGGGAAGCCCAGCGCGGTACCGCGCAGCCACGGCGCCCACGAGCGTTTCCAGTCGTTCTTGCTGAGATACCCGGTGCGGAGCCGGCCCTTCTCCAGCACGGCCGGCCGGTCCGGCGTACTGCGCAACTTCGATGCCACATGCAACGTTTCGCCGATCGCGAAGAGTCCCACGATGACGATCACCACGTCGACACCGTCGAGCAGCCGCAGCGTGCCGAAGGTGTAGCGCTGTGCTCCGGACAGACTGTCGAGCCCGATCAGCCCGATGAACAAGCCGACGGTCAGTGACAGCAGCCCGCGGATCAGCGAATGGCCGACCAGCGCGGTGACCGCGACCATCGCCAGCAGCGTGATCGCGAAGTAGTCGGTGGACTGGAACTGGCTGGCCAGGTTGCCGATCGGCTTGGCGACGAAGGTCAGCAGCACGGTCGAGATGGTGCCGGCGATGAACGAGCCGATCGCCGCGGTCGCCAGGGCGGCGCGGGCCCGGCCCTTGAGTGCCATCTTGTGGCCCTCGATCGCGGTCGCCACCGAGGCCGACTCGCCGGGGGTGTTGATCAGGATCGAGGTGGTGGAGCCGCCGTACATGGCGCCGTAGTAGATCCCGGCGAACATGATGAAGGCGCCGATCGGATCGGAGAAGTTGAAGGTGATCGGCAGCAGCAGTGCGATCGTCAGCGCCGGCCCGATCCCGGGCAGGATGCCGACCAGCATGCCGAGGGTGACGCCGAGCACTGCCCAGAGCAGGTTCATCGGGTGCAGAACGGTGCCGAACCCGTGCAGGAGATCGCCGAAGACGGCCAGGGAGATCACAGTCCCAACACCCCCTCCGGCAGTGAGATGTCGAGGAACTGGGTGAACGAGATGTAGACGATCACCGAGATCACCACGGCGACGATGATGTCGCGGGGAATCTGCCGGCTGCCGAGCACCCGGGCCGCGGCGAAGAACAGCAACGCGGTGGCGATCAGGTAGCCGAGCGGCACCACCAGGAACGCGTAGAGCACCAGCAAGCCCGAGATGGTGACGGGCTCGAACCAGCTGCGGTCGGCGTTGTTCTTGGTGCGCGGAGAACGGAGTCCCTCGATCAGGTAGCCGATCGAGAGCAGCAACCAGGCAGTTGTCACCAGCAACGGAAAGAACCGCGGCCCGGCCGGATCCAGCCCCTTCGGACTGCGGATGTCGAACACGCCCACCAGGAACGTGCCGCTCAGCACCACCAGGACGACGGCCGCGATGATCCGCACCAACCGCGACGCCTCCACCTCGACGTCGGAGGTCTTCACCGGTTCTTCGGTTGTGCTCATATGATCCCCAGCTCCTTCAGCAGGGCCTCGACCCGAGTGGTCTCGTCGGCGATGAACTTCTTCGCGTCGTCGCCGGTCTTGTAGAAGTCGGTCCAGCCTTGCTTCTTGCGGATCTCGGCCCACTCAGGGGAGTCGTTCGTCTTGGTGACGAACTCGATCAGGCGTTGGCGGTCGGCCTCCGGGATGTCCGGCGGGGCGATGATCGCGCGCCAGTTCAGTACCTCGGCGTCGTACCCCTCGGACTTCATCGTCGGGAGCTGCTTGCCGGCCACGGTCATCGGCTCGGTGCCCGAGGTGGCCAGGACGCGCATCTTGCCGGCGGTGATCTGCTCCTCGAACTCGCTCAGCCCGGAGATGCCGACCGTGACGTCGCCGGACAGGATCGCGGCGGTCGCCTCGCCGCCACCGGAGTACGAGATGTACTTGACCTTCGAGGGGTCGCCGCCCGCGGTCTTCACCAGGGTGCCCGCGGTGATGTGGTCGGTGCCGCCGATCGTGCCGCCGCCCCAGCTGACCGAGCTCGGGTCGCCCTTGTACTTGTCCACCAGGTCCTTGAGGGACTTCAGGGGCGAGTCGGCCTTCACCACGAGCACTTCCTGCTCGGCCGTGATGGTCGCGATCGGGGTGGTGTCGGAGATGGTGATCTTGGATTGGTTCAGGGTCAGCGCGCCGACCATCACCAGGCCGGTGATCATCAGCGTGTGCGGGTCCTTGCGGTTCTTGGTGACCAACTTGGAGATGCCGACGGCGCCGCCGGCGCCGGTCACGTTGACCACCGAGACCGATCGGCCGGGCAGGAAGTCGTCTTCCTGGATCACGTGCTGGAGCTGGCGTGCGGTCAGGTCCCAGCCACCGCCGGGGGCGGCGGGGACCATGATCTCGACGTTGCGGGACGGGAAGTCGCCGGCGACGCTGCCGCCCTCCAGGGCCGAGCAGCCGCTGAGCAGCAGGCTCAGGCTGACCCCGGCGGCGACGATCGACGATCGCGGCATGTGGGTACCTCCTCGGAGAAAGGCTTGACCGGGAATTTAGCAGCATTCCATCAGGAGGTACAGAGATTCCGTTCCGCGGACCGGCAGGTTATCGTCGGAGATACCTGCTGGAGCGGAAGGGGTGTCCGGATGGATGTCGAGAGCGAGCTGCCCGGAGTGCGCAGCGTGCACCGGGCGCTGGATCTGCTCGAGCGCTTCGACGACGAGCACCCGCACTGGACCCTGGCCGAGTTGACGGTCGCGAGCGGCCTGCCGAAGACGACCGTACTGCGGCTGGTGACGACACTCGAGCAGCGTGGACTGGTCGCCTCGACGGGTCCCGGGCGCTACGCGATCGGGCCGGGCTTCCTGCGCTGGTCGCGGCTGAGCAGCGCGAGTATGGAGATTCCGCCGGCCGTGCGGTCAGCGTTGAATCGGCTGGCCACCGACACCGGTGAGACGGCGAATCTCTACATCCGAGTCGGGCGGACCCGAGTCTGTCTCGCGCAAGCCCAAGGGACGTTGAGCGTGCGGCACACGATCGCGCTCGGTTCGGCGCTGCCGTTGTGGGGCGGCGCCGCATCGCGGGTGTTGCTGAGTGATCCGCCGGTGCTGGCCTCGGATCCGTCGGTGATCGACGATGTCGCGGCCGAGACACCGCAGGGTTTCGAGTTTGGCAAACGGCTCAGGCTTGCTGCAGTACAGGCGGGGGAGCGGGGATACGCCGTGACTCACGGAGAGCGCGAGCTGGGTGCGTCCGGGGTCTCCGCGCAGGTACTCCGGTCCGACGGGCGGGTGGTCGCCGCGGTCGGGGTCGGTGGGCCGACGACGCGATTCAACGACGAGCGGTTGCCGGGCTACATCGCCGCGGTACGCCGTTGCGCGGCGGCCATCACCGCCAGTGGCTGGAGCGGTTTCAGTGCATCCTGATCTGCTCGCCGGGGTGCGGGTGCTGGACCTGACGAACGTCCTGGCCGGGCCGTTCGCGGGGTACCAACTGGCGTTGATGGGCGCCGAGGTGATCAAGGTCGAGGTGCCGGGGGCGGGCGACCTGGCCCGCAGTCTGGGGGCCGACGAGTCGCTGAGCGCGGCCGGGCTGGGGGTCTCGTTCCTGGCGCAGAACGCGGGGAAGCGCTCTCTGACGCTGGACCTGAAATCGGCTGCGGGGAAAGAGGTTTTCGAACGGCTGGTCCGTGAGGCCGATGTGTTGCTGGAGAATTTCCGGCCGGGCGTTCTGGAGCGGCTCGGCTTCTCTTGGCCGACTCTGCGCGAGCTGAATCCGGGGCTGGTGTACTGCGCGGTCTCGGGCTTCGGGCAGACCGGACCGATGCGCGGGCGGCCGGCGTACGACCAGATCATTCAGGGAATGTCCGGGATCATGAGCGTGACGGGAACGGCGGAGAGCGCGCCGACCCGGACCGGGTTTCCGATCGCGGACACGTTGGGTGGTTACGCGGCGGCGTTCGCGATCTCGGCGGCGCTGGTGAAGCGCTCCGGGACCGGGATCGGGAGCTTCCTCGACGTCTCGATGCTGGAGACGGCGATCGCGGCGATGGGCTGGGTGGTGTCGGACTTCGTCATCGGCGGACGTGAACCGCGGGCCATGGGCAACGAAAACGTGACCTCGGCGCCGTCGGGCACCTTCGAGACCGCGGCGGGAGCGCTGAACATCGCGGCGAACAAGCAGGAGCAGTACGTCTTGCTGTGTACGGCTCTGGGGCGCTCTGATCTCCTCGAAGATCCTCGCTTTGCAACGCGAGAGTCTCGCAAGCGGCACCGGCTCGAACTCAAGACCGAGCTGGAGAGAACTCTGAGAACGCGTTCCGCGGCGGAGTGGGACGAGTTGCTGGCCGGGAGCGGAGTACCGGTCGCGCCGGTGCTGACGGTCGAGCAGGCACTGTCGCTGGACCAGATCGCTGAGAGACAACTTCTCCATCAGGTCGAACTGCCGGGTGGCGAGCGTTCTCTCCGCGTTCTCGGCAGCAGCGTGCAGGTTGACGGCGCGGCGGTGGGGCCGGGGAGGCGGCCGCCGGGGTTGGGTGAGCACACGGATGAGATTCTCTCCGAGCTCGGCTACAGCGCCGAGGAGATCAGCGAGCTTCATGAGCGGGGAGCGGTATGAGTGACAAGGCCCAGCAGGCCGCGGACTGGTGGGGTACGTCGATCACCGACATCCGGCCGGGCGAGATCCGGTTGCGCGGTTACCCGATCGAGGAGTTGATCGGCGGGGTCAGCTTCCCGCAGATGATCTGGCTGATGGTGAACGGCGAGCTGCCGACCGAGGACGAGGCCAGGCTGCTCGAACTCACGCTGGTGGCGGCCGTCGACCACGGATCTCAGGCTCCTTCGATCGCAGCGGCGAGGATGGCCGCGTCCTGCGGACTCGCGCTCAACAACGCGATCGCGACCGGGGTGAACCTGCTCGGTGACGTCCACGGTGGCGCCGGCCAGCAATGCATGGAGGTTTTGCATCAGCTCAAGACGTCGGTCGATCAGGGGGAGTCGCCGACCGCGGCGGCCCGCGCGCTCGTTGCGGAGTACAAGGAACGGAAGGCTTTCATCCCCGGCTTCGGTCATCGCTTCCATCCGCTCGATCCGCGACGGGATCCGCTGATGCACGCGATCGAGCGGGCAGCGCGCGACGGCATCGTCGAGGGTCACTATCTGGAAGTCGCGCTGGCCCTGGAGTCCGTGCTGGCTGAGGGCTCCAAGCCGATCCCGATGAACGTCGACGGCGCCACCGCGACCATCTACGCCGAGCTCGGCCTGGCGCCGGAGCTGGCCCGTGGTCTGTTCGTGCTCTCGCGTTCGGTCGGCCTGCTCGCGCATGCCCGAGAACAGCAACTCGATCCCACCCGGATCAAAGGCCCGCTGCCGAAGAGCATCACGCCGACCTACACCGGCGCGCCACCGCGAAGCTTGCCGGAAGCTTCACCGACGGACGGCCATCCCTGAGGCAGAATGACGAAATGCCGGACGACGAGACCATCACCGAGCAGCGGGTTCGCAACCGCTGGGGCGAGGGCGACCGGCTGCGAGTCGAGATTCTGGAGGGCGCCGGCCGGCTGCTGTCGGAGCTGGGTGGCGAGGACGGCCTGACCATCCGCGGGGTCGCCCGGGAGGTCGGCATCGCGCCCGCGAGCATCTACCAGCACTTCGCGGATCGGGCCGCGCTGATCGACGGCCTGGTGGACTACGAGTTCGGCCTGCTGGTGAAGGCGATGGCCGCGGCCGACGAGAGTCTGGACCCCTCGGACGTGCTGGGCCGGGTGCATGCGCAGGTCAACGCGCACCGCGATTTCGCCGATGCCAAGCCGGGCCACTACCGGCTGCTCTTCGGCAAGGCCACCCGCCGCGCGATCAGCGGCGAGCGCCCGGTCAGCGGTCCGCTGATCGAGGTGTTCACCAGCTTAATCGCTGCCTTCGACCGCTGCGCCGACGGCGGCCACCAGCTAAGGATCCCGAGCCGCCGGGCCGCCTCGCTGGTCTTCGTCAGCGTCTACGGACGCGCCGCGCTGCTGGACGGCGTCCAGCTGGAACACCCGAGTGAAGACTTCCTCGACGACCTCGTGTCGCTCATCTTCGTCTGACCGTCCTCACCAACTGTGACTTGACTCTCACTGTCTGGTGGCACGATCCCGAGTTACCTAACGTTTGTTCAGTAAGAAAACATTCGTTCGGTAACTCTGGGGAGTCGCGATGTCCGAGATCGTGGAGGAAGCACCGACCTATCCGATGGCGCGGGGCAAGTGCCCGTTCGACCCGCCGCCGGAGCTCGACCGCCTGCAAGCCGAGGAGCCGCTGTCCCGGACGAAGTTGTGGGACGGCAGCACGCCCTGGCTGGTGACTCGGTACGACCACACCCGCCAGGTGCTCGCCGACCCGAGGATCAGCTCCGACCCGCGCAACGACGGCTTCCCGTTCAGCACCCAGGCCCAGTCGCAGAACCGGGGGCAGTTCAACGCCTTCATCGTGCGCGACGATCCCGAGCACGCCGCTCAGCGCCGACTGGTGACCGCGGACTTCATGATCAAACGGGTCGAGGCGATGCGGCCGCGGATCCAGAAGATCACCGACGACCTGATCGACGACATCCTGGCCGGCCCGAAGCCGGTCGACCTGGTCGAGGCACTCGCCCTGCCGCTGCCGTCGCTGGTGATCTGCGAACTGCTCGGCGTCCCGTACGACGATCGCGCGCTCTTCCACCGGCTCGGCAAGACGCTGCTGCGGCGCGAGAACACCGCCGAGCAGTCGCAGGCCGCGAACAAGGAGCTGCGCGACTACCTCCGGGACCTGGTGAACCGGAAGAACGAGGGCCCCGCCGACGATCTGCTCAGCCGCCTGATCGTCGAGCAGTTACGCACCGACCAGATGAGCATCGAGGACGTCGTCGACATGGCACTCCTGCTGCTGATCGCCGGGCACGAGACCACCGCCAATATGATTGCCCTCGGCACCGTCGCACTGCTGGAGCACCCCGAGCAGCTCGACGCCCTCCGCGACACCGACGACCCGAAGGTGGTCGCGAACGCGGTCGAGGAGCTGCTGCGCTACCTGACCATCGTCCACAACGGTCGCCGTCGGGTGGCGCTGGACGATCTCGAGGTTGGCGGACAGCTGATCCGCAAGGGCGAGGGCGTGATCGTCGCGACCGAGATCGCGAACCGGGACGAGGAGGCGTTCCCGGATCCGGACAAACTCGACATCCACCGGGCCGCCCGGCATCACGTCGCCTTCGGGTACGGCGTACATCAGTGCCTTGGGCAACCACTGGCCCGGGTCGAGTTGCAGGTCGTCTACAGCACGCTCTACCGGCGGATCCCGACCCTGGCGCTGGCCGTGCCGGTCGACGAGCTGCCGTTCAAGCACGACATGTCCATCTACGGCGTGCACGCGCTGCCGGTCACCTGGTGAAGGAAGTATTGCGATGAAGGTAGCTCTGGATCAGGACAAGTGCATCGGCTCGGGGCAGTGTGTGCTGTCCGCGCCGGAGGTTTTCGACCAGCGTGACGACGACGGTATCGCCGTCCTGCTGGCGGAGACGCCCGAGGCCGACGCCGAGGAAGGCACCCGGGAGGCAGCGCGGATCTGCCCGGCGCTGGCGATCGCGGTCGCGGAGTAGCTGCGCGTGCTGAAGCAGATTGTGGTGGTCGGCGCCTCGGCCGCGGGACTCACCGCGGCCGAGGCCCTGCGGCGCGAGGGCTACGCGGGGGAGTTGACGATCATCGGCGACGAGCCGCACTCGCCGTACGACCGGCCGCCGTTGTCGAAGCAGATTCTTCGCGGCCTGTGGGACCACGACCGGATCGTACTGCGCACCGACGAGTTGCTCGCCGACCTGAAAGCGACCTGGATCCTCGGTGCCGCGGCCACCGCGCTGGACCCGTCGGCGCGCAAGGTGACGCTCGCCGACGGCCGGGTGCTCGGCTATGACGGTCTCGTCATCGCCACCGGCGCCACCGCGCGGCGGCTCCCGTTCGGGCATGAGCTCGCGGGGGTGCATCTGCTCCGCACGCTGGCCGACACGATGCTGTTGCGGGAGGGGCTGAAGAGCGCGCGGTCGGTCGCGATCGTCGGCGCGGGCTTCCTTGGCGCCGAGGTCGCTGCGGTGGCGTGTGAGATGGGGCTGAAGGTGACGATGATCGATCCGTTGTCGGCGCCGATGATCCGTCAGTTCGGGGCTCAGATGGGTGTGATGCTCAAGCAGTTGCACGAAGGCCACGGCGTCGACGTGCGCTGCGGAGTCGGTGTCACCGGGCTCACTGACGATGGCAGCGGCCGGGTCGCTGGTGTCGAGCTCTCCGACGGTTCGCTCGTTGCCGCCGATCTCGTCCTGGTGGCGGTCGGCGCTACACCTGCCACCGAGTGGCTGGCCGGCAGCGGCCTCTCGCTCGGCGACGGCGTCGAGTGCGACCAGTACTGCGTTGCCGCGCCTGGCGTGGTCGCGGCCGGTGACGTCGCTTCGTGGGACCACCTCGGCGTCGGCCGTCGCCGACTGGAGCACCGGATGAACGCCACCGAGCAGGCGACCAACGCGGTCAAGAACCTGCTGGGCCAGAGCATCCCGTTTGAGCCGGTCTCCTATTTCTGGACCGACCAGTACGACGTGAAGATCCAGGTCTACGGCCGCTCGGGTGACGGTCTCGACTTCCGCGTGGTGGCGGGCGACCCCGCTGAGGGTCGATTCGCCGCGCTCTACGGAGACGGCGAGCGGGTGACCGGAGCGCTTGCCTGGAACCTCCCGCGCCAGGCCCGCCTACTACGCGAACACGTCGTCCAGGGCACTTCTTGGGATACCGCCGTCAACTCTCAGTGAGTTTGGAGCGGAGGATCTTCCCCGTCGCGTTGCGGGGGAGGTCCTCCATCAGCACGATCTTGCGCGGCGCCTTGCAGCGCGCGAGGTTGGCGCGGACGTGGTCAATCAGTTCTTCTTCGGTGACCCCGCCACCCGCCGGTACGACGTACGCGATCAAGCGCTGTCCGAACTCCTCGTCCGGCACGCCGACCACCACAGCCTCGACCACCCCCGGGTGGCTCATCAGGCAGTCCTCAACCTCGACCGGGTACACGTTCTCGCCGCCGGAGACGATCATGTCGTCCTCTCGGCCGTCGACGAACAGGCGGCCGGCGGCATCGAGATGACCGAGATCGCCGGTGCTCATCCGGCCGTCGACCGTCGTCTTGCTGCTCCCGTCCGAGTAGCCGCCGAAGACCAGGCCGCCGCCCGCGAAGATGCGGCCGGTGATGCCGGTCGCGACGGGTCGGTCGTCGTCGCCGAGGATCCGGACCGAGCTGCCGAGGCATGGTCGCCCTACCGTGCCGGGAGCTGCTGCCAGATCTGCCGAGGTTGCGATGGTCGCGATGCCGATCTCGCTGGAGCCGTAGGCGTCGCAGAGGACGGGGCCGAACTGGGCGATGAATCGCTCGGCCAGGGCCGGGCCCAGGGCGGAGGCGCCGGAGATCACCGCGCGGAGCGAACTGAGGTCGTGCTGTGCGATCCCGGCCGGGCCGACCTCGAGCATCCGCTGCAGCATCACCGGTACGGCGACGATCGCGCCGGCTCTCGTCCGGTCGATCGAGGCGAGCAGGGCGGCAGCGTCGTACCGGCGGGCGAGGACCAGCGGCGAGCCGAGGAAGAGTGCGAGCATCGAGTTGAGCAGGCCCAGGCCATGGAACAGTGGGGGACAGATCACCACTGGTTCGCCGGCTCTGAGGCCGATCCGGTTGAGTGTGCTGGCGGTCAGTCCGGCAAGGCCCCAGGCGGTTGGTGATCTCGGTGCGGCCTTTGGGGTGCCGGTGGTGCCTGAGGTGAGGATGGTGATGTGGCCGGGTTTGTCCGGCTTCGGCGCCTCGGGTGCCTGGCTCTGGGCCAACTGATCGAGCGTTTCGGCTTCGTTGCTTTGCGAGTCGTGCCAGGCGAGGACCGTGGGGGAGTCGGTCGCGGCCGCGGTGAACTCCTCGTCGTGGATCAGCAGGTCGGGCCTGTGTCGCTCGAGCACGGCCTTGAGTTGTGGTGGTGCGAACTCGGTGTTGACGAACAAGACGTCCGCGCCGAGCCGGGACGCGGCCAGTGTCGCCTCCAGGAACCAGCGATGGTTGCGGCACAACACCGCGACCTTGCTCCCGGCGGCGATCCCGTACTGCGCGTGCAGCGCTGCGGCCTGCCGTTCGCATCTCTGGTCGAGCTCGCGGTAGGTGATCGTGCCGACCTCGTCGATCACGGCCGGCTGGTCGGGGAAGCGGATCGCGGCGATCGCGCCGAGGGCTGCCATCGACTGGCCCCACTGCCGCAGCGCGCGCTCGATCGGGAGCAGGTGGGTCGGTCGGGCCGAGCGCCAGACACCTGACTTGATCAGGGCGACCGACACTCCGCTGACCTCGGTGGCGGCGTGCACCAGCCAGCCGGGTGGTCGCATCGGGCCGATCGGTCGGGGCCTTGGGCTTCCGAGCCTTGGCTGTGTTGGTCGCAGTGGAGTCATCGGCTCACCGATCTTCCGGAGGGTCTCGGGGGACATGCCGATCCCACCGTCTCGCGCCGGCCCGTGCGTGGCCTCATTCGTCGTCTTTGCGGGGCCGGTTCGACAGCCGGTAGTACTGCTCGAACAACCGATCGGTCGGCACCCGCAGGAGGTTGCCCAAGGCATCGGCCGGGCGAACCAGCGGTGGCGTGATGTTGTGGGGCTTGTCGGCGACCGCAGTACAGACCTGATCCGCAGCCTGCTCCGGGCTGAGTCCGGGCATGCTGTTCAGCAGGGCAGTCGGTGAGCTCATCCGGGTGTGGACCAGGCCCATGTAGACGGTCGAGGTGGTCACGCCGTCGTCGCGGATCTCCTGCGAGACGCAACGCAGCCACATGTCGAAGGCGCTCTTCGACGCGAGGTACGCCGACCAGCGCGCCATCGGCGGTGTCCGCACTCCGGCCGTCGACACGTTGACGATGTGACCGGCACCGCGCTCGCGCATCGATGGCAGCAGCTCGAGCACGAGTTTCGCGGGGCCGAGGTAGTTGACCGCGTTGGTCCGCTCGATGTCGTGGAACCGCTGGTACGAGTCAGCGACCGAACGGCGGATCGACTTGCCGGCGTTGCTGACCAGGACGTCGACGTGGCCGTGTTCAGCCAGCACCTTGGCCACGATCTCCTCGATCGCTGCTGGGTCGGCCAGGTTTGCCGGGTACGTGAACGCCTTGCCGCCCTCCGCCCGGATCTCCCCGGCGACGATCTCCAGTTGCTCAGCCGTCCGGGCCAGCAGCAAGACAGTCGCGCCCGCTCGGGCCAACCGCTTGGCTGTCGCCTCGCCGATCCCGAACGAGGACCCGGTCACCAGCACCACCTTGCCGCGGACGGCGAAGGCCAGGCGATCGTCGGGAATACTTGATCGCCCGTTCGTCAACGCGACGAGCAGGGGCCAGCCGAACGGACGTTTCCCAGTCACCATGGCACGACATTACCGGCTGGTAGGCCCGCTGGCGATCCTTGCCAGCCAATCGTTGATCAGGACGCCGAACAGCTCGGGTTGCTCGATCTGCAGGTTGTGGCCGGCGCGATCCAGTACGGCGTACGAGGCGCGGGGGTAGTGGGCGAGAAGTCGGTACTGATCCTCGTAGCCGGTGACCGAGTCCTGCCGGCCGCAGAGGATCAACGACGGGCCGGTGTAGACAGGTCCGCTCTCTGGACCTCTGGTGAGTGTCCAGTTCTGGCGGATCCGGCCCATCGCCTCGGCGTCGGCGGCGTCCAGGCCCGGCTCCACGTCTTGCTGGTACTGCCGAAGGATGTCGGCGGTCTGCAGCACAGCGATCCCGGTGAAGTCCTCGGCTTGGTGCGGCGTCAGGCTCGCGATCGCGGCCGGATCGGACTCCAGGACGACGTGCTCGGGCACTGTCCGCTCGGCGTGCTCCAGTGCCACTCCGATCGGGCAGATCAGGGCCAACCCGAGGATCTGCTCGGGCCGCTCGGCGACCAGCGCGCGGGCCAGATACCCGCCGTACGACTCGCCGATCAGGACGAACGGCTCGGCGCCGATCTCGGTCGCGATGAACTCGCGCAGCGCGGCCATGATGCCGTCCGAGCTGTCGATGCCGTCGGCCGGACTCTTGCCCATCCCTGGCAGGTCTGGATAGAGCCGTCGATAGCCGGTGCTCTTGCTGAAGATCGGCTCGAGGCAGCCGGTCATCAGCCGATGGTCAGGCGACCAGCCGTGCAACGCGAGCACCGGCGTGCCCTCGTCTTCGCCGTAGGTGACGTGGTGCAGCGTCATCGTGGGACCCCTTCGCAGTACCGTCGATCCATGCCTCGTCGATCCTCGCACCAGCCACCGACAGATTCCGCCGTACTCCGTGCCCGCCTCGCGCGCGCCAAGGAAGCAGCCGCCGGCACGGGCCTGCTGATCGCGCCGGGGTCCGATCTGCGTTACCTGCTTGGCCGCGAGGGCGGTTCGCACGAACGCCTCACCACGTTGGTCATCCCCGCCGACGGCGCGCCGGCTCTCGTCGTACCGAAGCTCGAAGCACCCGGCTTCGCCGACATTCCGACGGCCGAGCTGGGCATTGATGTCGTCACCTGGGTCGATGGTGACGACCCGTACGCCGTCACCGCCGAGCGGCTCGGGGTGGCTTCGCGGGTTGCCGTCAGCGACTTCACTCCGGCGTTGCATGTTCTTGCTCTGCGCGCGGCGTTGCCTGGGGTGGAGCAGGTGCTGGCTGGTCCGATCGTGCGGGAGCTGCGGATGCGCAAGGACGCTGCGGAGGTTGCTGCTTTACGCGAGGCTGGCGCGGCTATTGACCGGGTGCATGCTCGGGTTGGCGAGTGGTTGCGTGCTGGTCGTACTGAGGCTGAAGTGGGGGCGGATATTGCTGCTGCGATCGTCGAGGAGGGGCATGTTGTCGCCGACTTCGTGATTGTTGCTAGCGGCCCCAATGGTGCGAGTCCGCATCACTCGCTGTCGGACCGGGTGATCGAGTCGGGGGACGTGGTGGTCGTCGATATCGGCGGGCCGATCCCGGAGGGGTACAACTCGGACTCGACTCGTACGTATTCGGTCGGGGAGCCGCGGGGTGCTGATGTGCTTGCGACGTACGAGGTACTGCGGCTTGCTCAGCAGGCTGCTGTCGATGCTGTGCGTCCTGGGGTGAGTGCTGCTTCTGTTGATGAGGCTGCTCGCGAGGTGATTGCGGCGGCTGGGTTTGGGGAGTTCTTCATCCATCGGACTGGTCATGGCATCGGGCTGGATGTTCACGAGGAGCCGTACATCGTGGGTGGGAACGAGTTGGTTCTTGAGCCGGGGATGGCGTTCAGTGTTGAGCCGGGGATCTATCAGCCTGGTCGGTGGGGTGCGCGGATCGAGGACATCGTGGTGGTCACGAAGGATGGGGTGGAGGCGCTCAACCTGCGGCCGCATGAGTTGGCGGTTGTCTAACTCTGCTGCTTGCGGCCAGTCGCGTGTGGGTGGGCTCGCGGCGCCTGCTCCGCTGCGCTACGCCTGCTGCATCGCTGGTTGAAGGCTGGCGCTGCGCGCGTGACCTCGCGGTGGTGAGGTGGGCGGGTGGGTGCAGGTTGGAGCCGAGTGAGTGGCTTGGCTTTGGCCGCGTGTGGGTGGGCTCGCGGCGCCTGCTCCGCTGCGCTACGCCTGCTGCATCGCTGGTAGAAGCTGGCGCTGCGCGCGTGACCACGCGGTGGTGGGGTCGGTGGTTGGGTGCGGGTGAAGGCCGAGTGAGTGGCTTGGCTTCGGCCGCGTGCGGGGTGGGCTCGCGGCGCCTGCTCCGCTGCGCTACGCCTGCTGCATCGCTAGTAGAAGCTGGCGCTGCGCGCGTGACCCCGCGGTGGCGAGGTGAGTGGGTGGGTGCGGGTGAAAGCCAAGCGAGCAGCTTGGCTGAGGTCACCTGCGGGCGGCTGGAGCTATGTCGGGCACGAGGTCTTGGCCCGCAGTCACCCACTCACCTCGCCACCGCGGGGTCAGCGCGTAGCGCCCGCTTTCAATCAGCGATGCAGCAGGCGTAGTGAAGCGAAGCAGGCGCCGCGAGCCCGGCCCGGGGTAGACCGAACAAATCACCCCGCGCGGAAAGTCTTCCGGTAAGCAAGCGGCGGGATCCCCACCTCCGTACGCAGATGATGCCGCAGCGACGCAGCCGTCCCGAGCCCAGCAGCCTCAGCAACACGATCCACCGACAGCCCAGTCGTCTCCAGCAAATGGCAAGCATGCCGGACGCGCTGCTGCAGCAGCCAAGTGCCAGGGGACTGCCCAGTCTCAGCCTTGAAGCGGCGGCTGAAGGTTCGCACGCTCATCTTCGCGTGCGTGGCCATCGTGCCGAGGGTGACTTCCTCGTCCAGGCGCTGCAGGACCCAGGCGCGGGTTGGCGCCGTGCCGTCGCTGCCTTCGTCGGGGACTGCGCGGTCGATGAACTGTGACTGGCCGCCGTCGCGCCAGGGGGCGACGACGCAGTGGCGGGCGGCGCGGTTGGCGACCTCGCTGCCGAAGTCGCGGCGGATCAGGTGCAGGCAGAGGTCGAGGCCGGCGGCGAGGCCGGCTGAGGTGATGATGTCGCCCTCGTCGATGAAGAGCAGGTCCTCGTCGAGGAGGACATTGGGGTAGAGCGCGCGGAACATGTCGGCGCGTTGCCAGTGGGTGGTCGCGGGGCGGCCGTCTAGCAGGCCGGCTGCGGCGAGGACGAAGGCGCCGGTGCAGATCGAGGCGATTCTGGTGCCGGGGCGGATGGTCGCGAGCGCGGCGGCGAGGTCGTCGGGGAGGGTGCCTTCGTGGCGGGGTTGGGCGATGTAGGTGCCTGGGATGATCACGGTGTCGGCCTCGGCGAGCACCTCCGCGCCGTACTCCGGGAGCAGGCTGAAGCCGGCGGCGGCGCGGACCGGCGCGACTGTCAGGCCGCAGATCTTCACGTCGTACAGGCGAGTGCCGTCGGCCGAGGTTGCCTCGCCGAGCACGGTCGGGGGGATGGTGAGGTCGAAGCCGACGACAGGCTCCAGCGCCAGTACTGCGACCTTGTGCGGAGCGACAGAGCCAGCCATGGCCATATCTTGACACATGGTGGCGGTCTGGCCACTGGTTCGCCGGGGAAAGCTCGCGCAGAATCTTCGGGTGACACAGATTCTGGAGAAGAAGACGTCCAGGCGGCTGCACCGCGCCTGGCCTGTCGCGGCGGTCGGATTCATCACCCTGATCGGAGCGGCCGGGTTCCGGTCCGTACCGAGCGTGCTGCTCGACCCGTTGCACGAGGAGTTCGGGTGGTCGCACGCGACGATCTCGGGTGCGGTCTCGATCAACCTGCTGCTGTACGGCTTGATCTCGCCGTTCGCGGCAGCGCTGATGGATCGGCTCGGGCTGCGCAAGGTCGTCAGCGGCGCGCTGGTACTGATCGCGCTCGGCAGCGGCCTGACCGTCTTCATGGACTCGTCCTGGCAGCTATTGCTCTGTTGGGGGCTGCTGGTCGGTGTCGGTACCGGGTCGATGTCGATGACCTTCGTCGCCACCATCACCGGCCGCTGGTTCGTGGAGCGTCGCGGACTGGTGACCGGCATCCTGACCGCCGCCGGCGCGACCGGGCAGCTCGTCTTCCTTCCCCTGATCGCACACCTGGCCACCGACTACGGGTGGCGAGTACCGGCGTTGGTCGCGGCCGGCGCGGCACTGGCCGTAGTACCGCTGGTGTTGCTGTTCCTGCGTGACTACCCGAGTGATGTGGGGCTGCGCGCGTACGGCGCACCGGAGGGGAGTGCTGCCGGGCAACGGGTCCAGACGACCGGCAACAGCGGCGTACGGGCTCTGTCGGCGTTGTGGATGGCCATGCACAAGCCTGCGTTCTGGATGCTGGCCGGCGGGTTCGCGATCTGCGGGGCATCGACGAACGGGCTGATCGGTACGCACTTCGTGACCGCCGCGCATGATCACGGGATGCCGCCGACCACTGCGGCCTCGCTGCTCGCGCTGGTCGGGATCTTCGACGTGGCGGGGACGATCGCGTCGGGGTGGCTGACGGATCGCTGGGATCCGCGGTACCTGCTGATCGCGTACTACTCGCTGCGGGGGCTGTCGCTGCTGATTCTGCCGTCGCTGCTCGGGCCGTCCGCGCAGCCGAGTATCTGGGTGTTCATCATCTTCTACGGTCTCGACTGGGTGGCGACCGTGCCGCCGACCGTCGCGCTGTGCCGGGAGTGGTTCGGGGTGGACGGGCCGATCGTGTTCGGCTGGGTGTTCGCCTCGCACCAGATCGGCGCGGCCGTCGCGGCGACCGGCGCCGGCGCGATCCGCGACGCGCAGGGCGACTACAACCTTGCCTGGTACCTCGCGGGCGGGTTGTGCGCGGCCGCGGCGTTGATGTCAGCGTCGATCGGACGCAAGGTCGCAGTGGTCTAAGACCTCCGCTAGCCTCGACATTTGTTGAGGTTGGTACTCGGGAGGGCATGGCGTGGAGATCGAGCCGGGCGAGCTGACGGTCGGGCAACTCGCGGAGCGCAGCGGAGTGGCGATCTCCGCACTGCACTTCTACGAGCGGCAGAACCTGATCATCAGCCGCCGTACGTCGGGCAACCAGCGCAGGTACAAGCGCGACACGCTGCGCCGGGTCGCGATGATCCGGATCGCGCAACGGGTCGGCATCCCGCTGTCCGAGGTCGCCGCGATCCTCGCCCTGCTGCCCGGCAACCGGACCCCGACCCGGCAGGACTGGGAGCACATCTCGCAGTGCTGGCAGGCCGAGCTCGACCGGCGGATCGTCCAGCTGGAACAACTCCGCGACGACTTCAAGGACTGCGTCGGATGCGGCTGCCTCTCGCTCGATCGCTGCGGCCTCGCCAACCCGTACGACGTACTGGCGACCAAAGGCCCTGGACCACAACGGTTGGTCGATCCAGCCGGAAACCCCTGCCGGCCAGACAGTTGCGGGTGAGTTGTCCACAGGTTGCCGATGCGGGCGAGCGGGCTGGGGGTGGCGGCGTCTAAGGTCGCGGACATGGGTGACATCAAGCTGTCGGATGATCGGGCGAAGACCGCCGCGGGAGTGATCCACGCGATCGCCGGAGACGGCGCGAGCCTGCGCGCGGACCAAGAGACCGCGGTGGCCGCGCTGTGTGAGCCGAACGCCCGCGTGCTGGTCGTCCAAGCCACCGGCTGGGGCAAGTCCGCGGTCTACTGGGCGGCGACAGCGATCCGCCGGTCGGAAGGCGCCGGGCCGACGCTGGTCGTGTCACCCCTCTTGTCGCTGATGCGCGACCAGGTCGCCGCGGCGGACCGGGCCGGTCTCCGCGCCGCCACGCTGAACTCCTCGAACGTGGACGACTGGTCCGGCATCGAGAACGATCTGCGCTCAGGCGCGATCGACGTCCTGCTGGTATCGCCGGAGCGGTTGGCCAACCCTGGCTTCGGTCGGCGGGTGCTCGACGGGCTTGCCGGGCAGATCGGCCTGCTGGTGATCGACGAAGCGCATGCCGTCTCGGACTGGGGTCACGACTTCCGGCCGGACTATCGGCGCGTGTCCGACGTGCTGCAGAAGCTCAACCCGCAAACGCCTGTGCTCGCGACGACCGCGACGGCCAACGCGCGGGTGACCGACGATGTGGCGCATCAACTGGGCGCCTCCACGCTCGTACTCCGCGGCCCATTGGCCCGGTCGAGCCTGCAACTGGCCGTGGTTGACGCGCTGTCGCCGCTGGACCGATTCGCCTGGGTGGTCGACCACCTGCCGAAGCTACCCGGGTCGGGCATCGTCTACACGTTGACTGTCTCGGATGCGCAGCGATTGGCTGCGGCCATCCAGGAGGTGCATGGCCCGGCAGTTCCGGTCGCCGCGTACACGGGTGGTCTCGAGGCGGGGGAGCGGGAGCGGCTCGAAGATGCCTTGCGTGGCAACGAGTTGAAGGCGCTGGTCGCGACCTCGGCGCTGGGGATGGGATACGACAAGCCTGACCTCGGGTTCGTCGTGCACGTAGGCTCGCCACCGTCGCCTGTCTCGTACTACCAACAGGTCGGACGTGCGGGGCGTGGCATCGATCATGCGGTGGTCGCGTTGCTGCCGTCCGATGCCGACGCCGGTGTTTGGGACTACTTCGCCACCGCGACGATTCCGGTGCCGGATCAGGTCAACAGGTTGCTGCGTGGGCTGGAGGCCTACGGGCCGGATCAGCCTGCCACCGTGCCGGCCTTGGAGGCGGAGACGGGTCTGCGCCGGGGGCGCGTCGAGCTGATGCTCAAGCAGTTGGCGGTCGACGGCGCGGTCGAGCGGGTCGAGCGCGGGTGGGTGCGGACCGCCGCGGACTGGAGCTTCGACGCCGCCCACTACGACGGCATCGTCTCGGTACGACGGCGCGAGGCCGACATCATGCGCGCCTACACCCGCGGCGAACGTTGCCTGATGCAACTTCTTCAGGAGTCGCTGGACGATCCGACGGCCGAGGCATGTGGCCGGTGCTCGGTCTGTCTGGGATTGTTGCCCGAGCCGTTGACCGCGCGACCGGACCCGGACACCGTGCAGGCGATCACCCGGCTGCTGCGGGGAGAGACCCACGTGCTGGAGCCGCGGAAGATGTGGCCGGGTGGCGCGTTCGGGGCCAAGGGCAAGATTCCGGCGGGGTTGGCGGCCGAGCCGGGGCGCAGCATCGTGTATGCCGATGCGCCGGAGTGGCGTGAGGTGATCCGGTCGGTCTTCAGTTCGACTCCGGATCCGGCGGCGTTGGAGGCGCTGAAGGTCGGTTGTGTTGCGGCGTTGTCGCGGTGGCGTGATGCGTGGTCCCGTCGGCCGGAGGTCGTCGTCACGCTTCCGGCGGCCGGGCATCGTGAGCTGGTGGTCGACGTCGCCAACCACCTGGCGGAGATCGGCCGGCTCGAGCGGGCAGAGGTGACCGTCGATGGGTCCGCCTTCAGCGACGACCTGTCGTCAGCCGAGGAGGCGAAGGTCTGGCGCGACGGGGTCTCGATCGAACCGGCGACAGCTCAAGCGATCAGCGGCCGATCGGTCCTGCTGGTCGTCGATGCGTCATCGAGCCAATGGCCGATCACAGTCACCGCCGCAAAGCTCCGCGAGTCAGGCGCCGCCGCAGTGTTGCCACTACTGATCCACCGTCGCCCCTGACTTCACCGCTCCCTCGATCAAGGACTTCAGGTCGGAGAGCAGTTGCGGCCAACCATCGTTGATCATTTCGCGGATCGCGCTGCCTGGCTGGAAGCCGGTGTGGATGACGGTCAGCTTCACCTGGTCGCCGTCGGGCTCCAGGTCGAAGCTGGCCCGGGAGAGCGGTTCCGCGCTGGTCTTGGCGGCGAGTTCGTCGCTCATCTCGACCGCCCGGGCGAACTCCGGGGTGATGTGGTGCCAGGTGTAGGCGAGCCGGCGGTACGGGTCGTACTCAAGCACCTCCTGGCCAGGGCCTGACATGGTCACGTCGCCCATTACCCAGTCGATCGGTGAGCCGACCTTCCAGTCGGTCTCGTGCCGGAGGCCCCAGTACTGCTGGGTGAAGGCAGGGTCGGTCAGTGCCTGCCAGAGTCGCTCGGGGGTCGTCTTGATGTAGGTCGTGTAGACGAAGTCGTTGTCGCTCACTGGTTCCTGCTCCAATGCTGTCTTGAGATCGGCCAGCGCCTGCACGCGGCGGCGGTCGTACTGGTTGATCCAGCGGTCGGCGATCGCGTTGATCGGCTCCGCGTTGAGGTGGTGCAGCTTTTCGCGGCCGCGGCGCAGGGTGGTGACGAGGTTCGCGCCCTCCAGGACGGCGAGGTGCTTGCTGACCGACTGGCGGGCCATCTCGAGCCCCGCACAGAGCTCGGCCAGTGTCTGACCGTCACGACGGTTCAGGCTGTCCAGCAGTTGGCGTCGGCTCGGATCGGCCAGCGCCCGGAACACCTCGTCGTCCATTACCACTCCTTCAGGCAGCCAAGCGGCTGCCTGTGCAACTTATGCAGCCGTTAGGCTGCATGTCAATGGGATGATTCGGCCGACACAGAGCGGGGCACCGGGTGGACCACATGGATACGAAGAAGCTTGTTCTGGTCACAGGGGTCACGGGGTACATCGGCGGGCGGTTGGTGCCCGAACTGCTTAAGGCCGGCTACCGGGTGCGGGCGATGGCCCGCAATCCGCGCCGTCTGCAGGACCGTGAGTGGTACGACGACGTCGAGGTGGTCGAGGCCGATGCGGCTGACCGCCATCAGTTGGATGCCGCGTTGGAAGGCGTGGACGTCGCCTACTACCTGATCCACGCGCTCGGCACCGGGAAGCGGTTCGAGTCCCGCGATCGGCACACCGCGCTGACCTTCGGCACTGCGGCGCGAGAGGCTGGAGTCGGCAGGATCGTCTACCTCGGCGGGCTCTACCCGCAGGGCGAGGTGCTTTCCCCGCACCTCGATTCCCGTCGCGAGGTCGGCGAGATCCTGCTCGCATCCGGGGTGCCGACGACCGTACTGCGCGCCGCGGTGATCCTCGGATCGGGCTCGGCGTCGTTCGAGATGCTGCGCTACCTGACCGACCGGCTGCCGGTGATGGTCACCCCGCGCTGGCTGCACACGCGGATCCAGCCGATCGCGGTCCGCGACGTCCTGCACTATCTCGTCGGCAGCGCGTCGATGCCGAGCACGGTCAACCGTGGGTTCGACATCGGCGGGCCTGACGTCCTGACCTATCGCGACATGATGCAGCGGTACGCCGCGGTCGCCCACCTCACTCCTCGGCGCATCGTGACGCTTCCGCTGCTCACCCCGTCGCTGTCGAGCCACTGGGTCGGCCTGGTGACGCCGGTGCCGAACAGCATCGCCCGGCCGCTGGTCGACAGCCTCATTCACGAGGTCGTCTGCAAGGAACACGACATCGAGGAGTTCGTCCCTGACCCCGAGCCGGGCTTCCTGGAGTTCGACCGCGCGGTCGAACTGGCCCTCAAGCGGGTCCAGGAGTTCGACGTCTCCACGAGTTGGGCGTCCGCTTCGATGCCGGGGGCACCGAGCGACCCGCTTCCGGGCGACCCGGACTGGTCCGGCGGTTCCCTGTACGTCGATGAGCGCGAGAGCGCGATCGCGACCACCCCGGAGCAACTCTGGTCGGTGATCGAGGGCATCGGCGGCGGCAACGGCTGGTACTCCTGGCGGCTCGGCTGGTGGGCCAGGGGTGTGCTCGATCGCGTCTTTGGTGGTCCCGGGCTGCGGCGAGGTCGGCGTAATCCGAACGACTTGTCCGTCGGTGACCCGCTGGATTGGTGGCGGGTCGAGGACATTGAGGATCTCAAGCTGCTGCGGTTGCGCGCGGAGATGCGGCTGCCGGGGCTTGCGTGGCTCGAGTTGATCGTCGACACCGATGAGGACAAGAAGACGGTGTTCCGGCAGAGAGCGCTCTTCCATCCGCACGGGTTGCCGGGGCATCTCTACTGGTATGCGATCAAGCCTTTCCATGGGATTGTCTTCGGCGGCATGCAGCGCAACATCGCGGCCGCAGCGGCGAAGGCGAGCGAGCCGAGGTGGCGGCCGTCGCGCAAATCGTCCTGAGGCACCCGATCTGGTGGCCGGCGCGCAAATCGTCTTGACGCGACCCCGACGATAGACGGGTGGACTTCACCAGCCTCGGCTACCGAACCGACCTGATGCTGCTGCAGTTGAGCGGCTCCGTGCTGACCGACGAAGGCGACTACGTGGTCGTCCGGACGCCGGCCAACCCGAGCTTCTGGTGGGGCAACTACCTGCTGTTCCGGACGCCGTTCGCGCCAGGAGACGGCGCCGTGCGGGAGGTGATCTTCCACCGCGAGTTTCCTGAGGCCGAGCACGTCGCGCTGGGGATCGACAGCACCGACGGAGTGGTCGGCAGCGAGGATGAGCTCAAGGCGCTTGGTCTCGAGATCGACCGCAGTACGGTGATGACCGCGACGGAGGTCAACGAGCCGGCTCGGCCGAATGTGACCTCGCAGTTTCGTGAGTTGAGCAGCGATGACGACTGGGAGCAGCAGGTCGCGTTGTCGCTGGCTTGCGCGACGATGAAGGTCGACGAGGAATACCGGGTGTTCAGCCGGCGTCGGGTCGAGGCCGAGCGTGGTCTCTGCGAGGCAGGCCACGCGCGGTGGTTCGGCGCCTTCGACGGCGGCGCGGGCGACGGCGGCGCAGGCGGCCAGGCGCACGCCCGCTGGCCGGGAGGTCGGTTGCAGGCGTCGCTCGGGTTGGCGTCCGACGGCTCCGGGGTCGCGCGCTTTCAGAATGTGCAGACTGGGCCGGAGGACCGAAATCAGGGGATCGCGAGCACGCTGGTGCACCGCGCTTCGCGCTACGGGTTCGACGAGTTGGGGGCGCACACCTTGGTGATGGTCGCCGATCCCGGCTATCTCGCGATCCGGATCTATCGTTCGCTGGGGTTCAGCGACACCGAGGTGCAGCTGGGGATGGCGAGACCGCCGGCCTCGGTGTCCACGTAAACGCCCCGACTGCGTGAAAGGCTGACCCCATGGTCGAGAACGAAGCCCGGCGGGGAACCGCCCTGGTCACTGGTGGAAGTCGCGGGATCGGCGCAGCTGCGGCAATCGCGTTGGCGGCAGACGGCTGGGACGTCGCCGTCAGCTACCGGACCCGTTCGGAGGATGCGGCGCAGGTGGTCGCGGCCTGCCAGAAGCTCGGGCGGCGCGCGTACGCAGTACAGGCTGATGTGGCTGAGCCGGAGCAGATCGAGCGGTTCTTCGATGCGGTGACCGACGAGCTCGGCGCGATCGGTGCCGTGATCAACAATGCGGGGGTCGTCTCACCGAGCGGCCGGGTGGCCGACTACGACCTGGCGCGGTTGGAGCGGGTGTTCCGGATCAACGCGGTCGGGGCGTTCCTGGTCGCCGGCGCCGCGGTACGGCGGATGTCGACCGCGTCCGGTGGCGCCGGGGGAGTCATCGTCAACGTGTCCTCGCGGGGCGCAGTGTTGGGGTCGGCAGGCGAGTACGTCGACTACGCGGCCAGCAAGGCGGCGGTCGACACCCTGACGGTAGGCCTGGCCAACGAGGTCGCCAAGGAAGGCATCCGGGTGCTCGGTGTCCGGCCCGGCCTGATCGAGACCGAGATCCACGAGGAAGGGCGGCTGGAGCGCATCGGCGGCACGCCGCCACTCGGCCGCCCGGGACAGGTGGAAGAGGTCGCTGAGTTGATCGCCTTCCTGGCCTCCGATCGCGCGTCGTACATGACCGGCTCGATGGTCGACGTGGCGGGCGGCCGCTGACCGATGGGACTGCGACCGGTCGACCTGGCCCGGCGGGCCGGGATCTCGACGCAACTGGTCCGCAACTACGAGTCGGTCGGGATCCTGCCCGACGTGCCGCGGAGCGATTCGGGGTATCGACAGTACGACGAGGTGCATCTGCGCGCGATGCTGACTTATCGCGCGTTGACGCCTGGGTATGGCAACGAGACGGCGACGGCGGTAATGCGGGCCGTTCACGACGGCGACGAGGCGCTGGCTTTCCGGCTGATCGATGGCAGTCATGCTGCGTTGCACGAGCAGCGGCTTGCGACCGATGCGGCCAGTGAGGCGCTGGGCGAAGCGGCCGAGGAGTTTCTCGACGGGCTGCCTGTGGTGAATGGCCCGGCCCTGCTGGTGGGGGAGTTGGCGGCGCAGCTCGGCGTACGGACGTCGGCGTTGCGGGTCTGGGAGTCGGCCGGGCTGCTGACGCCGGTGCGGGAGACGGGGACGAAGTACCGGCGGTACGGGCCGGTGCAGGTGCGGGATGCGCGGATCATCGCGATGCTGCGGCGCGGGCGGTACGGGTTCGACCAGATCCGGCCTGTGCTGGACGGGCTGCGCCAGACCGGGAGCACGGAGGCGTTGCGGGCGGCGGTCGCGGAGAGACGCGCCGCTCATGATCGGCGGACCCGGGCGATGATTCACGGGTCGGCGCTACTGGACGAGTATCTAGGCGGGAATCGCTAGCTGGGTTGGGCGGTTGCGGCCCCGGACCGTGACCTCCTCGCCGGCCTTCCAGTGCCCGGCTTCGGCAGGCGCGGACTCGTCGACCGCGGCCATCGAGGCGAGGAGACGGCCGGGGACCGACTTGGCGAGCTCGGTCAGCCGGGACGCTTCGTTCACCGGGTCACCGATCACCGTGTACTCGTGCCGGCGGACGTCGCCGACGGTCCCCGCGACGACTGTGCCGGCAGTGATCCCGATCCCGGCCGTTGCCTCAGGCAACTCATCGGCCAGTCGCCGGGCCAGTACGCGACCGGCCTGGAGAGCGCTCCCTGAGGGGTCGGCCAGCTCGGCCGGTGCGCCGAAGACCGCCAGTACCGCGTCGCCCGCGAACTTGTTCACGAAGCCACCCTGACGGTCCACCTCGTCGACGACGATCTCGAAGAACCTGTTCAGCAACTGCACCACCTCAGCCGGCGGCCGGACGGCGGCCAGTTCGGTGGATCCCACCAGGTCGACGAACAGCACCCCGACGAATCGCTCCTCACCGCCCAACGAGTCGCTGGCCAAGGCCTCCCGGACCACCTCGGGACCGACGTACCGGCCGAAGAGGTCGCGGATCCGCTCCCGCTCGCGTAGGCCGGCGGCCATCCGGTTGAAGCCCGCCTGGAGCGAGCCCAGCTCGGTTCCGTCGAAGACCGGGATCCGCACGTTCAGCTCACCGTCGCCGATCACCGCGAGCGCGTTGCGCACCGAGCGGACCGGCGCGACGACCGAGCGCGCGGACAGCAGCGTCAGCAGGCCGCCGCAGGTCAGCACAACGGTGCCGAGGGCAAGGATCATGATCGACAGCCGGGTCGCCGAGACGTCCTTCTCGATCAGCGCCAGGACCGCGGCCAGCATCAGGCCGAGCACCGGGACGCCCGAGCCGACGGCCCAGAAGAACAACGTTCGTGCCTTGAGCCCGGCCGCCAGCAGCCGTTTGGGCGGAGCCTGCTCGGCGAGCGCTCTCGCGGCGATCGGACGCAGCGCGAACTCGGTCAGCAGGTACGCCGCGACGCAGGTGACGATGCCGCCGTCGAAAACCGTGATCCCGATCCGGAGAGCGCTCTCTGGCTGCAGCACCAACGCCAGCACGGTGAACACGACCGTGGCCAGCAGCCAGAGGAAGATCTCGATCAGCGTGAGCCGCAGCGGCAGCCGCAGGGTGGCGATCTGCTCCCGTCGGGTGGCCGGGCGGTCTTCCAGCACCCAGCCGGTGACCCGCAGCGCGTACCGGGTGCCCCAGACGACGCCGATCAGGAGCGCTGCCAGCAGATATCCCGGGAACGCCACCGCCCGGACCAGGTCCAGGCGGTCGTCCGGCGGGCTGGGCAGCACGAAGACCGCCAGCACGAAAACGACGCAGCCGCCGATGATGTTCGTGCCGAGCAGGAAGCAGGTGAGCAGCAGTTGGCTGCGGATCCGGAGCAGTCGCGGGCTCTGGCCGGCCGGGCCGAGCAGCCACGAGCCGAACGGTTTCCGCTGCAGTACGAGCTCTGGCCGCCGCTGCGACATCCTGTCCCCAGTCTGCTGGTCTGATCAGCTGAACCGGCTGCCTTAACCGGTTTTGGCACGGTGCTGCCCGTGGCCCTAATAGGCCGCGTCATCGAGCCGTTGCGTGGGTAGTGTCCTGCGAACGACATTCTGCCTCGGGAGCCCCTGTGAGCCACGATCGCCACTCCTACGCCGAACCGGCGTTGGTGCGCACCACCCACCTCGCGCTGGAAATCGACCTGGACTTCACCGCGAAGGTGCTGTCGGGCACGGCCACGCACACGCTCGCCTGGAGTGGCCCGGGCGATCGGCTGGTCCTCGACACCCGGGACCTGACGGTTCTCGCGGTGGAGGGCGCCGACGGGGACGAGTGGGAGCCGCTGGAGTACAGCCTCTCGGTGCCCGACGACGAGCTGGGCTCGGCGCTGACCATCCGCACTAGCCAGAACGAGCGGGTCCGGGTCAGCTACCGGACCGCGCCGACTGCTACCGGCCTGCAGTGGCTGGAGCCGGCGATGACCGCCGGCGGCATGCTGCCGTTCATGTTCAGCCAGTCCCAGGCGATCCACGCCCGGAGCTGGGTGCCGGTGCAGGACACCCCGGGGGTGCGGTTCAGCTACTCGGCGCACGTCACCGCTCCGCCTGAGCTGATGGTGCTGATGAGCGCCGACAACGGCACCGAGTCCCGCCGGACAGGCTCGTACGACGTGGTGATGCCCGAGCCGATCCCGTCGTACCTGCTGGCCATCGCGGCCGGCGACCTGGTGTTCGAGCCGATCGGCGAGCGCTCCGGGGTCTGGGCCGAGCCGGAGATGGCCAAGCGGGCCGCGACCGAGTTCTCCGACACCGAGGAGATGATGCGGGTCACCGAGGCGCTGTTCGGGCCGTACCGATGGGGCCGCTACGACATCCTGGTGCTGCCGCCGTCCTTCCCGTACGGCGGGATGGAGAACCCGCGGATGACGTTCGCCACCCCGACCGTGGTGATCGGCGACAAGTCGCTGGTCAGCGTGGTGGCACACGAGCTGGCGCACAGCTGGTCCGGGAACCTGGTGACCCAGGACAGCTGGGACGACATTTGGCTGAACGAAGGCTTCACGTCGTACGTCGAGAACCGGATCGTGGAGGCCGTCTACGGCAACGAGTTCGCCGTGATGGAGACCGCGATCAAGCAGCACTCGACCGTGGTGAAGCTCGATCCGCTCTCCGAGGCAGCGCAGGCGGTCGAGCTGCCGGGGCTCAATCACCGCTCGCAGTACCACGGGACGACCGGGCTCGGGCCGCTGAAGGGGAACTGGTTCCTGTCCTGGCTGGAGAAGCGGTTCAGCCGGGAGACCTTCGACCCGTTCCTGCGCGGGTACTTCGACCGGTTCGCCTTCCGCAGCATCAACTCCGAGGACTTCGTCGGGCATCTGCAGGAGCAGTTGCTGGACAAGAACCCCGGCTCCGTCACGGAGGCCGAGCTCGCCGCCTGGCTGGACGAGCCGGGCATCCCGGCCTTCGCCGAGAGAGCGGTCTCTGCCCGGTTCGGGATCGTCGACGAGGCGCGGGACCGCTGGCTGGCCACCGGTGAGCTGCCGGACGGCGCCAAGCGCTGGACCACGCAGGAGTGGCTGCGTTTCCTGGAGACCGCGCCCGACCAGCTGCCGGCCGAGAAGCTGCAGGAGCTGGACCGGGAGTTCGCGCTCACCGGTACGCCGAACGGCGAGATCGCCCGCCGCTGGTACTCGATTGTTGCTGCGAGCAACTACACCCCGGGGTACGACGAACTGGCCGGCTTCCTGACCCGGGTGGGCCGGATGAAGCTGGTGCTGCCGGTCTACCGGGCGTTGGTCGGCAGCGAGTCCGGCCGGGAGTTCGCGCACCAGGTGTTCGCGGCCGCGCGGCCCGGCTATCACCCGATCACGATCGCGGCGGTGGTCAAGATCCTCGGCCGCTGACGGTTCGGGCGCTACCGTCAGGGTATGTCGATCGAGCTGGACCGGCCGGGACCGCTGGTGGCGCTGATCAGCCCGGGATCACGAGGTGCCCCGGGCAACGGTCGCCGTACGCCGCGGGACTGGCTGGTGGACGCGACGTTCGTCCTGATCGCGGCCCTGGGCGTCCTGCTGACGTGGAATCCGCCGGACGGCGCCAGGATCCACCCGCCGTTCGCGCTGAACATGGCGGCCGGCGCGGTGGCTGCGCTGTCCTTGCTGGTACGCCGGAAATGGCCGCTGGCCCTGACTTTGATCCTGACCGTCGTGGCGGTGGTGCTGCCGGCCGTGGGCGGTGCGAGCACTCTGGCGGTGTTCAGTCTGGCCGTGCATCGGCGGCCGCTGATCAGTGGGCTCGGGTGTGCGGCAGCGGTGCTGTCGGCCGCGGTGCAGTTGTGGCTGTTTCCGCCGGCCCCGACGATTCCCTACATCTACTGGCTGGTGCTGGGGCTGGCGTCTTTGCTCTATGTGGCATCCGTTGCCTGGGGCATCGTCGTACGGACCAGGCGGCAGTTGATGCTGTCGCTGGCCGAGCGGGCGCGGCGGGCCGAGGAGGATCAGGAGCAGCGGGTCGAGCAAGGGCGTCGGCGGGAGCGGGAGCGGATCGCGCGGGAGATGCACGACGCGCTCGGTCACCGGCTGTCGTTGCTGAGTGTGCACGCGGGGGCGCTGGAGTTCCGGCCGGAGATGCCGCCGGACGAGCTCGCGGTGGCGGCCGGGGTGATCCGGTCGACTGCTCGTGAGTCCTTGGAAGATCTGCGGGAGATCGTCGGCGTACTGCGTTCGCCGGACTCCGCTCCACCGGGAGATCGGCAACCCCAACCGGGGCTGGGCGATCTGGACGCGTTGATGGAGGAGTCGAGGGCCGCGGGGATGACCGTGATGTTCACGCCGCTGGCGGTCGCTCCCGACTCGATCCCGGCGGCCACCGCGCGGCACGGCTACCGGATCATCCAGGAAGGTCTGACCAATGCCCGCAAACACGCTGCCGGTCAGCCGGTGACCGTCGTCCTCTCGGGTGCGCCCGGCAACGGGCTGTCCATCGAAGTACGCAATCCGATGACCGGCAACGCTCCTGGTACTGGTTCCCAGGTGGGGCTGGTCGGTCTGGCTGAGCGCGCCAAGCTGGCCGGCGGCACCTTGTCCCATGGCGCTACGTCCACCAACTGCTTCCGGCTCCAGGCGTGGCTGCCCTGGCCGGAGTGACGGCTACGATGCCGGGCATGGCTGTTCGGTTGCTGGTGGTGGATGACGACGCGCTGGTGCGGGCCGGCTTGAGGGCGATGCTCGGCGGGGCCGCGGAGCTGGAGATCGTCGGAGACGTCGGCGACGGACGCTTGGCAGTGGACGCGGTGCGGGACCTGCAGCCGGATGTGGTGTTGATGGACATCACGATGCCGGTGATGGACGGCCTGGCGGCGACCGAGGTGATTCGGGGCAAGGAAGGCGCGCCCGAGGTGGTCATCTTGACGACGTTCGGGTCCGAGGAGCACTTGCTGCAGGCGCTGCGCGCCGGGGCGGCGGGGTTCCTGCTGAAGGACGCGGCGCCGCAGGAGATCCTGGATGCGGTGGTCAGGGTGGCCGGGGGAGACCCGATCCTGTCCGGCGCGGTGACCCGGCAGCTGATGGACTACGTGGCCGGGCCGGATGACCAGAGCAAACGCGACCGGGCGCTCGGCGTACTGGCGAAGCTGACCGAGCGGGAGCGGGAGGTCGCCGCAGCTGTTGCCCAAGGCAAGAGTAATGCGGAGATCGCGACCGATCTGGCGATGGGCGTGCCGACGGTGAAGACGCACCTGACCCGGGTGCTGACGAAGCTCGACCTCAACAACCGGGTCCAGGTGGCGCTGCTCGCGCACGACGCGGGACTCGCCTGAGTCGATCCCCCTGTGGAGCCGACCCTGCATGCCACCTGGTGGTACGGGCGCCGGGTAGGGTGCTGCCGAACCATGGCAGTCCAGGAGGGGAGTTCGGGGTGGACACGGGGTACGGGGGAGAGCGGTCGCGCACGATCGGAGGTGATCACCTCGCGCTCAGGGACCAGGTGCTGGCCGAGCTGCGACGGCGGATCGTCGACGGTGAGTACGCGCAGGGCGAGCGGCTGACCGAGAACCGGCTGGCGGACGACTTCGGAGTGTCACGCAACCCGGTCCGGGAGGCGCTGCGGGTGGTCGAGACCGAGGGATTCGTGCAGATCCTGCCGCGGCGAGGCGCGGTGGTGGCGACGCTGGACGAGACGGCGATCCGGGATCTGTTCGCAGTACGGGAGCAGCTGGAGACGCTCGCCGCCGGGTTGGCAGCCGAGCGGGCGTCCGAGGACGACGTGGCACGGTTGCGGCAGTTGCTGGACGACGCGAGCACGGCGACCGAAGCCGAGGACCTCGACCTGGTGGCGGAGCTGAACAGCGCGCTGCATGTGGCGGTGATCGAGATCAGCGGCAACCGGTGGCTGGCGTCGCTGTCGGCGGCGATGTACCACCACGTCCACTGGGTCTTCCGACTCGGCGCTGCCCAGCGGGCGCCGCATTCGTGGAAGGAACACATCAGGATGGTGGACGCGATCGCCGCTGGTGACCGGGCTGCCGCGACTGAGGCGGCCCGAGACCACGTGCTCGCTGCCGCCAACGCTGCGCTCGCCGGTCCCGCCTGAGAGCTGCGCTCGGCTGGCTGGCCGCGATCGCGCCCGGCCGCGCTGACGCTGGCCGCCTGGCAGCTGCGCTCGGCTGGGCCGGCCGCGGTGATCGCCGCCAGCCCTGCCTGACTGCGCCGGCTCGCCGCTGGGCCCGCGTAACAGCTGCGCTCGGCCGGGCCGGCTGCGCGGTGATTGCGTCGACAACATCCAGGTGCAAGCGAGGTGGCGCCCAGCGCCACGAGCCCTCGTCCGGTGGGTGGTAGATGGAGCCTGCCACCTGGCTAGGCCTGGATGCTGACGCGAGCCGTGCTGCTGCTTGCCTGCCTACCAGCTGCGCTTGCCGCTGGCGCCGCCTGACAGCGGCTATCGCCGCTGCCCCGCCTCACAGCGCCGGCTCGCCGTCGGCCTCGCGTGACAGCTGCGCTCGGCTGGGCCGGCCGAGCGGTGATTGCGTCGACAACATCCAGGCGCAGGCGGGGTGGCGCCCAGCGCCACGAGCCCTCGTCCGGTGGGTGGTGGATGGAGGCTGCCACCTCGCTGGGCCTGGATGCTGACGCGAGCCGTGCTGCTGCTGGCCTGCCTAGCAGCTGCGCTTGCAGCCTGCCCTGCCTGACTGCGGCGGCTCGCCGCTGGCCCCGCCTGGGAGCTGCACTCGGTTGCGCCGGCCGCGGTGATCCCGCGGGCCGTGTTGCTGCTGGCCTGCCTAGCAGCTGCGCTCACCGCCAACCCCACCTGACTGCGGCGGCTCGCCGCCGGCCCCGCCTAAGAGCTGCGCTCGGCGGGGCCGGACGCGCGGTGATTGCGTCGACAACATCCAGGCGCAAGCGAGGTGGCGCCCAGCGCCACGAGCCCTCGTCCGGCAGCTGGCGGATGAAGCCTGCCACCTCGCTAGATCTGGATGCTGACGCGGGCCGTGCTGCTGCTGGCCTGCCTAGCAGCTGCGCTCGCCGCCAACCCCCGCCTGACTGCGGCGGCTCGCCGCCGGCCCACCTGAGAGCTGCGCTCGGCCGGGCCGGACGCGCGGTGATTGCGTCGACAACGTCCAGGCGTAAGCGAGGTGGCGCCCAGCGCCACGAGCCCTCGTCCGGTGGGTGGTGGATGGAGGCTGCTACCTCGCTAGCGCCTGGATGCTGACGGGCGCCATGCTGCCGGCCCGCCTGATAGCGGCGCTCGCCGCCCGCCCGCCTAGTAGCCGCGCTAGCGGCCGGTGGCGTAGCCCTGCATGCCTCGGGGGTTGGCAGCGGCAGCTAGTACGCCGTCTGGTGTGCGGGCGACCGCGCACAGCCTGCCGAGGCTCCAGGGGGCGGTCTCGACGACCCGGTGGCCCTTGGCGATCAGCGCGTCTCGTACGGCTGGGCCGAGGCGGCTCTCGATCGTCAGGTCGCCCGGCTCGGTGGCGCGGGGGTAGAACGAGGACGGGAAGGCAGTGGTGTGCCAGGCAGGTGCGTCGATCGCCTCCTGCAACTCCTGTCCACCAGCGAGGTGGCGTAGCAGGAACAGCAGTTGCCACTGGTCCTGCTGATCTCCGCCAGGCGAACCACACGCCAGAATTGGTACGCCGTCCCGCAGTACGAGGGTTGGCGTCAGGGTGGTTCGCGGACGCAGCCCGGGAGCCAGAGATGACGCAAGGCCTTCCTCCAGCCAGAACATCTGCAGACGGCTCCCCAGGCAGAAGCCCAGCTCAGGGATCGTCGGCGAGGACTGTAACCAGCCGCCGCTGGGGGTCGCTGAGATGACGTTGCCCCACTGGTCGATCACATCCACGTGGCAGGTGTCGCCCCGTGTAACGCCGTCGGCAGACACGGTCGGCTCGCCGGTGCTCGCGTCGCCCGCTACACCCGACACGACACCAGGCAGCCGCGGCGTACGGCCGTCGGGGCTACCCGGCCGCAGCTCGTACGACGCCTCCGCGCCGATCAGCGCAGCTCGCTCGGCTGCATAGCCCGGCGAGAGCAGCGTTTTGAGCGGTACGTCGACGCCATCGCCGTACCATGCCTCTCGGTCCGCATAAGACAGCTTGGTGATCTCCGTGACCGTGTGGACCGCCTCGGCACCGCTCAGATCAAGCGAAGCCGGGTCGCCCAGCTCAGCCAGCACCGCCAGCGACTGCAGCAGCGCCGGCCCCTGTCCCCACGGTCCAGTCTTGGCGACCGTGTGCCCGTGCCAGTCGAGTGTCGCCGGCTCCTCCCAGCTCGCCTCGAACGCCGCAACGTCCTCACCCGTGACCAGCCCGGCATGGTCCCGGCCGCTCGAATCGCGATGCGGCAACCGCGAGAACCGATCGATCGCCTCAGCGACAAACCCCTCGCGCCACGCCGCCCGAACCCGCTCGATCTGCGCCACCCGATCCGAACCAGCCTCTTCGCCACTCACGAGCAGCCGCTCCAGCGTGTCCGCGTACGCCGGATTGCGGAACAGCTTGTTCGCCCCAGGCGCCGAACCACCCTGCAACCACAGCTCAGCCGAAGTCGGCCAGTGCTCGGTGAACAGCCCGCGCACCCTGTTGACCGTCTCACCGACCGGGCCGACCAGTGGATGCCCGTTGCGCGCATACCCAATCGCCGGCTCCAGCACAGTCCGCAGCGGCATCGAGCCGTGATCCCGCAGCAACAGCAACCAAGCATCAACAGCACCCGGTACTGCGGCCGCCAGCGGCCCGGACCCCGGGATGAGCTCCAACCCTAACCCCCGGAAGTGCTCGATCGTGGCACCCGCCGGGGCCGTCCCCTGCCCGCACAGCACCCGCGGAGTCGGGTCGGCCGCGGTGGCGATGATGGCCGGCACTTCCCCCGCAGGGCCGTTCAGATGCGGTTCCACCACATGCAGCACGAACCCGGCAGCCGCCGCGGCATCAAAAGCGTTTCCGCCCAACTCGAGAAGTCGCATGGCCGACTGCGAAGCCAGCCAGTGCGTCGACGAGACCATCCCGAACGTGCCGCGCAGGGTGGGCCGGGTCGTGAAAGTCATCGAAGAACTCCTCGTGGGTGCGGTTCCGTCGACTGTTTCACGTCTCCGTCGAGGTGAGCTACCAGCCGTCGGGTCCCGCAAGGGCGACCGTCGGATCGCGGTCCGGTGGGCCGGCCGGGTGCCAGATGGTGTCGATCAGCCGGTAAGGGTGCCAGCGGCCGGCGCGGTCCAGGCGGGTCTGGGAGTGGATCGCGCCGGTCGTGGTCAGCCGGTTGTGGTCGACGGTGATCTGCGGGTCGTCGTCGGCCGCGGCTTGGAGCTCGGTACGGGCGCGGGCGAGATCGCCCGGGTCGGGGGTCCAGGTGTGTTCGAGGACGTCGAGACCGGGCGCGCCGCCGTACGACCAGGCTTCCACGCCGAGGGCGAGGGCTGCTGGGCGACCCCATGCTGCGTCGATGCGATCGCGGAGTATCGGGTAGTCGGTGGCCAGGCGGACGCTGTCTTGCCACTCGTCCAGGAGCCAGGGGTCGGGGGCGCCGGAGAGCAGGGCGTTGAGTTGGGCTCGGGCTCGTCGGGCGGCGTCGAGGACCAGCAGCGGCAAGGTTGCCGGCTCAAGCTCAACCAGAGGTTGAGTGCCACTCACGACCAGATCCTCGATCGCGATCTTGGACGGGAGCGTCGGGACCTCGGGAAGCTCGCCTGCCATCTCAGCCGCGATGGCAGCAGGAACACCTTCGGGCTCTGGCTCGGCAGTGGTGGCAGCTGACGAGCGATGCTGGAGGTCTTCGAGCAGCGTCTCGCGTGACCGGCCGCGCAGCAGGAGCAGGACGAAGGGGTCCTCGTCCAGGAGCCAGGCGGCCTGGTAGCTGAGCCCGGCGGCGTGTTGGCAGGGGAGCTCCCAGCCGTCGCAGGTGCAGGTCGGGTCGAGGTCGCCGATGCCAGGGAGCAACGAGACGCCCGCGTCGGCAGCGGCGTCGACCAGGTCGTGCGGCATCTCGCCGTCCAGCAAGGCCGCGATGTGCCCGGCCCGGGCCGCGACCTGATCGAGGAACCGGCCCCACTCGGCATCGTCCAGCCGGTCGATCTGGATCACGGCCTCGTAGACGTCGTCGGGCGCATAGACAGTCGCCGCCAGCCGCCCTGGGCTGATGGTGATCGTGCCGACCTGCCCCGAGTTCGCCGTACGACGGCCCTTCTTCAGCTGGTTCGAGTCGAGCGAGGTGTCCTCGAGTGCCTGCACCCAGGCGCGTCCCCACCACGACTTCCCCCGCGTACTGCGTCCGCTCTGCGCCGGGAAAGCCGGGAATCCACGCGCCTCCTCGCCACTCATCGCGCACCCCGCAGTTCCACCAGGTCTGCCAGTTCGGTGTCGGTCAACTCGGTCAGCGCGGCCTCCCCAGCCGTCAGTACTGCGTCGGCGAGCGCGCGTTTGCTCGTCAGCATCGCCGCGATCCGGTCCTCGATGGTGCCTTCGGCAATCAACCGGTGCACCTGCACCGGCCGGGTCTGGCCGATCCGGTACGCCCGGTCGGTGGCCTGGTCCTCGACGGCCGGGTTCCACCAGCGGTCGTAGTGCACGACGTGATCGGCTCGGGTCAGGTTGAGCCCGGTGCCGGCCGCCTTGAGCGACAGCAGGAACACCGGTACTTCGCCCGCCTGGAATCGGTCGACCATCTCCTCCCGCTTGCGCACCGGCGTGCCGCCGTGCAGCAGTTGAGTGGGGATGCCGCGGTCGGCGAGATGCCGCTCGAGCAACCGCGCCATCGCGACGTACTGGGTGAAGACGAGCACCGCGCCGTCCTCGGCGATGATCGTCGCGAGCAGTTCGTCGAGGAGTTCGAGCTTGCCGGAGCGACCGCCGAGGCGGGCTTCGTCGCCCTCCTTCAGATACTGCACCGGGTGGTTGCAGATCTGTTTGAGGCCGGTCAGCAGTTTGACGATCAGGCCGCGGCGCGCCATCTGGTCGCTGGCCGCGACCTCGTCGAGCAGTTCGCGCACGGTGGCCTCGTAGAGCACCACCTGCTCGCGGGTGAGCGAGACGGTCTGGTCGGTCTCGGTCTTCGGCGGCAGCTCGGGCGCGATGCCGGGGTCGGACTTGCGGCGCCTGAGCAGGAACGGTTTGACCAGCTTCGCGAGCCGCTCGGCGACGGCCTCGTCCTTGTCGGCCTCGATCGGCGCCGCCCACTGGTTGCGGAAGGTGCTCAGTCGGCCGAGCAGCCCGGGGGTGGTCCAGTCGAGGATGGCCCACAGCTCGGAGAGGTTGTTCTCGACAGGCGTACCGGTGAGGGCGACTCGGGCCAGTGCGGGGACGGTGCGCAGCGCCTTCGCCGTACCGGAGGTCGGGTTCTTGACGTGCTGGGCCTCGTCGGCGACGAGGAGCGCCCAACGATGCTGCGCCAGCCGGGCTGCGTCGCGCCGCAGTGTCCCGTACGTCGTGAGCACGAATCCGCTGTCGGCGCCGTCGAGCGACCGGCCGGAGCCGTGGAAGCGCAGTACCGGGGTGCCGGGGGCGAAGCGCTCGACCTCTCGCTCCCAGTTGCCGAGCAGCGATGCCGGGCAGACGACGAGAGTCGGGCCGGTCGTCTCGGCGGCGAGTTGGCGATGGAGGTGGAGCGAGATCAGCGTGATCGTTTTGCCGAGGCCCATGTCGTCGGCGAGACAGCCGCCGAGGCCGAGGTCTGTCATCCGGACCAGCCAGCGGAGGCCGCGCAGTTGGTAGTCACGCAGGGTCGCTTGCAGGGCCGCGGGCGGCGCGATCTGGTCCTGAGACCGCTCCGGGTCGGCGATCTTGGCGCGGAGCTCCTCCAGCCAGCGGGTCGGGGTGACGGTGATCTGCCGGCCGTCGACCTCGGTGGTGCCGGTCAGGGCGGCGCTCAGCGCGTCGATCGCGGTGACGGGTTTGAGGATCCGCTCGCGGGCCTTGCGGGCCAGCTCGGGGTCGACCAGCATCCACTGGTCGCGCAGCCGGACCACCGGGCGGGTCGCCTCGGCGAGCTGGTCCAGCTCGGCCTCGGTCAGCGGATCCTTGCCAATGGCAACTTGCCAGCTGAAGTCGAGGGTGCTGTCGCCACCGAAGAACTTCGGCATGTCGGACGGCGGGCCGTCCTTGGAGGTGATCGCGGCGCGGGCGGTCAGCTCGCGGCCGATACTGCGCGGCCAGTGCAGGTCGACGCCGGCCGCGGTCAACCGCTGCGCGCCGGTCGCCAGCAGCCCGGCGACCTCCTCGTCGGCCAGGTCGAGCCGATCCGGTACTGCGGAGTCGAGCAAGCGGGTCAAGGGCGACCAGACTCGGGCTGCCCGCCGGATCGCGAGGGTGGCGTCGATCCGGGCGCGGGGGCCGAAGCCGGTGACGTCCTCCGCCCACACGTCGGCGGCATCTCGTACCAGCGTTGGATCCTTGAGGCTGTGGAGCTGCACGACGGCGTGGAAGCCGAGTGATTGCGGCAGCTCGATCCGGAGCGAGATGCGGACGCCGGTGTCGAGGCCGGCTGATACCTCGTCGGCCCAGCCGCGGAGGCGGGATGCCTGCTGCGGCGCTTTGGCTGCGAAGAGCGTGGTGCCGTGCGCCTTCACCGCGCCAGGGGAGCGAGGCATGCCGTCGGCCACCGCATCGAGGAACTGCCGGACGAGATCCTCGCCGACCGGCAGTCGAAGGTCGCCACTTGCGTGGTCAGACGCAGGGGAGGAGGTCGGTGTTACCGATGCGTGGTCAGACGCAGGGGAGGCCGGTGTTGTCGATGCGGAGGTGTGGCTGGGGAGAGGCAGCGAGCGGGCTTCGAAGGGGATGGCCTCGGCGAGTTTGAGGATGCGCTCGACATCGGGAGCGTCGAGCGGTCCTGCTCGCCAAGCATCGTGCCCGGCCGGAGTCACCCCCGGAAGCAGCCGCCCGCGCGCTACCAACTGGAGAGCGATCAGGGCAGCCGCGCCCCAGAACGCTCCGGCAGGGTGAGCACCGGGAGTGGTGCGCACGCGGCCCAGCACGGGAACCGCACGGTCGATCGGCAGCTCGATGACCCGGATCGGCCGAGTGGCGAGCACGCCACCGTCCTTCACGACCAGGTCATGGGTCGCCTGCTCGCCGATACCGAGCGGCAGGTCGCCTCCTGCTGGATCCCAGAAGGCGACCTTGCTGTCCCGCGGTGGATCCGCCGGAATGAACACCGCTGCCAGCTCGGCCAGCGCCCCCGTGTGTACGTACCCTGCCAAACCCGCACTCCCTCTCAGCTGTGAATCAGACAGCGCCGATCGTGACCTCGTCGGTCACGCCCGCCTGCTCGAACTGCGTCCGGTGAAGCTCCTCGTACCGCCCACTGGCCGCCAGCAACTCGGTGTGGGTGCCCTGCTCGATGATCCGGCCGTCCTCGATCACCAGAATCTGGTCGGCCGCCCGGATGGTGGAGAGCCGGTGCGCGATCACCACCGCCGTCCGCCCGTTCAGCGCCTCGGCCAACGCAGCCTGTACTGCGGCCTCCGAGGTCGAGTCGAGCGCCGCCGTCGCCTCGTCCAGGATCACCACCCGGGGTTGGGCAAGCAGCAGTCGCGCGATCGTCAGGCGTTGCCGCTCACCACCGGAGAACCGGTAGCCCCGCTCGCCGACCACAGTCTCCAACTTGTCAGGCAATGCCTGGACCAGCTCGAGAAGCCGCGCTCGCGTCAGCGCTTCCCACAAGTCGTCTTCAGTCGCCTCCGGCCGGGCCAGCAACAGGTTCTCGCGAAGCGTGTCGTGGAAGAGATGCCCGTCCTGCGTGACCATCCCGAGCGTCTCCCGCAGCGACTCCGCCGTCACGTCCCGCACGTCGACGCCGGCGAGCTTCACCGAGCCCGAGTCCACGTCGTACAGGCGGGGGATCAGTTGCGCGATCGTCGACTTGCCGGCCCCGGACGATCCGACCAGCGCGACCATCTGCCCCGGCTCGGCCTTGAACGAGATCTCGTGCAGCACCTCGACCCCGCCGCGGGTGTCGAGCTTGGCCACCTCTTCCAGCGAGGCCAGCGACACCTTGTCCGCCGACGGATAAGCGAACTTCACCTTCGAGAACTCCACCGACACCGGCCCGGCCGGGACCTTGCCCGCGTCCGGCTTGTCCTTGATCAGCGGCTCGAGGTCGAGCACCTCGAAGACCCGCTCGAAGCTGACCAGCGCCGTCATCACCTCGAGCCGCGCGCTCGCCAGCGCGGTCAAGGGGGAGTAGAGCCGGGTCAGCAGCAGCGCCATCGACACCACGGCGCCCGCGTCGAGTTGGTCGCGCAGCGCGTAGAAGCCGCCCAGCCCGTAGACGACCGCGAGCGCGAGCGCCGAGACGAGCGTGAGCGAGGTGACGAAGATCCACTGCACCATCGCGGTCCGGACGCCGATGTCGCGCACCCGGGACGCCCGTACTGCGAACTCGTGCGACTCGCGGGCAGGCCGGCCGAACAGCTTGACCAGGGTCGCGCCCGGCGCCGAGAAGCGCTCGGTCATCTGGGTGCTCATGGTCGCGTTGTAGTTGGCGGCCTCCCGCTCGAGCGAGGCCAGCCGCCGGCCGAACCGGCGGGCCGGGATCACGAAGACCGGCAGGATCACCAGCGCCAGCAGAGTGATCTGCCAGGACACCTTGAGCATCACGACCAGGGTCAGCGCCAGCATCACCAGATTGCTCACCACGCCGGACAGCGTGTCGCTGAAGGCGCGCTGGGCGCCGATCACGTCGTTGTTCAGCCGGGAGACCAGCGCGCCGGTCCTGGTCCGGGTGAAGAAGGCGATCGGCATCTTCTGGATGTGGTCGAACACCGCGGTCCGCAGGTCGAGGATCAGCCCCTCACCGATCCCGGCGGACAGCCAGCGGGTGACCAGGCCGAGCCCCGCCTCGGCGACCGCGATCGCGGCGATCACTCCGGCCAGCCAGAACACGACGCTGACCTGTTGGCCGTTCACGATCGCGTCGACCACCCGGCCGGCCAGCACCGGGGTGGCGACGGCGAGCACGGCGGCGCCGACGCTCAGCAGCAGGAAGGCGATCAGCTGCCGGCGGTGTGGTCGCGCGAACGCGAGGATCCGCAGCAGGGTGGCCTTCGAGAACGGGCGCTTGTCGTCCTGGGCGTGCATGGCGTGGTACATCGAGTTCCACGCGGTCATTTCCATACTCACGGCGAGACTCCGGAACTTCGGGGGAGGAGAGGTAGACGATGATCCTCCTGACCACCGACAGTTTCCGACCGTAGAACCTCAACATTGCTAGAGGTCAAGCTTCCCGTCCTAACTGAGTACGCTGTACGAGGTAACTGCGAGAGTGTAGCCAATCGAGTAGAAAGATGCACATGAGTCAGGAGTACAGCGGTAGCGGCGACCCCGCGAAGAGCCTCGAACTGCTTTGGGGCCTGCAGGCCAAGCCGACCCGGGGGCCGAAGCCGGCACTCACCGTGGACAAGGTCGTTGCCGCCGCGCTCAGGATCGCCGACGCCGAGGGGCTCGCGGCGATGTCGATCCGCCGGGTCGCGGACGAGTTGGGCGTCGGCGCGATGACGCTCTATCGCTATGTGCCCGGCAAGGGCGAGCTGATCGACGTCATGCTCGACACCGCGTACGGCGAACTGCCGCTGCGCGAGGTGCCCGGTGATTGGCGAGCGAAGCTGGACGCGGTGGCTCGGGAGATTCGCGAGATGTACCTGAAGCACCCGTGGCTGCTGCAAGTCGCGGTGAGCCGGCCGCCGCTCGGGCCGGGAGTGATGGCGAAGTACGAGCACGAACTGCATGCGGTGAACGGGATCGGTTTGAGCGATGTCGAGATGGATGCGGCGGTCGCGCTGGTCAACGGGTACGTGCACGGCGCCGTCCGGAGTGCGGTGGAGGCGGCGCAGGTGATCCGAACGTCGGGAATCAGCGACAAGGAGTGGTGGCTGGCGCACGAGCCGCTGCTGGACAAGATCGGCGACACGAAGAAATACCCGTTGGCGAGCCGGGTCGGGACTACTGTCGGTCACGAGTTCGATGCGCCGTACGACTCGGACCACGGTTTCGAGTTCGGCCTGGCCCGGGTCCTGGACGGGATCGCGACACTCCTGCACGGTCGGTAAATACAGTTGTGAGTGAGTACTCACTCAGTTAGTCTCGATCGGGTGAGCCCACGAGCAACTCCCTTGCCCCCCGATGAGCGGCGCGCCGCACTGGTGCGGGCGACGCTGCCCCTGCTGGAGGAGTTCGGCGCGGCGGTGAGCACCCGGCAGATCGCCGAGGCGGCCGGGGTCGCCGAGGGCACCATCTTCCGTGCCTTCGGCAGCAAGGACGCGCTGATCGACGCCGCGTTCAAGACCGCCTTCGAGGTCGATCCGCTGATCGAGGCGCTCGGCCGGATCGACCGGTCGCTGCCGCTGCGGGAGCGGATGACCGAGGCCGTCGACGTGGCCCAGACCCGGCTGCGCGGGGTCTTCAAACTGTTCGTCGCGATGCGGATGGCCCGCCCGCCGGCGGACTGGAAGTCCGATCCCGACGAGGAGGCGCGCCGCAAGCTCGACGGCGAGCGGGCCGACGAGGCCTTCGCCGAGGTCTTCCGGGCCGACGCCGGCCAACTGCGCTACCCACCGGAGGAGGTCTGCCAGTTGCTCCGGCTGATCACCTTCGCCGCCACCCACCCAATGATTTCGGACGGTCGGACCATGACCGCCGAGGCCATCGTCGACTTCGCGCTCGACGGTGTCCGACTCCACGAACCCGGGGATCGCTGATGTTACTTCGACTGCTGCGGACGCACCTTCGTCCGTACGCCGGCAACCTGTCCATGGTGGTGGTCCTGCAACTGATCGGGACGATCGCCTCTCTCTACCTGCCCAGCCTGAACGGCAAGATCATCGACAACGGCGTCGCCACCGGCGACACCGGCTACATCGTCGAGAACGGCGGCTGGATGCTGGGCATCAGCCTGGTCCAGATCGTCTGCACCGTGGCAGCGGTGTACTTCGGCGCGAAGACCGCTGCCCTGTTCGGCCGGGACGTGCGGGCCGCGGTGTTCCACCGGGTGGGCGAGTTCTCCGCCCGCGAGGTGAACCAGTTCGGCGCGCCGACGCTGATCTCCCGCAGTACCAACGACGTCACCCAGGTGCAGATGCTGGTGGTGACCACCTGCACGATGCTGGTCTCGGCCCCGATCACGATGGTCGGCGGCATCTTCATGGCGGTCCGCGAGGACGCCGGCCTGTCCTGGCTGGTGGCCGTCGCCGTACCGTTGCTGGGGGCATCGATCGGGCTGATCGCCAGCCGGATGGTGCCGCAGTTCCGCAGGATGCAGGTCAATATCGACGCGGTCAACCGGGTGCTGCGCGAGCAGATCACCGGGATCCGGGTGGTCCGCGCCTTCGTCCGCGAGCCGCACGAGACCGAGCGGTTCGGCGAGGCGAACACCAACGTCACCAACACCGCGATCTCGGCCGGCCGGCTGATGGCGCTGGTCTTCCCGGTGGTGATGCTGATCCTCAACCTGTCCACCGTCGCGGTGCTGTGGTTCGGCGCCTCCCGGGTGGAGAGCGGCGCGATGATGGTCGGCCAGCTGACCGCCTTCATCAGCTACCTGATCCAGATCCTGTTCTCGGTGATGATGGCGACCTTCGTGATGATCATGGTGCCGCGCGCCGCGGTCTGCGCCGACCGGATCAGCGAGGTGCTGAACACCGAGTCGTCGGTCCGCCCGCCGGCCACCCCGATCAGGGAGTTCACCGGTACCGGCGAACTGGTCTTCGAGAACGCGAGCTTCCAGTACCCCGGCGCCGCCGAGCCCGTACTGCGTGACGTCAGCTTCACCGCGACGCGGGGCCGGACGACCGCCGTCATCGGCAGCACCGGCGCCGGCAAGACCACGCTGTTGTCGCTGGTGCCACGCCTGTTCGACGCAACCGGCGGCCGGGTGCTCGTGGACGGTATCGACGTCCGCGACATCGAGCCGGACTCGCTGTGGGAGCGGATCGGTCTGGTTCCGCAGCGCCCGTACCTGTTCTCCGGCACGGTGGCGAGCAACCTGCGCTACGGCAACCCCGAGGCCACCGACGAGGATCTCTGGCAGGCGCTTGAGATTGCCCAGGGCAAGGACTTCGTCGAGGGGATGGCGCTCGGCCTGGAGGCGCCGATCTCGCAGGGCGGCACCAACGTGTCGGGTGGTCAGCGGCAACGGCTGGCGATCGCCCGGGCGCTGGTCCGCAAACCGGAGATCTACCTGTTCGACGACTCGTTCTCGGCGCTCGACCTGACCACCGACGCCCGGCTGCGGGCCGCGCTCGCGCCGGTCACGGCCGACGCGGCGGTGGTGATCGTCGCCCAGCGGGTCTCCACGATCATCGACGCCGACCAGATCATCGTGGTCGAGGACGGCGCGATCGTCGGCAAGGGCAGTCACGACGAACTCCTCGAAACCTGTCCGACGTACGTCGAGATCGTGGAGTCTCAGCGGTCGGCGGAGGAAGCAGCATGACGGATCAGAAGCTGGCAGAACCGGCCGGCGAGGACCAGCCGGCCGAGACGATCAAGTCGACCGAGCGGCCGACCGGTCAGCGCGCGTTCGGCCCGCCCGGGGGCATCCCGGGGGACAAGTCGATGGACTTCGGCCCGTCCGCCAAGCGGCTGCTCCGGCGGCTGCGGCCGCACCGGGTGCAGGTCTTCGGCGTGATCCTGCTGGCGATCGCCAGCGTCGGGCTGTCGGTGCTCGGCCCGAAGATCCTCGGCCGGGCGACCGACATCATCTTCGCCGGCGCGATCGGCAAGGGTCTGCCGAAGGACCTGAGCAAGCAGCAGCTGATCGACCAGCTCCGGGCGGCCGGCGAGAACCGGAAGGCCGACCTGCTCGGCGGGATCGACCTGATCCCCGGCGTCGGCATCGACTTCGATGCCCTGCGCAACGTGTTGCTGCTGGTGCTGGCCCTGTACGCCGGGTCGTTCCTGCTGTCCTGGATGCAGGGCTACATCCTGAACGGCGTGGTCCAGCGGACCGTCTTCGAGCTGCGCTCCGAGGTGGAGGACAAGCTCAACAAGTTGCCGCTGAGCTACTTCGACGGCGCCCCCCGCGGCGAGCTGCTGAGCCGGGTCACCAACGACATCGACAACATCTCGACCAGCCTGCAGCAGACCCTGAGCCAGTTGCTCACCTCGTTGCTGACGGTGATCGGCGTGATCACGCTGATGTTCGTGATCTCGCCGCTGCTGGCGCTGATCGCACTCGTCACGATCCCGATCTCGATGATCCTGACGGCGGCGATCGCCAAGCGGTCGCAGACCCGGTTCGTCGCCCAGTGGCGGCACACCGGCGCGCTGAACGGCCAGATCGAGGAGGCCTTCACCGGCCACGAGCTGGTCAAGGTGTTCGGCCGGCAGAAGGAGATCGAGGCGAGCTTCGCGAAGAAGAACCAGGAGCTCTACGAGGCCTCCTTCGGGGCACAGTTCATCTCCGGGCTGATCATGCCGTCGATGATGTTCATCGGGAACCTGAACTACGTGGTGATCGCGGTGCTCGGTGGCCTGCGGGTGGCGTCGGGCTCGATGTCGCTGGGTGACGTGCAGGCCTTCATCCAGTACTCGCGGCAGTTCACCCAGCCGCTGACCCAGGTCGCCTCGATGGCGAACCTGCTGCAGTCCGGGGTGGCCTCGGCCGAGCGGGTGTTCGAAGTACTGGACGCCACCGAGCAGCTGCCCGAGGACGCGACCCCGGCCAAGCTCTCGGAGTCGCGCGGCCGGGTCGAGTTCGAGCACGTGTCGTTCTCGTACACCGAGGACAAGCCGCTGATCACCGACCTGAGCCTGGTCGCCGAACCGGGCCAGACGGTAGCGATCGTCGGCCCGACCGGGGCCGGCAAGACCACGCTGGTGAACCTGATCATGAGGTTCTACGAGCTGAATGGCGGCCGGATCACGCTGGACGGCGTGGACATCACCGAGCTGACCCGGCACGACCTGCGCCGGCGGATCGGGATGGTGCTGCAGGACACCTGGCTGTTCGGCGGGACGATCCGGGACAACATCCTGTACGGCAACCTGTCGGCGACCGAGGAAGACATGCTCGCCGCCGCCAAGGCGACGTACGTGGACCGCTTCGTGCACAGCCTGCCGGACGGCTACGACACGGTGATCGACGAGGAAGGCAGCAACGTCAGCGCCGGCGAGAAGCAGCTGCTGACGATCGCCCGGGCCTTCCTGTCCGACCCGCAGCTGCTGATCCTCGACGAGGCCACCAGCTCGGTCGACACCCGCACCGAAGTACTGGTGCAGCGGGCGATGGCCGCCCTGCGCTCGGACCGGACCAGCTTCGTGATCGCGCACCGGCTGTCGACGATCCGCGACGCGGATCTGATCCTGGTGATGGAGAACGGCTCGATCGTCGAGCAGGGCACCCACCAGCAGTTGCTGGCGGTGAACGGCGCCTATGCGCGGCTGTACAACGCGCAGTTCAGCGGCGCGGTCGTCCACGACGAGGAACTGGCGGCAGTACCGGCAACAGTCCCGCCGGCGCCGGCTGGGCCGTCGCGCTGGGGCGAGGACGACGAAGAGATCTGAGCGATGAAGGGGGACCTCGCGAACCGGCGAGGTCCTCCTTTCGTATCGCGGCTAGTGCTTGCTGATGACCAGGTCCGGGCGGCGCGCGAGCAGTACGCCGAGGGTCGCGTAGCCGATCAGCAGGTGGCCGCCGCCCACCCACCGCGCCGCGGAGTCGCCGAAGACGATCACGGCGGGCATCGTCACGAAGACCCAGCTCTCCGCCACCAGCGGCCACCAGCGCAGCAGGCCACGCCAGCGTCCGGTGATCGCCAGCTTGATCCCGATCACCATCATGCCGACCATCGACAGCGGCCAGCAGATGTCCAGTACCGCGAGCCAGCCGGCATTCTGCAGGTCCTCCGGCAGCACCCCGTGCAGCAGCGACCAGAGCGTGGCCAGCCCCAGGATCACCGCCTCGACCTTGAGCATCGCGACCGCCGGCCGGGTCAGGCCGGTCGCGCGGGTCCGGTACTGGACGGTCAGCAGACAGAACAGCCCGAGCTGGAACGCGAGCCCGGTCAGGTCATTGATCCGTTCCTTCGAGCCCTCGTTGACCGTGTCGAACGCGAAGATGCACACCGCCCAGGTCAGCGTGCCGGCTGTCAGGCCGAGCCCGAGCCGCCTGATCCTGGCGGGGTCCAGCGCCGACCTGGCGCCGGACCCGAACTCGGTGGCGTCGGTCCTGGCCCGCGCCGGTGTTTCCGTCATGACGGTTCCTTCCTCCCCTGGAGCACACGTCGTACCCCCTGACGAGGACTCTGCGGCCGCCGGGAACCCGGGCGGCAGGGGCGCCGGCCCCGTGCGTTGTCCCGAAGATCGCGGGACAACAGACCCGAGACGACGGGACACGGCCTGGGTGACAATGCAACGGTGGCTGATGTGGGGGAGTTGCGTCTGCCCGCCCGCAGGGGATGGCCGGCCCCTGCGATCGCGGGTGTTGCGGTGGTGCTGTCGGTTCTGACGGTGGTTCTCGATGTGCGGAACCGAGGTGGTGTGCCGGCCGCGGCCGAGCTGGACTCGGGCTGGGCCGCAGTACTGTCGGGGCTCGCTCAGATGCTGCCCGGTGCTCTCCTGCTGCATCGGTTGCCGCGTCATCCGATCGCCTGGGTGCTGACGCTGTCGGGCCTGCTGTGGATCGTGGACGGTTTCGCGTCCAGCTGGGCGGCGTACGCGATCTACACCTCGCCGGGACTGCCCGGCGCGGCAGCGGCGTACTGGTTCTACTCGCGGTTCGGCGCCGTGCTGTTGCTCGGCCTGCCGTTGCTCATCCTGCTGTTTCCGGACGGGCGGCTGGTCACCGCGCGCCTGTGGCGTTCGCTCTCCGTCGTCAGCCTCGCGCTGACCGCGTTGCTGCCGGTGCTGCTGGTCGTGGTGCCGATGGCGGTGATGATCCGGTACCACGGTGCCGTCCTGCCGCCGGAGATCACGCGGCTGGCGGTCGATCCCTTCAGCATTCCGCTCTCGTACCAGGTCTGGGAACCGTTGCTCCGGATCTCCTATGCGGCGGTGATCGTGAGCCTGGTGGTCCCGTTCGCCGTCACGGTGCATCGTTACCGGGCTGCATCCCGGGAGCGGCGCGCGCAGATCCGCTGGCTGATGTGGGCCGCGCTCGTGGACATGTTCCTGCTGTTCGTACCCCTGGAGGACCCGCCGGCCGTGCCCGCGATCCTGTTCGGTACGGCGATCGCGCTGACCTCTGCCGCGATCGTCGGCGCGGTCACCAAGCACCGGTTGTACGCGATCGACCGGTTGCTGTCAGCAACGTTTCTCTACGGGTTGCTCGCGATTCTCGTGGTGGCGGTGGACCTGGCCGTCTTCGCGCTGGCCGGCGGCATGCTGGGGGAACGTGATGCTGCCCTGGCCGCGATTGCCGTGGTGGCGGTGATCTACGCGCCGCTGCGGAGCCGGCTCTCGCGTGCGGTACGGCGGCTGGTTCGCGGCTCACGCGAGGATCCGTATGCGACGGTCTCCACGCTGGCCGAGCGGCTCGAGTCGGCGGCGGATCCGGACGAGCAGTTGCGGGCGGTCGCCCGGACACTGGCTGAGGCGTTTCGGCTGCCCTACGTGCGGGTTGAGATCGACCGCTCATCCGGCGGCCGGGCGGTCATCGAGCACGGGTCCGAGACCGGTCCGACGATCGCTCTGCCCGTCCGGTACCGGAGTGAGTCCGTTGGGCGGCTCGTGTTGTGTCCGGGGGACGGGACGGCCTTGTCCGAACGGGATCAGCGTTTGCTGGGCGATCTGGTTCGGCAAGCGGCAGCGGCTGCCCGGGCGAGTGAGCTGAGCACCGAACTGCAGCGCGGCCGGAGCCGGTTGGTGGCTGCACGCGAGGAGGAGCGGCGCCGGATCCGCCGGGATCTGCATGACAGCCTCGGTCCCGGCCTCGGGGCGGTGGCGCTGCGGATCGAGACTGCGCGCAACCTTGCCATGTCCGCACCCGAGCGCGCCGACGAGATGCTCGCGCAGGCCACAACCGAGGTCACCGCAGCTCTGGCCGACGTCCGCCGGCTGGCGCATGACCTGCGGCCACCGGCGCTGGATGAGCTCGGCCTGGTCCGGGCGATCGAGCAACAGGCTGAGCGGTTCCGGCTGGGTGGTCTGCAGGTTCACGTGAAGGCGTCGTCGCTGGGGGTGCTGCCCGCCGGGGTCGAGGTTGCGGCGTACCGGATTGCTTCGGAGGCGCTGACCAATGTGGCCAGGCATGCATCGGCCTCGCGGTGCGACCTCGACCTGCGACTGGTCGATGGGTCGGCCTTGCAGCTGACCGTGCAAGACGATGGGATCGGCATCGCCGAGGAGGTGGTGGCCGGCGTGGGCATGCTGTCGCTTCGGGAGCGGGCGGCGGAACTCGGAGGAGAGAGCAGCGTGACCTGTCCGGCGGAAGGCGGGACCGTCGTACGGGTTCGGCTGCCGCTGTACGCCGTACCGGAGGTGGCTGGTGTCTGAGGTCGTGCGGGTGATGCTCGTCGACGATCACCCTGTCTATCGGGACGGTCTGGCCGCGCTGCTTGGCTCGCTCGACGGGGTGGAGGTGGTCGGGACGGCCGGTGATGGGCTCGAAGCCGTTGCCCGGGCTGGTGATCTGCAGCCCGACGTGGTGGTGATGGACGTGCAGATGCCTGAGCTGGACGGGATCGAGGCGACCCGGCGGATCACCACCGACAGCCCGCATATCGGGGTGGTCATCCTGACGATGGCCGAGGAGGACCGGACCCTGTTCGCCGCGATGCGGGCGGGTGCTCGAGGCTATTTACTGAAGGGTGCCAACCAGACGGAGATCCTGCGGGCGATCACCGCGGTGGCGCGGGGTGAGGCGATCTTCGGGCCTGCGCTGGCGCTGCGGGTGGCCGAGTTCTTCGCCGCCGCTCCGGTCGCGACCGGGTCCGCTGCCTTCCCGCAGTTGACCGACCGGGAGCGTCAGGTGCTCGCGCTGGTCGCGGCCGGGCGGTCGAATCCTCAGATCGCCTCGGAGTTGTTCCTGTCACCGAAGACGGTGCGTAACAACGTGTCGAACATCTTCGCGAAGCTGCATGTGGTGGACCGGGCCGAGGCGATCATTCGCGCTCGCGACGCGGGTCTCGGCCGGTGACCCGGCCGCCGCCTCAGCCGCGGGCCAGGCGGCGTACAGCCAGTTCGGCGAGGAGGGCGGCGGCGTTGGGGAGGACCGAGTCGTCGAAGTCGGCCAGTGGGGAGTGGTTGTCGGCGGCCAGTTCGGGTTCGAAGGCGGAGCAGGCGCTGAGGTTGACATAAGCGCCGGGGACCTCGTTGAGGACGAAGGACATGTCTTCGGCGCCGCATTCGGCGGTCGGGCGTTCGCGGAAGGCCTCGGGGCCGAAGAGGTCGACGATCGCCTGGCGGGCGAAGACGTACTCCTGCTCGTCGTTGACGGTGACCGGGTAGCCGACCCGGTAGTCCGCCTCGGCGGTCAGGCCGTGGGCGGCGGCGATGCCTTCGACCAACTGGACGCTGGCCTTCTGGACCTTGGCCTGGGCCTCGACCGAGAAGCTGCGGATGGTCGCGTCGAAGAAGGCGTCGTCGGGGATGATGTTCTCCTTGGTGCCACCGGCGATCTTGCCGACCGTCAGCACCACCGGGTCGAACACGTCGAACTGCCGCGTCACCATCGTCTGCAGCGCGCCGACGATCTCGCACAGGACGGGGATCGGGTCCAGCCCGCGGTACGGCTCGGAGCCGTGGGCGCCGGCGCCGACCACACGAACGCTCAGCTGGTCTGCCGCTGCCATCAGCGGCCCGGCCTTGCTGCTCCACAGACCGATCGGGTCGCCGGCCGACTGGACGTGCAGACAGTACGCCGAATCGACACGTCGCCCGGCCGCTTCCAGCACGCCCTCGCGGATCATGATCGGCGCGCCGCCGGTGGTCTCCTCGCCCGGCTGGAACATGAAGACCACGTCGCCGGCCAGCTGTTCGCGCAGCTCGTGCAAGATCTTCACCGCTCCGACCAGACCGGCGACATGGAGATCGTGGCCGCAGGCATGCATCAGGCCGGGATGGGTCGACTTGAACGGCACGTCGACCCGCTCGGTGACCGGCAGCGCGTCCATGTCGCCGCGCAGCAGCACGACAGGACCGGGGCCGGCGCCACCGCGGAGTACGGCGGTGACCGAGGAGAGCTCCTGGCCGAGGGTGATCTCCAGGTCGAGACCCTCGAGTGCCTGCAGGATCAGGCCCTGGGTCTTCGGCAGGTCGAGGTCGTACTCCGGGACCTGGTGCAGGGCGCGGCGCAGGTCGATGATGCTCTGGCCGTACTGCGCGCCGAGGTCGAGCGTGCTGCTCATGCGGATTCTTTCGGACCAAGATTGAGGGCCGACATCACACGCTGCGCGCTGCTGCCGAGCTCGAGCAGCTCGACCAGGTCCAGCCACTTCTCCGGGTCGTGCACCTGCGTCGGCATGGTCGCGTCGACCGTGCCGACCGGCGCGTCCTTGGCGACCGCGACCACCTTCGGCGCGACGTCCAGGTAGTCGCTCGAGTCCAGGATCTTGCGCTTCACCGACGGCGACATCGGTGTGCTCGGGTCGGCCGCGGCGGCCCGGATCGCGGCCAGATCGCCGTACGTCGTGACGAGGGCGGAGGCGGTCTTCTCGCCGATCCCCTTGACCCCGGGCAGGCCGTCCGAGGCGTCGCCGCGCAGGGTGGCGTAGTCGGCGTACCGGTTGGCGGGGATCTCGTACTTCGCCAGCAGCGCCTTCTCGTCGTAGACGTCGGCCCGGCCGACCCCCTTGGCGGCGGTGTAGACGATCCGGATGCCGCGCGAGTCGTCGATCAGCTGGAACAGGTCGCGGTCCCCGGTGACGATGTCGACCGGCATCGTCGACTGGTGCGACAGGGTGCCGATCACGTCGTCGGCCTCGTGGTCGGCCGCGCCGACGATCGGGATGCCGAGTGCCTCGAGGCAGGCGCGGATGTACGGCACCTGCAGCTCGAGCCGGTCGGGCACGTCCTCGACCTGCTCACCGCCGGTGGCGACGAACTCGACCCGCTGTGCCTTGTACGACGGGATCAGCGCGACCCGCCAGGACGGGCGCCAGTTGTCGTCCCAGCAGGCGACCAGGTGGGTCGGGTGGTGGTTGTCGACCAGGCGCGCGATGAAGTCGAGCAGCCCGCGGATCGCGTTGGTCGGCGTACCGTCGGCCGCCTTCATCGTGTCGGGCACGCCGAAGAAGGCGCGGAAATACAGAGACGCGGTGTCGAGCAACATCAACTTCTGAGCCATGGAGGGATGGTTTCACACCACAGACCCCACTTCCCTCGTAACCTCCCCGTCTCCTTCGGTCAACCCAGCGGAAACATGTGCTTTCTACCTTGAGAGCCCACATCGGCCGCGTAAGGCGGTGAGCCCCATGTACGAGCACGTTGACCCGTTCATCGGGACCGGCGCGACCGACCTGCCCACGCCGAAAGGGCTGGCGGGGACCTGGTGGTGGCCCAAGCCGCAGACCGGGAACACCCACCCGGGTGCCATGCACCCCTTCGGGATGGTGTCGGCCTGTCCGTACTCCGGGGCCTACCCGACCGGGTACGGGCTGTACGACTTCAACACCGAGGGCGTGCCCGACCTGCTGTACGACCGGCCGGTCGCCTCCGGGTTCACCCACTTCCAGCAGTCCGGCACCGGCGCGATCCGCAAGTACTACAACTACTTCCGGGTGACGCCGATGCTCGGGCCGCTCGATGACCTGGGGACCACCTGGGACCTGCTGGACGAGGTAGCCGAGCCTGGGTACTACGCGGCGACGCTGGGCTCGGGGATTCGCTGCGAGGTGACGGTCGGACCCAAGTCGGCCGTGCACCGCTACACCTTCCCGGCGAACGAAGCCGCCCGGATCGTCATCGACGCCTCGACCGGCGGTCTGGCCATCCCGCACAGCCAGACGGTGCCGTTGAAGGCGCACCTGGAGATGCTGGGACCAGGGGTCGCGCAGGGGGAGATCCACGTCGAGGGGGTGCCGCTGGCCGTGCACCTGGAGATCGACGCTCCGGGCTGGCGGCAGCACCTCTGGTACGACCGGCGGCTGATGCCCGGCGGTACCCGGCTCGACTTCGACTACATCCGGCCCACGACGTTGCGGCCGTTCGGGCTGATCTTCATGGGGCCGTCGCGGGCCGAGCAGACCGTCGAGGTGCGGCTGGGGTTCTCACTGCGCGGGTGTGAGACGGCCCGGAACAACCTGCGGACGGACGTCGGCCGCAGCCAGGCCAGCTTCGGCGGGCGGCGCGACCGGACGGTGGCTAGCTGGCACGACCATCTCGGCAAGGTGGAGATCAAGACCGAGTCCAAGGACCAGGCAACGGTTTTCGGTACTGCGCTCTACCACTCGCTGGTCAAGCCGTGCTTCGCCCCGGACGAGAGTCCGTGGACGACCGAGGGGCCGTACGCGTTCGACATCTGCACGATGTGGGACATCTACCGCACTCAGTTGCCGCTGATGACCACACTGTTCCCGCAACGCTCGGTCGCGTTGGCCGGCGCGTTGCTGTCGATCTGCGAGCAGGAGGGCAACCTGCCGATCGGCTACCGGATGGCCAAGGGCGCCGACCGGTTCTCCCGGCAAGGCAGCGCGCTCGCGCACACCTTCTTGTCCGACCTGTGCCAGCTGGATCTGCCGGGGATCGACTGGGACTGGGCGATGGTGCACCTGGAGATGGACCTGCGCCGAACGTACGGCGAGGACTACCTGGTGCACGGTGTCGCACACCCGATCAGTCACACCCTCGACCTGGCGTACGCCTACTACTGCACCGCGGCGATCGCCGACAAGGTGCGCGACCGGCCGCTGGCCAAGCAGATGCGGGAGCACGCCCAAGGCTGGCGGGCGGCGTACGACCCCGGTACCGGGCTGCTGCGCGACTCGGCGTTCTACGAGGGCGGCCGGTGGAACTACTCCTTCCGGCTACTGCATGACATGCGCGCCCGGATCGCGGTTGCCGGCGGCGACGACGCGTTCGTGGGGCTGCTCGACCAGTTCTTCGGGTACGACGCAGCGCCGGTGATCCAACCGGGAGTGCGGCCGAGCGTGGCCGAGATGGAGGCCGGGTACGACCTGTGCCGGTTCGAGGGGCTGAACAACGAACCGGACTACGAGGCGCCCTGGGCCTACCACTACGCGGGACGGCCGGACCGGACCGCCGAAGTGGTGCATGCGGTCGTCGCCAACCAGTTCGGTACCGGCCGGGGTGGGCTGCCAGGTAACGACGACTCCGGCGGGCTGTCCGCGTGGTACGTCTGGGCGACGCTCGGGCTGTTCCCGGTAGCCGGGCAGAACCTGTTCCTGGTCAGCGCACCGGCCGTGGCGGAGTCCAACACCCGGCTGCCGGACGGCGACCTGTCGATCACCACCACAGGGTTCGAGCCGGTCGAGGCAGGTGGGCCGATCTCCTACGTCCAGTCCATCGCGGTCGACGGCAAGACCCTCGAACGCCCCTGGATCTCCGGCCGCGAACTGCGGCACATCCGCAACCTGCACATCGAACTCGGCCCCCAGCCGTCCGGCTGGGGCACCCGGATCAGGCCACCATCCACGTCCGACCCGCTACCCGCCACTGGAGGTGAGGCATGAACATCGCCGACGACACACTCGTACCGTCCACACCCAACCGCCGCCTGGTCATCGTCGTCCGCGCCGACCCAGTGATCTGCGGACACTCCGGCGAGGCGCGGTGCCTCGCGGAGGTAGCGCTCACCCGCGGGTTCGACGACGTACGGATCGTGACCTGGCCGCTCGACGCGCTCGAGGCGGCCGGGTTGCCGATGAAGCCACTCGACGGCGTGACGCCGTACAGCCCGGGCATCACGGTGGAGCGTCCCGATCCCGTCGGCGACTACCGGGTTCCGGACGGGCGTTATCTGGCCGGGCTGATCGGGCGGCTGGTCGAGCTGTTCAGCGACGGGGTGCCGACCGTGGCGATGTCGCTGTACCTGAGCCCGCATGCGATCGCCGTACAGGAAGCCGTCCAGGTCGCGCGCAGGATCGGACCCGCGCAGGTCATCACGGTCGCCGAGGCAGTGGGCTCCGACATCACCAACGTGGTCCGCGACTGCGTGAACACCGGGCGCTTCGGGGCGGCCGCGCACATCTTGTCGGTTTACCTGGAGGCCGATCACTGCGTGGCGGTGTCGGAGTACACGCGGGAACTGATCGTCGCCTCGGCGGCAACCCTCGACGCCATGCACGGTACGACGTTCGCGCAGCGGTGCCGGGAGCGGATCGCCATCTCCTACCCGGCGGTCGACTCCTGGTCCTATCTGTCGCTCACTGACGACAGGATCGCCGAGACTCTCGCGCGGCGCGGCCTGTCGCGGGACGGGTACGTGCTGTTCCTGTCCCGGATCGCGTCGGCGAAGGGGATCGACGATCTGATCGATGCGTACTCCGGATCGCGGTCGGCCGAGCGCGTGCAGTTGGTGTTGGCGGGGCGTGGGCCGCAGGAAGCCGAGGTGCTGGCGCGGGTGGCGGCAGCGGGCCTGAGCGATCGGGTGCTTGTGCTGACCGATGTGGATGACGCGGAGAAGCCGGCGCTGATGGCCGGCAGCGCGGCGTTCGTGCTGCCGACCCGCGAACAGCCGGAGTTCGTCGAGACGTTCGGGATCGCGCTGGTCGAGAAGGCTCTGGCCGGAGGCGGGCCGATCATCACCTGCGCCACTGGGGGAGTCCCCGAGGCGGTGGGCGACACGGCGATGTTGGTGCCGCCGCGCGACCCGGCCACGCTGCGGACTGTGCTTGATGAGGTTGTCTGTGACTGGACCTATGAGCAGCGGGCGGCCGCTGAGCGGCGGGCGCGGGCGCATGCGTTGCAGTTCGATCGGGCGCAGGTGTTCGATCGCCTGTTCGCGCTGGCTGAGCCGCCCGCTGCTCATGTTGCTTGATCAGTTGCAGCAGCTCGACTGGACGGTAGCCAGGTTCGACGAGCAGACACCGGTCTCGGGCAGGTCGAGTTGTACGTCGCGGGCGGCCTCCCAGTCGCCGGCGAGTGCGGCGACAACCGAGCGGGCCTGCTCGTAGCCGGTGGCCAGCAGGAAGGTCGGCGCGCGGCCGTAGGACTTCGCGCCGACCGCGTAGTAGCCCGGCTCGGGGTGAGCCAGCTCGTCGACGCCGTGCGGGGGAACGGTGCCGCAGGAGTGCTGGTTCGGGTCGATCAGTGGCGCGAGAGCTCGGGTGGATCCCATGATCGAGTCCAGGTCGAGGCGTAGCTCGGCGACCATGGCGTGGTCCGGCCGGAACCCGGTCGAGTTCACGACGGTGTCGGCCAGCACACGCTGCTCTCCAGCGGTCAGCTCGATCCTGCCGTCGCTGGTGCGGGCGACGGCTTCGATGCGGAAGCTGCTGGCGAGTTCGACCTGGCCCGATCGGACCAGTCTCTGCAGGCGGCTGCCCAGAGCGCCGCGAGCAGGCAACTCGTCAGCGTCGCCGCCACCGTAGGTACGGGCCTGGTCGGTACCGCGAACCACCCAGACGATCTCGGTACCAGGGACTTCCTCGGCGAGCGCGCCGAGATCCAGCAGCGTGGTGGCAGCGGAGTGACCGGCGCCGACGACCGCCGTACGGCGTCCGGCGTACCGCTCACGATCGCGGCCGAGCACGTCGGGCAGGGCATGGGCGATGCCGTCGGCGATCGCTGCTTCGCCGCGCGCAGGGATGCCGGATGCGCCCAGTACGTTCGGCCGGCGCCAGGTGCCGGCGGCGTCGATCACCGCGGAGGCGAGGATCTCGGTGTCGTCGGCCAGCCGGATCAGGAACGGTGCCTGCTCGCGGCCCGCAGTACGGACCCGGTCGAAGCCGATGCGGGTGACCGCGACGACGGTCGCGTTGTAGCGGATCCGGTCGTTGAGCTGCGGAGTCTTGGCCAATGGCTCGAGGTAGGAGTCGATCAGGTCGCCGCCGGTCGGGAGCTTCCCGAGATCGGGCTCGGCCCAGCCCGCCTGCTCGAGCAGGCGCCGGGCAGCGCTGTCGAGGTCGTAGCGCCAAGGGCTGAACAGCCTCACGTGCCGCCATTCCTCGATCGCCGCAGCGACGCCCGGCCCTGATTCGAGGACCAGGAAGTCCACGTTCCGTTCGGCCAGGTGTGCGGCGGCGGCCAGTCCCACCGGGCCTGCTCCGATGACCACGACTACGTTCACGATCGGTCCTCACTGTCTCGAAGATCATCTAATCAACCAGGCCCACCTTGCATCTTGATTAGACAAGAGTCAAGATAGACGCATGTCGAAACAGCAGGCCTCCGACCAGTCGAGCGGCTGCTGCGCGCCGATCTCCGTCTCGGCGCTGGACGAGGCCCAGGCCGTCGACGGGGCCGCGGTGTTCAAGGCCTTGTCGGACCCGATCCGGCTGCGGCTGATGTCGATGATCGCGTCGGCCGGCGGCGAGATCTGCGTCTGCGATCTCACCGGGCAGTTCGAGGTGTCCGGTCCGACGATCTCCCACCACCTGCGGGTACTGCGACAGGCCGGGCTGGTCGATTGCGAGCGACGGGGCACGTGGGTCTACTACTGGCCGCTGCCTGAGCGGATGAAATGGGTCTCGGCACTGCTGTCGGTCCCCGAGACCGCCATCGCGTGACCGGCATGTCCGGGACCACGCCTGAGGTGTTGTTCGTCTGCGTTCACAACGCCGGCCGTTCGCAGATGGCTGCTGCGCTGCTCGACCATCACGCCGCTGGGCGGGTGGTCGTGCGATCGGCTGGATCGCAGCCGGCCTCCCAACTGAACCCCGCCGTGGTCGAGGCGATGGCGGAGATCGGGCTGGACATCTCGAAGGAGTTCCCGAAGCCGCTGACCGACGAGGCGGTGCGGGCGTCCGATCTGGTGATCACCATGGGGTGTGGCGACGAGTGTCCGTATTTCCCGGGCAAGAGGTATCTCGACTGGGCGCTCGATGATCCGGCCGGGCGGGGGATCGAGGCGGTGCGGGTGATCCGGGACGAGATCGAGGTGCGGGTCTGGGAGTTGGTGGACGAGTTCGTGGCGGGTCATTGATCGGGGGCGGAACTGGACGCGGTACGGGAAGAACGCGCTCTCAGAGTAGGGTCTGCGCATGGAGGACCTGGATCACAAGATCGTGGAGTTGCTCGCGTCCGATGGACGGATGAGCTTCACCGACCTGGGGAAGGCGACCGGGTTGTCGACGTCGGCGGTGCACCAGCGGGTCAAGCGGCTGGAGCAGCGCGGGGTCATCTTGGGGTATGCGGCAACGATCGACCACACCGCGCTCGACCTGCCGCTGACCGCGTTCATCTCGATCCGGCCGATCGACCCGTCGCAGCCGGACGACTCGCCGGAGCGGCTCAGGGACGTGCCGGAGATCGAGTCCTGCTACTCGGTGGCCGGTGACTCCAGCTACATCCTGATCGTCCGGGTCGCGACGCCGTACGCGCTGGAGCAGTTGCTGGCCGTCATCCGCGCCCGGGCCAACGTCTCCACGACGACGACGATAGTGCTCAGTACGCCGTACGAGCGCCGCCCTCCCGCGCTCTAGTCCTTCTGCGCGAACACCGTCAGGTGGCACCGGCCGGGCTTGTTGCCGGGCTCAACCAGTTCAGCGGTGATCGTGAAACCGGCCGACCGGATCGCCGCGACGATCAGCTCCGGCGGCTGGATGAACGACTCATAGCTGACCGGTACGCCGTACGCCTCGCTCAACTGCCGATGTTCGACCTCACCCGCGTGCGTCCCGATGAGCAGCCGACCGCCGGGGGACAGGACCCGGTGAAACCCGGCAAGGACCCCAGGCAGCTCAGCCGGCGGCAAGTGATGGATCGAATACCAGGCGATCACCCCGGCCAGCGACGCGTCAGCCAGAGCAAGCGAGGTCATCGAGCCGACCTCGAACACCAGCTCCGGGTACGCCGCCCGCGCGATCTCCACCATCCGCGGCGCCAGGTCGATCCCGCGGATCTGCACTCCGAGCGACGTCAGGTAGCTGGTCACATTGCCCGGACCGCAGCCGACCTCGGCAACCGGCCCGTCCACCAACTCGGCGAAGCACCCGAGCATGGCGCGCATCATCGGCAGGCCTTCGAGCTTCCCCTCGACGAACTCCGCATAGTTCGCGGCGGCAGCGTCGTACGACGCCCTGGTGGCGGCAAGGTGGTCGGTCACCCGGCCTATTCAACCTCGCTGCTACCGCGCTGCTGGTGCTCCGTGCCGGTGTCGAAGAACGTGTCGAGGTACTCGTCCGGCGGCAGCGCACTGCTCCGGATCAACGAGTAGACCTCGGTCCCCTGAAGGATCTGCGCGACGTCGTCACCGAGGTAGAAACACTGCGCCAGCCCCAGATAGGTCCAGCCCATGTCCTCGATGTAGTCGAGCGCCTCGTTCTCGGCCAGCTCGATCGCGGTGTCGAAGTCGTCGGCTCGCCACAGCGTGATCCGCTCCTCGTACGGCGAACGGTCGTCGCGCCCGCCGTCCAGCTGAAACACGCACCTGACGCTGTACCAGCCCATCACGCCACCCCCGCTAGCCCCGTCATCCCCTGTCCGACGAGACTAGCGGGAAACCCACTCAGGTGATCTGGATCAGCTTCTGCGCCTCAGCGGCGCCCCGGGAGGCAGCAGCGCGCTTCTCGGCTTCGGCGAGCGAATCGCCGGCGTGCTGGTTCCACCAGGTCTGGCCCTCGACCGGCAGGGTGTCGATCGGGTCGTAGTACTCGTAGGTGCGGTTCAACGCCTCGGGGTCCTGCTGCTCGATCCCGGTCCGGTAGTTCTTCTTCCAGTACGAGATGCCACGGACCTCGTCGTACTCCGAGAGCTGGTGCACCCAGCGCTTGCCGACGTACGGCACGTCGCAGACGATCCGCGGCGTCGCGAAGCCCGGCAGGTAGCCGAGGATCCCGTGCTGCAGGTGCTGCGCCTCCTTCACCGAGACCCGCCAGTGCTCCGAGAACGGGATCATGTCGCACATGTAGAAGTAGTACGGCGTGATGGTCGCGCCGTCGAGCAGCGCGAAGCACAGGTCGAGCAGCTGCGGCACCGAGTCGTTGACGCCGCGCATCAGCACGCCCTGGTTGCGGACGTCGCGCAGACCGGCCTCGAACATCGCCTTGGTCGCCTCAGCCACCAGCGGGGTCACCGACTGCGCCGCGTTGACGTGCGTGTGCATCGCGATCATCACGCCGCGCTGGCGACCGAGCTGCGCGACCCGCTCGACCCCGGCCCGGACGTCGTCCGACAGCCAGTGCTGCGGCATCCCCATCAGGGCCTTGGTGGCCAGCCGGATGTCGCGGATGTTCTCGATCTCCAGCAGGCTGGTCAGGAACGACTCCAGCCGCGGCCAAGGCATGTTGGCCACGTCGCCACCCGACACCACGACGTCGCGGACGCCGGGAGTGCGGCGCAGGTACTCGAGCATGTCGTCCAGCCGCTGCTGCGGCTTGATGGTGAACTTCAGCTTCTCGATCACCGGGGTCGAGTTGCCGACCAGGTCCATCCGGGTGCAGTGACCGCAGTACTGCGGACAGGTCGGCAGGATCTCGGCCAGCACCTTGGTCGGGTACCGGTGGGTCAGGCCCTCCGTCGCCCACATCTCGTGCTCGTGCAGCGAGTCGCGGGTCGCGTGCGGGTGTGACGGCCAGTCCGAGCGCCGGTCGGTGAACATCGGCAGCATGTAGTGCCGGACCGGGTCGGTGTAGAAGGCCTCGGTGTACTCGCGGCCGGCCGCGGCGCCCTGCGGGACGATCGTGTTCAGCATCTGCGGCGGCAGCAGCATCGACATCGTCGCGCGCTCGGCCTGGTCGCGGCTCAGGTCCTCGTAGACCCGCTCCTCGAGCAGGTCGCCCATCACGTCGCGCAGCTGCTTGACGTTCTTCACGCAGTGCGAGCGCTGCCACTGGACCGAGCGCCACTCCTCGGCGGTCACATCCTTGAACCCCGGCATCCGGGTCCAGTCGGGCTCGACCAGGTCGGCCCGACGGTACGCGTACGGCTGCTCGTTGAGGTCAGCAACTGCAAGCTCCGGGCTGATCAAATCGGTCACGAGTCCTCCTGGGGGCTCAACGACGGTGTTGGTCTTTGTGAGGATAGCGATAGAAGTTACGGTACATCCATTAGAACACCGCAAGATTTCCCTTGAAGGAGCCCCCGTGCCGGACACTACGACCTCGCCGGTCGGACTGCACCGAGTCTTCGAACCGGCCGGGGTGCTGCCCCAGGCGGCCCAGCGACTCGATCCCCGACCGGAGCTCTGGCCCGACGAGGTGCGGATCTCGGTCGAGCGGCTGAACCTGGACGCCGCGTCGTACCGGCAGTTGGCCGAGCAGCACGACGGCGACGGCGAGGCGGTCAAGCAGTCCGTACTGCGGATCGTCGCCGAGCGCGGCAAGATGCAGAACCCCGTCACCGGTTCGGGCGGCATGCTCGTCGGCACGGTCGACGAGGTCGGGCCCGACTCACCGCTCGGCGTCGAGAAGGGTGACCGGGTCGCCACGCTGGTGTCGCTGACCCTGACGCCGCTGCAGATCACCGACGGTCTGGCGAAGTGGGACGGGCGCAGCGAGCAGGTGCCGGCCGAGGGGCACGCGATCCTCTTCGCCCGCTCGATCGTCGCCAAGCTGCCGGACGACCTCGCGCCGGAGTTGTCGCTGGCGGTGATGGACGTCTGTGGAGCGCCCGCGCTGACCGCTCGCGTGGTGCGCCAATATGTCGACAAAGGGCTAAAACCTATCGTGTCAGTAATTGGCGGCGCAGGGAAGAGCGGGTCGCTGTCGCTGGCCGCGGCGCGGGACGCCGGTGCTGCGCGGACGATCGGCGTCGTGCCGTTCCAGGCGGAGGCGGACAAGCTAGGGAAGTCCGGTCTGGCCGATGCGGTCGCGCTGGCCGACGCCCGGGACCCCGTGGCGCTGGCGAAGGCCGTCGCCGGGGGACTGGTGGACGGCGGGGGCGACGGGTCCGACGGCAGTGCCGACATCACGGTGCTTTGCGTCGACGTCCCCGGGTGCGAGCACGGCGCGGTCCTCTCCACCAAGGCCGGCGGCACGGTCATCTTCTTCTCGATGGCGACCTCGTTCTCCGCCGCCGCGCTCGGGGCCGAAGGGCTGGCGGCGGATGTCACGATGCTGGTCGGAAACGGGTACGTGCCCGGCCACGCGGAGTACGCGCTGAAGCTGTTGCGGTCCGAGCCGGGTGTCCGTGAGTTGTTCGAGCGCAGGCTGGCGGAGGATTAGCCCGTGCGCACACTTCTGACGAACGGTTCCGTCTACTCACCCGCCGACCCCCATGCGACCGCGATCGCCTTCGACGACGGCGTGGTCACCTGGCTCGGTGACGACACCAGCGCGGCCTCCTACGCGTCCGGCGCGGACGAGGTCGTCGATCTGCAGGGCAAGCTGGTCGCGCCGGCGTTCGTCGACGCGCACGTCCACACCGCGCAGATCGGCGCGTTGCTGACCGGCCTCGACCTCGCCGGTACGACGAACCTCGCCGACGCCCTGGACCGGCTCGCGGCCTTCGCCGCCAAGGCCGGACCCGACGCGGTGATCGACGGGTCGGGCTGGGACGAGACCAAGTGGCCGGAGGGTCGCCCGCCGACCTCCGAAGAACTGGACCGGGCCGCGGACGGCCGTCGCGTCTACCTCTCTCGCATCGACGGCCACTCCGGTGTCATCTCGTCATCGATGGCCGCCGCCGTCGACGGTCTGGCAGCGCTGGCCGGGTACGACGTGAACGGACGGGTCGAGCGCGACGCCCACCACGCGGTGCGAGACACGTTGGGTGACCTGGTCGGGGCCGAGCAGCGTCTGGACGACGCGCGCGCCGCGGTGAAGGCGATGGCCGCCCGCGGGATCGGCGCCTTCCACGAGATGGGCGCGCCGCACATCGGGCCGCTGTGGGAGCTGCCGCTGGTTCGCCGGGCCGCCGACGAATTGGGGCTCTCGGCAACCTTGTACTGGGGACAGCCCGGGGTCTTCGACTACGTCACGGAGTACGGCCTGGCCGGGCTGGCGGGTGACCTCAACGCGGATGGCGCACTCGGCTCACGGACAGCCGCCCTGCGAGCGCCGTACGCGGATCGGGCGGATCACACCGGGCACGCATATCTGACCGCCGAGGAGATCGCGGAGCACGTGATCGCCTGCACCGAGCGCGAGGTCCAGGCCGGCTTCCACTGCATCGGCGACGCGGCGCTCGACAACATCGCGCGCGGGTTCGAGCTCGCCGCGGAGAAGGTCGGCGTGCAGGCCCTGGTGGCCGTGCGACACCGGCTGGAGCACGTCGAGATGGTCGACGACGCCGCGATCGCGACCCTCGCGCGCTGCGGAGTCGTCGCCAGCGTCCAGCCGATGTTCGACCGGCACTGGGGCGGACCGAGCGACATGTACGCCGAACGCGTGGGTGACCGCTGGGCGGGGATGAACCCGTTCGGCTCGCTCGCGCGCGCCGGCGTCGTACTGGCCTTCGGGTCGGACTCGCCGGTTACCGAGGTCGGTCCCTGGGAAGCAGTGCGCGCAGCTGCGTTCCACCACGAAGCCGGGCAGCGGATCACGGTCCGGGCTGCCTTCGCTGCCCACACGCGGGGTGGCTGGCGGGCGGCCGGGATCGACGATGCCGGGGTCCTCGCGCCGGGGAGCGCGGCGACGTACGCGGTGTGGGAGAGCGACGCCGATCTCGTTGTGCAGACCCCGGATCAGCGGGTCGCGGCGTGGTCGACGGATCCGCGGGCAGGCGTTCCCGTGCTGCCCGACCTGAGTGATGAAGCACCTGTTCCTGTGTGCCGCCGGACTGTGGTCGGCGGTCGTGTCGTGTACGAATCCGAAGGATGGCCGTCGTGACCCGTGCTGTGAAGAAGCTGGACCTCGATCCGGTCACCGTCCGCAAGGCGCGCAGCCTGGCCCGCAAGGCCGGGCGGCCGATCGTCACCATCGCCAAGCAGCACACGACGGTCTCGGTCGAGCGCGCCGTACTGCGCCTGGCCGGGCTGGCCGGCGCCGACAGCGAGGGCATCCCGTGGGTGAACCGGCTCGCCGACACCGTGCGCGCCGATGTCGGCCTGGAGCACGGGCTGGCGTTGCCGGTGTGGGACGCGTTGCTGCGCGGCGAGGCGGAGGACCTGTCCGTGCTTGCGCAGAAGGCTGCCTCCGGGTCGGTCACGTTCCGGCTGCCGGAGGGGCGCGACGCAGTACGGGCTCGGGCGGCGTCGCGGAAGGCCGCGGCGGGTGGCCTGAAGCTGGTCGACGGGCGGCGGCGGGAGCGCGATCGGCTGATCAAGAAGCACGGCGATCCCGAGCAGCGGCCGTGGATCTACCTGATCGTCGCGACCGGCGACATCTACGAGGACATCCCGCAGGCCCAGGCCGCGGCCCGGGCGGGTGCGGACATCATCGCGGTGATCCGCTCGACCGGGCAGTCGCTGCTGGACTACGTGCCCGAAGGCGCGACCCGGGAGGGCTTCGCCGGGACGTATGCGACGCAGGAGAACTTCCGGCTGATGCGGGCGGCGCTGGACGAGTCGTCGCGTGAGCTCGGGCGGTACATCCGGCTGACCAACTACGCTTCCGGGCTGTGCATGCCGGAGATCGCGACGCTGGCCGGGCTGCAGCGGCTGGACATGATGCTGAACGACTCGATGTACGGGATCCTGTTCCGCGACATCAACCCGATCCGGACTTTCGTGGACCAGCGGTTCAGCCGGCAGATCCACGCCCGGGCCGGGATCATCATCAACACCGGCGAGGACAACTACCTGACCACCGCCGACGCGGTCGACGCCGCGCACACGGTGACGGTGTCGCAGTTGCTGAACGAGTACTTCGCCAAGGAGGCCGGGCTGGAGGACTGGCAGCTCGGCCTCGGGCACGCGTTCGAGATCACGCCGGAGATCCCGGACTCGTTCCGGATGGAGCTGGCGCACGCGATGCTGGCCCGGCAGCTGTTCCCGGACGCGCCGCTGAAGTGGATGCCGCCGACCCGGCACATGACCGGCGACGTCTTCCGCGGTTACCTGCTGGACGGGTTCTTCAACTTGGTCGGCGCGCTGACCGGCCAGGGCATCCTGCTGGTCGGGATGATGACCGAGGCGGTCGTGACGCCGTGGATCTCGGACCGCGACCTGGCGCTGCAGAACGTCCGGTACGTATTGGGTGCCGCAGGCAACCTTCACGAGGACTTCCATCCGGCGCCGAACGGCTTCATCGCGCAGCGCGCGCGGCAGGTGCTGGGGGAGTCGGTGGAGCTGCTGGAGCGGATCGTCGACGATGGTCTGCTGAACGCGATCGGCGACGGCACCTTCGGGCTGATGAAGCGGCCGCAGGACGCCGGCCGTGGACTCGATGGGGTCGCCCGCCGGTCCTCGGAGTACTACAACCCAGCGATTGAACTGCTCGAGGAGGCACAGTGAGCATCATCCGGCCGTACGGGGACACCACCGGGGACGGGATGGTGCAGATGTCGTTCACGCTGCCGATCCCGCACGACAAGCGCGCCGAGGGCGCGGCGATCCAGCTGGCCAACAAGATGGGGATGGACCCGGCGCTGGTCGTGCACGCCAAGCCGATGGGTCCGGACTTCACCTTCTTCGTCGTCTACGGACCGGTGAACCACCTGGTCGACACCGACAAGGTCGAGGTGATCGAGCGCGACTACCCGCTGCTCTCGCCGAAGGACGCCAACCTCGCCATCCGGAAGGGTCTGCGCCGGCGGCTGACCGTGGTCGGCGCTTGTATCGGCACCGACGCGCACACCGTCGGCATCGACGCGATCATGAACATCAAGGGGTTCGCGGGGGAGAAGGGCCTGGAGTACTACCGGGAGCTGAAGGTGGTCAACCTCGGCGCCCAGGTCGCGGTCCCGGAACTGGTCCGGCGGGCGAAGGCCGAGAAGGCGGACGCGATCCTGGTCTCCCAGGTGGTCACCCAGCGCGAGGCGCACATGATGAACACCAAGGAGATGTCGGCCGCCTTCCGGGAGGCGTACGCCGAGGACGCCCGCCCGGTACTGGTTGCCGGAGGCCCCCGTTTCACCGAGGCGATGGCACCGGAGCTCGGCGTCGACCGGGTGTTCGGCCGCGGTACCACTCCTGGCGAGGTGGCCAGCTACCTGGTCGATGCCCTCGTCACCCGTCGCAAGCTCGCGTCAGTTCGGAGAAGTGCATGACCAAGGCAACTATTGGCCTCAGCGTCACCCACCGGCGGTACGTGCCGTACAGCCACGCGCACTACGCGGGCAACCTGGTCGACGGCGCTTATGTGCTCGGCCTGTTCGGCGACGTGGCGACCGAGGTCTGCATCCAGGCGGACGGAGATGAAGGACTTTTCGCTTCGTACTCCGACGTGCAGTTCCTGCAGCCGTTGCGGGCCGGCGACGTGGTCGAGGTGAAGGCCACCATCTCCCGGGTCGGCAACCGCAGCCGCGAGCTCAGCTTCGAGGCGACGGTGGTCTGCCGCGGGCGGACGGACCTGTCGGAGTCGGCGGCCGAAGTACTGGCCGAGCCGCTGCTGATCACCCGCGCCACCGGGACGGTCGTCGTACCGGTCGCGTGACGATTAGTTGCCCTGGGTAACGATCACGTGGAGTGCCGAGACGGCTCTGTAACGTGACATCGGTGGCGGCGGCTCGTTTGTCCTGTCAGGACAGGCAAAAGTGTTACAACGACTTCAAGTAGCCGCCGGAAAGGTTGACACCACGGCCGCGAACGAGCATCGTTTTGGGAGTCGTCACCACCCGTTTTTCCAGCAGTGCCAAGAAGTTCAGCCACCGGATGATCCCGCGACGCTGACCAGGCCAGTGCCAGGCTTGAGTCGACGGGGGCAGAGATCGCCGGTGGTCAGCCCTCCGCGGGGCAGAGGTAAAAGAGGCTCGGCGCCCAGTAGACAACAGCCGGGTGGCTCGCAACCAGCGGGTCTCCGGTTGGTCCGAAGGGCGCCGAGCCTCTTTCCTTTTGCCCGCCCGTCACTGACCGGATACATCTGGGGTGGCCGGACGTTGTACCGTCGTGCGACCCGGTAGGGATCGGGTGGTGAGGCGAAGGGGCGTGGCTGTGGAGCGGTTGAAGGCGTTCGGGCGGATCCTGCCGAGGGTGATCGTGGCGGTCGGCGCCGGCGCGCTGCTCGGGTTGTCCTTCGAGCCGCATGACCATCCGTGGCTGGCTGTCGCCGCTGTGCCGCTGCTGCTGGCCGCGCTGAGCGGCGTCTCGAAGAAGGGCGGCTTCCTGGTCGGATCCGGTTTCGGGATCACGTACTACGCCGTCCTGGTGCCGTGGCTGACCGTGATCGGCGGCGACGCCGCGATCGCGCTGGCCATCCTCGAGGGGCTGTTCTACGGCGTGTTCGGGGTGTTCGCCAGTCAGCTGCTCAAGCACAAGCTGTGGATGCTCTGGGTGCCGTCTCTGTGGGTCGCGACCGAGTATGCGACCAGTTCGGTGCCGTTCGGCGGGTTCCCCTGGGGTCGCCTGGCCTGGGCGTTCGCCGACCAGCCGCTCGGCCGGCTCGCCTCCCTGGTCGGGATCGCGGGGCTCAGCTTCGTGATCGCGCTGCTGGGTGTTCTCGTCTTCGCCGTACTGCGTCGCCGCAGCGCGCTGAGCCTGCGCGCGGTCGCCCTGGTCGCCGGGTTCGCGATCGTCGGGCTCAGCGGGCTGGTCACGCTGTCGACCGAGGGCAACGGCAAGACGGTGACCGCGGCGATGATCCAGGGCAACGTGCCGGGCAAGGGGCTGGAGTTCCTCGGCCGGGCCCGGACGGTGACCAAGAACCACATGAACGCGACCCTCGACCTGCAGAAGCAGGTCGACGCCGGCACCCAGGTCAAACCCGACCTGGTGATCTGGCCGGAGAACTCGACCGACATCGACCCGTACAAGGACGCCGAGACCAAGGCCGACATCGAGACCGCCGTGCAGGCCGTCAAGGTGCCGATCCTGGTCGGCGCGGTGACCGAGGGACCGGGCGAGAACGAGCGGCAGACCACCGGCATCGTCTGGGACCCGCAGACCGGCGCCGGCCAGCGGTACGCGAAGCGCCACCCGGTGCCGTTCGGTGAGTACGTGCCGTTCCGCGAGCAGCTGCTGCCGTACATCAAGCGGCTCGAGATGGTCGGCCGGCAGACCGCGCCAGGCGTCGGTCCCGGTCTGATGCCGATCGGCGGCGTCACCTACGGCGACCTGATCTGCTTCGAGCTGGCCTACGACAACGTGGTGTCCGACGTGGCCAAGGGCGGCGCCCAGATCCTGATCGTGCAGACCAACAACGCGACGTACGGCGGGACCGGGCAGCCGGAGCAGCAGTTCGCGATCACCCGGATGCGCGCGATCGAGACCGGCCGGACCGTGCTGATCGCCTCCACCAGCGGGATCTCCGGCGTGATCAACCCCAACGGCAAGGTCGAGCACAAGTCGGGCCAGTTCGTCCCGGACGTGTACGTCGCCAAGGTTCCGGTGATCGACCGGCAGACGCTGGCCACCAAGCTCGGCGGCTGGCCGCAGTGGGTCTTGACCGGCCTGGGCATCCTGGGAGCACTGGTGGCATTGCTGAGCGGCCGCAAGCCGCGCACCGGCAATCCGCCCGCAGCGGCCCCCGACCGTGAAAAGGTGCCTGTCTAGGTGTTCAGCGAGAAGGTGTGAAGATGCCCTGGTTCATCGCGGTCGCGTTGCTGGTCGTACCGGTGCTCGAGATCTACGTCATCATCCAGGTCGGTCAGGCGATCGGTGGCTGGCCCACGGTGGCGCTGCTGCTGGTCGAGAGCGCGCTCGGCGCCTGGCTGATCAAGCGGGAGGGCCGACGCGCCTGGAACGCGCTGACAGAGGCCACCCAGACGGCGCGGATGCCCGGTAAGGAGCTGGCCGACGCGGCGCTGGTGCTGGTCGGCGGCACGCTGCTGCTGGCACCCGGCTTCATCACCGACATCTTCGGGTTCTTCTTCGTGCTGCCGTTCACCCGGCCGCTGGCGCGCAAGGTGCTGGCCGGGTTCCTGAGCCGGCGGGTCGCGGCCCAGCTCGGCGGCAACCCGATCACCGGCTTCATGCCCGGTACCTTCCGCCCGCCGACCCCGGACGACGCCGACCGGGCGCGGCGCGAGCGGACGGCCGGTGAGGACGTCGTACAGGGTGAGGTCATCGAGCCTGATGACCAGCAGCTCCCCAAACAGAACCCTTCTGCCTGAGAACGCCGAACGGGCCGTCACCACAGTGTGGTGACGGCCCGTTCGAGGTTTTCGTCAGGCGCTGCGCTTGCCGGTGGAACGGGTGCGGTGCAGGTGCGCCGGCCCGATCTCGCCGGACCTCAGCAACGCGACCCGCTCGGCCAGCAGCTCCTCCAGTTCGGAGATGCTGCGCCGCTCACGCAGCATGTCCCAGTGCGTCCGGGCCGGCTTCTCCTGCTTCGGCTCCGGCTTCTCACCGGTCGAACGGGCGGCCTCGCTGCCGCAGTGCGGGCACTCCCAGATCGCGGGCACCTCGGCGTCGTGCGCCATGGTGACCTCGACCACGTGGCCGCGCGGGCAGTCGTAAGTGATCATCTGGCGCGGCGCGAACTCCACGCCGCGGTCATCCTCGAAGCTGACCCCACCCAGCCCCGAACCACGCAGAACGCGATTAGACATGTCAAACCTCCGAGATTCGTCATCCGTGCCAACGGTCGGCCGACCCGGATCATTCCCATTTTGGCATGCCCGAGCTCCAGGTACGCACCTGACAGCACCGTCATCACACCTTGTCATCGGGCGTTCACAAATCACTGTGTGTCGCAGGACACAGTGAGCGACCCCGCTCGATGTTCACAGCCAGTTGCCAGGTACCCCGGAAGTATTCCTCAGCAATGATCCCTAGCGTCTGCGTCCGTGACCAAAGCCAGTCTCCTCCCACGGCGCAAACTCCGCGCCGCCAGCTTGCTGAACCTAGCCCTGGTGGCGATCGTCCTGATCATCGCAACCACCGCGTACCTGCTTTTCTTCCGGCCCGAGTCCGAAGCCGCCGGTACGACGCGCCCGACGGTGGCCGTGGCCCGTGGCGACGTGACGGCCGGGGTGAGTTCCAGCGGCACGTTGCAGAGCTCCCAGACCGCGTCTCCGCAGTTCGCGACGTCGGGCACGGTGACCGCGGTGCTGGTGAAGGTCGGGCAGGTGGTCGCCAAGGGCGCGGCCATCGCGCGGATCGATCCGGCTGCCGCGCAGCGCGCCGTACGGATCGCTGAGCAGAACCAGATCGCGGCCGAGAACTCCGTGACCGCCGCCGACGAGACCCTCGACGATGCCGAGGAGGCCAAGGAGGAGGCGGACGCCGCGGCGGCCGAGCCGACGCCGACCCCGACTCCGGGCGAGCAGACCCAGACCCAGACGCAGAGCCAAGGTCAGAGTCCCGCGGTTGCGGTCACCAATGCCAAAGCGAGTCTGGCCCGGGCGAAGGCTGACAAGGAACAGGCTGACCAGAACCTCGAAGCCGCGCAGGCCGGCGTCACCGCCACGACTCTGACAGCGCCGATCGCAGGCACCATCACGGCGATCAACGGCTCGGTCGGTTCGGTGGCCGGCGGTTCGAGCGGCTCGGGCTCGACGGGATCCACCGGTACCGGCTCGACCGGTGCCGGCGCTGCGGGTGGCAGCTCCACCGCCTCGACCAGCACGGCGGCCGGTACCGGCTTCGTGGATATCGCAGATCTGAAGACCCTGCAGGTGGTCGCGGCGTTCCCCGAGGCCGACGCGGTCAAGATCAAGGCGAAGCAGGCGGCGACGGTCACGCTGAACGCGGAACCGGGCAGCACGCTCACCGCGACTCTGACCTCGGTGTCGCCGATGCCGACCACCACGAACGGGGTGGTGTCCTACTCGGCCACTTTCACGCTGGCGAAGGTGCCGGCGACCGCCCGGATCGGGCAGACGGCGAACGTGACCGTCCAGACGGCGAAGGCCGCCAACGCGCTCTACGTGCCGACCACGGCGATCGTGACGAGCGGGACGACCCACACCGTGACGATGGCCAACGGCGGCGGCAGTCGCGAGGTGCAGATCGGCGTGCAGGGTGGGAGCTTCACGCAGATCACGTCGGGTCTGGACGAGGGCGAGCAGATCGAGCTGCTGCAGGGTGCGATCGGTACTGCGACCGGGCAGGGCGGCGCTGGGCAAGGCAGGACCGGCGGGCAGCAGCTTCCTGGCGGTGGCGGCGGGCAGTTCCCGGGCGCCGGCACTGGCGGGGGAGCCAACCGTGGCCGCTGACGCCCTGATCGAGATCAAGCAGGTCACCAAAACGTACGGCGCGGGTGAGACCGCCGTGCACGCGTTGCGGGGAGTGTCGCTGCGGGTCGAGGCCGGTGAGTACGTCGCGGTGATGGGATCGTCCGGGTCGGGCAAGTCGACCTTGATGAACATCCTCGGCTGCCTCGACGTACCGAGCCGCGGTGAGTACTGGCTGGACGGGACCGACGTGGCCGGGTTGTCCGAGGACCAGCAGGCGCTCGTGCGGGGCCGGAAGATCGGGTTCATCTTCCAGTCGTTCAACCTGATCCCGCGGACCAGCGCCCTCGCGAACGTCGAGTTGCCGCTGACCTATGCGCATCTGAAGAAGGCGGACCGGCGGCGCCGGGCGCGTCGCGCGCTGGAGCTGGTCGGGCTGTCCGATCGCGAGGACCATCGGCCGAACCAGCTGTCGGGCGGTCAGCAGCAGCGGGTCGCGATCGCCCGGGCGCTGGCCACCGGGCCGCGGATCCTGCTCGCCGACGAGCCGACCGGCAACCTGGACGCGCAGTCGACGGACGAGGTCCTGGGGATGTTCGACGCGCTCAACGCCGAGGGGCGCACGGTGGTGGTGATCACCCACGAGGACGAGGTGGCGCGCCGCGCGCGCCGGCTGATCAAGGTCGCCGACGGACGGATCGTCGCCGACGAGGTGACCGGCTGATGTCACCTCGGGACCTGTTCGGGGCCGCGCTGCGCGGTCTCGGTGCGAACAAGCTGCGCTCGCTGCTGACCGTGCTCGGGGTTTCCATCGGGGTCGGCGCGGTGATCGTGTTGGTTGCTGTTGGCAATGGTTCGGGGAAGGCCGTGCAGGATCGGCTGGAGGCGATGGGCACGAACTTGCTGACCGTCTCGACCACGGGTGGGGGCGGTGGGTTCGTCCGCGGCCAGGCCGGGCCATCGGCTCAGCAGTACAGCTTGACGATGGCCGATGCCGAGGCGTTGTCCGATGATCGGCTGGCGCCCGATGTGGCGGCTGTTGCTCCGGTGATGACCAGCACCGGTACTGCGACCAATGGCGACACGAGCTACGCGGTCAACCAGGTGATCGGAACGACGCCGGGGTACCTGCCGGCGACGAACACTCCGGTCGGGACCGGGCGTTCGTTCACCCAGCAGGACGTGGACACGACGCAACGCGTAGTACTGCTTGGGCAGACGGCTGCGACGGAACTGTTCGGGCGGCCGGCGTCGGCTGTTGGGCAGACGGTCAAGCTTGGCGCGGTCGACTTCGTCGTACTGGGGGTGCTGGCTGCCAAGGATGCGGCTGGGTTCACCGATCCGAATGCGACGGTGATCGTGCCGATCAGCACGTTGCGTGCGACGCAGGCTGGGTACGGCGCGTTGTCGCAGATCGTGGTGCAGGCTGCGGACAAGGATCGGGTTGCGAGTGCGCAGGCCGAGGTGACCGAACTGCTGGCGGCTCGGCATCAGGTGCCGGCTGCGCAGACCTCGCCGTTCCGAATCACCAACTCGGCGCAGATTCTGCAGACCTCGCAGGACACGGCGGCGACGTTCACCGCGCTGCTGGCGACGGTGGCGGCGATCAGTCTGATCGTCGGTGGGATCGGCGTCACGAACATCATGCTGGTCACGGTCACCGAGCGGACCCGGGAGATCGGGATCCGGAAGGCGCTCGGTGCGCGGCGGCGGACGATTCTCGGTCAGTTCCTGATCGAGGCGACGTTGCTGAGTCTGATCGGTGGTGCCGTGGGGGTGCTGGCGGCGCTGGTGGTCAGCCGGTTCCAGCTGGCCGGAGTACAGCCGGTGCTGGTGCCTTCCTCGATTGTCCTGGCCTTCGGTGTGTCTGCCGCCGTCGGTCTGTTCTTCGGCAGCATGCCCGCGCATCGGGCTGCTGGTCTTCGTCCTATCGATGCACTTCGCCACGAATGAGAGGTTCACTCCTGTGAGCACGCCGCAGCCTGATGACGAGTTCGCCCAGATCGGTACCGACGAGGAGGTCGGCGCCGCGCTGGAACCGAAGAAGACATTGAAGTTGCCGGTGGCAACCGCCGTGCTGGCCGGGGTGGTGGTGCTGGCGGTCGGCCTGGCCGGTGGGGCTGGGTTGCATGCCGCGTTCGCGAAGGATGATGCCGCACCGGCGGCTCAGGCTGGCGGGCGCGCGGGAGGCCCGGGTGCCGGTGGGTACGGCGGGTTCCGCGGCCAGGGTCAGGGTGGCGCACCTGGTGGGCAGGGGAACGCGGCGATCGGAACTGTCGTGTCTGCCAGCAGTTCGCAGCTGGTCGTGAAGACGCAGTCGGGTGACGTGACGGTGAAGCTGACGGGTGACACGGCCATCGAGACGACGTCGAAGGGGACTGCGGCGGATCTCAAGGCTGGCGAGCAGGTGGTGGTCAGCGGGCAGACGACGGACGGGACGTTGACCGCGCGGACTGTGCGGCAGGGAGAGTTGGCTCCCGGATTCGGGCGGTCGCCTTCGCCGAGGTAAGCAGCCACCCGGTGGTCGCGCTCTCATCCCCGTCATCCCGGCTGGTGACGCGCAGTCACTTCGCCAATCATTGACGCCGCCGCTTGGAAAGCGCTATCTTCCGACGAAATGAGGCGCAAAAAGTACAAATCGCCTCTTCGTCGACAGGAGAAGAAGGCATGGCGAAGTCGTTGAGATGGGCTGCTCTGGGGCTGGGAGCGGTGCTGGCGGTGGCCGGGTGTGGCACCAGCGGGGCGCCGAAGGTGGAGCAGGACGCCGATGCGCCGCTGGAGCTGTGGACCCGGACCACGCCGGGTGGGGACGGCGAGAAGGGGATGAAGAAGCTCGCCGCGGCCTTCGAGGTCAAGACGGGGCAGAAGGTCGCCGTGACGGCGATCTTCGACGACTTCGAGACCAAGCTGTCCCAGCGCGCGGCGCAGAAGGATCTGCCGGACATCGTCATGAACGACTCGTCCCAGCTCGGCACGATGGTCAGCCAGGGGATCGTTCGGGAAGTCGATCTGAGCAAGGTCGAGGGCAGCGATCAGCTGATCGAGTCGGCGTTGACCGTGGCCAAGGCCGGGGACGGCAAGACCTACGGTGTCCCGTACTCCGCGCAGGCGAGCGCGCTGCTGATCCGCAAAGACTGGCGCGCCAAGACCGGGCTGCCGGTGCCGAAGACCTGGGACGAGTTGACCGCGCTGGCCAAGGCGTTCACCACCGGGGACCCGGATGGCAACGGCAAGGCCGACACCTTCGGGCTGGCGGTGCCGGGCTCGACCAAGCGTGGCTACGCGTCCTGGTACTTCTCCAACTTCCTCTGGGGAGCCGGCGGCGACTTCATCGCCAAGCAGGCCGATGGGAAGTACAAGCCGGCGATGTCGACGCCCGAGTCGGTGGCCGCGACCAAGTGGTTCCGCGACCTGGCCTGCACCAGCAAGGTGATTCAGCCGGGTGCCGCGACGATGGACACACCGCCGACCAACGAGACCTTCGAGGCCGGCAAGACCGGTCTGTACGTCGTCGGCCCGTACCTGATGCCGCGCTTCGACAAGTCGCTCGGCAAGGACAAGTACGAGGTCGTGCCCGTCCCGGCCGGCGCCAAGGACGCGACCGTGCTCGCCGAGGGCGGCAGCGCATACCTGATGGCCGGGTCGGCCAACCAGGCCGGGCAGGACAAGTGGGCGTCGTACGTGATCTCGCCCGAGGCGCAGAAGCTCGGGATGGAAGGCGAGAAGGCCTTCAACGTGCAGCTGCCGGTGAACAAGACCGTCGACGTCACCTCGGTGCGCAAGGACCCGCGCTGGAAGGTGTACGCCGATGTCTACCGTGACAGCGGCCGGTACGCGCCGTCGATCCCGAACTGGACGCCGGTCCGCCAGGCGACCGCCGACACGGTCAACGCGCTGATCGCCGACTGCGGGCTCGACGTCTCGGCCGAGCTGACCAAGCTCGACGGCAAGCTGGGGGAGATGCTCGGCCAGCAGGGCATCGGCGCGTCGTGAGCCTGAAAGAAGCCGCGCCACCGGCAACCTCGGCAGCCGCCGCCGGCAAGGCGCGGCGACGGGGGAGCAGCAGCACAGCAGGAGCGCGCAGAAGAAGTGGCAAGTGGTGGATCCCGTGGCTGTTCCTGGCCCCGGCGCTGATCCTGTTCGTGTACTTCAAGTTCATCCCGATGGCGCAGGCCGTCTCGATGTCCGTGCAGGAGGTCCGCCCCTACCTGGGCAACACCTGGGTCGGTACGGCGAACTACGCCGAGATCCTGTCGTCGGAGGGCTTCCGGTCCGCGACCTGGAACACGATCCTGCTGGCCATCGGGCAGACCTTCGGCTCGATGGCACTCGGCTTCGGCCTGGCCCTGCTGGTGGAGGGCCAGACCCGCAAGCTGACGTTCATCCGGTCGGCGGCGTTCCTGCCGGTCGTGGTCCCGATCGCGGTGGTCGCCGAGCTGTGGCGGATCATGTACCACCCGACCAGCGACGGCCTGCTCAACCAGGTGATCGGCCTGGTCGGGCTGGGCCCGTCCGGGTTCATCAACGACCCGGACACCTCGCTCGCGTCGATCGCGGTGACCGGCATCTGGCGCGGCGCGCCGTACGACATGATGATCTTCCTCGCCGGGCTGGCGGGGATCGACCGCGGCCTGTACGAGGCGGCGACCGTCGACGGCGCGTCGACCAGGCAACGGATCCTGCACGTCACGCTGCCGGGGTTGCGGCCGGTGTTCGCGATCCTCTTCGTGCTCGCGGCGGTGCGGGGGTTCCGCAGCTTCACCGAGGTCTTCCTGCTCACCAACGGCGGGCCGAACGGCTCCACCGAAGTGGTGATGACGCTGATCTACAAGCTCGGGCTGGAGCAGAACCGGCTGGGCGTGGGGTCGGCCGGAGCGGTGCTGCTCTTCGTCGCCACCTTGATCCTGACCGTCTGCGTCCAGCTGCTCCGGAAGAGGAGATCCGCATGAGTGCCGCCACCGAGACCGCGCTGGGTCTCACCGAGAGCAGAGGCGCCGTCGCCAAGGCCGTGAAGTTCGTCGTGTACGCCGGGCTGTTCGTCGTCTTCGCCGGTCCGCTGCTGGCGCTGCTGGTCGGCTCGTTCAACCACGTCTCCGACCCGACCCAGCTGAGCATCGTGCCGAAGAGCCCGACGCTGGACAACTTCCGGATCGCCTTCGACCACGGTGTGCTGAAGTACCTGTTCAACTCGTTCTTCGTGGTCGGCTTCGGGCTGCTGCTCCAGGTCGCCGTCTCGGTGCTGGCGGGCTACGCCCTGGCCCGCAAGATCTTCCCCGGGATGACGCTGGTGATGGTCGCGATCCTGGCCACCATGATGCTGCCCGAGGAGATCCTGGCGCTGCCGCTCACCCTGGTACTGGCCGACCTGCCGCTGGTGCATCTCAACCTGATGGGCACCCTGGCCGGGATGATCGTGCCGCTCGGCGCCTGGGCCTTCTCGATCCTGGTGATGACCGAGTTCATGAAGGACGTGCCGAAGGAGCTGGAGGAGGCGGCCCGGATCGACGGTGCCGGCGAGTTCCGGATCTTCGCCCAGATCATCCTGCCGCTGTGCAAGCCGGCCCTGGGCGTGATCGGCGTTTTCGGCTTCACGATGATCTGGGACCAGTACCTGCTCCCGTTGCTGGTGGCAACGAACTCCGAGTCCTACACGCTGCCGCTGGCGCTGCGGACGCTCCGGATCGACCCGGTCGTGACGCCCGGCGTGGTGATGGCGGCCTCGCTGCTCGCGCTGCTGCCGTCGGTGACGGTGTTCCTGTTCTTCCAGCGCTCGTTCGCCCGCGGCCTGACCGCAGGCGCCCTGAAAGGCTGATCCGGATGTCCAAGGAATGGTTCCGGCACGACAGGTTCGGCATGTTCGTCCACTGGGGTCTGTACGCGTTGCCGGCCCGGCACGAGTGGGTGAAGAACCGTGAACGGCTGACCGACGCGCAGTACGACCGGTACTTCGCACGCTTCGACCCCGACCTCTACGACCCGCGCGAGTGGGCCCGGTCGGCCAAGAAGGCCGGCATGCGGTACGTCGTACTGACGACCAAGCACCACGACGGCTTCTGTCTGTGGGACAGCGCGCTGACCGACTACAAGGTGACGAACACGCCGTACGGGCGGGATCTGCTGCAGCCCTTCGTCGACGCGTGCCGGGCCGAAGGGCTGAAGGTCGGGTTCTATCACTCGCTGATCGACTGGCATCACCCGTCGTTCCCGGTCGACGGGTTCCACCCGCAGCGCGACGACGAGGAGTACAAGGCGCGGGCGGCCGGTCGTGACATCTCGGAGTACCGGACGTACTTGCACGGTCAGGTCAGGGAACTGCTGACCGACTTCGGCCAGATCGACTACCTCTTCTTCGACTTCTCGTACGCCGGCCGCTCGCACACCTGGGGCGGCAAGGGCGCGGAGGAGTGGGGCGCCGAGGAGCTGCTCGCGATGGTCCGCGAGCTGCAGCCGGACATCCTGGTGAACGACCGGACCGGGCTGCCCGGGGACTTCGTGACGCCGGAGCAGTACCAGCCGGCCGGCCCGATGTCGGGTCCCGACGGGCCGATCGCATGGGAGGCCTGCCAGACCCTCAACGGCAGCTGGGGCTACGACCGCGACAACTTCGATTACAAGAGCCCCGAGCTGCTGATCCGGATGCTGATCGACGGCGTCTCCAAAGACGGCAACCTGCTGCTCAACGTCGGACCGAACGGTCGCGGCGAGATCGATCCACTGGCCGAGGCGACGCTGACCGCGATCGGGGAGTGGACCCGGCTGCACGAGCGGTCGATCCGCGGATGTGGCGCCTCGTCGTACGTCGCCCCGCCGGACAGCCGCTACACCCATGCGGGGGATCGGCTCTACCTGCACCTGTTCAGCTGGCCGTTCAAGCACGTGCACCTGCCTGACCTCGCCGGGAAGGTCGACTACGCGCAACTGCTCTCCGACGCCTCGGAGATCCACCTGGTCGAGCCCGACGCGAGCCGGCTGCACGAGAACACTCAGCCAGGCGGCCAGCCGCCCGGCACGCTGACCCTCCAACTCCCGGTACGCCGCCCCGAGGTCGCCGTACCGGTCATCGAGTTGTTCCTGACTCCGCCCGCCTGATCCCTGGAGAACTCATGAACCGCCGCACCTTCATCGCCGCCGGGACCGCCGCCGGCCTGGCAGGAGTTTCGTTGACCGCCGGACTGCCCGCCTCCGCCCGGTCCCGCGACCGCCGTCACGTCCGCTCGCTCGAGGAGCTGCAGCGCGCGCTCGCCACCGCCGGCCCCGGCACCCTGATCACCGTTGCCAACGGCCACTACCCGGTCCCGGCCGGCACACCGATCGCGATCACCGGCAAGCGTGGCGCGCCGGGCCGGCCGATCGTACTGCGGGCGGAGACGCCCGGTGGCGTGGTGCTGACCGGTGCGCAGAGCTTCGTGCTGACCGGATCGTCGGACATCACGCTGAACGGCTTCGCCTTCCGGCAGAGCACCACCCTGGACATCCCGCCGGACTGCAAGCGGATCCGGCTGACCCGCAACGACTTCCAGCTGGCCGATATCGAGGGCCTGCACTGGCTGATGGTCCGGGCCGACCACTCGACCGTCGACCACAACGCCTTCCACGGCAAGACGACGCTCGGCATCTACCTCGGCATCGAGGGGGCCGGTTCGGACGCGATGGCGACCGGGGTCCATGTCTATCGCAACCACTTCAGCGACCACAGCTTCCCCGGTGACAACGGCGGTGAGCCGATCCGGCTCGGCGTGAGTCCGCGGGCACTGTCGACAGCCGGCGCGGTGGTCGAGTTCAACCTGTTCGAGCGCGCGAACGGCGACCCCGAGGCGATCTCGGTGAAGTCGTCCGGCAACGTGATCCGGCACAACACGATCCGCGACAGCCTTGGTGGGATCGTGCTGCGGCACGGCAACGCGAACCGGGTCGAAGGCAACTACCTGCTCTCCGGCCAGAACGGCATCCGGATCTACGGCGACGACCACCGGATCGTGAACAACTACGTCGAGAAGATCAGCGGATCGGGGATCGTGCTCGGCAGTGGCAACGTCCGCGATCACTTCCCCGGCGAGACACCGGCCTCACGGCGCGGCAACGACGCTCCCGACCGGGTGCAACTGGCCCTCAACACCGTGCTGGACTGCGAGACCGCGGTCAGCGGCGAGAGCCACCGGACCCTGCCGCCCTTGGCCTGCACGATCACCGACAATCTGCTGGTGGCTGACAACGGGCAACTGGTGAACGTGCCGTTCCAGGACGGAATCGGCTGGGCGGGCAACATCCTCTGGGGTACGGCGACCGACGGCAACGCGCCGCTGACCGCCTTCCGGCGGGTCGACCCACGACTGGCCGTGAGCCCGGACGGCATTCGCCGGCTCACTGCGGGCAGCCCGGCGATCAACGCGGCCAGCCGTCCCTACCGTGACGTCGACTGCGACCTGGACGGCGACCGGCGGACCGGGCGGGTCGACGTCGGCGCCGACGAGTTCTCGCGGCGTCGCCCCGGACTCAGCCCGCTGACCGCTGCCGACGTCGGGCCCAACGCCCGATGATCACCACCAAGGCGCCCGCCAACACCCGGCGTACGGACGAACTGATCCGGACCCAACTGGACCGGCTGCGGCTGGACCTGGTCGTCGCCGCGCGAATCACCCGGGTGCATCGGGAGTGGTCGCGGCCGTTACAACCCGACCCGTTCTCGCGGCTTTACCTGATCCTCGAAGGGGAGGGGAAGCTGGTCGTCGGGGAGGAGGAGCTGTACCCCGAGCCTGGTGACCTGTGTTATCTCCCCGCCGAGGTGCCGGTGTCGTACGAGACCATCAGCGACAACGTGTTCCGCAAGCACTGGCTGCACTTCTCGGCGCTGATCGGCGATCGCGACATCGGCGAGGTGCTGACCCTGCCGTACATCGTGAAGAGCAGGGCGCCCGAGGAGGCCGCGGCGCTGTTCGAGCAGGTCGGCGCGGCGGATCGCGACCCGCCCGGGCTGGCGACGCCGTTGCGGCTGCGATCCGCGCTGACGGCGTTGTTCGCGCACTATCTGGACAGCGCGCCGGCCGGGTCGGTCCAGCTGGCGATGCAGGAGACGAGTGAGTCGAGCGTCGCGCAGTACATCCAGCAGAACCTCGGCACCGCACTGACGGTCGAGGAGCTGGCCGCGCACTTCGGTCAGGACCTGGCGACGTTCGTCCGCCGGTTCCGGACCGAGTTCGGGCTGTCGCCCAAGCAGTACATCAAGCGGGTCCGGATCGAGTGGGCGCAGCGTGAGCTCGCCTCCACCACCCGGCCGATGGAGGAGATCGCGGCCGAGGTCGGGATGGACCAGTCGTACTTCTCCAAAGTGTTCCGTCAAGTCAGCTCGGTGACGCCGAGCGAATACCGGAAGCTGTACCGCCCCAACGGTTGAGGAGACTTGTCATGGATCGTCGTTCCTTTCTCGGCAGCATCGGTGTCGCTGCCGTCGCCCTGCAGTTGCCCAGACCCGGGACGGCCGTCGCGAAGACGACCGCCTTGGTCACCTCGATTGCCCAGCTCCAGTCGGCCATCAACTCCGCCACGGCCGGCACCACCATCACCCTGGCCAACGGCACGTACGCCGTGTCGTCGGCGATCACCGTCAGCGGCCGCAACGGCACCAGCTCCGCGCCGATCACCATCCAGGCCGAGACCCGCGGCGGCGTCACGCTGACCGGCTCGCAGAGCTTCGTGATGTCGAACTCGTCGTACATCACGGTCAGCGGCTTCGTCTTCCAGCAGACCAGCTCGTTCGACCTGCCGTCCAGCTGCACCCGGATCCGGATCACCCGCAACGACTTCCAGCTCGGCTCGGCCGCCAGCCACTGGCTGGTGGTCCGCGGCGACGACGTGAAGGTCGACCGCAACGTCTTCCACGACAAGTCCACGATCGGCTGCTACCTGGTGATAGACGGCCCGTCGAGCACGGTGATGGCGAAGCGGACCTACATCCTGCGCAACCATTTCCGCGACCACTCCTTCAGCGGCTCCAACGGCGGCGAGCCGATCCGCCTCGGCGTCAGCAGCCGGGCGCTCGACACCGCCGGCGCGACGGTCGAGTACAACCTGTTCGAGCGGGCCGACGGCGATCCCGAAGGCATCTCGGTGAAGTCGTCGGGCAACACGATCCGCTACAACACGATTCGCGACAGCCTCGGCGGGATCGTGCTGCGGCACGGTAACAACAACCGGGTCGAGGGCAACCATCTGCTGGCCGGCAGCAACGGAATCCGGATCTACGGCAACGACCATCTGATCGTCAACAACTACCTCGGCGACCTCGGCAGCGCGGGCATCGTGCTCGGCAGCGGCACGGTCCGCGACCACACCTCCGACGAGTCGGCCGAGTCCCGCAAGGGCAACGACGCGCCCGACCGGGTGACGATCGTGCTCAACACGCTGCGCAACAACGCCGAGGGAGTGGTCGGCGAGAGTCAGCGCACGCTCGCGCCACTGGCCTGCCGGATCTCGGACAACTTGCTGGTCGGCTCCAGCGGCAGCCTGGTCGACATGCCCTACCTGGGCGGCATCACCTGGTCGGGCAACATCCTCTGGGGCTCGGCCTCCAACGGCAACATCCCGTCCGGCGGCTTCACCCGTGCCGACCCGAAACTCTCCGCGGGCACGGACGGCGTCTACCGGCTCGGCACCGGCAGCGCCGCCATCAACGCGACCAGCATGAACCACGCATCGCGAGTCACCGACGACGTCGACGGCCACGCCCGTACTGCGCCGTACGACGTGGGCGCCGACGAGTACTCGACAGCCACCCCGGTACGCCGCCCGCTCACCGCCGCCGACGTCGGCCCGAGCGCGACCTGACGAGCTAGATGAGGGTCGGCTGGGCGTTGCCCGCCTCGTCGATACCGCGGCGCATGTCGACGCGAGCGAGCAACACCAGACCGATCACGAAGAACAGCCCGAGCGCGACGATCGCCGGCCGGTACGACCCGGTGATCTGATGGACCAGGCCGAAGACCAGGGTGCCGAGCCACGAGGTGCCACGTTCTCCGGCCTGGTACAGGCTGAAGTACTCCGCTTCGCGGCCCTTCGGGATCAGCTGGCTGAACGCCGACCGGGACAGCGCCTGGGTGCCGCCCAGCACGATACCGATCGCCGCGCCCATCGCCAGGAACGGCGCGATCTGCTTGGCCGGCAGCATGAAGCCCGCGACCACGATCAGCATCCAGATCACCAGGCCGCCCATGATGGTGTTCTTGGTGCCGAACCGGCGGGCGAACCGGCCGAAGGCGAGCGCGCCGAAGAACGCGATGAACTGGACCAGCAGGATGGTCATGATCAGGATCTGGGTCTCGAAGCCGAGCTGCTTCTCGCCGTACGTCGAAGACACCGAGATGACGGTCTGGATCCCGTCGTTGAAGAACAGGTAGGCGACCAGGAACAGCAGCGTCATCGGGTAGGTCCGGACGTGCCGCAGCGTCGCGAACAGCTGCCCGAAGCTCTGCTTGATCAGGCTGCCGTCCCCGACCGGTACGACGCTCGCCGGTGGCCGGTTCTTCAGCTTGACGAACGGGACGAAGGTGAACAGCCCCCACCACAGCCCCGCGCTGAGCAGGCTGAGCCGGACAGCGGTGGTCTTGTCCAGGCCGAGCGCCTCATGCCCGGTCACCACGCCCAGGTTGATCGCCAGCAGGATGAACCCGCCGAGGTACCCGAAGGCCCAGGCTCGGGAGGAGACGTCGTCGCGCTGGTCCGGTCCGGCGATGTCGACCAGGATCGAGTCGTAGACCACCATCGACGAGCCGAGACACAGGTTGCCGAGGAAGAGCAGCAACGCGCCGAGCTCCCAGCGGCCGCCGGCGACGAAGACCATGCTGCAGGCGGCCAGCGAGCCGGCCCAGGCGAAGCCGCACATCAGCAGCTTCTTGCGCGGCGACCGGTCGGCCATCGCGCCGACGATCGGCAGGATCAGCGCCGACAGCAGGGTGGCGACGGTGACGACGTAGAACGCCAGCGAGCCGGGGGAGATGCCGAGGCCGAGCACCTGGAGGTTCGTGGTGCACGGGTCCTCCGTCGTACCGACCCGGCCGCAGGCGGCGGTCTCGGCCACCGAGGTCAGGTACGGCGCGAACAGCACCGTACCGACTGTGGTCACGTAGCCGGAGTTGGCCCAGTCGTAGAGGCTGAAGCCCCAGTACTCACGTTTGTCGACACCCGCCGGAGCCGAGAGAATTCCCATGCGGAGGAGTGTGGCAGGTGTGAGGATGACTCGGTGCCTTCTTCGATAACACTTCAGCCGATCACCGCTGAACATCACCCGCTGACCGAGCGGTTGTGGCAGCTGTACCGGCATGACCTGTCGGAGTACCGGGGCACCTATCCCGACGCGGCGGGGCTGTATCCGACCGAGCGGCTGAGGTCGTTCTTCACCGAGCCGGACCGCTGCGGCTATCTCGTCCGGCAGGGTGATCAGGTGGCCGGATTCGTGCTGGTCCGCGGTCTCGCGATCGGCCTGCGGGTGATGGGCGAGTTCTTCGTACTCCGGGCCGCGCGGCGGCAGCAGGTCGGCTGGGAGGCGGCGCTGCAGGTCCTGCGGCTGCATCCGGGCGACTGGGAGATCGCGTTCCAGGAGAACAATCCTGGTGCTGCACGCTTCTGGCGGCGGGTCGCGGCCGAGACGGCTCGGGACGGCTACAAGGACGAGCTGCGACCGGTTCCTGGCAAGCCCGAGGTCGAGCCGGACACCTGGCTGTCGTTCACGGTGTGACCCACTGGCCCCGCTCGATCAGCACCTCGCGCAGCAGGTCGGTCCGGTCGGTGATCAGCCCGTCAACGCCGGCGTCGAGCAGTCGGTGCATCGCGGCCGGGTCGTCCACGGTCCAGACGTGCACCTGCTTGCCGAGCGCGTGGGCGCGGCGGAGCAGGCCGGGGGTCAGGACGCGTAGGCGTCCGTAGTACTCGGGGATCTGGAGGCAGGCGCCCGTCGACACCATCCGGTATGGCGCGAACCGCAGCCGGGCGATCTCGCGCTGCCCGAACCCGGTGGCCAGCCGCTCGCCCAGCTCTCGCCTGATCTGGGTGACGCGGACCTGGGAGAACGAGGAGACGCAGACCCGGTCGATCGCGTTGTGCTCACGCAGTACCTGGGCGGCGGGGAGGACACCGATGTCGGCCTTGATGTCCAGGTTGAGCCGAACCTCCGGGAAGCGCTCCAGCACGTCGGACAGCAACGGGATCGGCTCGTGCCCGTTGATCCGGGCCTGCTGCACCTCTGCCCAGGGCAGCTCCGAGATCAGCCCGGTACGGTCCGTGACCCGGTCCAGCCGGTTGTCGTGAAAGGCCACCACGACGCCGTCGCTGGTCGCGTGCAGGTCGGTCTCGAGGTAGCGGTAGCCGAGGCCGACCGCCTGCTCGAAGGCGTGCATCGAGTTCTCGTAGCCGAGGTTCGCCGGGTGCAGAGCGCCGCCGCGGTGAGCCATCGCGATCGGCCCCTCGTGGTCGAGATAGGGGTACACGCCGAGAAGTATGTACCGTTTGGGTGGTGAAGGTACTCAGCCCCCGCCCCGACCTGTGGACCCTCGACCCCGACCTGCTGCACCTGAACCATGGCTCGTACGGCGCTGTTCCGCGGCGTACCCAGGAAGTGCTGGCCGCGCTCCGCGCCGAGACCGAGGCGAACCCGATGCGCTGGTTCCGCTCGGTCGCCGGCCGCCTGGCGACCAGCCGGCTGGAGCTCGCAGCCTTCCTGCAGACCGACCCGGCCGGCTTCGCGCTGGTCGCGAATGCGAGTGCCGGCGTGACGGCCGCGCTCGCCACCATTCCGATTCCGGCCGGCAGCAGGATCGTGCTGACCAACCACGCCTACGGCGCCGTCCTGTACGCCGCCCAGCGGTTCGCCCGCGCGAACCAGGCCGAGGTGGTCGTCGTCGACGTACCGCTGGAGGCCGATGACGACTCCGTGGTCGCGCGGATCGAAGCCGCGCTGGACGACCGGACCGCGGCGCTGATCGTCGACCAGATCAGCTCGGCGACCGCGATGGTGTTCCCGATCCGGCGCCTCGCTGAGCTGTGCCGGTCGCGGGGGATCCCATCGATCGTGGACGGCGCTCACGCGCCTGCGCTGCTCGACGCTCCGGCCGAGGACGGTGCCGACTTCTGGACCGGCAACTTCCACAAGTGGCCGGCCGCTCCGCGGGCGACGGCCGGCTTCGTGGTGGCTGAGAAGTGGCGTACTGCGACGCTGCCGCTGATCGTGAGTTGGTCGGAGCATGACGAGCGGCTGCCTGAGCGGTTCGACATGCAGGGGACGTATGACTACGCGCCCTGGATCGCCGCGTCTGAGTCGTTGCGGGTGCTCGCTGAGTTGGAGTGGCCGCGTCGGCGGTCGGAGTTGTCGGCGATGATCGACGAGGGTGCTCGGGTGGTCGCCAAGGCGCTGGGTACGTCGGTCGCCGAAGTGGCTCGTCCTGCGGCCACCATGCGGCTGGTGGAGTTGCCCTTCGACGGCATCCCTTCGCCCGAGGCGGGCGAGGCTTTCAAGACGAAGGTGTCCCAGGAGTTGAAGGCGGAGATCACCCTCACGGCTTTCGACACCCGGGTGTTCATTCGGCTGTCGGCGCATGCGTACAACAGTCCGGACGACTACCAGCGTCTCGCTGACCTGCTGCCGCCGCTGGTGTGATTGATACAGCCTTGGCTTGATTCAGCGCTCGCTGTATCGTCATCCGCATGAGTTCGGTGGCGGTGGATGCTGGGGCGTTGGCGCGGGTCGGGACGGCGTTGGCGGACGAGAATCGCCGGCGGTTGCTGCTCGCTCTGCTGGTCGAGCCGGCGTATCCGTCGGATCTGGCGGATTCCCTAGGGATGACGCGCGGCAACGTGTCGAACCATCTGGCTTGTCTGCGTGGGTGCGGGCTGGTCAAGACCGTTCAGGTCGGGCGGCGGGTGCGGTACGAGTTGGCTGATCCGAAACTGGCGCATGCGCTCGCGGAATTGTCGGCGTTGGTGCTGCTGGTCGATCATGACGGCGCGGCGGATGAGGTCTGTGGTCCTGAGGACTATGACTGCTCGCCGGTGTCTCGTGGGTGACGCCTGCTGCGGGACTGGCGGGTCGTCGGCTGCTGCTGATCGTGAGGTTGGTGGTGCGTTGGACGCGACTCCGCCGGCTGCCGTCTGGCGGGTGCGCGAGCTCCAGGCTGCAGCGGTTGCCGCTGCGATTCTTCTGAGTGCTCTTGTCCTGCCGGACGGTTGGGCGCGGGCCGCTGAGCTGATTGCGCTGCTGATCGGCGCGGCGACGTTCGTGCCCGGCACTCTCCGCGGGCTGCTGCGGGGCCGGATCGGGGTCGGCCTGTTGATGACCCTGGCCGCGGCCGGAGCGGTTGCGCTGGGCAACTATGGCGAGGCCGCCATGCTGGCGGTGCTGTTCTCGATCGCCGAGGGGCTGGAGGAGTACGCGATCGCGCGGACCCAGCACGGTCTGCGCGCGCTGCTGAGTCTCGTGCCGCCGATCGCGACGGTACTGCGAGGTGGCGCGGAGGTACAGGTCGCTCCGGAGGATCTGCGCGTCGGCGAGACGTTCGTGGTCAAGCCGGGGGAACGGGTCGCGACGGATGGGGTGGTCGCGTCCGGGCGTAGTGCGGTGGACACGTCGGTGGTCACTGGCGAATCGGTGCCGGTCGAGGTCGGGCCGGGGGTCGAGGTTTTCGCTGGGACGGTCAATGGTGCCGGCGTACTGGAGGTCACTGTCACGGCGACGGCTGAGGACAACTCGTTGTCGAAGCTGGTCCACCTGGTGCACGAGGCGCAGGAGCGGAAGGGGGCGAGCCAGCGGCTGGCGGAGAAGCTCGCCCGTCCGCTGGTCCCTGGCGTGCTCGTGCTGGCGGCGTTGGTTGCTGGGCTGGGGAGTCTGCTGGGTGATCCTGGGGTGTGGATCGGGCGGTCGTTGGTTGTCCTGGTGGCGGCTGCGCCGTGTGCGTTCGCGTTGTCGGTGCCGGTGGCGGTGGTCGCTGCCATTGGATCGGCGTCGAAGGCTGGGGTGCTGCTCAAGGGTGGTGCTGCTGTCGAGGCGCTCGGGGCGGTGCGGGTGGTCGCGATCGACAAGACCGGGACATTGACTCGGAACCAGCCGAGGGTGATCGAGATCGTCGCTGCGCCGGGTCGGTCGCGAGAGGAGGTGCTCGCGGTGGCAGCTGCGTTGGAGGTGCGCAGCGAGCATCCGCTGGCCGCCGCAATCCTCGCCGAGGCTGGTGATTCTGGAGACTCGCTGAGTTCTTGTTGTGGTGGCACGGATTGTTGTGCGCCGATCGCCGCCGAACCTCAAGTTGTCGGCACCGGCTCGCGGTTACTGCTCAACGACTTGCTGGTGCAGCCTCGTCGGGCAACTGCGACGGAAGCCGTGCCTGGACGCGGGGTGCGGGGGCGTGTGGATGGGCGGGAGGCGCGGTTGGGGAAGCCTGGGTTTGTTGCGGCCGGCTCGCTGGCGGCTGATGTCGAGCGGTTGCAGGACGCCGGGGCGACTGTGGTGTTGGTCGAGCAGGACGGCGTTCTGCTTGGTGCGATCGCCGTCCGCGATGAGATTCGGCCGGAGGCGGCTGAGGCGGTGGCGCGGCTCAGGGCTCTGGGGATCGACGTCGTGATGCTGACCGGCGACAACGCCCGTACTGCGGCCGCGATTGCCGCCGAGGCGGGGATCAGCGACGTACGGGCCGAGTTGTTGCCGGCGGACAAGGCGCGCATCGTGACCGAGTTGCAGGCTCGCGGGCCGGTGGCGATGGTCGGCGACGGGATCAACGACGCGCCTGCGCTGGCGACCGCGGATGCCGGGATCGCGATGGGCGCGATGGGCAGCGACGTGGCGATCGAGGCAGCCGAGGTCGCGCTGATGGGAGAGGATCTCCGCCGGCTGCCCGACGCGATCGCCCACACCCGGGCGGCGCGCAGGATCTTCACCCAGAATCTGCTGCTTTCCGGCGGAATCCTGGTGATTCTGGTGCCGCTGGCGGCGACCGGCATGCTCGGGTTGGCCGCGGTGGTCGCCTCCCATGAGCTGGCTGAGGTGCTGGTCATCGGGAACGGCATCCGCGCGGGCCGGAAGATCAGGCTGAGTTAGCGACGGCTGGCCCTGAGGATTAGACAAGGCTAATCTCTGGCTGTGACTCCTCAAACGGCCGAGTGCTGCGAGATCTCCCATACCGAGGCGGTCGAGGACTGTCTGCGGACGATCTTCAAGCTGGCCGGCCGAAAGGTGCCCGTGACGACCTCCGGGCTGGCAGAACAGTTGCGGGTCGCGCCGCCGACGGTCTCGGCGATGCTGAAGCGGCTCGAAGCCGGTGAGCTGCTGACCAGGTCGGCGGGCCACGAGATCAGGCTGACCGGGCACGGGGAGCGGCACGCCAGGGGAGTGACCCGGCGGCATCGGCTGGTCGAGACGTTCCTGGTCGAAGTACTGGGGCTGAACTGGGACGAGGTGCACGAGGAGGCCGACATCCTGGAGCATGCGCTCAGCGAGCGGCTCGAGGATCGGATCGACGCGTACCTCGGGCATCCCACGCATGACCCGCATGGTGACCCGATCCCGCCGCGTAAGGGGCGGCATGTGGAGTCGTGGGCGTCGCCGTTGGGCGGCGTACCGGCTGGGAGCAGGTTCCGGGTCGAGCGGGTTGCCGATGATGACAGCGCCGCGTTGCGGTACCTGGCTGAGCGTGGCGTCACCCCGGGGGCTGAGCTGGAGGTGATTGATCGTGAGCCGTTCGGCGGGCCGTTGTGGGTGAAGGTCGGTGCGGAGCGGCACGCGCTGGCGCCGATGCTCGCAGATCTCGTGCACGGAGAGGTCGCCTGATGTCCGGCGCTTCTCGCCGAGGGTTCCTGGTCGGTGGAGCGGGAGTTGCCTTGGGTGCCATCCCTGGAGCTTCCTACGCCGATCCGACCCCACCAGTCCAGCACGGTTCCCATGCAGCGCACGGCGGTGGCGTCAACGGTCCGAGCTTCCGCGGCGGTCAGGTCGATCACGTCGCGAACGGGTTCAACCCCACCGAGATCCTCCGCAGCTTCGACTACGGCAAGACCTCCAAACTGCCCGGCGGCCGCACGCTGCGGGAGTGGGAGATCTTCGCGATCGACCGGGAGATCGAGGTCGCGCCCGGTGTCCGGTTCCCCAGCTGGACCTTCAACGGGAGCGTGCCCGGACCGACGCTGCGCTGCACGGCCGGGGACCGGCTGCGGATCAAGTTCGTCAACGGCTCCGAGCACCCGCACACGATGCACTTCCACGGCATCCATCCGGCCGAGATGGACGGTGTGCCGGGGATCGGCCGCGGGGTGATCGAGCCGGGCGGCGAGTTCGTCTACGAGTTCGACGCCGAGCCGTTCGGGATCCACCTCTACCACTGTCATGTCGGGCCGCTGGCCGAGCACATCGCGCGTGGTCTGTACGGCACCTTCATCATCGACCCGCCGCAGCCGCGCCCGAAGGCGGACGAGCTGGTGATGGTGATGAACGGCTACAACACCAACTTCGATGCCCAGGGCAATCAGCTGTACGCCGTCAACGGGATCCCGTTCCACTACATGCACGAGCCGGTGCAGGTGAAGCGTGGTGAGCTGGTGCGGATCTACCTGTCGAACATCCTCGAGTACGACCCGATCAACAGCTTCCACCTGCACGGCAACTTCTTCGACTACTACCCGACCGGCACCCGGCTGGAGCCCTCGGAGTACACCGACACCGTGGTCCAGGCGCAGGGGCAGCGCGGGATCTGCGAACTGAGGTTCCCGCATCTGGGCAAGTACATGTTCCACGCGCACAAGAGCGAGTTCGCCGATCTGGGCTGGATGGGCTTCTTCGAGGTGACCGAGTGAGCGTCTCCGACCTTCGTGGACGTCCGCCGGTGCTGGCCGTTGCGATCGGTCTGGCGGTGCTGGTGGCGATCGGGCTGACCGCGCTCGCCGTCCTCGGGAGCCGCAGTCTGCCCGAGCGGACCGGTCCGCCGGTGGAGGAGTTGGCTGTCGAGCGGGTATCGCTGTCGCCGGGGATCATCGAGCTGACGCTGCGCAACACCGGACCTGATCCGGTTCAGGTCGCTCAGATCGCGGTCAACGATGCGTACGCGGGTTTCACCGGAGCTGAGGAGCCGTTGGGCCGGCTCGGCCGGGAGGTCGTTCGGGTCGACTACCCGTGGGCCGAGGGGCAGCCGTACACGGTCGCGATGCTGACCTCGACCGGCGCGGTGATCGAGCACGAGATCCCGGCTGCTGTTGAGTCGCCCGGGGCAGGCGCGGGGTTGCTCGGGTTGATGGCGTTGCTCGGCACTTACGTGGGTGTCATCCCGGTTGCGCTCGGGATGATCTTCCTGCCTGTACTGCGGAGAGTCCGGGTGCGGGTCATGCGGTGGTTGATGGCGCTGACGGTCGGGCTGCTCGCGTTCCTGGCCGTTGATGCGGCGATCGAAGGGCTTGAACTCGCCGCCGGGTCGGGCGGGGCGTTCGGGGGTCCGTTGCTGGTCGTTCTGGGTGCCGGGTTGTCCTTCCTGGCGTTGACGGCGGTCGATCGGTGGCTCAAAGGCCGCGAGTCGAAGCAGACGGAGGCTGGGCCCGGCGCGCGGCGCGACGGCAGCCGGCTCGCGCTGATGATTGCCATCGGCATCGGGTTGCACAACCTCGGCGAAGGGCTCGCGATCGGTTCGGCGTACGCCGTCGGCGAGCTGGCGCTGGGCGCCGCGCTGGTGGTCGGCTTCGCCCTGCACAACACCACCGAGGGTCTGGCCATCGTGGCACCGCTGGCCCACCACCGACCGCCCGTACTCCGGCTCCTCGGCCTCGGCTTGCTGGCCGGCGGACCAGCGATTATCGGCGCGGCGATCGGTGCCTCCGTCAACGATGCCGCGCTCGCGTCGGCGCTGTTCGGCGTTGGGGTCGGCGCGATCGTTCAGGTGATCATCCAGCTCGCGCCGAGCCTCAAGTCCAGCACGGGCAAGCTGCTGGATCCGACGGTGGCCGGTGGCGTAGCGGCTGGGTTGCTGGTCATGTACGCCACCGGCTTGCTCGTCTGAGCTGTCAGAGCAGCGTGCGCCAGTACGACCAGAACTGCTCGCCGATGAGCGTGAGCAGCAGGACGAACCAGACGGTCAGCACGACGCCGTGGTACCGGCTCATGGCTCTGAGGTTGAAGTTGTGCAGGGTCACGTACCAGAAGAGCGGGATGGTGACTGCCCAGACGACCATGCAGTACGGGCAGAGCGCGCCTATCCGGTAGAGGCTCTGGAAGATCAGCCAGTGCACGAACACGACCCCGAACGTCACGCCCGCTTGCAGGCCCAGCCAGAACCAGCGGCGGAAGGCAGCGCCGGCCAGCAGCGCGGCGCCGATCACCGCGACCATCGCGAAACCGGCGATTCCTAGCAGCGGGTTGGGGAAGCCGAACGCCTCCGCCTGCGGCTTGGTCATCACCGTGCCGCAGGACAGCACCGGGTTGATACTGCACGACGGGACGTAGCTGGGATCACGCAGTACGGCGAACTTCTCCACCGTCAGCACGCCGGCCGCGAGCGTTCCCGCGACGCCGCCGATCAGCAGCAACCACGGGAACACCCGGGGGATCGGCCCGGTCGCGCTACTTGAGGGCGGCATCGATACTCGCCTTGAGGTCGTCGATGGACCTCGGCTCGAGCTTCTCGCCGTTGACGAAGAACGTCGGCGTACCGGTCACTCCGAGCGCCTCGCCGTCGGCGGCGTCCCGCTTCACCCGCTCGAGGGTGGCCGGGTCGTTGTAGGCGAGATCGAACGCGGCCAGGTCGAGGCCGAGCTCCTTGGCCAGCGCACGGAACCGCGCGTCGGCCGGGACCTGCTGCTCGCCCCACTCGGTCTGCGTCTCGTACATCCGCTGGTACATCTGCTCGAACTTGCCCTGCTTCGAGGCGGCTTCGACAGCACGGGCGGCCCGCTCGGCGTTGAAGTGGGACTGGATCGGGAAGTAGCGGACCACGAAGGTCACCTTGCCGGCGTACTCCTTGCGGAGTTGCTCGACGGCGGGAAATGCGGCCCGGCAGGACTCGCACTCGAAGTCGAGGAACTCGACGAAGGTCACCTTGTTGTCTGTAGCAACGTTCAGTTTGTGGCTGTCGGATCGAACCAGGCGCTCGTGCCGGTCGGTGCCGGTGCTGCTGCCGGCCGATGGAGCGGCGTTGCTGTCGGACCCGCCGCCGTTCAGGGCGAGCAGGGCGATCACCACCACGGCGAAGGCCGCGGCGATGCCGATGGAAAGACGTGCGTTGAAGCTCATGAGTACCTCGCTGTTACGGATTCAGGACCACCAGGACGGGACAAGGCAGGACCAGGCCGCCGGCGACGACGCCCGGCAAACCGATCCCGAAAGGTGCGAGTGGTCTAAATCCGCAGAATGCCGAGCTTGACCGGCGAGAGAACCCGCCAGCCGTGGGAATCGGCCGCCGTCAATGCGTGAATCGCAGTACGCCGTGGCGTGAGCTGCCGCTTGCCACTGATCAGCCGGCAAGCCGCCCAGCCGAACAGCAACACGGTCCCCGACGACAGGAACGCCGCGCAGGCATCCTTGCAATGGTCGGGCGGCGCGGTCGGCGTCGCCACCAGCACCTCGGCCAACTCGAGAGTCCAGGCCACCGGCACACTCAGCAGCTCGACACCGTCATCCATGACGACGACCTGCTGGACAGTCGGCCCATCGACCAGACCGCCCACCGCCGCCCGATCCAGCGTGACCCCGTGCCCGACGATCACCCCGATGACCCCAAGCACACCCAGCGCGAACACGACGCGCGACAGCACGGTGTCCACCACCGCACGCCCGGTAATCATCGAGACCAGGCTACCCACAACCCCAACCCAGCACGGCGAAGGTCAGTCGGAGGTGGCTTCGGCGATGGAGCGGGGGGCTCGGACCTGGGTGAAGGACAGGTTGCCGGCGGGCATCAGCCAGGTCATCACCTGGACCGAGAGGCGACCGATCTGGACGGGTGGGTCGGCTTCGGCTTGGGCGCGGGCGGTGGCCTGGTCGACCGACCAGATGGAGATGCCGCGGAGGCTTTCGTCGTCCTGGTCGGTCAGCGGGCCGCGGGCCAGGATGATGCCGCGGTCCTGCAGGTCGGCGCCGTGGGCGAGGTGGCGGTCCTGGAGGGCGGCGGCTTCCTCGTCGGTCAGCACGGGAGCGTCGGGGCGCAACGTCAGGATCGTCACGGTGAACTGGTCGAACTTCATGGGGCAACACTAAAGGCAAGAAGAGAGTCTCTTCTTGCCTCTTCTAATTTATAGCGCAGGGGTGGGCTTGCCGCAAGGCCCGGGTGGTGTTGGAGAATCCTCGACCGTTGGCAGAAAACGCAGGTGATTCGGGGGTTTCATGTACGACGTGATTGTTGCCGGAGCCGGACCGACCGGACTGATGCTGGCCGCCGAGCTGCGGCTGCACGGAGTCCACGTGCTGGTGCTGGACCGGGATCTCGAGCCGACGCCGATCGTCCGGTCGCTCGGGATGCACGCGCGCACGATCGAGGTGATGGACCAGCGCGGGCTGCTCGACCGGTTCCTTGCGTTGGGCAAGCAATATCCGCTGGGCGGCTTCTTCGCCGGTATCTCCAAACCGCAGGCGCCGGGGCTGGACACGGCGCATCCGTATGTCCTCAGCATCCTGCAGCCGGTGACGGACCGGGTGCTGCTCGAACATGCGGCCGAGGTCGGCGCCGAGCTGCGGCGTGGGTGTGAGGTCGTCGGGCTGAGTCAGGACGACGACGGCGTCACGGTCGAGTTGGCCGATGGCGAGGAGTTGCGAGCGAAGTACCTGGTCGGGTGCGACGGTGGGCGCAGTACGGTGCGGCGGCTGCTGGGGGTCGAGTTCCCCGGTGAGCCGAGTACGACGGAGACGCTGCTGGGGGAGATGGAGCTGACCGCCGATCCCGAGGTGGTGACGGCGGTGATGACCGAGGTGCGCAAAACCCAGTTGTTCTTCGGCGCGGGGCCTGTTGGTGAGGGGAGGTACCGGATCGTCGTACCGGCTGATGGGCTGGTCGGGGATCGGTCGGTGCCGCCGACACTGGAGGAGTTCAAGAAGCAGTTGCAGGTGACGGCTGGGACCGACTTCGGGGTGCACTCGCCGCGGTGGTTGTCCCGGTTCGGGGATTCGACCCGGCTGGTCGAGCGGTATCGGACCGGGCGGGTGTTGCTGGCGGGTGACGCGGCGCATGTGCACCCACCGCTGGGTGGGCAGGGGCTCAATCTCGGCGTACAGGATGCTTTCAACCTGGGGTGGAAGCTGGCTGCCGAGGTCAACGGTTGGGCGCCGGAAGGGTTGCTGGACAGCTATCACTCCGAGCGGCATCCGGTGGCGGCCGATGTGCTGACCAACACCCGGGCGCAGGGCGTGCTGATGTCCACCGAGCCCGGCCCGCAGGCGGTCCGCCGGTTGATGACCGAGCTGATGGACTTCGACGAGGTCAACCGGTTCCTGACCGAGAAGATCATCGCGATCGGCATCCGCTACGACTTCGGCGAAGGTCCTGACCTGCTCGGCCGTCGGTTGCGGGACGTGACGCTGACCGATGGACGGTTGTACGAGCTGATGCACACAGGTCGTGGGCTACTGCTCGACCAGACCGGCGGAAAGCTCTCGGTGGAAGGCTGGTCGGACCGGGTCGACCACGTCGTCGACACCAGCGAAGAGCTGGATGCTCCCGCCGTACTGCTGCGCCCCGACGGCCACGTGGCGTGGATCGGCGAGGACCAGCAGGACCTCGCCGCACACCTCACCAAGTGGTTCGGCTAGCGCTCCAGGGCGTTGGTGAGGAGGGTGACCAAGGCTTCCAGCTGAAGGTCTGCCGAGGACGTGACCTCTTCGTCCGAGCCGTCCAGGGCTCGGGCGGCGAGGCCGGCCTTGGCGTCGATCAGGTCGGCGATCCGGGTGTCGATGGTCTGGGCGGCGATGATCCGCCAGGCCGTGACGGGCTCTTCCTGGCCGATCCGGTGCACCCGGTCGATCGCCTGGGTCTGCTCGGCGTTCGTCCAGGACAGCTCGGCCAGCACGACGTTCGAGGAGACCTGCAGGTTGAGGCCGACGCCGGCGGTCAGCAGCGAGCAGACCGCGATGGAGACCTCGGGGTCGTTGACGAAGGCGTCGATGTTGGTCTGCCGCTTCTTCGGCGTCTGGTCGCCGCGGATCGAGGCGTACTTGATACCGCGCTCGGCGAACAGCGCCTCGGCGGTGTCCATCACCTCGATGTGCCGGGCGAAGAAGACCACCTTGCCGACGTTGTGCGCGAGCTGCGCGGCGTAGTCGGCGGCCAGGCCGGCCTTCGCCTCGCCGATCCGGCGGACCAGGCTGAAGATGTTGTCGCCGTTCTTCGCCTTGGCCTGCTCGGTGCGCTCCCAGCCCGCGACCGCGCGGACCAGGTCGTGGTCGATGCCCTCGACCGTGACGCCCGACGTACGGGTCTGCAGTGCGGTCTCGTACCGCTTGACCAGCCGGTCGGCGAGCTCACGCTCGGCGGCCCGGATCGAGCGGCCGGCCGCGCCGTCCAGCTCGACCGGAAGGTCGGCGATCCGGCGGGCCGGGATGTCGGCGGCGACGTCGACCTTGCGGCGACGGACGATGCCCATGTCGATCACGCAGGACCGGGCGGCCGCGTAGAAACCGGGGTCGGCCGGGGTCAGGTCGGTGTCGTCGAGCTTGGCCATCAGCTCGGCCCGCGGCGCCTTCTCGTCGATCCAGCCGAGGTACTGCCAGATCGCCTTGAAGTCGTCGATGTCGTTGATCAGCGGGGTGCCGGTCAGCGCCATCAGCAGCGGCCGGACGGTCCGGGACTGGATCCGCTCGGCCAGCGCCAGTACGTTGCGGGAGCGCTGCGACTTCTTGTTCTTGATGAAGTGCGCCTCGTCGACGACCATGCCGCGCATGCCCAGCTCGCCGAGCCAGCCGACGTGCCGGTCCAGCACCTCGTAGTTGACGATGACGATGTCGGCGAAACCGTCGATCGTGTCGCCGTCGCCCTGGATCACGGTGGCGACCCGCTTCGGCGTCCAGATCCCGACTTCGCGGGCCCAGTTCGTCTTCACGACGCTCGGTACGACGACCAGCAGCGGGTACGCGTTCGCCGCCTGTGCGGCGAGCAGCGCCTGGGCCGTCTTGCCGAGGCCCGGCTCATCGGCCAGCAGGAAGGTGCGGTGACCCTCAGCGGCAGCCGCGACCAGCTGCGCCTGGTGGGGCATCAACTCCTGGCCGCCCGGCAGTTGCAGAGCCGCGGGCGCAGGAAGCGACTTGCTCGCCGACGCGGCAGCGAACTCGAAGGACTTGAGCAGCGGGTTGATCAGCTCCCAGCCGGACAGGCGACGCGCCTGCGACTGGCGCGGGACGGCAGCGGCGGCGCTGAAGTCGGGAGCGAGGAACGGGTTCGCCAGCTGTCGCGAGACGACCGACTGCGGCACGACCTGCCGCGGCGGCGCGACGGCCGGCGTCGGCGGCTCGAAGACCGGGGTCTCGACCTCGGGCGGCTCCTCGCCGGCAGCACGCTGCATGTCGCGCTTGAGGGCGGAGGCGGCCTCGGAGACCACCGCGTCCTCGGCGAGCAGCATCAGCAGCGACGGCTCGAGCGCGGCGCTCTTGGCCAGGATGGTCGCGAGACCGTCCAGCCGGCGCAGCTGGGTGGTGCGGTAGGCCTCGGTGGCCTTGGCGTCGCCGTTGACCCGGGCCCGCTCCTCGCGCACCAGCAGCGCGACGACCTGGAACTTGGTCCGCACGGACGGCTGCACGTTCGACCGCTCGACGGCGGCCTCGATCTCCCGTACGGCGCGCGCGAGTACCGGGATCAGTCCCTCGGCATCGCGGGCAGGACGGCGCTTACGGGGAGCAGCAGCGGTACGCCGAGCGTCGGGCTGACGCTGGCCTCGTCGGGCCAAACTTTCCTCCTCAAAACTGCCCCGGCGAGTTTGCCGAGGCGGTACGGCGGCACCGCACGCCCTCGCGTGGACGACACGAACGTCGCAGGAAGTGGTCCGGGCCACCGGGTGGAATCGACCATCGACAGTCGATGCCAGTCAGCAGGCGCAGCCGTCACGAGGTGATCGGCGGCGCGAGAAGCGTCGCCGGTGTTTGGTGCTGTCCCAATCGTAGCCGCAGGAGGGTCCGCTGGATATTTCAGGTCAGGAAAAGTTCACGGCAAGATCGCCCGGGTCCGAGGGAGGGGCTCCTCGGACCCGGGCGATCCGGGCGATCCGGTACTGCTCAGGTGGTGCTCAGGCGGTGCGCTTGCGGCGGGCGATCAGGGTCGTCGCGCCGAGAGCCAGCACCACCGTCGAACCGGCCGCGAGGATCAGCCAGGTGCCGTTGCCGTCCTCCGGCTGCTGCGTGGTGACCGACTCGCTGTAGCCGCCGGCGGCGCCGTTCTTCGCGTAGGCGCTGTCGGCCTGCTTGTCCGCGTAGCGGCTGCTGACCTGCTGCCGGTACGCCGTCAGGCTGATCGAGCTGCTGCCGACCGCCTTGGTCGCCTCCGCGTTGAGGGCGCGCAGAGTGCTGCCGGTGACGGAGTACCAGGCGCCGATCTGCGGCTCGGTCAGGAGCTTGCCGCCCCGCGCCGCCGCCGCCATCGTGGCCTCGGTATTGCCACTGGCAACATTGACCGGGTGCCAGGCGCCGGCCTGGTCGGGGGCGGTGAAGACGGTCAGCTTGGCGCTGCCCTTCGCGGCCGGGGTTGCGACGTACCAGAGGGTGCCGACGTCACCGGCGCCGGTGCGGACGAAGTCGGCGCTCAGCGCGTACACCGGGATGGTGGCCTGCTGGACGGCGAGCTTCGAGCCGGCCGCGCTCTTGGCGAATCCGGCGCCCTGAGCGGCCTTGTCGAGGAGTTGGGTGGCTTCGGTCGAGTGGGCCGCGGTGGCGGCCGCGGCGAGGTCGGGGCCGGTGGCCGCCAGCGCCGTTCCGGTGGCTGAGAAGGCGAGGAAGGTGCCGACCAGGCCGGCGGCTGCGCGCAGTACCAGGTGCTTCACGGGGATCATGGCTCAGGCTCCGATCCGGTAGAGCGAGTGCGTCCAGGCGAACTGCGAGTTGTTCAGGTACCAGTTGTAGGTCGAGTAGTTGTACCGGGGATCGCTGCCCCACGGGTTGTAGTACTCGATCGACGAGTTGGACGAGTCGTAGCCGATGATGTCCATCATGTGACCGCCGCCGGACTTCCAGCCGATCCGGGTCATCACCGGGCGGTTGGCGTTGATCTCGGTGACGATGGTGTTGAAGCTCAGGGTGCCGTTGACGTAGCTGCCCTGGCTGATCCCGATCGAGCCGAACGCGCGCTGGTCGTTGGCGAGCGTCGCCTGGTTGTTCGGGCAACTGGCGTTCTGGTTGTAGCCGAAGGCCAGGTTGCAGAACTGGTTCTGCGAGTAGTTCTTGCCGTAGTACTTCGCGATGCTGTTGCCGGTCGCGGCCCAGCACCAGTTCGACTTCTCCTGGGCCTGGCCGGTGACGTTCAGGTACCGGCTGGCCAGCACCTTCGACGTGGCGGGGGCGGGTGCGGGGGCGGCGGACGCGATCGGCGCGAGCGGCAGCAGCGCTGCCAGTCCGACGATCGTTGCCGCGAGCCACGACCTGGTGCGGGGAATGCTGACCCTCCTCATAGGGGGCCTCCTTCACTGGGGCGGTGAGGGCACTCATCGTGATCACTCGGGCACGGCGGGACAAGGTGTGATTCGGGCCTCTCCGCGCTGGTGTGAACAACCGACACGAGGTGAACAGCAGTGAGCCGGTAGCTGCTCGGCGGGGTTGTGAACGTTTACACTGAACGCCGACTTGGCCCCGGCACGGGAGCGGACGATGACGGAAGCGCGGTTCCACGTCCCGGATGTCGGCCCGGAAGCGCCGTTCGCCGATGCGCTCCGCGCCGCGATCGCGAACCGTGGGCTGGCCCTCAACCGAATCCAGGCCCGGCTCGCCGATCAAGGTCTGCATGTCGGTGTCGCGACGCTCAGCACCTGGCAGGGCGGCAGTCGGCATCCGCGCGCGGGCTCGCTGGCCGTGGTCACGGCCCTCGAGGAGTTGCTGGACCTGCCGACCGGCTGGCTCGCTGTCCGGATCCCGCCGACCCCCGAAGCGCCGACCCGCCCGTACTCCGTGGCCGAGAACGCCGCGACCCTGATCCGCCTGCTCGACGAGGTACGCCGGGACGCCCACGGCCGGATGCGCAGCATCACGGTGGTCGAGGAGATCGTGATCGGCGCGGACCACAGTCTGGTCTCCAAGCGGGTGATCCAGGCCTTGGTCGCGGTCAAGGAGGTGGATCGCCAGATCGTCGTGCACCAGGGCGAGCCGGGTTCGGACGCGGCGCGGATCGTGCCTCGCGGCCTGGCCGGCTGCCGCACCGGCCGGGTGGCCCGCGATCACGACGCCAGCGCTGTCCTCGGCGAACTGCTGCTCGATCGAACGCTGATGGTCGGGGACACCGCGGTCGTGCACTATGAGATCGTCGACCTCAACGGGATGCCGTCGACGCACTACTACCGCTTCCACGAGTGGGCCGGCGCCCATCACGTGCTGGAGATCCAGTTCGCCAGGGAGGCGTTGCCGGTGCGGGTGAGCGAGTTCCGGCGGCACAACTCCGGCGGGGCGGACTTCCTGCGCCGCGAGCTGATGATGACGCCGGACGGGCGTGTCCACCTCGTAGTACCGTCGGCCGATCGTGGCGTGGTGGGTATCGACTGGGAGTGGGACTGAATGGTTCACCGGCTGACGAAGCAGCAGGCGCGGCGGATCGCAGTACGGGCGCAGTTGCTGACAGCTGATCGGCCGACGGACCTGCTGACGGTGGTCGAGCGGTTGACCTTGCTGCAGGTCGATCCGACGGCAGCGGTTGCTCCCAATGCGGATCTGGTGGCGTGGAGTCGGTTGGGTGCGGCGTACGAGCCGGCGCAGTTGCGGCAGGCGCTGGAGGTGGATCGGACGCTCTTCGAGTACAACGCGCTGGTCCGCCCGACGAGTGACGTCGGGTTGTACCTGGCCGGTTCGGAGGAGCAGCCGACGTGGGAGCGGGCCCGCGAGTGGATGCGGAAGAACGACGGCTTGCATCAGGACATCCTGCGGCTGCTCGGCGAGCGCGGGCCGCTGGTCTCGCGCGAGATCCCGGACACCTCGGTGGAACCGTGGGCGTCGACCGGCTGGACCAACGATCGCAACGTGACCAAGATGCTCGAATGCCTGATGGCGCGCGGCGAGGTGGCGATCGCCGGCCGGGTCGGCCGGGAGCGGAAGTGGGATCTGGCCGAGCGGGTCTATCCGGCCGATGTGGTCGTTCCGACAGTTGAGGAGGCGACGCGGCGGCAGAACGAGCGACGCCTGCAGTCGTTGGGGATCGCGCGGGCCAAGGGCACGGCGGTGCCGGTCGAGCCCTGGATCGTCGGACTGGCCGGCGAGCCCGCCGAGGTCGAAGGCACCAAGGGGGAGTGGCGCGTGGATCCGGCCTTGCTGGAGGCCGATGACTTCGCCGGCCGTACTGCGTTGCTGTCACCGTTCGACCGGCTGATCCACAATCGTGGCCGGGCGCAGGAGATCTTCGACTTCGAGTACACGCTGGAGATGTACAAGCCGGTGGCCGCGCGCCGCTGGGGGTACTTCGCGCTGCCGATCCTGCACGGCGACCAGTTGGTGGGCAAGGCCGACGTGCTCGCCGATCGCAAGGCGTCGGTGCTGCGGGTGAACGCGCTGCACGAGGACGTCCCTTTCACCCGTGCGGTGCACAAGGGCATTCAGGGTGAATTGGACAGCCTGGCCGAGTGGCTCGGACTGGCCGAAATTCAGCGCTTGTTTTGAGTTCGGGAGAGCTGGGCACCGAAGACGGCTTCTCGTTCGGGCCGTCTCACCGACCGTCCCAGATCGTGGATGCCGTTCACGCCTGAACGGTGATGATCAAACGTTTCACACCTAGCCAAACAATGCCATCGATGTTGCGGTGAAGTGGCGGTTCGATCACTCAGGGGAACCGCACTTCGCTATCGAGAGGGACATCGTGAGGCTAGCGAAACGTATTGCTGCCATCGGCGCCGCCGGCATGCTCGCCGCCGTCGCACTGAGCACCAGCAGTAACGCCCAGCCAGTAGAACCAGCCGCGGCCACCGTCGCAGCCGCGGACTCCGATCACGACACGGTTTACGTCACCGGCAAGGACCGGGCAGGCAACACGACGGTGACGATCTACGACCCCGCCAAGGGCGTCACACCGGACCAGTTGCGGGAGAAGCTCCGCAGCAGCGGCGTCACCGGAGTACTGAGCAAGGGACAGGCGCCGCCGTCCAGTCAGCCCGCCGCGCCGAAAGCCCTGGCCTGCTTGAGCGAGGGAACGGCTCGGCAGTGGTGTGACCACCAGTGGGACTACGGCAGCTACAAGGACCCGCAGGTCTACTTCCTGGACTCCACCTCGTCGGCCTGGCCGGTCGTTGCCTCGGTCACCGAGTGGAACCGGGCCACCGGCATCGACTCGTTCTGGAAGTCCGGATGGACGGCCTGCCCGAGCGGCGTGCACTGCGTGACCGTTGCCAATGGCTCCTACGGCAGCACCGGCTGGTACGGCCAGACGAGCTGGACCCCGAACACTCAGGGCCCGGTCTCGGTCAAGCTCAACGACAGCTACACCTTGACCGCCAACGAGCACCGCACGGTCGCCTGCCACGAGCTCGGCCACGCGCTGGCGCTGAACCACAACACGTCGACCTCGAGCTGCCTGTACTCCGGGACCTACATCTCGCTGGTCCCGAATGCTGACGACTACAAGATCCTGCCGCTGATCTACCCGCTCGCCGGCACCTGATCCGACCGGAACCGAACCAGTGGCGTGCCGATCCCGTGGGGGGCGGCACGCCACTGGCTTGTCGGGCTCTAGCCGCAGATGGTCGTTCGCATCACGTCGGCGGGACTGTTCCAGTTGGCGCAGCCGTCGCCGGAGTGGCCGTACCAGTCATGGCCGAACTCATGGGCCGCCAGCAACGCGACCTGACCGGTTGCCGTCGGCACCAAAGTGATGCGGCCGCCGGCGCCGTAGTTGCAGCCGATGATCGCGCCGGTGCCACCGCAGTCGGTGATGTAGCTGGTCTGGCAGCCGACCGGGGTGCCGCCGCCTTCACTCAACTGGTTCCAGGCGGCCGCACCTTGGCGGATCTCGCCGGCCCACTGGTTGCAGGAGGCCTCGAGGTAGTACTGGCGGGCGTTCGGAACGTCCCAGCCGGTGATCTTCGGCGGAACGGCCTGACCCTTGCCCGGCACGAAACGCACGCCCTCAGGGTCGGCGGTGGTGGCGCTCAGCTGCATGGTCGGCTGGTCCGGGGCGGGTGCCGCGGAAGCCGCTGGGATGGCGCCGAGAACTGTTGCTGCCACTGCCGCGAACAACACTGCTACACGGGATACGGTCGATTTCATGGTGATCGTCCTTCCGGTCCTCATACACGGAATGGACCTGGCCGGTGCCAGGAACTGTCGACCGCTCGTGAGTTACCGGCGTGGGCGGACGGCCGTCAAGCGCTGGCAGGCGCGAATGACAACCTTGTCAGGGGCGGTGACGTGACAAATAGTTGTCACCTGACCGCGCTGTGTCAACCCCTGGTACTTACTTACTCTCGGCAAGCCTCCGTGCTTGGGGCCGGGGTACTGAGGTCTGGGAGGGTGCTTGATGGCTGATACGGCGATGCACGAGGAGTTCGACTCAGTCGCGGAATGGACAGCCGACGCGGTGGAGACACTGGGTCCGGAGTACGCGATTCCGGCCGGCTGTCGCGGCAGTGCGAGCCCGGCCTCGTTGGCTTGGCTGGCGGAGGCATGCGGGCTCGGTGCGGGAGATCTGCTGCTCGACCTGGGTGCGGGTGTCGGTGGACCGGCCGCGTGGGTGAGCCGACGGTACGGCGTACAGGCTGTGCTGGTGGATCCGATGCCGGGGGCTTGTCGTGCTGCAGCTCGGCTGTTCGGCTTGCCGGTCGCGGCTGCTGATGGGTTGGCGGTCCCGCTGAAGACCGGGTCGGTTGATGTGGCCTGGTCGCTGGGGGTGTTGTGCACCGTGGACGACAAGCTTGCTTTGCTGCAGGAGCTGCATCGCGTACTGGCTCCTGGTGGATCTCTTGGGCTGCTCGTGTTGGTGGCGCAGCAGGCCGGACCGCTGGAACCGATGCCAGAGGGCAACGTCTTCCCGTTGCAGGATGAGCTGGATGCCCTGCTGGACAAGGCGGAATTCGACGTACGCGAGCAGGTCGCGGCACCTGTCGAGGTCCCGCTGTCGTGGAGCGAGCGTGCTGATCGGGTGGATGAGGTGATCGGGGCCGCGCACGGTCGCGATGACGGGTACCTGGAGGCCGAAGAGCAGAGTCGGCGAGTCGGCGTTTTACTCAGCACCGGGCAGGTGTCTACCCAGCTGATCCATGCTGTCGCTCGCAGACCTTGAGGAACGGACAGCGGCGCAGCAGGAATCTAGTCGAGCTGCTCGAGGATCGTGGTGAGTTGCTCCTCGGCCTCTTGCGGCGGCGGAGCGGCGACGGTGAGGTTGTCGAGGACGTGCGTGTAGGCGTCCAGCTCGTCGCGCTTGTCGAGGTACAGCGCGCTGGTCAGGTGCTCCAGGTAGACCACATCGGGGAGATCCGCCTGCGGGAAGCGCAGCACGCTGAACGCGCCGGCGGTCGCGGCGTGACCGGTGGCACTCAGCGGGATGATCTGGAGGGTGACATTCGGCTGCTGGATCGCCTCGAGCAGCGCGGCGAGTTGCTCACGCAGCACTTGAGGGCCGCCGATCGGCCGGCGTAGTACGGACTCCTCGACGACTGCCCAGAGTCGCAGCGGTGGATCGCGATACAGCACGGCCTGCCGAGTCGTACGCAACGCCACGATCCGGTCGAGCTCCTCCGTCGTCCGCTCGGTGCCGGAGGTGAGTCCGGCCACGGCTCGCGTGTACTCCGGCGTCTGCAGCAGCCCCGGCACGAACTGGGTCTCGTAGGTGCGGATCAGCTCCGCGGCGGCCTCGAGCCCGAGGTAGTCGTCGAACCAGTGCGGGGTGACGTCGTGATACCGGTACCACCAGCCGCGGTTGTTCGCATCGCGGGCCAGCTGCAGCAGCCGCTCCCGCTCGGCGGCGTCGGAAACCGAGTACAGAGTGAGCAGGTCTTCGACGTCGCGCTCCTTGAAGCCGACCCGGCCGAGCTCCATCCGGCTGATCTTCGACTCCGAGGAGCGAATCGCCCATCCGGCATCGGACCGGGTCACCCCGGCCCGCTCCCGCAACCGCCGCAGATGCGCGCCCAACATGATTCGCAACGCGGTGGGCCCCGCCTCACTCCGCCCAGCCATACCTCCACAGTAACGTATTATCGAACATATGTTCTAGTCGCGGAGGTACTCGGCTCGCCAGCGGTGGGTGGTGGCGGAGTTGGGGCTGGGGGAGCGGTCGAGCTGGATCAGCTTCAGGTCCGGGGCGGTGAAGGCGTCGACGGCGGCTCGGGTGAGCGGCCAGGGTGGGCCGTCGATCGCGTCGTCGGGGGTTTCGTCGTCGCGGGCGGAGGCGATCACCAGGAGGGTGCCGCCGGGGCGGACGAAGTCGGAGACGTGGCTGGTCGCTTCGGGTTGGAGCGGGATCGGGAGGGCTTGCACGGTGAAGATCTCAATCACCAGGTCAAAGGCGTGGTGCCACTCGGAGGGTGGGTTGAGCAGGTCGGCTACCTGGTAGGTGGCCTTCGAGTCCGGGTGGTTCTGCTGGGCGGTCTCGATCGCGGTCGGGGAGATGTCGAAGGCCGTGGTGTCGTAGCCCAGGTCGGCGATCAGTTCGGCGTCCCAGCCGGTGCCCGCGCCGACGACGAGCGCCTTGCGGCCGTCGCCTGACGGTTGTGCGGTGTCGACCCAGTCGGTCAGCAGCGGGTGCGCCGTGCCGCGATCCCAAGGGACGACCGCGGTGCCCTCGGACGCGGCGGAGTACAGGCGTTCGAACCAGCCGGTGGGGTCGTCCTGGCCGAGTGATTCGCGGGCCAGGCGGCGGGAGGCGAGGTCGGGGTCGACGGGGTCAGTCGTCATCGTTCGGTCCTTCTGTCGGTTCGTGGATCGCGCGGACAGCCTGCACAGTGTCGACCTGGGACGGGGTCTTGTCCTCGCGGTACCGCAGCACCCGCGCGAATCGCAACGCCATCCCGCCCGGATACCGCGTAGAGGTCTGTACGCCGTCGAACGCGATCTCGACCACCACCTCCGGCCGCAGATAGACCGTGTAGTCGTCCCGGCTGACCTCGAGCTGCTGGAACTTCTCCGTCTGCCAGCGCAGCAACTCGTCGGTCAGCCCCTTGAAGGTCTTGCCCAGCATCACGAACTCGCCGGTCTCCTCGTCGCGCGCGCCGAGGTGCAGGTTCGACAGCCACCCCGTCCGCCGGCCGTGGCCCCACTCGGCCGCGAGCACGATCAGGTCGAGCGTGTGGGTCTGCTTCACCTTCACCCACCCCGAACCGCGCCGGCCGGCCTCGTACGGCACCGACAGCGACTTGACCATCACGCCCTCGTGGCCGCGCTTCACCGCATCCGTGAAGAACGCCTCACCCGCCTCGGCGTCCTCGGTCACGAACCGCGGGATCCGGCTCTCCTCAGGCACCACCGTGCTCAACCACTCGTGCCGCTCGGTCGAGTCGAGCCCGAGCAGGTCGTGCCCGTCGAGATGCAGGATGTCGAAGAAGTACGGCGTCAGCGGGACCGTCTCGGGACCGGTCGCGGCGCGTGTCGCAGTACGGGAACCGGTGACCTGGAACGCCTCCGGGCGACCGTCCGGACGGAGTGCGATCAGCTCGCCGTCGAGCACGATTTTGTTGGCCTTCAACGCGAGGACCGCGCTGACCACCTCGGGCACGCGACTGGTGATGTCGTCCAGAGTTCTTGTGTAGACGACGACCTGGTCGCCGTCGCGATGCACCTGGATCCGGATCCCGTCGAGCTTCCACTCGATCGCGGCCGGCGTCCCGGTCTTGGTGAGCGCCTCCGCGATGCTCGTCGCCGATTGGGCCAGCATCGGTTGCACGCCACGCCCGACCTCGAGCCCGAACTGGTCGAGCCCGGCCTCACCCTCGGTCAGCACGGCCACCGCGACCGGCGCGGCCGCCCCACGCAGCATGGTCGCCGCGCGAATCTTCTCCAACGGGATCCCCGTCGCCTTGCCCACGGCGTCGGCCATCACCCCGTCCAGCGCGCCCTGCCGCAGCTCACCGCTGACCAGCAGCCGCAGGAACCGCTGCTCGTCCTCGGTGGCCCGGCCGAACAGCGCGTCCACCGCCTCCCGCCGCTTGGCCTGCGACCCGGCGCCGGCGAACTCGGACAGCTCGGCGAACGCCTGATCGACCTCTTCGATCGTCAACGACGACGAGTCGGCCGGCGCCGCCGCGTCGGCCAGCGTCCGCCAGCCCACCCCGGTACGCCGTTGACGCAGCTCGCCGGACAGGTAGGTGACCACGATCTCGGTCTCGACCGCCTCGGTCGCGGTGGTCAGCAGGGTCGCGATCAGGTCGGCCTTGGCCCGGCGTGACCTGGTCTGACTCAGCGACGTCGAGGTGGCGACCACATCTGCGAGCAACATGGATCCAGTCTCGCCCACCACACCGACAGTTTCCGGCAACCGACGGGAGCCGGGGGGATCCGGGGAGATCAAGGCTCGGCATCAGGGGGATAACTTTTCCCGTGCCGTCGGCATCTGACTCCCTAGCCAGGCTTGACTATCGGGCGTAGGTCTAGACCGGTACCGATCGGCGAAAGGGACGAGATGGTGGCTGGCGGACAGGGACGAGTACGAGGTGCCTCCGTGGTACTGGGGCTGACGCTGTTGACAGCAGGACTTACGCCCGGGGTGGCGAGGGCAGCAGGGACGGTCGCGGAGGGGTCGACCGCAGCTGCCCTCGCCTGCACCGTGAATCTCGGGTCCGTGACTCCGGCGGGTGGCCACGTGCTGCAGGAGATCAGGGCGACGACACCGATCACGGTGACCGAGCAGAGGACGACCACTGGCGTCTATCCGGTCGGCGGTCTGCCCGCGCTGCAGAGCTACTTCACCTACGAGCCAGGTGTCGCCAATGACGGCTACGCGGAAGGCCTCGCGGTCCAGCAAGGCGTGATGTACGAGACCGCGTACGCGACCGACACCAGCGGCGCCGCAGTACCGCCGCAGAAGCGGAAGCGGGTCGGGAGCGGCTGGGACGGCTTCAAGATCCTCGAGCAGGTGCAGTGGCAGTCGCCGAACACGACCGTTCCCTTCCGGCGCAGCGTCTACGCGGTGCACAACGACGGAACGCTGCACCGCTGGACCATCAGCCCGTCCGGCGCCTGGCAGAAGGCCGGTGCGGTCCCCGGCTACGCCTCGCTGAAGTCGATCGCGCTGATCAGCAAGAACTACTCCTTCGACACCTTCCTCGCGAACACCCGCGGCGGTGCGCTGTACACGATCCGGATCCCCACCACGGCAGCGCTGAAGCCGGTGCTCACGATGGTCCGGTCAGGGACCTGGCAGGGATTCGAGACGCTCGTCGCGCAGTCGTGCAGCCTGGGTGAGGTGGTGGTTGCGATCGACAGCGACACCGACTCGGCCTATCTGTACGCGATCGGTCACGCCAACGGCGCGAAGACGGCGATCGAGAGCCGGGGCAAGATCCCCGGCAGCTTCGCGAAGCCGGCGTGGTTCCGCTGGGGAACGATTCCGGATATGGAGATCTTCCGCGGCGACGGCTGAGGTCCGTTGTCAGGGTGCCGGCGGCAGGTCGTCCAGGAAATCTGCCGTCGGCGTGTGGAAGAGGGTGCCGGTGACCGCGGTGGAGAAGTCGAGGATGCGGTCGTAGTTGCCCTCGGGCTCACCGTGGAACATCCGGCGCAGCATCAGCTCGGTGACGCCGGGATCCTTGGCGTAGCCGATGAAGTAGGTGCCGAACTCCTGGCTGCCGATGGTGCCGAACGGCATGTTGTCGCGCAGGATCTGCTGCTCGTTGCCGTCCTCGTCCTCGATCACGTTGAGAGCGATGTGCGAGTTGGCCGGCTTCACGTCGTCGTGCAGCTCGATGTCCTCGAGCTTCGTCCGGCCGATCACCAGCTCCTGCTGCTCGACGGTGAGCGCGTTCCACGCCTTCATGTCGTGCAGGTACTTCTGCACGATCACGTAGCTGCCGCCGGCGAAGTCCGGGTCCTCCGCGCCGACCAGGACGGCCTCGTCGGCCTCGTCGCCGGTCGGGTTCTCGGTGCCGTCGACGAATCCGAGGAGGTCGCGCATCTCGAAGTACTTGAAGCCGTGGACCTCGTCGATCACGGTCGCAGCGCCGTCGAGCTCCTTCATGATCTGCCGGGCCAGCTCGAAACACATGTCCAGCTGGCCGGCCCGGATGTGGAACAGCAGGTCACCGGGCGTCGAGATCGCCTTGTGCTTGGCGCCTTGCAGCTCGATGAACGGGTGCAGCGCGGCCGGACGTGGACCGCTGAACAACCGGTCCCACGCGTCCGAGCCGATGCTGGTGACGCAGGACAGGCTGCCCGCCGGAACCCGAAAGCCGACCGCGCGGGTCAGCCCGGTGACGCGCTCCAGCAGGTCGCGGGCCTTCTCCTCGCCGCCTGGCTCGATCCGGACCACCAGGAAGATCGCCGAACCCGTCAGCGGCGTCAGCACGGACTGCGGCAGGGCACGGGTCGACGCGGTCGGTCCAGCGGTCGGATCAGTCACCATCGAGGTTCTCCTCCAGGTCGTCTCAAAGGCTTGCCAAGCATGCAATAAACGGTGCTGCCGGCCCTCAGGCGGGTCGCATCAGCCGATCGAGGAAAGCGATCAGGAGCGCCTCGCGCAGCCGCGGGGGAGCGACGTCGAGCAGCGCGTTCACCGGCGCCATCCGGTCCGGCAGAGTCTCGCCCGTCCCCAGCCCAGCGATCTCCAGCAGGCCGTCGAACGCGGCGTCGTCGAGAAGCGCCGGGTCCAGCGCCTTGGCCGCCTCGGCGAGCTCCGGCGCGACCTGCACCGGCCCGGCGGTCTGCGCGGCAGCGACCGCTTGGTGCAGGGCCGCGATCAGCTCGTCGAGCCCGGCTGCCGTCGCGGCGCTCATCGAGAGGTGCAGCGAAGCAGGTTGGTCGCGGAAGCTGAGCTGCGGCTGCACGAACCAGCCAAGGGCTGTCATCTCGTCAGCGATCGTGAAGACGTCGGCCCGGTCGTCGCTGCGCAGCGCGAGCAGAGTCGTCGCCGGGCGGGCGAGCACGGTCAAGCCGTCAACGGCTGCCGCTGCCTCGGCGAGCCGCAGCGTCGCGTCGTACGACGTACGGGCGAGCCGTTGGTAGCCCTCGTCGCCGATGTGCTGGACAACAGCCCACGCGGCGGCCACCGGAGCGCCCGACTTGGTCGACTGGGTGGTCGAGTTGAGCATTGTGTAGCCCGGCCAGTCGGCATGGGCGAAGTACTGCGGTCGGCGCAGCCCGGGTGTCCGGTGCAGCAGGATCGACGCGCCCTTCGGGGTGTACGCGTACTTGTGCAGGTCGACCGAAATACTCGTCACCCCCGGTACTGCGAAGTCGAACGGCGCGACGTCGACGCCATCGGCCCGCAGATAGGGCAGAACCCAGCCGCCGATGCACGCATCGACGTGACACCGGATCCCACGGTCGCTCGCCAGCTGGGCGATCTCCGGGATCGGATCGACCACACCATGCGCGTACGACGGAGCGCTGGCGACCACCAGCACCGTCGTGTCGTCGCAAGCTGCCGCCATCGCAACTGGATCAGCTTCATAGGTCTTGGCGTCGACGTCGACCAAGACCGCGCGGACGCCGAAGTAGTGAGCCGCCTTGTGGAACGCGGCATGTGCTGTGGACGGCAGCACCATGCTCGGCCGGTCGACGCCGGGCGAGGCATCGCGCGCGGTCTGCACGGCCAGCAGGATCGACTCGGTGCCACCCGACGTGACGGTGCCGACCGCGCCGTCGCCTTGCAGCAAGCGAGCGGCCCAGGCGACCAGCTCGTTCTCCAAGGTGCGCAGGCTGGGGAACGCGGTCGGGTCGAGACCGTTCGTCGCGCCGTACTGCGCGAGCGCCTGGCGGCCGATCTCGTCGGCCTCGGCCAGGCCGGAGTCGTAGACATAGGCGAGCGTCCGGCCGCCGTGGGTCGGCAGATCGCCTTGCTGCAAAGCGCGCAGCCGGGCCAGTACGTCACTCATCGGGCCTCCAGAACCTCGTCGGCGGTCAGCCGGTAACGCCGTAGCGAGATGAAGCTGACGGCAATCAGCAAAGCAGGTACCACGGACAGTCCGAGCACGATCGCGGTCAGCGCCGAGTCCGGCTGGATCGCGTCGCGGTTGGTCGAGGAGACGTAACCGCCGGCCGCGAGCACCAACGCGTACAGGCCGGGCCCGAGAGCCAGGCCGAGGGTCTCGCCGGCCGTCCAGATGCCGGTGAAGACGCCGGCCCGGCGAATGCCGCTGCGCGCCGCGTCCACCGCCGCGACATCGGGAAGCATGGCGAGCGGAAAGACCTGTACGCCGGTGAACCCGACGCCGACGACCGCGATGGCCAGGTACACGCACCAGCTCGGCACGTGCTGCGCGGTGGAGAGCGAGAGGACGCCGACGCCGAGCACTGCGGAGGCGATCAGGAAGCCGGTCTTCTTGCCCAGTTTGTTGCCTATGGCAAGCCAAAGCGGGCTGACCAGCAGCGCGGGGCCGACCACGCAGACGAAGCCGATCGAGGCGGCTGCGGGGTTTCGCAGTACGTAGCGGGCCAAATAGTCGATGCCGGCCAGCAGCGAGCCGAGCGCCAGCGCCTGCAGGACCAGGGTGGTGAGGAGGCGGCGGAAGTTGGCGTCCTGGGCGACCACGCGGAGCTGCTCGCGGAGAGTGCCGGTGGTCTCGCGAGGTTGGCCGATCGGGGCGCTGCGGGTGCCGTAGTACGCGCCGAGGGTGCCGATGACGAGCAGGAGGGCGACGGTCAGACCCATCGCGCGGTAGCCGTCGCGGCCGCCGAGCGCGTCCCGGATGGCGGGTGCGCTGCCGCCGCTGATCAGGATCGCGATGGTCAGCACGGCGACGCGCCAGGTCATCATCCGGGTGCGGTCGGTGGGATCGTCGGTGATCTCGGCGGGCATCGCGACGTACGGGACCTGGAAGAACGCGTACGCCGTCGCGCAGCCGACGAAGGCGACCAGCACCCAGGCGGCGTCGAAGGCCTGGCTGTCGAGGTCCGGCGCCGCGAACAGCAGCGCGAAGCAGACCGCGAGCGCCAGCCCGCCACCGAGCAGGAACGGCCGGCGCGGACCTCGGGTGGACTGATGCCGATCGGAGATCCGTCCCGCGATCGGGTTGAGCACCACGTCGAGTGCCTTCGGCAACAAGACGATCGCGCCGGCGGCCGCTGCGGCGATCCCGAGGGTGTCGGTGAGGTACGGAAGCAGGAGCAAACCTGGCACCGTCCCGAAGGAGCCGGTCGCGACGGACCCCAGCGAGTAACCGACCCGAACGCGAACCCCCACGCCACTCATCCCCGAAGCATGCCACCCCACGCACCCACGGTTCTCATAGAGTCGTCCTATGGCTCCCGACAACCAGACACCGCAGGGCTCCGCTGACGGCGATCGGCAGCAGCCGCCGGCCGAAGGCAACCCGCAGCCGCCAGCCACGTCAGGTGGAGGCCAGGGGGAGCAGTGGGCAGTGGGGCAGGTCGGGAGCCCAGCCCCGGGGGAGCCAGCGGGGTGGGTTGGTGGTTGGCAAGCGCCGGGGCGGCCGCCGAGCCAGCCGCCGTACGGCGGTGCGCCTGCAGGAGCGCCGCACCTGCCGCCGGGGCCTTCGCCGTACGGGCAGCTCCCGGGGCCAGCACCCTACGCAGGAGCGCCGCAGTACGGAGGCCAACCGCAGTACGGCCCACCAGTAGGACAGCCCTACCCCGGCCCGCCGCCCTACGCGCCCTCGCCGTACGGCGTCCATCCACACCACTACGCGGCCAAACAACCCCGCGCCGTCCCACCACCACCCGGTACGCCGTACCACCGCCTCGCCCGCACCCGCGTGCACAAATGGTGGCGCCCGATCGTCGGCACCCTGGTGCTCGCGTTCGGCGCGATCGCCGCCACGATCGCGGTGGTGATCGGGTGGGAGATCGTGCACGCGATGATCACCGGCGACTTCGCCGAGCCGGCCTCGGTGGACGCACTGTTCGACAACCCGACCGAGGACATCGCGGTCAATCTGGTGATGCTCGGCGCCCTCACCCCGGTGGTGCTGTTCACCGCGTGGTGGATCCAGCGTCGGCCGGCGCTCAGCGTCGCGTCGGTGCTACAGAAGATCCGCTGGCGCTGGATGCTGCTGTGCTGCCTGCCGGCGCTCGGCTACATGGCGCTCAACTTCGGTCTGGGCGCCGCCTTCGAAGAGCTCTTCCCGGGCACAGCAGAGGGCACCGACCCCTCGGATGACGGCTCCTTCGTCGGCTGGGCGCGCTTCGTCGTACCGGCGCTGGTGATCCTCTTCCTGGTCCCGTTCCAGTCGGCGGCCGAGGAGTTCCTGTTCCGCGGCTGGCTGGTCCAGGCGATCGGCTCGTGGGGTCCGGACAACACCGACGGCAAACCCTTCGTGCAGAACCTGAAGCGACTCTTCCGCACCCCCTGGCCGGCGCTCGTGGTGAGCAGCGTGGCGTTCGTGTTCGGCCACGGGTACACCGGCTGGGCGATGGCCGACATCTTCCTGTTCGCGATGACCGTGGGCTGGCTGACGATCCGGACCGGGGGACTGGAGACCGGGATCGCGCTGCACTCGGTCAACAACATCGTCGCGTTCATGGTCCCGGCGGCGCTCGGCCAGCTGGACGGCTGGTCGGACCAAGGCGGCGCCCCGTGGCCGGTGTTCGTGCTCGACGTCCCGTGCATCGCCTTGTACGCGTACGCCGTGCTCTGGCTGGCCAAGCGGCAGCAGATCGCGCGAGTCAGCTGAGCCGGGCCGAAATTCGGGCGAGTTCTGTCGGCGACCTCTGGCAAGGTGTCCGCCGTGACGAACGTGAAGAGTGAACCGATCGAGGCCGTCCTGTTCGACTGGGGCGGCACGCTGGCGACCTGGCACGACATCGACCTGTACGCCGTCTGGCGGTCGGTGGCGAGCCTGGTCGACGAGGAGCGCGCCGACGAGCTGGCCACCCGGCTGCTGGCCGCCGAGAACTCCGTCTGGCTGCGCTCGCGGGACGAGCACCGCAGCAGCACGCTGGAGGAAGTCTGTCTGCTCGCCGAGGTGGAGCTGACCCCGGCCGCGCACGCGGAGTACGAGCTGCAGTGGCACCCGCACACCGAGCTGGCGCCGGACGCCATCGAGACCCTGAAGGCCCTGAAGGCTCGCGGACTGAAGCTCGGGGTGCTGTCGAACACCATCTGGTCGCGCCGGCGGCACGAGGAGATCTTCGCTCGCGACGAGGTGCTCGACCTGTTCGACGGCGCTGTCTACACCAGCGAGGTGCCGTGGACGAAGCCGCACCCGGAGGCCTTCCTGGCGGCGATGAAGGCCGTGGGCGTGACTGAGCCGGCCAGCTGTCTGTTCGTCGGCGACCGGCTCTTCGACGACGTCTGGGGCGCTCAGAACGTCGGGATGCGGGCGGCGCACATTCCGCACAGCGCGATCCCGGCCAACCAGATCGGCCACACCGAGGGCGTCCCCGACGCCACCGTGCACGAACTGTCCGACCTGGTCGCACTGATCGACTCCTGGAACACCAAGAGCTGACCAGGACCCTGGGACGCGAAGAACCCCCGCGGCCGGATCACGGCCTCGGGGGTTCTCTGGGGGGAGCTGGTGGTGGCGGTCAGGCAGCGAGGGTCGGGTCCGCCATCAGGCGGAGACGTCCCAGCGCTTCGCGCTCGATCTGGCGGACGCGCTCGGCGGAGATGCCGTGCACGGCGCCGATGTCGGCGAGCTTGGCCTGCCGGCCGTCATGCAGTCCGTAGCGGCGACGGATCACGTCCGCCGACCGCGGGTCGAGCTGGTCGACCAGGCTGAACAGGCCCGAGCGGTCCGACGCGTCGGCGACCAGCTGGTCGGGGCCCGGCGCGGTCTCGGCCGCGATCAGGTCGCCCAGCGAGGTCTCGCCCTCGTCGTCGATCGGGTTGTCCAGGCTGATGTGGTCCCGGCCGATCCGGATCAGGTCGGTCACCCGCTCCGGCTCCAGGCCCAGCTCCTCGGCGATCTCGGCGATCTCCGGCTCACGCCCGAGCTTGCGCTCCAGCGTCCGCCGGGCGGACCCGATCTGGTTCAGCTGCTCCACCACGTGCACCGGCAGCCGGACCACTCGGGCCTGCTGCGCGATACCGCGGGTGATGGCCTGCCGCACCCACCAGGTCGCGTACGTCGAGAACTTGAATCCCTTGCGGTAGTCGAACTTCTCCACCGCGCGGATCAGGCCCGTGTTGCCTTCCTGGACCAGGTCCAGGAGCGGCATCTGGGACCGTCCGTAGCGGCGGGCGATCGAGACCACCAGGCGCAGGTTCGCGGTGACGAACCGCTGCTGCGCGCGCTGGCCCTCTTCGGCCAGCCACTCGAGCTCCTCCGCCGTCGCATATTTGGGCGCTCCGCCCTTCTTCCGTCCAGTTCGCCCCTCGGCCAGCAGTTGCTCCGCCAGGAGACCTGCCTCGACCGTTTCAGCGAGCTCGACTTCTTCTTCCGCCGTCAGCAAAGGAGTGCGAGCGATCTCTTCCAGGTAGAGACCGACGCTGTCCTTACCGTCGATACCTTCGTCCATTGACCGGACACGAGCCATGCGAGCCACCGAAACTCCCTTCGTCGTTACATGGAGAGCAACGCTCGAGTGAGGTTCAAGATTCCACGATGAGTGTGTAAACAGCCTGAACGTTCCCTGAGATTTCCCGGCACCCGCATGGGGCCGGAACCGCCGCCTGATGCACGCTCAGTGCCCCGGCTGAACCCGACTCACACACCGGTTGCGCGCAATCGGCTTGATCTGTGGGCTTTGAGGCCGTTCGGTCACTTCTCAGGTTTCTTTTCGAACGGCCCCGAATAGCTGTTGAATCAGCGATTCGGGGCTGCCCGATGTGTCAGAGGACACACACATTCAGTTGCTCTCGTAGTTCTGCAACGCCGAAAGTCCCCGCGGACTTCCCTGACTCTCAGGCCAGGCCGAGGGTGTCGAGCTCCCAGGCCAGCGTGAAGGCCACCTCGCGCCAGGCGTCGTACCGGCCGCTGCGGCCGCCGTGGCCGGCGTCCATCTCGGTCTTCAGCAGCACGTTGACGTCGCCACTGGCGGTCGCCCGGAGCTTCGCGACCCACTTGGCCGGCTCGACGAAGAACACCCGGGTGTCGTTCAGGCTGGTGATCGCCAGGATCCGCGGGTACTGCTGTGCCGACACGTTCTCGTACGGCGCGTAGGACTTCATGTACTCGTAGACCGCCGGGTCCTCGAGCGGGTTGCCCCACTCCTCCCACTCGATCACGGTCAGCGGCAGCGACGGGTCGAGGATGGTCGTCAGCGCGTCCACGAACGGCACCTCGGCGACGATGCCGCCGAAGGCCTGCGGGGCCAGGTTGGCGACCGCGCCCATCAGCAGGCCGCCGGCGCTGCCGCCCTGCGCGACGATCCGGTCCGGCCGCGACCAGCCGTCGGTGACCAGGTGCTCGGCGGTCGCGATGAAGTCGGTGAAGGTGTTCCGCTTGGCCAGCATCTTGCCGTCGTCGTACCAGTGCCGGCCGAGCTCGCCGCCGCCGCGCACGTGCGCGATCGCGAACACCACGCCGCGGTCCAGCAGCGACAGCCGCGGGATCGAGAACCACGGGTCCATCGAGCTCTCGTACGAGCCGTAGCCGTACAGCACGACCGGCGCGTTCCCGTCCTTGGCGACGTCCTTGCGGGCCACCAGCGAGATCGGCACCTTGGTGCCGTCGGAGGCGGTCGCCCATTCCCTGTACTGCGTATAGGCGCTCAGGTCGACGCCACCGAGCACAGGCTGCTGCTTCAGCTTGCGGCGCTCACCCGTCACCACATCCACGTCGTACGTCGTGCCAGGCGTCACCAGCGACGTGTAGCCGAACCGGTACCGGGTGTCGTGCCACTCCTCGTTGCGGCTCGGGGACACCGTGTAGATCGGCTCGTCGAAGGTCAGTGCCTCCGGCGCCGCGAAGGTGTCGCCGGTACGCCGCATGATCGCCAGCTCGGTCAGCGCGTCGCGGCGGCGGTACAGGATGACGTGCTCGGCGAACGCGTCGACCCCGAGCAGCCGGCTCGACTCGTCGCCCTCCAGCAGCGTGGTCCAGTCGCCGGGGGCGTCCAGCGGCGCGGTCGCGAGCGAGAAGTTGGACGCGTCGGCGTTGTGCACGATCAGCAGCTGGTCGCCGGCGTGCTCGACGTCGTACTCGACGCCCTCCTGCCGGGGCTTGACCAGCACCGGCTCGCCGGTCGGGTCGTTGGCGTCCAGCAGCCAGGCCTCGCTGGTCAGCTTGCTGCCGATGGAGATCTGGATGGCCTGCTCGTTGCGGCTCAGGTCGGCGCCGATCCAGAACCGCTCGTCCGGCTCCTCCATCACCAGCACGTCCTCGGTCTGGCCGAGGGTGTGCCGCCAGACCTGGAACGGCCGCCAGGCGTCGTCGACCTTCGAGTAGAAGATGGTCGAGCCGTCGGCGGACCAGGCCGAGCCGTAGTGCACGCCGGGCAGCTGGTCCGGCAGCAGCTCGCCGCTGTCCAGGTCCTTGATCGACATCGTGAACCGCTCGTCGCCGAGCAGGTCGACGGAGTACGCGAGCAGCCGGCCGTCGGGGGAGACGTCGACCGTGCCGAGCGAGAAGAACTCCGAATCGCCGGCCAGCTCGTTGCCGTCCAGCAGGATCTCCTCGCCGGCGATCTCACCGTCGGTCGCCGGCGGCTCGTCGCCGGTCACCTTCACCCGGCAGCTGATCGCGTACTGCTGGCCTTCGATGGTGCGGGAGTAGTACCAGTAGCCGCCGCGCCGGGCCGGCACACTGAGATCGGTCTGCAGAGTCCGGTCGGAGATCTCCGAGAAGATTGCCTCGCGCAACGATTCCAGGTGCTCGGTGCGGGCCTCGGTGTAGCTGTTCTCGGCCCGCAGGTAGTCGAGCACCTCGTCGTTGGTCTTGTCCCGCAGCCACTCGTAGTCGTCGACGAAAACGTCTCCGTGGTGAGTGCGTTCGATCGGCTTACGGGCGGCAACTGGCGGCTTCAACTCGGACATGCCCGGAGACTACCTCGCAGCGCGTCAGATCTCGTACGTCGCGACGACCGGCGCGTGGTCGCTCCAGCGTTCGGCGTACGTCGGGGCCCGATGGATCACGCAGGAGGTCGCGGCGTCGGCCAGTTCGGGGGAGGCGATCTGGTAGTCGATCCGCCAGCCGGCGTCGTTGTCGAAGGCTTTTCCGCGCCACGACCACCAGGAGTACGGCCCGGGTCCCTCGCCGCCGAAGCGCCGGCCGAGGTCGACCCAGCCGGCCTCGAACAAGCGATCCATCCAGGCCCGTTCCTCGGGCAGGAAGCCGCTCTTCTTCCGGTTCGCCTTCCACGCCTTCAGGTCGACCTCGCGGTGCGCGATGTTCAGGTCGCCGCAGACCAGGACGTGCCGGCCGTCGGCGCGCAGTGCGGTCAGGCGGTCGGTGAAGGCGTCCAGGAAGGCGTACTTCTCGGCCTGCCGCGGCGGCGTCTCGAACTCGCCGGTGAACACGTAGGTGGAGATCGCGGTCAGCGTCGAGCCATCCTCGAGTACGACGTCCGCCTCGACCCAACGGCCGCTGCCGCTGAACCGTTCCGGCCCGATCTCGACGTTCTCCTGCTTGATCGGCCGCCGGCTCGCCACGGCGACTCCGGCACGGCCCTTGTGCCCTTCGGACACCGGCTCCGCGTGCGCGATCTGCCAGTCGGCGCCGAGATGGTCGCGGAGTATCTCGTCGGTGGCGCGAACTTCCTGCAGCAGCAACAGGTCCGGATCGGTCTCCTCCAGCCATCCGGCCATCCCTCGCCGGTACGCCGCCCTGATCCCGTTCACATTCACTGTCGCAACCTTCAGCACCCCGGAACCTTAGCGCCCGGAGTCAGACCCCGGTCGTCGAGCCGGGCCGGATGATCATCAGGACTGTGACTGTCGCCCACAGCAGCCCGAAGATTCCGGTCGTCATCGACAGCCGCCGAGCCCGCGGGATCAGCGCAGCCCGCGTCTCGTGATCCTGCCCAGCAACAGCCAGTACCTCGGCCTGAACCGGCAGCACAGCCAGTACCAGTACTCCGGCCGCCAACGCGGTCAGCGCCATCGACACCACCAACCAGACCTCGCCGAGCACACCGAGCCCGGCCCCGACGGCGATCCCGAACACCGGCACGGCGATGCCGCCGATCGCGTAGACGTTGCTGATCCGGTGCAGCACACGCAGTACGGCGGTCTGCGGTTGGTCGGCGGCCAGTTCGCGTCGCGCCACGGGCGGAAACATGCTCGCCGCGACCGTCACCGGGCCGATGAAGATGATCGCGGCCAGCACGTGCAGGCTGAGCAAGAGCTTGTTCATCGTTCTCCTCAAGATGAGTTTCAGTCAGACTGTAACTCAACCTGCCATGATGTCCAGGTGACTACTCCGCCGGCCCCCAGTCCCGCGCTGCTGCTGATGATGCTCGGCCGGCGGCTCCGCGAGCAGGCCGAGGCCGACCTGCGTGAGCTGGGGTTGTCGATGCGGCACTTCTCCGCGCTCGGGCACCTGGCGCACCACCCCGGGCTGTCGTACAGCGAACTGGCGCGACGCGACGGCATCACCGCGCAGAGCATGCAGGCGACGCTGCGGCAGTTGCAGGAGCTCGGCGCGGTCGAGCGGCTGACCGAGCCCGGTCGTGGCCGGACCGCCGATCTCCAGGTGACCGAGGCCGGTCAGGTCCTGCTGGAGCGCGGTCGCGCAGTACTCCGCAATGCCGACCGTCGGCTATTGGATGCCATTGGCAACGAAAATCGCGAGCTGCTGGCCGGGTTCGCGCTGCAGGCCCTGATGGCGCTCAAGCAGTAGCGGTGGCGAGGATCGCGTCGAGAGATCTCTCGCAGAGGTGCTCGAGATCGGCTGGTGGCACGGTCGGGTTATCGATCCAGGTGAGCAGGATCTGCTCGACGTAGCCCTGCCAGCCGTGGCAGGCCAGCTCAACGGCCGGCGTGACCGTGATGCCTCGCTGCGCGACGGCGCTGATCACCCACTGACTGAACACCTGCCGCAGCTCCGAATGCAGAGCCCGTACTGCGGGATCGCCGGCCGCCGACATCAGCAAGGTCGCCCGGTACAGCTGGGGCGCTTCGAGCACCGCCCGGACGAAGGCCCGGATCCCGCTGCGCAGCTGCTCGGCAGGCGGCAGGGAGAGATCGGGAGCGGTCCGCAGCATCACCTCGGCGGCGGCCGCTTCGATCACGGCGTATTGGAACTTCTTCTTCGAGCCGAAGTAGTGGAACAGCAGAGCGGGGGAGACGCCCGCCTCGGCGGCGACGACCTCCACGCTCAGCTCGCGATGCGGGTCGGCTTCGAGCACCCGGCGCGCGGCGTCGAGGATCTGGGTCCGGCGCTCCTCGGGCTGCAGCCGGGCGGACGAGGTGTGGCTCACGGGGCCAGTGTATTGAGTAATCGGTCAACAAGCACTTACTGTTGAGTATCCACTCAACAGTCGGAGGTCCACGATGGCTGGCAAGGTCGTACTCATCACCGGCGCGTCCCGCGGGATCGGCGCCGCCGTCGCCCGCCGGCTGGCGGGCGAGGGGGACACCCTGGCCCTGGTCGGTCTCGAACCCGACGAGCTGAAGAAGGTCGCCGAGGACTGCGGCCCGGACGCCGGCTGGTGGGAGGCCGACGTCACCGACACCGAGTCGCTGCGGACCGCGGTGGAGGCGATCGCCGAGCGCTACGGCCGGATCGATGTCGTGATGGCCAACGCCGGGATCGCGGCGCCCGGCTTCACCCGCAGCATGGACCCTGATGTCTGGGAGCGCGTTCTCGACGTCGACCTGTACGGCGTCTGGCGGACCGTGCACCTGACGCTGCCGCACCTGATCGCGAGCAAGGGTTATCTGCTGCTCGTGTCGTCGCTGGCCGCTGTCGTGCACATCCCCGGGCTCGCGTCGTACAACGTCGCCAAGGCCGGCGTCGAGGCGATGGGCAACAGCCTGCGCGCCGAGCTGCGGCACCTCGGCGTGACCGTCGGCGTCGCGCACATGACCTTCGTCGACACCGACATGGTCCGCGGCGTCGACGAGCACCCGGTGTTCGGGAAGGTCCGCACCGGCATCCCGCTGGTCGGCAAGACCTACCCGCTCGAGTTCGCGGTCGACAAGTTCACCCAGGGCATCAGGAAGCGCTCTCGCGTCGTCCACGTGCCCGGTTGGATCGGCGTGCTGAAGATCTTCCGGTCGCTGATCCCGCACGTGATCGAGCTCGGTGCGCGCTTCAACGTGCCGAAGGCGGATCGGGCCGCGCTGGCCGATATCGAGGCCCGCGGCGCGGCCGCGTCCTCACGCGCCTCCGGTGCCGGCGGTCGCGCCGACGCCGAGAAGGCTGCCAAGCGATGAGCCGTCAGTACGACGTAGTTGTGTTCGGCGCGACGGGTTTCACCGGCGCGCTCACCGCGGAGTACCTGGCGAAGAACGCGCCGGCCGAGCTCACCTGGGCGCTGGCCGGCCGCAACCGCGCCAAGCTGGAGGCGGTCCGCGCCAAGCTCGGCGTGGACGTCGACCTGCTGATCGCCGATGTCGAGGACCCCGCCTCGCTGAAGGCGGTGGCCGAGGCCACCCGGATCGTCATCACCACCGTCGGCCCCTACCTCCGGTACGGCGAGCCGCTGGTGGCCGCCTGCGCCGAGGCGGGCACCGACTATCTCGACCTGACCGGTGAGCAGGAGTTCGTCGACCGGATGTACGTCGCGTACCACGCGAAGGCGGCCGAGACCGGTGCGCGGATCATCCACTGCTGCGGCTTCGACTCGATCCCGTACGACCTCGGGGTGCAGTTCACCGTCGAGCAGTTGCCGAAGAACGTGCCGATCAAGGTGGACGGCCTGATCCGGGCGGGCGCGAAGCCGTCCTCCGGCACGCTGAGCACAGTGGTCACGGTGCTGTCGCGCGGCAAGAAAGGCATCGAGGCTCACCGCGCTCGCCGCAAGGCGCAGCCGCGACTCGAGGGTCGTTCGGTGAAGGCTGCCGCCGGGAAGATCCATCGCAGCCAGGGTTTCTGGGCGGTGCCATTGCCGACGGTAGACCCGCAGATCGTCGCGAACTCGGCGGCGCTGCTGCCGGAGTACGGGCCAGATTTTCGGTACTCGCACTACGTGGCTGTGAAGCAGTTGCCGGTGGTCGCCGGTGGGATCGCGGGCTTCGGGCTGCTGGCGGTCGCCGCGCAGATTCCGCCTGCGCGGGACGCGTTGCTGAGCAGGTTCAAGGCCGGTGACGGACCGAGCGAGGAGCGGCGGGCCAAGTCCTGGTTCAAGGTCCGTTTCATCGGCGAGGGCGGTGGTAAGCGGGTCGTCACCGAGGTGTCCGGCGGCGATCCCGGCTACGGCGAAACCTCCAAGATGCTGGCCGAGTGCGCGCTCTCGCTGGCCTTCGACAGCCTGCCCGAGACCTCTGGTCAGGTCACCACGGCGGTCGCGATGGGACCCGCGCTGCGCCGGCGATTGGTTGCCGCAGGCATCGGTTTCGAGACGTTGCTGGTCGAGGACTACTGATGCGACGCGTGACCAGCGCGGACGGCACGAGGATCGCTGTCCACGAGTACGGCGATCCGGCCGCGCCCGTGCTGGTCTGCGTGCACGGCTACCCGGACAACGCCGGGCTCTGGGACGGCGTCGCGACCCGGCTGGCGGAACACTTTCGCGTCGTCACGTATGACGTGCGCGGCGCGGGGGAGTCGGACCAGCCGCGGCAGCGGTCGGCGTACCGGCTGGAGCGGTTGGAGGAGGACTTCACGGCGGTGATCGACGCAGTCGCGCCTGACCAGCCGGTCCAGTTGCTCGCACACGACTGGGGCTCAATCCAGTCATGGCACTTCGTCACCAGCGAGCGGCTGGTGGGCCGGATCGCGTCGTTCGTGTCGATCTCCGGGCCGTCCCTCGACCATGCCGGCTACTTCCTGCGGCGTCGCGGGCTGTCGTGGGCGGGGCTGAAGCAGCTGGCTCATTCCTGGTACGTCTTCTACTTCCACCTTCCGTGGTTGCCGGAGCTCGGCTGGCGGAAGGGCTGGGCGCACAAGGTGTTCGGGCGGTTGGAGAGCAGCGCGGGCGGGGCGAGCGCGGACAGCGGGGAGCGCTCTCTGGGTGACTACGTCAATGGGCTGAACCTGTACCGCGCGAATGTCGTGCCGCGGTTGTTGCGTCCGCAGGAGCGGCGTACCGGCGTACCGGTGCTGGCTGTTTCGCCGGACAGGGATGCCTTCGTCACGACGCCGCTGCAGACCGATGTGTCCCGGTGGGCCCCGAATCTCAGCGTGCAGGTGGTCAGGGGTGGCCACTGGTTGCCCCGGAATGATCCCGGACTGGTGACCCGTTTGACCCTCGAGCACACCCGCCGGGTGGCAGGCTGGAGGGCATGAGAACGCTTCTGAACCTGATCTGGCTGGTGCTCGCCGGTTTCTGGCTGGCCGTCGGCTACGTTCTGGCCGGGCTGATCTGCTGCATCCTGATCGTCACCATCCCGTTCGGGATCGCGTCGTTCCGGATCGCCGGCTACGCGCTCTGGCCGTTCGGCCGGACCATCGTCGACAAGCGCGGCGCGGGTGCCGGCTCGGTGCTCGGCAACGTGATCTGGGTGATCTTCGCCGGCTGGTGGCTGGCGCTCGGCCACATGGTCACCGGGATCGCGCTCTGCCTGACGATCATCGGCATCCCGCTCGGCCTGGCGAACTTCAAGCTGATCCCGATCTCACTGCTTCCCCTCGGCAAGGACATCGTCCCCAGCGACGCCGCCTTCGCCGTCCGTTGAGGTCCCTGACCGTTCTGGGTTCCTGCGGCGCGTGGCCCGAACCGGGCCGCGCGTGCGCGGGTTTCCTGCTCGAGTACGACGGATTCAAGCTCGTGCTCGACCTCGGCTACGCGGCCCTGCCGGAACTGCTGCGGCACTGCCCCAAGGCCGCGGTCGACGCGGTGATCGTGACGCACCAGCATCCCGACCACTGCGTCGATGTGAGCGCGCTGGCCCGCGTTCGCTACTACCTGGCCCCCGAAGCCGCGCCGATCCCGCTCTACTGCCCACCGGGTGTTGTCGCCGTACTCCGAACGCTGGAACCGAATCCCGATCCGGCGACCGTGTTCGACGTCCGGGACCTGGGGGAGTCGACCGCGGTGGGACCGTTTCGCCTGGAGACCGCTGTGATGCCGCATCACGTGCTGAACCTCGGCGTCCGGTTGAACGCGCCTGACCTGACCATCGCCTACACAGGCGACAGCGGCCCGGGTCCGGAGGCCGCCGCGCTGGCCGCTGGTGCGGACCTGTTCATCTGCGACGCGACGCTGCAGGGTCCGTCGCCGCAGACAACACCTCGCTATGTGATGACGGCGACTGAAGCGGCGACCGCAGCGGTCGGGGCCAGGAAGCTGTTGCTGACGCACTTCTGGCCGGGATCGGATCGAACCGTCTCCGTAGCCGAGGCGCAGCAGGTGTTTAGGGGCGAGGTGGTCGCTGCTGAGGAGGGCCTGGTGCTCAGTCTGTGATTCGGGCGTGGCGGAAGCGGGACAGTTGCAGGCCGACGGCCTGGGCGACCATCACGCCGACGCCGATCCACAGGGCCGGACGCAGGCCGATGCGGTCGCCGAGGAAGCCGCCGAGCGGGGCGCCGATGACGATCATGCCGCGGTTCAGTGAGCGCAGGGTGGCGTTCAGCCGACCCAGCAACTCGGGCGGGGTGGCGGACTGGCGGTAGCCCATCTCGATCGGTCCGTCGAGGCCGAGGGAGATGCCGAACACGAACTGACCAGCGCAGAGCAGCACGAGACCGCTGGTCGAGTCGCCGGCCAGGGGGACGGTGGCGTAGGTGATCGGGGACAGCCAGCGGCAGGCGAGGATGGCCGGGCCGACGCCGAACCGGCGGCCGAACGATTCCGATCCGGTCGAGCCGAAGACCGCGCCGATCCCGGCGGCGGCGAAGATGATGCCCACCTTGAGGCCGCTCAGGTCCATCTCGTCCAGCAGCAGGGCCAGCATTAGTGTCGTGAGCATGCCTTGGGCGAACATCCACAGGTGCGAGCTCAGCGCGAACGGGCGGAACGCCTCGTGGTGGTAGACCCAGGCAAGTCCCTCGCGGATCTCCCGGCGCAGGTTCCGTGGCTCATTCTTGCCGAGGGCAACTTCGGGATGGAGCGGGCGGACACCGGCCAGGAGGATGCCGGAGACGAGGTACGAGACCGCGTCGATCAGCATCGCGATCGGGGCCCCGAGCAGGGTGATCACGCCGCCTGCCAGTGGGGGACCGCCGGTGCCGGCGACGGCGTTGGACTGCTCCAGCCGCGCCCAGGCAGCGGTCAGCAGCGGCTTGGGCACCAGAGCGGGCGGGAACGACTGGTGGGCGGCGTCGTACAGCATGGAGACCGCGCCGAAGGCGAAGACGACGCCGAGCAGGACCGGCAGCGTGAGAGCATCCAGAGCGGCGGCGATCGGGATCACCGCGAGGATGCCTGCTCGGGTGAAGTCGGCGCCGACCAGGATCGGTTGGCGGCGGTGCCGGTCTACGAAGACGCCGGCCAGCAGGCCGAACAGCAGGTAGGGCAACCAACCTGCGCCGCGGAGTACGCCTAGTTCGGTCGTGCTCACGTCGAGCGTCTTCTCGGCGATGAACGGGATGGCGAGCATCGTGAACGACGAGCCGGCCACCGAGATCGCGTCCGCGGACCAGAACCGGACGTAGCCCGGATACTGCAGCAACGGGTACCGGCGGCTCATCCCCGAACCCTAGAGCGTGCTCCGGCCAAGGCCCCTGCCGCTGTGCTCCCGCGAGCGCCGAGCTGCCGTGCTCCGGCCAGGGCCCGCGTCCTTGGGCACGGGCCAGCCGCACTGACGCCGATTCTGGCGACTGGCCCGTGCTCAAGGCCGCAGGCTCCACCGCAGCACCCCGCCGGCCGGCGGTGGGCGGCCGATCGGTCCCCGGGGGCGGGGCCGATCAGTTCAGGGGCTTGCTCAACTCTTCTTCTTGGCTGCTTCGACCAGCTTGCGGACATTCTCGATCGAACCGCAGTCGCTGTCGATCAGCCGGGCCCGCTCCTCGGCGAAAACCTCGCCGAGCTTCACCCGGGCATCGGCGTCGACGTCGGTCTTGGCCGGGTTGAGAACGTCCCGCTCCTCCTCGTCGAGGTGGTGGGACAGCGCCTCGGACAGCTCGTGCGTCTTCTCGCTGAACTCTTCGCTGGCGGTGTCCTCGACCTCCATCAACGCCAGCAGCGCCTCGTTGCCCTCGTCGTGCTCGTGGGTGGAGTGCTCGACCTCTTCGTCGTCGATCGCGTCGCGCTTGTTCAGCGACGGGTACACCTTCGACTCCTCGGCCTCCGCGTGCGCGACCAGCACGGTGGCGAGATCCGCGAGGACGGCGGCCCGGTCGGCCTCGACGTCGCGCAGCTCACGCAACGCCTCCTCGAACCAGCGATGGTCGGCCAGGATCACCTCGACGACGTCGCCACCGGTCTGCTGCAGGATCTTCGGCATGCTCATGTCCTCCAAGTTCGAACCACTGTTGCCCACCGGTACCCGCGACCGCCGTCCTCATGCGCTGAACTGACCGCGGAGGCGGGTTAGCCTGCGTGGATGGTCACCGTCCGCGCACTCGTCCGCCGCCCGAGCCCGCGTCTCGCCGAAGGGCTGCTCACTCACCTCGACCGGGTCCCCGTCGACCTGGATCTCGCTGCCCAGCAGTGGCAGCAGTACGTCGACGTGCTCGCCGAGGCAGGCTGGAGCTGCGTGGAGGTCCCACCTGCCGACGACTGCCCTGACGGCGTGTTCGTCGAGGACACGATGGTCGTCTACAAAGACCTCGCGGTGATCGCCCGCGCAGGTGCCGACGAGCGTCGCCCAGAGGCCGCCGAGGCAGAGCGGGCTGTTGCTGGTCAGGGCTATCGGATCGCGCACATCGCCGACCCGGGCACGATGGACGGCGGCGACATCCTCAAGGTCGGCAACACCGTGTACGCCGGACTGGGCGGCCGGACCAACCAGGCCGGGATCGACCAGCTCCGCCAGTACTTCGCTCCGCTCGGTGCCGAGGTCGTCGCAGTACCGGTTCAGAAGGTTTTGCACCTGAAGTCGGCAGTCACCGCGCTGCCGGACGGCACGGTGATCGGGTACGAGCCGCTCACCGACGACCCGGCGGCCTTCCCGAAGTTCCTCGCAGTACCGGAGGAGGGTGGCGCGCACGTCGTCCTGCTGGGGGAGGACCGCCTGCTGATGGCGGCCTCCGCGCCCAGGACCGCCGAGTTGTTCCGCGAGCGCGGTTACACGCCGGTGGTGGTCGACATCAGCGAGTTCGAGAAGCTCGAAGGCTGTGTGACCTGCTTGTCAGTCCGTCTTCGGGGCTAACGACCAGCGGTCCCGCGCCGCGGCCGACAGCTCCCGGTCCTTCTTCCGGCCGCGGTTGTCGGCGGCGTCGCACGCCTCGAGCAGGATGCTGCGGAAGGTGTCGGTGTCAGGATGGTCGGCGCCGAGGCCGTCGATGCTGTCGGCCAGCGTCGTCTCGAGCACCTGGATGGCGGCGCCGAGCTGGCCGGCGAACATCGTCGCCCGGCCCAGCGCCGCGCGAGTACGCAGTACCTTCGGGTGCTGGTGGCCCAGGGTCTTCTCGTCGTGGTCGAGCAGCTCGGTCAGCAGCTTCGCCTCGGCGCGTGGCCCGCCGACCATCAGCTGGGCACCGGTCACGCCCTCGATGGCGATCCGGGGCAGGTCGTGCTCGGGCCCGAAGACGCGGGTCAGCTGCGGAGTGATCAGCTCGAACCAGCCGATCGCCGAGGCGTAGTCACCGGTCGCCAACAGGGCCTGCGCGACCCGGAGCCGGACCTGCAGCGTCGCCGGGTCGTCGGCCTTCAGCACCTTCTCGCACGCGGCGAGGGAGATCTCGTACAACGGGAGTGCGCCTGCCGAGTCCTTGGCGGCCCAGTGCGCCTCAGCCTGCTCGTACGTCGCGTCGACCAGCTCGGGATGGTTCTTGAACTCGGACGCGGGCGGATCCTGCGGCGGCGGGCCGGGGACCGCCATCGGCCGATCGAGCAGCCTGCGCCCGACGTAGCTGCGGCCGCCGGTCCTGATGATCCGGAACGCCCCACGACGGGCCACCGGGACGAGCAGGAAGGTCGAGTAGAGCATCCGCACGGACGAGCCACAGTCCGGGCAGACGTCGCGGTGGCCGTAGAAGCGGCTGCCGATGCCGCTCAGCCGGGTGATCGCGTCCGGCGCGCGCCAGGCCGTCGACGACGCGGTGCAGGCTCGGCAGAACGGGTACACCCCGCCGCGGACGTCAGTCATTCGGCCCATCTTGGCCGGTTTCGGCGGTTTTGTCCTCTTCGGCGCTGGGCGCCGGGGGTTTCGCCAGCTCCGGATCGGTCACAGCGAAGGTCCGGACCGGCCCGGCCGGCGTCTGCGCGGTCTCGAACCGGACGGTCACCCGGCCCCGCCCCGAGCCCCAGACCCAGCCCTCCCCGTACTGCGTGTGCACCACGTCCTGCCCCGGGTAGTAGCCGACCAGCCGGTCTCGCGGCCGCTCAGGCAACTCGATCACCTCGGCGGGCGTGTCCTCGTGCTCGCTCTCGGTGAACAGGTCGTCCTGGATCCAGTCGGCCAGCGACGAGACGCCGACTCCGAGCAGCCTGATCCCGCCCGAGATATCGCTGTCCTCGAGCAGCCGCCGGGCCATCCGCGCGATCACCCGCGGGTCGTCGGTGGGGCCGGCGAGCGTCGATGAGCGGGTATGCGTGGTGAAGTCGTGCATCCGCGTCTTCACCGTCACTGTCCGGCCGGACAATGACGCCTTCTGCAGCCGCTCGGAGACCCGGTGCGCCATCCGATCGCCGATGGCCGCCAGCAACGAGCGGTCGATGATGTCGGTCTCGAAGGTGTCCTCGATGCTGATCGACTTCGTCTCCCGGTCGCTCACCACCGGCCGGTCGTCGGACGCGGTCGCCAGCCGGTGCAGGCTCGAACCGTGCGCCGAGCCGACGTGCCGGATCAGCTCGTCCTCCGCCAGTTGCTGCAGATCGCCGACCGTGCGGACGCCGGCCATGCTGAGCCGCTGCGCGGTCGCCGGACCGACACCGGGGATCACCGTCACCTGCATCGGCGCGAGGAACTCGGCCTCCGTGCCCGGCGGAACGACGACCACGCCGTTGGGTTTGTCGAGATCGCTGGCGATCTTCGCGATCAGCTTCGAGGTGCCCGCGCCGACCGAGGCGGTCAGCCCGCCACTGGCCTGCGTGATCGCGGCCTTGAGATCGTTCGCAATCGCCTCGACGTCGTCGATGGTCAGGTTGCTGAGCCCGGCCGCGGCCAGATCGACGAACGCCTCGTCCAGCGACAGCGGCTCCACCAGCGGGGACAGCGCCCGCATCTGCGCCATCACCGCCTGGCTGGTCGCGCGGTACACCTCGAACCGGGGTCCCAGGTATGCCGCGTGCGGGCAGCGCGAGCGCGCCTCGGCGGTCGACATCGCCGAGCGCACGCCGTACTTGCGGGCCTCGTACGACGCCGTCGAGACGACTCCGCGCAGGCCGATTCCGCCCACCACCACCGGCTTGCCGCGCAGGGAGGGCTTGTCCCGCTGCTCGACCGCTGCGAAGAACGCATCCAGGTCGACGTGCAGGATGGACGAATCGGTACGCACTGCTCCAGTCTCCCCGCCGGCACCGACATTTTCCCCGTGAGGGCCCGATCGGCGTTCCAGCGGGTGAACAGCGACGCGAGTGGGCACACGGAACGGACGTCGGTCGGGCAGACTGACACAAAGTACCGACAGGGGAGGCGCAGATGGGCGAGGAAGTCGACCGGGTCGAGTTCACCCGGGCGGATCGGACCGCGTTCCGCAATCAGGTCCATCGCAATCTGGACGCGTTCGCGCGGATGCTGCGCGAGTCGCGGTTCGAGTCCGAACGGCCGATGACCGGGATCGAGATCGAGCTGAACCTGGTCGACGAGAACTGCGACCCGGCGTTCAAGAACTCCGAGGTGCTGAGCGCGATCGAGGACGACGCGTTCCAGACCGAGCTCGGTCAGTTCAACGTGGAAATCAATGTGCCGCCGGGCAAGATCGACGGCACCGGCCTGGTCAAGATGGAGGAGTCCATCCGGGCCAGCCTGAACGCGGCCGAGGAGAAGGCGCAGCGGACCGGCTCGTCGATGGTGGTGGTCGGCATCCTGCCGACCCTGCTGACCGAGCACATCCACCGCGAGGCGCTCAGCACCAACCCGCGGTACGCGCTGCTGAACGACCAGATCTTCCAGGCGCGCGGCGAGGACGTGCAGATCGCCATCGACGGGATCGAGCGGCTGCAGGTGACCGCCGACAGCATCGTGCCGGAGGCGGCCTGTACGTCGACGCAGTTCCACCTGCAGGTCACGCCCGAGGCGTTCCCGCGGTACTGGAACGCGGCCCAGGCGATCTCCGGCGTGCAGCTGGCGATCGGGGCCAACTCGCCGTTCCTGTTCGGCAAGGAGCTGAACCGGGAGACCCGGATCGCCTTGTTCGAGCAGGCCGCCGACACCCGCACGCACGAGCTGAAGACGCAGGGCGTCCGGCCGCGGGTCTGGTTCGGCGAGCGCTGGATCACCTCGATCTTCGACCTGTTCGAGGAGAACTCGCGCTACTACCCGGCGTTGCTGCCGGTCACCTCCGACGAGGACCCGATCGCCGTCCTGGACCGCGGCGACACCCCGGCTCTCTCGGAGTTGCGGCTGCACAACGGGACGATCTACCGCTGGAACCGCCCGGTGTACGACGTTGTCCGGGAGAAGCCGCACCTGCGGGTGGAGAACCGGGTGCTGCCGGCCGGGCCGACCGTGGTCGACACGATGGCCAACGGCGCCTTCTACTTCGGCCTGGTCCGCGCGCTGGCCGATGACGAACGGCCGATCTGGTCGCAGATGTCGTTCAGCGCGGCGGAGGAGAACTTCCACGAGGCGGCCCGGCAGGGCATCGACGCGGAGGTCTTCTGGCCCGGCGTCGGTACCGCGCGCGCCACCGAGCTGGTACTGCGCCGGCTGTTGCCGTTGGCATCGCAGGGGCTGGACTCCTGGGGGGTCGACGCCGACGTCCGGGACCGGCTGCTGGGCATCATCGAGCAGCGCTGCCTGACCAACCGCAACGGCGCCTCCTGGCAGGCCGAGGAGTTCCACCGGTTGTACACCAGGGGATCGCACGATCGCCGGGACGCGCTCCGCGGGATGTTGCGCCGGTACCGCGACCACATGCACGAGAACCTGCCCGTGCACGAGTGGCCGATCGACTAGCCGTCGAGACAACGAAGGACAAGAACGAACTCCGGGGTCGCCCCGGCGCGCTTGCCCAGGGCAACGGCGTACGAACTCCTGCCCGGGTTGAGGACTGGACCTGAACGAGGGGGCTGGCGCGTCGGGGCGCAACCCTGCAAAGGTGTGCGCCACGAAGGTTAGATCGCGCCACGCTGGGTATGTCGTCGTGAACCGTTGGGGGACGGTGACCGGTCGCGTCTGACCGGCGACTCTTTGGCACGGCTGTGTTGCGGGCGCAATCGCCCAAGCGTCACGGTCGCGACACAGATAGTGCATTTCCACAGATGCCGGAGCGAGTTCAGGGCAGTATCGTTCGGAACGGGTCGACCGTTTCAGGTGATGGACACCCGGAGGTGAGGCAAGTCGATGACGACCATCGTCGTGGGTTATGTGCCGAAGGCCGAAGGGCGCGCGGCGCTCCGGCGGGCGGCAGAGGAGGCGACGCTGCGCGACGCCAAACTGGTGGTGGTGAACTCGCACCGGGGTGGCCGCAGTTTCGACAGCGACGAGGCCGCGGCGAGTGACGCCGCGCTGACAGAGGTACGGGAGCAGCTCGACTCGACCGGCGTGCCCTACGAGGTGCGGCAGTTGGTGCGTGGGCTGGATCCGGCGGAGGACCTGGTGGCCGTCGCCGAGCAAGTCCACGCGGAGTTCATCGTGATCGGCCTGAGGCGCCGGTCCGCGGTCGGCAAACTCATCCTCGGCAGCAATGCCCAGCGGGTGCTGCTCGACGCTCCGTGTCCGGTGCTGGCCGTGAAGGCCGACGCTGAGCTAATCGAAAGTGGGGAGGACTGAGGTGACTTCGACACGCAGCAAGAAGCTGTGCCTCGCACAGCAGCCCGACGCCGACGAGATGCTGAGCAGAGACCCGTTCGCGTTGCTGGTCGGGATGCTGCTCGACCAGCAGATCCCGATGGAGCGCGCGTTCGCCGGTCCGGTTGCGATCTCGCAACGAATGGACGGCCCGTTCGACCCGTCCACGGTGGCCGCGTACGACCCCGACGGCTTCGTCGAGGTGGTGGCCGGCCCACCGGCCGTGCACCGGTTCCCGACCGCGATGGCGGCCCGGATCCAGACGCTGGCCAAGCATCTCGACGAGGAGTACGGCGGTAACGCCTCGGCGGTCTGGGCCGATGTGAAGAGTGGGGACGACCTGCTGGCCAGGCTGTCGGCTCTTCCGGGCTTCGGCGCGCAGAAGGCGAAGATCTTCGTCGCGCTGCTCGGCAAACAGCTGAAAGTCCGGCCGCGCGGCTGGCGGGAGGCCTCCGAGCCGTACGGCGAGGACGGCGCCTACAAGTCGGTCGCGGACGTGATCGACGTGGCGTCCCTGGTGAAGGTGCGGCAGTTCAAGCAGGAGCAGCAGGTCGAGAAGCGGGTGGTGGCGCGGCCACTGCGGCAGACCAGGAACAGTTGAAAGCTTTACCGAAGCGATACCGGTACCAGTACGAAGGGTGGACTGGTACCGGTGAGGCACGCCGTTGAGGGGGTCGTGGGACGTCTGTGCTTGGCGGCCGGATTACAATGAAGTGTTGCTGCCGCCTGACCAGCGCGGGGCCACCGACTCGCAGTACCCGCACCACCGTAGTTGCTGTTTCAGAAACCCTGCAGACTGAATCGTCAGACGAGAGGTAATTCGTGTCGTCCAGCTCGTCCGAGAATCTCCCCGACGAGTCCACTCGGGCGGTGGCCGCCACCGCCCGTAGTACGACTCAACGGACCACCGCCAGTGTGAAGAAGACTGCCGCCCCCGCCAAGAAGGCTGCTGTGTCCCCCAAGGAGGACGGTATTCCCGCGAAGAAGGCCGCCGCGAAGAAGGCGCCGGCGAAGAAGGCCGTGTCCGAGGCGGGTCTCGCGATCGACCCGAAGACCGGCAAGCCGCGCGCGCTGGACGAGGTCGACGAGTCCGACTTCTCCGCCGACGCCGTCAAGCCGCTGGAGAAGGAGCTCACCGAGGACCAGGGCTTCATCGTCTCCGAGGCCGACGAGACCGACGAGCCCGAGCAGCAGGTGATGGTCGCCGGCGCGACCGCCGACCCGGTCAAGGACTACCTGAAGCAGATCGGCAAGGTCCCGCTGCTGAACGCCGAGCAGGAGGTCGAGCTCGCCAAGCGGATCGAGGCCGGCCTGTTCGCCGAGGAGCAGATCGGTGACGCCGAGACCAAGCTGAAGGACAAGGTCAAGGACGAGTACGAGTGGATCTCGGAGGACGGCCGCCGGGCGAAGAACCACCTGCTCGAGGCCAACCTGCGACTGGTCGTCTCGCTGGCCAAGCGCTACACCGGCCGCGGCATGCTGTTCCTGGACCTGATCCAGGAGGGCAACCTCGGTCTGATCCGGGCGGTCGAGAAGTTCGACTACACCAAGGGCTACAAGTTCTCCACGTACGCGACCTGGTGGATCCGGCAGGCGATCACCCGCGCGATGGCCGACCAGGCCCGCACCATCCGTATTCCGGTGCACATGGTCGAGGTCATCAACAAGCTGGCCCGCGTCCAGCGTCAGATGCTGCAGGACCTGGGCCGCGAGCCCACTCCGGAGGAGCTCGCCAAGGAGCTCGACATGACCCCGGAGAAGGTCATCGAGGTGCAGAAGTACGGTCGCGAGCCGATCTCGCTGCACACCCCGCTGGGTGAGGACGGCGACTCCGAGTTCGGCGACCTGATCGAGGACTCCGAGGCGATCGTGCCGGCCGAGGCCGTCTCGTTCACCCTGCTGCAGGAGCAGTTGCACGCGGTCCTGGACACGCTGTCCGAGCGGGAGGCCGGCGTGGTCTCGATGCGCTTCGGGCTGACCGACGGCCAGCCGAAGACGCTGGACGAGATCGGCAAGGTCTACGGCGTGACCCGTGAGCGGATCCGTCAGATCGAGTCGAAGACGATGTCGAAGCTGCGGCACCCGTCGCGCTCCCAGGTGCTCCGCGACTACCTGGACTGATCGAGTGTCATGATGGGGTCATGATCGAGAGGGCACTCACCGGCATCTGGATGCTGGTGATGCCTGCTCTCGGTCCGGACTCCGGCTTACTGGCCGTCGCCGTGTTCACGGCGGCGGCCGTTTTGCTTGCCGTCGTCCAGCTCTCCAGTACCGCGGCCCAGCGCCCGCTCGCCTCGCCAGTGCCCGCACTGGCCAGCGCCACCCGCGCGAACTCCCGCCGTACCGCGTATCTGCTGCTCCGCGATCCCGACGCCGCCGGTCGGCCGCGCCCACGAGCACCGGGAAGGTAGCGAGTTTCCCCGCTACCTGCATTTCCCTTTCTCACTCGTGGAGTTTCGTCATGCCTGCTTTTCTCGACGCGCCGATCAGCGCTGCCTACCACCTCGTCAACGCGATCGCCACGGCGATCGAACCCCTCACCGGCCTGTACGCCGCTGCTGTGGCGATCGTGCTCTGTACCCTCGCCGTCCGTCTGCTGCTGCTCCCGTTGAGCCTCGCCGCGATCCGCGGTGAGAAGTCCCGCGCCGTGCTGATGCCGGAGATCCGGAAGATCAGCGAGAAGCATGCGAAGGATCCGGAGCGGGTCCAGCGTGAAGTGGCCAAGCTCCAGTCGGAGTCCGGCACCACCCTGCTGGCCGGTTGTCTGCCGATGTTCGCGCAGTTGCCGTTCTTCTGGGTGATGTACACGTTGTTCAGCACCGCCGTCGTGTCCGGTCAGTCGAACCAGTTGCTGGCGGGCACGATCTTCGGCGCCCCGCTCGGGATCCACTGGCCGATGTTCGCCTCGACCCCGGCGTACCTGGGGCTGGCGTTGTTGCTCGCGGTCGTTGCCTTCTTCTCCGCTCGCCGGCAGTTGCGCCTGCTGGACGAGACCGCTTCGCCGATGGCGCGCAGGATCGCCCGCTTCCTGCCGTTCGGCACGCTCGTGACGGCGGCCTTCATCCCGCTGGCGGCGGGTCTCTATCTCCTGACAACGACGGCCTGGACGCTGGCCGAGCGCACGATTCTGATGCGCTGACCTGACCAGAGCCGATTGGCCGCTGTACGTTGCTGGGGTGGACGAGGAGATCATCGAGTTGCTGCTCGCGGTGGCCAAGGACGAGCTGGCTGCTGACCTCGACCACCCTCAGCCCGGCGCGTTGTCCACCGTGCTGTACGACGTGCTGCCGTACTCCGGGAGCGTTCGGGACGGCTGGATCGAGGAGCTGCGGGTCGCGTTTCCGCAGTTTCTCTCCGTTCTCCGGCAGACCGGCAGGGGCGGTCTGGCCGACCTGCTGGCCGGCGAGGCAGGGGCCGCGTTCAACGATCCCGAGCTGGGCCGGGCCGATCCGGTCAGCTGGAGCCTGCGCCGCCGGGCGATGATTGCTCTTGGCAACGAGAGTGACTGGCAGGCACGGTGGGAAGCGCTCTCTTGGAGTGAGCAGAACGCGTTGGCCGGTCCGGTGGAGCGGCCCGTCGAGCTGCCGGTGGAGCCGTTGCCTGGTTCACCCGCTCCGGTGGCGGAGATGCCGACCCGGTTGGAGGCGGAGGCGGAGAACTCGGAGTTCCTCGGTGAGCTGGCCGAGTTCGCCCAGCGGGTGGTGGAGAACAGGGCCGACAAGCCGGACCACGAGTTGTGGCGGATCGCAGTAATGGCGGGATGGGTTTGCCCGAGTCCCGTGCGGCCGCAGTACGGGCCGGCTATGCATGCGTGGACTGCGGAGGTGCTTCGTGAGCAGCAGGTTGAGGCTTGGTTGGAGACCTATCGGGTGGCGCTCACCGAGTGGTCTGAGCTGATTGAGCCTCTCTTAGTTGCCTTTCGCGACGGGTCGGTGGCGGTGCCTGACAGTGCTGGCATGGCGATGCTGCGGCGGCTGGGGGCGGTCGTGGTGGAGGACGGTCAGTTGCGGGTGACGCCGATCGGAGTACGGGGACTGTTCACGCGGGGGCGGTGGGCGGATCCGCAGTACTGGTTGCTCAAGCCGGGGGAGTGGTGGCTGAATCTGCGGCCCGACGACCTGATCGCGTTGGTCACGGCGGCGTCGAAGCTGTGTCTGGTCGATCAGGCGTGGACGGTGCAGCGCTGGTTCGACAAGGCTGAGCCGCTGGAGTTCGCGTATCAGTTGGTGGGGATCGGCAAGCAGGTCCATGGCGCTGCGCTGAACACGGTCTTCGGGTATCTGCTGCGGATCGGGCTGGAGGCAGCGCCGGCGGTCGAGGAGTGGCTGGTTGTCGAGGAGCTATCCGGCCTGGGATGGCGGTGGTTCGACGCGATCGGGGCGCCGCAGGCCGGGATCCCGACCGAGCACGCGCGGTTCGTGGCGACCAGCGAAATGGTCCAGTCGCTCGACGATCTGCGCGCGCTGCTCGACCGGTACGCCGATTGTCCGCCGGTGCCGCCGTTGCCGGGCAGTACGATCGACGAGCTGACCTACAGCATCCCGACGCTGCTCAGGACGGAGCAGGTCAACGGGTTGCTGCAGCGGGTGCTGAACACCGAGGTCGAGGAGCTGCCGGTTGATCGGGCCGAGCTCTACCGGCTGATCGCAGAGACGCGGCGCTCGTTCCTGGAGTGATTTGCTGGAACGGCAAGGAAGTTTGTCAGTTCGGCCGGGCTGGCGGATGCTGGTCTTATGACTGCGGACAACAGAACTGCCGAAGAGTACTGGAACGACCGCTACCGCGAGAGCACCCGGATCTGGAGTGGGAAGCCGAACGTGGAGCTGGTCGGCGAGGTCTCCGATCTGAAGCCAGGGAGCGCTCTCGACCTCGGCTCCGGTGAGGGTGGCGACGCGATCTGGCTGGCACAGCAGGGCTGGCGGGTGACTGCGGTCGACGTGTCCGAGGTAGCGCTCTCCCGAGCTGCTCAGCACGCTGAGGAGGCCGGGGTCGCCGATCGGATCACGTGGCAGCAGCACGAGCTGGGCAAGAGCTTCCCGGAGGGGACGTTCGATCTCGTGTCGGCGCAGTTCCTGCACTCGACGGTCGACCTGCCGCGCGAGGAGATCCTGCGAACGGCAGCCGAGGCGGTCGCGCCGGGCGGGGTGTTGCTGATCGAGGGCCACCTGGACTGGCCGGACGCGGCGAAGCACGGTGACCACCCGGACGTGCACTTCCCTACGCCGGACGAGGTGATCGCCGATCTCGGGCTGACCGACGACCGGTGGGAGATCCTGGTCAGCCGCGCGCACGAGCGCGAGCAGCTCATCGACGGCAAGCCGCTGACCCGTCGGGACGGCACGGTGAAGGCCCGCCGCCGAGCGGTCTGAGGCGGCCGGGCACGCCGCTGAAGCGGCCCGCCATGCCCCTGCGCCGGGCGGCACGCCCTTGAGGCGGCCCGCCGCCGGGCGGTCTGAGGCGGCCCGCCGAGCCCTGACACGGCCGGCCGAGCCCTGACTAAGCCGGCCCGGGCTGACTGGGCTGGCTCGCGGTTGCTGATCGGGAAGGTGTTCATCGCGCGGTCAGTCCATGTTCACCGCCGGACGGTCTGCTCCGGCGAATCTTGGACGCTATGAGCACCCCCGATCTGGTCCACGAGCTCGGCTTCCGCGTTCTCGACGAAGAGGACGACGATCCGGTCCTGCTGCGCGGCGACGGCACCCCGGTCGACACCTGGCGCGAGGGCTACCCGTACGGCGAACGCCTGGCGCGCGAGGTCTACGACCGCGACAAGCGGCTGCTCCAGATCGAGCTGCTCAAGCTGCAGTACTGGGTGAAGCGGTCCAAGCAGAAGCTCGTGATCGTCTTCGAGGGCCGGGACGCGGCCGGCAAGGGCGGCACGATCAAGCGGTTCATGGAGCACCTCAATCCGCGCGGTGCCCGGATCGTCGCGCTCGAGAAGCCGACCGAGCGCGAGCAGACCCAGTGGTACTTCCAGCGGTACGTCGAGCATCTGCCGGCCGCCGGCGAGATGGTGCTGTTCGACCGGTCCTGGTACAACCGCGCGTGTGTCGAGCGGGTGATGGGGTTCTGCAGCGATGCGCAGTACGAGGAGTTCATGCGGCAGACGCCGGAGTACGAGCGGATGCTGGTCCGGTCGGGGATCCAGCTGGTGAAGCTGTGGTTCTCGGTGTCGCAGGCCGAGCAGCAGACCCGCTTCATGATCCGCCAGATCGATCCGGTCCGGCAGTGGAAGCTATCGCCTACAGACTTGGCGTCACTCGACAAGTGGAGTGACTACACCGAGGCGAAGGAGGCGATGTTCCACTACACCGACACGCCGCACGCGCCCTGGACCGTGGTCAAGAGCAACGACAAGAAACGCGCCCGGCTGGCGGCGATGCGACATGTGCTGGGCCTGTTCGAGTACGACAACAAGGACCATGAGTTGGTGGCACAGGCCGACCCGAAGATCCTCGGCCCGGCCGCGCAGGTCTTCGAGCACGGCGAGTCCACCACCAGGCAATTCCCGGAACTCTGAACTACTCGGCCGCGGAGCGGCCTCGCCAGAGCGGCGGCGCGGGAGTGGTGGCGAGCGGCTGCCTGGCGCCGGAGCCGGGCTGCTACTCCGCGATCGGCAGGTGGACGGTAAAAGTGGCGGCGAGCGGCTGCCGCCTGGTGCCGGCGAGCTCGGCGAGCAGCAGGCAGTCGGCGCTGTCGCGGTCTCGGCGATGACGATCGTGCAGGTGGTCGTGGCGGCGTTCGCGATGCTGCTGGCGGGCTGCTACTCGGGGATCGGTAGGTGGACGGTGAAGGTGGCGGCGAGCGGCTGACGCCTGGCGCCGGAGGCGGGCTGCTACTCCGCGATCGGTAGATGGACGGTGAAGGTGGCGCCGTGGGGGACCGTGTCGGTGACGGTGACCTTGCCGCCGTGGGCCGCGACCAGCGCGGCGACGATCGACAAGCCCAGCCCTGAGCCGCCGGTGACTCGTGTCCGTGCAGAGTCGGCGCGATAGAAGCGCTCGAAGACTCGCGCCTTCTGCTGGTCGTCCAGACCAGGTCCGGTGTCGGCCACCTCGAGGATCGCCTCACCGGCCCGGGTGCCGACCGACAGCGTGATCGGAGCCTCGACCGGAGTGTGGTGGAGCGCGTTGCTGACCAGGTTGCCCAGCACCTGCCGCAGCCGCGCCTCGTCGCCGCTCACCACCGGAGCGCCGGAGTCCGGCAGGATCTGCAGCTTCATCTGCCGCCCAGGCTGAACGGCCTGTACGTCGTGCACCGAGTCGCCCGCCAGCGTGAGCAGGTCGACCGGCTGGTGCTGCAACGGCCGTTGCTGATCGAGTCGCGCGAGCAGCAGCAGATCGTCGACCAGCAGACCCATCCGCTTGGCCTCGTCCTCGATCCGCTTCATCGTCGCCGGATCGGCCGCCGCACCCTTCTGCCGGGTCAGCTCCGCGAACCCGCGGATGGACGTCAATGGCGTCCGGAGTTCATGGCTAGCGTCGGCGATGAACCGGCGCATCCGCTCCTCCGACTGCCGCGCGTTCTCCTCGGATCGCCGAGCAGCATCCTCGGACCGCCTGGCCGCGAACTCGGAGGCGGTCCGCTGCGCGAAGGCGCCTTCGATCTGCCCGAGCATCTGGTTCAGCGCAAGCGAGAGGCGCCCCACCTCGGTCCGCGGATCACGCTGCGGCACGCGGCGGCTCAAGTCACCACCGGCGATCGCGACCGCTGTGTGCTCGACGTCTTCGAGACCGCGGAGGCTTCGCCGTACGACATACGTCGCCACGCCGGCCAACAGCACGAGTAGGATGATTCCGGCAGCGATCTGCACGCCAACCAGCTTCTGCAGGGTCTGCTTCATGTCGCCGAGGCTCTGAGCCACCATCAGATAGCCATCGCCGTTGGGCAGCGGAGTGGCGACCACGCGGAAGGACTCGTCACCGGAGGCGGCAGACGCATCGAAGGCACTGAGGCCTCGTCCCTGGACCTGGACCAGCGTCAGTGACGGAAGCGCCGGCTGCGCCGCCGCTTGGTCGAGCGGCTGGCGGATCGGCCCTTCCATCCGGGTTCCGCTCGGATCGAAGCGCTGGACGATGAAGACGCTGGGGAGTTTCGGCCCGCGCCCCGGATCGGGTGCGCCTTGCCACGGGGCGTTGCGGGGTGCTGTCAGCTGCTTCGCCGCATCCTGCAACTGGCCGTCGACCCGGTCGATCAGGTAGCCGCGCATGATGGTCGTCGCGACCAGACCTGAGGCGAGTAGCGCGGCCGTGACCAGGGTGAGGAGCACCAGGACAATGGTGATCCGCAACGGGTAGCGGTCAGTGATGCGCCGATGGCCGTTCATCAGTTCGGGCCCCGGGGAGTGCGCAGTACGTAGCCGACGCCTCGGACCGTGTGCAAAAGCTTCTGGTCGCCGGTGTCGACCTTGCGGCGCAGATACGACATGTACGACTCGACCACGCCGGCGTCGCCCGCAAAATCGTAGTTCCAGACGGCCGAGAGGATCTGGCCTTTCGACATCACCCGCTCGGCGTTCTCCAGCAGGCAGCGCAGCAGTTTGAACTCGGTCAGCGAGAGCTGCACGGCCTCACCTGCCTTGAATACCTCGTAGCTGTCTTCGTTCAGCTCCAGGTCCGCGTACCGCAGTACGGCGGCCTCTGTCGTCGTCTGCTCGCGGTGGCCGGAGCGGCGCAGCAGCGCGCGGACGCGGGCGACCAGCTCGTCCAGGCTGAAGGGCTTGGTCACGTAGTCGTCGCCGCCGGTGTGCAGGCCGAGCACCTTGTCCTCGACCGCATCGCGCGCGGTGAGGAACAGCACTGGTACGTGCCGGTCCTCACCGCGCAGCCGGCGGACCACCTCGAAGCCGTCCAGGCCCGGCATCATCACGTCGAGTACGACGAGGTCCGGCTCGACCTCGCGCGCCTTGCGCAGCGCCTCGGCGCCGTGCGTCGCCGTGGTCACGTCGTACCCGGCGAAGCGCAGACTCGCGGACAGCAGTTCGACGATGTTGGGCTCGTCGTCGACGACCAGGAGATGCGGGCTCATGGTCACAGTCTTACGCCCGCAGGTGTGCGATCACTGGGAGGTTCCTGGCAATCGGCTGTGAGTGTCCGCCGGATCAGCCCCGAACTAGCGGGGTCCCTTGAAGCCCCACTTCTTCTGCGCCGCGTCGCGCTGGCTGCCGTCGCTGACGCTGGTGGCGCTCGCCTTGCCGTCGGCGACGATCGCCGAGACGGTCACCGTGTTGCCGGTCTTGATGCTGGTGATCCCGTCCCGGGTCGCGTTGACGAGGGTGTCGGCCGTGACCACGTACTCCTTGCTGTAGCCGTCGGCGCTCTTCACCGTGATCGCGTCCTTGCTGACCGCGGTCACCTCGCCGTTCTGGGTCGCGACGGTCTGGTAGCCGCCGCCTTCCTTCTCGACCGTGAACTCGCCGTGCAGCGCCCGGCCCATCCCGATCCCGAGCTCACCGTGCCGGCCAGGTCCGCCCGGTCCACCAGGTCCGTTGGGCTTGGCCGGTTCGGTCGCGTTGGGCTTGGCCGGTGCCGACGGTGAAGCGGTCGGGTTCGGAGTTGGGGTCGGATCGGCGCTGGTGGTCGCCCAGGCGACTCCGCCGGCCGCGGTGGTGACCACGACCGCCGCAACGGTGCCGGCCACCCGCCAGCTCTTGTTGGTCAGCTTCTGGTTCGACTCCATGCTGTAGTGCCTCCCGGTACTGCGTACCAAGCGGGTCACCTGGTACTGGTCGTCCCACTCTCCGCAGCGGACCTGAGACGAGCCTTCGCCGGTGCTGGCAAAACCCTGGCAACCCGAACCCTGGCGACCCGAACCCTGGCAACCCCGCGACGCAGGCTGGGACCTCAGACCAGGAACAGCACCGCGACCAGCCAGACGGCCGCCGCCAGCGACGTACCGATCAGCTCGATCACGATCGACAGCCCCGTCGCCCGCAGCGCGTGCTTGGTGGAGACCCAGGCCCGGTCGTGGGCGCCGAGGCGCTGCCGCTCGGACAGGTAGACGCCGAGCGGGAAGCCGACGAACATGCCGACCACCGGGATCACGAAGAACCCGACGATGCCGAGCAGCACCCCGACGAACATCGACCGCCGCGGTACGCCGGACTCGCGCAACCGGCGCTCCGGCACGATGTACTTGACCACCTGACTGGCACCGATCAGGACCACGGCGGCCGCGAACACGATCCAGCCGATGGAGCTCTGCACCTCCAGCGCCCAGACCAGGATCGCGGCCAGGCTGAGGATCGCGCCGGGCAGCACCGGAACGATGATGCCGATGATGCCGACGAAGATCGCCACGCCGACCAGAAGAGTCGCAACGGTGTTCACGCCGCCACTCTGCCGTAGATCGGCCGTCCTAGGGTGGACCTATGCCTGACCTTCATGATCTCGTCACCACGCTGGCCGCTCCCTGGGTGGTGTTGTCGCCGCGATCGGGCCAGCTGACCGGCACCGGCGCCGAGGGGGTCTACGCCCGCGACCGCCGGATCCTGTCCCGCTTCGAGGTCACCGTCGACGGCCGGCTCCCGACGCCGGTCCAGGTGGACGAGCCCGCCACCAGCACCACCCGGTACGCCGCTGTGCTCGCTGGTCTCGGCGACGACGGCCACGACCCGACCGTGACGCTGCGGCGCACTCGCCAGGTGGACGGCCACGGCGTCACCGAGCGCCTCACGCTGGTGAACCGGTCGCACACCACCATCGACTGCGAGCTGGTCGTAGCGCTGGGCACCGATCTCGCCGGTACTGCGGCCGTCCGCAGCGAGGCAGCTGCCGACCTCCCCGCGTTGGAGCCGACCGTCGACGTCGACGGCCTGCACTGGGAAGACGGCTCGGGCACCCGGGTCAGCGTGACTTTCGATCCGGCCCCAGACCTCAACCAAAGCTGGAGGTTGAAGGTCGATGCCGGTCAGGAGATCACCATCACCCTCAGGTTGACGGCGAGCTTCCCACCCGCCGACGGCTTCAGCATCGAGCCTCCGGCGAGCCGGCCGACGTACGACGACATCTCGCTCGACTGTGACGACCAGCGAGTCGCTCGCTGGGTGGGACGGTCCCTGGACGATCTCGCCGGGCTGCAGCTGGCAGCCGACGGGGGAGAGCGCTATCTCGGCGCGGGACCGCCCTGGTACCTGACGCTCTTCGGTCGCGACTCGCTCATCTCGGCCGGCATGCTCATCCCGGTCGACCCCGAGTTGGCCGCCGGGACGCTTCGCGCGCTGGCCGCGCATCAGGGCACCCGCGTCGATCCCACGGCCGCCGAGCAGCCCGGCAAGATCCCGCACGAGCTGCGAGCCGAGGTCGCCGATCACGGTGGCGGCCTGGTGCTCCCCGCCGCGTACTACGGCACGCATGACGCGACCCAGCTCTGGATCACCACCCTGCACAAGGCGTGGCGCTGGGGGATGCCGACCGACGAAGTACGGGCGTTGCTGCCGAACCTGCAGAGAGCGCTCACTTGGATTCGCGACTTCGCAGATCCCGATGGGGACGGCTTCCTCGAGTACCTCGACGAGACCGGGCACGGCCTGGCCAATCAGGGCTGGAAGGACTCCCGGGACTCGGTCCAGTGGCCTGACGGCACGCTGGCCACCGCCCCGATCGCGCTCTGCGAGGTCCAGGGCTACGCGTACGCCGCCGCGATCGCGGGCGCCGAGTTGCTGGACGCGTTCGCGTTCGAGGGAGGCGACGCCTGGCGGGAGTGGGCGGCCGGTCTCAGAGAGCGCTTCCGCGCCAGCTTCTGGGTCGACGGCTACCCCGCCATCGCTCTGGACGGGGCCAAGCGGCCGGTCGCTGGTCCGGCCTCGAACATGGGTCACCTGCTGGGCACCGGTCTGCTGGGCGAGGCCGAGGAAGCAGCGGTCGCCAACCAACTCGCCGGCCTCGACCTGAACAGCGGCTTCGGCCTCAGAACGTTGTCCAAGGCAATGACTCGCTTCAACCCGCTCGGCTACCACACCGGCAGCGTCTGGCCACACGACACCGCGATGACCGTCCAGGGCCTGTACGCCGCGGGCCACGCCGCCACTGCGACGTCGTACGTGCGCGGGCTCATCAACGCAGCCGAAGCCTTCGACTACCGCCTTCCCGAGCTGTACGGCGGCGACGGTGCCGACCAGGAGAGCCGCCCAACGCCGTACCCACTCTCCTGCCGCCCGCAGGCCTGGGCTGCGGCCTCAGCAGTCGCCGTCGTGGTCGCAGCCCTGGGGATCGACCCCAACGTCCCTGCTGGCACCCTCGACGTGGCTCCCGCAGACCAGCTCGCCTGGCGACGCCTCAAGCTGACTGGGCTGCGGGTCGGCGACCACAGACTGTCGGTCGAGCTCAACGGCGGCGTCCTGACCGTCAGCTAGGCGAGCACTTCGATCGCGGCGACCGCCGCGATGCTCAGATAGATGCCGGCCACAACGTACTTCGCCACACCACGGCCCCGCCCTGCCGTCCTGAAGCGGCGAGCCAGCGTGTCGGCGCCCAGCGCGTAGGTGAGGTCCAACAGCAGTCCGATCACCAGCACCGCCAGGCCGAGTAGCAGCATCTCGTTGCGGACCTGGCCGGTGCCGGCGCCGCGGGTGGTGAACTGGGGGAGGAAGGCAAGGAAGAAGAGCGCCGCCTTCGGATTCATCAGGTTGACCAGGACGCCCTCGCGGAAGATCCGGCCGAGCGAGGTCACCTTGACGGCACCGACTCCTGAGCCGTCAGTCGAGCGGAGGCTCCGGAGTCCGAGAAATGCCAGGTACGCCGCACCGGCCAGGGAGATGGCGGTGAAGACCACCGGCGACGCCTGGACCACGGCGGCCAGACCGAGCGCGGCGAGCAGGATGTACACGATCGATCCGGTCTCGATGGCGAAGGCGGAGACCACCCCCGCGCGCCGGCCCTGGGTCATGCTGCGCAACGAGATGTAGATGTTGTTCGGCCCCGGCATCCCGACCAGCACCACTGTCGCTCCGACGAACCCGAGCGCCTGCCCGATCCCCATCTCACCCTCCACCACTCTCGAATTGGACTGCCACGTACTAGCCTGGCGAGAGTGGATCCAGTCCACCCGAGCCAATCGAGGGAGAAGTGGACCGTTCTGGCGACCCGGCCGCCTTGGCTGCCGTGATCGGACATCAGCTGACCAACCGGTCCGGCGGCCTCTACCGCCGGCTCGCGGACACGATCGCCGCGCTGATCGGCTCGTCCGAGCTGCCGGTCGGCGCCCGGCTGCCCGCCGAGCGTCCACTCGCCGACGCCTTGGCGGTGAGCCGCTCGACCGTAGTAGCGGCGTACGACGAACTGCGGGCTCGCGGCTTGGTCGAGAGCCGCAGAGGCAGCGGTACGACGGTCGCCCAGGCCGCCGCGAAGGGCCGGTCAGGCGCCGACAAGCGCATGCCCACCGGGTACGGCGAATCGTTGTTCCACCGGATCGCCCACGGCCCGAGCGACGTGATCGCGATGACGTACGCCGTCGACCCCGGCATCCCCGAACTGGCGGCCGAGGTGGAAGACCTGGCGCGCACCGAGTTGCCGTTGCTGCTGCAAGGCGTCGGCTACCACCCACGAGGCCTGGAGGTACTGCGGGAGCGCATCGCTGACCACTTCGCGGAGTCCGGCCTGCCGACCAGCCCCGACGAGATCGTGGTGACGAGTGGCGCCCATCAGGCGATCGCCCTGGTGACCCAGATGTATCTGCGCACCGGCGCGGCGGTCGCCATCGAGCAGCCGAGCTGGCCGGGTTGTTTCGACCTGTTCGGGGCCGCCGGTGGTCGCGTGGTCGGCGTACCGCTGGATGACGCGGGGGTACGCCCCGATCTGCTGGCCGCAACTTTCCAGCAGCATCAGCCGGCGATGCTGTTCGTGATGCCGACCTTCCACAATCCGACCGGCCGGCTGATGTCGGCCGCGCGACGCAGGCAGGTTGCTGAGCTGGCAGCCAAGCACGGTGTCGTAGTCGTCGAGGACAACGCGTACTCCGCCTGGGATCCAACTGGTCCTGACCTGCCCGCGCCGCTGGCTGCCTACGCTCCGAAGGAAGCTGAGGTGCTCACCATCGGATCGGTGTCGAAAGCTGTCTGGGGCGGCCTTCGGATCGGTTGGATCCGCGCGCCGAGACCACTGGCGGAGCGGCTCGCCCGGCACAAGGCGCTGGCCGATCTCGGCAGTCCGGTGATCGACCAAGCCCTCACCGCGCGATTGTTACCGCGTTTGACCGAGCTGACCGCGGCCCGGGCGGAAATGGCGACGAGCAGAAAACACCTGATGGGTCAGTTGTTGACGGAACGCCTACCGGAATGGCGGTGGGAAGAACCCGTTGGTGGTTCCGCATTGTGGATCCAGTTACCGGACACCGATGCCCGGGTTTTCGCGCAAGTGGCGCTGCGGCACGGCGTCGAGGTCGTTGCGGGACGCGCAATGGATCCGACCGGGGAGCACGACGACCATCTCCGGGTGCCGTTCAGCTACTCCGCGGAGGTGATGTCGGTGGCGGTCGACCGGTTGGCCTCGGCGTGGCGCGAGCTGCGGCGGCACGGGCCGGCGGACGCCGTACCGACGATCGTGTGAACGCACAGCGGCTGACCTGTGGACGGCCGCGGACATGAAGGATGGCGGCCACCCTTCCGGGTGACCGCCATCGAAGCTCAGGAGTGGGAGGCGCCCTCGTTGGCGCCGCGAGGCCGGGTTACCGGTCGCCCTCTGCAGGGACCGACTCGGCGGGCTTGTCTTCGAGCTTGCCCGTCTCGTCGTGAATGGTGATCGCGATGTTGCGCAGCTTGTCCGCGTGCTCCCGTCCGTGGTGGGCGCAGAAAAGTAGCTCCCCACCGCTGGTCAGGGTCACCCGAACGTAGGCCTGCGCACCGCAGCGGTCACAACGGTCCGCAGCCGACAGGGTCGAACTCGGGGCGAGTGCTGTAGTCACTTGAGGCCTCATCTCATCTAGTTCCGTACTCACCAGATAGCAACATCCTGACATGCGGATCACTTCCCGGTAGGGACAGCGTGTCCGAATGTGAGACGAACTACCCGTTCCCTTATGACGCATATTGACGGGGAATCGTTTCGGATTCGGGTGATCTGCTGTTTCCAACCGGTGTCGGGCGTGTCTTCTTTCACTGTGCGCTACTTCTTGGTCACTGCGTGCACATGAGCGGAGTGTCGTAAAACACGCTGACGAGTCCGGATCGATATCTGCTGGAACGCCTTTCCTGGCCAACGGTATCTGGTTCTGGGTCAGTACCCAGCATGGTTGCCTGATACACCAACCAGGGAGGACCGGCTGACACCGGGTGGCGTGGGCGGAATTCGGGGGTCCGGCTGCGTAGGCTGTCCGGGTACGCCGGTTCCGGCCGGCGTGCGCTGTCTGCTTGTGAACCAGTGAAGGAGCCCAGTGGCCGCCCCGACGCCTCGTAGTACCGAGCTCGACCCGACGTACAACGCGCGCAACCTGCTAGTCCTCGAAGGGCTGGAGGCCGTCCGCAAACGGCCCGGTATGTACATCGGCTCGACCGACAGTCGCGGTCTGATGCACTGCCTGTGGGAGATCATCGACAACTCCGTCGACGAGGCGCTGGCCGGTCACGGTCAGCGGATCGACATCGTCCTGCACGGCGACGGTTCGGTCGAGGTCCGTGACAAGGCCCGCGGCATCCCGGTCGACATCGAGCCGAAGACCAAGCTCTCCGGCGTCGAGGTGGTCTTCACCAAGCTGCATGCTGGCGGCAAGTTCGGCGGCGGCTCGTACAACGCCTCCGGTGGTCTGCACGGTGTCGGCGCCTCCGTCGTGAACGCGCTGTCCGCGCGGCTCGACGTCGAGGTCGACCGCGGCGGTGTGACCTGGACCACGTCGTTCCGGCGCGGGGTGGCCGGCGAGTTCGACGCCGACGGCGCGGACGCGGGCTTCGTCCCGGCGATCGGCCTGCGCAAGGCCGGCCGCGCGAAGAAGGGCGTCACCGGCACCCGGATCCGGTACTGGGCCGACCGGCAGATCTTCACCAAGGACGCCGCCTTCAACTACGACGAGCTGGTCACCCGGGCCCGGCAGACGTCGTTCCTGGTGCCCGGCCTCGAGCTGGTCGTGCGCGACGAGCGCACGGACGAGCCGACCGAGGAGTCGTTCAAGCACGAGGGCGGGATCAGCGAGTTCTGCGAGTTCCTGGCCACCGACCAGCCGGTCACCGAGGTGGTCCGGCTGTCCGGTACCGGCCACTTCACCGAGACCGTGCCGATGCTCGACGACGCCGGCCACATGACGCCGACCGACGTCGAGCGCGACCTCGAGGTCGACATCGCGGTCCGCTGGGGCGACGGCTACGAGACCGAGCTGCGCTCGTTCGTGAACATCGTGGCGACGCCGAAGGGCGGCACCCACGTGGCCGGCTTCGAGCGGGCGCTGCCGAAGGTGTTCACCAGTGCGCTGACCGGCACCCGGCTGCTGAAGAGCGGCGAGGAGCTGATCAAGGACGACGTGCTCGAGGGCATGACGTCGGTGGTCACTGTCCGGCTGTCCGAGCCGCAGTTCGACGGCCAGACCAAGGAGGTGCTCGGCACCCCGGCCGCCTCGCGGATCGTCGCGAAGGTCGTGCAGACCGAGCTGGAGGCCTTCCTCAGCTCCACCAAGGGCGTGGCGAAGGCGCAGGCGCGCGCGGTGATGGAGAAAGTCGTCGCGGCCTCCCGGACCCGGGTGGCCGCCCGTCAGCACCGCGAGCTGCAGCGCCGCAAGACCGCGCTGGAGTCGTCGGCGCTGCCGGCCAAGCTGGCCGACTGCCGCAGCAACGACGTCGACCGCTCCGAGCTGTTCATCGTCGAGGGCGACTCGGCGCTCGGTACCGCCAAGGTGGCTCGCAACTCGGAGTTCCAGGCGTTGCTGCCGATCCGCGGCAAGATCCTGAACGTGCAGAAGGCGTCCGTCGCCGACATGCTCAAGAACGCCGAGTGCGCCTCGATCATCCAGGTGGTCGGGGCCGGCTCCGGCCGCACCTTCGACCTGGAGCAGGTCCGCTACGGCAAGATCATCTTCATGGCCGACGCCGACTCCGACGGCGCGCACATCCGCTGCCTGCTGGCGACGCTGTTCTTCCGGTACATGCGGCCCCTGGTCGACGCGGGCCGGGTCTACACCGCCGTGCCGCCGCTGCACCGCTTCGAGTTGACCAACCCGAAGAAGGGGCAGGAGAAGTACATCTACACGTACTCCGACGCCGAGTACCAGCGGAAGTCCGCCGAGCTGATGAAGAAGGGCGTCAAGTGGAAGGAGCCCCCGCAGCGCTACAAGGGTCTCGGCGAGATGGACGCGGACCAGCTGGCGGAGACCACCGTCGACCCGCGGCACCGCACCCTGCGCCGGATGACCGTCGACGACGGTGAAGCCGCCGCGGGCGTGTTCGACCTGCTGATGGGCAACGACGTCGCACCCCGCAAGGAGTTCATCGTGCAGGGCGCCTACGAGCTGGACGAGAACCGCATCGACGCATGACCCCGGTGCCGCGGCTGGCCTGTTTCGATCTCGACAACACGTTGATCGATCGAGACAGGGCCTTCCGTGCGTGGGCGGAGTGGTGGGTCCGGCGCGAGGGGCTCGGCGCGGAGGCGGTCGAGTGGCTGCTGGCGCAGGACGAGGGCGGCTTCCGGCCGCGTCCTGACCTGTTCGCAGGAGTCAAGGAACGCTTCGGGCTGACCGACGAGGTGTCGGCGATGGTCGACGCCTACGACCAGGAGCATCCGACCTTCGTCTCGGTGGCACGCCCGGTGGTGGCCGGCCTCGTCTCCCTCCGTACTGCGGGCTGGCGGGTCGCCGTCGTCACGAATGGTGGCGTCAGGCAACAATCGCTCAAGCTGGAGCGGACCGGGATCGGCGCGGTCGTCGACTACTGCTGCATCTCCGAAGCGGTCGGCGTCCGCAAACCCGATCCGCGGATCTTCCGGATCGCCGCGGCCCAGACCGGCGCGACGCTGATCGGCGGCTGGATGGTCGGCGACCACCCGGCGTACGACATCGCCGGTGGGATCGCGGCCGGGCTGTCGACCGTGCTGGTGGGCAACCATCACCCGGCGGCCGCGACACCGGACCGCACCGCGACCCATCACTTTGCGTCAGTACTGCAGGCTTTTCCAGTCATACTCGCGAGCTGATCTGGTCATCGCCAGGGCGGCTGCTACAGGATGGCGGCCATGAGCTACCTTCCGCCGCACGGCCGGGTTCTGACGCCGTACTTGTGCTGCCGCGACGCGGCCAAAGCGATCGAGTGGTACAGCGAGGTGTTCGGCGCGCGCCCGACCGAGACGCCGTTCGTCGGCGCCGACGGGCGGATCGGTCACGCTGAGTTGGAGATCGCCGGCGCCGGTTTCATGCTGTCCGACGCCTACCCGGAGGTAGGCGTCGCGTCACCTGCTGCGGACGGGCTTCCGACGTACGCGCTGAACCTTTACGTGCCGGATGTCGACGCGACCGTCAACGCCGCTGAGAAGGCCGGTGCGACGATCGAGAAGCCGCTCGCCGACACCTTCTACGGCGCTCGCGCCGCGACCTTCCGCGACCCGTTCGGCGTCCGCTGGTCGGTCGCGACCCATCTGCGCGATGTCGGCGAAGCAGCCTTGGACGCAGCCAAGGCGGGCTTCGCCGACAACAAGTGAGGCTTAGCCGAGCGCCTTGCGCAGTACGGAGTGGGCGCCGGCGACGATCTGGTCGCGGTTGGCTTCGTACGTCGGGTCGGTGATCGCGGTCTTGTTGGCCACGTCGAATTGCAGGACCGGGACGTGCAGGTGGCCGGCCGGCATCGACGGGTCACGCAGGTCGCGCTGGAGAGTGTTGCGGTAGGCAACCTCGTTGCTGAGGTAGCCGCCGCCGGCGCCTTCGGAGGCGATCGAGCCGGCGGTGGGACCGTCAGGACGGCGTACCGGCAGGGTCTGGCCGGCGGGGATCTCCAGCACCGAGGTGTTCACGCGGGTGCGGAACTGGGCCGGTACTTCGGCGGCCGCCATCCGGGCCAGCGGCAGGCTGGAGGTGATCCACTCCGGTCCGGCCGGCATGCTCGGCGAGACGACCGGGGCGTTGACGGTGCCGCCGCCCCAGAGGTTGTTGTTGTCGCCGATCGAGCTGACCGACCGGCGGCGCCCGTTGAACGCCTCCAGGTCGAAGATTCCGACCCGGCCCTGGCTCACGGTCATCACCAGGTCGGCGTGCTGCGGGCCGCCCCGGTAGTGCGGCGCGAGCGCGTTCTCGACCATGCTCTCGTCGAAGTCGGTGTAGCGGACCGGGAGCACCAGGGTCTGGATCTCGTAGGTCTTGCCGTTCACCTTCCAGCGCTGCCCGTCGAGGCTGAGCGCGTTGGCGCCGGACGGGTTGCCGATCCGGATGTCGGCGTCCAGCGTGAACGGGTCGAACCCGGTGACCAGGATCTTCTGGACGCCGGGGGAGAACCGGGTGCTGGTGATGCCACGCGACGAGTACTCGAGAGTGCGGATCAGCTCCGCGCGATCCGCCGTACCGAGGGTGAAGTGCGGTTGCCACTGGCGCAGCGCGTAGGCCATCGAGATGCGGGCCCAGTACAGGCCGCGGTCATCGGTGGACGGCAGCGCTGGCGCGGTCTGCGGGTGCTGGGCGCGGTGTGTCGCAGTACGCCACAGCACCTCGCCCTGGACGCGGACCAGAGCATTGGCCGCCGCCTTGCTCGGCGTCGCGCAGAGCAGCTTGCTGAAGAGCCTGACCTGGCGGTCGAAACCGGACCTCGCCAAGATCTCCGCCGGGACCGACGGGCCACCGGCGATGCCGTTGTCGAGACGCTGCTCCTCGACCGTCCCGGCGACCCCTGCGTCGAAGCAGCTGGGCTTGCGGGACTGGTCGGTGAGCGGGGTCGCCGTCGCTGCCGGAGCGGCGGTCAGGGCGGTGGCCAGGGCCAGCGCTCCGAGCAGGACGAAACGCGGAAGAGAGCTTGGGCGGAGTCTCATACCTGGTTTCTATCAGATCCCGGGCGGCGGGCCGAGGGATCTGCGGGCTTGCGGACGGTATTCAGGCCCTGACCGTCAGCTGATCTGGGTGAGCCGGCCGTTGTCCACGTCGTACATGAAGCCGCCGACCAGGATCTCGTCGCCGATCAGCGGATGTTCGCGGACCGCGGCGACGTCGTGCCGCAGTGCCTCGAGCTGGTCGGGGATGACGTTCAGCGGCAGGTAGCCGGCCGGCTTGCCTGCTGCCAGCTCGACCTTGGCGCGCATCTCGTCCTCGGTCATCGACGCCATCGCGCAGCGGGTGTGCGGCACGATCATGATCCGCCGGACGCCGAGCAGTTGGACGCCGAGGACCAGGCCGGTGAGGGTCAGCTCGGTGACCCGGGCGCCGGCGCTGCGCAGTACCTTCGCGTCGCCGGGCTTGAGGCCGAGCAGCTCCAGCGGCGGGATCCGGGAGTCCATGCAGGTGACGAAGCCGACGCCGGCGTGGGCGATGCCGTCGAAGCCGCTGTACTGGAAGTTCTGGCTGTACTCCGCGTTGGCGGCGAGCAGGTCCTCGAAGCCGGTCAGCGCGGGGGTGTCACCGGCGGTCATCGCGCTGCTCCGGTGGCGACGGCTTCGGGGCTGACGATTTCAGTGGCTCCAGAGGTGATTCTTCCGGGTGCGACACGTCCGGGGGTGATTGTTCCGGCACGGAGGATCGACATGGCGAAAGGCTCCTTTCCGCAGGACTCCGGGCGGCGTGGGTAGGCGGTCTCCCCGATCTCCTCGACGGTCCAGACGCGTCCGTCGACGTGCTGGACCGTGACGGTCTCCACGTCTTCCGTGACGACACTGAGGGCGTCGAGTCCGGCCTCGCCGATGAGGTGGCGGACGGTGATCTCGGCGAGTTGACCGCGCTTGGTCCAGGTGGACCGGCCGCGCAGTTTCTCGAGGACGGTCTCGCCACGGTCGGCCGCGGCGAGGATGGCGGCGGCCGTCTCCACGTCGAGGTGGCCGTAGGTGATCCCTGCGGGCAGCAGCGTAGCTGTTGGCGCGAACCGGTGGCCGCCCAGGTGGCTTGCTTCCCACACCCGGCCGGGTGCGGTGGCCGAGGCCGCCTTGACGATCGGGCGGCCGAGCACGGCGCAGCACTCGTCGCGTTTGCCGTTGGTGCAGACCAGCAGGATCGATTCGTTGACCGGGGCAAGCTCTGGCAGCGACGCGACGGCACCCTTGAGATCGCCGTGCCGAACCGCTTCGAGGTCGAGGTCGGCCAGCATGGTCGGGTCGGGGACACAGCCGGTGAGCATCCAGCTGCGGCCGGGCACGGTGCTGGCGACGTAGACCCGGTGCGCCCGGGGTACGGCGTCGGAATGCTTGCCGGGGGAGCGGATCAGGCCGAAGCGCAGGTCGGCCTTCTTGGCCTCGGCATCGAACTCGGCCCCGAACACCGGGTCGAGATGGCTCTGCGTGATGGCGTCGTGACCCCACGGACCGGGCTGCTCCACGAGGATCCAGCCGGTGGCGATGATGGAGGTTCCCGCCAGCGGTTCCTGCAGCGAACGGCAGATGATCGAGCACAGGTCCGATCTGCCGGCCTGCTCGTGTGATGCACTCACAGGCTTAAGGTACGCCAGGTGTAAAGGTAAGCCTTACTTAACCCGCCGACCGAGTAGCAGAACTGCCAGAACGGCGGCCGCGAAGGCGCAGATCGCCGCTCCGGCGAAGATCGTGTGCACTTGTGAAATGCCCGCGTCGCGGAGCGCATCGATGAACGGCCGACAGGATGCCGCGTTGCCCGGGCACAGCTCATTCGGCGACTTGATGTCCGCGACGAGCGTGTAGTACCGGCGCAGTCCGATGGCCGTCAGTGCGGAGACGCCGACCAGCATGCCGACCATCCGGGCGACCACGACGAGCGCGCTGACGAGGCCGTGGCTGTCCGGCCGGGTAGCGGCCAGGATCGCGGTGTTGACCGGCGACAGCGCGAGCCCGAACCCGAAGCCGCAAACGAGGAGGGTGATGGTGGCAGGTGCGTGCTTGAGCGCGTCCTTGTCCCAGAAGGCCATCAGGACGAACATCGCGCCGGCCAGGCCCAGCCCGGCACCGGTGATGAGCCCGAGGCCGTAGCGGCGAGTCAGCCAGCCTCCGACGACGGCGCCGATCGGTAGCGCGATCAGGAAGCGCAGCAGGACGAGGGCGGCGGCGAGCTGGCCGCCGCTCTGCGTAGTACGGGCGAAGACGGGGACGTCGACCAGTGCGGCGATCAGCGCGGCTCCGACGAGGAAGCTGACCAGCAGGGATCCCCATGCCGCTTTGGCGCCCAGCAGGCCGGGCGGGATGATCGCTTGCGCAGTACGGCGTTGCCAGACGGCGAAGGCGACAGCGAAGACAGCAGCACCGACCAGTAGCCAAGGGCCGGCTGGTGCCATCACCTCCTTCTCGGGGTCAGCCGTAGCGAACGCCAGTACTACGCCTGCCAACGCCAGGGCGAGCAGCAGCGCGCCGAGCAGGTCCACCTGCTTGACCAGCCCAGCGAGAGTTCCGCGGGCCTTGAAGAGGATGAGCCCCAGCCATAGGACCAGCAGCACGAGTGCGGCGACACCGATGGGCGTAAGCAGCCGGGAGTCACCGCTGAAGGGTACGAACGGCAGGCCGAGGGTGATGCCGCTGGCTAGCCGCTCTGGTGCGGTCAGGGTGAGGCCGAGCGCTATGCAGGCCAGTAACCCGACTGCGGCGGACAGTGGCGGTCTCTGCAGGCCGCGGAGAAGCAGAGCGAGGATGACGGCGACAGTGAGGTTCAGCCAGAAGATGTAGCGCCAGTCGGCAATCGCCAGCACGGCTGCGCCCAGCAATGGGCCGAGGACCGAGCCGAGCTCTTGGACTGCCCCGACAATCCCTAGTGGCAGCCCACGTCTGTCAGCCGGCCAGAGGTCGGCCACGAGGGCAAGTGTCGCCGGGACCAGACCACCCCCGCCGACACCTTGCAGGAACCGCCCGATGACCACCAGCGAGAGGTCGTACGCGCCGGCCGTGATGAGAGAGCCGACTGCGAACAGGATCAGCGCGCCGACCAGGACCGGCGTACGGCCGACCACGTCGGCGATCCGGCCGATCAGGGGGAGTACCGCGATGTAGCCGAGCAGGAAGCCCGAGACGATCGGGGCGGCCCGCTGCAGTTGGTCCGCAGACAGGCCGACCCCGGACATCATGTCGGGCAGCGCCAGGACGACGACGTAGGTGTCGGCCGCCGCGAAGGCGACCGCGACCGACGCGAGCGTCAGCCGCGCCCTCGGGCTGGCGCTCACGGCTTGGTGATCTCCACCGTTTCGCCGTACTTGTCGAGGGTGACGTCGTAGCTGCTGGTGGCGCCGTCGTAGTACGGGCCGGTGATGGTGGCCGACACCAGTTGCTTGGTGTCCTTGTCGATCTTGAAGGTGCTCGGGAAGTCCTGACCCGACGGCGCCTTCGGGAAGATGCCCTGCAGCGTCTTGCCGTCGACCGCGCCGGTGATCTCGGTCAGCACCTTCGCGCCGTCCCGCGTCTCACCCTTGATCTTCGGGTCCTTCAGTGTCGGCAGCACCGCCGTCAGGCCCTTGTCCGGGTCGAGCAGGACGGCCGGGTCGGGTGCGCCCAGACCGGCCAGCTGCGACGGCGGCAGCTCGATGAACTTCGGCGTGAACGGCAGCTTCGCGTAGACCTTGCTGCCGACCGCGACCACCTCGGCGTCGATCGGCGAGCCGGCCGCACGGACCGTCAGCTTGCCCTTGAACGCCGGGGCGTGGGTCGCGACGCCGTCACCACTGGCGAGCACCTGGCCGCTGTCCGGCAGGTCCCGCCCGGTGATCACCAGGTGCACGCTGGCAGCCTCGTCGATCGTCTTCTTGACCTCGGTCAGCAACGCGACCGGATCGTCGGCCTTGGCACCGCCGCCGCCGTCGTCCTTCTTGTCGCTGCAGCCGGCCAATGACACCGACAGCACGAGGGCCGCGCCGAACGCGACGAGTCTCTTCATGGAATTCAGCCTGCCAGGTCTGCGGCACAGGCCGCGATCGGCTGAGCCACCGGTACGCCGGAACCATCGCGACGGGGGTCCAGCGGGGGGAGCTCGACCGGGGCGCCACTGTTGGCGCTGGCCTTGATCGGAGCCGCTCCGACGAAGGCGAGCATCAGCCCGTCCTCGCCCTTGAGCAGCCGGTGGCAGCGGACACCGCCGGTGGCGCGGCCCTTGGCGGGGTACTCGCTGAACGGCGTTACCTTGACCTGGCCGACCTCGGTGCCCGGCAGGGCCGAGAACGAGCCGGAGATGGTGACTAGCTGCGATTCCCTGCCCGGCTCGACCGCGCCGAAGTACGTGACCTTGGCTCCGGCCGACAACCGAATGCCGGCCATGCCGCCCGCAGTACGGCCCTGCGGACGGACCGCGGAGGCGCTGTAGTGCAGGAGCTGGGCGTCGCTGGAGACGAAGACGAGCTCTTCCTCGCCCGTGGTCAGCTCGACCGCGCCGACCACCTCGTCGCCGTCGTTGAGCCGGATGATCTCCCACGAGTCGCGGTTGCTCAGATGGTCGGGGGTGACCCGCTTGACCACGCCGGTCGCAGTACCGAGGGCGACGCCGACGGAGTCGGGATCCATCGTGGTGAGCGCCAGCACCTTCTCGCCCGGCTCGAGCGAGACGAACTCCGCCACCGGTGCGCCGCCTTGCAGGTTGGGCGCGCTGGCGGTGGCCGGTACTGCGGGGAGGTCGAGCGACTCCAGCCGGATCAGCCGGCCCGCGCTGGTGATGAGGCCGTAGTGACCCCGCGCGGTGCTCTTGATCGCGGAGACGATCGCGTCGTGCTTGGCCCGGTCCTCGCCGGTGCCGAACGGCTCGACGTTGTTGGTCCGCGCCAGCAGGCCGGTCGAGCTGAGCAGCACCCAGCACGGGTCGTCGGTGACCTCGAGCGGCACGGCCGCGGTCTTGGTCGCGCCGGACGACTCCAGCAGCACCGTACGGCGTGGGCTGCCGTAGGTCTTGGCGACGTCGGCGAGCTCCTCGGAGACGGTCTTCTTCAGCAGCGCCTCGTCGTTCAGGATCGCGGACAGCTTGGCGATCTCGGCCTCGAGCGCGGCCTTCTCGGTGTCCAGCTCCAGCTTGGAGAACTTGGTCAGCCGGCGCAGCGGCATGTCCAGGATGTAGTTGGTCTGCACCTCGGTCAGGTCGTAGATGTCCATCAACCGGGTCCGGGCCGCGGCGGCGTCGTCGCTGGACCGGATGATCTGGATCACCTCGTCGATGTCCAGGATCGCGATCAGCAGGCCGTCGACGATGTGCAGCCGGTCGGCGGCCTTCTTCTTGCGGAACTCGGTCCGCCGCCGGGTGACGTCGTAGCGGTGCTTGAGGTAGACCTCGAGCAGTTCCTTCAGGCCGAGGGTGCGCGGCTGGCCGTCGACCAGGCAGACCGCGTTGATGGAGAACGAGTCCTCCAGCGGCGTCATCTTGTAGAGCTGCTCGAGCAGCGCCTCGGGGACGAAGCCGTTCTTCACCTCGATCACCAGCTGGGTGCCGTGCGCGCGGTCGGTCAGGTCCTTGACGTCCGCGATGCCCTGCAGCTTCTTGGCCTGGACCAGCGTCTTGATCTTCTCGATCACCTTCTCCGGGCCGACCGTGTAGGGCAGCTCGGTGACCACGATGCCCTTGCGCCGCGGGGTGACGTTCTCGATCCGCGCGGTGGCCCGCATCTTGAAGCTGCCGCGGCCGGCCAGGTAGGCGTCCTTGATCCCTTCCAGGCCGACGATCTTGCCGCCGGTCGGCAGGTCCGGGCCGGGGATGAAGCGCATCAGGTCGTCGACGTCCGCGCCCGGGGTCTTGATCAGGTGCCGCAGCGCCTGGATCACCTCGACCAGGTTGTGCGGCGCCATGTTGGTCGCCATTCCGACCGCGATCCCGGCCGCGCCGTTGACCAGCAGGTTCGGGAAGGCGGCCGGCAGCACCGACGGCTCTTCCTCCCGGCCGTCGTAGTTCGGCTTGTAGTCGACGACGTCCTCGTCCAGGCCGTTCGTCATCGCGACCGCCGACGGGGCCATCCGGCACTCCGTGTACCGCATCGCGGCGGGCCCGTCGTCGAGCGAGCCGAAGTTTCCGTGCCCGTCGATCAGCGGCAGCCGCATCGACCACGGCTGGGCGGTCCGGACCAGGGCGTCGTAGATCGCGCCGTCACCGTGCGGGTGGTACTTACCCATCACCTCACCGACGACGCGGGCGCTCTTCACGTGACCGCGGTCCGGCCGGATGTTGTTCTCCGCCATCGAGAACAGGATCCGGCGCTGGACGGGCTTCAGGCCGTCCCGGGCGTCCGGCAGGGCCCGGGAGTAGATCACCGAGTAGGCGTACTCCAGAAAGCTGCTGCGCATCTCGTCGGAGACGTCGACATCGAGGATGTGCTCCTCGTAGTCCTCGGGTTCGGCGGTGCTGCTGGTACGGCGTGCCATGCGGTTCTGCGTGCTCCTCGGTGACAGCAACTCCGTCGAGCTGCGTGGCGGCTGGGGCCCATTGTCACTGGACAGGGTGCCTGAACCCAGCACCGACCCGGGTATCGGCCCGATTCGATCCCTCGGCGCGCGGCGCCACCAGGCCGGTACTCCGCGCGAACCACAGCTTCGCGGTCTTGTCAACCATTTCAGCGCCGGTCGAAGCCGAGGTGCGCTAGACCAGTTTGATTGGTCTACTTCTCCCCGCCGACATCGTCCGCCCGGCGATGTCGTGGGGAGCTGGGGGAGTGCTGTGCGCTGCCCACATTCACTGGGGAGGATGCGGATGCGTTCGAGGTGTGCCACAAGCCGATGGGTGAGGACCCTGATCGGCTCGACGGCGCTGACGCTGGTGGCGATCACGCTGCCGGCGGTCACCGCCACCGGTGCCGGTCAACCAGCGGCCAAGCCGCCGGCCGGACTGTCGCCGAAGCCGTCACCGAAGTCGGTACCGAAGCCGTCGGCCACGGCGAAGCCACCGAAGATCGAGGTCGCGCCGAGCGAGGCGCAGGCCCGCGCGGCCGCCACCCGGCAGGGCACACCGGTCGAGGTGGCGGCACTGCGCTCCGAGACGCGCACGGTCGTCGCCCAGCCGAACGGCGAGCTGAACCTCGAGATCAGCTCGGTCCCGGTTCGCGCGAAGAAGGGTGACACCTGGACGCCGGTCGAGACCGGCCTGGCACGCCGGGCCGACGGCGCGCTGGTGCCGAAGTCGGCGACTGTCGAGCTCGCGTTCAGCGGCGGCGGCTCGGAGCTCCCGATGGTGAGTTACGGCAAGGACGGCAAGCGGCTCGCGCTGACCTGGCCGGGTGCACTGCCGACGCCGAAGGTGAGCGGTGACACCGCGACGTACGCGGAGGTCCTGCCCGGCATCGACCTGATCCTGAAGGCCACCGCGACCGGCTACACCCAGCACCTCGTGGTGAAGACCGCGGCAGCGGCGAAGAACCCCGCGCTGGACCAGATCCGGCTCGGACTGACCACGAAGAACCTGGCGATCACCAGCACGGCCAACGGCGGCCTGGAGGCGCGCGACGCGAAGGGCGCGATCGCCTTCACCGCTCCGCCGTCGGCGATGTGGGACGCGGGCGCCGGCCGGGCTGTCGCAGGCGTCAAGCTGGCTGCCGGGTCGCTGACCCTGGTCCCGGATCTGGCCCTGCTGCGCGGCCCGAAGACCGTCTACCCGGTGACGATCGACCCGGACTGGCGGACCTACGACAAGACCTACTGGACCTCGGTGGTGTCGGGCAACGGCGGTACGGCGTACCCGAACACCAGCCCCGGCGGCAGCGACGTCGCCCAGGTCGGCCTGTGCAACTTCTCCGGATGCAACGGCATCGGCGTGGCCCGGTCCTACTTCCAGTTCGACACCGGAGCCTGGGGATTCCTGCAGGGCAAGCGGATCATGGGCGCCACGCTCGACTCCGCGGTCGTCCACAGCGGCAACTGCACCGACAGCCGGCACAACCTGTACGGCAGCTCCGCGGTGGGCAGCGGTACGACGTGGAACAACATGCCGCAAGGCCCGCACCTGTCCGGCGTCGACGTCCCGCGGGCGAACTCGACCGGTGGCTGTGGCGGCTGGAAAGAGGTCCACTTCCCGATCCCGGCGAGCGCGGTCGGGATCTACGGCGCCTCGACGTACTACCTGGTGGCGGGCAGCGAGTCCGACAGCAGCTACTGGCGCAAGTACGACCCGGCGGCGACCAAGCTGCGGGTCCGCTACAACACTGCCCCGGGCACCCCGCAGGACCCGGCCACCGATCCGGTGCTGCCGGCGCCGTGCAAGTGGTGTGAGGGCAAGACCTACTTCAGCGGCAACACCATCAGCCTGAAGGCGACCTTGTCGGATCCCGACAACAACGCGGTCCAGCCGCAGTGGGACATCTACACCAACGGCGTCGTCGAGAACCGGTACGGCGGGTTCCAGGCGTCCGGGGCGCGGCACGACACCACCGTCACCCTGACGGACGGTGCCGAGATGGAGTGGTTCGTACGGGCCTGGGACACCGACGAGAACAACGGCAACCGGCTCGACGCCGGCCCGTGGGTGCACGGACAGGGCCCGTTCCTGGTCGACAGGACACCGCCCAGCTCGATGCCGAAGGTGAGCGGCTCGTTGTACCGCGAGGACAACCAGTGGCACGGCGGCGTCGGCGTACCGGGCACCTTCACGGTCGAGCGAACCGAGAAGGCGCTGCCGGACGACGGCACGAAGGACGTCGACCACTATCTGTGGGACACCGTGAACCCGCCGACCAGGCGGGCGGAGGCGAACAGTCTCGGCGGCTCGGCGACCTTCGAGTTCGTCCCGACCGTCGACGGGCCGCAGGACGTGTTCGTGCAGTCGGTCGACCGGGCCGGCAACCGGAGCGAGACCAAGACCGTCCACATCTACGTCCGGGCCGGCAACGGCGCGCTGACCAGCTACCCGCTCAACGGCAACACCCTGGACGAGGCCTTCCTCGGCGACAGGGACGGCACGCTGCAGGGCAAGCCGAAGTACGGGCCGGGTGCGGTCGGCAACGCGCTGCAGCTCGACGGGGTCAACGACTACTTCACCGCTCCGAGTGCCGCGCGGACCGACAACAGCTTCAGCGTCTCGGCCTGGGTGAAGCCCGAGTCGGCCACGGACGCCAGGGGGATGGCGATCGCCTCCCAGCAGGGCGATCGGGCGAGTGGCTTCTACCTGAACTACCGAGGTGACACGAAGAAGACCACCTTCATGCTGGCCGCCTCGGACACGGACAACGCGGCGACCGCCGCTGCCCAGGGGCCTGCCCTGCAGCGTGGCGTGTGGACGCAGGTGACCGGCGTCTACGACAAGCCGGCCAGCCACCTTCGGCTCTACCACAACGGCGTCAAGGTGGGCGACACGCAGCTCGCCGCCAACTTCACCACCTGGAACGCGGCCGGGCCCCTCACGATCGGCCGGGAGAAGTGGAACGGCGTCGTCGGCAGCCCGTGGCTCGGCGCGATCGACGAGGTACAGGTCTTCGACCGGGTGCTCAGCGACGCCGAAGTACGAGCCTCGGTCGGTCGCGACAACGTCCGGACCGCGCACTGGAAGTTCGACGAACTCAGCGGCAAGACTGCTCGCAACGACGTCGACGGCAGCCCTGACCTGGTGCTGTCCGGCAAGGCGGCGTTCACCGGCACCACGGGTGGCGCGCTCGGCGGTGCGCTGCGGCTGCCCGGCAGTGACCCACTGGACTTCGCCTCGGGCGGTCCGGTACTCCGAACCGACCAGAGCTTCACCGCGGCCGCTTGGGTCAACCTGGCCGAGCTGCCGTCGGACGGGAACACCCGCACTGCGCTGTCGGTGGACGGCGAGGTGAACAGCGCCCTGTACCTCGGCCACCGCGCTGCCGACGGCGGCAAGTGGGAGGCCTACATGCCGTCGCAGGACAAGGTTGCTCCGCGACCGACGGACGCCGTGATCCGTTCCGACGTGGCCGCGTCGCTGAACACCTGGACCCACCTCGCCGCCGTGTACGACGCGCCCGCACATCAGTTGCGGCTCTACGTGAACGGCAAGCTCGCCGGTACGACGGCACAGAACAACGGGTTCAACGCGTCCGGACCGCTGACCATCGGCCGAGGCCGGTACGAAGGCAGCCAGGCCAACCCCTGGAAGGGCCTGGTCGACGACGTCCGCGCCTACAACCGGGAACTGTCCGAGGCCGAGCTCGCCGGTATCGTTGCTAGAAGCAACGTCACGGTGGCCAACTGGAAGCTGGACGGCAACCCGGGCGACAGCTCCGGCCGGACGCCGGCGCTCACCGGCACCCTGGTCGGCACACCGGCGTGGACCGGCGGCCAGAGCAACGTTCCGGCAGACTCCGACCTCGGCCTCAAGCTGATCGGCAACGGCGCCCACCTGTCGGCTCCGAGTCCGGTCCCGGACCTGCGGAACAGCTTCTCGGTGGCCGCGTGGGCCAAGCTCGACACGGCCACCGGCCGGGCCTCTGTGGTCTCCCAGGACGCCGGCGGGCTGAGTGTCTTCAATCTGCACGCGTCGTTCGACAACCGCTGGGCCGTGGTGATGCGCAGTTGCGACGCCGCGATGACCTGCGTGGAGACCCGGGCCGCCGGTCCTGCGCCGCAGCCCGGCGTCTGGACCCACCTGGCCGCCGTGTACGACGCCTCGGCCGGTCTGCTGTCCCTGTACGTGAACGGCGTGGTCGCAGGCACCCAGAACTATCGGCACACCGGAACGCAGAGCGAGCCGACCATGCGGGTCGGCCGGGCGACCTGGTCGAACGGCGCCGGGGTCGACCCGTTCACCGGAGCGATCGACGACGTCTCCGTCTACAACCGGGTGCTGTTCGCCGACGAGATCGCGACGATGGCCGGTCGCGACCTCACCCTGGCGCACAACTGGCGGTTGGACGAACCGAGCGGCCCGACCGCCTCGGACGCGGTTGGCGCCCGGACGGGCACGTTGGCCGGCCCGACGCGAGTGCCGGGCCGACTTGGCAACGCGCTGAACTTCAACGGCACGAGCGACGCGGTCAGTACGGCCGCTGTCGACGTCGACACCGCCAAGAGCTTCACGGTGTCGTCCTGGGTCAAGCTGCGAGAGCTGTGTGAGCCAGGAGCGGATCAGGTCTGCCACACGACGGCTGTCAGTCTCGACGGCGGTGCCACCAGCAAGTTCCGGCTAGGTCACGTCCGGGACACCGACAACAACCAGTTCGGCGCCTGGACGTTCGAGATGCCAGAGGCCGACGGTACGGTCACCAAGGCCTCTGTCTCGGCAACGGATTCGGATGTGGACCAGTGGGTGCACCTGGTCGGCGTGTACGACGCCCCGGCGCGCCGTCTCTGGCTGTACGTGAACGCGACCCGTCAGGGCGACGGCACACTCCAGGCGGCCTGGGCTGCCTCTGGTGGGCTGCAACTCGGGCGGGGCCGGGTGGCCAACGCTGCTGCCGAGTACTGGCCCGGCGCGATCGACGACGTCCGGGTGTACGCCGGTGCCCTCGACAAGTCCCGGATCGAGAGCCTGGTCGCGTCGTACCCGAAGAAGGGCGGCGGCACTCCGGTGCTGCCGACCGACGCGGCCGCACAGTGGAAGTTCGACGAGAACCAGGGCACGGCGGGTGCTGACTCCTCCGGTCATGGCCGAACCGCCACGCTGAAGGGCGGCAGCGGCTGGATCTCCGGACGGCAGGGGACGGGCGCGTGGTTCGACGGCACCAGCGGGTACGCCGAAACGGCCGCTCCGGTGGTCGACACGCTTGCCAGCTTCTCGGCCGGCGCCTGGGCCTACCTGACCCGAACCGACCAGGGAAGCCGGACGGTCCTCGCGCAGGACGGCAACCGGGCCAGCGGCTTCCTCCTGCAGTTCAACGGCGCATCGGGCAAATGGGCGGTGGTGGTCCCGTCCGCGGATAGGGACAACCCGGAGAACAACCTCGTGCTCACGTCCGCGCAGAAGGCCGCCGTGGGGCAGTGGGTCCATCTCGGCGTGGTGTACAACGCGCTGGAGGAGTCGAAACCACTCAGGCTGTACGTGAACGGTGTGCTGTCGGCCGCCCAGACCGGCGTGACGCTGCCGACCGCCACCGGGCCGACCACCATCGGCCGGAGCAAGTGGAACGGCGGCGCGGCCGACTTCTTCCCGCGCGGCGTCGACGATGTGCGGATCTTCACCCGGGCCTTGTCGGACGGCGAGATGCGCAAGGTGCACGACGACGTCGGCTACCCGGCGACGGGGTTCTGGCGCTTCGACGACGACACCGCACGTGACTGGACCTCGCGAAACAACGCCAGCACCGTAAGCGGCGTGGTGTCGTACCCGGCCAGCCCGATCGCCGGTAAGGCCCTGCAGCTGGACGGTTCCTCCGCGATCACCTCCCAGTGGTGGGGCGCGCAGCCGCAGGACAGCTTCACAGTGTCCGGCTGGGCCAAGCTGGACCGTACGGACAAGATCGCGACCATCGCGGCCCAGGACGGGGACCAGCTGAGTACCTTCGTCCTGCAGTACCGGCCGGCCCTGGGCAAGTGGGTGTTCGGCGCACCGGACCGTGACGAGGACGGCGCGAAGTCGCGGTACGCGGTGGCGAACCAGCCCGCCGTGGCCGGCAGGTGGACGCACGTCGCCGGAGTCCACGACTACGCGGCGCACCAGTTGCGGCTGTACGTGAACGGTGCACTGGCTGGGACCTTGAACGACGTGGTCCTGGCCGACAAGGCTGGTTCGTTCAGCATCGGCCGTGCCAAGGTCAACGGTGTCGCCGGCGACTTCTTCACGGGTCAGCTGGACGAGGTCCGAGCGGATCTCGGGATGGTCCCGGACACTGAGCTCGCTCAGCGGGCCGGTTACCCGCGGCCGGCCGATGGGCAGCTGGGCCGCTTCGTGAACGACGCGACGGGGGAGCGGTACACAGCGATCACCTCTGCCAGTGTTCGGCCCGGCTACCGCTACGAGCGGTCGCTGGGAGCGCCGGTCCCGGCGGGTGAGAACACCACCGCACTGATCGAGGGCGGCCTGGTCTATTCGGTCCGGCCGACCAATGTGGCGGTGCAGCCGGTGTACCGGTGCAAGCAGGGTGCCAATGCCTTCGACTCGCTCGATGTGGCCTGCGAGGGCGGTACCAAGCTGGAACTGGCCGGGTACGCGCTGGCCTACGCGCGAATGGCCCGCTACTACAGCCCGACCGCGATCGATCACACGACCACAGCGGACAACCCATCGGCCGGATACCGGTACGAGGGCCCGCAGGGATGGCTGACCAAGGCGAGCGGCGTCGCTGGTACCCAGCCGCTCTACTCCTGCCGGGACGGCGTCGACAACTTCCTGTCGAACCAGTCCGACTGCGAGGGCAAGTCGGCACTCGGTGCCATCGGCAACGTCTGGAGCCAGGCTCCGGACGGTCTGACCAGTACGCCGGTCGTCCGCTGCAACTTCAACGGGCAGCGCTTCATCTCGCTCTCGCCCACCTGTGAGGGCCAGCCGGTGGAGCGCACGCTCGGCTACACCCTCACTGCCCTGCCCGCTGTCACCCCGACGTTCGCCTGAGTGCCGAGGATTCCGATGCGTAGATCTCTAGTTCGTCCTGCCCGCAAACCCGCGGCCGTACTGGCCGCGCTGGTGCTGACGGCGACCCTGACCACCACGGTCGCCACACCGACTGTCGCGGCCGCCGCCAGTGGTCCGACGGTCCCGCTACCCGGCACGGCCTCCGTGCCGTCGACCAAGCAGACGATGTCGGCACGGCCGCAGGACCAGGCCAGCAGCCAAGCTCTGCACGGTGACCAGGAGCAGTCCGCTGCCCCGAAGGAAGGGTCGGGAACCTCCTCGGCCAGTTCCTTGTCACAGTCGGCAACCTGGTCGGTCTCGGCCCAGTCCGGCGACTTCAGGTGGTCGTACCCGCTGCGGGTGCCGCCCGCGCCGGGTGGACTCAAGCCGAGCCTCGCGTTGTCCTACTCCAGCTCGACGGTCGATGGCCGGACCAGTGCCACCAACAACCAGGCCTCCTGGGCCGGTGACGGCTGGTCACTGGAACCGGGGTTCATCGAGCGCTCGTACTCCGGCTGCGCCGACGACAAGGAAGGCAGTACCAAGGGCCAGAACACCCCCGACCTCTGCTGGCGCTCCGACAACGCGACAGCCGCCTACGGCGGGAGCGGCGGCCAGCTGATCCTCGGGGCGAACGGTTGGCGGACCAAACAGGACGACGGCTCCCGGGTGGAGCGGCTCAACGGCGCGGACAACGGGGACGCCGACAAGGAGTACTGGCGGATCACCGACGTCGGCGGCACGCAGTACTACTTCGGCTCGCGGAAGGAGTCGAAGTCCACCTGGACGGTACCGGTGTACGGCGACGACACCGGTGAGCCCTGCCACGGCGCCACCTTCGAGGCGTCGTCGTGCACCCAGGCCTGGCGCTGGCAGCTCGACAAGGTCGTCGACCGGCTCGGCAACGTGATGATCTACAACTACGTGCCGGAGACGAGCACCTACGGGCAGAACCTCAAGGACACCGCCGTGTCCTACACCCGTGGCGGCTACCTGTCCTCGGTCGAGTACGGCCTGAACGACGCGGTCGACGCACCGGCGACCGGCCGGGTCGATTTCACGGTGGCCGACCGCTGCGTCCCGGGCAGCACCTGCACGCTGGACAAGAAGGACAACTTCCCCGACGTCCCGCTGGACGAACAGTGCGCGGCGAACTGCAAGGACCACCACGTCCCGACCTTCTGGACCACCAAGCGGCTCGCCTCGGTCACCACGAGCGTACGACGTGCCGCCGGCTTCGCCGAGGTGGACCGCTGGACCCTCGACCACCAGTTCCCCGACCCCGGTGACGGCGAGAAGGCCGCGCTCTGGCTGAAGTCGATCACCCACACCGGTCTCGCGGGCACCAGCCCGATCACCCTGGACCCGGTCACCTTCGAGGGCTCGAAGCTCGCCAACCGGGTCCACCAGGGCGCCGACAACCTGTCCCCGCTGATCCGCTACCGGCTCACCGGCATCGTGTCCGAGGCCGGCGGAGTGACCTCGGTGAACTACGCGGCACCGGACTGCCTGTCGGCGCCCACCAATGCCGAGACCAACACCAAGCGCTGCTTCCCGGTCCGCTGGACCAAGAAGAACTTCGCCGAACGCACCGACTACTTCAACAAGTACGTCGTCGCCTCGGTGGTGCAGTCCGACCGGATCAGCGCCAACCCGCAGCAGCAGACCAGCTACGAGTACCTCGACGGCGCCGCCTGGCACTACGACGACTCGGAGTTCACCCCAGCCGACAAGAAGACCTGGAACGACTTCCGCGGCTACGGCCGGGTCCGCATCCGCAGCGGCGTACCCAACGACCCGTCGGGCCCGGTCACGATGTCGGAGCAGCGGTTCTACCGGGGTATGCACGACGACCACCTGCCCACCGGCAAACGCACAGTCAACGTCACGGACTCCGAGGGCGTCAGCCACCCCGACCACGACTGGCTGAACAGCTCACCGCTGGAGACCATCACCTACCTGGGCGACAGCGACACCGTGGTCAGCAAGTCGATCACCGAGCCGGTCTGGCAAGGCCCGACGGCGACCCGCGGCGACTTCAAGGCGTACATCGTCAACCAGGGCAGCACGGTCGGCTACACGGCTCTCGACAATGGCCGCGGCTGGCTCAAGACGAAGGTCAGTACCAAGTACGACGACCGCGGCCTGCCGATCGAGCAGAACGAACTGGGCGACGTCGGCCGTACCGATGACGACAGTTGCACCACTACGACTTATACCCGGAACACCGACAAGTGGATCCTGAATCAGCCCTCTCGGATCGAGGCAGTGGGGGTCGCCTGCGGTGCCTCGGTGACGTACCCGGCCGATGCGCTTTCGGATGTCCTGCTCAGCTATGACGCAGCAGGCAACTCGACCAAGACGGAGAAGCCTGCCAGCTATCCGGGCCCGGTCTACCGGACCGAGGAGGTGCGTACCTACGACGTGTACGGCCGGGTTCTGACCAGGACCGACGTGCTCGGAGCGACCTCGTCGATCGTCTATACGCCGGCGACCGGCGGCCCGACGACCCAGACGCTGTCCAAGAACGTCGCCGGTCACACAATGACGAACACGTTCGACCCCGCGTGGGGCGTGGCGCTGACGAGCACCGACCCGAACCAGCGGAAGGCGGAGACGGCGTACGACGCACTGGGTCGGGCGGTGGAGGTGTGGTTGCCGAACCGGCCGCGGAGCAGCAACCCGACCGGCAGCGAGCAGATCACCTACACGATCCGCAACAGCGGCCCTTCGGTGATCAGCAGCAGCAGGCTCGGCCCGAACGGGGTCCACACCACCTCGAACCAGTTGTACGACGGACTGCTGCGGGAACGACAGGTCCAGTCCCCGGCCCCTGGCGGTGGACGCCTGATCACCGACACGCGGTACGACTCTCAGGGCCGGGTGTACAAGACCACGCAGCCGTACTTCAACGATGCGGCGGTCGACGACCAGCTCTGGCGGGCGAGCAGCGACGCGGACATCCCAGGGCTGTCGGTGGCGCAGTACGACGGTGCGGGCCGGCCAGTGGAGGAGATCTACCAGGGCGGTTCCGTCGAGAAGCGGCGGACCAGCACGCGGTACGGCGGTGACCGGGTCGACGTCACGCCGCCGGCCGGTGCCACTCCCACCACCTCCGTCCTGGACGCGCAGGGGCAGACGACGGAGCTGCGGCAGTACAAGGCGGCGACGCCGACCGGGGCGTACGACGCGACGAAGTACACCTACACGCGGTGGGGCAAGCTCGCATCCGTCCAGAACGCGGCGGGCAGCCGTTGGCGTTTCGAGTACGACCTCGCCGGCCGGTTGATCAAGGCCGACGACCCGGACAAAGGCGTGTCGACCAAGACCTATGACGCGGCCGGACAGTTGCTCACCGAGACCGACGCTCGCGGTGTGACCCTGACCAGCAGCTACGACGTCCTGCGGCGCAAGCTGTCGATCAGCAACGGCGACACGCTGCTGGCCAAGTGGACCTACGACACCGCCTCGTTCGGCAAGGGCCTGCCTGCGTCGGAGACCCGGTTCGAGGGCGGCAAGGCGTACACGAGCGCCGTCACGTCGTACAACGCGCTGAACCAGCCTTTGCAGACCAAGTTCACGATCCCTGAGGAAGAAGGGGAACTGGCCGGGACCTACTCGACGACAAACAAGTACAACGTCGATGGGAGCCAGCTGAGCACTACCTACCCGGCCGCCGGGGACCTGCCGGCAGAGACGCTCAACCACACGTACGACGATGCTGGGCGCGCACTGCGGACGTACGGCGGTCCGGAGGGCTCGACGATCGAGTACGCGCTCGACACGGAGTACACGCGGTACGGCGAGGTCCAGCGCGTGCACCTGGGTGAGGGATCTCAGCGAGCGTGGCTGTCGTACTACTACGACGACCACACCCGTCAGCTGAACCGCAAGATCGTCGACGCCGAGGTGACTCGGCCGATGCAGTCCGACGTCCGGTACACCCGGGACCCGAGCGGCAACCTCACCTCGGTCTCGGACACTCCGCAGGGCCAGGCAGGAGACGTGCAGTGCTTCCGGTACGACTACCTGCAGCGCCTGACCGAGGCGTGGACCCCTGGAGCCGATTGCTCGGCTGATCCGACCACTGCCGGGCTGAGCGGCCCTGCGCCGTACTGGCAGTCGTTCGGCTACGACAAGTCAGGCAACCGCCTTACCGAGATCCAGCACGCCACGGGCGGCGACACCACCCGGAACTACACCTACCCCGCTGCCGACGCGGCTCGCCCGCACTCCCTGACCTCGGTCACCACTGGCACCCGGACGGACAGCTATGCGTACGACGCGTCCGGCAACACCATCTCTCGCAAGGCAGGCGCTCGCGACGACAAGCTGAGCTGGACCCCCGAGGGCCGCCTGGCCGAAGTCACCGACAAGGCCGGTCGCAAGACCTCTTTCAGCTACGACAACAGCGGCAACCGCCTGATCCGGCGCGACCCGGCCACGACCAAGCTGACCCTGCCCGGCCAGGACCTGAAACTCGACCGCGCCACCGGCTCGATCAAGACCACCCGCTATTACACCCATCGCGGCGCGACCATCGCCGCCCGCACCGCGGATGGCCTGACCTGGCTGTCGGACGACCACCAGGGCACTGCACAGGTCAGCATCAACGCCGACACCCAGGCGGTCACCAAGCGCCGCCAGACCCCATTCGGCGCACCGCGCGGCGAAACAGTCGACTGGCACGACGAGAAGAGCTTCGTCGGCGGCACCAAGGATCCCAGCACCGCGCTGACCCATATCGGCGCCCGGGAGTACGAGCCGGAGACCGGACGGTTCATCTCGGTGGACCCGGTGATGGACGCGACCGACCCGCAACAGCTGCAGGGCTACGCCTACGCGAATAACAGCCCGATCACCAACTCGGACCCGACGGGCCTGAAGTACTGCTCCGACGAGAACTGCACCGAGGTCTCCATCGGCCCGGGCAACTGCAGCTGCAAGCCGGGCGTACCGTTCACCACGGCCCAGATGCCGGACATGCCGCAGTCCAAGAAGCCTGCACCGAAACCGGGTGGGATCCGGAACAAGACGCTCGACGACATCGTCTCGCACCAGTACGTGACCGACGAGAAGAAGTGGGTGGGCAACGGCAAGACCAGCGACGCGATCCGCAACGAGCTGGCCACCGGCCGGGAGACCGCGAAGGCGAATCACTGGTCGTCCGGGGCCAACGACTTCAGGGGCCTGGTGGAGTTGCTGGACGAGAACCGCAAGGTCAGGGCGGGCCTGACGGTCAAGGACGGAAAGCTGGGCGGAGTGCCACTGACCGATCTGGAGGTCGATATCGCGGTCCACGAGGCGAGGGACCTCTGGGACGCGTTCAGCCAGGAAGACGTCACCGGTGCGGTGAGCCGGCGGATCAGCGAAGATCCAGGCCGCGAGGCGACCTTCCGAGGCGCCATCAAGAACGCCGCGGATCTGCCCGCGATGGCCTTGGTCACCGACGCGAAGTTCGAGGACCGCAAGCCGCATCCCAGAGCCCCCGACGGCACCGAGAGGCCGGTGAAGGTGCAGGGCGCGACAACGCGGGGACTGATGCAGGGCATGGGCGCGCTGTCCTACATCCCTACCGTCGTGGACCTGTCGAAGATCGTCACCGAGCCTGGTGCCACGACCAGCGACAAGATCGCCGGGGTCACGTGCGCCTTCGGCGACCCGGTGGGGATGATGTGTGGGCCGGGTGGAATGGCCGAGCCGTACCTGCGGAGCCAGGAGGAGATGACCGGATGACGTCCGACGACAGGATCCAGCCGGAGACCACGGCCGGACCGGTGCAGGTGCATCGGGGCAGCCTGATCGCGTCTGCGCTCGACCCCGACCGATTGGCAGCTGAGCAGCGCGCTCAGGTCGAGGGTGGGCTGATGGCATGGAGCCTGGGTAGCGAGCTCGCCGACCTGATGTGGATGACGGTCCCGGAATCTCGGGCGGCCCTGGCCGCGTTGGCCGGCAAGGAGTTGGTCAACGCGGCCGAGTACGGGCGGTTCCTGACCGGACCGCTCTACGTGGAGGTGGCGAACCTGGTCCGCTTCGACGTGCTGTTGCCGGCCCTGGCCGATGGCCGGGACGAGGTCGTGAGCAGGACGCTCGCCGTGCTGCGCCGGGTGATCCATCAGGCGGACGGCGACTACAGGTGGGAGATTGTCGACGGTGAGGTGATCCGCCGGCTCGAGAAGGCAGGGCACGCGGATGTCCTGCAACAGCTCGATCCGGACCTGATGGACCTGGTCCGCGAGACCAGGCAACGCCTCGGTCAGGACTGAACGGCGGCTGACGGTTGGGAGCGGCGCAGGATCACTGCCGTGGGCAGTAGCGCCGCCCCGACCGCCAAGGCCAGACAGACCGAACCGATCGACAGCAGCGTGCCCCACGGCACGGTGACCGGTACGTCGGTGAGGCCTGCCGACATCGCGTGCCGGATCAGCACCCCGACCGTCACCGTGATCGCTGTGCCGAGAGTCAGGGCCACCGAGCCGACGAGGGCCGACTCCCAGAGGACCATGCGGCGGATCTGGGCGGGGGTGGCGCCGAGGAGGCGGGAGGTGACGAACTCGTGGCGGCGTTGCAGGCTGCCCATCAGCAGGGTGTTGGCGATCGCGATGGCGCTGTACAGCGCGGCTGGGCCCAGCAGCAGGATCAGGCCGAGTTGGTTGCCTTGGCGCACGCCCTCGCTCTCTGCCCGCTCCCACTCGGCAGCCGGTACTACGGCCGCGCCCGTTCCCGTCAGCCGTTCCGCAAGCGTTCTGGTCAGCGCGGCGGCCGAGACTCCGTCCGTGGGCTCGACGAACCAGCGGGGCGGCGTGGCCGTCGGTGCGTGCTCTCGAGCTAGGTCGAGCGACACGAACATCAGCGGATTGACCTCGGCTGCGGGTTTCAGGATCGCGACCACCTCGAGCTGGTCCGTACTCCGGTCAGGGAAGGTGACGCCGATCTTGTCGCCGACCCGGTACTTGTGGCCGTCCGACTCATTGCTCACGGCAACCGCTTTGCCGGTCAGCTCGGTCAGCTCGCCGGAGATCGGGACGATCGCGCGGGTCCTGGTGGCGACAGCGGGGTCGATCGCCTCCGCCTCCTCCAGCTCGGCGCTGTCGAGATCGGTGCGGATCAGCTGGACCGGGATCGCGCCGTCCGCGAGCGCGACTCCCGGCGTACTCCGGATGCGCTCGCCGACTGCCGGGGAATCCGGCGGTGCGGTGATCACGATCGGGGTGCGCACAGTCTCCCGGATCGTCGCCGTGGAGGCGTCGGCAGCGAAACTCAGGGTGAGCACCATCGAGCCGGCGATTGCCGAGATGGCCAGGATCGGCGCCGCGAGCGAGGCGCTCCGGCGGGGTGCGGCGACCACGTTGCTGCGGGCCAGCCGTCCGGACACCTTGGTCCAGGCGATCAACGGCGCCGCCAGCAGATAGGCGATCAGCGGGACGACAAGGGGTGCGAGCAGAGTCAGTGCGATGACCAGCAGCATCGGCGTGAACATTGCCAAGGGGACGACCGCGTCTCCCGTGCCGGGGCGGATCAGGGCGAGGAGCACGATGGCCCCGGCCAGGACGAGTACGCCGAAGATCACCCGGACAGGTCCGATGCGGGGTGGCTCGAGGGCCGCCTCGCGCAAGGCGTCCACAGCGCCGATCCGGCCGGCCCGACGAGCGGCCGACCGTGCGCCGAGCATCGCGACGAGGAGCCCGACGGTGACGGCGATCGCCAGCGGTACCCAAGGGCTGGCCGGCTCCAGCTTCACCGGCGCCAACTCGGTGTACGACGCCTTGGCCAGCACCACAGGAGTGACCAGTTGGGCCACGACCGCGCCGGTGATCGACGCGGCGAGCGCGACCACCAGGGCCTCGCCGAGGACCATCCGCTTGACCTGCCTCGGGGTCGCGCCGATCAGCCGGATCAGACCGACCTCCCGGCGCCGCGACGCGACGGCGAAAGCGAAGGTGCTCGCGATGACGAACACCGTGATGAAGCCGCAGATGACCCCGACCATGCTCAGAACGACCTGGAACCCGGCGGCGTCCTCACCCGACAGGAGCACCTTCGCGGTGGTCGGCGGGTCGGCGTTGGGCAGGTTGACCGTGATGGATTCCATCCCCGGGCCGTGATAGGCGATGGTGGCTGCGGTTGCGGTGGCGGCCAGGCCGAGGAGGAAGACGCCGACGGCGAGCGCGACGAACGAACCGGCGTACAGGGACAGATGGCGGCGGACGGTCTGCCGGCTGAGGAAGAGCATCAGCGCTCCAGTTCGCTCATGGCCGCGGCGATCTGCGCCGGCGTGCCGCGGTCGATCGAGCCGGCCACCAGGCCGTCGGACAGGAACAGCACCCGTTCCGCGTACGCCGCCGCGACCGGGTCGTGGGTGACCATCACGACGGTCTGGCCGGCCCGGTCGGTTGCCGTGCGCAACAAGCCGAGGATCTGCCGGCTGGTGCTGCTGTCCAGCGCGCCGGTCGGCTCGTCGGCGAAGAAGACGGCCGGCTGGGTGATCAGCGCCCGCGCGATCGCGACCCGCTGCTGCTGGCCGCCGGACAGTTCGGCCGGGCGCCGCCGGGCTTTGCCTTCGAGACCGACCTGGTCGAGGACCCGGTGCACGTCTTCGCGGCGTGGCTTGCGGCCGGTGAGCCGCAGTGGCAGGGCGACGTTGTCGTAGACCGTGAGCGACGGCAGCAGGTTGTAGGCCTGGAAGACGAAGCCCATCTGCTCGCGGCGCAGCTTGGTGAGCGCTACCTCGTTGAGCCCGCGCAGGCTGGTTCCGCCGAGCATCACCTGGCCGGAGGTCGGCTGGTCGAGGCCGGCCGCGCATTGCAGCAGCGTGGACTTGCCGGATCCCGAGGCGCCCATCACGGCGGTGAAGGAGCCGCGGACGAACTGGTAGGTGACGCCACGCAGCGCCTCGACCGAGCCGGCCTTGGAGCGGTAGGTCTTGGTGATCCCGTCCAGCAGCAGGGCGGGCGGTTCACTCGGTACGACGGTGGCGCGTGTCGGCGCGGTGCTGGTCATGGTTCCAGCCAACCGGTCTTGCCGCGTCAGCACCCTGGCCTGCGGGAGAGAGTGGGAGTAGCGCGCACGCTACCGACCTGGGGCCGGTCGCGGACCTAGGGTTGGCCGGGTGGACAGACCGAACACGGCATGGGCCGCCCTGAGTTCTAGGCGGTTCCTGATCTCGTCATGGCCGTGGCGGAGCTATGCCTACCTGCTCAGCTCGGTGCCGGTCGGCCTGGTGACGATCGTGGTGCTGTTCGTCGCCGCGGCGCTCGGCACGGTGCTGATCCCGGTCCTGGTCGGGATCATGGTGATTGCCGCGCTGCCGGTGCTCGGGGTGTTGATCGGCATCGTCGAGCGGTGGCGAGCGCGGCTGATGATCCCGGTCGGCGTTCCGAGTCCGCACGCTGCGATGCCCGCCGGGTACACGCTGCGCGCCCGCTTCACCTTCCGCCGCCGCGAGCGCGCTTCGCTGCGGGCACTCGGCTACGGCCTGCTGCTCGGCTTCTTCGTGTGGCCGCTGAGTCTCGCGTTCGCCGGTCTGAGCGCGACTGTGCTGGTCGTGACGCTGCTGGCTCCGTTCATCGCGCAGCACGGTGACATGGGGATGGGGCCGTGGACGCTCAGCTCCTTCGCCGACGGTTTGCTGTTCCTGGTCGCCTTCGGGCCGCCCTGGTACGTCGTCAGCTCCTACATCCTCGGTGCGCTCGCCGGGGCGGAGGCGGAGCTGGCGAAGGCGTTGCTGGGTCCGCGGGAGGAGGAGTTGCGGCGCAACGTGGCAGCGCTGCGGCGGTCCAGGCTGGATCTGGTCGACGCTTTCGAGACCGAGCGCGCGCGGATCGAGCGGCACCTGCACGACGGCGTACAGCAGCGGCTGGTCGGGTTGACGATGACGCTCGGCCTGGCGGAACTCGACCTGCCGGAGGGGGATGGGCGGCGGTTGGTGGTGAAGGCTCATGCGGAGGCCGAGTCGGCGTTAGCGGATCTGCGCGAGGCTGTGCGGGGGATTCATCCGCGGGTGCTGGTCGACCACGGGTTGGAGGCCGCAGTACGGGAGGTGGCTGATCGCAGTCCACTGCCGGTGAGCGTGCGGATGTCACTGCCCGGCCGGTTCCCGACGCCGATCGAGGCGGCGGCGTACTTCGTGGTCAGCGAGGCGCTGGGCAATGTCGCGAAGCATGCGCAGGCGACCCGGTGCGAGGTGGAAGGCTGGGTCTCGGGTGATCGGCTGGTCGTCACGATCACCGACGACGGGGTGGGCGGAGCGACGGTGGACGGTGCTCGTGGCACCGGGTTGACCGGGCTGGTGACCAGGTTGGACGCGTTGGGAGGGACACTCGACCTTTCCAGCCCACTCGGTGGGCCGACCCGACTGAGGATGGAGTGCCCGTGCCGGCTCGACGACTGAGCATCGTCCTGGCTGAGGATTCACTGCTGTTGCGCGAAGGGCTGGCCAGCATCCTGGACCGGGCCGGTCACGAGGTACGGGACTCTGTCGGTGACGCCGACACGTTGCTGGCCGTGGTCCGCAAAGCGCCGCCAGATGTCGTCATCACTGATGTGCGGATGCCGCCGGGGCACAGCGACGAGGGGCTGCGTGCGGCGGCGGCGATCCGGGCCGAGTTCCCGCAGATCGGCATTCTGGTGCTGTCGCAGTACGTCGCCGACGCGTACCTGTCGTCGTTGCTGGAGACAACGACCGGGGGGATCGGGTACCTGCTGAAAGACCGGGTCGGCCACGTGACCGAGTTCCTGGCGTCCCTCGACCAGGTCGCTTCCGGCGGCACGGTGGTCGACCCGGAGGTGGTCCGGCAGTTGCTGGCCCGCCGCCGCGACGACGGTCCGCTGGCCGCGCTGACGCCGCGCGAGCTCGAAGTACTGGCGTTGATGGCCGAGGGCCGGGTGAACTCGTCGATCGCGGAGCAGCTGGTGGTCAGCGAGGCTGCGGTCCGCAAGCACGTCGGCAACATCTTCGCCAAGCTGCAGCTCGACGAAGGTCGCGACCGGCGGGTGTCGGCCGTGCTGACCTACTTGCGCGGCTGAGGGAGGATCTCGGTATGACGTGGGCTGACGAGGGTGACATCCGCAAGGTGCTGGCCGACTGCGAGACCTGGGCGGTGGTCGGCCTGTCCGGCAACACCCGGCGGGCGGCGTACGGCGTGGCGAGGTTTCTGCAGTCGCACGGCAAGCGGATCGTGCCGGTGCATCCGGCCGCCGAGACCGTGCACGGCGAGCAGGGCTACGCCTCGCTGGCCGACATCCCGTTCCCGGTCGACTGTGTCGACGTCTTCGTCCGGTCCGAGCTGGCCGGAGAGATCGCGGACCAGGCGGTGGGAATCAACGCGCGCGCGGTCTGGTTCCAGCTGGATGTGGTGGATCCGGACGCCTACACCCGGACGACGGACGCGGGACTCACGATGGTGATGAACCGCTGCCCGGCGATCGAGTGGGCGCGCCTGGGTCCGTCCTGACCTGTTCCGGCGAACAACTGAGGGGCCCCATGTTCACGATCGACACCTCGACGGCATTCGGCGCGCGGATCGAGCAGCAGCTGACCGACGAGCAGGTGATCTGGCTGACCACCGTCGGCAAATCCGGCACACCGCAGCCGAACCCGGTCTGGTTCGGCTGGAACGGCGCGGAGATCCTCGTCTTCAGCCAGGCCGGCAAGGCCAAGGTGCACAACGTCGCGGGGCAGCCCAGGGTCGCGCTCAACTTCAACGCGACCTTCACCGGCGGCGACGTCGGCGTGATCACCGGCGAGGCCGTCCTGGACGGCAAGCCTGCCACGCCTGACGAGCTGGCCGCCTACAACGCGAAGTACGCCGAAGGTCTGTCCAGCTTGAACATGACCTCCGACGACTTCCACCGCGACTACCCGGTCCTGATCCGGATCAGGCCGGACAAGCTGCGCGGGTTCTAGTTGAGGTAGCCCTCGACGGTCTCGGCGGACCGGGCCTTGGCGGCTTCGGGGTCCTCGCCGAACTCGCGCTTGGCACGGCGCTGGCGGAGCAGGTCCCAGCACTGGTCCAGCTCGACCTCGAGGGCGCTCAGCCGGGTGCGCTCGTCTTCGTCGGTGACGTCGCCGGCGGCGTGCTTGGTGCGGAGATCGTGCTCTTCGGCAACGAGCTCGTCGATCCGGTGGAAAAGGCTCTTGTCGTCGGTCATACCGAAACGGTACGCCCGTCGGGAAGCGACGCCCTGGCCAGGAGCTCGGTGGTGGTGAGAATCGCGAGTGACTCGGCGGCCACCAGCCCGACCAGTACTACGAGTTGCAGCGCGGCGGCCGCGGTCGGCGAGGCGCCGCCCAGCACCATCCCGACGAACGCCCCGGGCAGCGTCACCAGACCGACCGTGCGGGTCTGGTCGAGCGCCGGCAGGAGCGCGTCACCGGCGGTCGGGCCGGCGACCAGCTTGAACGCGTCCGGCGGCATCAACCCGATCGACAGGCCCGCCTCGTACTCCCCGAACCTCGCCCCGTACTCCGACAACAGCCGCCGCCCGGCGAGGGTGGTCGCGTTCATCGAGCCACCGATGATGATGCCGCCGATCGGCAGCAGCGTCTCCGGATTGCGGGGGACGACGCCTGGCAGCAGGAGCAGAAGCAGGACGATTGCCGCGCTGGCTCCGATCGCCAGAGCGCAGTACGCGAGCTGATGCGGTACCACCGCGATCGCGCGGATCCGCCGGGTGCTGGTGATGGTTGCGACCGTCAACATGATCGCGATGAACGCCAGCGCGCCGAGCGTCGACTGCAACGCGAAGCCGACCACAACCCCGACCACCGCGAGTTGCAGCACTGCCCGCAGAGCGGCGGTGACGATGCCCTTGTCGTGCCGCAGCGACGCCCGTCGTGAGGCGACCACGGCGAGCACGATCAGCAGCGGCAGCACCACGACCGCGGCGAGGCCGAGGCCGGTGTCGGTGGACATCAGCCAGTCACGAAGTCCGCTTCGTCGTAGGAGTGCTCGGCGCGCTCACCGCTGTCCACCTTGGCCGCTTCGTCGGCGCGCAGCTCGACCCGCCGGATCTTGCCCGAGATCGTCTTCGGCAGCTCGGCGAACTCGATCCGCCGGATCCGCTTGTACGGCGCCAGGTGGTCGCGGCAGAACTGCAGGATGTCGGCGGCGAGTTCGCGTGACGGCTCCCGCCCACCCGCCAGTACGACGTACGCCTTCGGCACCGCCAACCGGACCGGGTCGGGCGACGGCACCACCGCGGCCTCGGCGACGGCCGGGTGCTCGATCAGCACCGACTCCAGCTCGAACGGCGAGATCCGGTAGTCACTGGCCTTGAACACGTCGTCGGAGCGGCCGACGTACGTGATGTAGCCGTCCTCGTCGCGGCTCGCGACGTCGCCGGTGTGGTAGAAACCGCCCCGCATCGCCTCGGCGGTCATCTCCTCGGCATCGCGGTAGCCGACCATCAGCGGGACCGGCGGGGGAGCGAGCTCGATGCAGATCTCGCCGTCGTCGCCGACCTCGTCGGTGGACGGGTCGACCAAGGCGATCGAGTACCCCGGGAGCGGCCGGCCCATCGAGCCGAGCTTGACCTCCTGACCAGGCGTGTTGCCGATCTGCGCGGTCGTCTCGGTCTGCCCGTAGCCGTCGCGGATGGTGATGCCCCAGGCGTTGCGGACCTGCTCGATCACCTCGGGGTTGAGCGGCTCGCCGGCCGAGATGCACTCCCGGATGGCGACCTCGACCGCGGACAGATCCGCCTGGATCAGCATCCGCCAGACGGTCGGCGGCGCGCAGAAGGTGGTCACGCCGTAGGTCTGCAGGACCTGCAGCATCTTCTCGGCGTCGAAGCGGGTGTAGTTGTAGAGGAAGACGGTCGCGCCGGCGTTCCAGGGCGCGAAGACGTTGCTCCAGGAGTGCTTGGCCCAGCCGGGGGACGAGACGTTGAGGTGCACGTCGCCGGGTTGCAGGCCGATCCAATACATGGTCGACAGGTGGCCGACGGGGTAGCTCACCTGGGTGTGCTCCACCAGCTTGGGCTGGCTCGTCGTACCGGAGGTGAAGTAGAGCAGCAGCGAGTCGTCGGCCTTGGTATCCGGCTGCGGATCCTCGCCCTGGAAGTCGCGCGAATCGTCGTAATCGAGCCAGTTGTCCACAGCTCCACCGACGCTGACCCGGATGCAGTCATCGGCGATACCCTCATATCTGGACGCATCCGCACTGCTCGTCACCACAGCCCGTACTGCGCCGCGCGTGATCCGGTCGGCCAGATCGGCGTCGGTCAGCAGCGTCGTGGCCGGGATCATCACCGCGCCGGCCCGGATGCAGCCGAGCATCACCTCCCACAGCGGGACGGTGTTGCCGAGCACGATCAGCACCCGGTCGCCTTGCTTCAGCCCGGCCGCCGTGAGCCATCCAGCCACCTGGCGGGAGCGCTCGGCCATCTCCGCGTAGGTCAGCGAGTTGACCTCGCCGTCCTCCTCGACGATGGTCAGCGCGGCCACCTCGGCCTGCTCGACCGCCAGCGCGTCGAACCAGTCCCGGGCCCAGTTGAACCGCTCGAACACCGGCCAGCTGAACTCGCGGTACGCGGTCTCGTAGTCCTCGCGGCAGGCGACCAGGAAGTCCCGCGCGTCCCGGAAGGTGCGGGTGTTGTCCGAGGTGCTCTGTTCCTGGCTCATGCCCGCACTCTTCCCCAGCCCGCCGACATCGGCAAACGCTGGTTTGCGTGACGACCTGGATTGTGACTAAAGTCGAACGCATGTTCGATCCTTGGTCTGTTCCGTGGGTGCGCTGGCCGTCGTGCCCGGCTTGCTCGCCCCGGTCTTCTCGGCCGTCCCGGTCGTCTCGGCCTTCAGGCGAGGCTGACGGCCAGGACGGCTCCGGTGAGGACGAGGGGCGTCAGGATCAGGCCGCGCCAGAGGAAGGACCACCAGGAGATGTGGATCCCGGCGGCGCGGCATCGGTCGCGCCACAGCAGGGTGGCCAGGGAGCCCCAGAGGGTGAGCAGGCAGCCGGTGTTCACCCCGATCAGGAGCAGCATCATCCGGGTGCCGTCCGCCGCGGCCACCGGCTCCATCGCCAGGTACGCCGGCAGGTTGTCGACCACGTTCGCGCCGAGAGCCGCCGTGCCGGTCAGCCGCAGGTGTGCAGCCAGGCCGCCCGGGGAGGTGCCGGCGATGTCGCTGAGCAGACCCTCCAGCCCGTGGGCGGTGAGCGCGCCGACGACCAGGAACAGTCCGACCACCGTGACCACCAGCCGCCACGGCACCAGCGACCAGTTCAGCTCGCCGCGCCGGCGTACGGCGAAGAGCACAAGCAGCACGAGCGCGCCCGCGGTAGCCGGCCAAGCGGGGTCGATACCGGTGACGAAGGCGGGGCCGAGCGCGAGACACACCGCGGCGGAGCCCCAGAACAGCACCTTGTCATCCAGATCGGGCGTCGGCGGTACGACGTAGGTCCGGCGCAGGTCCTTGTGGAACAGCGCCGCGAGGACCGCGACCGTGATCAGGATCGCGGCGATCGCCGGCCGCCAGCTGAGCCCGAGGTAGTCGCCGAGCCCCAGACCGAGCTTGTCGAACTGGTGCAGCGCGAGCAGGTTGGTGAGATTGGACACCGGCAGCAGCATCGACGCCGTGCCGGCCAGCCAGACGGTGGTGAAGGCGAAGAGTTTCGGCGGGATGTCGAGCTGGCGCGCCATCGCGAGCACCACCGGGGTGAGCAGCACCGCACAGGTGTCCAGCGACAGCACGATGGTCAGGGCGGTGGCGAGCGTGACCACCAGCAGCCACAGCCGCCAGACGCTGCCGCGGGCGAGATGGGCTGCCTCCCGCGCGGCGACCTCGAAGACCTTCGCGGCGTCGGCGAGCCCGGCGATCATCGTCACGGCGACCAGGAAGACCAGCACCGGCGCGATCCGTTCGATCACGTCGAGCGCCTCCGACGGGCCGAGCAGGCCGGTGACGAGCGCAACAATCCCGCCGAGCGCACTCAACCACCACATGGAATTGCCGCCCTCCGAAGTCCGCTGTGTGAGTACGCTGGCCGCGTGACAGTGCCGGAGCAGCCTCAGCGACCGGCCCAGTATGCCGTGGAGCACCCCGACGGCTATCCGGCGGAGTACGAAGCGGATGTGGTCCTGCGCGACGGGGCGACAGCACACTTGCGGCCGATCACTCCCGGTGATGCCGAGCTGCTGGTGGCCTTCTACGCGCGGGTCTCCGAGCAGTCGAAGTACTACCGCTTCTTCGCGCCGTATCCGCAGCTGTCCGACCGGGACGTGGCGCGGTTCACCCAGGTCGACTACGTGGACCGGCTGGCGCTGATCGTGACGGTCGGCGACGCGATGATCGGCGTCGGCCGGTACGAGCGGACCGGGCGGCGAACCGCCGAGGTCGCCTTCCTGATCGAGGACGCGCACCAGGGCCGGGGCCTGGGGCAACTGTTTCTCGAGCACCTGGCGCAGGCTGCCCGCGAGCACGGCATCACCCGGTTCATCGCCGAGGTGTTGCCGGACAACCGCAAGATGATCACCGTCTTCACCGAGGCCGGCTACAAGGTCATGCGGGAGTTCGAGGACGGCGTGATCATGGTCGAGTTCGACATCGCGCCGACCGACACGTCGTTCGGGGTGATGCAGGCCCGCGAGCAGCGCTCAGAGGCGCTTTCGATCGCCCGGCTGCTGTCCCCGGCGGGGGTTGCCGTGATCGGGGCGTCGCGGCGTGAGGGCACGATCGGCAACGCGCTGCTGCGCAACCTGCGCGACGGCGGATTCCCGGGGCGGCTCTATGCGGTGAACACGGACACGCAGGCCGACGAGATCGACGGCGTACCGGCGTACCCGACGATTCGGGATGTCGATGGTCCGGTGGATCTGGCCGTGGTCGCGGTGCGCGCCGAGATGGTGGCCGACGTCATCCTGGACTGCGCGGCCAAAGGTGTGCGCGGGCTGGTGGTGGTGTCGAGCGGGTTCGCCGAGATCGGCGACGAGGGCCGCAAACGGCAGCGCTATCTGGTCGGCCTGGCCCGGTCGTACGGGATGCGGGTGATCGGGCCCAACGCGCTCGGCGTGATCAACACCGCCGTCGGCGTCAGTCTGAACGCGACGCTTTCCCCGCTGATGCCCGGTCGCGGCCGGGTTGCTTTCTTCTGCCAGTCCGGTGCACTCGGTGTGTCGATCCTCGCCGACATGGTCGGCCGTGGGCTGGGCCTGTCGAGCTTCGTCTCGGCCGGCAACCGGGCCGATGTCTCCGGCAACGACCTGATGCAGTACTGGTACTCCGACGAGGCGACCGAGGTCGTCCTGCTCTACCTGGAGTCCCTGGGCAACCCGCGCAAGTTCAGCCGGGTCGCCCGGCGGTTGGCCGGCCGCAAGCCGGTGATCGCGCTGAAGTCCGGCCGCGCCACCCAGGGCGTTCCGCTCGGCCACACGGTCCGGCGCAGCACGTTGCCATCAGCAACGGTCGACTCGCTGTTCCGGCAGAGCGGGCTGATCGGTGTCGACACGCCCGGCGAGTTGTTCGACGTCGCCCAGTTGATGGCGCACCAGCCGCTGCCGAAGGGCCGGCGGATCGCGATCGTGAGCAACTCCGACGCGCTCACCCTGCTCGCCCTCGACTCGGTCGCCGGCTACGGGCTCGACGTCGCGGGGGAGCCACGCACCCTCAACGCCGAAGCGACCGCCGCCGACTTCGGCGTCGCGCTGGGCGAGGTCTTCGCTGACGACCGGGTCGACTCGGTCATCGTGATCTTCACCCCGCCGGTCCACTCGAACGGCGCCGAGGTCGCCCGGGTCCTAGCTGCCGCGGCCGCCGGCTCTGACAAGCCGGTCGTCTCCACGTTCCTGGCCTCCCGCAGCGTCCCCGAGCAGCTGCGTGTGCCTGACGAGCACGGTGGCGCCGCGCGAGGCTCGATCCCGTCCTTCTCGTCCCCGCAGTACGCCGTCGGGGCGCTCGCGAAAGCAACGGAGTACGCGGAGTGGCGTCGCCGCGCCGACAGCAGGATCCCCGACCTTCCCGACGTCGACACTGCCGGCGCGGAAGACTTCGTCGCCGAGTTCCTCCAGCGGCACCCCAAAGGCGCCGACCTGAACGACGCCGACCGGCAACGCCTGTTGAGCTTCTACGACATCAGCGTGCTCCCCGCCTTCCCGGTCCTCTCGGCCGACGAGGCAGTAGCCCGCGCCGCCGACCTGGGCTTCGAGGTGATCCTCAAAGCAACCGCCGAGCAATGGCGGATGCGCCCCGACCTGGCCGACATCTGGCGCCACATCCACGACGAAGACGATATGCGCGAAGCGTGGGACGTGATGATCCACACCTTCGGCGTCGCCTCCGACCCCGGCCGCGCGCAGTTCGTCGTCCAGAAGATGGCGCCCCCCGGCGTACCGGTGGTGATCTCGGCCCTGGAAGACGTTGCCTTCGGCCCCGTGATCTCCTTCGGCCTGTCCGGCGTCGCCACCGACCTCCTCGGCGACCGTGCCTACCGGATGCCACCCCTCACCACGGTCGACGCCGCCGAGATGGTCCGCGAGGTCCGGGCCTCGCCGCTCCTCTACGGCTACCGGGGCTCCGACCCGGTCGACATTCCAGCCATCGAAAACCTCCTCCACCGAGTCTCGCGCCTCACCTTGGAGCTCGAAGAGGTAGTCCGCTGCGACCTGCGCTCGGTACTGGTGGCGGCCCAGGGGGCCACGATTCTCGACACCACCATCCGCATCGCACCCAACGAAAAGCCTCGGCAGGACACTCCCGCCCGCCGTCTCACCTGACCTCAACCGAACAGGCAGCACCCGCCGTCGGCCGAGGCGACATGGCCCGAAGATCTCGTCGACCGCCAGCCGCGAGGATCTCGTCGACGGCCAGCCGCGAGGCACGCAGCTCGCCCGCCACAGAGGACGGATGACCGGACCCTGCCAGGTCCACCGCCCGAGCCGGCAGCTTGCAATAGCGTTTGGCGAAGGAGGCGATCCAGATGATTTTCCGGCGCAAGCGCACCAGCAACAGTTCCGGCGGGCGGCAGCCCGACCTCGTGCTCGATGGCTCGTGGACCTGCGAGCTCTACGACTGCGGACCGGTCAGAGTGCCTGCCCGCCCGGATGTCGACGCGTTCCTAGCGCAACAGCCCATGCCGTCGGTCCGCCCTGGTGACGCCGGCCTCGCCAGTTTCGTGGGTGATGACGACGAATTGATGCGGGCGATGTGGTGCTACGTGCTCCTGCACCATCCGGACTCCGCAGTGCGGCGCGAGTGCCTGCGTTCACCGCACCTCGTCCCCAATTCGGCGCTCATCCCTGACCGCGTCGCCGACCTGCTCCTGGATCGCGAGGTCGCACACGAGGCAGCGGCAACCGTCTGGCGGCTGCCGGACGCCGGGCTGCGGATGGTGCTGAACATCGTGCTGTCCCGTGGTCTCGTGGCGTCAGGATTCACGTCAGGGGAGACCAGAAGCGCACTGAACCTCCTACGGCACGCCTGCCCACCTGATCGGCTGGCGGCGCTCGAAGCCGGGCCGACCGTGGAGCAGCAGGACACCTCACTCGATGTCTTCGGTACGGCGTCGCGGCTGGTCGAGCTCTGTGCTGCCGCCGACTGGGAGTACAACGCCCTCGACGAACGACAGCGTGACCTTCGCTCCAACGACAACTACCTGGACCGCCTGCTGACCTCAGGCGAGACGCCGGAGCCTGCGCTGGCCAACGCCGTCGCGATCCGGCGTATCGGCCACCGGCTCAACGAGACGGGCGGGACCGCCCTCATGCGTGAGGTCGCCTCATGCGCCGGAGATCTGAGCGACCAGGGAATGGCCGAACGCAATCTCAACCGATGGTGGGACAAGATCGGCGACTGGATGGCCTGACGCCAGCAGGCGCACTCCGACCGCAGACGCGCTGCCCACCGGCGCCAGTGGCATCTGGCAACATGCGCGGCGAGTCCACTCCGGACAGAGCTGTTCGACGTACTGCGCGATGAGCCAACTGGTGTGGCTAGAAGATCGCCATCGGGTTGACCGGTACCCCGGTAGCGCCGTGCAGCCGGGGTGGCGCGATCGACAGCAGGAACGTGTAGCGGCCAAGCTCTGCGCAGGTCGCGGCGAGTTCCTCGACCGCGACTCCGTCGATCAGCGGCAGGCCGAGGTGGGCCAGGCCGATCTGGTGCAGCGGCATCGGCACCTGCGGGTCGAGCGGCGGGAAGGCGTCTCCGATGTCACCGGCGTAGAGGGCGACATCGCGCCGCTGCAGCCAGGTGACGGCGTCCACGGTCAGGCCGGGTGTCGGTGCTTTGTCTCCCCAGGTGAAGGTCCAGCCGCCGCGCACCACCACGGCATCGCCGGGCTCCAGGACGACTCCGCTGCGGCGCTCGGCGGCTTCGAGGTCGGCGGCCGTGACCGGGTGTGCGGGCGGCAGTCGATCACCGGGGGCCAGATCCAGTAGCACTCCGCGGGTCAGCACGCCGCTGGCGAACGCCGTCGTCGAGCCGTGCTGCACCCCGGCCGCGGTGACTGCTTCCGTCAACGGTCGCCCGGGGTAGACGAGTCCATCGACCGGAACGTGGACCAGCGCGTCGAGATGAGTCAGCGCGGGGTGGTGCGGAGTCAGGATGAGAACCTCGGCCATACCCATCGGCGGCGTACCGGTGTAGAGCATCGCCTGTTGCACCGCAGGAGATGCGGGCCCGGGTGGAGCGAACGGACCGCCGGCCATCGATGCGGGTTCCACCGGCATGGCCAGCGACACCCAGCGTCCGGTCCGTGCCTGGGCCACGGCTCGTGCGCGGACCTCATCGGTAATCAGGTTCAAGGTACCCAGCTCGTCGTCCGCGCCCCAGCGTCCTCGGTTGCTAGGGAGGTCGGCATTCGGGGACTGCGTTTTCGGGTCCGGTGTCTCGGTAACGCGCTCGGTAGTCATATGCTTAGCCTATCGAATAGTTCGATGATCGAAGGAAAATGCTGGGGTGAGATGGCCGACATGAGCGAAGACGCGACCCACGGAGTACCGGCGGAGATCGCGGAACTGGACCCCGCCACCGACGCCGTCCGCGCCCTGATCGACGCCTCCCAGGACCTCGCAGGGCGGATGGCGCGCGTAATGGGCATGAACGCCTCCGACATGAGGGCGATCCTGCTGCTCAGCGAGAACGAAGCCCTGGGTGCATCCGACCTCGCGGACCGGCTGGGACTGGCAATGGCATCAACCACCGCACTGGTCGACCGACTAGAGCGTGCCGGCCACGTCAAACGGGTTCGCGACAGCGTCGATCGCCGCCGGGTCACCATCACCGGTACGACGGCGGCGCGGATCGCCGTCCTGACGGCCTGGGTGCCGGCAATCCAGACGATCGACGAGGTCTGCCAGTCGCTCACCGATACTGAGCGACAGTTCGCGCTGGATCTGTTGGGCCGGCTGACCACAGCCATTCAGGCCGGCGGGCGTTCCTGACCCGCCAAGCGATCGGCCACTTGGGTGAGTCGGCCCACTCGCGGCGTCGAGAGAATAAATCGTGCCGACTCCGCGGCAGTGCCGCCGTACGATCAGGAATTCTGCTCGAGCGGCGCTTACCGAGGTGGAGTTGATGGGTGCAGGCGAGCCGGACGTCGCGCGGTGGTTGGCTACGGCGTTCGGGCTGGGCGAGGCGGTCGAGATGTTGCCTACGGCGCGGGGTGCCATGGGGGCCGTCTGGCGGTTGAAGACCACCGCAGGCGTGTTCGCGGCCAAGGAGTTGTTCTGGTTCGACGGTGATCTGGCGGCGGTTCGGGCGGAGGTTGCGTTTCGGGCTGCTTGTGCGGAGGTTGGGGTGCGGAGTCCTGAGCCGTTGGCTGGCGTCGACGGGGAGTACGTCGTACGGCGGGGCGAGGGCTGGTGGCGGCTGTACGAGTGGGCTGAAGGTGAGGTGCCTGATGGGGACGATGTCGAGGTTGCTTGCTGGGTGGCGAGCCAGATGGCGGTGATCCATACGCTCGACTGGCCTGGCGGGGAGGTCGAGATCGCGCCCTGGTACCACCGGGTGGATGTCGACTGGGCGGCGCTGATTGAGGCCGCGGATCAGGCGAAGATCGCGTGGGCCGTGGATCTGCGTGAGCTTCGGCCGCGGTTGGGGGAGCTCACTGCGCTGGTCAACGCGATGCCGACCGGCGAGCAGGTGTGGTGCCATCGAGATCTTGCGAACTCGAACGTACTCCGGGCGACAGTTGCGGGAGGCAACTGGTTGGTTGATTGGGACAACGTCGGGCCGTTGGCGCCGGAGCGCGAGCTTGGCGCGTTGCTGCTGCGTGAGATCGAGCGGCCGGAGGCTTTTGGGCGGGTTCTCAGCGCCTACCGTAAGGCCGGTGGGCCGGCGGAGATCGATGGGCCGGGCGGGTTCGCCACTGGGGTCGCGATCTGGCTCAACTTCCTTCACGGTCAGGGCATGGCGGCCCTCGATACCGAGTTGGCTGAACAGCATCGCGAGTACGCCGAGGAGCAGGTGTGCGGGCTGCTGGTCTCGCTGCCGGAGCTCGCAACTCTCCAGCGAGCTGCCGAAGCAGCACGGCGATAGCTTGACTCCAACCGAGCGCTGGTTTCCCGTTGCAGGCCAGCGCCGCCTCAGCTGAGGCGGCGGTAGATGCCAGCGGTGCGGGTGAGTAGGCGGTTGTCGACCAGGAGGCGGCGGAGGGCTGCGTGGTCGGGGTGCCAGGCGTTGAGGACGGTGTTGACCTCGGGCTCCGGGTAGTCCCGGTCGGGGTCGAAGGACGTCACGAGGTACTCGAGCACGATCCGGGTCTTGGCCGGGAAGGTCGGGAAATGGGTCAGGCGGCCGTCGCGGATGAAGGCGCGGAGGACGGCGTCGCGGGCCGGGTCAGGGTCGAGGGACTCGATCTCGGGGCGGGCGCTGCGGGCTGCTTGTTTGAAGACGTCCTCGACGGCGTGCAGGCCGTCGGCGGAGGCGGTGAGGAGTCCGGTTTTCAGGAGGCGTTGGGCTGACTTGCCGACGACGGCGGGGGACAGGCCGGTGGCTGCGGCGATCTGGTCCGGAGTACGCGCGCCGAGGACGATGGCGGAGTACGTGCGCAGGCGAGCCGGTTCGGCCAGGGATCCGCAGAGCAAATCGGCATTCATGTCTTCCAACGTAATGTCGGCGGCAACCGATTTTCGGGGTGGTGCTAGACAGGTCCCATGACCGCAGAGCAGCTGCAACCTGGGCCCCACAACGCGATTACGGATGTCTCCGGTGTTCTGGTCGGGCAGGTGGAGCGCACTGATGCGCCGTACCTGACCGGTACTACGGTCGTGCACGTCCCGGAGGGTGCGGTGGCGGGAGTCGACGTTCGCGGAGGTGCGCCGGGGACGCGCGAGACCGATCTGCTGGATCCGGTCAACTCCAATCCTGGGGTCAACGCCATCGTGTTGACCGGTGGGAGCGCGTTCGGGCTGGACGCGGCTTCGGGGGTGATGCGTGCGCTGGAGGAGCAGGGGCAGGGGATCCGGGTCGGGGCGGGGGAGCGGGACGTCGTACCGATCGTGCCTGCGGCGGTGATCTTCGATCTCGGGCGTGGGGGTGGGTTTCAGGCGCGGCCGGATGCTGACTGGGGGCGGGAGGCGTTGGCCGCTGCCACCGGCGGGGCGGTTGCTGAGGGCAACTATGGGGCGGGTGCTGGGGCTCGGGCCGGTGGGTTGAAGGGTGGGGTTGGGACGGCGAGTGTGCGGTTGGCTGACGGTACGACGGTGGGTGCGTTGGTGATCGTCAATGCGGCTGGGTCGGCTGTTGACTCGCGGGGTCGGCTGTATGGCGATCGGTATGGGTTGGGGGAGGAGTTCGCTTTTCTTCGTACGCCGACTGAGGCGCCGCCGGAGCTGCCTGGGCGGATTCCTGGGATGAACACGGTGATCGCGGTTGTCGCCACTGATGCTTCGCTGGACAAGGCTGCGGCGAAGCGGATGGCGATGGTTGCTCATGATGGGTTGGCTCGCGCGCTGGATCCTATTCACACGTTGCTCGACGGGGACTCGATCTTCGCGTTGTCCACTGGCAAGGGTGAGCGGTTGAGTGTCACCGATCCGGCGGCGTTGTTGCGGTTGGAGGGGATCTTCGGGGCTGGTGCGCGGACGCTGTCGCGGGCGATCGTGCGCGCGATGCTGGCGGCTGAGACTGTTGATCCTCCGGCGGGGAAGATCATCAGCTATCGCGAGGCTTACCCGTCGGCTTTCGCGGCGGAGTAGGCGCGGGCGTACGACTCCAGTACTACGTGCTGGGGTTGATGGGTCGCCGAAAGGTGCATTCAAGACAGGTCTTGGGGCCGACGTTGCGGCGGGCGAGTCCCGGAAAGCTACTGGGTATGAGCTATCCAGGTCCCCACGCCACGAACCCGCAGTACCAGCCCCAGGCCGGCTGGACGCCGTTGCCCGACGGGTCGCAAGACCAGACCCAGCAGCTTCCCGAGTGCGAGCCCACGCGGTTGGTGCCGCAGCACCCCGCGCAGCCGAACCGCGGCCAGCAGTTGCCGGCTCCGCAGGTCGCGACCAACCAGCAGGTCGCGCAGGAGATGCAGCAGTGGCGGGGGGAGCAGCCCGCCCACGGCCAGCAGTTGCCGGCTCCGCAGGTTGCAACCAACCGGCAGGTCGCGCAGGAGACGCAGCGGTGGCGGGGGCAGCCTGCGCAGTACGGCCAGCGTCCGGCTCAGCAGCCGGCCCCGCAGCTTGGGCAGGATGTGCTCACCGGCCGCGGACTGGTGAAGTTCTACGGCAACGTAGTCGGCCTGGCCGGTGTCGACGTCTCCGTCCGCTCCGGCGAGGCACTCGCCGTGATGGGACCCTCCGGCAACGGCAAGACCACCCTTCTCCACGTCCTCGCCGGCATCCTCACCCCCGACCAGGGCGAGATCTGGCTGGCAGGCGAGCGCGTTGACCAGATGAACGACGCAGCAAGGACCGTACTGCGCCGCCGGCGGCTCGGGTTCGTCTTTCAGGACAACCAACTGCTCGCCGAACTCCCGGCCGACGAGAACGTCGCGCTGCCGCTGATGGTCGACGGGGTCTCCCGCCGCGAGGCCATCGGCCGGGCGCGCACGATGCTCGCGCAGGTCGGCCTGGCCAACGAGGTCAGCCGCCGACCAGGCGAACTCTCCGGCGGCCAGGCTCAGCGCGTCGCCATCGCGAGAGCTCTCGTCGGTGAGCCGCAGGCGGTCTTCGCCGACGAGCCGACCGGCGCCCTCGACGCCGCCACCGGCGCTCAGGTCATCGACTTGCTGATCGCAGCCGCCACGCATCGCGGCGCGGCCGTTGTCGTCGTCACCCACGATGACGCTGTCGCCGCCCGCTGCCACCGCGTAGTACGGATCGTCGACGGCAAGGTGAGCGACCGATGAATCCGATGACCGACCTGGGCCTGCGGTTCGTCCGCCGCCCAGGACCAGGCGGACGCGCAGCCAACCTGGCCGCCCTCGGTGCCACGGCGATCGTCGCGTTGCTCATCACGTTCCTGATCGCCGGCTCACTCGGCCTGACCCACCGCTCCGACCGGATCGGCTGGCGCAACACCGACGACGGCACCGTACAGACCGCGGTCGGCGTGGTCAACGAGATCGACGACATGGCCGGCGGCGTCCCGCTGACCCGGTACGACGTCGCCATCAACAACCCTGACAAGGACAGCAAGCTCCCACCGCCTCCGGGCCTGGCCAGATCGCCCAAGCCGGGTGAGGTCTTCGTCTCGCCGGAGGTCGCGAAGCACTGGTCAGCAGACCTGGCGAAGCGCTACAACCAAGCCAAGCCGACCGGCGTCATCACCGACAAAGGCCTGTCCTCGGCCAGCGACTGGGTGATCATCCACGGCGTCGAGAAGAACTCACCCGGTGTCGCCGAGGCCGACCGTCCGAAGTACCTCGAGACCTGGAACGGCAAGTCGCTCGACGAGCGGATGGCGACGCTCCTCGTCCTGGTCGCCTTCGGCATCACCCTCGTGCTCTTCCCGCTGCTCAGCCTGGTCGGGCAAGCAGCAGGCGTCGCGGCCAAGCGCCGTGAGCATCGACTGGCAGCACTCCGACTCGCCGGCTCGACCCGCAGCCAGGTCCTCTGGCTGAGCGCCGTCGAACAAGCAGTTCTCGCAGTGATCGGCGCGGTCGTCGGCGTGATCGGCTACCTCGCCCTCACCCCGCTGATCGCCCGCATCCCACTCGGCGGCGGCCGCTGGTACGTGCACGACCTGATGCCCAGTTGGTGGGTCGTGCTGATCGTCCTGGTCGCAGTACCGGTGTTGTCGGTGCTCAGCGCGCTGATCGGTCTCGGCCGGGTCAGCATCACCCCGCTCGGCGTCGTCCGTGGCCAGACCCGCAAGGGCACCAGCGCGCTGCGGCTCGGCCTGCTGGTGGTCGGCCCGATCATGCTCGCGATCATCGGCACCGGCGGCGCGATCCTGCCGATCCTGATCGGGATCGGCTTCGCCGCCCTCGCGGTCCGCATCGTCGGTCCGTTCGCGGTCCAGGTGATCGGCAAGTTCATGGCCCGTACTGCGAGAGGCCCGGTCGCGCTGCTGGCCGGCCGGCGACTCGCCGACGACCCGAAGGCCGCGTTCCGCCCGGTCGCGGCGCTGGTGCTGAGCGGCTTCGTCACCGGTTTCCTCGCGTTGTTCATGCCCTACGGCATGAGCAGCGACGCCAAGGACGCATCCTTCGAGTTCTACGCCAAACAAGGACAGACCGTCGTCCTGGCCCAGGACGCGAAGGCGAAGCTCGCCGAGGCCGGGCTGAAGGGCCAGGTCACCACCTCCGACCAGGTCGTTTACATCTCCGTGCCGAGCAACGATCGCGAGCAGGCCCGCACCGCTCTCTACAACCTCGTCCCGGGCAAGGTGCCGCTGACCGAGGCGGAGCGGGAGGGGCAGGACGCCGGGATGTATAAGGACCTGCGACTCGGCGTGGCACTGCTGCTCGGACTCGTCTTCGTCACCGGCGCGGCCTCGACAGCAGCCGGTGCGGTCGGGACGGCACTGGACCAGGCCGGACCCGCGAAGGCGCTGCGGCGCTCCGGAGTACCGCTGAAGGTGATCGAGCGATCCGCCCGGCTCGCGGCCGTCCTACCGGTGGTCGGGGTGGGGCTTCCGGTGGTCGGTTTCGGAGCGCTGACCGGTCTGGCACTGAGCGGCGGGGAGATCCTGACGGAGGGCAGCTCGGGAGTCCTGCTGCTCTTCGGGCAGGTGGTGATCGGCCTCGTACTGGTCGCCGTCGCGGGAGCAGCAGGCGCACCCGTACTCCGCAAAGCCAGCGTCGGCTGATCCCAGCGAACAACTGGCACGCCGCTATCCACAGGCACCAATCGGGCTCCGGGCCCGGCGCATGCAAGGATGAGGTCATGCGTGACCTGAATGCGCCGGTCCCGGAGCTCGCGGACGCCTCGTCCGAACTTCGCGACTCGATCGACCGGTGCGGCTACTACCCAGACGTCGTGACGGACTCGCTCGCCGTGGCCATCGCCGGCGAACCGATCCGGGCCTTTGTGCTGCAGCACGAACCAACGTTCGACCGGGACGAGGTGCGGCGCCACATCACCATCCTGGCGCTGACCCCGAGCCGGCTGATCGTCGGGCACACCGACGAACACGCGGCCGACGACCTGATCCGCGCGCCCTACGCGTCCACCTCCACCGAGGCGATCCCGCTCAACCGGGTGAACGCGGTGGTGGTGAACAGGGTGGTCCCGAATCCGGCCGGCTACGCCTCCAAGGCCTCGGGCGGCAAGGCCGACCCGGCAGCGGGCGGCGAGGTCGTGCTGACCATCGGCTGGGGCATGGTGAACCGGATCGACCTCGAGCCCGCAGTCTGCGCCGACCCGAACTGCGAGGCCGACCACGGCTACACCGGTTCCGTCGCCGCCGATGACATCTCGCTGCGGATCTCCGCGGCGGCCGACGGCCCGGCCGGGATCCAGCAGGTGCTCGACTTCGCCGCGGCGCTGTCGTTCGCGACGACCAGCAGGTAGAGCCGTGTCCGACCCGACGCCCATCCTGCCTGCTTACGGCGGCGGGTCGCTCGCAGACGTGCTGCCTTCGGTCGCCGGCGCGCTCTCGGTGCCCGGCGAGCAAAACCTGCTCGACCTGCCACCCGCACCCCGGTACGCCGTACTGCTGCTCGACGGCCTGGGCTGGAACCTGCTTCGCCGCAACGCGGAGACCGCGCCGTACCTGTCATCCCTGGCAGCTCGCAGCCTGACCGCCGGGGTCCCGTCGACAACGGCCGCGAGCCTGACCAGCCTCGGCACCGGCCTCCCGCCGGGCGCGCACGGCATCGTCGGCTACACCTCGATCGTGCCCGAGACGGGTGCCCTGCTGAACGCGTTGCAGTGGGACGCCCCGGTTGATCCGCGCCGTTGGCAACCACACCAGACCGTCTTCGAGCGGGTCGCCGCGGCCGGCGTCGCCGTACGCAACGTCAGCAAGGCGCGCTTCGACAACTCCGGGCTGACCTCGGCGGCGTTCCGGGGCAGCAAGCATCGAGGCGCCGACACCATCGAGGACCGGCTCGACGCGACCAGGTTCGCCAGCCGCGAAGGCGACAAGTCGCTGGTCTACGTCTACGACTCCCAGCTGGACTACACCGGTCACGGGCAGGGGAGTGGATCGTGGCAATGGCGCAAGGAGCTCGCTGCGGCTGACGCTTTCGCCTCGCAGATCAGGTCTGCGCTGCCCCGCGACGCAGTACTGCTGGTCGTCGCGGACCACGGCATGATCGACGTGGCCCCCGAGCACCGGATCGACCTCGATGCCGAGCCCGCCCTGACCGACGGACTCCGGTTGATCGGCGGCGAGTCACGCTTCCGTCACCTGTACTGCGTCGACGGCGCGACCGACGACGTCCTGTCGACGTACCGGGAGCGGGTCGGCGAGAAGGCCCTCGTGCTGAGCCGGGACGAGGCGATCGGCCGCGGCTGGTTCGGTTCCGTCGAGGAGCGCGTCGCGCCACGCCTCGGCGACGTCATCGTCGCCTCACTCGGACCGGTCGCCCTGGTGGCAGGCCGCCGCTACCCGCAGGAAGCCGGCCTGATCGGCCTGCACGGTTCGCTCACCGAGGACGAGATGCTGATCCCGCTCCTGATCGACGCAAGGGACTAGAAGCTCCACACGTTCCAGAAGAAGCTCGCCTGCGCGGTCTTCGCCTCGGCGTCCCGAGCCGTCACGGTCACCTTGTAGCGGCCGGAGCCCGGGGTCAGCACGCCGGTGATCCAGCCGCGCTGACCGTCGATGCTCAGCCCCGGCGGCAGGCCGGTCGCGGTGTAGCTGATCTCGCCCTTGCTGCTCAGACCCTTGAGCAGCAGCGGGATCGCAGGTGCTCCTCCGAAGCCTAACTGCTCGGCCGGCTTGGTGATGCTCACGCCCGAGGTCGGTGCTTTGGCGGCCGCGCCGACTGCCTCAGCCGCATCGGTGACGCCTTCGCCGTAGAACGAGTTGAGCGCGTCCGTCCCCTTGCAGGTCGCCGCCCCGCTCGGAGGGCACGGCAGGTCGTTGGCCTGCGCGGCCAGCCTGGCCCGGACCTGCTCCGGGTTCAGCTTCGGATTCGTACTGCGAATCAGCGCGACCACACCAGCGACATGCGGTGACGCCATCGACGTACCGTCCAGGGACTGGTAGCCACCGCCCGGAACGGTCGAGTACACGTCCTGGCCAGGAGCCGCGATGCTGATCTTGCCTTCGCCGAAGTTCGAGAAGCTCGCCTTCGCCCCCTCCGGGCTGAGGGCCGAGACGACGACCACGTTCGGCAGCTCGGTCGGCAGGCTGAGGCACGCGTTGGTGACCGCGCGGGTGGCGGGCTTGGAGTCGTTCGGGCTCGACGGGTCGCTGGCCTTGGCGGCCAGGTCGTAGTTCTCGTTGCCGGCGGCAGCGACGTTCACCACGCCCTTGGAGTCGGCGTAGGCGACCGAGCGCTTGACCGCCTCCTGGATGGCGTCCTGGTCGGGGTCGGTCGGGCACAGGAACAGCCAGGGGTCGACGTAGTAGCTGTTGTTGGTGACCGAGACGCCCTTGTCGGCGGCGAAGACGAACGCGCAGACGGTGTTCTCGGCGAAGAACAGTTGCTGGCCTTCCGGCTCGGCCACCCGGATCGACGAGACCTTCACGCCAGGGGCGACGCCGATCATGCCCTTGCCGTCCTTCGCCGCGGCGATCGTGCCGGCGACGTGGGTGCCGTGCGAGGCGACCGGCCGCCAGGCGCCGGGCCGGGTGTCGGCCTTGCCGTAGGCACAGGACGCGGACTTCGAGGCGTCGAAGTTCGCCTTCAGGTCCTGGTGCAGGTCGTCGACGCCGGTGTCCAGCACGCCGACGGTGATCGCCTTCGACCCCGGGTTGACCGCCCAGGCCTTGTCCGCGCCGATCGCGGTCATGTCCGGCCGCACGGTCTCGGGCGAGCTGTCCGGGATCTCGACCGAAGCGGCCGGGATCGGCGGGTTGGCCGCCGCGGCCGGTACGTCGGAGGTCCGGGTCGCGCCGACCTTCTGCACCCCGGGCACGGTCCGCATCGCGCCGGCGAAACCGGCGTTCGACGAATGCACGACCAGCACCCCGATGGCGTCGTACGCCGCGTAGATGGTGCCCGCGTTGGCCGTCACCCCGGCCATCACCGCGGTGGTCTGCTTGGGAGCCGTGATCACGAAGTACGCCCGCAAGCCTGCCTCGACCCGGGTAGGTGTGGCCGCCGACGGAACCGTCGGGGCGACCAGGGTCAAGCAGAGCATGAGGAGCAGAATCAGGGCTTTGCGCACGCTCAAGTAGACCCCGGACCACCCGAAGAACAAAAGCCGACGCACCCCGGCGTACCTGATGCACCAACCACTTTGGCAGGATGATCGCCCGTGGCTGAGCTGCTGTACTTCACCGGGACCATGGACTGCGGCAAGTCCACGCTGGCGCTGCAGTTGAATCACAACCACGCGGCGCGTGGCCGGCTGGGGAAGATCTTCACCAGCAACGACCGGGCGGGCGAGTCGACGCTGTCGTCGCGGCTCGGCCTGGAGGCCACCGCGATCGAGGTGAAACCCGACTTCGACTTCTGGCAGTACGTCGTCGACGAGCTGACCCAGGGCGGCCGGATCGACTACGTGGTCGCCGACGAGGCGCAGTTCTACCAGCCCGAACAGGTCGACCAGCTGGCCCGGCTGGTGGACGAGCTGCAGATCGACGTCTTCTGCTTCGGCATCCTGACCGACTTCCGCGCGACCCTGTTTCCCGGGTCGGCCCGGCTGGTCGAGCTGGCCGACCGGATGGAGCTGCTGCAGGTCGAGGCGTTGTGCTGGTGCGGTGAGCGCGCCACCCACAACGCCCGGACGGTCGGTGGTGAGATGGTCACCGAAGGCGAGCAGCTGGTCGTCGGTGACATGGTCACCAACGCCGCCGACATCGCCTACGAGGTGCTCTGCCGTCGCCACCATCGACGCCGGCTGACCGCCGCTCGTGCTCGTGCCACCCTGTCTCCCGAGGTACTCCCGTTCGGAGGAGCGTTGTGAACCCGCTGATCTCTGCCGACTCGTTGCTGGCAGCCACCGACAGGCCCGTCCTGATCGACGTCACCTGGAACCTGTCGGCGCCGGCCGGCGCCCCGAAGGCCGCACCCGGCCGGGACGCCTACGACGCCGGTCACCTGCCCGGCGCGCACTTCGTCGACCTGGACACCGAGCTGGCCGGCCCGCCCGGTGAGGGCGGCCGTCACCCGTTGCCCTCAGCAACAACTGTCGAGGCGGCGCTGCGCCGCGCGGGAGTCACCGAGGACTCCGCCGTGGTCGTCTACGACGCGGCCAACTCGATGGCCGCCGCGCGGGCCTGGTGGATCCTCCGGTACTTCGGGGTGCGCGACGTCCGCGTCCTCGACGGCGGCTTCGCGGCCTGGCGCGCCGCCGGGGGAGAGGTGACCACCGACGTGCCTGAGGACGGCAAGAGCAGCTTCGTCGCGACGGCCGGACAGGTCCCGCTGCTCGACGCTGACAGTGCCGCCGAGCTCGCGTCGACCGGCGTACTGCTCGATGCCCGCGCGCCGGAACGCTTTGCCGGTGAGGTCGAGCCGCTGGACAAGATCGCCGGCCACATCCCCGGCGCGGTGAATGCCCCGACCGCCGCCAACGTCTCCGCGGACGGTCACTTCCTCTCCGCCGACGACCTCCGCGCCCGCTTCACCGCCCTCGGTGCCGACGGCTCGACCCCGGTCGGCGCGTACTGCGGCTCCGGCGTCACGGCCGCCCACGAAGCCCTCGCTCTGCAGGTCGCCGGCATCGAGGCAGCGGTCTACGTCGGCTCCTGGTCCGAGTGGATCACCGACCCGGATCGCCCGATCGCGACCGGTCGCCAATAAACAACCTTCGACATCGGGGCCCGGTAAGTTCTTGACTTACCGGGCCGGCGCGCGTCACTCTGCTGGGGAAATCGATTTCTCATCGCCCCGAGGAGACCCGATGACGCCCGAGCCGACGATCAAGCGATCCACGTTTCTCAAAGCCGCGGCGGCCGGTGCCGGCGTACTGATGGCCGGGCCCGGGATCGCCGCGGCCGGGCGCAACGGCGTACAGGCTGTGTCGACCAGCAAAATTGCGGACCTGACCGGACCGGGGCTGACGAACCAGTACCGGATGCAGGCGACCGACCTGGGGATCCCGGTGCGGACGCCGGACGGGCGGATGCTGTTCATGTTCGGCGACACGTTCGAGAACGCGAGCGTCGGCGGTGGCTGGTGGCGATCGCCGGTGGCGCTGTGGTCGACGACGACCAATCTGGCCGGCGGCGTGAAGTGGTCCGGCGCGGTCGGGGGAGCGGCGGCGCAGCAGCTGTGGGACTACCCGCACGACAACCCGACCTTCTCGACCGTGCTGCCGTCGGACGTGATCACCGTCGGCGGCTCGATGTATCTGCACGCGATGGTCAACAAGGGCCTGGGCAATGTCGTCTGGACCGAGATCTGGCGGTCGGACAACTCCGGCGCGAGCTGGTATCACACCGGCGCGAAGTTCGCCGGAAACCTGGATGGGGGCCTGTTCCAGCTACTCACCTGGGGGTTGGGCAGCGACGGCTATGTCTACGTCTACTCCACTGGCTTCCAGCGGAACAAGCCGATCATTCTGAAGCGGGTGCGCAGCGACCAGATCGCGAATCCGGCGGCGTACCAGCCGTGGGGCTTCCGCGACGGCGTCTGGGCCTGGGGTAATCCGCCGACGCCGATCCTGACCGGCAGCTTCGGTGAGATGAGTCTGCGCCCGCTCGGTGGCAAGTGGGTGCTGACCTGGTTCAACGCCGGCGACTACCGGATCGACGGGATGATCATGGACACGCCGACGTCGAACCTCTACACGGCGTACCGGCAGCCGTTGATCTACGGCGGCGCCTGGGGCTCCGAGGACGGCAACCACGTCGCGCAGCTCTACGGCGGCTACATCATCCCCGGCTCCACGCTGTCGGACATGCACCTCTCGGTCAGCCAGTGGAACACCAGCGCGGGCTGGCCCTACCGCGTCATGCAGTTCCGCGTCCGCAACTTCGGCTAGTCGAAGCATTTCGACTAGCGACGAAACGGCATGGTGTCGGAGCCGCCACTGCGGCCGACCTTCTGGAAACCGAGCGACCGGTAGAGCTTCGCCGCACGGTTCTCCGGCTCAACGCTCAGACTCAACCGCCCGTACGGCGCTGCTGCCTCGAGCAGCGCCTCGAGCAGAGCGCGCCCCACGCCGCGACCCCGCTGCCCCGGGGAGACGCCGATACTCAGCTCCGGCACGTCGTCGGCCACGTACCCGTACCCCGGCCGATCCGCGGTCATCAGTCGCGCCCACGCGGCGCCGATCGGCAGGCCGGCCTCGTCGATGGCGACGACACCGAAGTCGCCGGGGCGCATCCAACCGTCGACGTATCGCCAGGCGTGGTCCTCGGCGGCGAGCTGTTCGGCGGTGAAGCGGGGGTGCCCGTCCCAGTTGTAGGCCTCCAGCAACATCTCCTCGAGGAAGCCTCGGTCGGCGGCTGTGGCTGCTCGAATCGTCACGGGCGACATCTTCTCGCGGGCCGGGAGCAACTCGGCATTGATAAAGTAACACGCATGGTTTAACTTACTCGAAATTGGGCTGTTGTGGCCCAGACCACACCCCTGAACCGCCCGGTGAGCGGGGTGTTCCCGGACATCTGAGGAGTTCCGATGACGAGAACGGCACGGCTTGCCGCGACCCTGACCTCGGCGGCCTTGCTGCTGGCGACGGCAGCCTGCGCGGACGGCAGCACCCCGGCGGCCGACACCGCGGCCGGCGCGATCGACGAGAAGGCGCCGGTCACCATCACGGTGGGCAACAAGCCCAAGCCGGACAAGCCGGCCGACGTCGCCGCGTTCGAGCGCAACGTCAAGAAGTTCATGACCGACAACCCGAACATCACCGTCAAGTCGAGTGAGACCGCGTGGGACGCGCAGACCTTCCAGGCTCAGGTGGCAGGTGGCTCGCTCCCGACCGTGATGAGTATCAGCTTCACCGAACCGCTGAACATGATCCCGAACAAGCAGCTGCCGGACATCACCGACGAGCTGAAGCTGGTCGACATGACCAAGGACCTCAACCCCGAGACGCTGAAGATGGTCCAGGACGACAAGGGCCGGATCTACGGGGTGCCGTTCGAGGCGTTCTCGGTCGGGCTGGCCTACAACCGGGCGCTGTTCAAGCAGGCCGGGCTCGACCCGGACAAGCCGCCGACGAGCTGGGAAGAGGTCCGCCAGTTCGCCAAGCAGATCACCGAGAAGACCGGGAAGGCCGGCTACGCCCAGCTGACCAAGGACAACACCGGCGGCTGGATGCTCACGACGATGACCTACAGCATGGGCGGCTCGGTGCAGAGCCCCGACGGCAAGAAGAGCACCTTCGACGACGCGCCCGCCAAGAAGGCGCTGCAGCTGCTGAAGGACATGCGCTGGACCGACAACACGATGGGCACCAACTTCCTCTACAACCAGGAGGAGGCCCGGCAGGACTTCGCGGCCGGGAAGATCGGGATGATCATGCAGGCTCCGGACGCCTACGACATGGCCGTCAAGAACTTCGGCATGAAGCCGGCCGACTTCGGCGAGGGCGCGCTGCCGCAGGACGGCGGCCCGCACGGCACCCTGACCGGTGGCTCGATCAAGATGATCAACCCCAAGTCGTCGAAGAACGAGATCGTCGCCGCGCTGAAGTGGATCAAGTCGCAGGAGTTCGACAAGTACACCTCGGAGACGCTCGCGGTGCAGAACGCCAAGGACACCATCGCCGACAAGGGTTTCGTCGGCCGGCCGGGCGTGACGCCGCTGAGCCAGCAGACCTACGACCAGTACAACAAGTGGCGTGAGCCCTACAACAACGTTCCGGTCGAGCAGTTCAAGGGCTACGTCGAGTCGACCACGTCGCTGAAGCTGCTGCCCGAGCCGGTGAAGAAGGGCCAGGAGGTCTACGCGCTGCTCGACCCGGTGGTCCAGCAGGTGCTGACCAAGAAGGACGCGGACATCGACAAGTTACTCGCCGACGCCGCTTCGAAGATCGACGCCCGCCTGGCCCGGTAGTCCGATGGCCGTCCTGACCCGCGTGTCCACGGCACGCCCAGCGGCTCGCTCCGGCCGGAGTCCGATCACCTGGTGGCGCTCCGGCGGACTGAGCAGCGTCCTGTTCATCCTGCCCCTGGTACTGATCTTCCTGTACTTCTCCTGGGGCCCGATCGTCCGCGGCCTGGTGCTGTCGTTCCAGAAGAACAACCTGGTCACGACGCCGGAGTGGGTCGGGATGGCCAACTTCAGCTACGTGCTGACCGACCCGCAACTGCCGCAGGCCACCCTCAACACCCTGTACTTCGCGCTGCTCGCGCTGATCTTCGGCTTCCCGGTGCCGCTGTTCCTGGCGGTGTTCATCAGCGAGCTGCGCAAGACGGGCTGGCTCTACAACGTGCTGTCCTACCTGCCGGCGGTCGTCCCGCCGGTGGCGGCCATCTTGTTGTGGAAGTTCTTCTACGACCCCGGTGAGTCCGGTGTCTTCAACGCGATCCTCGGCTGGTTCGGGGCCGGCCCGTTCGCCTGGCTGAACTCGCCGAATCTGGCGATGCCGGCCATCGTGATCGAGGCGACCTGGGCCGGCGCCGGGGCCACCTCGATCATCTACCTGGCCGCGCTCACCGGAGTACGGACCGAGCTGTACGAGGCGGCCGAGCTCGATGGCGCGGGGATCTGGCGGCGGGTCTGGCACGTCACGCTGCCGCAGATCCGCGGAATCATCCTGATCATGATGCTGCTGCAGCTGATCGGGACGTTCCAGGTCTTCACCGAACCGTTCCTGTTCACCGGCGGCGGTCCGGACAACGCGACCACCACCGTGCTGCTGCTGATCTACCGGTACGCGTTCATCAACGGCGACTTCGGCGCCGCCACCGCGCTCAGCGTGCTGCTCGCGCTGGTGCTGTGCGTGCTGTCGGTCGGCTACCACTTCATGACGAAGCGCTGGAGTACGACATGAGCACCGACGTGCAGGAGCGCGGCATCATCTCCACGGCCGACCGCAAACGGCCACTGATCCAGTACGGGCTGCCGGCGATCCAGGTGCTGCTGTTCATCGGCGTCCTAGTGGCCGGGGTCGGCCCGCTGTTGTGGCTGCTGAAGTCGGGTCTGTCGATCAGCCAGGACATCCTGCAGGGGCCGATGAGTCTGTGGCCGAGCGGGATCCAGTGGCACAACATGCCGGACGCGTGGACGCGGGTGCAGATCGGCTCGTACCTCGGCAACACCGCGATCATCGCGATCGGCTCGCTGCTGTCCACCCTGTTCGTCTGTACGACGGGCGCGTTCGTGCTGAGCGTGCTCCGCCCCAAGTGGGGCCCGATCATCACCGGCGCGGTGCTGGCCACGCTGTTCCTGCCCGGTGTCATCTCGCTGGTCCCGCTCTACCTGACCATCCTCAAGATGCCCGTGCTCGGGGTGAACCTGCAGAACACCTTCTGGGCGGTCTGGCTGCCGCAGGCGGCGGGCGCGTTCAACATCCTGGTGATGAAGCGGTACTTCGACGCGATCCCGCGGGAGCTGATCGAGGCGGCGCGGATCGACGGCGCGAGCAACCTGCGGCTGTTCACCTCGCTGATCCTGCCGCTGTCCAAGCCGATCCTCGGCGTGGTCGCGCTGCTCACGGTCATCGGCTCCTGGAAGGACTACCTGTGGCCGCTGCTCGTACTGCCCGACCCAGCCATGCAGCCGATCTCGGTCGCGCTGCCCCGAGTCGCCGAGACGACTGAGATCTCCCTGCAGATGAGTGCGTTGTTCCTGGCGGTCCTGATCCCCGTAGTGCTCTTCTTGATCTTCCAGAAGCAGTTCCTGCGCGGGGTCGGAATGTCGGGAGGCATCAAGGAATGACGTCATCACTGAGTGGGCGCCGGGTTCTGGTCACGGGAGCGGCGGGGCGGATCGGCTCGGTCACCACGCGGCACCTGACCGAGCTCGGCGCGCTGGTCACCGCGTTCACGAACGTCCAGGACGACGAGCTGAAGGCGGATCGGATCGTCGTCGGCGACACCAGGTCGGAGCAGGACGTGGCGACAGCGCTGGAAGGCGCCGACGCGGTCGTCCACCTGGCCGCCCTGGCTCACCCCGGGGCCGGTACGCCGTACGACGTCTACACCATCAACGTCGTGTCGACCTTCAACGTGCTCGCCCAGGCCGGTGCGCTGGGCGTCGAGCGGGCCGTGGTCGCGAGCAGCATCAACGCGTTCGGGGTTCCGTTCAACCCCGACGACATCCGGCCGGCGTACTACCCGCTGGACGAGAAGATCCCCAGCGACGTCGCTGACTGGTACTCGCTGTCGAAGCAGAACGACGAGAACACCTGCCGGATGGCGTGGCGGCGCTGGGGGATCGACGTGGTGGCCTTCCGGTTCCCGCATGTGAACACCGCCGAGATCCTGCAGCGCCAGGCCGAGGGCTACGGCGAGAAGCCGGCGGGCGGCGTACGGGAGGGGTGGGCGTATCTGGACACCCGCGATGCGGCGTACGCGATCGAACTGGGGCTGACGGCAACCTTGTCCGGGGCGCAGACGTTCTTCGTCGCGGCCGGCAGCACCAATGCGCCGTACGAGACCGAGGCGCTGCTCGACGCCTTCGCGCCGGGGGTGCCGCGGCTGCGGCGCTTCACCGGGCGGGAGGTGCCGATCGACCTGACCGCGGCGCGGACCGTGCTCGGCTTCAGTGCCCGTCATGAGCTGGACCTCCCGACGAATCATTTGGAGACCTGAATGCCGCAGGAGACCCCCGCCACCTTCGCCCAGCCCTGGCCGGTCCGCGACGACCTCCGGATCAGCTCGGTCAAGACGATCGTGACCGCGCCGCAGGGCATTCCGTTGGTGGTGGTGAAGATCGACACCACCGAGCCGGGGCTGTACGGGCTCGGCTGCGCGACCTTCACCCAGCGCTGGAAGGCGGTGCAGACGTTCGTCGACGAGCACCTGGCCCGGCTGCTGATCGGCCGGTACCCCGGTGACATCGGCGACCTGGTCCGGCTGGCCGGGTTCTCCGGCTACTGGCGTGGTGGCCCGGTCACCAACAACGCGATCTCGGGGATCGATCAGGCGCTGTGGGACATCGCCGGCAAGCGGGCCGGGATGCCGATCTACGAGTTGCTCGGCGGCAAGGTCCGGGCGGCGGCCGACACGTATATCCACGCTGGCGGCATCACCATCGAGGACACCATCGATCAGGCAAAAGAGTTCGTGGCGCAGGGCTGGCGACACATCCGTCTGCAGGTCTCGACTCCCGGGGGTGGCGGGTACGGCGCTCCCCAACTGTCGACGCTGTACCCGGAGGCGCCGTACCGGAATGGGTGGAGTGCCCGCGACTACCTCCGTACTACGCCCGACCTGTTCGCCGCTGCCCGGCAGTCGCTGCCGGACAACATCGAGTTGCTGCACGACGTGCACTCGCGGCTCACTCCCAAGGAAGCCGTCCTGCTGGCACGCTCACTCGAGCCCTATCGCCTGTTCTTCCTGGAGGACGTCCTGGCGCCGGAACTCTGGGACCGGCTGCCGGAGGTCCGGGCTGCATCACCCGTGCCGCTGGCCGTTGGCGAGCTGACCACCTCGCTGGTCGATGCTGTCCGGCTGGTCCGCGACGGCGGCGTCGACTTCATCAGGTCGCACATCTCCGACATCGGCGGCCTCACCGCGGCCCGCAAGGTCGCTGATCTTGCGGAGTTGTGCGGCGTGAAGACGGCGTGGCACGGGCCGGGGGACACCTCGCCAATCGGTGCTGCTGCCAACGTGGCGCTCGATGTCAGCTCGGTCGCCTTCGGCATCCAGGAAGGTCACATCTACAACGACGCCACTCATGAGGTCTTCCCGGGCACGCTGCGGATCGTCGACGGTTGGCTTACCCCCAACGACAAGCCGGGCTGGGGGATCGACATCGACCTGGCGGCGGCCGCGCGGTACCCCGCCGAGTTGGCGGGCCACGACGAGTGGGCGGCCGGCGTACGGCGGATCGACGGGGCGTTGGAGGCACCGTGAAATTCGCGGTGTTCACCGACTCGACGCCGGACTGGACTCCCGCGGAGGCCGCCAAGATCCTGGCCTCGCAGGGGTGGCACGGCGTCGAGTGGCGGATCACCGACCCGGTGGCTTCGGCGCAGCCGACGTTCTGGGCCGGCAATCGGGCGACCTGGCCGCTCACCGGGCTGGAGTCACGACTCGACGAGATCCGCGCGGTCACTCTGGAGGCCGGGTTGGAGCTGCCGGCGCTCGGTGCCTATGTGACGCCGCGACACCGTGAGGATGCCGAACGGATGCTGTCGGCGGCCGCCGTGCTGGGGGCCGGTCAGGTTCGCTTCCTCGGGGTGAACGTGGAGAAGGGGCAGAGCTACCGGGAGGCGTTCGCGGCGTACCGGGGTGATTGGGAGTGGCTCGCGGACTGCGCCCGGCGGTACGGCGTACGGGCGTTGCTGGAGTTGCATCACGAGAGCCTGACGCCGAGCGCGTCGGCGGCCCGGCGATTGGTCGAGGGGCTCGATCCGCGGTACGTCGGGGTCCTGCACGACATCGGCAACACGGTGATCGAGGGCTGGGAGGAACCGGCGCACGCGCTCGACCTGCTCGGCGAGTACCTGGCCCATGTGCACGTCAAGAACGTCGCGTTTCACCTGGCCGCGGTGGAAAACGACGGCACCTTGCGGTGGGCGCCGAAATGGGTGCCGTTGCGCGAAGGCCGGGCGCACCTGCCGGAATTCTTCAAAGCACTCGCTGCGGTCGGCTATGCGGGCTGGGTGACGGTGGAGGATTTCTCCACCGCGCAACCACTGGCCGAAAGAACCGCGGCGAATCTCGAATACCTCAGCGGGCTCGCACACGCTGCGGGGTACGATCTCGGCTAACTTCTCGGGGTTCTTTTCATGAGCGGGGAAAGTTATGGATGAGGAGGTGGGCGATGGTCACGCCTGACAGTGACGCCGCAGTGCTCGACGAGCCGACGCGTTCCGGCGCGAACCAGTACGACCTGGGCTCCTTCAACGAGGCCGTGATCATCGAGACGATCCGGCTGGCCGGCATCATCAGCCGCACCGAGATCTCCCGGCGGACCGGCCTGACCCAGCAGTCGGTGTCCCGGATCCTGCGCGTCCTGCTGCAGCAGGGACTGCTGGTCGAGGAGAAGCAGGAGCGCGCCGAACGTCTCGGCAAACCCCGTACTCCGGTGCGGCTGCGCTCGAACGCGGCGCATGCCGTCGGCATCCACATCGACCCCGAGCTGCTGACCGTCGCCGTGGTCGACCTCGACGGCACGATCGTGCGCCGTGAGACCGTCGACCTGCCGGCCGACCTGGACGCCGTGCGGCTGGTCGACCTGGCCGCCGCGACTGTGACCGCCGCGTTGAGCATCAGCCAGGTCGACCCCGCTTCGATGCTCGGCGTCGGTGTCGCCGTACCGGGGCCGATCAATGCCGACGGCACCTTGCTCGACCTGCCGCTGCAGCCGGCTTGGCGCGGACTGGAGATCCGGCACCTGCTGCAGGGCAAGCTGAACCATCCGGTGCTGGTCGAGAAGGACGGCACTGCCGCGGCGATCGGCGAGCGCTGGACCGGCCGCTCCGCGCGGGCCCGCGACTTCGCCTATCTCTATCTCGGCACCGGGGTCGGCAGCGGCCTGATCCTGAACGGCTCGATCTATCGCGGGCTGACCGCGAACGCCGGTGAGTTCGGCCAGTTGTGCGCGCTGAGGACGGGTCAGTGGGACGAGGAGACCGGCCCGCAGATGATGGCCGAATGCAATCCGACGGCCGGCCTGCCGGTGATCGCGGCGGGCTTCGGATATGTCGAGACCGATACCGGCGCGACCGATGAGGCGAAACGCTACAAAGCGGTCTGCAAAGCCGCCGCGAGTGGCGACGAAGCGGCCCAGAAGGCGGTCACCCAAGTCGCCTCGGTGATTGCGCAGGGTGCGGTCGGACTGGTCGATCTGCTGGATATCGATTTGATCGTGCTCGGCGGCCCGGCGTTCGAAAGCGAAATCGCCGCGGTGTTCCTTTCCGAAATCAGCCGGGCGGTGAATTCGCACCCGATCGCGAAAGGCACCCGCACGGTCGCGGTGGAGGAGTCGATGTTGCAGGCGGACGCGGCCGCGGTCGGCGCCGCCTCGACCATCTTCCACGACGCCTTCACCCCCCGCGTCGGCGGCTCCAGTCAGGCTCGTAGGCTGCCGAAGTGACTCTCGACCGACCCCTGACCGACGACATTCTGCTCCGGGTGGCGACGCTCAACGACGCCGCCGCGATGGCCGAGGCGCAGGTCCGCAACCGGGAGCACCTGCGGCCCTGGGAGCCGGTTCGCACCGAGCGCTGGTTCACCACGGCTGGTCAGGAGGACCGTCTCGAAGCTCAGCTGGCCCGGTTCGAGCGGCGCGAGGTCGTCCCGTGGTTCCTGTTCCAGGGCGATCGGGTGGTCGGTTCGATGACCCTGACCGACATCGTGCCCGGCCCTTTCCGCAGCGCGAGCCTCGGCTACTGGATCGCCACCGATCAGCTGGGCAAGGGCCTGGCCACGACTGCGGTGCAGGCCGTGGCCGAGCTGGCCGACACCCAACTGCTCCTGCACCGCATCGAGGCCAGCACCCTCACCAGCAATGTCGCCTCGCAGCGGGTTCTGCTGAAGGCAGGCTTCTCCCAAATCGGCACCGCGCCGACCTACCTGCACATCGCCGGTGTCTGGCAGGACTGCCACCTGTTCCAGCGAATCCTCAACTCCCGCCTGCCCGGCGAGTCTCCCTGACTCAGTCCGGCGGCAGGCGGATACCCCGGCTGACGTCGACGTCGTCGTAGCGGCCCTTCAGCACGTCGATGAACTTGACCGGCCGCTGCAGGGTCGAGGCGATATAGACGGCCCGGACGGTGGCCAGCGCGTCGATGGCGTCGTGCACGGTGATGCCCGGCTGCTCTCCGTTGCCGATGGCATCGAAAATGTCGGCGTACTGCGCGACATGGCCGGCCGGGCGTTCGGTCTCGACCGGCTGGTTGTCGGGGGAGCCGTCGAGGTTGAGCCGGCGCAGTACGTCGTCCTCGAGCTCGGCTCCGCCTTGGGTGCCATGAACGGAGACGCGAGTGCGGCTGCCGGGGAAGGCCGCGGTGGTCGCGTGCAGAGTCGCCACCGATCCGTTCTCGAAGGTCAGCGTGGCGACGACCGTGTCCTCGACCTCGATGGCGTGGTGCGCGGCCCGGAGCGCCTGGGCCTGGATGTGGACCGGGCGACCCATGAACCACAGCAGCAGGTCGACGGTGTGCACGCCCTGGTTCATCAGCGCGCCGCCGCCGTCCTGAGCCCAGGTGCCACGCCAGCCGGCGGAGGCGTAGTACTCGTCGCTGCGCCACCAGGCGACCGTCGCGACGGCTGAGGTGAGCTGACCGAACCGGCCGGCCTGGATCGCCTCGGCGACCTGCGCGCTGCCCGGGTCGAACCGGTGCTGACTGATCACCGACGAGACGACGCCGTGATTGGCCGCCCGGGTGGCCGCCGCGCCGAGGCGGCGGGCCCGGGGGAGATCGACGTCGAGCGGCTTCTCGATCACGACGTGCTTCTTCTCGCTGAGCGCCTGCTCGGCGAGCGCGGCGTGCGTGCCGCTCGGCGTGCAGATGGCGACGAGCGAGATGTCCGATCCCGACAGAGCCGCCCCGAGGTCGCCGTACACCTTCGGCTCCGGCTGACCGGCCTCTTTCAGGCTGGCTGCGAGTGCCTCGGCGGCGGCGGAGTCACCGTCGACCAAGGCGGTCACGATGGCGTCCGGTCGCGCCGCGATGGTGTCGGCGTGGGTGCGGCCGATGATCCCGCAGCCCACGATGGCGACCTGGTGGTGGTTCGTCGAGTCAGACATCTCGCCCTTTCAGCTACCTAGCGGTGAAGTTCGCCGTCAGCACCTGGTCCGCGGACACCGCGAAGCTGTACGACGCCTCGGTGGAGACCACCGCGCCGCCCACGGTCCAGTTCTGGAAAACGCTATCCGACGCAGCGGTGGCTGTCACGGTCACCTGCGCGCCGACTTCGTAGCTGCCCGGCTCGGACTCGTTCCCGGCGATCTTCACCGTGCCGTTCCCGGCCGCCGTGACCGCGACGTGCCGCTGGACGACGTTGATCACCATCACGTTGTGCAGCGTCACCGGCCCGGTGCTGGTCGCGCCGTTGTAGCGGGCCAGGTTGGTCGCCTCGACGTCGCCCTGCACCACCTTCACCGTGAAGCCGCCCTCGCCGAGGTTGTCGGTGCCCAGGTTGAAGGCGTCGACCTGACCGTCGTTCACCACCAGTCCGTCGTGGAAGCCGTACGCGAACACGTTGAACAGGGTCAGTCCGGTCGCGCCGTCGACGGTGACGATCTTGGCGGTCTTGCGCATGTACTTGTCGATCACCAGCTCGAAGATGCTGCCCTCGTTCATCCAGTTCGGCTGCTGGTAGCCGATCCGGGTGACCGCGTTGCCGTTGGACAGCACACCCTCGATCCGCCCGGCGGTACTGCGGCCGACGGCGATCGCGTGGTCGAAGAACGCCCCCGCCACCTTGCGGACGACGAAGCCGTCGTTGCGATGCGTGGTGAAGTCGACGCCGTTCCACGCGTTCGGGAAGCCGGCATTGATCACGTACGTCGCAGCTCCGTTGCCGCGGACGGCGTACGGGTAGGGAACGATGCCCTCGGCCTTGCCCGGGTTCTGCTCGGGGTAGAAGACCCGCAGCCCTCGCAGGCCGGACTTCTTGCCGTCGAGAGTCACCAGCGCGGTCGCCGTGTCAGGTGCGGCCGTGTTGCGTCCCTCGAACGCATGCAGAACAGTGCCGCCACTGGCTCCGCCTTGGTCGCGGTTGGGGACGGCAGATGCACCACGCAGTTCCACCTTCGCGGGTACCCGCAAGTGGCTGCTGATCCGATACCAACCGGCAGGAAGGTACACGATCCCGCCACCGGCCCGGCCGGCCTTGTCGAGCGCTGCCTGTACTGCGCTGGTCGCGTCCGCGGCCGGGAGGTAGCCGACGCCGTGCGGCGCGTCCGCGACGTACAGGATGTCCTCGGTCGGGCTAGGGAGCGCTCTCGCCGTGTAAGTCGGGGCCGTCCCGGCCATCCGGTGCACGATGCCGGCGACTGAGCCGACCACAGTGGTGCCGGTGACCTTCACATAACCGCGGGCGTCGTTCTGGATCGCCTGGTCGCCTTCGAGATGTCCACCGGCCAGCGTGAGACCCCACCGGTCGTCGATCACGTCGACCTTGAGCGCGGTCCCGGTACGCCGTACGTCGGGCTGCAGGAAGCTGCCGGTGAACTGGGCCCGCTGACCCGCGACGACGTGGATGCCGATCTTGTAGTCGGAGAGCGTGATCTTGTGGAACTGGTCCCACTCGAGGTCACCGAGCACCAGGCCGGTGCCGTTGGCCCGGGTCCAGGCATCGAGCGTGGCCCGGGCCGGCGGGTTGAACGAGCGGGCCGCCGCCCAGTAGGCGTTGCTGAAGGTCACGTTCTCCCAGGTGCCGACGTCGGCGCCGTTGTAGGCCCGGGCGCCTTCGAAGAGAGCGGTTCCGCGGACGTTCCGGATCGTCGAGGACTCGTGCACCTGGCCGGAGCTCGGCGCGTTGCCCTGGTCGCTGGGGAAGGTGCTGATCCCGATCCCGCGGTACGAGTTCAGCATCGTGACGTCGGAGACGGTCGACATCATGTAGTTCTCGTTGCCGATCCAGGCGCCGCCGGGGATCTCGAAGGTGTAGTTGTACGGGATCGGCGTGGCGGCGCTCTGCCGCGGGTAGTAGGTGGTCACGCCGATCACGCCGGCCGAGCCGCCGATCCGGAACAGCGACGGGCCGTCGTTGCCGGAGGCAAGATCCGCGATGACGGTGGTGCCGTAGTCGCCGTGGTGGTTGCCGGGCTTGTCCGGGTCGCGACGGTCACCGCGCAGGGTGCAGAACGCGTGCACCTCGACGGTGTCGGTGACCCGGTACTTACCGGTCGGCAGCCAGACCGTGCCGCCACCGGCGTCCTGACACGCGTAGATCGCGCTCTGTATGGCCTTGGTCGAATCCGCCTGGCCGGTGCGGTCAGCGCCGTACTCGGTCGCGTCGAAGTCGGCGACGACGGTGTCCTCGGTCCGGTTGTCGGTCTTGACGAGCTTCGGCTTCGGGGTGACGACCGGCGACTCGCGGAGTTCGAGTTCCTTCACCGTGAAGTTGTCGGCGCCGGTCAGCGCGATTCGGACGTAGCGCGCCTCGGTGGTCGCGAAGCGGGTCTTGCTGAACTGGTTCGCACCAGGGGAACCAGTGCGGCCGACTGTGGTGAAGCTGCTCCCGTCGTTCGAGACCTGCACGGTGTAGTCAGGTGAGGAGGTCTGAGCCCACTCGACCCGTACGTCGTTCACCGCGCGTTTCGTCTTGAGGTCCACCTGCAACCAGGCGTCGCCGGTGCCACTCGTCCATGTCGTCTGGTGGTTGCCGTCGATGGCGTTGGCAGCCGCTGCGCCGCTGCTGGCGCTCGCAGTACCGGTCGTGGCGAAGTTGGTGTTCACCACCGAGGCAGTGAAGGCGTCGAGCTTGGTCTGGAGCGTCCGCAGCGCGGCCTTCACCTGGACGTCGGTCACCCCCGGCGTCGCCGCGACAGCCTGGGCATCGTTGATCGCCTGCAGCAGGGTCGCGCGGCTGCCGACCGGGAACTGTCCGTCCCGCGAGCCTTCGCGAGCCGACTTCTGCACCCGCGCCGCCTGGTCGATGAGATCGCCGAGACCCTCGGTCACGTCGAGCACGGTCGCCACCTTGGCGACCCGGACCGCGGCCACCTTCAGATCGACCGCGCCGTCGCCGTTGTGGATGCGGAAGTCCGAGCCGTTGGACCGGTTCGTCAGCACCGCGTCGCTGAGCGCGTAGGTGTAGGTCTTCCAGGTTCTGGTGTTGCCGTAGGTGATCACCTCGGAGTTCTTGAACATCTCCGGGATCGTCGCGCCGGGGGAGTCGTAGTGCAGGCCGAACTGCCCGTTGCCCTCGTCGAAGTAGTCGATGCTGACCAGCACCAGGTTGCGGTTGTCGTAGAGGTAGGTGTCCGACACGTTCAGGTAGAAGAAGTTCGTGCCAGGCGCCGGCGCGGTCCGGTCGGTCTGCCAGTACGACCGTCCGTCCTGTACGCCGGTGATGAGGTTCTCCGGGCGGTCGCCTGCTCTGACCGAGATGCCGCTCTGGGTCGGTGACGCGCCGAGCTGGACCGAGGCGCCCGCAGTACTGATGCGGAGGCCGGCGACAGTGATGTCCTCGCTGCCCTGAAGCCGCAGATCGCCGCCACCGAGACGGTCGTCGAAGGCGATGTCGTTCAGCGCGAACGTGCCGGTCTGCCAGCGGCCGGTGTTCTTGAGCTGTACGTCGTCGGCGCGGGCGGCGGGATCTGCGGCCGCGTCGTACTGGAGTTGCAGGGTGCCCGTACCGCTGTCGAGGTAGGTCACCGTGACCACCACGTCATCGGTGTTCAGCTCACTGACGTAGTCACCGTCGACATCGAAGGTGAAGTAGGTCGTGTTCGCCGCCTGGTTGGTACGCCAGAACGTGCGGCCCTGCTCGGTGCCGGTCTGCAGGCCTGCCGGGTCCACACCGGCGGACGGCTTCACGCCCAGCGTGGTGGGAGTGGCACCGAGGTCGGCGCCGACGCCGCTCGGGTACATCGAGGCCGCGTGCGCTGGAGGTGCGGCGAGGATGCCGCCCAGTAGGACAGCGGGGAGCAACCCCGCTAGCAGACGTCTTGGGGACATGGCGAAAACCTCCAGGTGGCGGGCCCAGGAGCAGGGTGCGGTTAAGTTAAACCATGCGTGTTACTTATTCAAGAGCGTGGTCGCTAGGCCCGCTGGATAGGATTTTCCAGTGCCAAACGAAACTCTCGCCGAGATCCAGCAATGGCTGTCCGGTACTGCGCGCCCGCTGACGAGCGTGGTCGCGGGATCGCCCGCTGAGGACCTTGTCCCGCTGGGCAAAGCGCTGAGCGAGGTGCGGGTGGTCGGGCTCGGGGAGGCCACGCATGGGACGCGGGAGTTCTTCCAGCTGAAGCATCGGCTGTTCGAGTATCTGGTGACCGAGCTCGGGTACTCCGTACTGGCGATGGAGGCCAGCGAGTCGGCCGCCCCGGCCGTCGACACCTACGTGCGCGGCGGTGCCGGTGACGCGGCCACTGTGGTCGCTGGCCTCGGCTTCTGGACCTGGCGGACCGAAGAAGTCGTCGCGCTGGTCGAGTGGATGCGCGCCTACAACGCCGATCGGCCGGCTGCCGAGCAGATCGGCTTCGCGGGGATCGACCCGCAGCGTTGCTCGGCGTCGCTGGATGCTGTCCGGGCATTCCTGGCGGAGTCGGTGCCGGACCGCCTGGCCGCGTTCGACGAAGGGTTCGGCTCCCTGGCGGATGCGCAGCCCGGCTCGGCGCCTGACCCGGAGCGGCTGGTGGTCAAGGAGGCTCAGCAACTGATTCCGTTCCTCGAGGCCAAGGGGGCTTCCGAGGACGTGCTGCGGCACGCGCGGATCCTCGAGCGGGTCGCGGATCTGGTCTGCCGGGCGAAGGAGCACAAGGATTCGGCCGAGACGGTGTTCGCCGTCCGGGACGCCTACATGGCCGAGGCGATCGGGCGGCTGGCCGACGAGGATCCGTCCCGGCGGATCGCGGTGTGGGCACACAACGGTCATCTCGCGGCCAGCCGGCAGTCGGCGGAGCTGCGGCCGATGGGTCAGCATCTGCGGGAGCGGTTCGGCGCGGAGTACTACGCGCTGGCGTTGCTGTTCGGCTCGGGGGCGTTCCGGGCGCGGCGGTTGCGGCCCGGTCCGTGGCCGGGTCCGATGGACGGGCCGGTCGTTGCCAACAGCATCGATCGGGGTGGCTTCAACGCGCTGGAGGGGCAGCTCGCGGCGGCGACGCCCGGGGATCACTTCCTGGATCTGCGCGGCGCGGACGACGCACCGGAGGCGGTGAAGCGGTGGCTGGCCGAGCCGCAGATGTTCCGCAGCTTCGGTGCCTATGTGCAGCGCTGGACCTACAAGATGCACTTCGCCCCGACGCTGCTGACCCAGGAGTACGACGGACTGGTCTACGTGGCGACGTCGAGCCCGTCGGTGGCGCTCCCCGACGGTGATCGGTGAGCTAGGCGACGCTGACGAGGGTGCGGCTGGGCTCCAGCAGCGGGAGCAGGGTGAAGAAGTGTGGGACGGCGTCCGCGAGGCGCAGGGCGCCGGCCTCGTGACCGGTCCAGCCGAACAGCAGTTCGCCGTCCAGCACGTGCTCGGTCAGCGGCGTCGCGAAGGCGCTCAAGGTGACCCGGTCGGGGCCGGTCGTCGGGTGGTGGTCGCCGCAACCGCACTCGGCCGCGATCACCACCGAGGTCAGCGCGTCGGGGGAGTAGTGGCGCAACCGCAGCGAGCGGCCGCGCGCGGTGAAGCGCGCGATGCTCGCGTCGGGAAGTTCGACGTACAGCTCGACCGGGACCGGGTGGGAGCCGGGGAGCAGTCGCAGTCCGTTGGACGCGAAAAGGTCTGCCAAAGCGGAGAGGTTCATCTGCAGGAATCCTGTTGGCTGGTGTCGGCGGGCGGGCCTGGGAATGGACAGGGCCTCGCGCGCCTCAGACGGCGCGCGTCAGCGACAACAACAGCGACAACAGAGCGTGATCCGCATGCGGAAATCATGGCAGAAGCCGCGGGCACTGCCAAACACCGCCCGCACTCTGAGACACCGGAACAGACGACAGCCCGCGCCGTGAAGGCGCGGGCTGTCGGGCGAAGGATGGTGGCTGGGTCAGTCGGCTTTCTTGCCGAACATGATCTCGTCCCAGCTCGGCACACTGGCACGCTTGGAGGCACGCTTCGCGGGCTTCTTCTTCTCTTCCGGAGCCGGAGCCGGAGCTGCTTCTGCTGCGGGCTCGGCTACAGGCACGGGGTCAGCGGCAGGTGCCTGCTGACGGCGTGGGTCGGAAGGCTTCGGAGCGAACTGCCGAGGATCGGAAGGCTTCGGCACCGAGGGGCGCGGATCGGCCGGCCGGGGAACCTCTTGCTTGGCCTGCTCCTGGGCAGCCGACTCTTGGCGCGCTGACTCCTGCCGGGCGGATTCCTGCCGGGCCGACTCCTGCCGGGCCGACTCCTGGCGAGCAGACTCCTGCCGGAGGAACTCCTCGCGCTCGGACTCGCGCTGCAGCTCCTCCTGTCGGGCCCGCGCCTGCGCGGCCTTCTCCTGCTCAGCCTCATCCCGCCGCACCTGCTCCTGGCGAGCTTCGTCCTCGCGAGCCTGCTCTTCGCGGACGCGCTCCCGGCGCGCCAGCTCCGCGCGGGCTTCCTCTTCCCGCGTCGGCCGCCTGGTCTGCCAAGGCGCTCCCGACTCCGGGCGGCGCTCATCGGCAGCAGGCTCCGACCGCCGGGGCTCCGGCTGGTACGGCTCGGGCTGACGTGGCTCGACCCGGCGGGAGTCCGGTGGGGACATCCGTCGTTCGGTGAAGCGGTTCTCGGGGGCGGCGGCGCGCTCTTCCGGCGGGGACAGCGGCGGTGCTTCCACCGGCAGCTGCGCCGAACGCTCGACCGCGCGCACGGACTGCCGCACCGACGGCGGCGGCTCGATCGGCACGTTGATCAGGGTCGGCTCTTCGTCCGGGCTCGGCACCGAGTGGACCCGGCGCGCGCCACGCTCGACATCGCGCGCCGTCCCGTACTCCGGGTCGCGGCCGTAGCCGCGTCCGGTGTCGCGGTTCGCGTCGCGGTCAGCCTGGGCCGCTCGGCCCCGGGGCAGGCTGATGGTGTCCTCGAAACCGGCCTCGTAGCTGTCCGCGCCGTGATCGGGCGCCAGGCTCAGATCGAAGTCGGCGACCGCGGTCAGCCGGCGCTCCGAGGTCGGTTGCGGCGCGATCACCTGCACCTGCTCGCCGACCAGCCAGCGCGCCTCGTCGTCGTCGGGGACGGCGTACCGGCCCGGGGCGTCGTAGGCGAACATGGCGACCTTCTCGTCGTTCTGCTCGGCGAAGTACGAGACGCGCACGGCCCAGCGGCCGTCGTCGCGGCGCCAGGCGTCCCACTCGGCCGAGGCCGGATCGACGCCACGGATCCGCAGCCGCTCGGACACCCAGGCGCCGAGGTTGCGGGTGGGGGCGTCCCCGCCGCCGCGGCGGCGCACGGACGCGCGCTGCGCCAGGCTCGCGACGTGGTCACGCTCGGCCAGCACGGGACCGGCGAACGCCATCACCCGCTCCATCGGCATCTGCGCGACGGCAGCGACCGCCTCGGGACTTTCGCCGGCTCGGATCCGAGCCTGGATGTCTCGTGGGCGGAGCGCGCTCTCCATTTGAATCTCCAGCTGGCCGAGTCGGGCACGGTCGCCGCGCAGGGCCGCACGCAACCGGTCGTCGACCGGGACGGCGAACTCCTCACCCGTCTCCGCCATGGCCAGGATGAGCTGCTTGCCATCCTGACTCAGGCCAACGAGCCTCGCCTCGCGCATTGCCTTTGTTCTCCTGTGCGGTTCTCGACAGTCTCTCCCGATACCTGCGCCTCGACCAAGACCGGCGCGCCGTGCCCGCCGGTCATTGTGGAGGTTATGTCACAAAACCCTATTTTGCCTGTTCAGGAGGGTCCTTGTCGTCACACCAGTCACAGTAGTCACAACCGCCAGTGAGCACGACACCGAGTCCCTGGAAACCGGACAGTTCACCGGCTACTCGCCCGGAAAGGCCGCCCGGACAGCCAGCGTCCGGATCAGATCGTCGTGCTTGTCGCCGACCGCCCGCCGGATCCCGGCCGGGACCGCCTCATCGGCGGCGAGACCGGCAGCCAGGCCGACCACCCGCTCGTCGATCTCGTAGCTGGGGAAGGCCAGGTTCGAGCTCCAGGCGACCACCCAGCCCGAACGCAGCTTCTCGGTGCCCGCGATCTCGGCGAAGTACCGGTCGACGTACTGCGCGGTCAGCTCCTGCTGACTCGGCTGCCAGAACCCCTCGCAGGCGGCGTACAGCTCGTAGTTGGCGAGCTCCGCATCGGTGGTGATCTGGGCCCAGGCGCGTTCCTTCGCCTCGGGGGTCGGCAGCGCGGCGCGGCACCGGGTGGCGTGTACGACGCCCTCCGACGAGTTGTCGCGAGCCAGCTCGGCGTCGATCGCGGCGTCGTCGACAGCGCCGAGTGTCGCCAGTTGCAGCGTGACCAGCCAGCGCAGGTCGGCGTCGACAGCCAGCCCCTCCGGTACGCCGTCGCCCGCGAGCCAACCCGACAGCAGTGTCGCGTCGTCGGTGAGCTCGACGACTCCCCGCGCGACGGCGAGCTGCAGGCTGCTCCCGGCCGGCGTCGAACCCAGCCGCTCGGTCAGTACTGCGGCGAGGCGCGCGCGGTACGGCTCGACCGGCAGGTAGAGCCCGAGCAGCCGGCTGGTCACCCACCTGACGATCGTCTGGACGGCGATGTCGCTGGTCTCGGTCGGCAGGCCGGCCAGGACGATGTCGAAACCGAGCCGCGGGTCGAGCTCGGCGTCGGCGGTGGCGTCGCGCAGTCCGTTCAGGATGACGGCCCGGGTGACACCGTCCTCGATCTTCGGCAGCACTGCCGTCAGGTTGGCCAGGCTCTCGGCGTCGAAGCGGATCTTGGCCCAGGTGTCGTCGGCCGCGTCCGGGACGACGACCGCCACGGACGGGTCCAGCTCGACCTCGACCACATCGGCGTCGAGCAGTACGGGTACCGAGGTGCCGCGGCCGGCTGCGTCGTACGCGCCGACGGTCAGCTTGTGCGGGCGGTCGGCCGGGTAGGCGGCCGGGGCCGTGCGGTGCAGTTTGATGCCGGTGGCGGTCCGCTCGGCGGTGATGGTGTCGACGCCCGGGGTCCGCAGCCAGTTCTGGGCCCAGTTCTCCAGGCCGACCGCGCCGGCCTCGGTCCACTTCGCGACCAGGTCGGCGAAGGTGGCGTTGCCGAACTCGTTGGCGTTGATGTGCGCCTTCACGCCGTTCAGGAAGACCTCGTCACCCAGGTAGGCGTTGAGTTGCTTCAGCACCGCCGCGCCCTTGGCGTAGGAGATGCCGTCGAAGTCGTCGAGCGAACCGGCCGCGTCCTTCACCGCGTCGGCGGCCACCGGGTGGGTGGAGGACCGCTGGTCGGCCTGCAGCCCCCACCACTTGCGGACCAGGGCGAAGTCGAGCCAGTTGTCCGTGTACCGCGTGGCGTCGGTCGAGACCCGCTGGGCCATGTACTCCGCGAACGACTCGTTCAGCCACAGGTCGTTCCACCACTTCATGGTCACTGTGTCGCCGAACCACTGGTGCGCCATCTCGTGCACGACCGTCCGGGCCCGGCCGCTGCGCTCGCCGTCGGTGACCGCGGAGCGGAACACCATGGAGTCGCGGAACGTCACGCAGCCCGGGTTCTCCATCGCGCCCGCGTTGAACTCCGGCACGAACGCCTGGTGGTACTCGCCGAACGGGTAGCGGTAGCCGAACAAGCGGTGGAACTCGTCGAAGGACTGCGCGGTCACCTCGAACAGGTCCTCGGCCTCGCGGTCGAGCGCCTCGGCCAGCGACTGGCGCGAGACCAGGCCGAGCGGAATTCCGTCGTGCTCACCGAGGATCTGGTGGTACGGCCCGGCGACCAGCGTCACGAAGTACGTCGAGAGCGGCTTGGTCTCGGCCAGCTCCCAGCGGCCCGGGGACACCTGGGTGGCGGCGCCGTTGCCGAGCACGATCCACTCGGTTGGCGCGGTCACGGTCACCTTGTACGGCGCCTTGAGGTCGGGCTGGTCGAAACAGGCGAAGATCCGGGGCGCGGCGTCCAGGAACGACATCGCGTACAGGTAGGTCAGCCCGTCGGCGGCGTCCACGCTGCGGTGCAGGCCCTCGCCGTCGTTGGAGTACAGCATCGACGCGACCACGACCAGCTCGTTCTCGGCGGTCAGGCCGGTCAGCGCGAGCCGTCCGTCGCTCAGCCCGTTCACGTCGACCGGGTGGCCGTTCAGCGTGACCGAAGTCAGCTCGCCCGGCCGCACGTCCAGCCAGCTGGACTGCTCGACGGCGGAGAAGACGATCCTGGTGGTCGATCCGAACGTGTGCTCGCCCTGGGTCAGGTCGAGATCCACGTCGTACGAATGGACGGAAAGCGCGGCGGCCCGGGTGCGGGCGCCGTCGACGGTGAGACTCGGCATGCCGAGCACTCTATGCCGTCGTTCCAACGTCCGGGAGCAGCATCGATACAGTTCACTTCATGACCGAGATGGAGTACCGCCAGCTGGGTGACTCCGGCCTCACCGTGAGTGTGGTCGGCCTGGGTTGCAACAACTTCGGCGGCCGGATCGACGCCGACCGGGCCGGCGCCGTGGTGACGGCCGCGCTGGACGCCGGGATCACGCTGTTCGACACCGCCGACGTGTACGGCGATCGCGGGGCGAGCGAGGAGATCCTGGGCCAGGCGCTCGGCAAGCGCCGCGACGACGCGGTGATCGCGACCAAGTTCGGCGGCGACATGAAGGGCGTCAACGGCCCGGACTGGGGCGTGCGCGGTTCCCGGCGCTACATCCGCAAGGCGGTCGAGTCGAGTCTGCGCAGACTCGGCACCGACTGGATCGACCTGTACCAGTTGCACGTGCCGGACCCGGTCACGCCGATCGAGGAGACGCTGGCCGCGCTCTCCGAACTGGTTGCCGAGGGCAAGGTTCGCTACCTGGGCAGCTCCCAGTTCGCCGGCTGGCAGGTGGTCGACGCCGACTGGGCCGCGCGGACCAACGGCTCGCAGCACTTCATCAGCGCGCAGAACCGCTACAACCTGCTCGAGCGCGAGGCCGAGGACGAGCTGATTCCGGCCTGCGAGCACCTCGGGATCGGGCTGCTGCCGTTCTTCCCGCTGGCCTCCGGCCTGCTGACCGGCAAGTACAAGCGGGGCGAGGCAGCCCCCGAGGGCACTCGGCTGGCGAACATGCCCGACCGGTTGGCCGGGGCGGACTTCGACAAGATCGAGGCGCTGGAGACCTTTGCTGCTGAGCGCGATCTCACGCTGCTGGACATCGCCATCGGTGGACTCGCGGCGCAGCCTGCCGTCTCGTCGGTGATCGCCGGCGCGACCCGGCCCGAGCAGATCGAGCAGAACGTCGCGGCCGGACTCTGGGAGCCGACGCTCGACGACCTGGCCGCACTGGACGAGCTGACGTGACCCTGATCCTGCTGCCCCCCTCGGAGGGCAAGACCGGTCGCGCTCGCGGCAAGGCGGTGCACCTGCCGGCACTGTCCTTCCCGGAGCTCAACGCCGTTCGCGAGTCGATCCTGGAGACGCTGGCCAAGCTGAGCGCCACCGACGACGCGTACGGCGTACTGGGGGTTGGTGCGTCGTTGAAGCCTGAGGTCGACCGGAATACGCGTTGGCGCGAAGAGCCGTCGGTGCCGGTCTCGGAGTTGTACTCGGGTGTTCTGTACGACGCGCTGGGCTACTCGACGCTGTCGGCAGGGAGCAAGCGGCGGGCCAACTCGCGGCTGCTGGTGATGTCGGCGGCTTGGGGTGCGCTGCGGATGGCGGATCGCGTACCGGCGTACCGGCTGTCGATGGGGACGACGCTGCCCGGGCTCGGGCCGCTCGCATCGGTCTGGCGCGACCCGCTGGCCGCGACGCTGGCAGAGGCCGCAGGTAAGTCGGTGATCGTGGACTGCCGTTCGTCGACGTACGCCGCCGCGTGGCGGCCGGCCGGCGAGCAGGCGGCCAAGTGGGTGGCGGTCTCGGTCGTGCGCGAACGTGGGGGAGTCCGCTCGGTGGTGTCGCACAACGCGAAGCACACCCGCGGCCTGGTCGCGCGACATCTGCTGGAGTCGGGCAAGGACCCCGGTACGCCGAAGGCCCTGCACAAGCTGATCTCCGAGCGCTGGAACGCGGAGCTCGAGCCGACCGGCGCGGCCTGGACGCTGACCGTGGTCGAGCACGACTAGGTTTCACCACGCATTAAGCAGTGGGTGGTTTCCCGGCAGTCGTGCCCGGGGAGGGGTTAGGCAGCGCTCGCCGCACCGCCGTCGCCACCGTCCACCAGTTCGGCGCAGACCCAGCTGAATTCGCTGACAATGAAGGCCGAAGGCTCCAGCACTGGCTACAGTCGCGACAAGTTCCCGCACTGGAAGACGGTCTCGTGCACCTGCGACATTCACCGATGACTCGAAGGTCGACGTCGACCACATCGTGCCGTTGTCGGAGGCATGGAAATCCGGCGCGAGCGGCTGGACCACCGCCAAGCGGCAGGAGTTCGCCAACAACCTGACGATCTCGCAGCTGATCGCCGTCTCGGCCTCGAGCAACCGCTCGAAGGGCGACAAGGATCCGGCCTCCTGGAAGCCGACCAACGCGTCGGTGCACTGCGTCTACGCGCGGCAGTGGATCTGGGTCAAGCACACCTACGGCCTGAGCCTGCAGACGACCGAGAAGACCGCCCTGCAACAAATGCTTGATGCTTGCTGACGCGCCCTATTCATTTGCGGCCAATTGGTGCCGATGTCATTGATTGGTCAGCAATAGTGTGAGTTAGCCGTTACCTTCCTGCGCATCCGTGACTATTGTCGGCCAAAATTTGCCGGGCGGCTGGTTCGCCGGCTGTCCCGCCCCCCGACAGTTGGAGGAGGTCTTCATGTCCGTTCTCACCCGTATGGGCGACTGGATGCTGAGCAAGACACTGGGTACCACGGAAGCCGCCGCGGCACCGTGTGAGCAGCCACGCGGTCGCTGTGGTTACTGTCGGTCGGACGGCCGCTACGTCGATTGCGCCGTCTGCTACTACGACGTCTGCAACCGCCAGTGGCTGCGCAGCAGCTGCCGGGTGACGCAGATGCTCTGTTGATCGACTCCATCACCCAGCGATCGTCACGATGACGCTCTTCTCCACCGGTGTCGGACTGCTGATCGCGGTCGTGCTGGGTACCGCCGCGGTGGCGAAGATCCGGGAACCCGGTCCCTTCGTCACCGCGGTCGGCACGCTCGTACCGCGCGCAGTCCGCAAACAGGTCGCCTGGCTCGTGATCGGCGCCGAACTACTGGCGGCGGTGACCAGCCTCGTACCGGCCACGCTCGCGTTCGGGCTGGCCCTCGCGATCGTGCTGCTGGCCGCCTTCGCGGTGGTCGCGCTGCGCTCGGCCCTGGCGCCGGCACCGTTGCCCTGTGCCTGCTTCGGATCGGTGAAGGCCAGCCTCGGCTGGCCGCACGTGGTCCGGAACGTCATCCTGACCGGCTTGGCCGCCGCCGGACTGGTCACCCTGCTCGCCGGTGACCAGGGCAGTGCCTGGTCCCAGCCGGCGCTGATGATCCTGGTCGCTGCCATCGCCGTGCTGCTGGCCGCGGTGGCGATCTCGGTCGACCACCTGATCGCGTTGTTCGCCTCCTGATCCCTGCTTTCGCGCTGAGGAGATACTCCATGTCGCCTGTCCTCGTGGCCGCTCTCGTCCTGATCGGTCTTCTCCTCGTGCTGAACCTGCTGCTGACCACGGCGGTGATCCGCAAGCTCCGCAGGCATGACGAGCTGCTGCGTGAATTCGACGGTTCGTCACCGCTGTCGGTACTGCCGAAGGTCGTTGTCGGCGACGTCGTACCGGACTTCAGCACCGCGGCGACCGACGGACAGCTGACCCAGGACGACCTGCGCACTGTGTCGACCCTGATCGCGTTCGCCGCGCCGGGATGCGGCGGCTGCGAGAGCGCACGACCCAAGTTGATCGAACTGCTCGACGCCCGGCGGGCTCGTGGCGAGGCAGGCATCGTGGTGATCGCGGACGACCAGGGCGACGGCGGCACCCTGATCGGCGAGTTCAGCCCACACGCCCGCGTGGTCCTCGAACAGCCGGGGACCGGCCCGATCCACCAGGCGCTCGGCGTCGCCGCGTACCCGAACTACGTGCTCGTAGATGCCGACGGCCGGGTCGCCAGGGTCGGTGGCGAGCTCGACGAGGTCGTACCCGCGGTACCGATCAGGTCCTGAGCACTGTGCTGAGGTCAATCGCTCGCCGGGCCGGGACGCTCGTCGTCAGGTCGGTGGCGGCCACCCGGATGGTCTTCGCCATCGACCCGGTCCGGTCCGCGATCGTGCTGCTGGGTGCGGTCCTGCTGGGGGCGGTCCCGGTGGCGATCGGCTGGCTGACGAAGGCACTGATCGACGCGATCACCGACTCGGCTGGTCTCGGAGTGCTGATCGGTATCGCCGTCGGGCTGATCGCGGCGACCGCAGTCTCGCAGTTGGCGCCCACGCTGCTCACCCTGGCCGAGTCCGAGCTCAGTCGACGGGTCGCGGCCGCCACCAAGGAGAAGCTGTTCACGAAGGTCAACGGCTTCACCGGTCTGGGGTACTTCGAGCAGCCCGTCTTCCACGACAAGCTGCGGCTCGCGCTGGAGGCAGGGGAGTACGCCCCGACCCAGATCCTGCGAACGCTGACCGGGACCGTGCAACGCACCATCACGCTGGCCGGATTCCTGGTCGCGTTGTGGTTGATCCACCCGCTGATCACGCTGCTGGCCGTACTGGCCGCCGTTCCGCAGCTGATCGTCGAGTTGCGGCTGAGCAAGGAACGCTTCTCGTTGCAGAGCGAGCTGAGTCCGGCCGAGCGCAAGCAGCTGTTCTACTCGATGCTGCAGACCCAGGCCGCGGCGGCCAAGGAGATCCGGCTGTTCGGACTCGGCCGCTACTTCCGCGACCTGATGATGGTCGAGCTGGCGACCACGCACCGAGGTCAACGCCGGATGGACCGCCGGGTGGCGGTGGCCCGGGTCGGGCTGGATCTGGTCTCGGTGCTGCCGTTCGCGGTCGCGCTGATCTGGGTCGCGAGAGCAGTCGCCTCGGGCCAGCTGGGCGCGGGTGACGTGGTCCTCTTCCTCGCCGCCTTGGCCGCAGTGACCGCCGGTACCGCGGAACTCGCCGTCCTGGTCGCACGCTTCGACGAACTCGCCCTCACCCTGGGGCGCTTCGACGAACTGCTGGCCCTCGAGCCTGACCTTCGCACCGGTCCCGGCCGGGACGCCCCGAAGCTGCAGCAGGGCGTCGAACTGCACGATGTGTGGTTCCGTTACCGCGAGGACCTCCCATGGAACCTGCGTGGAGTCAGCCTGACCATCCCGGCCGGCGCCTCGGTCGCCGTGGTCGGGCCCAACGGCGCCGGCAAGAGCACGCTGGTGAAGCTGCTGTGCCGGTTGTACGACCCGGAGCGCGGCGAGATCCGCTGGGACGGCGAGGATCTGCGCGACCTCGATCCGGTCTCGCTGCGGAACCGGATCGGCTCGGTGTTCCAGGACTTCGTCAGCTACGACCTCAGCGCGAAGGCGAACATCGGGCTTGGTGACCTGCCGGCGATGGACGACCTGGACCGGATCCGGACGGCGGCCGATCAGGTCGGCCTCGGCGCGACGCTCGACGCGCTGCCGAGAGGCTTCGACACGGCCCTGACCCGGATGTTCCTCGACGAGGTTCCTGACGACGAACTGGGGGACGGCGAGGAAGCCGACGATGCGCCGGGTGGCAGCTATCTGTCCGGCGGGCAGTGGCAGCGGCTGGCGATCGCCAGGATGCTGATGCGTGCCGACCGGGACCTGCTGTTGCTGGACGAGCCGAGCTCGGGACTCGACGCACGAGCGGAGTACGAGCTGCATCGGGTGGTGTCCGAGGTGACACGGGGACGGACCAGGTTGCTGGTGTCACATCGGCTCAACGCAGTACGGGATGCGGATCTGATCGTCGTCGTGGACCAGGGCGAGATCGTGGAACAGGGCAACCATCAGGCCCTGATCGCGGCCGACGGGCTCTACGCCGAGCTGTTCCGGCTACAGAGCACCGGGTACGCCGACTCCTGGGTCGCTCCAGAGCCGCTTGACCACCAGGCCGATCACCTCGTCGTCAGCGACCGCACCGAAGTGCCGTGAGTCGAAGCTCTGCTCGCCGTCGCCGAGCAGCCACAGCGATCCGGCCGGCACGACCTGGTCGGGGTCAGCCGGGACGGGCATCCCGCCGGTCGCCGCGAGGCGCTTGATCAGGTTCCTGCCTTCAGCCTTCAGCACCACGATGTCGCCGACCCGCAACGGCCGGGCCACCCGTCGCCGCAGGGCGAACACACGATCACCAGGATCGAGGGTCGGCTCCATGCTGTTGCCGACGACGGTGACGAACAGGAACGCGGCGCGGGTCAGCCGCAGCACGGCGGCCGTGGTGAGGATCGCCAGCAATCCAGCGCGTACGACGGAACTCCGCTGGCCGGTCAACGCCACGCCATCCCTCCCTTTCGCAGTCCCGCGACTCTAGCGCCTGCCCGACCGGCGCTCTGACTGGCTGTCCGCACGGTTACACAGGGCGTGTCCAGGGCACGTGTCCTGTTCCGGTGGGACGATGTGACGACTTCGAGAGACCTGGGAGGCAGGATGAGCGAGAGTGCGAGTGCACCCGCCGCGACCACCAACGACCGTCCCGAACTGAAACGGGTGATGGGGCCCGGACTGCTGTTGCTGTTCGTGGTCGGCGACATTCTCGGCACCGGGGTCTACGCGCTGACCGGCAAGGTGGCCGGCGAGGTCGGCGGCGCGGTCTGGCTGCCGTTCCTGTGCGCGTTCGTGGTCGCGATGCTGACGGCAACGAGTTACCTCGAGCTGGTGACGAAGTACCCGAAGGCCGGCGGCGCCGCCGTCTACACGCACAAGGCGTTCGGGATCCACTTCCTCACCTTCCTGCTCACCTTCGCGGTGATGTGCTCCGGGCTGACCTCGGCCTCCAGCGCCTCGAAGGCGTTCGCGGCGAACTTCTTCTCGGCGCTGAAGATCGATCCCGATCGCGGTTCGGTGCTGATGATCACCGCGCTCGGCTTCATGACGCTGATCGCGCTGGTCAACCTGCGCGGGGTCGGCGAGAGCGTGAAGGCGAACGTCGTCCTGACCGTGGTCGAGCTGACCGGTCTGCTGATCGTGATCGCGGTCGGCGCCTGGGCGCTGGCCCACGGCGACGGCGACACCGCCCGGCTGACCCAGTTCAACACCCCCGACGGCGAGTCGCCGTTCAGCGCGGTGACCGCGGCCACCGCGCTGGCGTTCTTCGCGATGGTCGGCTTCGAGGACTCGGTGAACATGGCCGAGGAGACCAAGGACCCGGTCAAGATCTTCCCCAAGATCATGCTGATCGGCCTCAGCGTCACCGGCGTGATCTACATCCTGGTGGCGATCTCGGCCGTGGCGCTGGTCTCCCCGGAGGAGCTGAACAAGGGCGCCACCCCGCTGCTGAAGGTGATCCAGGCCGGCGCCCCGGACTTCCCGATCCAGATCTTCGCCTGGATCACGATGTTCGCGGTGGCGAACTCGGCCCTGATCAACATGCTGATGGCCAGCCGGCTGCTCTACGGCATGTCCCACGAGAAGGTGCTGCCCGGTCCGCTCGGCCGCGTCCTGCACGGCCGCCGGACGCCCTGGGTGGCGATCCTGTTCACCACCCTGCTGGCCTTCCTGCTGATCGGGTACGCCGATCTGACCGCGCTCGGCGGCACCACCGCGTTCCTGCTGCTGTGCGTGTTCGCGATCGTCAACGTCGCCGTCCTGGTACTGCGCCGCGACACCGTCGAGCACAAGCACTTCCACGCGCCGACCGCGCTGCCGGTGCTCGGCGTGGTGCTGTGCGTCTACCTGGCCAGCCCGCTGTCGGGCCGGGCCAAGCAGGACTACAAGATCGCCGGCTACCTGATGATCGTCGGCGTCGCGCTGTGGGCCCTGACCTGGGTGCTGAACAAGTACGTGTTCAAGCGCAAGGCCGACTTCGACCCGAGCAAGCTCGACCACAGCGGGCCGGTCAACTAAGAACTGGTGAACTAGATCCCGCTGATCTCGGTACCGCGTCCGGTGGGCACCACTCTGGTGCTCACCGGCGCCACCCGGCCGCTCGTCCGGCTCGTGACCCGGCCGGGCAGCAGGACGGCCAGCACGACCGTGCTCAGGGCAACGAGTCCGAGCATCGCGGCGATCCAGCCCAGCGCCTGATAGCCGGCCCCGGCGTTGATCGCCAGCCCGCCCAGCCACGGCCCGATCGTGATGCCCACGTTGAACGACGAGAAGTTCACCGCGGTCGCCAGCGTCGGCGCGTCACCGGCCAGGCTGAACACCCGGGCGTTGAGCGCCGGGTTGACCGCGAAGCCGAAACCGCCGAGCAGGAAGATCGCCGCGATCGCGACCATCGGCGCGGCGGCCCAGAAGGCGAGCACGGTCGACATCGCGCACAGCCCGGTGATGCCGATGGCCAGGGTGTGGAAGGGCAGCGCATCGGAGTACCGGCCGCCGATGGTGATGCCGATCAGCGAGCCCACGCCGTACAGGGCGAGGACGGCCGGTACGGCGCTGGCGTGCAGACCGGTCGTCTCGGTCAGCAGGGGAGCCAGGTAGCTGAAGACGACCAGGATCGCGGCGGTCACGAACGCGGTGGTGGCATAGGACAGCCACAGCCGGGGGTTCGCCATCGCGCGCACCTCCGCGCTGATCCGCGGAATGCGTGCCGGGTCGGGGCGGCCGAGCGGGATGGTCGCCAGTACGCCGGCCATCGCGCACACCGACAGGGCGCCGACGGTCCAGAACGCGGCCCGCCAGCCCAGGTGCTGACCGATCATCGTGCCGGCCGGCAACCCGACGATCGTCGCGATCGTGAGGCCGCCGGTGACCACGCTCATCGCCCGGGCGCGCGAGGTTACCGGCACCAGGCCGACCGCCGTGACGGCCGCGACCGCCCAGAACCCGGCGTACACGAAGGCGCCGACAATGCGGGTGACGAGCAGGATCTCGTAGTTCGGGGTGAGGGCTCCGGCGACGTGGCTGAGCGCGAAGAGGGCCAGGAACACCAGCAGCGCCGTCCTCCGGGGCCAGCGCAGGGTAACCACGGCCAGCACCGGAGCGCCGACCAGCATGCCGACCGCGAACGCGGAGATCAGCAGACCCGCTTGCGGGATGGAGACACCGAGGTCGGCCGACAGTTCCGGGAGCAGCCCGGCCAGCATCAGCTCCGATGTGCCCTGGGCGAAGATGGCCAGGCCGAGGATGTAGACGGCGAGCGGCATCGCTAGAAATCCCCCTCCGGGTTCTGGGTTCCAGAACGGTCCCGGCCACGCCTGATTACGGCGCGTGTCGCGACCCTGTCATCCAGTGTGACTGAGCGACTACGATCACGCAGCGCCACGCCCGGACCCCGGACCGGAGTTGCAGGTTCCTGCAACTCCAACTTCCCGGCGTGTCGCGGTCGCGGCACGCGCGGCGGAGGCACTCTGGTTTGGCCGGATCGGGCAGAGTTGGACCATGAGCTACCCGACCCCAGCGCGGCGTACCCGCGGCGTCGTCGACGGCGCCAAGATCAGCAGCGGACTGAAGCTGCTGGTCGTGCTGATCGGGCTGATGTGGCTGAGCGAGACCATCGACACCGCGCTGAACGGCGAGCTCGATCAGTACGGGATCATCGCCCGCGAGCCCGACGGCCTGTTCGGCATCCTGACCGCGCCGTTCCTGCACCTCGGGTTCGGCCACCTGATCTCCAACACGCTGCCGCTGGTCACCCTCGGCGCGCTGATCGCCGTCAGCGGCGCGATGCGGCTGTTCTCGGTGACCGCGATCGTCGCCACCATCGGCGGCTTCGGCACCTGGCTGATCTCACCGCCGCACACGATCACGATCGGCGCCAGCGGCCTGGTCTTCGGGTACGCCGCCTACCTGATCGCCCGCGGCATCTTCAACCGCCGCCTCGGCCAGGTCGCGGTCGGCGTGATCGTCGTGCTGGTCTGGGGCAGCGCGCTGCTCGGCGGCCTGCTGCCGCAGGACGGCATCTCCTGGCAAGGTCACCTGTTCGGTGGCATCGCTGGAGTCTTCGCCGCCTGGGTCCTGTCCGAGGACAAGCCGAAGGCCCCGAAGCCGGTCATCTAGCCGATCGTCGACAGGTCCGTGTTCGCGCCGCAGACGATCGAGACCACACGCTCGCCTGGAGCCGGCTGGTAGGCACCGCTCTGCAGTGCCGCATAGGTGACCGCGGCGCCGTGCTCGACAGCGAGCTGATACTCGCGCCAGAGGTCGTTGCGCGCGGCGACGATCGAGTCCTCGGAGACCAGGACCGACTGCACCTCCTGAACTGCCTCGAAGGCCAGCGCCCCGAACCGGCGCGCCCCGAGCGAGTCCGCCGCCACCCCACCAACCTGTACGTCGACCAGCTCACCCGCGGCGAGCGTCTCGCCAAGTGTCGGCGCCAGCTCAGGCTCGACCCCGACCACCTTCGCCCGATCGCCGAGCGCAGTCGCGATCCCGCCGATCAGCCCACCGCCGCCGACCGCGACCAGAACCGTGTCGAACTCAACGTCCTCCAGCAACTCGAGACCGATCGTCCCCTGACCGGCAACGACCTCAGGCTGGTCATACGCATGCAGCAGCAACGCACCCGACCTGTCGGCCTCGGCAACCGCTGCCTCATACGCCTCGGCGTACTCGTTCCCGACCTGCACCACGTCGGCGTCGAGCGTCCGCAATCGCGCGACCTTGGCGGCCGGCGCCGTGACCGCGACGAAGATCCGCGCCGGTACGCCGAGCTCGCGCGCGGCGTACGCGCCGGCCAGACCAGCGTTGCCGCCCGACGCCGTCACGACGCCCTGCCCGGTGAGCGCTCCCTGCTCCTTGGCGCTCAGCAGCCGGTTGAACGCGCCGCGCGGCTTGAACGACCCGGTGTGCTGCAGCAATTCGAGCTTGAAGGCCAGCGTCGGCGAGACCCGCAGGACCGGAGTACGGCGAACTTGGCCGACGATCCGGTGGGCAGCGGCCTGAACGTCATCGCGGGTCACGGTCATATGTCCCAGCCTAGGACTACGGTGGTGCGAGCTTCACGATCAGATGGAGGCGACCTGATGGGTGCGTACGAGGACAGTCACCGCCGCAGCCTGGCGGATCCGGAGAGCTTCTGGCTCGACGCCGCCGGCGCGATCAGCTGGACGCGGCCGCCTACCCGGGCACTGGACGACTCGGCGGCGCCGATCTACCGGTGGTTCCCCGACGGCGAGCTCAATACGTCGTACAACGCGCTCGATCGGCACGTCGAGGCCGGGCTCGGCGACCGGACCGCGCTGATCTACGACTCACCCGTCACCGGCTCGGCCCGCAGCTACACGTACGCCGAGCTTCGGGACCAGGTCGCGCTCTTTGCCGGTGCACTCCGCGGCCTCGGGGTCGGCAAGGGCGACCGGGTGATCGTCTACCTGCCGATGATCCCCGAGGCCGTGATCACGATGCTGGCCTGCGCGCGGCTCGGCGCGATCCACTCGGTCGTGTTCGGCGGCTTCGCGCCGAAGGAGCTGGCCGCCCGGATCGACGACGCGACCCCGAAGGTGATCGTCGCGGCGTCCTGCGGGATCGAGCCGACCCGGGTGGTCGAGTACAAGCCGATCATCGATGCGGCGCTGGAGCTGGCTACCCATCAGCCATCGCGGACTGTGGTGCTGCAACGTCCTCAAGCGCCTGCCGACCTCGGTGAGCGCGACATCGACTGGGCCGACGCGGTGGCAGGCGCGACACCGGCCGACCCGGTACCGGTGGCCGCGACCGACCCGCTCTACGTGCTCTACACGTCCGGCACGACCGGCAAGCCCAAAGGCATCGTCCGCGACAACGGCGGCCACGCGGTCGCGCTCGCCTGGACCATGAGCGCCGTCTACGACATCCACCCCGGCGACGTCTGGTGGACCGCCTCTGACGTCGGCTGGGTCGTCGGCCACTCCTACATCGTCTACGCGCCGCTGCTGATCGGCGCCACCACCGTGCTCTACGAAGGCAAACCCGTCGGTACTCCGGACGCCGGCGCGTTCTGGCGCGTGATCTCCGACCACCACGTCAAGGCGCTCTTCACCGCGCCCACCGCACTGCGGGCGATCAAGAAGGTCGATCCGGAGGCAGGTGAGCTGGCGAAGTACTCGCTGGATGCCTTCGAGACGCTGTTCCTGGCGGGGGAGCGGCTCGACCCCGAGACCTACCACTGGGCGCACGAAAAGCTCGGCGTACCGGTGATCGACCACTGGTGGCAGACCGAGACCGGCTGGCCGATCGTCGCCAACCCGCGCGGTCTGGAGCCGCTCCCGGTCAAGCCCGGCTCAGCGACCGTGCCGCTACCTGGCTGGGACGTGCAGGCGCTCGATGTCGACGGAAGCCAGCTGCCGGCGGGGGAGGAGGGGTCGATCGCGATCAAGCTGCCGCTCCCACCCGGCGCATTGCCGACGCTGTGGGGCGATGACCAACGCTACATCGACAACTACCTGAGCCGATTCGACGGGTATTACCTGACCGGCGACTCCGGCTACCTCGATACCGACGGCTATGTGTTCGTGATGGGCCGGACCGACGACGTGATCAACGTGGCCGGGCACCGGCTCTCGACCGGCAGCATGGAGGCCGTCCTCGCCAGCCACCCGGCCGTCGCCGAATGCGCCGTGATCGGGGTCCACGATCCGCTCAAGGGACAGTTGCCGCGTGGACTCGTCGTCCTGAAGGCCGGCGCGACGATCTCGCCGGAGCAGCTGCAGGAGGAGCTGGTCGCCGCCGTACGCCGTGACATCGGTCCGGTGGCCGCGTTCCGCGAGGTGGCCGTGGTCGACGCCTTGCCCAAGACCCGGTCGGGCAAGATTCTTCGCAAGACGATGCGCGGAATCGCCGACGGCCGCGACGAACCCGTGCCGTCCACGATCGAGGACGCGAGCGTTCTCGACGCGCTGCGACCGGTACTGCGGCACGAGTCCTGAGGGTCAGGTTCAGCCGGCCGCAACCCCCTGGAATCGGTGCATCACCCAGGAGTGACCTAGGCTCGGGGCCATGCGAGTCGTAATTGCTGGTGGACATGGACAGATCGCGCTGCGGCTGACGAAGCTGCTCGCCGCTGACGGGCACTCCGTCGTCGGGCTGGTCCGCAACCCCGCGCACGAGGCCGATATCGCCGCGGCCGGCGGCGAGGCCGCAGTACTGGATCTGGAGTCCGCCGACGTCGAGGCAGTCGCCAAGGTGCTGGCCGGCGCGGACGTGGCGATCTTCTCCGCCGGCGCCGGACCGGGCAGCGGGAACGACCGCAAGGACTCCGTCGACCGTGGCGCCTCGGCGCTGCTGGCCGACGCTGCCGAGCAGGCCGGCGTCCGCCGCTACCTGCAGGTCAGCTCGATGGGCGCCGACCGCATCGACGAGCTGGACCCCGACGACACCTTCACGATCTACCTGAAGGCCAAGAAGGCCGCCGAGGACGACCTGCGCGCCCGCGACGGGCTCGACTGGACGGTCCTGCGGCCAGGCGCGCTGACCAACGACGCCGGCACCGGCCTGGTGCTGCTCGCGGACAAGACCGGCCGCGGCAGCGTCACCCGCGACGACGTCGCGCTCGTCCTGGCCGGCCTCTGCAGCACGCCCGGCGCGATCGGCCGCACCCTCGAGCTGATCGCCGGCGACACCCCGGCCGCCGAGGCCCTGGCCACCCTCTGACGTTGCCACCGGCAACAGATTGTGACGGACATGGGCGACGACAACCGCCGGCAGGTGCAGTTCGAGCGCACCGCCAACAGCAAGTACGAGGTCCGCAACGTGCGCGGTGGCAGCCTGTCGGTCGGCTCCGGCGGTGACACCGACTTCACCCCGGTGGAGCTGTTCCTGGCCGCGATCGGCACCTGCTCGGCGATCGACGTCGACGTGGTGACGAGCCGCCGGGCCGAGCCGATCGATTTCCGCGGCACGGTCAGCGGTGACAAGATCCGCGACCCCGAGCAGGGCAACCGGATCGAGAACCTCGCGGTCGAGTTCACCATCGTCTTCCCCGAGGGCGAGGACGGCGACAAGGCCCGCGAGGCGCTGCCGCGGGCGGTCAAGATGTCCCACGACCGCCTCTGCACGGTCAGCCGCACGGTGGAGCTCGGCACGCCCGTCACCACCACGCTGTTCGACTGACCTATTGCAGCAGGGCGCGCTTCTCCAGGCGCCAACCCGCTCCACGCGTCGTACGGCGTACTTCGGCGACCGTGCGAACCTCACGCCGGGTGATCCACTGCTGCGACGGCTTGTGGAGCATGTAGCCGCCGCCGAGCGTGACACCGGCGTGCTGCACCAAGCCTTCCGCGGTGTCACGCCAGACGAACACAGTGCCTGGTACGTCGTCCCGCCCACCGCTCTCGGTGTGCGCTGCCAACCACTGCTCGAACGGCTCACGCTGCATCCAGGTCTCGACGGCGTCCTTGACCCCGGTCGCCGCCAGGACTGTGCCGAAGCAGTTCGCCTCGCCGGTGGTCGACCAGGTGCCGGCCAGTGCACGCGCCTGCGGGAGCAACTTGGTCGGCCAGGCGGTCACCTCATCGTGCCGGCTCGGGTGCAGCCCCTCGCCGACAATCGACGGCAACACGGCGGCCGCGCGAGAGCCTCGCAGCAGCGGCTTCCACCAGACGAAGCGATGCCCGTCGGCCTGCGCCTTGAGCTCCGGCCCCAGCACCGCGCGCCAGCGGCGTACCGACGGAACGGCACCGCGCTCATGAGTCACCTGCGCGCGAACCATCGCCGCCCGGGTTGCCTGCGGCAAGCTCATGAACGTCTCCTCGTCCAGGCAGACCGAGCGCAACCGGCTGTCGAGGTGGTAGGTCAGGTAGGTGTCACGCTGCTGCCGATCCGGCTCGGTGTCGTCCTGCTGGAGCTTCCAGGACCTGAGCTGCTTCGCCGTCCCGTAGAACGGCTGCTTGGCCGGTGCGAGCCAGTCGACCCACTTCCGCAGCAGAGCGGGGGAGACGTGAGTGCCGAGGACTTCCACTACACCTCCGGGGGCGGGGCCTGCGGGCCGCGGTACGGCTGGGTCTGGCTGTAGACGAGGTTGGTGGTGGTGCTGCCGAACTCGGTCAGCTCGTTCACCAGCTCCTCCAGATGCGCCATCGAGCCCGCCGCCACCTTGAGCGTGTAGCAGTCGTCACCCGTCGTCCGCAGACACTCCAGGATCTCGGTCCGCTGCCGCAACAGGATTTTCAGCGGCTCGTGCTTGTTCCCCGGATACTTCAGCCGTACTACGGCCAGCACCGCGAAGCCCACCTTCGCCAGGTCGACGTCCGCGCGATAGCCGCTGATCACCCCGGTCGCCTCCAGCCGCTTCAGCCGCTCGGTGGTCGCCGACGCGCTCAGGTTCACCCGGCGGCCCAGCTCGGTCAGCGGGATCCGGCCGTCCCGCTGCACCTCGACCAGGATGGCCCAGTCGGTCGGATCGAGAGTCTCGGTCATCCGGCCAAACTACCGGGGAATCCCCGGCCGGGCAGCCGCTTTTCGCCGGGAAATCTCTTCAGACCGGCCCTTTCGGCTGGATAGCCTAAAGGGGTGCATCTCGCTGTGAACGTTCCCAACTTCGGCCCCGGCACCGACCCCGGCCGGCTGCGCGACTGGGCGCAGACCATCGAAGGTCTCGGCTACCACCGGCTGATGGTCTCCGACCATGTCGCGATCACGCCCGACGTCGCCACGCAGTACCCGGCGCCGTTCTACGAACCCTTCACACTGCTCAGCTGGCTGGCCGGGGCCACCACGATCGGGCTCGGTACGACGGTATTGATCGCGCCGTACCGGCATCCGTTGCTGGTGGCCCGGATGGCGGCCAACCTCAACGCGCTGAGCGGCGGCCGGTTCGTGCTCGGCCTCGGGATCGGGTGGGCACGGCAGGAGTTCGAGGCGCTCGGCGTCGACTTCAGCCGCCGCGGCAAGCTGACCGACGAGCTGATCGTGACCGTCCGCGAGGCGTGGAGCGATGACGCCGACTACCGCGCCGGCGACATTCCGATCTGGGTCGGCGGCGGGAGCGAGGCCGGGCTGCGACGCGCGGTGCGGCTCGGCGACGCGTGGCATCCGCTGCGCCAGCGCGTCGACTGGATGCGCTCGAAGCTGGAGCGGGTCGAGGCAATCGCTCGTGAGGAAGGCCGGCCGGTGCCCGGGTTCGCGCCGCGGATCGTGCTGCGACTCACGGACCAGCCGTTGCCGGATGCCGAGAGAGTCGCCGGGGAGGGATCGATCGACCAGGTGATGGGCGATCTGGCCGAGCTGCGGGCGCTGGGTGCGACGGACGTTGTACTGGATCCATTCGGCGGCGATCCCGCGGAGACCGAGCGGCCGCAGTACGCGTGGAAGGACCTCGCGACCGTCGCGGCGTCCTGGAGACTCGAAGGAGAATCGTTGTGACCCCCGAAGCAGAAGACTTCCTGCGCCGCGCTATCGCACTGGCTGCCAAGGCCCGGGAGTCCGGCAACCCGCCGTTCGGCTCGCTACTCGTCGGCCCCGACGGCACGGTGATCGCCGAGGACCACAACACGAGCATCACCGACTCCGACATCAGCGCCCACCCGGAGCTCAAGCTCGCCAAATGGGCAGCCCGCGAACTCGACGCCGCCACGGCCGCCGGTACGACGATGTACACCAGTTGCCAACCGTGCGGCATGTGCACCGGCGCGATCGAGCGCTCCGGACTCGGCCAGGTCGTCTACGCCCTGTCCGGTGACCAGCTCAACGGGCTCAAACCCGGCGGCGGCTTCCCCGCAGTACCGCAGCAGGGCCCCGCGCTGTACGACGAAGCGCGGGTGCCCGTGGACGGCTACTACGTCTGACCTAGTGCTGCGCCAGGCAGAGAGTGAACTTCTTACGGCTGTCGGTGTACGAGGTGGTGGAGGACTCGAACCTCGTGCACTGATCGCCGTCGACGGTGTTGTCGATCTTGCCGACCACCTTGTAGTCGGCGTCGCTCGACGTGCACTCGACGACCTTCAGGTTCGGCTTCGAGGCGGTGCCGTCGTTGAACACGCAGGAGCCGACCGTGGCGTCCGGGCCCTTGGTCAGGTTCGCGACGACGATCAGCGCGATCAACGCGATCGGGATCAGCAGACCGAGGATGACCGGACGCTGGAAGAGCGGCTTGCCGGGGTTCATCGGCTGACCGGGCGCACCCGGGGCCGGCTCGGGCAGGTTCTTGATCTTCGAGTAGGTGCCGAGGTTCATCAGCATCGTGATCGGGTTGATGATCATCGACCCGATGCCCCACCAGCCCTGCCACAGGCTCTTCGCGGTCATGTCGCGGGTCGCCGCGGTGCCACAGGTCTTGCAGAACGGTCCCTGCAACTTCAGGAACCGCATCAGGATGATCATGCCCTGGTGGCCGCGCACCGTCGCGTCGACGGCCGGGACCCCGCCACAGAACCGGCACTGCAGCTGAGCCTGCGGGTGCTGCTGGTTGTACTGAGGCTGAGGCTGCTGGTACTGCGGCTGCCCGTACTGCGGCTGCTGGCCCTGCGGTTGCTGCTGCTGGTAACCACCAGGCTGCCCGTACTGCGGGAACTGCTGTTGCTGCGGCGGCTGCCCCGGCGCCGGGTACTGCGGCTGGCCATAGGGCGGCTGCCCGTACTGCGGCGGTCCAGGCGGGGGACCGTATCCACCACCACCCGGCTGGAACGGGGGCTGCTGCGGCGGCTGCGGGGGCGTAGTGGTCACGGCGGAATCCTGTTACTCGATTTGGGACAAAACCGAACACCGCAGAGTACTCACCCGGTAAGGCCTTGACGGCCCGCCGGTATGAAACGGTGACCAAAGTGACCACCCAGAACCTCACCATCGGCCCGCTGCAACCGGGCGATCGCAGTACGTGGCAGCAGCTCTTCGCCGGCTACAACGAGTTCTACGAACGCACCATGCCGGACGAGTTCTTCGACCGATCCTGGACCGAGTTCATCACCGGCGCCCGGATGCACGCCCTGACCGCGCGATTCGACGGCGAACTGGTCGGCATCGCGCACTTCCTCACTCACGCCAGCACCACCTCAGCGGACTCCTGCTACCTGCAAGACCTCTTCACCGCACCCGAAGCCCGCGGGCGCGGCGTCGGCCGAGCACTGATCGAAGCCGTCACCGACTGGGCCCGAGCGCAGCAGTGCAGACGCGTCTACTGGGCCACGCACGAATCCAACGCGACCGCGCGCCGCCTCTACGACCAGGTCGCCGAGAACCGCGGCTTCATCATCTACACCGCGCCGCTGTAGCGAGTCGCCAACTCGGTGCCGAGCCGGGCCAGCTCCGCCTGCACCGACGGCGGATCCAGTACCTCGATCATGCCGCCCCAGCCCGCCAGATGCTGCGCGATCATCAGGGGAGTGGGCGCGGTCAGCCGCAGCTTGACCCGGCCGTCGTCGACCGGACCGACCACCTCGAGATGCCGCCCGTGCCGATCCTGCATCACCCAGACGTACCGCTGCTCGATCAGCAACGTCGCCGCCATCAACGACCGCTGCTGCTCCATCTCCTCGACCACCCGGCTCCACGCCTGCGACAGATCGAAGTCCGCCGGCCGCTCAGCCGGTACGGCGGTCACCTCGGCCTCGGTGATCCGCTCGACCCGGAAGGTGCGCTGACCCTTCTCGGTCCCGGCGATCAGATACCAGATGTCGTCCTTGTCGATCAGCCCCAACGGGTCCACCAACCGCTCGGTCTCGCCGCGCCCGCGACCGGAGTACCGGAGTCTGACCTTCAACCGCCGTACGACGGCATCCTGCAACCGGCGCACCATCTCCGGCCGCTCCTTGACGTGCTCACCCCACCGCGCCGGATCAATCACCACCGCCTCGGCAGCAGCCTCCGCATCCGCCCGAAACGTGTCCGGCAACGCCCGCACCAGCTTCCGCAACGCCGCCTTCGCCTCGGGCGCCACCGAAGCCGCCGGACCGACCAGCAAGAACAACGCCTGCGCCTCGGTCGCGTTCAATCCGCTGAGATCCGTCCGCGCCCCACCCAGTAACGACCAGCCACCATTGCGCCCGGGCTGTGGATAAACCGGGATCCCAGCCGTCGACAACGCCTCCAGATCCCGTCGCGCCGTCGCCACGGAGATCTCCAGCTCCGCAGCCAACTCCGCCGCGGTCACCCGCCCCCGCGCCTGCATCAGCAACAAGGTCGCCACCAACCGGTCAGCCCGCATTGCCCCATCCTCCCAAACAAACTGCTCACCACCTGACCACTTTCCCCGTTTTGTCGGTGGGGGTTTCTAGCATGGGGCGGGTCAGTTGCCGAGTGGGTTGAGGAGACAGTCATGACGACGCTGGATGGGCGGCCGGGGTCTGCGCTGGTCGTGATCGACGTGCAGAACGACGTGGTGAGCGGTGGGCACAACCGGGACGCGGTGGTCGCGAACATCGCCGCGCTGGTCGACCGGGCGCGGGCCGAGGAGGTGCCGGTGATCTGGGTGCAGCACTCCAGTGAAGGGATGCCGATCGACAGCGACGGCTGGCAATTCGTGCCGGAGCTGAAGGTGGGGGAGTCGGAGCCGGTCGTGCGCAAGCGCTACGCGGACTCGTTCGAGGAGACGGACTTCGAGGCTGTGCTGGCTGACCGTGGGATCGGTCGGCTGGTCGTTGCCGGCGCGCAGACCGATGAGTGTGTCCGCTCGACGTTGCACGGTGCTCTCGTCCGCGGGTACGACGCATTGCTGGTCAGTGATGCGCATACGACCGAGGACCAATCCGAGTGGGGGGCGCCGACTCCTGACAAGGTCATCGCGCACACCAATCTGTACTGGACCTATCACACCGCTCCCGGCCGCCAAGCCGGCACGGCCACTACAGCCGAGGTAGATCTGCGTGGAGATTCGCCTGCACAAACCAGCTGATGCCGGCGCGCTCGCTGATCAGGTTTGGCCGCTTTATCAGGAGGTGTTTGGGGACTTCGAGAGTTACGAGAGTTGGCGGATCGATCTCTACGACCGGCATGCGGCGAGGGATGGTTATCGGCTGGTCACGGCTGTTGATGAGCCGGTGATGTCGTCGACCGACAGCGCTGTCGGCAGCGGCAGCGCGATGGTCGGCTTTGCGTGGGGTTACATCGGTCGACGGGGTCAGTTCTGGTCGGACCTGGTCTGCGATTCGTTGCCGTCGGCTACCACTGAGGAGTGGGTCGGCGGTCACTTCGAGCTGGTCGAGCTTGCGGTCCTGCCTGCCTATCGCGGCCAGGGTGTGGGGCGGGCTGTCCACGACAAGGTCCTCGAGGGTGTCACCGGCCGCTCTCTGCTCGGCACCAACGACGACCTGCAGGACCCGGCGGTTCGCCTCTACCTGTCCGCCCGGTGGCGCAAGCTCGGCGTACTGCGACCCGGGGTTCAAGTGATGGGAAGGCTGCCCGCGTGACGATGGACCAACGGCAACGGGACCTCTTGGCGAGTTGGTTGCCGCAAGCAAAGGTGGTGAAGGACCACAGCTGGGGTCTGGTCGGCACAACCGTTGTCGAGCTGCAGCAGGACGACCTCCGCTACATCGTCAAGGCAGGCGACGCCGCCGACACCCACATCGCGCGCGAGCTCCGGGCACACCGCGAATGGCTAGGTCCGTGGACAGCGACAGGCTCAGCTCCCGAGCTTGTAGACGGTGACGACGACGCCAAGCTGATCGTCACCAGGTATCTACCGGGGGAGTTGGTCGAAGGCACCGACCACGAGCACCTCCCGCAGACCTATCGCCAAGCCGGCGAGCTCCTCGCACGCTTCCACGGCCAGCTGTCGATCGAAGACGCCGACTTCGAAGCCAAGGAGAAGGCGAAGACGCTTGCCTGGCTGGCGAAACCGCACCGGATCGCCCCCGACCTCACCGACCAGCTCCGGGCAATGGTCGAAGCCTGGCCGACCGAGCCCACTCTGCTTGTGCCGACGCACGGCGACTGGCAACCGCGCAACTGGCTCATCGACCAAGGCACACTCAAGGTGATCGACTTCGGCCGCGCCGACCTGCGCCCGGCGTACACGGATCTCGGGCGTTTGGCAGCACAGCAGTTCCGCAAAGATCCTGCCCTCGAAGCGGCCTTCCTGGACGGCTACGGCAGCGACCCGCGTGAACCCGCATCCTGGCAGCGTCAACGCCTCCGCGAGGCGATCGGTACCACGGCATGGTCCTACCAGGTTGGCGCCGAGGACTTCGAGCAGCAAGGCCACCGGATGATCGCCGAAGTCATCGCGTCCTGATCTAACTGTGTTGCCGCCGGTGCCTTCGAGCGCCTAGCGTCAAAAGATGACTTCACACCTGGTCGGCCTCAGCTACGACGCGCACGATCCCGCTCGACTGGCCCAGTTCTGGGCCGGCGTACTGCGCCGCGAGCTGGCCGCCGACGGCGTCACGCTGCTGCCGAACGAGGACAACGGCTTCGAACTACGGTTCCGGCCGACCGAAGCCGCGAAAACCTACCCGAACCAGATGCACTTCGACCTGACCAGCAAGTCGCTGGAGGATCAGCAGGACATCGTCGCGCGGGCACTCGAACTCGGCGGCCGGCACCTCGACATCGGCCAGGGACCGGACGAGCCGCACATCGTGCTGGCCGACCCCGAAGGCAACGAGTTCTGCGTGATCGAACCGACCAACAACTTCCTCGCCAACACCGGTGCCATCGGCGCGCTGTCCTCCGACGGTTCGCAGGCGGTCGGCTACTTCTGGAGCGAGGCGCTCGGCTGGCCGCTGGTCTGGGACCAGGACGAGGAGACCGCGATCCAGTCGGCGAACGGCGGCTCGAAGATCAGCTGGGGCGGCCCACCGTTCCGCGAGAAGACCGCGAAAAACAGGCTCCGCCTCGACCTGAGCGCCGACGGCGACCAGCAAGCAGAGGTCGATCGCCTGATCTCTCTGGGCGCGAAGCGGATCGGCGACACCGCGGGGGAGACCAGCTGGATCGACCTGGTCGACCCCGACGGCAACGAGTTCAGCCTGCACAAGTAGCTAGGGCTCAATCAGCTGAGCACTCTTCCGCTGTACACTCATGTCGGTACCGTATGGTGATACGGTACCGACATGAGCACCCTTGGGACCAGTCGTAGCCGACGCGCGGGCGGCGCCAAACGCACGCTTGTGCTCGACCACGTGATCACGGTGCTCGCCGATCGTGGCTACGCCGGCACCCGGTACGGCGACGTCGCCGAGGCGTCCGGGGTCGCGGTCAGCACCCTGCAGGGCTACTTCGGCTCGCGCGAGGACATGCTGATCGAGGCCTTTGGCCGCGCAACGTCGGTCGCAGTCACGGGCATGAACGAGCTGGCCGCTCAATTCGACGACCCCTGGCAGCAGCTAGTCGCGATGGTCGACCAAGGCCTGTCCACAGATGTCGCCACCTGGCGAATGCTGATGGAGTTCTGGACTGCCGCCGCCCACGATACCGAGCTGCAGGAACACGCGGCCGCCTTGGCGGCGCAGTACCGGGAGCCGTTCACCGACGCGGTCCAGCGGGGGATCGAGAGCGGTGCGTTCACGCCGCGCTTCGTCACCGCCGCGATCGTCGAGGTCGCCGTGGCGACGATCGTCGGCCAGCTCTACCCGGTCGTCCTGGGTCACCCGACCCCGCACACCGCGGCTTACCGCGAGGTTGCTCTCGCTCAGCTCGCCTTCGCACTGAACGCCACCACGCCAGACTGACCGCCACCACACCCAGAGAGGTGACCCGCCATGTCACACACGCTCGTCAACCCGGACGGCCTGCACAACCCGGTCCCGTTCGGCTACAGCCACACCGCCGCCGTACCCGCTGGAGCAGAACTGGTCTTCGTCTCGGGCCAGTACGGATCGGGTCCCGACGGCCTGGTCGTCTCACCCGACTTCGCCGGCCAGGTCAAGCAAGCCTTCAGTAACCTGGGAGTCGCGCTCGCGGCCCACGGCCTCGACCTGACTCACGTAGTCCAGCTCAGGACGTACGTCGTGAACCCCGACTTCGAGAAGCTCGGCATCATCGGCCAAGCCGTCGGAGCCGAGCGCGGCGTCACGCCACCCACTCAAACCGTCATCGGAGTAGCCGGCCTGGCGATGCCCGACATCCTGTTCGAGGTCGAAGCCGTCGCTGCTCGCCCCTGAGCACGGGGGAGTAGGGCTAGTCATTCCCCTGCCGCTGAAGAAGCTGCCGGGACGACTCGAAACCGAGGCGCTCATAGACGGGCACTGCCCTGCGGCCGGAGTGAACAGTCACCCGCGCAGCTCCTAGCCGGATCGCATGCTCCGAAGCAGCCTGGACAAGCGCCGAGCCGATCCCATGGCCTCGATGCGCCGGATCGACGAAGACGCTCTGGATATCTGCGGACAGCCTGCTGGTGGCGCCAGGTCTCGGAATCCGAGGAACCAGCGCCACCCAGGCCATGCCGACGATCTCAGGATTGCGAGCGACGAACGCCAGGTGCGAGTCCTGATGAGTTGCCCACCAGCTCGCGAGTTCGGCCGCGAACTTCTCGACTCTGCGATGTCGTCGGTACCGGCCTGGCTGATCCTCACAAGGGGAGCCCTCTCGCGGTACTAGTTGACATAATGTCAGTTATCGGACATTCGAGGTGAAGCGTGGAAGTGGGGTGCTGAGTGGCTGGAATGCCTGTGTCTGCAGGATGTTCGGTGTTGTCGACGGTTCTGTCAGCGGCATCCTAAGCGACCTGCCTCGCTGACCTACCGGACGGATTCACCCCATGGCTGCCCGGCGGCGACCCGGAGATCAGCAGATCGGCGGACCAGCAGGCTGGATCTGGCCGATTCGGCCCAATCGGCACCTGGAGACGTCGGCTCACACTGAGTGACCGCGAGCACCAGAGTCAGCGGCGGAATCTACTCGCTGGAGTCCGGGTCTCGTCGCCCTCGACGCGGCAGTCACGCCTTGGGCCGGCCACGACCTCGCTGAGGATGCCGCTGACAGAACCCGCATCAACACCATCCCCCAGAGAGCCCCAGCCCACCCCGCTCAGCTCATTCTGTCATGCATAATCACCATTATGCAGCAGTTCCATAAGGCGACAGTTGCTGCAAGCAACTAAATGAACGGGGGAGTCAAGCACTCTTCACGAAACTGTCGGTGGGACTCGATACAACTCCCCTATGAAGGTTCTCGCAGCTCAGTCGGCGTTCTTCGCTGCCCGGCGTCCTCGCAAGGACTCCCCCCACACCACCGACGCCTACCGTCGCGACCTGGCCGGCATCACCACTCTGCTCTGCGCCAACCTCGCCGTCGAGCTCGAAGAACTCACGGTCGACCAACTCACCGCCCATGCTCTGCGCGCCGCGTTCGGTGCGTTCGCCGACGACCACGCCAAGAGTTCCGTACTGCGTGCTTGGTCCACCTGGAATCAATTCCTCACCTTCTGTGTGTCCGACAACCTCCTGGCAGGCAACCCGATGGGAGCAGTCGCCAGACCCAAAACCCCTCCCCTCTCCCCCAAGCCTCTCCGCGGCGATGACACCCCTGAGGTCCTCCTGCGCTCGGTCGCCGACGGCGCCAGGCAAGCCCGGGATCCCTGGCCGGAGCGTGACGTGCTGGTGATCGCGCTCGGCCTCGTCGCCGGTCTCCGGTCCAACGAGATGCGCACTCTGACGGCCGATTCGCTGGCCGGCCGACCCGGCGAGATGCGCCTGCACATCCACGGCAAGGGCAGCCGTGATCGCTCCATCCCGGTCGAGCCGATCATGGAGCGGATCATCGAGACGTACGTCGAATCGTGCGCACAACGCTTTCCCCGTAAGCGATTCAGCCGCTCGACCAAACTCCTGGTGGACCGCACCGGCGAGCCGATCGGCCGCGGCGGTCTCGAGTATCTGGTGAAGTCCTGCTATCGCTGGGCAGGTCTGCACGACCGAGTGCCTGTCGGCGCAAACCTGCATGCCCTCCGGCACACCTTCGCCACCAGGCTCGCGGAGGACGGCGCCACCGCGACGGAGATCATGAGACTGCTCGGCCATGCCAGCCTCGCGACCAGCCAGAACTACATCGAGGCGACTGGCCGCGAGCAGAGGGCCGCCGCTGCCAGCAACCGTACGTACCGTTCCCTCGACCAGGTGATCAGTCCACCATCCGACGATCAGCTCCCAGTGGACTGATCCCCCGCCCTTAACTCCTCCGAGACTGACTGAGAACTCGCTAGGGACTCTCCGGGCGGCCGCACCGAGCGACCGCGGTACTGACTACGCTGGCCCGGCAGGCGGAGGGGGCTCAGCGCGATCACCAGATGATCGCCGTCTGCGACCACCGCTGTGAGGAGACCCGATGTACCGAAGGCTTGTCATCAAGTTGTCCGGCCAGGCGATCGCGGGATCGGCCGAGTTCGGCTTCAGCAGCGACAGCCTGACGCATCTGGCGCGCGAGGTGCTCGCCGTCCACGACACCGGAGTACAGGTCGCGGTGGTGATCGGCGGCGGCAACGTGTTCCGTGGCAACCGCGCCGAGGACTGGGGTATCGACCGGGTCGAGGCCGACAACATCGGCATGCTCGGCACGGTGATCAACGCGGTCCTGCTCCGCGGCCGGCTGGCGGCGCTCGGCGCGGACGACGTCCGGCTGATGACCGCGATCCCGATCAACAACCTGGCCGAGCCGTACATCCGGCTGCGGGCGATGCGGCACCTGGAGAAGAACCAGATCGTCCTGCTGGCCTGCGGCAACGGGCAGCCGTTCCACACCACCGACTATCCGTCGGTGCAACGCGCCGTCGAGCTAGGTGCAGATGCCTTGCTGGTCGCGAAGAACGGTGCCGACGGCGTGTACGACGCCGACCCGAACAAGTACGCCGACGCGCGCCGATTCGACCACCTCAGCTACCAAGAGGTGATCGACAAGGGCCTCGGCGTGATGGACCAGAGCGCCTTCATCCTGGCCCGTGACCACCGCCTGCCGCTGCACGTCTTCGACATCGACCACGACGGCGCAGCTGCCGCGATCAGCTCCGGCGCACACATCGGCACCATCATCAATTGACCTCAAGCAGCGGGAGGTCTGCCGCGATCGCTTCGAGGTGCCCGCTGTACCAGGTTCCGCCGGCCGCGTGCTCCCAGAGCATCACCTTCACCGCCCAAATGGTCCGGTAGAAGACCAGCAGGCGTTCCAGCGAATCAGTCCTCCCGATCCCATACCCACGCAACAACGCCTCTGTCGCCCCCGGCCCCGCACGGGAGAACCGCCCGAGATCGAACAACGGATCCCCGAACGCGACATCACCCCAGTCGATGAACCCGCTCAATTGGTTGCCCTCGGCATAGATATGCCGAGGGTGCAGATCCCCGTGCAGCAACCGCGGCTCGACCTCCGCCAGCCCGTCCGGAAACCTCAGCGCCCGCAACCGCCGTACGAGCTCGTCGTCGACAATCCCGGCCAGTACTCCGAGCTCATCCAACGGCTCCCTGAACACCGAGACCCAGTCCGCACTGAGCCCTTCGTGCAGAAACCCGAACCCCTCACCGGCCACCTCGTGCAGCAACCGCAACTGCGCCCCGGCCTGCTCCAACACACCTTCGGACGAAGACGGCTCCCCCGCAACTGCACGCTCGATCAGATAGCCCGGCCCGGTCTCCACAACCTCCGGAGTCAGTACGCCGGCCTGCCGGGCACGCCCACAAGCCCACGCCTCAGCCGCCATCGCCGCCTCAGCACCTGACTTGTAGTAGAGCGTCTCCCCCGCCTCGGTCCGCAGGCGAAAGGTCTCGTTGCCCGCGAAACCCTGCACGGGCTCCACCGAGGCGTAGCGACTGAGATCAGGCATCAAGCGAGGGTAGTCCACGAAAACCGATTGCTGCCGGGAAGCGCTCTCTGCTGTACTCCGGAGCAGCACCAGTCCACAGTTCTTACGCAAGGAGCGCAGTCGATGCGACCTCACTTCATGGTCACCCCAGAAGATCACTCCTTCTCTTCAAGGGACATGAAGCTGCGTGCGAACACTGAACCTAGGAATCCTGGCGCATGTCGACGCCGGTAAAACCAGCCTGACCGAGCGGCTCCTCTACGCCGCCGGGGTGATCGACGAGGTCGGTAGCGTCGATGACGGCAGCACCCAGACCGACTCGCTCGCGCTGGAGCGGCAGCGTGGGATCACGATCAAGTCCGCGGTCGTCTCGTTCGCGATCGACGACGTCACGGTCAACCTGATCGACACCCCCGGTCACCCGGATTTCATCGCCGAGGTGGAGCGGGCGTTGAGCGTGCTCGACGGCGCGGTGCTGGTGGTGTCCGCGGTCGAGGGCATCCAGGCGCAGACGCGGGTGCTGATGCGGACCCTGCAACGGTTGCGGATCCCGACGTTGATCTTCGTCAACAAGCTCGACCGCCGAGGAGCGCAGGCACCCGAGTTGCTGCGGCGGATCGCTGAACGGCTGTCGTCCGAGGTCATCGCGATGGGATCTACCAGTGGTCTCGGCAGTCGCGGCGCGGCGTTCACGCCGTACGGGCGGGGCGATGCCGAGTTCACCTCCAAGATGATCGAGTTGCTCGCCGAGCATGACGAGCAGTTGCTCAAGACCTATGTGGAGGACGAGGAAGCGCTCTCGTACGACGCCTTGCGCGAGCGGCTGGCCGAGCAGACGCAGCGAGCGCTCGTGCATCCCGTGTACTTCGGCTCCGCGATCACCGGTGCTGGCACGGACGCCCTGATCGCGGGGATCCGCGAGCTGCTGCCGGCGACCGAGGGCGTCGTCGACGCACCTGCATCAGGCTCGGTCTTCAAAGTCGAGCGAGGGCCGGCCGGCGAGAAGATCGCGTTCGTGCGGATGTTCTCGGGCGCGATCCGGATCCGCGACCGGCTCCGCTTCCACGGCGACCGCGAGTCGAAGGTAACCGCGATCAGCGTCTTCAGCAGCGGTTCGGTACTGACGAAGCCGGAGGTCTCGGCGGGTCAGATCGGCAAGCTCTGGGGACTCGGCGAGGTCCAGATCGGCGACGCGATCGGCACCGGAACCGGTACTGCGGGCCGCGGGTACTTCGCTCCCCCGACGCTGGAGACAGTGATCGCGCCGACGAAGCCGTCGGACAAGGGCAACCTTCAGGTAGCGCTCTCTCAGCTGGCCGAGCAGGATCCGTTGATCAACCTGCGCCAGGACGATGTCCGCCAGGAGACCTTCGTGTCGCTGTACGGCGAGGTGCAGAAGGAGGTCATCCAGACGACGCTGGCCGCCGAGTTCGGGATCGACGTCAGTTTCCGCGAGACGACGACGATCTGCGTCGAGCGGCTGGACGGCAGCGGCGCCGCGGTTGAGTTCAACAAGCAGGACCCGAATCCGTTCCTGGCGACGATCGGTCTGCGGGTGGAGCCGGCGCCGGTGAACTCCGGTGTCTCGTTCGGCCTCGAGGTCGAGCTCGGCTCGATGCCGTACGCGTTCATTAAGGCGGTCGAGGAGACCGTCCACGAGACGCTGCAGCAGGGTCTGCACGGCTGGCAGATCCCGGACGCTACCGTGACGATGACGCATTCGGGCTACTCCGCGCGCCAGAGCCATGCGCACGCCGTCTTCGACAAGAGCATGTCGAGTACGGCGGGCGACTTCCGCCACCTGACGCCGCTCGTCCTGATGACCGCACTCCAAGAAGCCGGTACGACGGTCCACGAGCCGATGCACCACTTCCGCCTCGACGTCCCGACCGACACGGTCCGCGGCGTTCTGGCAGCACTGGCGCGTCTCCGCGCGATCCCGCAGGTCCCGGCCCTGGCCGCCGAAACCTCAACCCTGGAAGGCGAAATCCCAGCCGCCGCCGTCTACCAACTGGAGCAGCAGCTACCAGCTCTCTCCCGCGGCGAAGGCGTCCTGGAGTCCGCCTTCGAGCGCTACCAGCCCGTCACCGGGCCGATCCCCAACCGTCCCCGCACCGACAACGACCCACTCAACCGCCGCGACTACCTGCTCCACGTACTCCGCCGGGTATGAGTCAAGGATCAGAGCTCGGCCGCGAGCGTGATCGACCTCGCCGCGAACCCACGGCTCGCATACAACCGCAAGGCGGCTTCGTTCGTCGCGTACGCCGTCACGTGCAGCTGCGCAGCCCCGCGGCTCTTGGCCCACTCGACAAACGCATCCACCAGTTGCCCGCCGACTCCCTGCCCCCGCAGCTCACCCCGGACGTACATGCTGACCAACTCAGCACGACTGCCGGTCCACATGTCCGACGGCTCGCTGAAGCTGCCGACCAGGTGGCCGGCCACCTCGTCACCCGAGACGGCGACGAGCACCAGCGCCTGCGGATCGGCCAACAAATCCGTACACCACTCAAGGCCGTGCGCGGCGGGCCAGTCGGCATTGCGCAGGCTGTCACGGGCGGCGCCGTCCTCAGCGAAGAGGGCCGCGGTCGAGGCCACCAGACCGTCCAGATCGACCGAGGTGGCTGGTCTGACGTGCATGAGTTACTCCTTGGTGCCGATAACGACCGTGGCGTAGAACTCGTCCGAGGTGGTGATTCTGGCCGTCAGACCGGAGTCAACCAAGATCGCGGCGGCGATCGGCGCCTGCTCGTCGCTGGTCTCGGTGAGAACGGACCCTCCGGTGGCCAGCCAGTCGAAGACGTCGGCGCCGACTCGGCGAAGGATGGCGAGGCCGTCGGCGCCGCCGTCCAGGGTGGTGAGGGGTTCGTGGAGACGAGCTTCGGACGGCAGCAAGCGGACTTCGTCGGTGGGGACGTACGGGACATTCGCGAGCAGGACGTCGATTCGGCCGCGCAAGGCGGTGGGCAAGGCCGCGAACAGATCGCCTTCGAAGACCTGGCCGCCGATGGGCTCGACATTGCGGCGAGCGCAGGCGACGGCTGCCGGGTCGAGGTCGGCGGCGTACAGGCTGATGCCTGGTTGGCTTGCGTGGACGGCGACTCCGAGGGCGCCTGAGCCGCAGCAGAGGTCTACGACGACGGACCCGGGGCCGGTCAGCCACAGGGCTTCGGCGACGAGGTGCTCGGTGCGTCGACGCGGAACGAAGACGCCGGCATCGAGCAAGATCCGCAGTCCGCAGAACTCGGCGAAGCCCACCACGTGCTCGAGCGGCAGCCCGGCGACGCGTTGCTCGACCATGCGGTCGAGCTCGGCGTCGTCACGGGCGGCGGAGATCAGCAGCGCGGCTTCGTCCTCGGCGAAAACGCAGCCGGCGGCGCGAAGCGTGCTGACGATGGTTGAAGTAGTGATGCGGTCAGATTACTTGCTGAACGCGTTCACTCCGGTGAGTTCGGCCGACAGCGTCCACAGCCGGGCAGCCGCGGCAGGATCGACGGCATACGGCCGTACGCCGGGAGCGTCGTCGGTCGAGACCTCCGCGATCTCGCAGTCCTCGCAGAAGACACCGCCCTGGCCGTCGAGCTGAGGCGAGGTGGCCGCCCAGACCTGGGTCGCGGCGCCGGCCTCCGGGCTCTTGAACACCTCCGGGTGCAGCGGCTTGCCGTCCTCGTCGATCCAGCCGAGGCCGACCATCTCCTCGCGCGGCAGGTGCCGCTGCAGCGGGGTCAGGATGCCACCCGGGTGCAGCGTGAACGCGCGGACGCCGGACTCCTTGCCCAGAGCATCTAGCTGGACCGCGAACAGCGAGTTGGCCGTCTTCGCCTGCCCGTACGCCGCCCACTTCTCGTAGCCCTGCTCGAACTGCGGGTCGTCCCAGCGGATGTCCGATCGCCGATGCCCGGTCGACGACACCGACACCACCCGCGCGCCGCCATCGGCGACCAGCGCCGGCCACAGCTGATTGGTCAGAGCGAAGTGACCGAGGTGATTGATCGCGAACTGCGCCTCCCAACCAGGCCCGACCCGCGTCTCCGGGCAAGCCATCACGGCCGCGTTGTTGATCTGCAGATCGATCGACCGCCCCGAAGCAACGAATCCTTCGGCGAACGTCCGGACACTCGCCAGGTCGGCCAGATCCAATTCGCCGACCTCGACGCCGGCCAGGCCAGAGAGCGCTTCCTCGGCAGCCTGCGGACGGCGAGCCGGTACGACGACCTGCGCACCCGCCTTGACCAGCGCGCGCGTCGTCTCCAGCCCGAGTCCCGAGTAGCCGCCGGTGACGAGCGCGAGTTTGCCGGTCAGGTCGATCCCCTCGAGGACCTCGTCCGCCGTGCTGCCGTGGCCGAAGCCCGAATCGATCTTGTGCTGTGGGGTGCTCATACCCTCGACCTTAGGAGTTAGAGCCAACTCTAGGTCAAGCGTCGAGGTGCGGATTCGCCTTCAGTGACTCGGCCAGGCGCTGCAGCGCGGGGTTCGGGCTGTCCGGGCTCCAAGCGGCGTGCAGCGTGACCGAGTGCGCGTCCGCCGCGTCGAGTTCGCGGTACCGCACGCCCTGGACGCCCATCGCCATGATCGACCGCGGGACCAGCGCGCAGCCGAGGCCAGCGCGAACCAGAGCGAGCATGGTCGGCACCTGCGACGCAAGCTGGCTGACGGCGTACCGGTTCATGCCGATCATCGCTGCGCAGATGTCATGCAGGTACTGCGAACCCTCGGGGCTGTAGCCGATGTAGTCGTCGGTCACATCGGCCAGTGAGACCGGTCCGTCCCCTGACGCCAGCTTGTGATCGGCCGGTACGGCGAGCACCAGGTCCTCGGAATGCACCAGCACCGAGTCGAACTGCTCCGGAATCGGCGGCCGCACCAACCCGAGATCGATCTCCAGATTGGCCAGCGCCTCGAACTGGTCGGGGCTCACCAACTCGGTCAGCTCCGACGTCACCGCCGGGGTCCGCTTGCCCACCATCGTCAGGAAGTCAGCCAGTACCGCATACGCCCCGATCGCCGTGAACGCGATCCGCAACGTCCCGGTCTGCCCCTCGGCCGCCCGCCGGGTCGCCTCGGGAGCCACCTCGAGCAGCGCGAGCACGCGCCGGGTGTGCTCGAGGAACACGCTGCCGGCCGCGGTCAGCCGCACTCCCCTGCCGGTCCGGTCGAACAGCGAGACGCCGAGAGAGCGCTCCAGCCCCTGGATCTGCCGGGTCAGCGGCGGCTGGGTCATGTTCAGCTGCTGGGCGGCGCGGCCGAAGTGCTGTTCCTCGGCGACGGCGACGAAACCGCGCAACTGCTGGAGCGAGAGATCCATGCGATGCCCTCACGGTATCGGTCGATGCGGAAATGGGCTTGGACGAGCATAACGGAAAACCCTTACCGTCGGGCATACGCCGGGCACACCGAGACCCGCCCCGATCCGCCCGGATCCGACCTGAGGAGTCAGCTTGTCCAAGCTTGCCGTGGTGATGACGCCGGACCGCGCGGACGACGTCTGCAGTCCGCAGACCCGTGCGCTGCTCGCCGAGCGGTTCGACGTGACGTGGGCAGGCGCTGACCTGAGTCCCGAGGTGGTCGCCGATCTCGCCGCCGGCAGCGAGGTGCTGCTGACCAGCTGGGGCACGCCGCATCTCGACAAGGCGCTCTGGGCGGACGGCAACGGCCCGAAGGTGGTCGCGCACGCCGCCGGCTCGGTCAAGAAGCTGATCGACCCAGCGATCCTCGATCAAAGCGTCGCGGTCTTCTCGGCCGGGACCCGGATCGCCTGGTCGGTCGGCGAGTACTGCCTCGCCTCGATGCTGACCCTGGCACGACGGCTCCCCCAGTTCGGCCAAGCGCTGCGCGACGGCGGCTGGAAGCAGCCGCAGCTGCGAGGAGGCGAGCTCGCCGGACAGAAGGTCGGCATTCTCGGCGCCAGCTCGACCGCCCGGGCGCTGATCACGCTGCTCAAGCCGTTCGGCTGCGACATCCTCGTCTACGACCCCTACCTGACCGCCGAGCGTGCGCAGCAACTCGGCGTCCGGACGGTGGAGCTGGAGGAGGCGCTGCAGGCGAGGTTCGTGTCGATCCACGTGCCCGATGTGCCGGAGACCCGCGGCCTGGTGACGCGGAAGCTGATCGAGCAACTGCCCGACAACACGATCATCGTCAACTCGTCTCGCGGCCCGGCCGTTGACCAGCCCGCGTTGCTGGAGCACTGCCTCGACGGCAGGCTGTTCGCGGCGCTCGATGTGTTCGACCCGGAGCCGCCGAAGTTCGGGCCTGAAGTGCTGGCGGCACAGAACCTGTTGCTGACTCCTCACATCGCCGGAGACACCGTCGAGGGGCACCTGGCCTTGGCAGGCTACGTCGTCGCCGACGTGCTGAAGTGGCTCGACGACGGCGTTCGCGGCCCGAGCTTCGTCGATCCGGCTGTCTGGGCCATCGCGGCATGAGCAGGATCAGGTCGGTCGAGGTCTTCCCGGTCGCGGTGCCGTTCGCGCGACGATTTGTCCTCGGGAGCGGCGCGGTTGGCTCACCGGACCAGGCGCAGGATCAGGCCGCCGCCGTGGTGTTCGTGAAGCTGACGACCGAGGACGGCGTGGTCGGCTGGGGTGAGCAGAGAGCGCTCCCCAGCTGGAGCTACGAGACCGCCGAGACGATCGCGGTGGTGATCAAGCGGCACCTCGAGCCGATTCTGCTGGAGCTGACGCCGTTCGACGTCGAGCTGTTCCACCAGCGGGTGTCGAAGCGGCTGAGCCCGTCGGTGTCGAACGGGTTCCCGTTCGCGCGCGCCGCGGTGGACCTGGCGATGCACGACGCGGCGGGCAAGCTGGCCGGCGTACCGGTGCACGCGTTGCTGGGCGGGAAGGTGCACGACGAGATCCCGCTCTGCTCGGCGATCGGGGTCGGCGCGCCGGACGTGGTCCGGGAGCACGCGCAGCAGTCGTCGGACTATGCGGCGTACAAGGTGAAGATCGGGGGCGATCTGGACTCCGACGCGGCCGCGATCGAGACGGTCGCGGAGGTGGCCGGCGGCAAGCCGTTGTGGCTGGACGCGAACCAGTCGTACCGGCCGAGCGCGCTCAAGCAGCTGCTCGACCGGACCAGCCACGTCCGCACGATTCATTGCGTCGAGCAACCGGTACCGAGTACGGACACGCTCGCGATGCACCGGTTGCGCGAACTGATCGACCTGCCGATCGCGATCGACGAGGGCAGCTTCACCGCGCAGGACCTGGCCCGGGCGATCCGGCTCGACGCCGCCGACCTGGTGGTGGTGAAGATCTGCAAGTCCGGTGGTCTGCGGAACGCGCTGAAGACCGCTCAGGTCGCGCTCTCTGCCGGGGTCGAGATCCTGGCCAGCGGGCTGACCGACTGCGGCATCGGCTTCGCGGCCGCGCTGCACCTGTTCAGTCAGCTCGAGCTGGCGCTGCCGGCCGAGCTGAACGGTCCGGAGCTGCTCTCCGACCTGTACGTCGAGGGGCTGACCATCACCAAGGCCGTCGCCACGGTCCCCACCGCGCCCGGTCTGGGCGTCCAGGTCGACGAGGAGCGCATCCGCGCCGAGTCGATCACCTTGCTCTTCACCTGAGGAGTTACCTGTATGTCCCCTGAGCTGTCCCGCCGCAGCTTCCTGAAGTACACCGGCGCCGCGGTGGCCGCATCCGGAGTACTCACTGCCTGCTCGAACACCCCGTCAGGTGCCGCCACCTGGGCGATGTGGTCGAGCAGTCCCGCCGAACGCAAGGTCTGGGACGACTTCAGCAAGTACGTCGAACAACAATTACAAGTCGAGTCGATCCCGACTCTCACCCCGTCCGGCGGCTACCCGACCAAACTCGACCTCCAGCTCGTAAGCGGAACGGCCGGCCTGGTGACCGCGCTGAACGGCACCCTGATCCCGACGTACGCCGCCCGCGGCGCGCACCGGCCGCTCGACGACCTGATCGCCGCCGACCCCGACTTCAAGCTCGCCGACTTCTATCCGGCGATCCAGAAGATCTCCACCTTCAACGGGCAGACCTACGCGATCGGCTTCGACGTCGCGCCGACCGTTCTCTACTACAACAAGACGCTGCTCGCGAAGGCCGGGATCGCCGCGCCGTCGCCGACCGAGCCGATGTCGTGGGCGACCTTCCGTGATCTCGCGAAGGAGCTGACCAGGGCTCCGGACCAGTACGGCTTCACCTGTGCGCCGGCGATCGACGACCTGGTGTCGTGGATCTACTGCGCGGGCGGCAACGTGATGAGCGACGACGGCAGTCGCAGCATCCTGAGCGCGCCGGAGGCGACCGAGGCGATCCAGTTCGTGATCGACCTGTTCGTCAAGGACCAGGTGACGCCGCCGATCAGCAACCTGGTGACCGAGAGTTCGCTGTCCAACTTCATGGAGGGCAACGTCGCGTTCATGCAGAACGGGCCGTGGCAGGTGGTGAACGTCCGGAAGGCGAAGTTCGACTGGGACGTGATCCCGTTCCCGGCCGGTGCGGCCGGCAGTACGCCGCGGGTGTCCGGCTCGTCGTTCGCGATTCCCGCGGGGGTGAAGGGCGCCGAGCTCGACCTGGCCTGGAAGCTGCTCAAGACGCTGACCAGCACCGGTGCCCTCGACATCTATGCGAAGGCCGGCCGGAACAACCCCGCGCGGCGCTCGGCGGGCAGCGCGTTCAAACCGCCGCCCGACAACCTCGGGGTGGTGCAGGACATCCTCGCCGGGAAGGTCGCGGGCGGGCACGCGTACGACGTCACGACGAACTGGAACCAGGTGAAGCAGTTGCTCGGCCAGGACCTGCCGCGCACGTTCCTCGGCCAGGTCTCGGTTCGGGAGGCCCTCAAGGGCCTGACGCCGCGGCTCGACGTACTGATGAAGCAGCACCAGGACAACGTTCGCCAGGCCGAAGCCAGGAAGGGGTGATCGCGAATGGCTGTCGACGCCCTTCCCACCGGGTACCGGAAGTACAGCAAGGAGACGCTGACCGCCTGGTTGTTCCTGCTGCCCAGTCTGGTCGGCTTCCTGATCTTCACCGCCGGCCCGGTGCTCGCGGCCGGGGTGATCTCGCTGCTGAACTGGAACCTGTTCAGCTCGCCGACGTTCGCCGGGCTGAAGAACTTCGCCCGGCTGGGTCCTGATCCGACCTTCTGGTCGGCGCTCGGCAACACGGTCTACTTCACCTTCGTGAGCGTGCCGCTGACGATCGTGGTGAGCCTGGCCCTGGCGTTGCTGCTGAATCAGGGACTGCGGTACGTCGCGGTCTTCCGGTCGCTGCTGCTGTTGCCGTACGCAACGATCACGGTGGCGGTGGCGTTCGTCTGGATCTGGCTCTACATCCCGCACGACGGTCTGGTGAACGCCGTACTCGGCTGGTTCGGGATCAGCGGGCCGGCCTGGCTGATCAGCGACGACTGGGCGATGCCGGCGCTGATCGCGATGAGCGTCTGGAAGAGTTTCGGGTTCGGCATGGTGGTCTTCCTGGCCGGTCTGCAGGCGATCCCGCAGCAGCTGTACGAGGCGGCCAAGGTGGACGGCAGCTCAGCCTGGCAGACGTTTCGCAACGTGACGCTGCCGATGTTGTCGCCGTCGCTGTTCTTCGTCGTGGTGACCTCGGTCATCGGCTCGTTCCAGGTCTTCGACCAGGCGCTGATCATGACGAACGGCGGGCCGGGATCGCGGACCACCACGCTCGTGATGTACATCTACCGGACCGGCTTCGAGAACTACGACCAGGGGTACGCCGCGGCGCAGTCGCTGGTGCTGTTCGGGTTCATCGTCGTCATCACCGCAGCGCAGTTCGTGCTGCAGCGGAGGCTCGTCCACTATGACAACTAACGCCGTCTCTCCCCTGCTCAGGAGCCCGGTGGTGACCCGCAAGCTGGTCCTGTTCGGCTGCTACCTGGTCACCGCGGTGACGCTGGTGCCGGTCGTGATGATGGTGCTGGTCGCGTTCCAGTCCGATGCCGAGTCGATGGCCGCGCGGCCGTCGTTCTGGCCGAGCAGCTGGCATCCGGAGAACCTGACCCGGGCGTTCGAGCTGGTCCCGCTGGGGCGGTACCTGCTGAACACGATCATCTTCGCGGCCGGTACGACGCTGCTCGAGACCGTCACGGCCGCGCTGGCGGCGTACGCGTTCGCGCGGCTCAACTTTCCCGGGCGGACCTGGTTGTTCGGGATCTATCTGGCGACGCTGATGATCCCGTCGCAGGTGACGCTGATCCCGCAGTTCATCCTGGTGGCGAAGCTGCACGGGATCGACACCTGGCCGGGGATGATCCTGCCGCACGCGTTCACCGCGCTCGGCGTGTTCCTGCTGCGGCAGTTCTTCCTCGGCATCCCGCGCGACTACGAGGAGGCGGCACGGCTCGACGGCGCCAACCGCTGGCAGGCGTTCATCCGGGTGATCGTGCCGCTGGCGGTGCCGGCGATCGCGACGCTCGCGGTGTTCAAGTTCATCGGACAGTGGAACAACCTGTTGTGGCCACTCGTGATCTCCAACAGCGATTCGACCCGTACTGCGGCCGTCGGGCTGCAGGTCTTCCAGGACACCAACGGCACCCAGTGGAACCTGCTCCTGATGGCAGCGACCATCACCACCGTGCCGTTGATCGTGTTGTTCTTCCTCACCCAACGCTGGTTCGTCAAAGGCATCACCATGAGCGGGCTCGGAGGCCGCTGACTCTTATGACCTACACCTGGTCCGTATTCACCAAGCCCTGGTCCGGCCTGCCCGGTGACGAGCTCGGCAAGCTCGTCGCCGGCCTCGGTTTCAGCGGCGCCGAGATCCCCGTCCGCGACACCGCCTACGTCACGCCGGCCACCGCCGAGGCCGGTCTGCCCACCTTCGTCGAGCAGCTCCGCGCCGAGGGCGTCGAGCCGATCAGTATCGCCAGTGACCTGTCAGAGAGCGCGTTCGCGGCGTGCGCGAAGGCGGGGGTGCCGATGATCCGGATCATGGCGCCGCTCGGGCCGGACGGTTATGCCGCCTCGGTACGGCGGATCCGGCAGGAGTTGGAGGATGCCGCCGGCTACGTCGCGCAGTACGGCGTACAGGTCGGGGTACAGCCTCACCACGGCAAGTTCGTCACCTCGTCGCTTGGTGTCCTGCAGTTGCTGGATGGCCTTCCGGATGATTTCAAGGTCGTCTGGGATGCGGCCCACGACGCGCTAGCCGGCGACGACCCTGCCGTCACGCTCGACCTGGTCAGGGACCGGCTCGGCATCGTCAACCTGAAGAACGCGAAGTACATCGAGGTCGACGGCGCTTGGAAGACCTGGTTCGGCCAGGCCGGCGAGGGCCTGTCCGACTGGTCGGCCGTCTTCGCGAACCTGAAGGACTACACCGGCCCAATCTGCCTGACCGGCCAGTACTCCGATCCGTCGGTCCCGGTCGAGAACCGACTCGCCGCGGACCTGGCGACGGCCCGTTCGCTGGTCTGAGCGGGATCATGTCGAAGTGACGCCGGGGGCTCCGACGTCCCCGGTGTCCGCTTCGGCAGAGGAGTTGTTGTGAAGTACATGCTGTTGATCTACGGGAACACCGAGATGTGGGACGCGATGGCGGCCGGCGGGATGGAGGCCGTGTTCGACGCGCATCGCGGGATCCTGGCCGAGACGCGCGCCAGCGGGGAGTTGCTGGCCGCGAACGGGCTGACGACCGAGAACGCCCGGGTCGTCCAGCTGAAGGACGGCGTACCGGCGATCACGGACGGGCCGTTCACCGAGGCGAAGGAAGTGCTGGCGGGCTACTACCTGCTGGACTGCACGCTCGAGCGGGCGACCGAACTCGCGGCCCGGCTGCCGGAGGCCCGGTACTCGCCGGTCGAGGTTCGCGCGCTGATGCAGCCGTTCGAGGAGTAGGCCGGTCGTCCAGGGACTTGCCGGTCTCAGCTCGGCGTTGACCTGAGACCGGCGAGCCACTGATTCAGCCGGTGTGCCCAGCCGCAGGCTGGGGTGTCACTCGGTTTCTTCAGCCCTGCACCTTCAGCTGGGGCGGCTCGGCGCGAGGGTGACCCCACCTGAGGCAGGCTGATCGCCCATCCCAAGGCCACCCTGGACGAACACTGTCGTACCCCGTTCCGGCGCCTGCACGCCGTCACCGAGACGCAGCGTGGTGGTGAGGCCGTTACTCAGCCTCAGCACCGCCACTCGACGCGGTCGTCCGGACGGAATCGACGAGTTCACCTCGTGGACGCCGGTGCAGACCGCTGGTTGAATCGCAGCCCGGCCGAGTTGGGAAGTGCCGTGACTCCTCACACCACGGCACCGCTCGGCGAGCTCTTTCATCGCTGACACACATCCTCCTCCCTTGGTTACCCAAGAAACAGTTGTTGACGGGACAACTGTTAGTAGTGCTACGCAACGGTCCTCATTGCGCAGTACGCGCGACAGTTGCCGCACTTGTGCATCGGACGGCGCACAAGTGATCCCGGCAGCCTTGCTTACAGTGACGGTGTTTTCAAGGGATGACTACGGGAATCCCGCCAGCCGGAACCAGCGTCCAGGAACTACTGCCCACCGAAACCGGTGGTGGCGATGCCCTTGATGATCTGCCTTTGGAAAAAGAGGAAAACGACGACCAGTGGCAACGCTGCCAGGATCGCGGAGGCCATGTTCTGCGCGTACTGGAGGCCGTAGGCGCTCTTGACCGTCTGCAGGCCGACCGGCAACGTCATCAGGTCGGCGTCGGTGGTGACGATGAAGGGCCAGAGGAAGTTGTTCCAGGCGCCGATGAAGACGAAAATAGCTACCGCGGCAAGTATCGGGCGAGACAAAGGCAACACGATCGACCAGAACACCCGGAGCCGATTCGCGCCGTCCACCCGGGCGGCATCCTCGAGTTCGACCGGGATCTGATCGAAGAAGCGCTTGAGAATGAGCACCATCGCGGGCGCGAACGCCTGCGGAAGGATAATTCCCCAATACGTGTCGACCAGGTCGAAGGCCAACATCTGCCGGAACAACGGAACGATCAGCAACTGCGGCGGGATGATGATGGCGGCGATGATCGCGGCGTACAGCCAGCGGCGGCCGCGGAAATTCATCCGGGAGAATGCATAACCAGCCAGCGCCGACGTGGCGACCGTGATCAGGGTGATGGCCACCGAGGTGATCAGGCTGTTCCAGGCCCAGGCCGGGATGTCGCCGGCCGCGAGCACCTTGCGATAGGCGTCGAAGCCGAGTCCGTCCGGCGGCGACAGGCTGAGTGTCGAGGCACCGGCGTCGGCCTCGCTCTTCAGCGAGGTCAGCACCGCCCAGGCGAACGGGACCAGCCAGGTCAGGGCGAGGAAGGCTAGTACCAGCAACGCGCCCAGCCGCCACAGGCTCCAGGGGTTCTCCCCCGGCTTGTAGGACTGCTTCCTGTTGATCCCACGCGACAACGTGTAGCTGCTCATCGGCCACTCCGGCGGTTGAGAATTCGGTACTGCGCCAGCGACACCAGCACGATGATGGCGAAGAACAGGTACGAGATCGCCGAGGAGAACCCGAACCGGTAGCCGGTGAAGCCGGACTCGTAGATGTACTGCACGATCGACCGGGTCGAGCCGGCCGGACCGCCGTTGGTGAGCATGTAGATCTGGTCGAACACCTTCAGCGAGGCCAGCACCTGCAGCGTCAGGATCAGCGCGGTGGTCGGTGCGAGCTGCGGGATCACGATCGAGAACAGCTGCCGCCACTTGCCGGCGCCGTCGATCGCGGCCGCCTCGAACTGCTGCTCGGGGATGTTCTGCAGCGCGGCCAGGTAGAGCAGGAAGTTGAACCCGATGGTCCACCACAAGGTGGTGATCACCACCGAGAACATCGCCACCTTCGGATCCTGCAGCCAGGCCACCGGCGCGATCCCGAGCTCGGCCAGCACGCCGTTGATCAGCCCGATCTTCGGGTTGTACATCCAGGTCCAGAACAGCACCACGACCGTGGAGGCGAGCAAGTAGGGCAGGAAGAACGATAGCCGCCACAGCCAGCGTCCCGGCAGCCCCAGGTTCACCAGCAGCGCGAAGGCCAGCGACAGGACGACCAGCGGCACGGTGCTGAGGAAGGTGAACCACAGTGTGTTGCCCAGCGAGCGCCACATGTCCGGATCGGTGAGTGCCTCGGTGTAGTTGGCCAGGCCGACCAGGCCGCTGTTCGCGCCGGTCAGCGTCTCCCCGGTGAAACTCAGGTACAGCCCGTAGACCGCGGGCACCACCAGGAACAGCACGAACAGCACCGCGAACGGCGCGGCGAAGGCCCAGCCGGTCAGCGTCTCGCCGCGGCGGGCCCGAAGCTTGGTGTCGGCGACAACGGGAGTCGCGGCCGCGGGACTGTCGATGGCAGTCGACATCGTTGATCTCCCTTCCGGGCTCAGACCGGCTGCGGCCGGTCGAGCAGCACGTTCAGCCGCTGGACGAATCCGTCGAACCCGGCCGCGGGGTCGCCGCTGCCCAGGTAGACGTTCTGCACGTTCTCCGCGAAGTAGTTCTGGAAGTCGCTGCCGGCGCCCGCGAACCAGACGTCCGGGTCGTAGTTCACGTACGCCGGGATGCCGGCGTAGTTCGACTGCGGCTTCAGCGCCTGGTACTCCGCGCTCTTGATCACCGGCTGGTACGCCGGGATGTGGCCACCGCCCTCGGCCCACTTCACCGACCGCTTGAGGATCTCGGCCACCAGCTGGTAGACGTGCCGGCGGCGCTCCGGCGACACCTTCGACTGCCGGGGCAGCACGAACGTGTGCGAATCGGCGTACGCGGCCTCGGTGCCGAACAACGTCGGGATCGGCATCGCGTCGAACGGCAGCTTCGCGGCCTTCAGCACCGGCAGCTCCCACACGCCGCCCAGGAACAGCCCGCTCTCGCCGTGCAGGAACTCGCTCGACGCCGTGCCGCCGTCACCGCTGCGCGAGGCGATCGTGTCATTGAGCAGCGAACGGACGAAGGTCAGCGCCTTGACCGCGGCAGCCTCGTCGACCTGCGCCTTCTGGCCCGGTACCAGCTTCATCTCGGCGCCCTGTTGACGGTAGAGCGTGTAGAACAACCGCCACATCTGTGGGCCGTCGCCGAGGTACCCGTAGGACAAGCCGTGCTTGCCAGTCGCCCGCTGGAGCTTGGTCGCGACCTCGGTGAACTCCTCGGGTGAGTCCATCGTGCGCAGCGTGTCGGTGACACCGGCCTTCTGAGCGTGCTCGGTGTTGTAGTAAAGGACGAAGGGGTGGGTGTCGAGCGCGAGCGAGTACAGCTTCCCGTCGTACTGGCCCTTCTGCCAGACCAGCGGCGGGAAGTCGCTCTCGTGAACGCCGAACTCGGCCAGCAACTCGGTGTCCCACGGCTCGAGCAGGCCGCCCGGCGCGTAGCCGGCGATCCGCGACGCGTGCATGATCGCGACATCGGGGGCACGCCCGCCGGCCGAGGCCATCGCGAGCTTCGTGTAGTACGGCGGACCCCAGGCGAGCACGGTCTGGGTGGTGTGGAAACCGGCGTTGAGGCCGTTCACGGCGTCAACCAGGCCGGCCATTACGATGCCGTCGCCGCCGGTCATCAGATGCCAGTAGTTCAGTTCGCTGGCGGACTTCCCGGCGCTGGGTGAACAGCCGAGCAGTAGTCCGCTGCCAGCCACCGCGGCCGCTCCGGAGAGCAGCCGGCGCCGGGAGAACGGACGATCAAACGCGGTCATGGATTTCTCCTTCGCAGGCCGCTTCGATCATTACATCGTTGGAATACGTTGACAAGAGTCTGATGATCTGGGTTTTTGTGCGAGTTTGTGGTCTAGCGGGCTGAGCTGGCGCGCGGGACGATCCGGTGCGGGATCATCACCCGCCGCGGCTTGGTGTCCAGGTCGGCCATCCGCTCGGCGAGCAGATCGAGCGCCGACTCGACGAACAGCCGCCGGTCGAAGTCCACCGTCGTGAGCGGCGGCACCGTGTACGGACTCTCCAGCAGGTTGTCGAACCCGGCCACCGCACAATCAGCCGGTACTGCGACACCTGCCGTCCAGAGCGCCGACAGTGCACCAACAGCGAGCGTGTCGGTGAAGCAGAAGAGCGCATCCGGCGGCTCGTGACTCTCCAGGTAGCGGCCGACCACCAACGCGGCGCCTTCCGGGCTCCAGCGATCGAGGGCGATCTCCAGTTCCGGGTCAGGCTCGATGCCGGCGGCGGTGAGGGCCTCGCGATAGCCGCGGGTGCGGAGGCGGGCAGCCGCAGTACCGGCTGAGTCGGTGGTGCCGCCGATCCGGCCGGTACCGCTGGACCCGCTCGGGACCTCGGGGGTGCCGAGCGCTGCGATGCGCCGGCATCCCTGATCCAGCAGATGCTGGACCATGTCGCGTGCGGCGGCGACATTGTCGATGGCGACCTGGCTGACCATGTCCTGGTCGACGTCACCGATCAGGACGACCGGCGGCAGTACGCCGGCAGTCGTCACGGCGCTGTCGTCGAGATTGACCGGGTTCAGGATCAGCCCGTCGACCAGATGGGCGCGCGCCTTGGAGAGCAGCTCGAACTCGCGTTTCGGCTCGGCCGCGGTCTGCTCGATCTGCACTCCCCAGCCACGCTGGTGGGCCAACTCGACGACCAGGTGGGTGATCTCGGCGGAGTACGGCCGGAGCAGGTCGGGCAACGCGAGCCCGATCATCCCGGACCGGCCGTTGCGCAGCCCGCGGGCGCTCATGTTCGGCACGTAGTCGAGCTCGGCCAACGCCTGCTCGACCCGCTCGCGGGTTTCCGGCCGGACGAAAACGATCCCGTTGATCACGTTCGACACCGTCTTCGGCGACACCCCGGCCAGCTTGGCGACGTCTTTGACGGTGGCACGCATGGGGCCATTGTCACCGACGATCCCGCGCACCGCGCGATGCCTTCGTTGTCAGCGGCTACTGGTTGCTATGGGCAACCTCTCCCGGTCGGCCGGGCTCGACTGGTGTCCGCGGTTCTCGCCGCACTACTACAACACCGAGGACGAGGTCGCCCGGATGGTCTCGGTGGTGGCCGAGCTCCGGGCGACCTCGTGACTCTGGTTTCAGGCCGCGTTGGCGGCGACCGGGGTGGGCTTGCCGGTGTCCGTCGGGCGGCGGGTGGGGATGAAGGCGGCGATCGCGAAGGCGATCAGGGCGGCGGCTGAGCCGATCGCGAGGATGACCTGGAAACCGGTCTTCGACGGGACGGTGACCGGGCCCATGGTGATGGTCAGCTGGGCGAGGATGACGCCGGCGACGGCGCTCGAGACCGAGGTGCCGATGGAACGCATCAGGGTGTTGAGGCTGTTCGCCGCGGCGGTCTCGGAGACCGGGACGGCGCTCATGATGAGGGCCGGCATCGCGCCGTACGCGAAGCCGATGCCGGCGCCGATCACGGCCGAGACGATGATCAGGTGCCAGACGGCCGACATCGCGACGATGCCGAGCGCGTAGCCGATGGCGACGATCACCGCGCCGATCATCAGGGTGACCTTCGGGCCGCGCTTCTTCGAGACCGAGGCGGAGAACGGCGCGGTGGCCATCATCACCAGGCCGGACGGTCCCATCACCAGGCCGGCGGTCAGCATCGACTGGCCGAGGCCGTAGCCGGTCGCCTTGGGCAACTGCAGCAGGGTCGGCAGGACCAGCGACATGGAGAACATCGCGAAGCCGAAGACGGCCGAGGCGAGGTTGGTGAGCAGCACCTGCGGCCGGGCGGTGGTGCGCAGGTCGACCAGCGGCTGTGTTGCGCGCTTCTCCCACCAGCCCCACAGGAACACGACGACGACCGCCGCGCCGAACAGGCCGAGGGTGCGGCTGCTGCCCCAGCCCCACGACGAGCCCTTGGAGATGGCGAGCAGCAGGCAGATCAGTCCGGCCGAGAGACCGGCTGCGCCGATGAAGTCGAACTGGCCGCCGCTGCGGACAGCGGACTCCGGTACGAAGGTCAGCACCAGCGCGAGGACGATGACGCCCAGGGCGGCGGAGGTCCAGAACAGCACGTGCCAGTCGAAGCGGTCCGCGATCAAGGCGGCGGCTGGGAGGCCTAGCGCTCCGCCGACCCCGAGCGAGGCGCTCATCTGCGCGGTCGCGGAGCCGAGCCGCTCGGACGGCAGCTCGTCGCGCATGATGCTGATGCCCAACGGGATCACCGCGGACGCCATACCCTGCAGGACCCGGCCGACGATCATCGGCGCGAGCGAGTCGCTCAGCGCGGCGATGACCGAGCCGGTGATGAGCAGCAGCAGGCTGACCAGCAGCATCCGGCGCTTGCCGTACATGTCGCCCAGCCGGCCGACCACCGGTACCGCGACCGCGGCGGCGAGCAGCGTTGCCGTGATCACCCACGCCGTACCGGCCGCTGTGGCGTGCAGCAGCTTGGGCAGTTCGGGGATCAGCGGGATGACGAGGGTCTGCATCAGCGAGACGACGATGCCGCCGAAGGCGAGGACCGCCACCACGGCGGTGACCTTCGGCGGGGTGGACACCTCAGCCGGTTCGGCAGGGGCAGCGGGCACGGGGAGCCTCCGATTGACGTGCACAGGGAAACGGTCGCCGAGGAACAGGCAACCTGGACGACGCTAAGTCAGTCAGTTGACTTAAGCAAGTGAACTGACAGACTGGCCGCGGTACGAGACGAAGGGTGCACCGATGACAGCGGCCGAGAAGACCGCGCGGGCCGACCGGGCCGGCGCCACCCGTGACGTGATCCTGGAAACCGCCGAGCGGCTGTTCGCCGAGCACGGGGTGTTCGGGGTCTCCAACCGGCAGATCAGCGAGGCCGCCGGGCAGGGCAACAACGCGGCGGTCGGCTACCACTTCGGTACCAAGACCGACCTGGTCCGCGCGATCGTGCGCAAACACACCGAGCAGGTCGAGCAGCTCCGGGCCCGGCGATTGGCCGAGCTCGGTCCTGAGCCGAATATCCGGGACTGGTTGACCTGCCTGATCCGGCCGCAGACCGAGCATCTGGCCCAGAGCGGGCCGCCGACCTGGTTCGCGCGGTTCGGCGCTCAGGTGATGACGGACCCGGGGCTGCGCAAGATCATGGCCGAGGAGTCGCTGAGCTCGCCGTCGCTGCTGCAGATCATCGACGGGCTGAAGCTCAGCCTGCCGGCCCTGCCTGCCGAGGTACAGCGGGAGCGCGGCGACATGGCCCGGCTGCTGATGGTGCACCTGCTGGCGGAGTACGAGCGGGGGCTGGCCGACGGCACACCGGTCCCCCGGGCCAGCTGGGACGAGACCGCGACCGGGCTGATCGATGCCCTCGCCGGTCTCTGGACCGCGCCGGTGACGCGCTGACCTTGCACCCGGGGTTTCACCTGCCGTTCAAAGGTTTTGGCGGGCTCTAAGGCTCGGCAGCGGAGCGTAGTACGGGGAAAGTCTCTACGGGCGCTGCAATGAGAAGCTTGAATGCATGCCTGCAACGAATTCAGACCTCGACAACGCCGACAGCCATGACGTCATCCAGGTCCGCGGAGCCCGCGAGAACAACCTCGCCGGGGTCTCGGTCGACATCCCCAAACGGCGGCTGACCGTCTTCACCGGGGTCTCCGGCTCCGGGAAGTCCTCACTCGTCTTCGACACCATCGCCGCGGAGTCGCAGCGGCTGATCAACGAGACCTACACCGCCTTCGTCCAGAACTTCATGCCAAGCCTGGCCCGGCCGGACGTCGACTCGCTGCGCAACCTGAGCGCCGCGATCATCGTCGACCAGGAGCGGATCGGCGCCAACGCCCGCTCGACGGTCGGCACCGCGACCGACGCGCACACGATGCTGCGGATCCTGTTCAGCCGGCTCGGTACGCCGCGGGTCGGACCGCCGTCGGCGTTCAGCTTCAACCGCGCCGAGGGGATGTGCCCGGCCTGCGAGGGGCTCGGGAAGGCGTCCGAGATCGACCTGGACGAGTTCGTCGACCGGTCGCTGAGCCTCAACGAGGGGGCCGTGAAGGTGCCGGGGTACGGCGTCGGCACGTGGTACTGGCAGTTGATGGCGCAGTCGGGGCTGTTCGATCCGGAGCTGGCGCTGAAGGACTATCCGGACGAGGTGTGGGAGCAGTTCCTGTACCAGCCGGCGACGAAGGTGAAGGTGGGGACGAGCAATCTCACCTTCGAAGGTCTCGTCACGAAGGTGAAGCGGCAGTTGCTCGCGAAGGATCGGGAGTCGCTGCAGAACCATGTCCGGGTGTTCGCGGATCGGGCGATGAAGCTGACCCGGTGTCCTGCCTGCGAGGGTGCGCGGCTGAACGAGGCGGCGCTGTCGGCGCGGATCGACGGGGTCGGGATCGCGGACTGCTCGCGGATGCAGATCAGCGACCTGGCGGAGTTCGTCCGCGGGATCCAGAGCGCCGCGGTCGGGCCGATGCTGGAAGGGTTGCGCGGAACGCTGGAGTCGATGATCGACATCGGGCTGGGGTATCTCAGCCTGGACCGGGAATCGTCGACGCTGTCGGGCGGCGAGGCGCAGCGGGTGAAGCTGGTCCGGCATCTCGGGTCCTCCCTCACCGACGTCACCTATGTCTTCGATGAGCCGACCGTCGGGCTGCACCCGCACGACATCCAGCGGATGAACGATCTGCTGCTGCAACTGCGGGCCAAGGGCAACACCGTGTTGGTGGTCGAGCACAAGCCGGAGACGATCGGGATCGCCGACCATGTGGTCGATCTGGGTCCGGGCGCCGGGCAGGCCGGTGGGCGGCTTTGCTACGCGGGCGATCTGGAGGGGTTGAAGAAGTCCGGGACGCTGACCGGGCGGTACCTCGATCACCGGGTCAGGCTGCGCGACCAGGTCCGGCGGCCGGTTGGCTGGTTGCCGATCGAGGGGGCGACGCTGCACAACCTCCGGGACGTGAGCGTCGAGATCCCGCTCGGGGTGCTGACGGTCGTGACCGGTGTCGCGGGGTCGGGGAAGAGTTCGCTGATCCACGGTTCGCTGGCCGGGCGCGAAGGGGTGATCTTGGCCGGGCAGGAGCCGATCAGGGGGTCGCGGCGGAGCAACCCGGCGACGTACACGGGGTTGCTGGATCCGATCCGGGCGGAGTTCGCGAAGGCCAACAAGGTGAAGCCGAGGCTGTTCAGCGCGAACTCGGTGGGAGCGTGCCCGGGCTGCAAGGGGCTCGGGATGGTCTACACGGATCTCGCGATGATGGCCGAGGTCGCGTCGGTGTGCGAGGACTGCAACGGCGAGCGCTTCACGGCCGAGGTGCTGGCGTACCAGTTGCGGGGAAAGAACATCAGCGAGGTACTGCGGATGTCGGCGGTCGAGGCGCAGGCCTTCTTCGCCAAGGGCCCGGCGCGAGCGATCCTCGACCGGCTGGTTGCCGTCGGCCTCGGCTATCTGGGCCTGGGGCAACCGCTGACGACGCTGTCGGGCGGCGAGCGGCAGCGCCTGAAGCTGGCGATCCACATGGGGAAGAACGGGACGACGTACATCCTGGACGAGCCGACCACGGGACTGCATCTTGCCGATGTCGATCAACTGTTGACGCTACTTGATCGCCTGGTTGACGACGGCAACACAGTGATCGTGATCGAACACCACCAAGCGGTGATGGCCCACGCGGACTGGCTGATCGACCTCGGCCCAGGCGCCGGCCACGACGGCGGTCGGATCGTCTTCACCGGCATCCCCGCCGACCTGGTCGAGAGCAGCGCCTCCCTCACCGCCGACCACCTACGCCGCTACATCGGCGTTCAGCCGGCGCTGGTCTGAGCCGCCAGACCGGTCGCCAGTTCCTCGATCACCTGACGCCAGGCCTTGAGGTACTGCGCGGCCGGTCCGCTCTGGGTCAGCGTCAGCCGCGCTCCCCCGTTGCCGTCCCGCAGCCGCCAGGTCACCACTCCGTGCTGCCATTCGAAGGTCAGCTCCCCCGGCTCGTCGGCCACCAGCACGGATCCGGCTTCGATGCCGTTGGCAACCAAACCGGTGAGCTCCTGCCAGACCCGTTCCTTCGGCGCGGTGAGTTGCCGCTCGAAGCGGATGCTGCCGTCCTCGCGGAGTTCGCCCTGGTCCAGGCCGTAGGTCTTGATGAAGTGTTCGTGCAGCAGCGCGTAGTGCTCGCGCGGGATCGAGTTGCCACCGAGGGCCTGGTCGAGCGCGTCCAGGCAGAGCGTCCAGCCGGCGGTGAAGCTGGCCGAGCCGGGGCGGTCGTCGTACGTGGCGGTGAGCTTGAGCAGACAGCCGTCCGGGGTCGGGACCAGCTCCCAGCGCTGGATCTCGGCACCCCAGTTGTACTCGAGCAGGCGCGGCGGGTCGTAGGCGCGGATCACGCCGCCGTCCGAGCCCTCCTCCCCCTCGAAACTGAAGGCGATCCGCCCATCCAGTCGCAGGTCCAGCTCGACGGCGGCCGGGAACCAGGCGGCCAGCTCAGAGGGCTCGGTGAGGGCCCGCCAGACCTTCTCGGGTGGATGACGCAGGGCGCGTTCCATCCGCAGTACGGTCCGGCCGTTCTCGGTGGTCAGCTGTTCGGTCATGGTCTATATATACCGCGCTAGGCATATACGAGACAAGAAGAAGGCCCGGCGGACGGTGCCGCCGGGCCTTCAACTACTGACTACGAGCAGGTGTAGATGGTGGCGTTGTCGAGCCACCAGTTGCCCGGCAGGATGTCGGAGAACTCTCCGCCGTTGCCGTTCCAGCGGAACTTCAGCAGGCTGCCGCTGAACTGCGACACGTCCAGCCGGCTGGTCTCGAAGCCGCCCGAGCTACCGTGCCAGGCAGCCGGCTCGTCGTCGAAGTTCGGGTCGACGGTCGGCCCGTTCTTCCACGGCAGGGCCGAGCTGTCGTGCCAGGTGGCGCCGTTGTCGGCGGAGTAGTCCAGCGTCGCGGTACCGGTCCGGACCCCGAAGATGATGAAGACGTTGTAGAAGTTGTACGCGTGCGTGAAGCGCAGGTACGTCTTCTCGTTCTTGATCTTCATCGCGTTCTTGGTCTGCACCGAGATCGAGCCGGCCGGGTCGGTGATCTGGCCGTACATCGAGTCGTTGCCGTCCGAGGTGTACGCCGTGTCGACGGCGGCGTTCGGGTTGCCCTCGGCCTTGCCGAGCACCCAGCCGGGGCTACGGGTGACGACACCGTCCGGGTACTGCTTGAAGCTGGTGGTGATCAGGTTCTTCACCTTGGCGTCCGTGGTGTCGCAGACCGGAGCCTGGGCCGGCAGGCCGACACTCGGGCCGAGGTCCAGCTCGGTGGCCTTGATGGCCTTCTCGACCTGGGCGCAGTCGGCCTTCGTCATGCCCTTCACGTCGTGCTTCTGGAGCACGTTGCAGACGGCCCGCAGGCCCTCGGCCAGGTCGCCGTAGTCGGCGCCGGTGGTCAGCACCTTCTGGGTCTCGTGCCACAGCGCCTCGGACTTGGGGATGCCGATGCCGGCCACGGTCTGGCCGTTGAAGGTGCCGCCGTCGGTGATCAGGAACGCCGTCTTGTTGCCGACGCCGGAGTTGAAGTGCACGCCGCCGTTGTCCTGGAAGAACTGGTCGTCGAACCAGTTGGCGCTCGTCATCTTGTCCGGGTCGCCGAACGCGGTCGGGTCCTTCAGGGACCGGATCGCGCCGAGGCTGGAGCCCTCGCCGAGCAGCCAGCGGTTGGCCGCGGTGTCGTCCGCGGACCCGTTGGTCAGGTCGACGAACTCGCCCATGATGTCGGACAGCGACTCGTTGATCGCGCCGGCCTCCCACAGGTAGGCCAGGGCGGAGGTGTGCTGGGTGACGCCGTGGGTCAGCTCGTGACCGGTGATGTCGTCGGTGCTGACGCCTTCACCGAAGGCCATCTGCTCGCCGTTCCAGAACGCGTTGGCGAACGGGCAGCTGCCGCTGACGCAGACCCGGACGGTACCGCGCAGCGCCTTGCCGAGACCGTCGCCGTAGTCGGCGCCGATCAGGTCGGTCAGGTCGGTGCCGACCCCGGCGTACGTGTTCGAGGTGTCGCCGAAGAACTCGAAGACCTGGTTGACGTCCTGGACCGAGGAGACCGGTCCGCCCTCGACCCGGGTCGGGGCGAACACACCGCCGCCGCAGCGGGCGTCCTCGCCGCCGGTGACGATGTTGGTGCGGTTCGCGTCGCAGACGACGCGCTTGATGTGCTCGGCCATGTCCCAGGCGATCAGCGTCTTGCCGGCCGACGCGTGCACGATGGCCTGCCAGCGGGTGTCGCCGGGGCCGGTCACGTCGTACAGGTAGACCGGGAGCGCGGACGAGCCGGGCTGACGGGTGACGATGCTGAGGTCGAACCAGCGCGGGCCGGCCAGCTTGGCGGTCAGCGTCGAGGCGTCGAGCTTGCCGCGGTCCGCGACGGACTGCAGGGCGGCGCTCTGCGCGGCGGCCTTGGCGGCGTCGGCCGCCTCCGGCTTCGGGAACGTGCCGTACGTCGCCAGCGCGACCTCGCCGTTGGCGGACTCCAGCGAGCCGGCCTTGTCCAGGGTGGTGACGATCTCGCCGCCGTACACCTGGACGCCGTCGATGCTCTGCTGGAACCGGACCTGCGAACCGAGCGCGCTGAGCGTGCTCGACTTCGCCACCAGGTCGGCCGGGCGGGCGCCGAAGTACGGCGCGATCGCGGTGACCTGCGCCTTGGCGACGGCGACCGCGTCGGTCTTGCTGGTCGCGGACCTGCCGGCCTTCGCGCTGACCGAGGCGGGTGCCTTCAGCGGGGTGGTGGGCCGGATCGAGTGGGCGCGGCCGGTCGCGTCACGCTTGGCGACCAGGCCTTTGCCGCCGGCCAGCGGAGTCCCCAGCGTGCGGAGCTCCGGGCTCTGGGCGGTGGTGCTGCTGTCGGCGGACGGAAGCGGCGCGCTGTTCGCGAGCCCCGGGGCCGTCAGGCCGAGGGAAACTGCGCCGACCGCGAGGCCGGCGAGCCAGGTACGAGCTTTCACGAAGAAATTCCTCCCCATTGCCGTTATTACGCTGAGCGGGCGTAACCGCTGCAATCTGTCATCCGGCCAATCCCGGGCGCGACTCGACGTGACCCATCTCACACCCAACCGTTTTCCGGGCTTACGGACGGTCACTACAGCGTTGAAACGCCCGCTCAGCGGGGCCTACGCAGAGTGCTGGCACTGGTGCGCCGCGACACCAGAAGGCCAACGGCACAAGAGATTTTCAGCGTCCTGCCGGGGACGGCGGGAGGACGGCGACACGGCCGGAAGATGGGCACGGCAGCGTGGCGGGCGGCGGCACCGCGCTGTCCGGCGGACGACACCGGCCACCCCTCCGGGGTCGGCCTCGTGCACCGGACAGACCTGCGCGGCACCCCTGCATGACATCACGTTCGGGGAAACCGCGCAGGTCGAACCGATTCCAGCCGCTTACGTCAGGTGGTCGTCGACGAGGTTCGCGAACCCCGCCTGACCGGTGGTGTTGGGGTGGTACGACTCGCTGACCGGGTTCGACAGGCCGTTGATCCACTCCGGGCTGCCGCAGACCGCGTGCCCGACGAAGGACGCCGTCGGGTTCACGAAGCTGTACCCGGCCGCACTGGCCGCGGCCGCGATCTTGGAGTTCAGCAGATCGGCGGTCGCGTTCAGCTTGGTCATCTCGTCGGGGCTGAAGAAGGTGGCCGCGTTGCAGTCGGTGCCGTTGAACAACCGTGGATAGCCGACGACGATCACCTTCGCCGTCGTCGCCCGGCTGCGCACGGTCGCGTAGAGCGTGTTCAGCCGGCCGGGGATGGTGTTGTTGATGGTCGCCTGCGCCGTGGTGACCGCGGCGGTGCAGTTGCCGAGCCAGGACGGCTTGGCGCACTCGGTGATCACCGACGAGAAGCCGGCGTCGTTCCCGCCGACCTGGAGAGTGACCCACTTGACGCCGCTGTTCAGCGGGCCGAGCTGGTTGGCCGTCACGTCGGCCACCCGGGCGCCAGAGCACGCGACCGAGGTGAGCGCTGCGCCGACCCGGGCGGCATCGAGATACGGGTAGGACTTGGTCGAGCGCTGGCAGGAGCCACTGTCGGGGATGTAGGTGCGGGTGCCGACACCGGAGGCGTACGAGTCGCCGAGAGCGACGTACACCGGCGCGGCGGCATGGGCGGGGACGGAGGTGAGCAACGCAGTACCGAGGACTGCGGCGCCGATGAGGCCGGCGATGGTTTTCATGGGGCGGAACCGCCTTTGCGTTGGTGTGGGGGGAGACCAAGGCAGGGTGAACTGAGAGTCACCATCCACGACCAATGAGTAACACGCAAGACCTCGGTAAGAAATTCACCGGCGCGTGGGGAGATCAGTAACCAGCGTCCACCCGTCGGTGGAACTTCGGCGCCGACCGGATGGAGATCCGGTCCGGACCGGCCGCCCGGCGGGATTTCGCTGCGACGGTGAAGGCATGTGGACCCGACGAAGCTTCCTGGCCCTGACCTCACTCACCTCGCTGAGCGCTGCGATGCCGAGGGCAACCGCCTCGACCTCTACCTCAGCCTCACCGTCGACCGGCCTCCAGTTGAGGTTGCCGGCGCCGACCGGACGCCATCGGACCGGCGTACGGACTCTGCACCTCATTGAGAGGGGTAGACCTGATCCGTGGGACGGCAGCGCGGATCGCGAGCTGATGCTCACCGTCTTCTACCCCGCCGCGGCGACCCGCGGATATCGCTTGGCGCCACAGATGACACCGCGAGCCGCCGAGTCGTTCAAAGGCTTCGGCGCCTGGTACCACCACCTGCCCGCAGGCGTCGACTGGGCGGCCACCCGCACCCACTCGTACGCCGATGCGCCGCCGCTGCCCGGACGCCGCCCAGTCGTCCTCTACTCCCCCGGCGGTACCGACCCCCGAACGCTCGGCACCGGTCTCGCCGAAGAACTGGCGAGCCACGGCTACATCGTGGTCACCATCGACCACCCCGGCGAGACCAGCGAGGTCGAGTTCCCCAACGGCCGGCTGCGCCAACTCGACATGCCACCGACAGCACCCATGGACCCGGTCCTGTCGCGGCTGATGCTCACCACCCGCTTCGCCGACGTCCGCTTCGTGCTCTCCCAGTTACCCAGGATCGCCCCGGCCGCCGACCTCCGCCGGATCGGTATCTACGGTCACTCAGCCGGCGGCGCCACTGCCTCCCAAGCCCTCTACGACAACCGCCAGGTGAAGTCCGCGATCAACCTTGAGGGCTACCTCGACTTCCTGCCCCTCACCCCCGGCCAGCCGAACGAGCTCTACCCCATCGCCCAGCACGGCACCGACCGCCCGCTACTCCTGACCGGCACCGACGGCTACCGCGACAGCCGCTTCGACAACTCGTGGTCGGCTCTTCTCGCCCACGGCGGCCCAGTACGCCGTACCGAGATCGCCAACGCCAATCACTGGATCTTCACCGACCTCGGCGCCATAGCGCCCCAACTCCAGACCGCCGGCCTGATGACCGCCTCCGACCGAACCACCCTGATCGGCGCGCTGCCTCCGACCCGGTCGATCCCGCTGATCCGCAGCCAGGTCCGCTCGTTCTTCGACCGCACCCTTCGGTGTTAGTGCTCGGGACCTGGGACCGAAAGAGGGTCGAAGCCGTACGGGAGCTCCAGGCGATGAGCTGACATCAGGTCCGCGTCGCCCAGCAGGTCGCGGGTTTTGCCGTCGGCCACGATGCGGCCGGCGTCCATCAGCAGGCTGCGTTCGCAGAGCTGGAGGGCGTACGGGAGGTCGTGGGTGATCATCAGCAAGGTGACGTCCAGGCCGGAGAGGATGTCGGCGAGTTCGCGGCGGCTGGCGGGGTCGAGGTTGCTGGACGGCTCGTCCAGCACCAGTACTTCGGGGCGCATCGCCAGCACTGTGGCGACGGCAACCCGGCGGCGCTGACCGTACGAGAGGTGATGCGGGGCCAGGTCGGCGTGGTCCTGCATGCCGACCTGGACGAGTGCCTCGCGCACCCGGTCCTCGAGCTCGGCGCCGCGCAGCCCCAGGTTCGCCGGACCGAAGGCGACGTCGTCGCGGACGGTCGGCATGAACAGCTGATCATCGGGATCCTGGAAGACCAGCCCGACCTTCCGCCGTACTTCGCGGAGGTGCTCGCGGTGCAGGTCCGAGCCGCCGATCTGGATCCGGCCGCTGCCACTGCCACCGGCGACCGCGCCGAGGATGCCGTTCAGGTGCAGCACGAGAGTCGTCTTGCCGGCGCCGTTCGGGCCGAGCAGCGCGACGCGTTCACCGCGCTGGATGGTGAAGTCGACGCCGTACAGGGCCTGGCGGCCGTCGGGGTAGGCGAAGACGAGACGCTCGACAAGAATCGATGGACCGCTCACAAGCCCGCAACCCTAGCCGTGATCGCGATCAGGACGGCGAGCAGGGAGATCGCGAGGCCCTCGGCCCACTGGTTCCGGGCTGCGCCGGAGGTGGTCAGCTGCGGCATCCGGCCGGTGTAGCCGCGGGACTGCATTGCCAGGTGGACTCGCTCGCCGCGCTCGAAGCTCCGCACGAACAGCGCGCCGACTCCCCCGGCGACGGCCTTCAGATGGCCGGCCCGGCCGCCGGCGTACCCGCGGGACTCGCGGGCGATCCGCATCCGGTGCAGGTCGTCGGAGACCACGTTCAGGTAGCGGACCATGAAGGAGAGGATCGCGACGAGCGTCGACGGCAGCCGGAGTCGCTCCAGGCCGGCGAGCAGGTCGCGTGGTCCGGTCGAGGCGGACAGCACGATCGCGGCGATGACGCCGAGGGTGCCCTTCGCGAGGACGTTCCAGGAGCCGAGTACGCCGGACTCCGACAACGACACCCCGAGTACGTCGACCCGCGGGCCGGTCGCCACGAACGGCAGCACCAGCGCGAAGACGATGAACGGCGTCTCCACCGCGAGCCGCCGCAGAACCGTCGTCGGGGGCAGCTTTGCCAGTGCGACAGCGCCGGCCAGCAGTACGGCGTACAGGGCGAAGGCCCAGAAGACACCGGCCGGGGTGGAGACGACGGCCAGCACGAAGACGAACAACGCGACGATCTTCACCTGTGCGGGCAGCCGGTGGATCCGGCTGTCCACCGCGACCAGCAGACCGTCCCCGGCCGAACCGCTCACGAGCGGCCGACGCGGGGTCTGGTCGCCCAGGTCAGCGACCGAGCGGACAGGCGCATCAGGCGACCTTGTCCGCGCGGGCGGACGAGCGCAGCGACGCGATCTTCGCGATCGCCAGGCCGAGAGCGATCGTGACGAGTACGCCGATGATGCCTGCCAGCGCGCCGGAGACATGGCTGTTGCCGATCCCGCTCACGCCGTAATCGGCCAGCGGGCTGCCCGCCACGGCCGAGTCCTTGGCAGCGCTCTCGAAGCCGAGCTTCGCGCCGACGAACTCCAGCCCGTCGGGATGCGCACTGGCGAACAGGCTGACCACGCCCGCGACCACCAACGTGGCCGCGACGGCGATCCCGTACGACCGGCCGGCCGGCTTGGCCGCGATCGGGCGGTCCGGCGAGACGGTCGATGTGTTGCCATCGGCATCGACCAGGACGAGGTCGGCCTGTAGGTGCCGGGCGGCGTAGACCAGATCCGGCCGGGTCGCGACGACCGCGCTCAGGACGGCGGCGGTGATCACGGCCTCACCGAGACCGACCAGCACGTGCCAGCCGACCATCGCGGTCGCGAGCTTGCCGAGCGGGATGTCGACCGCGCCACCGATCGCGTAGAGACCGGTGAAGCAGAGCGCCGCGACGGGCACCGAGACGAGCGCGCCTGCAGTTGCAGCGGGCACGACGCTGCCGACTCGCTTGGGGAGCGCCTGCAGCAGTGCACGGGTGACGAAGTACCCGACGATGACTGTGATGACACCCATCAAGGTGATGTTGGTGCCGAGCGCGGTCAGCCCGCCGTCGGCGAAGAGCAGACCTTGGACGAGCAGCACCGTCGACATCACCAGCACGGCCGTCCACGGCCCGACCAGCGCGGCGGCGAGCGCGCCGCCGAGCAGGTGGCCGCTGGTGCCGGCGCCGACCGGGAAGTTGACCATCTGGACCGCGAAGACGAAGGCCGCGGTCAGCCCGGCCAGCGCCGGGCCGGTCTCGCGGATCTCCCGGTTCGCGCGCTGCAGGCTGAAGCCGACCGCGCCCGCCGCGATCAGGCCGGTCGCGATGGACGTGGGCGCGTCGAAGAATCCGTCAGGAACATGCATGTGGACATTCTTGATCTTGTTGCGACCCGATCGCAACAAGAGCCGTCCTTACGTCCGATTACAGATCTTTGAGGGCGTCACCGATCGCCCGGTGGATCGTCGGGTAGGCGTAGATCATCTGTTGCAGAGAGTGAACCGGTACTGCGGCATGCACCGCCAGCGCGAGCGCGCCGAGCACCTCGCCGCCGGTCGGCCCCGAGCTCGTCGCGCCGACCAGGACACCGCGCTCGTTGTCCATCACCAGCTTGATGAACCCCTCGTTCCCCGCCTTGTGGATCCAGCCCCGGGTCGACGACGGCACCTGGGTGATCCCGGTCCGGACGTCGATCCCCTGATCGCGGGCCTGCTGCTCGGTCACCCCGACCGCGCCGATCTCCGGATCGGTGAAGGTCACCCGCGGCATCGCGTGGTAGCTCGCGGTCGGCGCGTCGTCAGTCCCGAGGATGTCCAGGACGGCGATGTTGGCCTGGTACATCGCGTTGTGCGTGAACGCGCCCACCCCGGTGACATCGCCGATCGCCCAGACCCCGTCGCCGGCCCGGACGTGCTCGTCGACCTCGATCCGGCGGGCGGCCGGGTCCAGCCCGACCTGGTCGAGCCCGAGCTGCCGGATGTCCACCCGGCGACCAGTTGCCACCAGCAACTTCTCCCCCGCGACCGCGCTGCCGTCGTCCAGCGTCACGCTGAACCCGTCACCGCTGTGACTGACCGCCTTGGCATGGACGCCGGTCCGGAAGACCACGCCGTCGCGCTCCAGCGCGAACCTGGCCAGCTCGCTCGACTCCGGCTCCTCCATCGCGAGGATCCGGTCGGAGCCCTCGATCACCGTCACCTTGACCCCGAACCGCGCGAACACCTGCGTCAGCTCCAGCCCGATCGCGCCGCCGCCGAGCACCAGCAAGGTGTCCGGCAGGGTCTCGAGCTGGATCGCGTCCTGGTTCGTCCAGAACGGCGTACCGGCCAGGCCGTCGATCGGCGGCACCACCGGGACCGTGCCGGTGGCGACGATGATGCCGCGGCTCGCCTCGAACTCACGATCGCCGGACACCACCCGGCCCGGCCCGGTGATGGTCCCGTGGCCGCGCACGAAGGTGACGCCCTTGCCGACCAGGCGGTCGACCGCGACCTTGTCGTTCCAGTTGTCGGTCGCCTCGTCCCGGATGCGTTTGTGGACCGGCGCCCAGTCGGGCGTGACCGACGCCGTACCGGCCATGCCGTCGACCCGCCGGGTCTCGGCGATCAGGTTGGCCGCGCGGATCATCATCTTGCTCGGGATGCAGCCGAAGTACGGGCACTCACCGCCGACCAGCCGCGGCTCGATGCCGACCACGTTCAGCCCCGCCTGCGCCAGCCGGCCGGAGGCCTCCTCGCCGCCGACGCCCAACCCGATCACGACCACGTCCACCTGTTCAGCCATAGCGCTAATCTCGCAGACGGCGACACGCTGGCCAAGCCCCCTGGCGGTGCGTCATCGGACAGTAAGGAAGCAGGTAATTCGGCCGACCGATCAGGCCCGCTGACAGTAGGTTGTCCCCATGTATGTGATCGCGCATCTCAGTGACCCACACCTCGACGGCACCGCGGTCGCGCGGGACCGGCTGCGCAGCGTCGTCGACTACCTGCGGGCGTTCTCGCGGCCGGTCGACGTGGTGCTGGTGACCGGGGATCTGGCCGATCACGGGCTGGCAGCGGAGTACGCCGAGGTCGTGGCCGAGCTGGACCTCGACGTACCGGTACTGATGTTGCCGGGCAACCACGACCTCAGCGCGCCGTTGCGGGCGGGCCTGCCGATCGATTCGCCGGGCGAAGGGCACCCGGTCCATCAGGTGCGCTTCGTGGGCGCGGCCCGATTCGTGCTGCTCGACACGTCGGTGCCCGGTGAAGATCACGGACTGCTCAGCGCGGAGTCGCTCAAGTGGCTGGCCGGAGTACTGGACGAGCCGGTGGACGGTCCTCAGTTCGTGGCGTTCCACCACCCGCCCAACGAGTTGCAGCATCCCGTGCTCGACCAGTGGATCCTGCAGGACGCCGACCCGTTCGCCGCCGTACTCCGGGACAAACCGATCACCGCGATCCTCACCGGCCACGTCCACAACGGTGTCGCCACCAGCTTCGCCGGCCACCCGCTACTCGTTGCCCCCGGCATCAGATCGACCGCTCCCCTGCCCTTCGAGCCGGCCGCCGCCAAGGCCCTCACGGACACCGACACCCCGCCAGGCCTGGCCCTCCACGTCCTCGCCGACGGCCAGCCTCTGGTAACGGTCTACCGGGTCGTCCCTTCGAGCTCATGAACCTCACACTGCAGCCCGTCGGGCAGGTCGAGTCGGTCCTCACCGCCAAGGAGGACGCGCCGCGACAGGGCGACGAAGGCGCGCCCGACGCGTGGCTGGCCTTCGGTGCGCAGTACGGCGATGCGCTGCGCGACCTGGCCGTCGGCGACGAGGTCCTGCTGATCACCTGGTTCGACCGCGCCGACCGCTCCGCCCAGGTGGTGCATCCCCGCGGCGACACCGAGCGCCCGCCGACCGGAGTGTTCAGCACCCGCTCACCCGACCGGCCCAACCCGCTGGGCGTGCATCGGGTCACTGTGCTCGAGACGGACGGCCTCCGGATCAAGGTCAACCACCTGGAAGCCCTCGACGGCACCCCGATCATCGACGTCAAACCTGTGCTCACCGACGAACGCTGATCACGACGAAGGGCCCCGGACCGAGTGGTCCGGGGCCCTTCGTCACAGCGGGATCAGAAGTTGATCATGTGTCCTTCGAGACCGTGGAAGGCCTCCTGCAGCGCCTCGCTCAGGGTCGGGTGGGCGTGCACGTTGCGGGCCAGCTCCTTGGTGGTCAGGTCCCATTTCTGCGCCAGGGTGAGCTCGGGCAGCAGCTCGGTCACCTCGGGGCCGATCAGGTGCGCGCCGAGCAGTTCGCCGTACTTCGCGTCGGCGATCACCTTGACGAACCCGTTCGGGTCGCCGAGACCGTGCGCCTTGCCGTTGGCGGTGAACGGGAACTTCGCCACCTTGACGTCGTAGCCCTTCTCCCGGGCCTGCTCCTCGGTGTAGCCGAAGCTGGCGATCTGCGGCTGGCAGAAGGTCGCCCGCGGGATCATCACGTGGTCGAGCTCCATCGTCTCGACCCCGGCGATGGTCTCGGCCGCGATCACCGCCTGCGCCTCGGCGGCGTGCGCCAGCATCAGCTTCGCGTTCACGTCGCCGATCGCGAAGATGTTCGGCACGTTGGTGCGCAGTACGCCGTCGGCCTCGATCGCGCCGCGCTCGGTCAGCTTGACGCCGATCTTGTCCAGGCCGTAGCCGTCGACGCGGGGCTGGAAGCCGATCGCCTGCATCACCTTGTCGGCCTCCAGCGTCTGCTGGTTGCCGTCCTTGCCGGTGACGGTCACCTTCACCTTGTCGCCGGAGTCGTCGATCGAGTCGACCCGGGTCGAGGTGAGCACGTCGACCCCGAGCTTCTTGTACGCCTTGGCGAGCTCCTTGGAGACCTCGACGTCCTCCAGCGGGACCATCCGGTCCAGGAACTCGACAATCGTCACCTTGACGCCGTAGTTCGACAGCACGAACGCGAACTCGACGCCGATCGCGCCGGCGCCCGCGATGATGATGCTGCCCGGCAGCTCCTCGGTGAGGATCTGCTCTTCGTAGGTGACGACCTTGTCGCTCAGCTGGGTGCCCGGCAGCAGCTTGGTGGTCGCGCCGGTGGCGATGATGCAGTGGTCGAAGGTGACGGTCTCGGACGCCCCGTCGTTCAGCGAGACGTCGAGGGTGTTGGCGTCGACGAACGAACCCCACCCGTCGAACTCGGTGATGTTGTTCTTCTTCATCAGGAAGTGCACACCCTTGACGCGGCCGTCGGCCACCTTGCGGCTGCGCTGCACCGCCGTCGGGAAGTCGAAGCTCACTTCTCCGCTGATCCCGAAGGTCTTCGCCTCCTTCCGGAAGATGTGCGCCAGCTCCGCGTTCCGCAGCAGCGCCTTGGACGGGATGCAGCCCACGTTCAGGCAGACACCGCCCCAGTACTTCTTCTCGATGATGGCGGTTTTGAGCCCGAGCTGGGCGGCGCGGATCGCCGCGACGTACCCACCCGGGCCGGCGCCGAGGACAACAACGTCAAAGTGCGAGGCCATGACCCAAATCCTAGTCGCTGGCGCCAGCGTTTCCCGGACCGGGTTCCGTAAGGACCGTCGGACGCCTACGCTGGGGCAGGCACGGGGGCGGTCCTCTTTCCGTGCGCGCGTGAGGCGCCCCCTGGCCGGGTACTCGATCAGGGGTTCGGACACGAGGACAATGGGGGCTCGATGCTGGGCAACGGCCGGAGACTGCGGCTCGCCGCACTCGGCGCGGTGGTGGCAGTGCTCGCACTGCCGACGTACGCCGCTGTTGCCGACCCGACCCTGCCGCCCCCGGCCTCCGTCACGGACGTGAACCGGTCCCTCGAGCAGCTGCAGGCCGAGGCCGCCGCCATCCAGATCGACGTCGCCAAGGCCACTGTCGCCTACACCAACGCCCTGCAGACCGCGCAGACTGCCGAGGCCGCCGCCAAGAAGGCAGAGGCGTTCGCGGCCGGCACCCAGGCCAAGTCACAGGTGGAGCGCCGCCGCCTCGGCCTGCTGACCGCCCAGGCGTACCAAATGGGCATCCCGACGGTCATGGGCACCGAGTCGATGCTCTGGTCCCTCGCACCGGTCGCGGAGAACCTGCAGGAGATCGCCGACCGCCAGACCTCGATCAGGCAGCTCGGCAGCACCCAGGTCGCGCAGTACAAAGCAGCCACGGCAGCCGAGTCCACAGCCGGTACTGCGACCGCCGACGCCGCAGCCAAGCGTGCTGCAGCCGACAAGGCCACCCAGACCGCCAACGAGCTCGGCAAGACGGTCCGCGAGAAGGCAGCGAGCGCAGCGATGGCCATGGAAGGCCAGCTGGCCGACCTGGCCGGCGCCACTCAGCTGTCGAAGCAACTGCAGAGCACGCGCAACCAGCAGGCGCTGGCAAGCTGGCAGACCTATCTGGCCGAGCTGACTGCGGCCAAGGTCACACCACCGGCCGCGGCGACGATCAAGAACCCGTTCAACCTGCCGACCGGGCTCACGCAGTACAAGATCGCTGGTCAGCCGGTGCCGGGCACTGCGGCCGTCGCCAGCGCCGGACGCGCACTGCGTGTACTACCGGCCGAGACGATCCGCGCGGTCAACCAGGCCTTCTCACTGATGGGCAAGCCGTACGGCGTCGGCGGCACCGGTCCGGACAAGTACGGCTGTCTCGGTGCTGCCCGAGCTGCCTGGCAGCCCTACACGACCCTCGCCGGACTCGCGACCTCCGTCTACGGCAGCTACCAGAAGGTCCCCAACTCGCTGGTGCAGCCGGGCGACATCCTGCTGATCGGCAGCCGGTCCGTCGGCCTCTTCCATGTCGGCATCGCCCTCGACAACGCCGAGATGATCGCCGCTGACGAGGCCAAGGGTTCCGTAGCCGTCAGCTCCATCCCCGACAGCCTGTACGCCGCCCTGCGGCCGACGCTCGGCAAGCCGGCCAAGGCACAGGTCGCCCCGGCCACCACGGCCAGCGCCGCCTCCTTCCGCTGCGGCAACACCGCCACCACGGTCGACGTCGGCACCGGCGCCTGGACCTGGCCGCTTGCCGAGGGCACCTACGAGATCGGTACTCCGTTCGGCCAGTCCGGCGCGATGTGGTCCAGCGGCATCCACACCGGCCAGGACTTCCCCGCCTCCATCGGTACGCCGGTCCGCGCGGTCACCGCCGGCACCGTGCGGGTCGAGCACCCGGCCTGGGCGGGCAACCTGGTCCGCATCGACCACGGCAACGGCCTGGAGACGCTCTACGCGCACCTCAGCGCGGTCGACGTCGCCGACGGCTCGACGGTCACCGCTGGCCAGCGGATCGGCGCGGTCGGCACGGAAGGCAACTCGACCGGCCCGCACCTGCACTTCGAAGTACGCCTCGGTGGCGACGCGGTGAACCCGATGCCGTTCCTCGCGACCGGTGGGGCCGGCGGCAACTGGGGTGGCTACAGCAACGGTCTGATCCCGCAGTCGCAGCTCTGCAGCCTCCCCAACGGGCACTCGCTGCGCTGCGACGCCGCAGCGGCGTACCAGCAGCTCTCCAGCGCGTACAAGCAGACCTTCGGCAAGAGCCTCTGCATCACCGACTCCTACCGGTCCTACTCGTCGCAGGTCAGCCTGTACGGCCGCAAGCCGTCCCTGGCCGCCCTGCCCGGTACGTCGAACCACGGCTGGGGTGTGGCCGTGGACCTGTGCGGCGGCGTCGACAAGTTCGGCACCGCGCAGTACCAGTGGATGGTGTCGCACGCCGGCGCCTACGGCTGGGTGCACCCCAGCTGGGCCAAGCAGGGCGGCAACCGCGAGGAGCCCTGGCACTGGGAGTTCGGCAACGCCCGCACCTAACCCTTGGGAAATCTTCAGGGTTTCGGTCCGGTCAGCACGTACGCTGTGGTTGTGGCCGAGCAGACCAGTCCCGACCGCACGGACGACAACCTCACGCTGGACGCCCAGGACGATCGCTGGGAGTGGCGGCGCAAGATCCGTGCGAACCCGCGCAAGCACCTGATCTACCGGATCGGGGTCGGCGTCGTCGGCGGCATCCTGGTGATCGCGGCACCGCTGACCGGCTGGTTGCCCGGTCCCGGCGGCATCCCGCTGTTCATCGCCGGCCTGGCCGTGCTGGCCAGCGAGTTCGAGTGGGCGCAGCGCCTGCTCTACCGGGTCAAGGACTGGGTCAAGGCCCTGACCGCCTGGACCGGCAAGCAGCCGGCCTGGCTGAAGGCGCTCGGCACCGTAGCGCTGTTCTGTTGCGTGCTGATCGCGATGTGGCTCTACATGGCGGTTCTCGGCGTGCCAGGCTGGCTGCCGGACTCCTGGGAGTCGCTCCTGCACAAGCTGCCCCTGCTGTGATCAGACGCGGGTGAAGCGGGTCCGGTAGGTGGTCGCGCTCAGCCCGTAGTGGGACTTGAAGCGGCGCGCGAAGTAGTTCTGGTCGGGCCAGCCGACCGCCTCGCCGATCCGGCCGATCGGCTCGTCCGAGTGCAGCAACCGGTCGGCGGCCAGCTCCACGCGGTGGCGGGACAAATAGGACATCGGCGGCAACCCGGTCGACGACTTGAACAACCGGACCAGATACCCCGGTGCCAGATGCAGCTCGGCAGCCAACTCCGTCAGAGTCCACTGGTACGCCGGGTCGGACTCCAGCAACCGCATTGCCGTCAGTACTGCGGGGTGCGCCGGCCGAGCGGCTCCGATCGCGTCGCCGGACAGCGCACGGCCCAGGCAGCTCAGGAACAGCGACAACCGCCCGATCACATCGCCGCGATGCAGGTCGAGCGGCCGGGCGCGCAGATCCTCCAGATGCTCCAATTGGCTGATGCACTCCTCCATCGCGATTTCACCCAGCCGGCCGGTCAGCACTCCCCGCCGATGGGCCGAGTTCGGGCCGGTCCAGAGCAGGTAGCCGAGCAGCGCGTCCTCGCGGGTCCAGGCCAGTTCGTGCTGCAACAGGTCGGCGGAGAAGCAGCAGTTGAACACGTCCAGGCCCTCGCACCCGTCGTACCCGTGCCAGACGCCGGGGCGCAGTAGCAGCACGTCGCCGACCGTCAGCTCCTGATAGCCGGCCGGGCTGTGGTGCAGCCCGCGGCCGCCGGTGACGACGGCTACCTCGAAGAAGCTGTGGGTGTGGGCGGTCTGCACGCCTTGGTGCACGTAGTGCCCGGCATAGGCGTAGGCGCCGTCGACGAAGTGCAGCAGCGTCCCGGCGTTCACGATCGGCACCTCGGTCATGGTCCAACATACGAGCGCAGGTGCGTTTTGTGCTAGCTCCGGTGCACTCCGGACTATGCGCGACCGACCCGGCGTCGCAGGATCAGGAAGACATCGAATGAATCGTTTCACAGTCTGGAGTGCCATGACCCGCCCTGCAGCCGCACCCGTGTCCGTCCGCTTCGAACACCGCACTGCCGCCGACTCGGTCCTAGGTCTCGGTACTGCGACCCCCCGCTTGTCCTGGCAGGTCCCGACCGCCGACGCCGGCTACCAGCAGACGGCGTACGAGGTCGAGATCCAGACCGGCGACGGCTCCCCCGAGGTCCACACCGTCCAGTCCCCCGACCAGGTCCTGGTCCCCTGGCCCGGTACGCCGCTGGCGTCTCGCCAGCAGGCCGCCGTGCGACTACGAGTCAGCGACGGCATCGAGTGGAGCGACTGGAGCGAACCGGTCGTCGTCGAGGCAGGCCTGCTCAGTGCAGACGACTGGACCGCGCGATTCGTCAGCCCCCGCGACATCGGGTCCCAGGGGCAGCCCGCACCGATCGTCAGCGGCACAGCCAGCCTTCCCGAGGGGATAGTCAGCGCCCGGCTCCACGCGAGCGCCCACGGCGTCTACGTCCCAGAACTCAACGGCCAGCGCATCGGCGACGAGGAACTCGCTCCCGGCTGGACCAGCTACCAGTTCCGGCTCCGCTACCAGACGCACGACGTCACCGACCTCGTCCAGCCAGGTGACAACACCCTGGGCTTCCTGCTCGGCAACGGCTGGTACCGCGGCCGCCTCGGCTTCCAGGACCAGCAGGCCGTGTACGGCGACCGCCTGGCGATCCTCGCGCAGCTGGAAGTCACCACTGCCGACGGCGAGACCCACACCTTCGCCAGCGACGGCAGCTGGACAGCCCGCGAGAGCCAGATCCTCAGCGACGACCTCTACGACGGCCAGCGCACGGACTTCACTCACGCGGCCGCCGAGCCGACGCCGGTCGACGTACTGGATGCAGACCTCAGCCTCCTGGTCGCACCCGACGGGCCGCCCGTCCGAGTCACCGACGTGCTCCCCGCGCTGGAGATCACTACCTCGCCCACTGGCAAGACGCTGGTCGACTTCGGCCAGAACCTCGTCGGGCGGGTCCGCCTGCGCGTTCGCGGTGGCACTCGTGGAGACGAGATCGTCCTTCGCCACGCCGAGGTCCTCGACGAGGGCGAGCTCGGCGTCCGACCGCTCCGCACCGCCAAGGCGACCGACTCCTACGTGCTGGCCGGACCGGACGAGACCGTCCTCGAGTCGGCGCTGACCTTCCACGGCTTCCGGTACGCCGAGGTCACCGGCGTCGCCAATCTCGCCAAGGAGGATCTCGAAGCCGTAGTACTCGGCTCCGACCTGCAGCGGACCGGCTGGTTCGAGTCGTCCAACGACCTGCTCAACCGCTTCCACGAGAACGTGGTCTGGGGGATGCGCGGCAACTTCCTCGACGTCCCCACCGACTGCCCGCAGCGCGACGAGCGACTGGGTTGGACCGGCGACATCCAGGTCTTCTCCCCCACCGCCAGCTTCCTGTTCGACAGTGCCGGCTTCCTCACCAGCTGGCTGGCCGACCTCGCCGCTGAGCAGCACAAGGACGGTTCTGTCCCCTTCGTCATCCCCGACGTACTGCGCGACGCCGGCCCGGCGACCGCTGCCTGGGGCGACGCGGCGACGGTCGTCCCCTGGGTGCTGTACCAGCGGACCGGCGACCGCGACCTCCTGGCCCGGCAGCTGCCGAGCATGCGCGCGTGGGTCGACCGGATGGCGGGGCTGGCCGGTGAGAACCTGCTGTGGTCGGGCGGGTTCCAGTTCGGGGACTGGCTCGACCCGACGGCTCCCCCGGAGAACGCTGCCGCGGCGAAGGCCGATCCCGACGTGATTGCCACAGCGCATCTGGCTCGCTCGGCCGAGATCGTGGGCTGGGCGGCCGAGGTGACGGGCGACAGCGACCTGGCCACGCAGTACGCGGACCTTGCGGCACGGGTGCGGGTGGCCTTCGCAACGGAGTACGCGACTGATGGTGGGCGGGTGCTCAGCGATGCGCCGACGGCGTACGCGCTGGCGCTGCAGTGGGCACTGCTGCCGACCGAGGTGCAGCGGAAGCGAGCAGGTCAGCGACTGGCCGACCTGGTACGCACCTCTGGCTTCCGGATCAGCACTGGCTTCGTCGGTACTCCGCTGATGACCGACGCACTCGCCGACGCCGGGGAGCCCGAGGTGGCCTACCGGCTGCTCCTTCAGACCGGCTGCCCGTCCTGGCTCTATGCCGTGACCATGGGCGCCACCACTGTCTGGGAGCGCTACGACAGCATGCTTCCCGACGGGAGCATCAACCCGGGCGAGATGACGTCGTTCAACCACTACGCGCTCGGCGCAGTGGCCGACTGGATGCACCGCCGAGTTGCCGGGCTCGCAGCCGGGTCAGCGGGGTACCGCTCGATCGTCATCGACCCACTGCCTGCGGAACAGCTCACCCGGGTGGCGGCTCGCCACCTCACGCCGTACGGGGAAGCGGGTGTCGAGTGGACTCGTGACGACGGCAGCTTCCACCTGGCGGTCACCATCCCCGTCGGTGTGACTGCGACCGTGCACCTGCCCGATGGCAGCGGCCCGGTCGAGGTACGGCATGGGAAGCACGAGTGGACCGTCGCCGACCCGTACGCCGATGCGCCACGGCTCGCGGCCGATCCGACCGTGCGGCAGGTCCTCGACCACGAGACCAGCTGGGACGCCATCGTCGCCGCAGCGGTCGGCGCCGGCGTGGCAGAGGACGACGCTCAGCTGGCCGGTCGCCTGAAGCCCTATCTGGATGCCCCCGCCGCCAAGATCATCGCCGTCGCCGGTGGCGCCTTCTCCCCGGCCGCCGATGCCGTCCGGGCCCAGTTCGAAGCCCTGAACATCACGCACTAGACAGCTACGGAGGCCTTCACCATGAAGCAATCACGGACGGCAGCACTGGCCACCTTGGCTGTTGCCGCGCTCGCGCTGACCGCCTGCAGCGCCGGCAGTCTCGGCTCATCCAGCGACGAAGGCGGCAGCGACGCCGTCACCCTCAACTTCCTGGTCGACAACGGCGAGCAGACGGTGAAGACCGCCGAGCAGCTCGGCAAGGACTTCACCGCCAAGAACCCCGGCGTCACGGTCAAGGTCGAGACCCGCCCGGCCGGCAGCGAAGGCGACAACATCGTCAAGACCCGGCTCTCCACCGGGGACATGACCGACGTCTTCATGTACAACTCCGGCTCGCTGTTCCAGGCGATCGCGCCGCAGAAGAACCTGGTCCCGATGGGCGACCAACCGTGGGGCGCCGGCCTGGACGAGAACTTCAAGAGCACCGTCACCGCCGACGGCCAGATCTACGGCGCGCCGTACGGCGGGTTCATGGGCGGCGCGATCCTCTACAACAAGCCGCTCTACGCCAAGCTCGGGCTGCAGGTGCCGAAGACGTGGGCCGAGTTCATGGCGAACAACGTGAAGGTCAAGTCGGCCGGGGTCGCACCGGTGATTCAGACCTACGGCGAGACCTGGACCTCGCAGCTGTTCGTCCTGGGCGACTTCCACAACGTGTCGGCGGCCGAGCCCGACTTCGCCGAGAAGTACACCAAGAACCAGGCCAAGTACGGTACGTCGGCGACCGCACGGAAGGGCTTCGAGCACCTGCAGCAGGTGCACGACCTCGGCTACGTGAACAAGGACTTCGCCTCCGCGAAACTCCCCGACGGGCTCAAACTGCTTGCCCAGGGCAAAGGTGCGCACTACCCGATCCTGTCCGCGGTGGTCAGCGACCTGGCCGCCACCTACCCGAACTCGACCAAGGACGTCGGCCTGTTCGCCATCCCCGGCGACGACGCAGCGAAGAACGGCCTGACCGTCTGGGCGCCGGCCGGCGTCTACGTCCCGACCAGTACGACGGGCGCCAAGCTCGACGCGGCGAAGAAGTTCCTCGGCTTCATCTCCAGCAAGGAGGGGTGCGACTCGCAGGCGAAGGCCGGGGCGGTCACCGGGCCGTTCGCGGTGAAGGACTGCAAGCTGCCCGCCGACGTACCGCAGGTGGTCCAGGACATGCAGCCCTACATCGACAAGGAGGGCTCGTCCAGCCTCGCGCTGGAGTTCCTGTCCCCGGTGAAGGGCCCGTCGCTGGAGCAGATCACCGTCGAGGTCGGCTCGGGCATCCGCAAGGCCGACGCCGGCGCCACGCTCTACGACGCCGACGTGAAGAAGCAGGCCCAGCAGCTCGGGCTGGAGGGCTGGTGAGCAGTGCGCGGCTGCGCAGTCCGTACTCGCACTGGTTCTACCTGCCGGCCGCGGTCGTCTACGGCGTGCTGTTCGCGATCCCGACCTTCGCGTCGTTCTACTTCAGCCTGACCCGCTGGAGCATCTTCGAGTCGAAGTTCATCGGGTTCGGCAACTTCAGCACGTTCTTCTCCGAGCCCGCCCTGGTGAAGGGCTTCACGAACACGCTGATCTACGCCGTCGTCACCTCCGGGACGAAGGTGGTGCTCGGGCTGCTGCTGGCGGTCCTGCTGACCTCGCAGATCGTTGCCCGCGGCTACCTGCGGTCGGTGGTGTTCTTCCCGGTGCTGGTCTCCACCATCGGGGTCGGGCTGACCTTCACCGTCTTGATGAACCCCGAGCGCGGGCTGATCAACGGCGCGTTGGCGGCGCTCGGGGTCGACGGGCCGGGGTGGCTGACCGACCCGAAGTACGCGCTGCTGTCGGTGGCGTTGGTCGATGTCTGGAAAGGGGTCGGGCTGGCGACGTTGATCTACATCGCGGGGATCGTGTCGATCCCGGCGGAGTACCTCGAGGCGGCGAAGGTCGACGGGGCCACCGCGTGGCAGCGGTTCCGGCGGATCATCCTGCCGCTGGCCCGGCCGGCCACGGTGACGGTGATCATCTTGTCGCTGATCGGCGGGTTGCGGTCGTTCGACCTGATCTGGGCGATGACGCGGGGCGGTCCCGGGTTCACCTCGGACGTGATCGCGTCGGTGATCTACAAGCAGTACCAGGCCGGGTTCTACGGCTTGTCGACGGCGGGCAACGTGATCTTGTTCCTGGTGGTGACGGCGATCGTGCTGCCGTTGTCGCGGTTCCTCAACCGCAGGGAGGTGGAGCTGTGAGGCAGAAGAACTACCTGCTCAGCTCGGTGGCGATCCTGGTGTCGTTCGTCGTCTTCCTGGTGCCGTTCGCGTTCATCGTGCTGACCGCGGTCAAGGACCGGCAGCAGGCCTCGCTGCTGGACTTCTCCTGGCCGCACCAGTTCCAGTTCGTGCAGAACTTCGTCGCGGTCGTCGAGGCCCGCGACTACATGCTGATCATCGCCTTCATCAACAGCACCGTGCTCACCGTCGCCAGCGTCGCCGGGATGGTCGTGCTGGCCGCGATGTCGGCGTTCGTGCTGCAACGCCGGTCGAGCCGCTGGAACGGCCTGATCAACTTCCTGGTGCTGGCCGGGCTGATCATCCCGCCGGCCGTGGTTCCGACGATCTGGGTGCTGCAGCGAATCGGCCTGTTCCGGACCATGCCCGGGCTGATCCTGGTCGAGATCGCCTTCGGGCTGTCGTTCTGCATCCTGCTGTTCCGGGCCTTCGTCGCCACCATCCCACGCGAACTCGACGAAGCCGCGATCATCGACGGCGCCGGCCCGGTCCGGCTGTTCTTCCAAGTGATCTTCCCGCTGCTGCGCTCCGTCATCGTGACGGTCGTGGTGGTCCAGTCGGTGGTCGTCTTCAACGACTTCGTCAACCCGCTGTACTTCCTGCCCGGCGACCAGAACGCCACCGTCCAGCTGACCCTCTACAACTTCTCCAGCCAGTTCACCACGCAGTACAACCTGCTGTTCATGAACATCCTGCTGATCACCATCCCGCCGCTGGTGATGTTCCTGTTCTTCAACCGCCAGATCGTCGCCGGCATGACGTCCGGCGCGGTCAAGGGCTGACCGGCCCAGGTCCGGCGCGACTGAAAGCGCCGGACCTGGGCACCAGGAGACCATGAGTCAGCACAACGAGCCCGAGCCGGAGAAGAAGTCGATCAAGAACGACGCCGGCACGGCGATGGCCTTCGGCATCGCAATAGGAGTCGCTCTCGGCTCCTCCCTCGGCCTGCTGTTGGACAACCTCGCCCTCGGGATGGGGATCGGGATCGCTCTCGGCGCCGGGATCGGCGCCGCCGCTCAGTCCAAGCAGGCCAGGAAACAGGAGCCGAAGGACGGCCAGTAGCCGCTGGTCAGGAGGCGATCACGGTGAAACCGCGGTCGCGGATCGCGTCGAAGCAGCGCTCGCGAACGTCCGGGGACGGGAAGGCCGCGACCACCTTCTTCGTCTCCAGGTCGATCTGCGACACGGTGACGCCGTTGGTCTGCAGCACCTTGGTGACCGTGCTGGTGCAGTGCGAGCAGGTCATGTCCGGTACCTCGAACACCTCGTCGACGGGACTACTCATCGGGCTCTCCTCCCACTCCAGCAGACGAACGAACGTTTCGACAAAGGCGTCGACCACCCGGGGCAGCAGGATCACCCTCAGGCCGCCCACCGAGGTCGGCATATTGGCCAGGCATCGCGGCTGCTCACCGACCGGCAGGTGAACGTACTGCGCCGGCGCATCCTCATCTCTCCCGCTGCGAGCCTGGGCGATCGTCGCGTCCTTCATCGCCCGCAGCATGGCCGCCGACCTGGTCGTGTACCGAACCCCACCGTCAGCCTTCTGCGTGAAGGCCACCGGGATCATCCCGCGCCGGTACGTCGACGACTGCAGCCCCCAGAACCAGGTGTTCGCCACCACCGCGAAGACGCCTGAGTCCCGCAGCCCCCGCGCGAACGACGCCGGATCCCGGTACGGCGTCTGCTCGGCCAGGTAAGCGTGCTGGACCAGCGCGCGAGCCGTGGTCTCCAGCCCGACGCTGAGGATCTCGATCGGATCGCGATCGGTCGTGGTCGCGGCCATCGTCGCGCGCTCCCCCGCGGTCAAGTGCTCTGCTGCGGCCTGCGCCCTCGAGTCGGCCGCCAGCGCGCGCCGCAGTACCAGCGTCGCTTCGCGCGCAACGACGGGCACGACTGCGCCGAACGGCCCGTAGTGCGCGACGTTGACCACACCGCCGCTGTCGTTCCAGATCACCTGGTGCGTCGCGCTGGTCACCAGCTCGGCCGGGCAAGGCTGCATCCTGGTCCGCAAGTAGCTGGACTGGGCCTTGCCGAGGTGACTTCCCGGCATCGATTCCAGCTCGGTCGATCGCGGCTCTCCGGCGATCGGGAACGGCTGCTCCGCACGCAGTACGACGTCAGCGAGCACGTCACCGAGGATCTGCGCCGCGGCCGCACGGTCGTAGGACGAATCAGCGATCACCTTGCGCACCCTCCGGCTCGGCTCTCCTGATTCTCCGCGATTCCGGTCCAGATCGCCTTTCTCGCAGCGTGTCCGGGCCTTCACCGCGTGTTAAGCGCTTGCCCGTTTCGTCCCGGCGGGAATTTCGGAACGATTGAGTCCGATCGGCGGTTTCGGCCCTCCGGACCGGGGGTAGGTCGCAGAGAACCGCAGGCTCGGGGACTGAACTGGGAGGGAACCCTTGTCCACGCATCATCCGTCGGCTCGAGCTGCCGACAACCGGGAGTACCAGGTGTCCAGTGCCGAACCATCCGTTCTCCCCGAGGAGCCGTCCTTCCGACGCGGATAGACCCGATGGACGCCAACGCGCTGCAACGCAGCTGGGACCAGGTCACCCGACACGGCGAAAAAGTCCCGCTGTACTTCTACTCGCACCTCTTCGTGTCACATCCCGAGGTCCGGACGATGTTCCCGCTGAACATGTCCAACCAGCGGGACAAGTTCGTCGGCGCGCTCGGCCGGATCGTCAGCCACGCCGAGCAGATCGAGAACGACGTCGCCTTCCTGCAACACCTCGGCCGCGACCACCGCAAGTACGCGGTGATGACCGAGCACTACAACGCGGTCGGCGCCTCGCTGTGCGCGACCCTGGCGCACTTCCTCGGCCCCGAGTGGGACGAGGACCTCGCCTCGCACTGGACCGCGGCGTACCAGCTGGTCGCGCGGATCATGGTCGAGGCGGCGGAGACGTCGTCGGAGACCACGCCGGACTGGTGGGACGCCGAGGTGGTCTCGGCCGAGCGCCGGACCATGGACCTCACCCTGCTGACCGTCCGGCCACGGCGCACGTTCCCGTTCCGGCCCGGGCAGTCGCTGTCGATGGAGATCCCGCAACGCCCCAAGCTGTGGCGGTACTTCAGCCCGGCCAACGCGCCGCGCCAGGACGGCACGATCGACCTGCACGTCCAGCAGATCGACGGCGGGCGGGTGAGCCCTACCGTCGTACGGTCCCTGAAGGCCGGTGACACGGTGAAGCTCGGCGCACCGGTCGGCGAGCGGCTGACCAGGCGGGAAGGCGACCGCAAGGAGCTGCTGCTGGTCGCCGGCGGTACCGGCTTGGCTCCGTTGCTGTCGGTGCTGGAGCAGATCGACCAAGAGTGGCAACGATTCCAGGCCGGACCGCTGGTCAATCTGCTGCACGGTGTCCGGATGCCCTGGCACCTCTACGACCGGCCCCGGCTGCGCGAGCTGGCCCGGACCAGGCCCTGGTTCGAGTACACCGAGGTGGTGTCCGACGACCCGTCGTACCCCGGCACCCGCGGGAAGGTCGGCACCGTCGCCGCCCGGCAGTCGCTGACGGGACGCACCGCGATGGTGTGCGGCGGTCCGCAGATGGTCGCGCACACGCTGGAGCAGCTGGCCGCCGCCGGCCTGCGCCCGGAGTACATCAAGTACGAGCACTTCTACTACGCAGCCGCGGGCGAGCACGCCGTCGGGCCGGCGCCATCAGGTCAGGAGACAGCAAGTGACGAGCAGCAACCACCGACACCGCTCCGCGCATCAGACACCCCGCTCGATTCGGGACGAGACGTTCCAGCGGCGGATGCGCGGCCTCGACGCGGGCAAGGTCTACGAGTACCTCGATCTGCTGGCTGACCAGATCCAGGCCACCGAACTGGAGCTGAGCGAGAGCCGGTCCAAGAACGAGCGCCTGCAGGCGGAGCTGCTACGCGGGCAGGCCGAGCAGCAGCGCAGCCGGTTGGAGCTGCAGCGCGTTCAGGCGGAGCTGGACCACTACGAGCAGGCCGGCGACCGGGTGAACGAGCAGGTCGTCCAGATGTTCAGCCAGGCCCAGCTGGTGGTCGAGGAGATGGTCCAGGACGTCAGCCGGGACGCTCGCGAGCGCATCGGGCAGGCCCGCGAGCACGAGCGCAAGATCGTCGCCGAGGCGATGGACACGGCCGGGCAGCAGGTCCGTTCGTACGCGCAGACGGCGCAGGCGCACATGCAGTCGCTGGTGGACTCGTTCGCCACCGAGGTCGACAACCTCGGGAACGTCGTCCCGCCCAGCCCGCCGGATCCCTTGCATGATCCAGCGGGAGACTGGCGGGCCGTCACCCGCAACGGCAGCCGCTCGACCTCGCCAAGGTCGGACTGACCCCCCATGAGTGAGTCGCAGCCGACCTGCCCCGCCCATGGCGTCTCGGCCGCTCAACCGGTGACACAGCATCGCCGGCTGGTGGCTCTTCTACTCGCTGTTATCGGATTCGGTGCCGCGATCGGCGCAGTCGGTCTTCGCCGGACCGAGGCGGCCGATCGGCAGGCTTTCGTAGTACTGAGTGTGGCTGTGCTCTTCCTGGCCGTCTGGATCTGCGCTCGGCAGCTGATCGCGGTCCACGCCGGGGAGCAGTTGCTGCAGGTCGGCGACAGGCCGTGGCGCAAGCCGCTACGGACCGGTCGACGGCGGGCAGTGCCCGCTCCGGGGCGAATCCGGGTCAGGCGTCCGTTGGTGAGCCAGCCTGCTCCTGAGCCGCGCCCCGGGAGCGCTGACGTCGAGCAGGTTCGGGCTGCTGCTGAGGAATTTCTTGAGCTCTTCCATACCGAGAACGCGCAGGCGGGGCCGTTGGGACCGCGGCTGCTCGCGGTGATGCGCGAGATCGACCTGACCGGCACCTACTGGCACACCCCCGAGGAGCTGACCTTCGGCGCTCGGGTCGCCTGGCGCAACAACGCCCGCTGCATCGGACGGCTGTACTGGCACAGCCTGCAGGTGCGCGATCTGAGAACCGTCTCCGACGCCGCCGAGCTGGCCGGGCACTGCTTCGACCATCTGCGGATGGCGCACAACGGCGGCAAGATCCGGCCGATGATCAGCGTGTTCGCCCCCGAGACCCCGACCAGGCCCGCGCCGCGGATCTGGAACGAGCAACTCATCCGGTACGCCGGGTACGAGCAGCCGCACGACCGGGTCCTCGGTGATCCCCGCTATGTCGCCTTCACCAGCGAACTCGTCCAGCGTGGGTGGCAGCCGCCCGAAGTACCGGGGGCTTTCGATGTGTTGCCGCTTGTGGTGGAGACGGTCGAGGACGGGCCGCAGTTGTTCCAGTTGCCTGATGAGTCGCTGCACGAAGTACCGCTGGAACACCCTGAGCTGGCGTGGTTCGCCGAGTTGGGGATGCGGTGGCACGCAGTACCGGTGATCAGCAACAACCGGCTCGACATCGGCGGCATCTCGTATCCGGCCGCGCCGTTCAACGGCTGGTACATGGGCACGGAGATCGGCGCCCGCAACCTGGGCGACAGCGACCGCTACGCGATGGTCCCTGAGGTCGCCGGTCGGATGGGACTCGACATTTCCAGTGAAGCGACCCTCTGGCGTGACCGCGCGCTGGTGGAGATCAACCGCGCGGTCCTGCATTCGTTCCAGCAGAACGGCGTGAGCATCAGCGACCACCACACCGAGTCGCGCCGCTTCCTCATCCACCTCGAACGCGAAGAACGAGCCGGCCGCCGCTGCCCCGCCGACTGGAGCTGGATCGTACCCCCGCTGTCCGGATCGCAGACGCCGGTCTTCCACCGGTACTACGACGCGGAGACCCAGGTCCCGAACTTCTTCGCCGACACCGACGCCACGCATCGGGCGCTGCAGGGTGGTCCGCCTGCCTTCCGGTGATGTTGTAAATCTGTTGTGTGCTTGATCTCCAGCCCACCCCGATCCACGTCTCCGACGAGGTCCTCGCCGACCTGCGCACCCGACTCGCCCCCCCCCCCGCTGGACGAGGGCAACGAGGACTGGTCGTACGGCGTACCGGCCGCTTACCTCACCGAGCTAGTCACCTACTGGCGCGACGGCTACGACTGGCGCAAGTCCCGGGCCCCCTCACCGGCTTCCCGGACGTCAACTTCTGGAAGGTCTCCGACCTCTCTCACACCCTGATGACCGAGACCCTCGGCTACGGCAAGTACGCCGCCGGCGGCTGCGACATCGGCGGCCTCGTCACCAGCCAACTCGGCCACAAGTACGCCGACGCCCTCTACGGCATCCACATCGGCCTCCTCGCCTGGCTCCTCGAACGCTGGAACGCCTGGAGCGACGGCCCCCTCGAAACCGTCTTCACCAAAGACGACCTCCTCACCCACGCCACCATCTACTGGGCCAACCGCTACCCCTGGACCCCGTCCCACAACCGCACCCCGGTGGTCGAAGCCCCCGTCGGCCTCACCTTCGTCAGCTACGAAAACCCACCCGGCATCCACACCACCGACGACCGCGTCGAGGCTTTCAAATCCGGCCCCCAGTCAGCCTGGTTCAACCACGTCAACGTCACCGCCCACACCACCGGCGGCCACTTCATCCCCTGGGAAAACCCCGACGCCTGGGTCAACGACCTACGCCGTACCTTCCACACCCGCCGCCCCTGACCCCGTACTGCGAGTGTGGAGGTGGTGTTGAAGCAAATGAGCGGCCAGCTGTGGAGCAGTCAGAAGGACGGTCCTTCGATCGCAGGTACGGCGGCAAGTGTCTCGGAGATCGAGATCGCTCCATCCGTTCGCGACACCTGCAGACGCCAATCCAGCCCTTGCACAGTGCTGAAATCGACATTCCCGTACAGCATGACCGGCAGAACCGGGTTGTTGGCGAACCGCCGATCCGGACCACCTTTGACATTGACGTACTGCCAGGTTTGACCGACCCGTTGCGCGTCTTTCGGCACCCGACCGGAACTCTCGATGAAGCGCTGCCGGTACGCGTTGGCGTGCAAATGCCGGTAGCTGATGTCCGTGTAGTGCTTGTTGTCGAGGAGAAGAACCCGATCGGGCAGGAAGTAGAGACTGGAGCCACCTGCGACGAGCGAAGGAACAGCCACATTGGTGGCCAGGTGCCCCGGACCAGCCAGACTGGCTGCCACCGGCACCCGGCTTACCAAATTACTGGCGCCGGCATTGGTCTTGTGCTGGTACGTCGTATGAACGCGCCCGGACTGGACCTCTCTCCACAACTGCTTCGCCCCCACCAGCCATCCCCAGTTCGTCACCATGGCGTCGAACCAGGCGGCCGGCGCGTCGTTGACGTCGTAGAACAGCACGACGGTGCGGCGTGCCTTGTCCCGAAGGAAGAGCCACCAACACAACGGTGCAGCCAACATCCAGATCAACAAGCCGTAAGGCAACGTGAAGAGACCTAGCACACCGGCGATAATCGTTACAGGTAAACCCCAGCCTCGCCGTGCCGCTGCCGCATTGAGTTGGTCGACGACATCGCCCCTACCTGTCGGGGCGAGCGACATCGCTGTCACGCCTGTGACGTCCTTCATCTCGACCTGCGCCTGTTGGTAGTGGGACCCCGGCCCAGGTCGAGCCAACGGCACCGTCCCCGCACCGGTGGCGCGGTAGCTCACCCCAACGCCGCCGACACGCACGTAATTGCCGCGAGGCCGGACGCCCACCCGGAAACCAGGGACTTTTACGCTGACCCCGAGCCCGGACGTCCCCATACTGAAGCGAAATGGTCCGGCCTTGACAGAACTTCGAAGGTAAAACATGGTGCCCCCCCCTGCTACCGCGCACAGTCTGTCCGAACTGGCAGCCCGCGAATAGATCCCGCAGATGCCTTATCTGCACCAACTCTCTGACGGACCACCCGTCTGTCTAGATCGATGTCCCGCACTGCGTCGGTCGAACGGTCACCTGAATCCCCCGACCACGGCGGCCACTTCATCCCCTAGGAAAACCCCAACGCCTGGATCACCGACCTACGCCGTACCTTCCACACCCGCCGCCCCTGACCCGCGGAACGGCCAAAGCCTGTACGTTTCGCGCTATGGCGAAATATCCCAGGATCCGCGAGCAGCACATCGCAGTGTTCGGAGAGAGCGGCTCCGGGAAGACCGTGCTCGTTTCCTCGTTCTTCGGGCCGACCCAGGAGGGGTCGTACTCGAACGACCTGTGGGACCTGGTCGCGGACGACACGGGTCAGGGCAACCGGCTCTACCAGAACTACCTCGGCATGCGAGACCGCGCGCGGGCGCCTGCGCCGACTCGGTTCGAGGCGACGACCTACTACTTCTCGGTGAAGCTCAAGGGTGGCGACAAGCCCGCGGCGAGCAAGCGGCCGTTCGACGCGTTGCGGCTCGCGTGGCACGACTACCCCGGTGAGTGGTTCGAGGAGACGCCGAGCAGTGAGGAGGAGGCGAACCGGCGGATCGACACCTTCCGGTCGCTGCTGCGGTCCGACGTCGCGATCCTGCTGGTGGACGGCCAGAAGCTGCTGGACTACGCGGGCGAGGAGGAGCGGTACCTCAAGTCGCTGCTGACAAACTTCCGCCAGGGCGTACTGCGCCTCAAGGACGACCTGCTCGGCGACGAGGACCGGCTGGTCGAGTTCCCGCGGATCTGGATCCTGGCGCTGTCCAAGGCGGATCTGTTCCCGGACTGGGACATCCACTCCTTCCGCGATCTCGTCATCGAGAAGGCGGCCAGCCACATCGAGGGTCTGCGCTCGACGCTCAAGGACCTGGTGGACACGCCGGAGGCGCTCTCGGTCGGCGAGGACTTCATGCTGCTCTCCTCGGCCAAGTTCGAGCTCTCCGCGGCCGGTGCCGAACCGGTGGAGATCGACGTGACCCAACGGGTCGGGCTCGACCTGATCCTGCCGGTGGCCTCGATGCTTCCGCTGGAGCGCCGGGTCCAGTGGAACGAGCGGATGGAGATCCCGCGGAAGGTACTGGACACCCTGGCGGACGGCGCCGAGACGCTGGCGGCGGTCCTGGCGGGCGGCAAGGCCCTGGGGATCGACAAGCTGATGGCATTCCTGCCCAAGGTGGGCCCGCTGGCTGGTGTGGCGGCGATTCCGGTCCTGACCGAGGCGGCGAAGCTGGCCGGCTCGCAGCTCCGGGAGATCAACGCCCAGGCGCGCGAGCACCACGACTATCTGACCGCGACGCTCACCCAGTTCAAGTTGGACCTCGAGCAGGGCGTCAAGAACAAACTCATCATCAAGAGCCTGAAATGAGCGCCCCGCCCGAGACCCTGATCTGGGCCACCCGCGGCCGCTCCTGGGGGTTCCGCTTCCTTCTCAACGGCGGACTGCCCGACCCACTCCGCGAGTACGAAAACGCCTTCGCGGACCTCCAGGACGAGCCGACGGCGTACCGGCGTACTGCGGGAAAGGTCGCGCTGCGCTGGCCCGATCCGCTAGGACGCCGAGACACCGCCGGTCGCCTCATCCCCCACGAGTTCGTCGTGTCCGGAGACCTGGCCGGTGAGATCGAGTCGGTCGAAGACGGTCTGCGCCAGATCTGGCCGCTCGTCGCAGAGACCTACGCCAGAGTCTGGGACGCCGAGAGCCCGCCTACAACCGCGGACCTCGGTCTCAGCACCCCATAAGACCCACGCGCCTCACTGCCGTCGGAACAGCTCCTGGGTGAGTTGCGATGCCTGCCGGAACAGCGGCGGCGCCGGAGTACGGATCAGGTCGGAGACATCCGGCGTACCGGACGCCGCCTTCTTGGCAGTCGCGGCCTTCTTGGCGGCCGCGCCGCGCTTCGCCGCGGGACGCTTGCGGGTCGGCGGCGTCGCGGCGGCATCCGCAGGGTCGTGCCCGTAGAGGTAGTAGCGGGTCTGCAGCGGTTCAAGGTTCAGCGCCTCGACGCTGGCCTGCCACCATTTGGCCGTCTGCCAGAACGCCTCCGGGGAGCTGGCCGCGCTGTCCAAGCCGGGACACAGGTCGTACCCCGCGGCGCCGATCAGCGACTCGATCACCGCCGCCGAGGGGATGCCGTGCCCGTTCAGGATGGGGTTGCCGGCAGCGCCCGCGCCCCAGACGAAAGCGAGCCACTCCAGGATCAGACTCGGCACGTCGATCGCGACGCGCTGCTCAGCGAACTGAGCGAGGATCGACTTCTGGTTCTCCAGATCGCCGCGCCACAGGTCGGGATCCACCGGGACCCTGATCAGGGCGATGTTCGGGTACCGCTCCGGATCGGCGTACCGGTCGAGCGTCGCGCCCTGGACTCCGTTGAACGTCGAAGGCATCTCGAACCCCTCCTGCGGCTCCAGCGACGTCTCCAGCAGCCGGCTCGTCCCGGTCCTCGTGTTCACGGTGGAGATCAGCGCGGCATGAGACCAGTGGCTCGGCGTCATGTCGTGCCGCAGGTGCGACTGGGCGACCTTGAGCCGGAAGTCGTAGATCCCGGTGCCGCCGACCAGCAACAACCAGGTTGCCTTCGGCCCCTTCGGGCTGTGGCCCAGGGCAACCAGTTGACGGCGTACCCAGTCGAGGTTGTCCTCGCCGGCCGCACGGGCGTCCCACTGGAAGTGCTTCTTCGCCGGGTCGAGCGCCGCCGAGCCGCGAACAGTGAGCATCAGATCTCCTTGGCCATCACAGGCGCCGCAGCGACAGCCGCGGCGCGCGGATCGGGTTCATGGACTTGCCGGGTTCGTTGATCATCCAGTACTGCGTGTCCACGTCGACGCCGGTCTGGCTCCGGCTGAACTGCAGCAAGGTGACGTGGTCGCCCATCTTGTCCGCGTCCTTGGCCGGCCACTGCATCGTGCAGTCCAGCATCGCCGTGGTGCCCTCCACGTGAAAATGCCGATCCGGTTTCTCGGCCTCGGGCCGTTTGCCGTCCGGCCGCGGCCGCAGCCCGACCATGGACGACGGCGAGGAGATGACCTCGTACAGGTTGCTCCACGGCCGGTCCCGGTTGCCGGTCCGGTGCGTCGCCGAGACCACCCGGCCGTAGTGGACGTCGCCGGTCAGCGCCAGCGGCGGACGCCCATGGCTCGACAGCTTGAGCAGGCCTCGCATGATGTGCGGGTAGTCGGTCAGGTTCGCCAGATTCTGATCCCGGTACTTCGCGAAGCCGCCCTTCGCCGGCTGGAACAGCGATGGTCCGGTCACCAGCACCGGGAGCAACTCGCTGCTCTGGATCACCTCGTCGACCCAGCTGTCGAACAGCTCGAGATCGTCGGCGCGAGCGCTGCTGCCGGGGTTGCGCCACCGGCTGACCGTGCGGAACGACCGGTTGTCGAGCAGGAAGAACGACACCGGCGCAACGTCGATGCGATACGAGTACCGGCCGGTCTCCGCGAGCTGGAAGGCGTCGAACAGCTCGCGCGCCGCCAGCTCCCAGTGATCACGGCTGCCGCCGAACATCGTCGCCGGCCAGAAGATCTGCGACTGCGGATAGTTGTTCCAGTACTCGTGGTCGTCGGGGATCGACGCGACCGGAGCCGCCCGCAGGATCTTCGCGTAGGAGGAACCCTGCCAGTTCTTCCGGTATTTGACCTCGAACGCTTTCGCGAGCGCAGCCTGGCTGTAGAGCGCCTGCGACTTGAGGAACGGATTGTCCAGGTACACCTGGTCCCCCATGCCGATCACCAGGTCCGGACGGGTGGCGTCGTTCTGGCTCAGGTACTCCACCAGCTGGCCGGCTCGACCACCCGAGTCGCCTGGTTCGTAAAAGCACGAGACCGCCAGGACGTTGAACGTCTCCCCCAGCCCCGAGGGCAGCCGGCCAGGAAGCGGACGATTCGTCAGCGAACTGCTCTCCCGGCGACCATCGGCCCACACCGCGGTCACCACCACCGTGTCCGGCGGCGGGCGATCCAGCCGCGCCTCCGAGACCGGTACTTCGAACACCCCGGTCTGGGTCACCACCTCCGGCAACGGCACCGGCGTGAGCGCCCTCACCTCACGAATGTCACCGTCCCGGACCGGGTTCCCGTTGACCGTCCACTCGAGCCGCTCCGGCCGCGCACCATCGAAGACACCGACCCACAACCGATGGTGTCCCGATGCGGCAGGAGCAAGCGCATGCAGCTCGACCGCGCTCACCGCTAGGCCGGCGGATTGCGTACGGCGTACGTGACCCCTCCGGTGGCGCCAATGGCAACCAACGCGGCGAGCACCGCGGCGACCCACTGCCCGTCCGTCATCTGGCCGAAGCTTGCCGTCGGCCCCTGAAGCGCTGTCACCAAAGACCCTCCGAAGGCTATGAGCCCACTCAAGACCCCGGCCCCGACCGCCTTGTACGGCTTGGTCTTCTGCGTTGCCCCCGCACGCGATGTAGTAGCCATTCCAACCGCCCCCCCTTGCTTATGCCCAGCATCCCGCCGACAGCCCCCACCTGGCAATGCCTGCTCGGCTTCTCACCGACCGAACTGGTTGAGAGGCTGCGTCCATGGGAGATCAGCTGCCACTGCTCGGGTTCGGACTGCCGGTGTCGGGGAGCTGGGCGACGCCGGCCACGATGATTCGGATCGCGCAACGCGCCGAGGCGCTCGGGTACGAGTCGTTGTGGACGTTCCAGCGCGTTCTCGTCCCAGCCGCGGCCGGTGGGCAGGATCCGACGGGACGGCCGGCCGACGACACGTCGTACCGGGCGGTCCATGACCCGGTGGTCACCCTCGCGTACGTTGCCGGGCACACCGAGCGGATTCGGCTCGGCACCGCCACTCTGTGCGCGCCGTTCACCGCGCCCGCGTTGCTGGCGAAGACCATGCTGACGATGGATCAGCTGACTGGTGGCCGCGTGACCGTCGGGCTCGGGTCAGGGTGGATGCCACAGGAGTACGCCGCGGCCGGCATCCCCTTCGCTCGCCGAGGTGCGCGGATGGACGAATACCTGCGGTGCTTGAAGGCGTTGTGGACGCAGGACCCGGTCGAGTTCGCCGGGGAGTTCTACACGGTGCCCCGCTCACACCTGGGTCTGCAGCCGGTCCAGCGACCTCATCCGCCGATCCTCCTCGGCGGTATGGCGGAACCAGCGCTGCGCCGGGCCGGCCGACTGGCGCAAGGCTGGATCTGCAGCTCGCGGCAGGACCTGAGCCGGATTGCCGAGTCGATCGAGACGGTGCGGGCGGGAGCGCTGGAGGCCGGACGCGATCCGGCGGCGTTGCGGATCGTCGTACGGTCGGTGGTCGAGTTGCTGGACGAAGATCCCGGTGCGGACCGACGGCGCTTTCAGGGCACCCGCGACCAGATCCTCGGCGACCTCGCGCACCTGCGCGCCCAAGGTGTCACCGAGGTGTTCTTCGACCCGAACTTCTCACCGGAGGTGGACGCGGGGGCGGTGACCGAGACTGCCGAAGCGGTCCTGGACGCCTTCGCCCCCGCGCGACAGCTCAGCTAGGACGCCTCCACCTTCGGCATGATCTCTTCCTTGAGCCGCTTCAGGTCATCGAGCGTCTTCGACACCGGTACGTCGGCGAACGGCGGCCACAGCAGCGGCATCGTCAGCCCTGCTTCCTGGTACCGCTTCAGCATGTCGGTGATCTGCCCCGCCGTACCGACCAGGATGTTGGACGCCTTGCCGTTGTCGGTCTGGTCGACCTCGGTGTCGGTGATCGTGAACCAGATCATGCTGCACAGGTCCAGATCGTCGACCGACTTGCCGAGCTCCTCCAGCTCGCCGCCGATGGCTTTGCGCCACTCGGCCAGCTCGCGCGGCGTGTCCTGGATCCCGATCCAGCCCGCCAGCCCGTACTTCGACACCCGCCGGGCCGAGCGCTTCGGGTCCCGCAGACCGCTGAAGTAGATCGGCGGGTGCGGCTTCTGCAGCGGCTTGTGACCGAAACCGCACGGCTCGAAGTCGGCGAACTCGCCGTGGTACTCGAAGGTCTCGTTGGTCCAGATGCCCTGGCAGATCTCGATCGTCTCCCGCACATGGGCGTGCCGGCGCGGGAAGATGTCGGTGGCGCTGGACGCGGCGAACTCCTCGGGCATCCAGCCTGACCCGAGACCGACGTTCAGCCGGCCACCGGACAGATGGTCGATGGTGGCGCACTCGGCCGCGAACACCCCCGGCGACCGGTACGGCGTATCGGTGATGCTCATCCCGATCCGGACCTTCTTCGTCCGGGCCGCCAGCCAGGGCAGCAGCGGCCAGCCCTGGAACCACTGGCCACGGGACTCGACCGGAAGCTGGGTCGGGAACTCCTTCATCATCCCGAAGGAGTACTGCAGCTCGCCACGGTCGGAGGCCTCCGGTACGACGACGCGGTCGAGCGTCCAGACCGAATCGAACTCGAGCTCCTCCGCGAGATCGGTGAGATCGGCCAGTTCCTGGACGGTGACGTGGTTGCGGAAGGTGGGCAGATACAGTGCGAGCTTCATCGGGAAACGCCTCCTCTGCGGTCAGTGCGCGGGAGGTGGAACTGCCTGGTCGGCCGGCTTGCGCACGTGCAACACCATGCGATGGGCCGTCTCACCGGAGAACCAACGAAGTATCAACGGACGATCAACGCGAAATTCCGCCCCGACCCGTTTCCCGGCTCTGGGCCATCATGGACAGGTGGCCGAACTCTCCAGGACCGTGCTCGTGGTGGACGACGCCGCCGCGGTCCGGACGGTGGTGCGCTGGCAGCTGGAGTCGGAGGGCTATCAGGTCCTCGAGGCCGCTGACGGCGAGCTCGCGCTGTCGCAGATCGCCCGGTACCAGCCGGACCTCGTCGTACTCGACCTGTCGTTGCCGCGGGTGGGCGGGCTCGACGTACTGCGGCGGATCCGGCAGGGCGAGCAGGACACCGGTGAAGGTCTGCCGGTGATCGTCCTGTCCGGTCGCGACGGCGACTACGACCGCATCCTGGGGTTGGATCTGGGCGCCGACGACTACCTGGTCAAGCCGTTCTCTCCGGGCGAGCTGGGAGCGAGGGTGCGGTCGCTGCTGCGCCGGGCCCGGCCCAGCGCGTTGCGGGCGGCTGTGCACGGACCGGTCGGCCTGGACACAGCTGCGCGGACGGTCACGATCCGCGGCGAAGCGGTCGAGCTGACGGCCAAGGAGTTCGATCTGCTGGCGTTCTTCGTCGCCCACCCGGGCAAGGTGTTCACCCGGGCCCAGTTGCTGAACCGGGTCTGGAACAGCCCCGGCTGGCTCGGCGAGGCGACCGTCACCGAGCACGTCCACCGGCTGCGCCGCAAACTCGAGGTCGACCCCGGCCGGCCGGAGTGGATCAAGACCGTCCGCGGCGTGGGATACCAACTGGAGCCGGCCAATGACTGACCTGTCTGCGCTCGACGAGCACGCCGACCTGTTGACGCCCGACGACGTGGCCCAGTTGCTCACCCGGCAGAGCGAAGTACTGCAGCAGATCGCGTCCGGCGCACCGCTGTCGAAGCTGCTGGACGGGATCACCGCAGCCTTGGAGCAGCTGATCGCGGGGAGCAGGTGCTCGGTCCTGCTGCTCTCGCCGGACGGAGCAACGCTGCGCCACGGCGCCGCACCGAGCCTGCCCGCCAGCTACTCGGCTCTGGTCGACGGCATCCTGCTCGGTCCGACCGCCGGGTCCTGCGGTACCGCTGCCCACAGCGGTACCCGGGTGATCGCCGCCGACATCACCTCCGATTTCCGCTGGGCCGATTTCCGGGAGCTGGCGCTGCCGCACGGTCTGCGCGCGTGCTGGTCCACCCCGATCCTCGGAGCGTCCGAGCAGGTGCTCGGCACCTTCGCGGTCTACCACGACGAGCCGCACACGCCGGACCGCCGGGAGCTGCAACTGGTTGATCAGTTCACCTATCTCGCCGCGGTCGCGATCGACCATGCCGCGCTCTACGGCGCGCTGGCCGACAGCGAGGAGCAGTTCCGGCGGGTCTTCGACGACAACGCCGTCGGGATGGCGCTGATCGGACTCGACGGGCGGCTCAGCCGGACCAACGACGCGCTCGAGCAGGCTCTAGGTCGCGGCGCCGCAGAGCTGAACGGTCTGCTGTTCGGCACTTTCCTGGACGCCGACTCCGTGCTGCCGTGGCAGGACGCCTGGAATGCCGTGCTGTCGGGCGAGACCGAGAACACCTCCCTCCAGGTGAACCTGGCCGCGTCCCACGGCCGGGCCTTGACCGTGATGGCGACGCTGTCGATGGTGCGCGGCCACGGCGACCTCCCTCGGTGTGTCAGCCTCAACGCACTCGACGTCACGGCACGGCTGGCGGCTCTGGAGGATCGCCGGGCTCGCCGAGAAGCCGAGATCGCGCGAAGGACCGCGGAGGCGGCCAGCCGGGCCAAGTCGGAGTTTCTGACCACCTTCGGGCACGAGCTGCGCTCGCCGTTGCAGGCGATCATCGGGTTCACCGAGCTGTTCGGAACTCTTGAGTTGGACGATGTACGCCGCCGGGAGGCGCTCGGCCACATCACGGCTGCGACCAGCCATCTGCTGGCGATGGTCGACGACGTACTGGACGTTTCCCGGCTCGAGGACGGGCGCTTGCCGGTGTCCCTGGCAGACACCTCGATCGGGCCTGTCGCGCGGGAGGCGGTCGAGTTGCTGCGGCCGCTTGCGGATCGGCGGTCGATCACGCTCGACGCGGGCAGCTGTCTGGACGTGTCCGCCTGGACCGACGCGAGGCGGCTGCGGCAGGTCCTGATCAACCTGATCTCCAACGCCGTCCGGTACGGCGCCGAACGCGGTACGGCCTCGATCCGCTGCGAACCGGCCGAGGCCGGCCTGGTGACCATCGTCGTCCACGATGACGGTCCTGGGATTCCCGCTGATCTACTCGACCGACTGTTCGTCCCCTTTGACACGCTCGGCGCCGAGGGGAAGGACGGTACCGGTCCCGGCGTGGGGGTTGGCCTGATCGTCGCGCAGGGGCTGTGCGAGGCGATGGGTGGGGCGTTGACGCTGACGAGCGATCCGGGTCATGGGACCACTGCGCGGGTGACGTTGCCCGCGGCTCAGCGGGATTCACTGTGAGCTTGCCTCAGGCGTGTTCGCCGGCCGCCCAGCCCGTGACGGTGACGATGTGGCAGACCAGTACTCGGTGGAAGGGCCGGTCGGCGTACTGCGGGATCGTGGTGGCCAGGCGATCGGCGAGGTCCTCGGTCAGCGACGCGGGTGGGTCCGGCACGTGCCGCAGTTCGGCTCGCACCCACCACAGCTGGGACCAGTCGTCGGGGTTCCAGTTCTCGATCAGCAGGGTGCCTCGTGGGTCCGCTTCCAGGTTGTCCTCGCGTTGCAGGCGAGACCTGCTTTTCGGTTTTACCTTGTCGATCGCGATGCCCAGGTGGTCGCCGCTGACGGCGTACACCACGGGCTGCGGGTCCGCGCCGCGAGTGGGATGGAGGGTGGCGAGTACGCCGTGGAATTCCGCCAACAAGCGGGATCGGGCCTCTTCGGCATCGAGCCTCATCGCGGTACTCCCGGCTGTTGGTGAGAGGTGCGGATCTCGCCATGGTAGGTCGTCGACCAGGAGGTGGAACTGATGAATCTCGCGTCATGGGTCGAGCGCAACGCTCTCCGGCTGCGCGACGAACCGGCGATTGCCGAGGGCACCGAGCTGTACGCGACCTGGGGCGAGTTCGCGGCCCGCGTCGCGGCGATCGCGGCCGGCCTGCGGTCAGCCTTCGACCTGTCCGCCGGTGATCGCGTGGCGATCGTGATGCGCAACCGGCCGGAGTACCTCGAGGCGCAGTACGCCGTCTGGCACGCCGGGCTGGTCGCAGTACCGGTGAATGCGCGGCTGCATCGCGACGAGATCGCCTACGTCCTCGACCACAGTGGCACGAAGGTCGTGATCACCGACCCGGAGCACACCTCAGCGCTCATGGAAACTGTTGCCTCCGTGCAAGCCCCCGGCCCGCAGTGGGAGCAACTCGCCGCAGCCGACGCGATGCGCCTCACCAGTCGAGCGCCGAACGACCCGGCCTGGCTCTTCTACACCAGCGGCACCACCGGCCGCCCCAAAGGCGCGACGCTCACCCACAACAACCTGCTGATGGCCTCCCTCAGCTACTTCGCCGACATCGACCAAGTAGCAGCGACCGACAGTGTCCTGCACGCAGCCCCGCTCTCCCATGGCTCCGGCCTCTACGGGCTCCCCCACGTAGCCCGCGGAGCCGTGAGCGTCCTGCCGAATGCTCTGGACGGCGCCGAACTCCTGACCCTGCTGCACCGCTGGCCCGGAATGTCCTTCTTCGCCGCCCCGATCATGGTGAAGCGCCTCGCCGCCGACCCAGCGCTCGCCGGCGCAGACCTCACAGCACTGAAAACCATCATCTACGGCGGCGCCCCGATGTACTTGACCGACCTGGAACACGCCCTGAAGACCTTCGGCCCCCGCCTGACCCAGATCTACGGCCAAGGCGAAACCCCCATGACAATCACCGCCCTGTCCAAGACCGACCACGCCCAACGCGACCACCCCCACTGGCGCGACCGCATGCAAAGCGTCGGCTTCCCCCGCACCGACGTCGAAGTACGCACTGTAGATGCTGAAGGCAACGACGTACCGCCCGGCGAGGTCGGCGAGGTCCTGGTCCGTGGCGGCGTAGTGATGTCCGGCTACTGGAACCAGCCCACTGAAACCGCTGACACCCTAAGAGACGGCTGGCTCCACACCGGCGACCTGGGCAGCTTCGACACCGACGGCTACCTGACCCTCCGCGACAGATCCAAAGACCTGATCATCAGCGGCGGCATGAACATCTACCCCCGAGAGGTCGAAGAGGCCCTCCTCCACCACCCCGACGTGGCAGCGGTAGCCGTCGTCGGCCGCCCCGACCCCGAATGGGGCGAAGCGGTCGTCGCCTTCATCGTCCCCACCAACGGCACCGCGCCACCGGTCGAGGCCCTCGACCGCACCTGCACCGACCGCATCGCCCGCTTCAAACGCCCGAAAGAGTATCACTTCATCGAGGCCCTACCCACCAACAACTACGGCAAGGTCCTCAAACGCGAACTCCGCGACCGGCTGTAGCGGCTCGGGCTTTTGATCAGAGGCCCCACAAGGCGGCTACGTGCCTGGCGTCGGTGCCGCAGCAGCCGCCGACGATGGACAGGTTGGGCAGCAGCGGCTTCAGTTGCTCGTGGGTTCTGGTGAGCAGTTGAAGGTCGCCCTCGTCGAGTTCGGTGGCCTCGTCGAGTTCCGCATGGCTCTTGGTGGAGGCGTTGCACCGCAGGCCCGCGATGCGGTCAGCACCTTGAGCTCCCAGCGCCGGTTCGATGTGGGTCGGATGCGCACAGTTGACCAGGAAGTAGTCCGGACCGCCCGCCTTGTCGACAGTCGCGATCGCGCTCTGCAACGACTCACCTGACGGCAGCCGGCCATCCGTCTCGACGGTGAACGAGATCGCGACCGGCAATCCAGCCGCCCGGGCCGCGCGGACGATCCCGATCGCCTCACCGGTACCGGTCAGCGTGTACGCCGTGACGATGTCTGCCCCAGCCTGCGCAAATGCCTCGATCTGCGCCGCGTGGTACTCGGCGGCCTCCTCCGCATCGAGTTGCCGGTCCGGGTTGTACCCATCCCCGCGAGGCCCGACGGCACCGCCGACCACCACATCCGTCACCGTCTGTCGGTACCTGTCCCTGAGCCCGTCGAGCATCGCGATGGCATCCCGGTTGGTCCGCGCCAACGCCTCGTCGGAGTACCCGAGAAGCTGCCCCCAATCGCTACTGGCCCGCCAGGTCGCGGACTCCAGCATCAGCGCGGCTCCGCTCCGCTCAGCGACTGCGGCGTACCCGTCGTAGTACTGGGTCAGCAGTGACCGCCCCTGCTCGCTCTCCAGCAACGGGAAAGCCGCGAAGTACGGCAACTCCTGCCCGTGATGAAAAATCAGGTCGGTCTCCAACCCACCATCCGTGACCATCGGCCGCCCCGGAAACTGTCCACTCACGTCCCCCACCCCCACGCACTGGACTACTTGGCCTGTTTGTACCAGCTCATCGCCGAGTCCGGAATGTCGCGTACCCACCGAAAGTACGAGCCAGACACCATGCCATCGGCCAGGCCATCTCCGGCCTCCGGACCGATGCGCCCCACCGCAACGCTCCGCGATCGTGGACCTACCGACCCTCACCACACCCGGAGCCCAAGATGAGCACACGCCCACCCCTGGAAGACCACCCGATCCCGGCGCGAACCAAACTCGCCGCCGCGTGGACCAGCTTCATGTTCCTCTACGCCTACGTGGACATCCTCAACTTCTTCACCCCCGGCGTCATCGAAGACCTGCTCGACGGCAAGGTCTTCGAGTTCACCCTCTCCCAGACCTTCTCCACCACCGCACTGACCCTCGTGTCCATCCCGATCCTCATGATCGTGCTGTCCACAACCCTCCCCGCCCGGGCGAACCGCACCACGAACCTCATCGTCGCCTCGCTCTACATCCCCGTCACAGCCTTCAATGCCGTCGGCGAGTCCTGGCTGTTCTTCTACGGCCTCGGCATCGCACTGGAACTCGCCCTTCTCGCCCTCATCCTGCGCAGCGCCTGGACCTGGCCCCACACCGCGCCGCCAGCAAGCACGACCAGCCCGGACCACCAAACCGTCCGCGCGAGGGCCGATGCGCAAAGTGGCCTCGACGTCTGCTGAGGTATCCGATCTTGCGGCCCGGACCGCGTAGGTCTGCTCCAACCCTGCCGACCGCACGACCGACAGCAGCTGAGCTAGCGCTCAACCTCGTGGACGAGAGGACCCCTGGCTTCGGACACCGCCCCTAGATCGAGCGCTGAAGAACCGTCTCGACCGCGTTGATCAGCTGATCGCCGTCAGTGCGTGGATGGCGAGCCAGACCAAGCTCGATCTCGGGCAGTGGCGGGAGCGCGCCGACGTCGTAGTGCAGCATCGCGGGCTCCAGATTGGCGGGCATCACGGCCGTGACACCGAGCCCGGCGCGGACTGCAGCGAGCACACCGGCCAGGCTGTTGCTCTCGAACGTGATCCGCGTACTGCGACCGGCCTGCGCCAAGGCATCCACCACGGCCGTGCGCCAGGGGCAGGGGTCGGAGAACAGCACGACGGGGAGCGGGTCAGCGTCGACGTCGACCTCGTCCCAGACGGCCCAGGCCAACGGTCGCTGAATGGTCCACCGCGGCTCGGCCGGCAGATCAGCTACTGCGTCGAGGACGAGCTGGACCCGACCGGTCTCGTACGCCTCGCGCATCGCCGCGGTCGGCAGGCAGAACACCTCCAGCCTGGCCTCGGGATGGATCCGGGCCAGATCGGCCAGCGCCAGCGCGAGATCCGATTCGACCAGGTCCTCCAGGAGCCCTACGCCGCAGCGACCTGTCAACGCGCGGCCGGTCTCACTGAGCGCCTGAGCCGACAACGACAGGATGCGCTGGGCATACGGCAGCAGCTCCTGCCCGGCCGGGGTCGGCAGTACGCCGGACGGCGACCGGTGCAACAGTTCCCGCCCGACAATGCCCTCGAGCTTGCGCAACTGCTGGCTCAGAGCAGGCTGCGTCTTGCCGAGCGCACCAGCAGCACGACCGATACTGCCCAGCCGGACGGCTGTGACATAGGAGCGCAAAAGTGCCGGAGGAAGGTCGGTGGTCATAAGGAGAGCTTATGTCGATGCCAACCAAATTGCAGTCTACCTATGACCGTCGAACCCGCCTAGCGTGGCTGATGTGACGACGTACCGGGAAGTGCTCGGCCTCCGCGGGATGACTCCACTACTGGCGATCTCGCTGCTGGCGCGGTGTGCCATCACCGCTGACGTGATGGCACTGACCATGTACGTCGTCCTTGCCCTCGGCAAGAGCTACGCGGCCGCAGGGCTGGTCGCGGCAGCGATCACCGTCGGGGTGACGGCCGGTGGTCCGCTGCTCGGCCGGTTGATCGACGTCCGCGGACTCCGGTTCGTGCTGCTGACCACGTCCGCCGTCCAGTTGGCGTTCTGGTTGTGTGTGCCGCACCTGAGCTTTCCGGCCCTGCTGGCCGCCGCACTGGTCGCCGGGCTCGGCATGGTGCCGGTGCAGGCCGTCACCCGCCAGGCCATCGCGGTGATGACGTCCGGCGAACAGCGCCGGCCGGCCTTCGCCCTGGAATCGATCCAGGGCGAACTGTCCTACCTCGTGGGCCCACCCGTCGTCATCGTCGCCGCCACGAACCTGTCCCCCGAGATCGTTGCCTGGGGCATCGGTGCCCTGGTCGTTGCCGGTGGCCTGGGTATCGCACTGCTGAACCCGCCCGTCAGCGACAACGAGCAGTCAGCCGATGCGACCAGACGTCCGCGACGAGAGTGGCTGACAACCCGGCTGACCGCAGTACTGGTGATGGCCTTCGGCACCACGGTCCTGCTCAGCGCCATCGACCTCGCCATCGTCGCCACTCTCCGGGCATCGGGTCAGGTGTCGTGGGCAGCAATCGTCGTAGCGGTCTACGGCATCTCCTCGGTGATCGGCGGCCTCGTCTACGGGAGTCTGGTCCGCCCGTTTCCCACCTGGCTCCTGCTCAGCCTCCTCGGCCTCGCCACCTTGCCGGCCGCCCTCGCCGACACCTGGCCCTGGCTCTGCCTGGCCGGAACAATCGCCGGGCTCCTCACCGCGCCCACCCTCTCCACCATCGCCGACGCCGTCAGCCAACTCGCCCCACCCCACGCCCGCGGCGAAGCCACCGGCCTCCAGTCCTCCGCCCTCAGCGCCGGATTCGCCCTCGGCTCCCCCGCCGCCGGCGCTGCCATCGACCTCTTCACCCCTGCCGCCGGCTTCGTCACCGCCGCCCTCGCCGCGTTCACAACCGCCTTGATCGGCTACCTGCTTCTCCGCCCAAGTCGCTCACAACAGCCGACCAGCGCGGCGACGGTGACCTGCGGAGACGTCAGCGGATACGCATCCCCGAGATCGCGCGAGAGATGACGAGGCGCTGAATCTCCGAGGTGCCCTCGAAGATGGTGTAGATCTTCGAGTCGCGGTGCATGCGCTCCACCGGGTACTCCCGCGTGTAGCCGTTGCCGCCCAGGATCTGGATGGCCTCCTCGGTCACCTTCACAGCGACCTCGCTGGCCTTCAGCTTCGCCATCGAGCCTTCGCCGTGGCGGTAGTCGGGCTGTTGGCCGCGCATCAGCGCGGCAGACATGAAGCCGGCGCGCCAGACGAGCAGCCGGGCCGCGTCGATTTCCATTGCCATGTCAGCGAGCTTGAAAGCGATGCCCTGGTTGTCGATGATCGGGCGGCCGAACTGCTCGCGGCCCTTCGCGTACTCCAACGCAAACTCGTACGCCGCGCGCGCGATGCCGATTGCCTGCGACCCAACGATGTGGCGGGTGATCTCGAAGGTTGCCATCGACGCGTTGCCGCGGGCGCCGGAGCCGGCCTTTTCGCGGTTCTTCGCGAGGCGGGCATCGAGTTTCTCCTTGCCGCCGAGGACGTTGGCGGCGGGGATGCGGACATTGTCGAAGAAGACGTCGGCGGTGTGGGAGGCACGCAGCCCGTGCTTCTTCAGCTTGGTGCCTTGCTCGAGGCCCTTCACCTCAGACTTCGGTACTACGAACGCCGCCTGGCCGCGGCTACCGAGCGACGGGTCAACCGTCGCGACGACCACGTGGATGTCGGCGATGCCGCCGTTGGTGGCCCAGGCCTTCTGGCCGTTGATGATCCACTCGTCGGTCTTCTCGTCGTACGTCGCCTTGGTGCGGATCGCCGAGACATCCGAGCCGGCGCCTGGTTCGGAGGAGCAGAACGCCGCGACCTTCACGTCGTCGGGGGTGCCGTAGCAGCGCGGCAGCCACTGGGACCACTGCTCAGGGGTGCCGTTGGAGAAGACGGCGGAGCTGGCGAGGCCGGTGCCGACCAGGGACATGCCGATGCCGGCGTCGCCCCAGAAGAGTTCTTCCTGGACCAGCGGCATCAGCAGGCCGGACGGGTCGATGAACAGGTTGATGCTGGCGTCCATCCCGTACAGGCCGATCTTCGCGGCCTCCTGGATCACCGGCCACGGGGTCTCTTCGCGCTCGTCCCACTCCGCGGCGGCCGGGCGGATCACGTCGGCCGCGAAGGTGTGCGCCCAGTCCCGGATCTCCTGCTGCTCCTCGTTCAGGTTCAGGTTGAAGGTCTGCCACTCCGGCTTCGAGCGCTCGGCGGCCAGTTCGCCGGCCAGGCCCATCACGTCGGCCGAGAGGGCGGGCGGCTCGGTGGGGAGAGAGGTGGTCATCGATTCCTCCGGAACAAGACTGCAGGGGTGGTGGTACGGAAGTGATGTTACCCACGAGTGTAACTATCGTTTGCACCCAGGGGTACCGATATGACTAAGATCAATCCATGAGCTCCGCGCTGCTCGCGATCGGACGCCGCCGGACCACGGCGGAGCGTCGTCGCGACCGCGAGCGGGACATCATCCGCAGTACCCGGGAGCTGTTCGACGAGCGCGGCACCATCGACGCCCAGATCGACGACATCGCCAAGCGGGTCGGCATCAACAAGGCGCTGATCTACCGGCACTTCGCCGGCAAGGAAGAGCTGTTCGCGCTCACCCTGGTCGACTACCTGACCGAGCTGGACGGGCGGCTGCAGGCCGTCGACGCGCCCCGCAAGGCGCCGATGAACCGGCTCAAGGCGCTCAGCGAGGTCTTCGTCGACTTCTGCCTGGAGTACCCCGCCTTCGCCGACTGCGCGATGAGCCTGCTGCGCCGAACCGGCGAGGAGCTGTTCGGCGAGATCACCGAGCCGGTGATGATCAAGCTCGGCAACGCGATGGCGGCCGCGCTCGACCGGATCTCCACGATCCTCAAGGCCGGTCAGCGCACCGGCGTCTTCGACGAGGTCGACACCGACTACCTCGCCAACCACCTCTACACCCAGACCCTGGGCGCGATGCACATGGCCCGGATGGGCCTGATCGTGTCCCGCCAGAGCCCGGCAACCGGCAAAGCAGCAACGGGCAAGGACGCAGTACCGGGCCACCCGGTCGTCCACCACGCCGATATCGCCACGGTGAGAGAGACAGCCATCACGGCGACACTCGCCACCGCTGTAGGCAAGAAGGCACTGATCCACAGCAAGGCCACCGCCCGGCGCTCACCCTCAAGCACCGCAGGAGAGAACCAGTGACCGAGATCCGCAAGGTGGCCGTCGTCGCCGGCAACCGCATCCCGTTTGCCCGGCAGGACAAGAACTACCGGCACGCCTCGAACTCCGACATGCTCACTGCTGCCCTCAACGGTCTGGTCGACCGCACCGGCCTCGGCGGCCAGGAGGTCGGCGAGGTCGTGGCCGGCGCAGTACTGAAGCACGCCCGCGACTGGAACATGGTCCGCGAGGTCGTGCTCGGCTCGAAGCTCGCGCCGACCACCCCGGCCTTCGACATCCAGCAGGCCTGCGGCACCGGCCTGGAGGCGGCGATCCTGGTCGCCAACAAGATCGCCCTCGGCCAGATCGACGCCGGGATCGCGGGTGGCGTCGACACCGCCTCCGACGCGCCGATCGCGGTCAACAACGCGCTCCGCAACGTGCTGCTCGACCTCAACCGGGCCAAGTCGCTGCAGGACCGCCTCAAGGTGCTCAGCCGGGTCCGGCCGAAGGACATCGTCCCCGAGATCCCGCGCAACGCCGAGCCGCGCACCCGCAAGTCGATGGGCGAGCACGCCGCCCTGACCGCGCTCGAGTGGGGCATCACCCGCGAGGCGCAGGACGAGCTCGCGTACAACTCGCACGTGAACCTCGCCAAGGCGTACGACCGTGGCTTCCAGGACAGCCTGATCACGCCGTACCTGGGTCTCGAGAAGGACCAGAACCTGCGCCCCGACACCACCGTCGAGAAGCTGGCGAAGCTCAAGCCGGCCTTCGGCAAGGGCGAGACGGCGACGATGACCGCCGGCAACTCCACTCCCCTGACCGACGGCGCCTCCGTGGTGCTGCTGGCCACCGACGAGTGGGCCGCCGAGCACGGGCTCCGGCCGCTGGCCTACCTGACCCACTCGCAGACCGCCGCGGTCGACTACGTGAAGGGCGCCGAGGGACTCCTGATGGCACCCGCGTACGCCGTACCGCGGATGCTCGCCCGGGCCGGCCTCACCCTGCAGGACTTCGACTACTACGAGATCCACGAGGCGTTCGCCTCCCAGGTGCTGTCCACGCTGAAGGCGTGGGAGGACCCGATCTTCTGCAAGGAACGCCTCGGCCTGGACGCGCCGCTGGGCGAGATCGACCGCGCCAAACTGAACGTCAACGGCAGCTCGCTGGCCGCGGGTCACCCGTTCGCCGCGACCGGCGGCCGGATCGTCGCCGCGCTGGCCCAGCAGCTCGACGAGAACGGCGGCGGCCGCGGCCTGATCTCGATCTGCGCCGCCGGTGGCCAAGGCGTCGTCGCCATCCTCGAGAAGTAGGAGCAACCGAAGATGACGGATCGCTACCAGACCTTCACCCGTACGCCGCTGGGCCGCACGCTGGTCAAGAACCTCGGCCTGCCCGACCCGACCCCGCTGCCTCGCTGGACCGAGGGCGACGCCGTGATCGACGGCCAGGTCGTCTTCGGCGCGATCACCGAGACCGACGCGGGCAAGGCGATCCAGGCCCTGCTGCGCGACATCGGCGCCTCCTTCAGTACTGCGTCCGAAGGCGTCGCGTCGAGCACGCTGCGCCCCAAGGCCCTCGTCTTCGACGCCACCGGCGCGACCTCGACGGCCGACCTCAGCTCACTGCAGCGCTTCTTCTCCCCCGTCATCCGCCAGCTCGGCGCGGCCGGCCGCGTGATCGTCGTCGGCCGTACTCCGGAGCTGGCCGCGACGCCCGAGCAGCAGATCGCGCAGCGTGCCCTAGAGGGCTTCACCAGGTCGCTCGGCAAGGAGGTCAAGCGCGGCGCCACGGTCAACCTCGTGTACGTCGCGCCTGACGCGCACGACCAGCTCGACTCGACCCTGCGGTTCTTCCTCTCCACCAAGTCGGCGTACGTCGACGGCCAGGTCGCCCGAATCGGCACCGGCCCCCACGTCGGCAACGACCCGGCTGCTCCCCTGGCCGGCAAGGTCGCCCTCGTCACCGGGGCGGCGCGTGGGATCGGCGCGGCGATCGCGCAGACCCTGGCCCGCGACGGCGCGACCGTGCTCGGCGTCGACGTACCGCAGAACGCCAACGACCTCCGCAAGGTGATCACCGAGATCGGCGGCACCGAACTGCTGCTCGACGTGACCGCGATCGACGCGGCGCAGCGGATCGCGGCGGCCGGCGCGGAGCTCGGCGGGCTCGACATCGTCGTCCACAACGCCGGCATCACCCGGGACAAGCGCCTCGCCAACATGCGCACCGACGCCTGGGACGCCGTCCTCGACGTCAACCTGCGGGCGCCCGAGCGGATCACCGCGCATCTGCTGGAGTCCGGCGGGCTGAACGAGGGCGCCTCGGTGATCGGCGTCGCCTCGATCGCCGGGATCGCCGGCAACAACGGCCAGACCAACTACGCGACCTCCAAGGCCGGCGTGATCGGCCTCGTCCAGGCGTACGCGCCGCGGCTGGCCGACCGCAACATCAGGATCAACGCCGTCGCCCCCGGGTTCATCGAGACCGAGATGACCGCGAAGGTGCCGTTCGCGATCCGCGAGGTCGGCCGCCGGATCAACTCGCTGCAACAGGGCGGCCTGCCGATCGACGTCGCCGAGACGATCGCCTGGTTCGCCGACCCCGCCTCGGCGGGCGTCACCGGCAACGTGGTCCGCGTCTGCGGCCAGAGCATGCTCGGCGCCTGACGTGGCGACCCGCCGGTACGACGATTCGCCGGGCCTCGGCTCGCTCTACGCCCGGACGGTCAAGGCGACGCTGCGCAAAGCGGAGTACGAGCCGGACATCGATGGGTTGACCCTGGAGTTGCCGCGCACGGCGGTCGACCAGGACCACCTCACGACGTACCGGGAGGTGACGGGTTTCAGCGCAGGACCCGCACTGCCGGTCACCTACCCGCACGTGCTCGCCTTCCCGCTGCACCTGGATCTGATGTCGGATCCGTCGTTCCCGTACAAGCCGATGGGGATCGTGCACCTGTCGAACACGATCACCCAGCACAAGCCGCTTCCGATGCACGCCGAGCTGGCGATCAAGGTGCACAGCAGCCCCGAACGCCCGCACCCGAAGGGCACCGTCTTCGACATCCTCAGCTCGGTCACGGTGGACGACGAGGTCGTCTGGACCGACTCGACCACCTTGCTGAGCCGCTCGGCCGGCACCCCGACGGCACACGCCGACCTGCTCCCCGAGCCGGAGATCGAGCCGACCGCCGTCTGGGATCTCCGGAGCAACCTCGGCCGCCGGTACGCCGCTGCCTCGGGCGACCGCAACCCGATCCACCTGTTCAAACTCGCCGCGCAGGCCTTCGGCTTCCCCCGGCAGATCGCCCACGGCATGTGGTCGAAGGCGGCCGCACTGGCCTCCATCCAGCGCGCCGGCGGGCTGCCCGACGCGTACACGGTCCGCGTCGACTTCCGGAAGCCGCTGCTGTTGCCGTCACAAGCCACCTTCGCCCACCGGCGGACCGGCAATGCCGTCGACTTCGCTCTCTACAACCACGACCAGTCAGTCACCCACCTGATCGGCCAGCTCCAACCGCGCTGAGCGGATCGGGTCACAGGCCAGCGCGATCTCGTCCAGCGACTGCCCGATCGGTGCTGAAGGCAACTTCTTCCCGTCGCGCAGTCGCAGCGCGAGCGCGCCGGCCGCTGCCTCGCGGGCACCGATCACCGCCTGGTACGGCGCCAGCCGGTTCTCGTGGACGCGCGCCCCCAGGCTCCCCTCGTCCGCGTGCGCGATCTCCACCCGGAGCCCACGGTCGACCGCACGTCGCGCGACCTCCGACGCCAGCTTCTCCTCGGCCTCCGAGATCGGCAGCACGACGAGCTGCACCGGCGCAAGCCAGGCCGGGAAAGCGCCGCCGTGCACCTCGATCAGCTGCGCGACCGCCCGCTCGATACTGCCGACGATCGCGCGGTGGATCATCACCGGCCGATGCTTGTTGCCGTCAGCACCCATGTACTCCAGCCCGAAGGCCGCCGGCTGGTGGAAATCGACCTGGATGGTCGACAGGGTCGACTCCCGGCCGGCCGAGTCCTCGATCTGGATATCGATCTTCGGCCCGTAGAACGCAGCCTCGCCTGGCGCCTCCTCGAACGGCAGCCCGGCCTTGACCAGCACTTCCCGCAGCAGGTCGGCGGCGAGCGCCCAGCTCTCCGCATCCCCGACGTACTTACTGGAGGGATCGCCAAAACGCGCATCGACAGCAGGCAGCGAGAGGACGTACCCCGAAGCGCTGATCCCCATATCGCGGTGCGCTTGCTTGATCAGCTCGAGCGCGGCCAACGCCTCGTCGGCAACCTGCTCCAACTGACAGAAGATGTGACCGTCGTTCAGCTGCATCGCGCGCACCCTGGTCAGCCCACCTAGTACGCCGGACAGCTCGGACCGGTACTGCCCGCCGAGCTCCGACATCCGCAGCGGCAGCTCGCGATAGCTGTGCGACCGTGACCGGTACATCAGCGCGTGATGCGGGCACAGGCTCGGCCGCAGGACCACCTCCTCGCCACCGACCTCCATCGGTGGAAACATGTCGTCGCTGTACTTCGACCAGTGGCCGGAGATCTCGTACAGCTCGCGCTTGCCGATCACCGGCGAGTAGACCTGCTGGTAGCCGGCTCTTCGCTCGACGTCGGCGATGTAGCGCTCCAAGGCCTGCCGGATCGCGGCGCCGGCCGGCAGCCAGTACGGCAGACCCGCGCCGATCAGCGGGTCGGAGTCGAACAGACCGAGTTCGCGGCCGAGCTTGCGGTGGTCGTACATGGTGAACTCCTCAAACATCAGTGAGGCGAGTGTCCACATGGCGAAGCCCCGGGGCACTCGCCCCGGGGCTTCGAAGATTGACAGACAGCTGTCAGCGCGCCGGGACGTTCCTCGGCGTCGTCGTCATCGCTGCGTGCTGGCTCATGGGAAAAACGGTAGCAGATCCGTCAACGTCATTCCTCGTCCAGATCCAGCCCGACCGGCCGGATCAGCCCTTCCTGCGCGACCGACGCGACCAGCCGGCCGTCCTCGCTGAACAGTCGCCCGGTGGCGAACCCACGCGCGCCCGAGGCCGACGGCGACGCCTGGTCGTAGAGCAACCACTCGTCCGCGCGGAACGGCCGGTGGAACCACAGCGCGTGGTCGATCGAGGCCGGCTGGATCCGCTTGTCACCGATGATGATGCCGTGCGGCAGCAAGCTTGCCCCGAGCAACGTCAGGTCGCTCGCATAGGCCAGAACGCAGGCGTGCAAGGCCAGGTCGTCGGACAGCTTGCCCGCGGCCCTGATCCAGAACTGGCGGCCGGTCAGCCCGGCCAGCCGGACGTCGAGCGCCGCCCACTCCTTGTTCCAGTCCTCGGCCTTGCGGCCGCTGGCCGCCTCGAAGACCGACGCGAGCGTCGGCGCCTCGTCCGGCGGGACCAGGTCGCCGGGCATCGGATCGGAGTGGTCCAGCCCCGGCTCGGGCACCTGGAAGGACGCGGACATGTAGAAGATCGTCTTGCCGCGCTGCGACGCGACCACCCTCCGGCTGCTGAACGAGCGGCCGTCCCGGATCAGCTCGGGGTGGTACTCGATCGGCACCGAGGTGTCGCCGGGACGCAGGAAGTAGCCGTGCAGCGAGTGCACCACCCGATCCGCGTCGACCGTGCGGCTGGCCGCCGCCAGCGCCTGACCGAGCACCTGTCCGCCGAACACCCGCTGGGCGGTCGTCTGCGGCTGGCGCCCACGGAACAGGTCGGCGTCGATCTTCTCCAGGTCGAGCAGCTCGACCAGATCCTCCAGGGACTCGGGCATGCCTCATCCTGTCAGCTTCTCCGCCGCCGGTCGCGCAGGCGGTTCGGAGTACGGGTGTGGTTGCCCTCACTCGGTCGTTTTCGGTGAGCTTTCGGTGACTGCAGGTATGTTGATGAGCGTTCAACCATCAAACGCACGACTGACAGGAGTACCTGTGAGCGCCCTCCGCACGCTGACCCGGCCCATCAACGCGTCCCGTGACCTCGTTCTGCTGATCGCCCGGGTCGGCCTCGGCGTCGTCTTCATCGCCCATGGCTGGCAGAAGTTCAGCACCAACGGCCTCGACAAGACCGCCGCCGGCTTCGAGCAGATGGGCGTCCCCGCCCCCACCCTCTCCGCGTACTACGCGGCCGCCGTCGAGCTGATCGGCGGCACCGCTCTGATCCTCGGTGTGCTCACCACCGTGGCCGGTGTCCTGCTGGCCGTCGACATGGCCGGCGCGTTCCTCTTCGTGCACCTGTCGAACGGCGTCTTCGTCGCGAACGGCGGCTGGGAGCTCGTCGTCGTCCTCGGCCTGTTCTCCCTGGCCGTAGCGGCCGTCGGCGCGGGACGCTTCAGCGTCGACAACGCGCTCACCCGCAGTACTGCGCAGCGCTCGTCGGTCTCGGTCTGACCAACGAAGAAGCGGCCGACACCTGCTGAGGTGTCGGCCGCTTCAGTGCGTGCTTAGTTGTCTTCTTCGCGGTTCAGCTCGGCGAGGAACTGCTCCACCTCGGCACCCAGCTCTTCGGCTGACGGGGTCGAGCCGGCCAGCAGGCTGCCGCGGCTCACGGAACCAGCAGCGGCGTCGTACTGCGTTTCGAGGGCGTTGACCACGGAGGCAGCGTCCTCGGAAGCCTCGACCTGTTCGTCGACCAGCTTGCCGGTGAGGGCTGCCTCGTCGAGCAGAGCCTTGCTGGGGAGCAGCAGGCCGGTCGCGGCGGAGACAGCGTGGACCAGGGCCAGCGCTGCGCCCGGGAAACGGTTCTCGGCGAGGTAGTGCGGCACGTGGACGGCGAAGCCCATCGCGTCCTTGCCAGCCTCGCCCAAGCGCACCTGCAGCATCGTCGCGGCACTCGCCGGGAGGCGCATCTCGCCGTCCCAGATGTTCGAGCGGGTCACCAGCTCGGGACGGGTCGCGTGCGCCGTCAGGCCGAGCGGACGGGTGTGCGGGACACCCATCGGGATGCCGTGCACGCCCACGGTCAGTGTCACGTTGTAGAGCTCGATCAGCTGGCGGACGGCTCCGGCGAAGCGGTTCCAGTGGTTGTCGGGCTCGACGCCCTCCAGCAGCAGGAACTCGACGCCCGCGTCGTCCTTTAGCAGGTGCAGCGACAGCTGCGGCGGGTTGTAGTCGATGAAGCGGTCCTCGGCGAACGTCACCTCGGGGCGACGCGCCCGGTAGTCGTGCAGAAGGTCGACGTCGAACCGCGCCAGCAGCCTGTTGTCCAGCACCTCGAGCAGGTGGTCAGCGGTCACCCGGCCGGCCTGGCCGGCGTCCATGAACCCGTCGAGCGAATGAACCAGCACCTTCGGCGCAGCCGCCGGGCCGGTCGCCACCGACTCGTCGACGATCTCGTAGAGGTCGTCCGGTCGCAGCATCTTCGTCTCCTTCTCAGTGGCCTTCAGGGCGGGTCGGCCCCTCTATCCTGCCTTCTCCCTCAATAACGTCAGCGCGCCGGGCCGGAATTCCGCCCAGTGAGATCTTTCTGTACAGCTGTCCGCCGACGTCCGGAACCGGTCACGACGCGACCAGAACGAGCAAAGTTGGAAAGCGCTTGCTAGCGTGCTCCTGTGCGCACCGAATTCGAGCCGTCCACCTCCGCCCCGTCGTCGCCCGCCGTCAAGCGGCCGACGGTCATGCTGGCGATGAACGAGTCCAGCCGTGCCCGCGTCCTGGTTCCGGCCGTTCGCGACCGCCTCGAGCTGGTCGCCGACGTGCTGGTGACCGGTCCGGGGGTCTACCGTCGCGCCGCCGCCGGGAACCCGTTCCTCAACGATCCGGCGATCCGGGCCGCGCTCGGCGACGTCGACGTGCTGCTGACCGGCTGGGGTTGCCCGGCGATCACGCCCGACGTGCTCGACGCGGCGCCGAAGCTGAGGGCGATCATCCACGCCGCCGGCTCGGTGAAGGGGTTCATCGACCCGGCCGCCTTCGACCGCGGCATCCAGGTCACCTCCGCGGTGGTCGCCAACGCGCTGCCGGTGGCCGAGTTCACCGTGGCCACGATCGTGCTCAGCGGCAAGCGCGCGTTCCGTCTCGGAGCGGAGTACCGGCTGAGCAAGCAGCGGCCGGATCCGGGGGCGGTGCCGGGCAACTACGGCAGTGTCGTCGGTTTGCTGGGCGCCTCCCGGATCGGCCGAATGGTGGCCGAGAGGCTGCGCGCGTTCGACCTCGAAGTACTGGTCAGTGATCCGTATCTGAGTGCGGCCGACGCTGCTGACCTGGGCGCCGAGCTGGTCGAGCTGGAGGAGCTGTTCAGCCGCAGCGACATCCTGAGCGTGCACGCGCCGCTGCTGCCGGAGACTGTCGGCCTGGTCGATGCCCGGTTGCTGGGACTCCTGCATGACGGTTCGGTCCTGATCAACACTGCTCGTGGGCGGATCGTCGACGCTGCGGCGCTGGAGCAGGAGTGCGTCTCGGGCCGGATCGATGCCGTCCTCGACGTCACCGATCCGGAGCCGCTGCCGCCGGATTCGCCGCTGCTAGATCTGCCCAACGTCTTCCTGACCCCACACCTGGCAGGTGCCGTCGGGAACGAGGTGGCCCGGCTGGGCGAACTCGCGATCAGCGAGCTCGAGCGCTTCGCCGCCGGCGCCCCTCTTCACCACGCCATCAGCTCCGCCGAGCTCGGGAGAATCGCATGACTCGCCTCGTGTTGCCTGACACCGACCGCGTGCTGTCCCGCCAGACCGGCTGGGTCCGTGGGCACTGGGAGGCGCTCGCCGACCACCTGCTCGACTCGCTGGTCCCCTACTTCTCCCCCGGCAACGCCCGGATCATCCTGCCCGGCCGCCCGAGCCGATCCGGTACTGCGTCCGACGAGCTGGAGGGTTTCGCCCGCTCGTTCATGCTCGCCGCGTTCCGGATCGCCGGCGTCCGCGGCGAGGGCTGCGAGAAGCTGATCGAGCGGTACGCGCGCGGCGTCGCCAACGGCGCGAATCCGGACCACCCCGAAGCGTGGCTGCGCCTCACCCCGCGCTCGCAGCAGATGGTCGAGGCGGCCGCGATCGCCGTCGCGCTGCACGAGTCGCGCGAGTGGATCTGGGAGAAGCTGGACACCCGCGCCCAGGAGCACGTGGTCGAGTGGCTGGGCGGCTTCATCGGCTCGACCACGCACGACAACAACTGGCGACTCTTCCAGGTGGTCAGCGAGCAGTTCCTCGCGTCGGTCGGAGCGCCGTACTCGCAGGACGACATCGACGGCGGGCTGGACCGGATCGAGGACTGGTACGTCGGCGACGGCTGGTACTCCGATGGCGACGGGCAGAAGTTCGACAACTACATCGGCTGGGCCATGCATCTCTACCCGGGCATCTGGGCCCGGATGGCGGCGGCGACGCCGGGTGCGCAGTACGACGATCGGCTGAAGCTCTACAAGGAGCGGCTGAGCCTGTTCCTGGAAGACGCGATCCACCTGGTCGGCAACGACGGCGCGCCGATCTACCAGGGGCGGTCGCTCACCTATCGGATGGCGGCGGCGACGCCGTACTGGATGGGGCAGCTCCTCGACGCGAGCCCGATCAGCCCCGGCGCGACCCGGCGGTTGTGCTCCGGCATCGCGCGGCACTTCGTGCAGCACGGCGTACCGGATGAGCGGGGGTTGCTGACTCTGGGTTGGTACGACACCTTCCTGCCGACCACGCAGTCGTACTCCGGGCCAGGCTCGCCGTACTGGGCGTCGAAGGGCTTCATCGGCCTGCTGCTGCCGCTGGAGCACCCGGTCTGGTCTGACCCGGAGGAAGAGATTCCGCTGGACCAGGCTGACCAGGTCAGGGTGATGGCCGCGCCCGGCTGGATCGTCCACTCGAGCCGTCACGACCAGGTGGTGCGACTCGTCAACCACGGGTCGGATCACGAGCCGCCGGAGGAGCCCGAGGGTATCGAGCCGGCTGCTGATCCGCACTACGATCGGCTGGCGTTCGCCAACCACGCTGGGCCCGAGATCTCGGACGCCGCCTCGCTGCAGCGGGTGGACAACCTCACCTCGTTGGTCGACCAGCACGGCAAGTCGAGCTATCGCGGCCGGATCCGGCGACTCGGAGTCGGCGTACGGTCGGCGGCGTCGTGGCACAAGGCATGGGTCGGCACCGACGGGCCGTGGCCGATCGAGACGGCCTCCGTGGTGCACGGCGGCTGGGAGATCCGCTGCTCGCTGGTCGAAGGGCCGGCCGGCGCGCTGGTTCGGAGCGGCGGGTATGCGGTTGCCGGGAATTCTTTGCCGACGGCAACTGTCGGCGAAGGAGCGGCCTGGGCCTCCGCGCGGAACTCCGACGGGCTGATGTCAGCGGTGATCAACCTGCACGGGTACGCCGATGCCGCGGTACACCGCGATCTGGGCGCGAACGCCTTCGGGCCGCACTCGGCCACGCCGTACCTGACCGTCGCGCACACCGGCGAACCGATGGTGCTCGTGCACGCGGTGTTGCTGGGCCGTGACGCGATCCGCCCCGAGGCACTTGCCGAGGGCATCCAGGTCGCGGTCGACGGCCACGAGATCACTCTCACACTGCCCGGTGACGACACCGAGATCGTCCACCTCGGGAACCGTTGATCTCGTACGGTGGGGGTATGACGGAAACGATCGAGCCGGTGATCACCGATGAGCTGTCGGCGGCAGTGGCGACCGACCCGAGCACGGCGAACCAAGAGAAGTTGTGGGCGGCAACGTTCAACCTGGAGCGTTGGTGGTTCGTCCAGCGCGGCGAGCTGGACAACCCGCAGCCGTTCGTCGGGGTGCACCAGGACCAGCCGTTCCTGATGGCGTTCACCTCCGCCCAACGCGCCCGGGGGTTCGCGATCGAGAACGGGTTGAGCCCCGCCGACGCCGAGGTGCCGGTGCTCGCGCTGACCCCGGACGACGCGGTCGCGCAGGCCCCGATCTGGTTGCAGCAAGGGATTGCGGCGATCACCTTCGACCACGGGATCGCCGGCTACTTCGCGCCGCTGGGCAACCTTCCCGCGATCCGGTCGCACGTTCGCGGGACCTCCTGACACACGGTTAGGGCAGCCTCGCCAACGGTGAGAAATACCTCCCGGCGCACTACGCTGGCGGCCATGAGCACGTACGCGAAACTTCTTCAAGAGCAGATCAGGAACGAATTCACGGCGTCCACCCAGTACACCGCGGTGGCGGTCTGGTACGACGACCAGGACCTGCCCCAGCTCGCGGCGCACTTCTACAAGCAGTCCCTGGAAGAGCGCAACCACGCGATGATGATGGTGCAGTACCTGCTGGACATGGACATCCGGCCGCACATCCCCGGCGTCGGCGAGGTGGTCAACGAGTTCAAGTCCGCGCTCGAGCCGCTGGAGCTCGCGCTGCAGCAGGAGATCACCGTCACCAAGCAGATCGAGACGCTGGCCCGGACCGCGCGCGACGACGGCGACTACGTCGGCGAGCAGTTCATGCAGTGGTTCCTCAAGGAGCAGGTCGAGGAGGTCTCCGCGATGACCACCCTGGTCAACGTCGCGAAGCGCGCCGGTGACAACCTGTTCCACCTGGAGGACTTCCTCGCCCGCGAGGTCGTCGGCGACACGGGCGCCGACCCGACCGCGCCGACCGCCGCCGGCGGCACGGTCTGACCAGCCGCTCCACCTTTGCAATGGATCCCTTCTGCTGAACGCATCTCCGCCCGTGCTCCGGGCCGCCGCCTCCTCGTGCGGCGGCCCGACCGGTCAAACGCTTGCCTCAGGCAGCAATGTCCTGACCTTGTAGAGGCAGCTCCGCGTGCTTGCTGGGCAGTTCCCGGCAGATCCGCTTCCGGCCTTGCGTTCGTGACGTTCTGAAGTCACGGTGTCACTCCTCGATCCGCCCATCGTGAGGAGTGTGTGTCGTCGTGAGAAGACTGATTCCAGCAGGCCTGGTGGCCGTCTGCGTCGCCGCGGGACTGGCGGCGCCACCCGCCGCGGCCGTCGATCTCGGCAGTGGCGAGAAGCTTGGCAGTGGCGAGAGGCTCGTCGTCCGGGACGTCGTCAAGGACCCCGACGGTACCGAGTTCATCCGCTACGACCGCACCTTCAACGGTCTGGCCGTCGTCGGCGGCGACCTGATCGTGCGGCGCGACAGCAGCGCGATCACCCGGACCAGCTACAACCGCGGCGCGGTCAGCGTCGGCGTCGCCTCGACGAAACCGGCTCTGACCCAGGCCGCGGCGCTGGCCAAGGGCGCTCGGTCGGCGCCGTTCAAGGTGACCGCCAACCAGGGCAAGCTCGTCGTGTTCGTCACGCCGACCAAGCCCGTGCTCGCCTACGACGTGGTCACCACCGGAGTGAAGGCTGACCAGACCCCCTCGGTGCTGCACACCTACATCGACGCGACGACCGGCGCCCTGCTGGACTCCAGCGACGAGATCAAGACCGGCACCGGCAATTCGCAGTACTCCGGCACTGTCGCGATCGGCACCTCGGGCAGCTACTCGATGAGTGACCCGACTCGCGGTGGCAACTACACGACCGACGCAGGCGGGGGCACCGGCAACGGCACCACCTTCACCGACCCGGACGACGTGTGGGGCAACGGCGCCACCTCCAACCGGCAGACCGCCGGGGTCGACGCGCACTTCGGCGCTCAGCTGACCTGGGACTACTACAAGAACGTCCACGGCCGGAACGGCATCTTCAACAACGGCCAGGGTGCTCGTTCTCGCGTGCACTACGGCAACGGCTACGTGAACGCGTTCTGGGACGGCACCCAGATGACCTACGGCGACGGCGCGGGCAACCAACGTCCGCTGACCTCCATCGACGTCGCCGGTCACGAGATGAGCCACGGTGTCACTCAGGCCACCGCCAACCTGAACTACTCCGGGGACGCCGGTGGGCTCAACGAGTCGACCTCGGACATCTTCGGCACCGCGGTCGAGTTCTCCGCGAACAACGCGTCCGACCCGGGTGACTACCTGATCGGCGAGAAGATCAACATCAACGGCAACGGCACACCGCTGCGCTACATGGACAAGCCCTCCAAGGACGGCGCGAGCGTCGACTGCTGGAGCACCAGCACCGGCGGACTCGACCCCCATTACTCCTCCGGCCCGCTGAACCACTGGTTCTACCTCGCCTCGGAAGGCACCGGCAGCAAGGTCATCGGTGGCGTCACGCACTCCAGTACCGCGTGCAACGGCGCCACGATCACCGGCGTCGGCCGCGATGTCGCCGCCAAGGTCTGGTACCGCACCCTCACCACCAAGCTGTCCTCCGGCAGCACCTACCCCGACGCTCGCAACGGCGCCATTACCAGCGCTCGCGAACTGTACGGCGTCGGCTCGGTCCAGTGCCGTGGGATCGAAGCAGCCTTCAACGCCATCTCCGTCCCGGCCGGTACTGCGGTGTGCGGCAACCCGCCGGCTGGTGGCGACCTGTACACGGTGGTCGCGACCGGGAGCGGCAGCGGCCAGACCGAGGTCCACTCACTGACTCGTGCTTCCAACTTTGCGAGCTTCGGAATTCACGCGGCGACGGCGGTCGGCCCGACCAACCTGAGCGCCAGCTCCGTCAAGACCGCGGACTACAACGCTGACGGCCGTCCTGACCTGTGGCTCATCAACAGCGCCGGCACCGGAAGCGGCCGCACCGAGGTGCACATCCTCGACGGCGCGACGAACTTCAGCAGCTTCCTGGTGCACGCCGCGACTCCGCTGCCGCTGGTGAGCAAGGCGCAGTGGACGTTTGCCGTCGGCGACTTCAACGGCGACGGGCGGCCGGATCTGTATGCCGTCGACAGCCAGGACACCAACACCAACACGACGTCGCTTCACGTTGTCAACGGCAACGGTTTCGCGAGCTACCTGAACCAGTCGAGCACCGGGCTGCATCGCACGGACCTGGCACTGTGGTCGTTCCAGACCGGTGACTTCGACGGCAACGGGCGCGACGACCTGTACGCGATCAACACGCAGGACACGAGCGCCGGCAAGACGGCGTTCCACGTCCTGAACGCGGCCAATCTGCAGACGTTCCTGATCCACACGGGCACACCGACCGGGTTGACCTCGCTGACCCGGTGGGCCTTCGCCACGGGCGACTACAACGCGGACGGCCGGGACGATCTGTACCTGGTCGACACCCAGGCCGACTCCAGTACGGCGCTTCAGATCGTCAACGCGACCAACCCGGCGCAGTACCTGTTCAACGGTGCGACCGGGATTCACCCGATCCCGCTGACCAGCTGGCAGGTCAGCGCTTCCTGATCTCAAGAGTTCGGGCGGGGAATCTTCTTGATTCCCCGCCCGAACGCCTTTGACTACCAGGAACCGCCGCCTCCACCACCGCCGCCGCCGCCGGAGGAGCCGCCGCTGAAGCCCGACGAGCTGCCGCCGCCTCCGCCGCTGCCGGCCGGAGCGGGCGGCGGGTCGAAGGTGTTGGCCACGGTCTGGCTGATGTTGCCTGCGGCAAAGCCCGAGCTGTAGTACGACGGACCGTAGTACCAGGTCGGGTCCGGGGTGATGCGGCCGGCCGCGACCAGCTGGGCGCAAACCCGCTGCCAGCGATCGGCCAGGCCGAAGGCGATGGCCCAGGGCAAGTACTTGCTGAAGATGTCCTCGCCCTCCTCGAACTTCAGCTGATCCGCCTCAGCCGTCGCGAGATAGGTACGGAAGCCGATCAACTGGTCCGTGACCGCCCGGCCCGCGGCGTTTCGTTGCCCTCGGCCTCGGATGCCGAACCAGATGCCGATCGCAACCAGCACGGCGACCACCGGGATCACGATGCTGACCGCGCGACCGAGACCGCCGGTCGCGGCGCCGATGACTGTCCCGGCCAGACCGGCGCCGAAGAACCAGATGCCGATCATGCCCATGCAGGCGATCTTCGCGCCGCTGGCGAAGCTCGAGCCGCCGCCGGCCCGCGGCATCCGGACGTACCAGCCGCGTTGCCGGATCTGCTCGCGGAGCTGCGCGATCATCGCGTCGTGCGCCTGCCGCATCGAGGTGTCGCCGGTCGGGCGTCGTTCCAGCACGATCTCGGAGCCGGACTGCAGCCCCGGGAACAAGCCCTGCATCAGGTACTGCTCGTGCGGGACCGTCGCCACCGCGGGGTTCAGCAGCACAGCCTTCTGCTCACTGCCGGTGTTGTCGATCCGGATGCCGCCGCGGACCGCGAGGTCGATTAGCGTCGCCGCGGTCTCGGTGGTGTTCGCCTTCGCGTCGATCAGCAGCCCGCCCTCGGCGACCGGGATCCGCGGCGGCGAGAACGCGACCGGGATCTGGCTCTCGCTGAGATCGTCCTTGACCGGCTGCGCGTTCATCCCGTTCGGCGGGAAGGTGCCCGGCGGCATGCCGGCGAAGCGCTGGTCCTTGTTGCCGTTCCTGCTGTAGAAGACCGCGGCGAGGATCGCGCCGATGCTGACGAGGCCGGAGCCGATCACGCCGGGAAGGGTGAGTCCGGAGCGCTGCAGGAAGCTCGGCGGGTCGACCACGATCGGGGTGTCGTTGCTGACCACCCCGGCCTGGATGCCGGCGACGATGGTCAACTGCTTGCCGCGAACCAGGTTGGACTGGTTGAAGGTCCCCTTGCCGGCCGTCACCGTCTTACCGTCACACGGCCGGTCCGGCGGCCCTGCGAAGCACTCGACCTGCTGAACGCCGGTCCCGGGCACCTGGACGTTGACCGTCACGTTTTGCAGTACTGCGTCCCAGCCGTTGCCGGTGGCATCCCAGTAGAGCTCGCTGTGGTCGTCGAAGTGCCGCAGCGCGCCGCGTACGTCGTACCGGATGACGTAGGTCGCCTTGCGGCCCACTGTCTTGTCCGCGTCGCCGATCTTGATCTGGATGCTCTCGTCGCGCTGGCTGTTCTTCTTCTCGGTGCTCTTGGTGAAGCTGTCCGGGGCATCGTCGCTCTTGACCCTGATGTTGGAGATCTCGTACTTCTGGTCCTTCGACTTGTCGTCGGCCCAGACCTCACGGGTGATCAGGTTGCGGTAGATGCCGTGCCGGCCGATGCCGCCGAAGGTGTAGTCGATCGTCTCCGTCACCTCCAGCACACCGTTGGAGGTGACGTTGTAATCGATCTTCATCGACGTCACGATGTCGCCGGCCTCCGCGGTACCGGCGGTGGCGGCTGTGGCCGGAGCTGCGGTCGCGAAGCCTGCCAGGACTAGTCCGGAAAACCCTGCGGCGACAGCTGTGAAGAATCCCCTACGCATGTCGCGACAGTACCGACGGCGGGGGTCCGTTCAGCGGTCCGGCGGGTGGTGTCGGCGCTAATCCTCGGTCTGAGTGGAGTCTGGGAGGTCTCCTGCGTGGCTTTGGGCGGCTTGTCGATCCGCTGCGACGCTGCCTCGGCCTGCTTGTGGATCCGATGCGGTACTGCCTGGGGCCGCTTCGATCGCGGCGGCAACAAGGTCGGCGGCTGTGGTGACGCGGGTGCGGCGGCCGCGGTCGTAGTACTGGGTGGTGGCGATGGTCGCGTGCCCGACGTCGGCCTGGACGTGCTGAATGCGGGCATCCTGCTCCAGCGCGATCGTCACATAGGCGTGCCGGAGCGCGTGCGGGTGGACTCGATCGGCGACCTCGGCCAGCGCGGGACCAGCCTGTACTGCGATCCGCCGCAGCAGCGCGTTGATGTCGAAGCGGGAGCAGCGGCCGCCTTCGCGGGTAGCAATCATCGGGGAGCGGCTGGCACTCGTCCTGCCACGCAGTGCCGGCGTGGAAGCTTCGCTGGTGCGGTCGCGCACTTGCAGGTAATCAGTCAGCGCTGTTGCCGCGAGGTTGGTCAGATAGACCTCGCGATGGACACCTCCCTTGCCGAGCACCCTGAGCATGGGCTCACCGCCAGAAAGCACCAGGCTGTCGCGATCCAGGCCGACCAACTCGGACACCCGGAGCCCTAGCGTCAACAGACCGACCACCGCCACCGCCCGGCGGGCGTAGAGCTCCTTATGCCGGGTGCGGTTAGGCAACTCAGCTGCCGCGTCCAGGAGCGCCCTGAGCTGGCCCGCCGTCAGCCGGATCGTCGGAGAGGCGTCCCTCGCGGTGCTGCCAAGGCCCAGTCGGGCGCGATTGAGCGCTGCCGGATTGGCCGGTACTACGCCCGCCTCAGTCAGGTGCCCGTAGAACGCCGACAGGGTAGAGAGCATCCGCTGCCGTGTCCGCTTCTCCGCCCCCGCCGCATCCAGCTGATGCAGCCACGCCTTCACATCGCTCCCGGTAGCTGCCCGCGGATCCATCCCCCGCCCCGCACACCACCTGAACCAAGCCAGCTGATGCAACACCCCCAACCGCCCCGCCGGCGGCCCACCAGCCCCCCGCCTCCCAACCCCGGCGCCAGCCGCACCAGCCGATGCGCCAGCCACCGTCGCCCCACGCCAAACAGCCACGTCCAGCCCGCCAGGGGCTGCATAGCCACTCATCCCACCAGCCAGGTCATCGACCCACGCCGTAGGCAACCCCAGCGCGTACCCATACGTCTTCCGAGTCCCCGCATTGGCGTACTGCGTCAGCCAATCAGCGATCTGCGCCAGCAACTCCCCCGGATCCTCAACCCCCGGCCACTCACCCGCCGGCCCAGCCGCCTCCGCCGCCTCCGGGGCCTCTCTGAGCGTCTCCAGAACCACTAAAGCATCCATTTCCGCGGGCATCTCCCGATCCTGCCCCGCGCCCCCAGTCCGTCCTAGCCGCCTCGCCGAACGCACCAACAAAACACTGGTTTCGTTGGTTACTGGTTTGGTTTTCGAAACGCCGTATCGGTTTCTGAGTTTTATAACCTCCAGCCAATAGGCTCAGGAGCGTGACTGAGGAGACTGGACGCTGCGGATACAGCAAATGCCGGGCAGAACTGCCGGCCCCGGGGATGCAAGGCGGAAGACCGCGAAGTTTCTGCCGGGAAACCCGCTGGGAAGGCGGCCGGACCTGCGCCCAGATGGCGAGAGCGGAAAAAGAGGCCCTGGGCGCACTCGGTCTGGACGCCGGGAGCAACACCTTCCGCCTGGACGCGGAACGCCTACGCGACCACCTGGAGACGATCCGCGAGCCAGTGGACGCCCTGACAGCGGCGCTCGAAACTGTGACCGCCCGACTGGACGAGGTCGAGGCAGCCGCGATCGCCTCCGTGGAGACCGCGCACGCCCAGGTCGCCGAGGCGGAGCGAGCCCGGCTGTCCGCCGAGGAAGCACGTGAGCAAGCTGAGCAGCGGACCCGCCAGGCGACCGCCGCCGCGGAACGCGCCGCCAAGGAACGCATCGAAGCAACAGATCGAGCCGCGGCCGCCGCTCGGCAAGCACTGGACGCGACCGAGGCGCTAGGGGCAGCGCGTCAGCAGACGCAAGACGCGATCAGCGCGCGCGACCACGCAGTACAGCAGGCGGAAGCGGCGGGCGCAGTACTGGTGACTGCTCAGGAGCAGGTGCGAGCGGGTGAGCGTGAGCGGCTGGAGCTGGCTGCCACCTTGGAGTGGGTGTCGCTGGAGCGCGACGTCGCCGCTCGTGCCGAGCAGGAGCGGCGCGCCGAACTCGAACTAGTACGTGCCGACCTGGCAGCGGAGCGCCGCATCGCGACCGAAGCAGCAACCCAAGCTGAAGCCGCCCGGCAGAGTGCACAAGAATCCGAAGCCGTTCTCCGAGCCGACCTCACTCGCACCGAAGCCGAGCTGACTCACCTGCGCCAGTCCTCGACGCAGACCGAAGCAGAACTCATCAGACTCCGAGAAGCTGCAGCCAACGCAGCCGCGGAAGCATCAGCCGAGGCAACCCGCCTCCGAGCCGAACTGGCCGAGAAGCCTGCCGCCCGACTCCACCCCGACGACCTCCAAGCCATGCTCACCGCCCTCACCCCCACCCCGCTCCCCCAACCAACCACCTAATCCCCACACCCACCAGACGAGCTCCAAGCCGTACTCACTCACCCCACCCGGTTCCCAAACCAACCACCTAACCCCCACACCCACCAGACGACCTCCAAGCCGTACTCACTCACCGCCACCCGACCCGCCCCCTCCCCCTCACCGCCCTCTCGCCGCACGCTCAGCAACTTTGTGCACCAGGAGGGCAGCAATCGCCCACCGAGACGGGCCACGAGGCGCCCAAAGTCGCCTGCACGCCGCACGCCAAGCGAGCTTGTGCACCAGGTGGGCAGCAATCGCCCGCCCAGACGCCCACGGGGTGCCCAAAGTCGCCGTGCCGACCTGAGGCGGCGGCGGGGCGGCGGCGGGTAGGGGGCGGGAATGGTGTGGCGTGGTCTTGTGCTGGGTGGGCGGTTGGGGGAATGGTGGACGGACCAGGAGGGGGTCGTCATGGCAGACAAGGCGAATGCTTCCCAGGGCGGTGGTGCTGGTCTCGTGGTGGACAGCCCGGCCGCCATCCGTAACGTGGTGCTCGTCGGGCCGTCGGGGGCCGGCAAGACCACTCTCGTCGAGGCTTTGCTGGTTGCCTCCGGGGTGCTGAACAGACCTGGCAGCGTTGTCGACGGTACGACGGTGTGCGACAGCGACGACGCCGAGATCCGGCAGCAACGGTCGGTCGGACTGGCACTTGCACCGCTCAAGCACGACGGGATCAAGGTCAACTTGATCGACACACCCGGGTACGCCGACTTCGTGGGTGAGTTGCGGGCCGGGTTGAGAGCAGCGGATTGCGCTCTCTTCGTGCTCGCGGCCAACGAGGACGTCGACGAGCCGACCAAGGCGTTGTGGCAGGAGTGCGCCCAGGTCGGGATGCCGCGCGCGGTCGTGGTGACCAAGCTCGACCACGCCCGGGCGAACTACGAGAACGCGCTCTCTGCCGCTCAGAACGCCTTTGGCGACAAGGTTCTGCCGCTGTACCTGCCCACTGGTGACGGGCTGGTCGGGCTGCTGTCGCAGACGCAGTACGTGTACGCCGACGGCAAGCGAGCCAGTACCCGCACCCCGGATTCGCAGTACGCCGAGCAGCTCGAAGAACTCCGCGGCACTCTGATCGAGGGAATCATCGAGGAGTCCGAGGACGAGTCGCTGATGGAGCGCTATCTCGAGGGCGAGCAGATCGACCAGGCGGTGCTGATCGAGGATCTCGAGAGAGCGGTTGCTCGCGGATCGTTCTTCCCGGTCCTCCCGGTCTGCAGCGGCACCGGGGTCGGGACGAAGGAGCTGCTGGAGGTCGCGACGAGTGGGTTCCCGTCGCCGCCGGAGCACCAACTGCCGGACGTGTTCACCCCGCACGGCGTACCGCGGAAGAAGGTCGGCTGCGATCCAGACGGGCCGTTGCTGGCCGAGGTGGTGAAGACGACGTCGGACCCGTACGTCGGCAGGGTCAGCCTGGTGCGGGTGTTCTCCGGCACCATCAGGCCCGACACGACGGTTCACGTGTCGGGCCATTTCACGTCCTTCTTCGGTGAGTCGAACAGCCACGTCGACCACGACGAGGACGAGCGGATCGGCACCCTCTCGTTCCCGCTCGGCAAGCAGCAGCGGCCGGCCGGCGCCGTGATCGCGGGTGACCTGTGCGCGATCGGTCGGCTGACCCGGGCGGAGACCGGGGACACGCTCTCTGACAAAGCCGACCCGTTGCTGCTCAAGCCCTGGACGATGCCCGAGCCGCTGCTGCCGATCGCAGTCCAGGCGCATGCGAAGACGGATGAGGACAAGCTCTCGGTCGGGCTGCAACGACTCGCCGCCGAGGACCCGACGCTGCGGATCGAACAGAATCCGGAGACCCACCAGATCGTCCTGTGGTGCATGGGCGAGGCGCACTCGGACGTCGTTCTGGACGCACTCGCCAACCGGTACGGCGTGACCGTGGACACCGTCGAGCTGCGGGTGCCGCTGCGCGAGACCTTCAGCGGCAAGGCCAAGGGACAAGGGCGGCACGTCAAGCAGTCCGGCGGGCACGGCCAGTACGCCGTCTGCCAGATCGAGGTCGAGCCGCTGCCGCAAGGATCAGAGTTCGAGTTCGTCGACAAGGTGGTCGGTGGGGCGGTGCCGCGGCAGTTCATCCCGAGTGTGGAGAAGGGGATCCGCGCGCAGATGGAGAAGGGTGTCGGCGCCGGCTATCCGATGGTCGGCATCCGGGTGACGCTGCTCGACGGGAAGGCGCACAGCGTCGACTCGTCCGACATGGCGTTCCAGATGGCCGGCGGGCTGGCGCTGCGCGAGGCGGCGACTGCGACCAAGGTCGACCTGCTCGAACCGGTCGATCTGGTCTCGGTGCTGACGCCCGACGACCTGGTCGGCGCGGTGATGAGCGACCTGTCCGGCCGCCGCGGCCGCGTGCTCGGCACCGATCGCGTCGGCAACGACCGGACGATGGTCAAGGCGGAGGTCCCCCAGGTCGAGATCACCCGCTACGCCATCGATCTGCGCTCGCTGTCGCACGGCGCCGCGTCGTTCACCAGATCGTTCGCCCGGTACGAACCGATGCCCGACGCCGCGGCCCAGCGGGTCAAGTCGTCGCTCAGCTGAGCCGGCGACGAATCTCCTTGCTCCGCAGGTACTCCGCGACGTCGTCGTACCGCTCGGACTGGTTGGCGAACTCGATGTACGAACGCACGCGATGCAACCAGTCCAACGTCGACGGCTTCACCGAGGGCAGTGCCGCGGACAAGTGCTGCATCGACAGCGGCGGCTCACCGCCACTCGTCAGCGCCTCGTCGATCACCCGGTCCACACCGCGCTCGACCAGAGCGCGCAGATCGGCGCCGCTGAACATCGGCGTCTGGCCAGAGAGCGCTTTCAGGTCCAGGGCAGCCGCCGGGACATCCTTCAGCAGCACCGAGAGAATGTCGGCCCGCGCAGGCTCGTCGGGCGGCGGGACGAAGATGACCCGGTCGAACCGTCCCGGCCGCAGCATCGCCTCGTCGACGTCCCACGGCGCGTTGGTCGCGGCGAGCACCAGGAGACCCTCGTTCTCCGAACCGATCGCGTCCATCTCCTGCAGCAGTACGTCGACCAGCCGCCGTGACTCCGACCCACCGTGCTTGTGCCGCGCGAAGGCCAGTGCGTCCAGCTCGTCGAGGAACAGCACACACGGCGCGTTCGCCCTGGCCCGCTCGAAGGCGGCGTGCAGATTGCGCTCGGACACCCCGAGATAGGGGTCCATCACGTCCTCGATCCGGACGTTGACGAACGGCAGCCCGCACTCCCCCGCCGTCGCCCGCGCGAGCAGCGTCTTGCCACACCCGGGCGGCCCGTAGAGCATCACGCCACCGCCGGACTTCCGCCCGTACTTCGCGTACAGCTCGGGTCGGCTGAGCGGCAGGATCACCATCCGGTGGATGACCCGCTTGATCTCGTCCATCCCACCGACCTGGTCGAAGGTAGTGGTTTCTTTCGCCGTGTCGGCCGCGAACACCGGCTCGTCCTCCGGCCCGACCTTCACCCGTACGCCGCTGCGCTCGGTGATCATCTCGTCGGCCAGCTGCTGCAGCCGCCCGGTCCCCTCGACGATGCCCGCCTGCCTGGCCGCCTCGAGGCAGCTGCGGAGCAACGCGAGTCGACCATTGGCCGCAGCCAATTCACCGACCGGCACCAACTGATCAACCGGCAACCCCTGCTGATCAAGCAGTACGACGTACTCGTCGAGCGCCGGCTCGGTTTCGCTCGCGGCCACCAGCGACTCGGCCAGGATGAGCCGCAGCAGCACGTCGTCCGGGCTGGCCTCGACCGCCTTGCGCAGCGCGGAGATCCGGTCGTTCGTCATGCGCCCCACTTCCGGTTGATCATGCGGCGTACCAGCGGCGGCGCGACCCACGAGTAGATGCAGAACCCGAACCAGCCGATCGCGAACACGATCGACAACGGCCGCAGCCCCGCGAACCTCAAGCCGTAGATGATCGCGACCGCGCCGATCCAGACCACCAGCGGGTTGAATCGCTGGAAAGGCCGCAGCGGCCGCAGCAGCGGATGGTTCATCAGCTTCGCCTCGCGGGCTGCCCCGCGCAGGTCGTCGTCGGCCGGATTCGACGCCGCGGCCGAGGCGAGAGAGCGGTATCCCGACCGCGAGTCGCCGGTCAGCATGGACGCCGTACCGTGCAGGGCCTGCGCGCCCGGATCCTCGGGATCGGCAGAGAGCGCTTCCTGGCTGTGCCGGCGCATCTCCTTGTGGTTGCCCTGGGCAAAGGCGACCTGAGCGCGGGCCGACGACACCGCCGCGCTCTCGGGCGCGAACGCCGCTGCCCGCTCGACCAGCGCGGAAGCCTTCTCGGTCTGCCCGGCGGCCAGACACACCAGCGCATAGCCGAGCAGCAGGTCCGGCTCGTTGGGATCGAGGCTGAGGCCTTGCAAATAGGCGGATTCGGCCTCCTGCAGCTGACCGTCGACTCGCAGCGCCGAGCCGAGCAGATGCAGCAAGGGCCCGGCCGGGCCGTAGTGGGCCAGCCCATCACGCAGTACTGCGATGGCCTCGGGGTTGCGGTCGAGCGCGTGCAGCGCGGCACCGCGGAACAGGAAGGCGCGATAGTCGATTGCCGCGTCACCCCACAAGCCCTGCAGCTCATCGAGCGTGCGCTCCGGGTGACCGATCTGCAACCAGTGGCCGGCCAGCTGCAGCCTGGCCTCGGTCGGCTCGCTCATATCGCCATCTCCCACACTGCCAACAGACCGACCTCGAACAGACCGCCGCCGATCACCGCGGCGAGCCCCGGCAACCACAACGACTTGTACTCCGCGCCCCGCAACTGGAAGGCCCGGTCCATCGGCTGCTGGATCCGCAGCTGGAGCAGACAGGTCAGCACCGCGATCACCCGGATCACCACCCGCGTCCCCGACGAGTCGACCGCGGACAGGACGCTCACCTCACCGGTCAGCATCTCGAGCACGAACGCCACGAGCAACAACCCGGCCAGGCCGGAGAGCGCGATCTGCCACCGCCCGCGTACCGGCACGCCGAGCCGACGGGCGTTCAGGAAGGCGATCACCGTGGTCGCGATCACCCCGCCGAAAAAGGCGACATAGGCCTGCGACATCAACCGCCAGGGCCGCGCGGACATGTCGACGTCCGCGCCGATGGTCGGTCGCAGCAGGTCGTCCGGCATGGGGCTCCCTCGGGATGGGTTCAGGCCCGCGCAGTTTAACCTGGCCCGATGACCGAGAACTGCCTCTTCTGCGGGATCGTGGCCGGCACCATCCCCTCCCAGCAGGTCGCCGAGAACGACCGGGCGATCGCCTTCATGGACATCAACCCCGCCACCCGCGGCCATCTGCTGGTCATTCCGCGGGCGCACTCCACCGATCTGCGCGAGACCACGCCCGAGGACCTCACCGCGGCGACGCTGCTGGCGCAGTCGCTGGTCAGCCGGGTGATCGACCGCCTCGACGCCGACGGCGCCAACCTGCTCAGCTGCATCGGCGCCGATGCCTGGCAGAGCGTCTTCCACACCCACCTGCACGTCGTACCGCGCTACAAGGACGACCCGCTGCAACTCCCCTGGCACCCGACGCCCGGCGACTTCGACGAGATCGCGGCCACCGCAGCCGACCTGCGCTAGCGGCGAGCAACCAGCTCGTAGACCGCGACCAGCTCGCCGACCAAGGCACCCCAGTCATACCTCGGTACTGCGCTGCGCCCAGCCGCCCGCAGCTTCTCGCGTTCCTCGGGCGACCCCAGAAGCCGGATGGCCTGGACTGCCAGAGCATCCGGATCGCCTGGCTCAAACAGCTCACCCAGACGTCCGCCGTCGAGGACCTGGCGGAAGGCGGCGAAGTCGCTCGCCAGCACGGGAGCGCCCGCCGCCATCGCCTCCAGAAGCACGATGCCGAAGCTCTCGCCGCCGAGATGCGGGGCGACGTACAGGTCCGAACCGGCCAGCATGTCGGCGCGCTCGACGTCATCGATCGCGCCGAGGAAAAGCACGTTTTGCCGGCAGTGCTCGGGAATCGAGCGGCGGGCCTCGTCGGCCTGTCCGGTGCCGGCCACCAGCACCTTCACCTGTGGTCGCGCGGCGACGATGCGCGGTACCGCGGCGATCAGTACGCCGAGACCCTTGCGTGGCTCGTCCATCCGGCCCAGGAAGCTGATGGTGCCGTGGGCGCCTTGCCACTCGGGACGGACCCGGCCGGCGAACCGGCTGACGTAGAGGCCGTTCGGGATCACCACAGCCTCGCCGCCGATGTGCTGGACCATCATCGAGCGCGCGTTCTCCGAGACCGCGATCCGCGCGTCCAGCTTCTCCAGCGCGGGACGCAGCAGACCGGCGGCGGCGCTCATCGCCCGCGACCGGACCTGCCAGGTGTGAAAGGTGGCGACGAACGGTCCGTCGCCGGCCCAGAGCGCGATGATCGAGGCGCTGGGCGTGGTCGGCTCGTGCACATGGACGACATCGAACGCGCCGTCGGCCAGCCAGTTCCTGACCCGGGCCGCCGTGCGTGGCCCGAAGGTGACGCGCGCGATCGAGCCGTTGTACGGCACGCCGACCGCGTGGCCGGCCGATACGACGTACGGCGGTGCCGTGTTGCCGTCGTCGACCGGGGCCAGCACCGAGACGTCATGGCCGAGGGCAAGCAATGCCTCGGCCAGGTCCCTGACGTGGTTCTGCACCCCGCCCGGCGTACCGAGTGAGTACGGGCAGACCAGGCCGATCTTCACGTCAGTCGAGGAAGATTCGCTGCAACATGTGCCAGTCCTGCGGATGCTCGGCGATGCCCAGGGCGAACGCGTCGGCGCAGCGCTGGGTCATCTGAGCGGGTCCTCCGGCGCGGTCGATCGGGTCGTGGAAGGTGATGACCAGGTCGGGGCCGTCGTAGTGCAGGGTCGCCGGGATCAGTGGGGCGCCGGTGCGCACGCTGAGCGCTGCCGGGCCAGCCGGCATCCGCGACTGGCGTCCGAAGAACTTGACCGGGACACCACGCTCGGAGAGGTCACGGTCGGCGACCAGGCAGACGAACCCTCCTGCGCGCAGGCGCTGCGCCAGTACTCCGAAGACGTGCTCGTCGCTGCCGGTGAGAGGCAGGACCTCCATGCCGAGCTTGGCGCGGTAGGCAACGAAACGGTCGAACAGGGACTCGGGGCGGAGCCGCTCGGCGACGGTCGAGACCGGCATACCGGTGCGACCCGCCCAGGCGCCCGCGTGGTCGTAGTTCGCGAGGTGTGGGAGGGCGCAGATCACGCCTTTGCCGGCGGCGTGGGCGTCGCGGAGTACCTTCTCGTTGACCGTGCGAACCCGGCCGACGATTCGCTCGTCGTTCCACTCGGGCAGGCGGAACGCCTCCTGCCAGTAGCGCAGGTAGGACCGCATGCCGTCGAGGGTCAGGACGTCGAGCTCGGCCGGCGTGGCATCCGGCCGGACGATCGCGAGATTGGCTTTGAGGCGCTGGACGCCGCGGCCGTCACGCCGTACGACGAAGTCGGCGATCCGCCGGAAGACCGCTGAGACGAGACCTTCCGGCAGCCGCCGTACCAGCGCCCAGGCGAGCGCGAACGCCAGATCGACGACGCGCTGCCGTAGAGCTTCCACAGGTCAGGAGGTGGTCGGCGGGACGCCAGGGGTGCCGTCCGCTGACGATCCGTCCAGCCCGAGGTCGCCGGGTGCCACGCCCTCGGCGGCGTTCGCGGTCCCGGCAGGGTTCGCCGTCCCCGCAGCGGTCGCCGCGCCAGTTGCCGGAGCACTGGGCGCAGTACCGGCCGCCGGGGTGCCCAAGCCTGCGTTCGCCGGGTCGGCCAACACCTGCTTGCGGACCGACAGCGTGCGCTGGACGACCGTGATGGTGCTGGCCACGGCGAGGGCGCAGAGGACGATCTTGAGCAGGATCGGGAGGTTGAGGACGTCGGAGAAGAAGCCGATCACCAGCACCGCGACCAGGCGGTCCGAGCGCTCGGCCAGGCCGCCGCTCGCGTGCAGACCGAGGCTCTCGGCCTTGGCCCGCGCGTACGAGGTGGTCGCGCCCATCACCAGCGCCCACAGCGCGACGGCCGCCATCCACGGGGTGTCGCCGGCGCTGCCCGCGTAGTACAGCACCAGGCCGCCGAAGATCGCGCCGTCACCGAGCCGGTCGAGGGTGGAGTCCAGGTAGGAGCCCCACTTCGACGACGTGCCCGAGGTGCGGGCCATGTAGCCGTCGATCAGGTCGGAGAAGACGAAACACGTGATCACCACCGCGCCCAGCCAGATGTGGCCGCGCGGGAAGAAGATCAGCGCACCGGCGCAGACGCCGATGGTGCCGACGAGTGTGACGGCATCAGCGCTCACACCGAGCTTGAGCAGGAGGTTGGCGATCGGTGCGATCACCTTGGTCCAGAACTGCCGGAATCTGTTAAGCATGGCGACGCGATCGTAGTCCAGATCGGTCCCGGGTCGGTGATGCGGCACCCTGATCACTACCGCGTCCCCCTCCCGAGGGCGCACCATTGGCTCACGCCCACCTCCCCTCCTCCGTCCTCAGGGAGGTCCCGATGACCACTCGAGTACTCCGAACAACTGCCTGCTGGGCAGTGATCGGCGTGCTCCTGGTCGGCTGTTCAGTGGCCCGGAGGGCAAACGAAGCACCTCCGCCCGCGCCAGGCCCGGTCGTGGTGGTGCCGGGAGTGGCGGCTCCGCCGCAGGCCGAAGGACTGGACGGTACTGCGGGCGAGCCCGGCCCGACAGTGTGCTCAGCGGTGACCGCCACGCTCACCAAGCAACTCGGAGTGTCGGTGACCGCCAAGCCGTTCACCTGGAACGACGGCGGGCTGCCGGCGCTCGACCTCTGCACGTTGCTGCTGGACGGACGCTCGGTGACCGTCGGCGTGAGTTCGCTTCCGAAGCAGCCGGATGCGCTGGATCGGCTGGCTGCCAACACCGGGACGCTCGAGCTGGTTCCTGAGCTCGGGCCGGAGGCTCGGATCAGCCCGTCTCGGCTGGTCTTCGCGGTCGAGGATCGTGCGGTTCGGGTGCTGTCGACCGGTGGGATCGACCGCTATCCGAGCGGGATCGATCGCGCGAAGGCGGTTGCCATCAGCCGGGCGGTGCGTGCCGTCGTACCGGGGATGATTCGTAGTGCACGCCAGTCTGATTCCGCTTGTCAGCTGTCGACCGCTGCCGCCGAGCGGTTCGTCGGCACCATCGTCCAGCTGCGGCGCGACTATCGGGTGAACGGTGCGCTGACCTGCATCTGGGGCAGCTTCGACGCGACGGTCTCGATCGTGGAGTCGTTCCACGCCGACACGATCCCGGAGGCGACGCGGACTCCCCCGCCGCAGTTCGCGCCGATCGGCCGCCCCGGCTACTACCTGCCTGAGCAGGGCGAACTCGTCTTCCGCCAAGGCCGCCGAGTGGTCCGCGTCACCGGTCTGACCAACCCGTCGCGTCAGGTCCCGCTCGACACCCTGCTCGGAGTGGTCGACCCGCTCCTGCCGCTGTTCATCAGATAGCCGGCTTCCGTGTTCTAGCCCTCGCTCGGCCAGGACTTCGCGAGCAGCTCCCGGGTCTCCGACAGCAACTGCGGAAGCACCTTGGTCTGGGCGATCACCGGCATGAAGTTGGCGTCGCCACCCCAGCGCGGTACGACGTGCTGATGCAGGTGAGCGGCGATGCCCGCGCCGGCGATCTCGCCCTGGTTCATCCCAATGTTGAAGCCGTGAGCGTCCGAGACGACCCGGACCGCGCGCATCGCCTGCTGGGTCAGCGTGGCGACGTCAGCCACCTCCGCCGGGGTCAGCTCGGTGTAGTCGGCGACATGCCGATACGGCACCACCATCAGGTGACCAGGGTTGTACGGATACAGATTCAGTACGACGTACGCCGCCTCTGCCCGTCGCACGATCAACGCATCCACGTCCGACTGCGAAGGCAGCCGGCAGAACGGGCAGCCGTTCCCCGCCTCACCCGTGGTCGGCTTGTTCTCCCCGGCGATATAGGCCATCCGGTGCGGGGTCCACAGCCGCAGGAACGAGTCCGGTACGCCGACTCCGTCCTGCTCCTCCACACCATCCAGCTCGTACGGCGTACCGCCGGGGAGATCGGTCATACCTGCACGCGCTTCTTCACGGCCTCGACGATCTCGGCGACCGCGTCGGCGATCGGGATGCCGTTCTTCTGGGAGCCGTCGCGGTAGCGGAAGGAGACCGAACCGGCCGCCATGTCCTCGTCGCCCGCGATCAGCATGTACGGCACCTTCGACTTCTGCGCGTTGCGGATCTTCTTCTGCATCCGGTCGTCGGAGGCGTCGACCTGGATCCGGATCCCCTCCGCCTTGAGCTGCTTGGCGATCTCGAACAGGTAGTCCACGTGGCTGTCGGTGATCGGGATACCGACCACCTGGACCGGCGCGAGCCACGGCGGGAAGACACCCGCGTAGTGCTCGGTCAGCACCGCGACGAACCGCTCGATCGAGCCGAACAGCGCGCGGTGGATCATCACCGGCCGCTGCCGTGAGCCGTCGGAGGCGGTGTACTCCAGCTCGAACCGCTCCGGCAGGTTGAAGTCCAGCTGGATCGTCGACATCTGCCAGGTCCGGCCGATCGCGTCGCGGGCCTGCACCGAGATCTTCGGGCCGTAGAACGCGGCGCCCTCCGGATCCGGGACCAGCTCCAGCCCCGAGCCCTCGGCGACCTCGCGCAGGGTGTTGGTGGCTTCCTCCCAGACCTCGTCGGAGCCGACCGACTTCTCCGGGTTCCGGGTGGAGAGCTCCAGGTAGAAGTCGTCCAGGCCGTAGTCGGCGAGCAGTCCGAGGACGAAGTTCAGCAGGTCGCGCAGTTCGTCGCGCATCTGCTCGCGGGTGCAGTAGATGTGCGCGTCGTCCTGGGTGAAGCCGCGGGCCCGGGTCATCCCATGGATGACGCCCGACTTCTCCAGCCGGTACACGGTGCCGAACTCGAACAGCCGCAGCGGCAGCTCGCGGTACGACCGGCCGCGGGAGTCGAAGATCAGGTTGTGCATCGGGCAGTTCATCGGCTTCAGGTAGTAGTCCTGACCCTGCTTGCGGATCTCGCCGTCCGGCCCGCGCTCCTCGTCCAGGTGCATGGGCGGGTACATGCCGTCGGCGTACCAGTCGAGGTGACCGGAGGTCTGGAACAGCTGCGCCTTGGTGATGTGCGGGGTGTAGACGAACTCGTAGCCGTCCTCCACGTGCCGCTGCCGGGAGTAGTCCTCCATCACCTTGCGGAGCACGCCGCCCTTGGGGTGGAAGACCGCCAGGCCGGAGCCGATCTCGTCGGGGAAGCTGAACAGGTCGAGCTCGGTGCCCAGCTTGCGGTGGTCACGCTTCGCGGCCTCTTCGAGGCGGGTCAGGTAGGCCTTCAGCTCGTCACGCGAGTCCCACGCGGTGCCGTAGATGCGCTGCAGCTGCGGATTCTTCTCACTACCGCGCCAGTACGCCGCTGCGACGCGCATCAGCTTGAAGTTGCCGAGATAGCCCGTCGCCGGGACGTGCGGCCCGCGGCACAGGTCCTTCCACGCCACCGAGTCGTCGCGCCGGATGTTGTCGTAGATCGTCAGCTCGCCCGCGCCGACCTCGACCGAGGCACCTTCGGCGGCGTCGGCCGAAGCGGACCCCTTGATGCCGATCAGCTCCAGCTTGTACGGCTCGGCGGCCAGCTCGGCGCGCGCGTCGTCGTCCGAGATCACCCGGCGGCTGAACCGCTGCCGCTCCTTGATGATCTGCTGCATCTTCTTCTCGAGCTTGGTCAGGTCCTCCGGGGTGAACGGAGTCTCGACGTCGAAGTCGTAGTAGAAGCCGTTCTCGACCGGCGGGCCGATGCCCAGCTTCGCGTCCGGGAACAGGTCCTGGACGGCTTGGGCCAGCACGTGCGCGGTGGAGTGCCGGATGATGGCCAGGCCGTCGTCCGAGGACGCCAGCACCGGCTCGATCTCGTCGCCGTCGGCGACCACCCGGGCCAGGTCGCGCAGCTCACCGTTGACCTTGGCGGCGATGGCGGAGCGGTCCTGGCCAAAGATCTCGGCGAACAGCTCCCCGACGGTCGTCGTCTCGGTCACGCTCCGCTCAGCCTCGCCCTCGACGCCGACCAGATGGACCTTGACTTCCGACACGTTCACTCCTCGAAGTACGCCGCCCCGCCGACCGCGGGCCGTCACATCGCAGATGGTATCGACTCCACCCCTGGTCTGATGCAAGCCCATCCACAGGGGGACTTCGGCATGACGAAAGTCAGGGGTGGGGGACGCCCATAGTCCGATGTGCGGGCGCACGGAAGTTCCTAGGTTCGTAGTGACACTGGCGAATCCGGGAAGGCCCCTCGTGATCACCCTCGAAGCACTCAGCAAGCGCTACGGCGAGACCACCGCGGTGGACGCGCTCGACCTGACCGTCGCGCCCGGCCAGGTGACCGGCTTCCTCGGCCCGAACGGCGCCGGCAAGTCGACCACGATGCGGATGATCCTCGGCCTCGACACCCCCACCGAGGGTCGCGCCCTGGTCGACGGCCGCCCGTACGCCGAGTGGCCGATCCCGCTGACCAAGGTCGGCGCGTTGCTCGACGCCAAGGCGCTGCACCCGCGGCGCACGGCTCGCAACCACCTGATCGCGATGGCCCGCAGCAACGGCATCCCGGTCAGCCGCGTCGACGAAGTACTGGGCATCGTCGGGCTGGACGAGGTCGCCCGCAAACGCGCCGGGCAGTTCTCCCTGGGCATGGGTCAGCGGTTGGGTATCGCTGGCGCGTTGCTCGGCGATCCCGAAGTGCTGATGTTCGACGAGCCGGTGAACGGCCTCGACCCGGACGGCGTCCGCTGGGTCCGGCGACTGATGCGCAAGCTCGCCCTCGAAGGCCGGACGGTGTTCGTGTCCAGCCACCTGATGAGCGAGATGCAGTTGACCGCCGACCAACTCGTCGTGATCGGCCGCGGCAAGCTGATCGCCGACGCTCCGATCGCCGATGTCATCGCCGGCTCCTCCCGCACCACCGTGCGGGTCCGGATCCCCGATCAGTCCGACCTGACATTGCTGCGGGATCGCCTCGTCACCGAGGCCGAGCAGGTCGAGTCACTCCCCCATCAGCTGATCGTCGCCGGCGTACCGGCGGAGCGGATCGGCGACCTCGCGCACGAGCTCGGGGTCCGGCTGCACGAACTGCACACCGAGCGCGCGTCGCTCGAGGAGGCCTACATGGAGCTCACCGCCGACAGCGTCGAGTACGGGGTGGCCTCGTGAGCGACGCGATCCTGCACTTCACCCAGGAACTGATGTCGTCGTGGTGGATCTATCTCGCCCTGTTCGGCTTCGCCGCGCTGGACGGCTTCTTCCCCGCGATCCCGAGCGAGACCCTGGTGGTCACGGCCGGCGTCTTCGCCGCCACCGGCGGCCCCAACCTGTACGGCGTGATCGCGATGGCCGCCGCCGGCGCGTTCCTCGGCGATCACCTCTCGTACGCCCTCGGCCGGGGTGCGGGCGGCCGGATGCTCGACCGCCTCGAACCAGGAACCAAGCGGCACAAGATGGCGAGGTGGGCACGCAAAGCTTTGGAGGAACGCGGCGGCCTGGTCCTCATCGTCGCGCGGTACGTCCCCGGCGGCCGGACCGCCGTCACGCTGACCATGGGCGCGGTCCGCTATCCGCTGCGCAACTTCTCCTTCTTCGCCGGACTCGCCGCGCTCAGCTGGGGCCTGTACTGCGCACTGGTCGGCTACATCGGCGGCAAGGCGTTCGAGGACAACCCACTCAAGGGAGTTGCGCTCGGCATCGGTCTCGCGCTGGCGGTCACGGTGCTCGTCGAGGTCGTCCGGCACAGGCGGCGTACCCCTCAACCTCAGGTCGAGGCTGAGCCCGAACTGGTGAAGACAGGAGAACGATGAGCACGGCAACCATCAACGTCCACCGCAGGTCGAGCGGTCTGCGCCACGCGGTCGGCTCCGAGTGGACGAAGTTGTGGACGGTCCGGTCGAGCTGGCTCAACATCGTCGCCGCCGTCGCGCTGACCGGTCTGCTGGCCATGCAGTTCGGCTTCTCGACGGCGTACGACAACGCGAACTTGCCGCCCGGCGAGCTCGGCAAGCAGGAGGCAGTCGGCGCTGTCGCGGTCTCGGCGATGACGATCGTGCAGGTGGTCGTGGCGGCGTTCGCGATGCTGCTGGTGACCTCGGAGTACGCGACCGGCAGCATCCGCTCGACCCTGCAATGGACCCCGGTACGCCGCAACGTCGTGCTCGCGAAGGCGATCGTCCTGGCGCCGGTCCTGTTCGCCTACTCGCTCGTTCTCGGAGTCATCGCCGCCGTCACCGGCGGCCTGACGATGGGCGAATGGGCCGACTGGGACCTCGCGACCCTGGTGGTCGACCTGCTCTCAGTCGCTACTTACGTGACCTTGGCCGGCCTCTTCACTGCCGGCATCGCCTTCGTCATCAGAAGCACCGCAGGCACACTCACCGCGGCGTTCCTGCTCCTCATCGTGGTCCCGATGATGATGGCTCAGAGCAGCATCCGCGCCCTGGTCTGGCTGGCCGCCCTGCTCCCTGGCGGCGCGGGCCAGAACTACCTCACCGGCACCACCGATCCCCTGTCCCCCACCGCGAGCTTCGTGGTGCTGACGCTCTGGGCCGCCGGCGGCCTGCTGGCCGGCACGAAGATCCTGCAGCACCGAGACGCGTGACAGTTAGCCCTTGCGCTAACTATTGAGGCCGATCAATACTTAGCCTCATGGCAAAGTATTCGGCTCAGCTCGACGGTGTTTTCGTCGCCCTCGCCGATCCGACCCGGCGTGACGTCATCCAGCGGCTCGGCCGCGGCCCGACCAGCGTCGGCGAGCTGGCCGCGGCGTTCCCGATCACCCTGCCGTCCTTCCTCAAGCACGTCCGGACGCTCGAGTCGAACGGGCTGATCCGGACCGTCAAGACCGGCCGGGTGCGCACCTGTGTGCTGAACCGCGAGCGGCTCGCGCTGGTCGACGGCTGGCTGGCGGAACAGCGCCGGCTCTGGGAGGACCGCACCGACCGGCTCGAAGCATTCGTCACCGACCCGAAGGAGAACGACCGATGAACCCCGATCTCGACCTGGCCGTGGAGCGCGTGATCCGCGCGCCGCGGGCGGTCGTCTGGGCGGCCTGGACCGACCCGGCCAAGTTCGAGAAGTGGTGGGTCCCCGCGCCGACGCTGTGTCGCGTCGAGCAGCTGGACGTCCGGCCCGGCGGCGCGCTGGTGACCCGGATGAGCGACGACGGAATCGACTTCGTACCGCAGCTCGACGCGGCCTTCCTGGTCGTCGACGAGCTGGAGCGGATCGTGTTCACGAACGCGATCGACAGCTCCTGGCGCCCGAGCCGCCCCGAGCCGGTGCTGATGACCGCGGAGATCACCTTCGCCGATCGCCCGGACGGCACCGACTACCGGATCATCGTCCGGCACGGCGACCCCGCCTCGCGGGCGCTGCACGCGGAGCTCGGCTTCGCCGACGGCTGGGGCACGGTCACCAAGCAGCTCGCCTCGTTCGCCGAAGCGGAGGCCGGCCGATGAAACTCGTGCTCACCGAGTTCGTCACCCTCGACGGGGTCAGCCAAGGACCGGGCTCTCCCGACGAGGACACCAGCGACGGCTTCACCCGAGGCGGCTGGCTGGTGCCGCACCTGGACGAGCTGTTCGTCCGGCGTACTTCGGAGTGGCTGGACCTCGCCGACGGATTGTTGCTCGGCCGCCGTACTTATGAGGCGTTCGCGCGCGACTGGCCACAGATCACCGATGACCCGTACACCGAGCGGATGAACGCGCTGCCGAAGTACGTCGTCACCAACACACTGACCTCAGGCGACTGGCATCCGACCACCGTGCTCACCGGCGACCCGATCGAGACCGTTGCCGCGCTCAAGGAGCAGCCGGGGCGAGAGCTGCAGATCCACGGGAGCGCGCGACTTGGTCAGGCGTTGTTGTCGGCCGGGCTTGTCGACACGGTTCGGCTGGCTGTCGCGCCGACGATCGCGGGCTCTGGACGACGGCTGCTCGACCACCCCGGCGCTGCGACCGGTCTGCGGCTCGTCAACCACGAGAGCACGCCGAGCGGTTTGCTGCTGCTCGAGTACGACTGTATTGGCATCGCCCCGGCGGCTGCTTATGAAGGCGTCGCAGCCTTCGTGAACTAAAACAACTGTGGCGGTGACAGCCTTTCAGCTGTCACCGCCACAGTTGCTCAGTACTTAGCGCGGGACGTTCAGCGCAATCGTGATCTGCTCAGCAACCTTCGCTGCCAACTCGAGCGCCGCCCGCCGGGTGGCCGGCTGCAACGCCGAGTGGTCCAGCGGACCCTCGGCAGCGATGTGCTGGTCCATCGGGATGTCGACCACAGCCGCCGCGCGCGATTCGAAGTACGGGCGGAGCTGCTTCTCGACCTCCTTGTTGACGTCGCCGGGGCCGTTGCTGACCGCAATCACCGCGCGCCGGATCAACCGCTGCGCGTCCGGGCCCTGGTGGTCGAGCTCCTCCAGCATCTGCACGGCGGCAGCGCAGGACAGGCTCTTCCACTTGATCGGGATGACGAGGACGTCGGAGGCCTTCATCGCCTCGCGCCAGTTGCTGGAGCCCTCGTTGTTGCCGGTGTCGATCACCAGCACCTTGTAAAAGCGGCTCAGCAGCCGGTGGATCTGGTCGAAGTCCTTCGCCTCGATCTGCGCGTACGTCGTGGTCGCGGACGTCAGTACGTCGTACTGGCCCGACACCTGGTGCCGCAGGTAGGCGCCGACGTCACCGAGCCGGGCGTCCGGCTGCGTGAGCATCTGCATCGCCTGCAGCAGGTCGGTCACCGTCGAGCGGCTGTTGGTGTCGTGCGTACGCAAGTGCATGTTGCCGCGCAGCTCGTTGTTGTCCCACGCCACGACGCCACCGCCACGGGCCTGACCGAGCGCACCCGCCAGCAGCAGCGTGGTCGGCGTCTTGCCCGACCCGCCTTTCGGGTTGGCGATCGTCACCGTGACGGGCCGCCGGAAGGCAGTCGCCGCGGTGGCACGCGCGATGCGCTCCAGCCGCTCATTCGTGCCGGGGCGCAGCCGCAGTACGCTGCGAACGCCCTTCTCCGCCGGGGCTTCCCGGGGAATCGGCAGCGCCTGCAGCAACTCGTCCGCGCGGTACGAGACCTGGCGGTCTGGCTGCTGCTGGTTGGGGACACCTTGTGGGAAGAACTGCTGGGCCTGCGGAGACAGCTGCGGCGACTGCAGATCGCGGGCCGGGGCCTTCTCGTGAGCAGGCTGGCTCCACGGGTCGGCAGCAGGCTCCGGCGTACCGGTCCTGCTCCACGACTCAGTGGCAGGCTCCTGAGCGGACTGCTTGCTCCAGGACTCGCTGGCCGGCTCGCTGCTCGCGGCGGACTTGCTCCACGGATCGGCAGCGGTCTCTTTGGCCGGCTGCTTGGTCCACGGGTCCGGCGCGGGCTTGGCCGCCTCGGCGGGCTGGGACCACGAGTCACCCGGGAAGTCCTGGGAGAGCGCGTCCGGCTTCGCCTCGTCGGCAGCCTCGTCCTCGACCTCGTCCGGGTCAGGAGTCGCCTGGCTGCTCTTCGGCGCCGGCGTATCGGCCGGCGGGTCCTGAGCTGGAGGCGGCGGAGGTGGCGTGGTGGCAGGCGGAGTGGGATCCGGCTGCGTCCAGGACGGGGTCGGCTGCCACATCCTCCGGACCTCGGCCGCAGCTGCTTCCCGGTCCTTGTGCTGTCCGGAGTTGTGCGAGTCGGTCACGACCTGGATCCCCCGATTCTGTGAGAGGGGGCGGGGCTGCCGCTCCCCTGGGCCTGGAGAAGGGTGTACATGCGAGATGTCCCGGGCGCAGTCCACCCGGGAGGTCCACTATCCCATGACCGGGTGTCCAGGCGATGTCACCCGCCGGAGCGTCGGTGGACGACCCGGATAATGGGTGGCAGGGAGCGGTCAGTCCACGACCAGACCGGCTTCGTAGGCGATGATCGCGGCCTGCACCCGGTTCTTCACCGCGAGCCGGGTGAGGATCGCGCTGACGTACGCCTTCACGGTGCCTTCCACGACGAACAACCGGCCGGCGATCTCCGCATTCGAGAGGCCTGCGCCGACCAGCGTCAGTACTTCGCGTTCTCGCGGACTAAGCACATCGACCTGTTCTTTCGCAGCCGCTGCGCGCACCATCCGGCCACCGCCACCACCGCCGAGTTCGGCGATCACCCGCTGGGCGACCTTGGGCGACAGGTACGCCGCCCCGTCGGCGACCGCCTTCAGACCTGCGATCAGCTCATGCGGGTTGCCCGACTTCAGCAGGAAGCCGCTGGCGCCGTCGCCGAGCGCCTTCGCGATGTAGGCGTCTTCGGAGAAGGTGGTCAGGATCACCACCGCGGTCTCCGGCACGGTCCGCTTGATCTCGGCACCAGCAGCCAACCCGTCCATCCGCGGCATCCGGATGTCCAGTACGGCGACGTCGGGCCGATGCCGCTGGGCGAGAGCAACGGCCTCCGCACCATCGGCGGCCTCGGCAACGACCTCGATCGTCTCGTCCGAGTCGAGGATCGCGCGGACCCCGGCGCGAACCATCGCCTCGTCGTCGGCGAGCAGCACCCTGATCGTCACGGTGTCCCTTCGGGGGTCGGCTGGACCGAACCGGTGGCGACGATGTCCTTGGCCACCAGGACGCCGCCGCGGAAGCACAACCGGTAGGTGTAGGTGGCCGAGAACGGGACGTCCGGCCGGTAGAAGCGGCAGCTCCAGTCCTTCGGCTCGGCCAGTCTGCCGCTCGGCGGGTCGAGCATCTGCATGGTCGGGAGTCGTTGCTCGACCTGGTCGACCGGCTGGCCGAGCTGGATCGCGTCGTAGTCGGCGGGCCGCAGGACCGAGCTGTAGCCGACGATCATGTAGTAGCCGAGGGCAACCATTCCGACGACCGAGCCGATCGCCATCGGTGCGGCGACAGCGGTGATCAGGCCGCGCCGGGCGTTGCGGCGTACGGTGGCTCGCTCGTCAGCGGTGGCCGACTCGACTGGCGCTTCGGGCTTGCCACCGGCTGGTGGGATTCGTGCCAGCACTTCGAATCCCCCCGTACTCCGGGGCGCAGCGCTCAGGACACCGCCCACGAGCCGTACTCGCTCAGCCAGCCCGGCCAGGCCCCGCCCACCGGAGTTGCTTGCGACAACGACCTCGTCCGCAGCGGTGTTGACCACTCGTACTTCCACCGCTTGGCTTGTTCGAGTCACCGTCACCGTGACCTCGCCGCCGGGCGCATGTTTGCTGGCGTTGGTCAGCGACTCCTGCACAATCCGGTGCACCGCGCGGTCGACCATCGGCGACAGCTCGGCTGCGCCTTCCTGGACGAGCTTCACGGCCAGCCCGGACGCGGCCGCCCGATCGACCAGCTCAGCCACGCTCTCCTGGGCCGGTACGACGGACGCCTCGCCGTCACGCAGTACGCCGATGATCTCGCCGAGCCGTTCCGTCGCGGTGGCAGCCGCCTCGCGCAGCTCGGTCGCGGCCCGGCGATGCCGCTCGGGCAGGTCGGCGTCGACCTCCAGCGCCGCGGCGCGCAACGCGATCAGGCTCAGTTCGTGGCCGACCGAGTCGTGCATGTCCTCGGCGATCCGGGAGCGCTCTCTGAGCCGTTCCTGCGCGATCTCCATCCGGTGTTCGCGCTCGATCCGCTCGGCGCGATCCCAGCCGGCCGTGGCGAGCAGCACCTGCTGTGCGCGGTACCGGCCGATCAGCCAGGGCAGTACGACGACCAGGAGAGAGAGCAGCAATAGCAACAGCCAGCTGAGCACGGCCTCTGCTGCTGGCACGTCGGGATGGATGACGAGCCCCAGGATCAGCAGCCCGGCCAGTTGGGCGACCGCCATCAGCACGAACTGCCGCAGCTGCGTCTCGCGCCGCCCGGAGACGTAGCTCAGCAACGAGATCGCCGGGATCAGCGCGACCGGAACGCCGAGCGTGGTGCCGAGACCGATGGTCAGGATGACCGCTTCGGTGGCGATCACCAGGCTCAGCGCGATCACCGGGCGGGTTCGGCGGAGCAGGACCGCGGCCGCGAGGACGGCGAGGCAGATCGCCTGCATCCAGGCCGGGTCGTTTCGGGCACCGCTCTCCAGCAGGACCAAGGAGGAGAGGCCGGCCCAGAGGCCGAGGTCTCCCGCGCGGGTCCAGTTCACAGTCCGACGCTACACAGAGAGCGCTCCCCGGAGTACTGCCGAAAGTCAGGGGTCGGTCGTTCAGTTGCGGTCGGCATCGACCAGCTTGAACGGGACCAGCGAGAGCTTCGGCACCGACTCGCCGCGGAGCTGAGCGAACAGCAGGTCGACCGCCTGCCGGCCCATCTCGCGCTGGTTCTGCCGGACGTGCAGGAACGGCGGCCCGGCAATCGGGTCCCCCGGCGAGTCGAAGCAGCTGATCACCAGGTCACGCGGCCGGTCGAGAGCCCGGTCCAGCATCCTGGCGAGGTTGTACTCACAGGCCAGAAACGCGGTCACCTCCGGGAAACGGCTCCGGAACGCCCGGATCAGCTCGAGATCGGATCTCACGCTCTCGGGCGTGAACGAACCGGGCAACGTGCTGCGCAGCTCGGTCAGCTGATGCGCCTGGTAGCTGCCGAGCTCCCGATCGGCGAACGCCGACCGGAACCCTTCCAGCCGGTCCTCGATACTCGACGTGTTCAGCGGCGGCGGCGAGACGAACGCGATGTGCCGATGCCCGCGCTCGATCAGCCGCTCGGTCAGCGCCCGCGAGGCGGCGATGTTGTCGGTGTGGACGGCCGACACCGGGATGCCGGACAGATGCCGGTCGACGAGCACGAGCGGGAACCCGTCCAGCACCTGCCGCAGCAAACTCGCGTTGTAGAAGTCGCCGTGCACCGGGAAGACGATCAACCCGTCGACCTCGCCGGACGCGACCAGCGACTCGACCGCTTCCTCCTCGTCCGCCTGGCGGCCGCGGGTGCGCCGTACGATCAAGTTGGCGCCTTCGTCGGCACACCGCTCCTCGATCGACTGCAGCAGCTCGAGCCCGTAGGCCTCCGACACATCCGGTACGACGAGCGCGATCATCCCCGGGACGTTGTTGCGCCGGGCCGGTCGCAGCGCGCCTTTGAGCGGCGCGGTCACGCCTTCGAGGTCCGGCAGGTGCTTGACCACGAACGAGCCTTTGCCACGGATCCGCTCGATCAGCCCGGCTTCACGCAGTACCTCGAGGGCGCGCTTGGACGTGATCCGGCTGACCTCGAACTGCGCCGCCAGCTCCGTCTCGGACGCCACCCGGTCGCCCGGTCCCAGCACCCCGCGCCGGATCTCCTCGAGCACGTGCGTGCTGATTCGCTCGTACAGCAACACCACCGTTGTTCGCCCCTCTCCGTCGGCCAGGTTGGTATACCAAACCAGCCGCTGACCGCTTGAGCAAGCCGGGTTGGGTTATACCAACCCAATCTGTCGGTGCTGCCCGGCACAGTGCTGGCCATGGAGATCGAAGGCAAGCTCGCCGTCATCACCGGAGCCGCGGTCGGTATCGGTCGCGCGATCGCCCAGCGGTTGGCGCTCGAAGGTGCCCAGGTGGTGTTGGCTGACATCGACGAGGAAGGCGGCCGGCGGACGCGCGAACTGATCGGCCCGGCTGCAGAATTCGTCCGCGCCGACCTGCGCGATGACGATGCCGTGGCGGAGTTGCTGGCTTGCCGACCACAGATCCTGGTCAACAACGCAGGCGGCGGTGCGGTACTGCGTCCTTGCTTCCCCGAGGCGGACGCCGGCCGCTGGACCGCCTCGCTGGACCTCAACCTGCGGGCGCCGATGCTCGCGACCCAACTCGCCCTCGAACCGATGCGGCAAGCCGGCGGCGGCGCGATCGTGAACATGAGCTCGACCGCGGGGCTGGGCTTCGAGCCACACGTCTCGCCGGAGTACAGCGCCGCCAAGGCAGCGCTGATCCGGCTCACGGCGACTCTTGCGCCGCTGCGCGAGTCCCACGGGGTCCGCGTCAACTGCGTGGTCCCCGATTGGGTCGCCACCGAACGCGGCATCGCGGAGTACGAGGCCTTGCCGTCGGCAGAGCGCGGATTGCCGCAGGTCCCGCTGTCGACGCTGACCGACGTGGTGGTCGACCTGATCACCGATGACTCGGTGGCCGGTCGATCGGTGCACCTCCCGCGCGGCTCGGCGCCCCGCGTCCTGGAGTAACCCCTTTCGGCGACCCTCCCGGGCTGGCACCATGCCGCCATGGAGCGACCTGGGGTGCGGTTCGCGACCCGGCCGGTGGTCGGCGTCGCGGCGGTGCTGGCCGTAGTACTGACAGCTTTGTCGGGACGGTACGGGTTCCATCGCGACGAGCTCTACTTCCTGGCCGCGGCCGACCACCTCGCCTGGGGTTACATCGATCAGCCGCCGCTCACCCCGCTGCTGGTCCGCGTCTCGACCGGCATCTTCGGCGCGACCCCGATGGGCATCCGGGTGCTGTCCACACTCGCCAGCGCGGCCACCGTGGTCGTGATCGCGCTGATCGCCCGCGAATTCGGCGCCGGCCGCCGTGCGCAGGTCCTGGCAGCGATCTGCGCCGCGGTGTCGGGCTTCCTGTTGGGAGTAGGGCACCTGGCGTCGACTGCGACGTACGACCTGCTCGCGTGGATGGGCGTAGCGCTGCTGGCGATCAAGCTCCTCCGCACCGGCAACGGCCGCTGGTGGGTGGCGATCGGGCTGGTCTCCGGCATCGCGCTGCAGAACAAGTACCTGGTGGTGCTGCCCTTGGCCGCACTGTTGATCGCAGTACTGGTTGTGGGCCCTCGCGCCGTACTACGCACCTGGTGGCTCCCCGCCGGCGTCGTACTCGCCGCCGCCATCGCCACCCCGAATCTGCTCTGGCAGGCGGCCCATGACTGGCCCCAACTCACCGTCGCCGGCGGCATCAGCGAGGACGACGGCACCGAGAACCGGATCATGTTCATCCCGCTGCAGATCCTGCAGCTGTCACCTTTCCTGGTCCCCCTCTGGGTGGTCGGCTTCCGCCACCTCTGGCGCACCCCGTGGTCGCGCCCTGTCGCTCTCGCCTACCCGATCCTCTGCGTCGTCGTGCTGGCCCTGGGCGGCAAGTCGTACTACGCCCTGCCGCTACTCCTGGTTCTGGTAGCCGCCGGGGCCCAACCAGTCGTCGACTGGCTGACCACCTTCAGACGCCGCGTGCTGCTGTCAGTCGGTCTGGTGCTGACCGCCCTGACCTCAGCCCTCTTCACCCTCCCGGTCCTCCCCGCCTCTGCAGTCAACTTCGTCCTCCCCGTCAACAAGGAACAAGGCGAACAGATCGGCTGGCCCGAACTGGTCTCCGCCGTCGCCACTGCCTGGCAGCAGATCCCCGCACCTCAACAAGCCCGGGCAGTCATCCTGACCACCAACTACGGCCAAGCCGGCGCGCTTACGCAGTACGGTCCGCGTCATGGTCTCCCCCAGCCCTACTCCAACCACATGAGCTTCCACGACTGGTCCCACCCCAGCGACATGCAGGACGGCCCCGTGCTCCTGGTCGAGCAGACCCGAAACCAGAGCTACGAAGCCCACTTCACCTATTGCAGAGAAGTGGGGAAGGTAGACAACGGCGTCGGCGCGGACAACGAGGAACAAGGCACCGCCATAGTCCTCTGCAACGGCACCACAGCTCCGTGGTCGACCCTCTGGCCTGGTCTTCGCCGGTTCTATTAGGCCCGGAACCCCCGAATATGTCCCCAGGGGCAAAGTAGTGCCCCCGTGCTGGGCTAGCGGGGTGGCTCGGCTAGTGCGCGGTAGAGGGAGGCGACTGAGGGGTGCTGACCGGCGTTCTTCCTGGCCGCGATGGTGAGTTTCTGGGCGATGTCGCCGATCGGTGTTCCGCGGTCGCGTAGGGCTCTGGCGAAGACGAGCATGTCATCGTCGATGACCTTCGGTCGGCCTCCGTGGTTGCCTTGGCTGGCTGCGAGTTGTTGACCTTCGAGGGTTTTCTCGCGGATGTAGTTGCGGTCGAGTTGGGCTGCGACCGCGCACACGGCGAACAGCATGGCGCCCATGCCGTTCGGGTCGTACACGCCGGTCAACGGCCCGGTCAGCAGCTCGAGGCCGATCCCACCGGCTTGCAGTTGCGCCGATAGCACCATCAGCTCGGCCGCGTTGCGGGCCAGCCGTTCCATCTCGTGCACGGTGACGAACACTGACTGGTCGGGCGCGGCCTGTTCGATGTCGTGGGCCGGCACGAGGGCCTTCTCCAGTTCGGGCCGGATCTTGACCCTGGTGCTGATCTTCTCGGAGAACACCCGTGTGCAGTGTGCCCGTTCAAGGGCGTCGAGCTGAGTCTGGAGTTCCTGCTGGGCTGTTGAGCAGCGGGCGTAGCCGATCCGGATCGGTACGCCAGTGCTGTCCGGCGCGGCCGATACGACCGCCGGTCCTTGCCGCCACGGCGTACCGGGCCGGCGGCCCGCGGGCACCGGGACTGCGAGCTCTTCGCGGAGTGCGGGGACCATCACGAACCGGGCGCTGTGGTACTTCGCCGCGGGTGCGGCAGGCGCTGCCGGGTGGCACGTCGCAGTTCGGGCGCTGGTGGCGCTCGACTGAGGCGGCGGCCTGGTCGGGGGTCGGTTCTATCCCGGAAGTCTCGCAGAACTGATTCTCAGAATCGGGAGGTTGTCACAGATGTTTTGCGAATACCGTCAGGCGTGGTTCCGGCCCGGATCGGGCGTGTTCGCAGAGGTCTCACAACTGACCATTCATGCGACACTCCGGTCCGGCGGAAACTGTCGGAGCGGCCTCTTACGCTTCGTGACATGTCGCGATCAAGCAGTAACCGCGAGCAGCCGGGGCAGCTTCGCCGGCGGACGAAGCCGGCTACCGGGCAGGTCGAACTGCCGCCTAGGTCGGCACGGCCGGCCCGGGGCAGATATGCACCCGGCGCGGTTGACTTCTCTCTCGACCAAGTAAGACCGATGCTGTACGGGGCCAACCCAGAGCAGTTGCCGATCATGGGGCTCCCGTTTTGGTACCTGTTGATCGCCGACGATAAACCGGCCAATCACTGCCTGGATGCGGCGCTGACGCTGCAGACGGCCTACGCGATGGACGGGATCGACGCCGTGCCGGCACCGGCCGAGCTCGCTGTGCCCGCCCAAGACGGTGGCACCACGCTCTACAGCAACCCGGATCCGCGGATCGAGGACGACTTGCTGATCGGGCATGCCGGGCTGTGGCTGCCCCAGTCCCAGCGGTTCGTCGACTCGACGGTGCAACAGTTTCCCGAGCTGCGAGAGCTCAATCCGACCCCGGTGTTTCTCCCCTGCCAGCACGACTGGGACGACCTGCTCGGCCACGCTGTCGGTGCGATCTGCGGCCGCACGCAGATCCTCTACCGATTCTTCCGACTCGACGTCCTCGACGATGCCGTTACCTCCACGCGTCGCCGAAGCGAGGAGCTGCACCCAGGCGGGCATTTCCGTAACGGAGTGAACCTCGCAACGAACTTCCTCGATCTCCTGCGCCGCGACCCCGACCATCGCGCAAAGGTGCTCAAAGGCCACTACCCGGAACTGATCCGTCTGGTGACACTGGTCGGCGACGACGAGATCTTCGGGGCCGAAGACGACAATCTGCGGATCCGCCGCGCCGACGGCCGGGCGGTGCTGCTCGACGAACTCGCCGCGAGGGCCGCCATCGTGGTGGCTGGGTAGCTCGCGGCGGCTCGTCTCCGACGAGTTCGTTGCCGGGTGCAACGACGTCGAGGGATTCGCGCTCAGGAGATGTTGGGGTCATGGTGAGCCCTGCGCGAGATTGGAGGTTGTTGCAGTCCGCAGCTCCTTCCGGTGCATATTCGCTGCTCCTGGCTTCGAAGGGCCGGTGGCCCGTTCGCCGCCGGATTTTCGCCCACGGGAGGTAACTGATGGAGGCCAGAAGGATGGCATTGGCTGTTCTGACAGCCGTGTTGACGTCGGCGTCGTTCGCGACGTCGGCGGTTGCAAGACCTACGAAGACAGACTTATCTGCGGCAGAACAGCCACCGGCTAGCTGCTCTGCGGAAGCGCAGGAGTCCGGTGAGTGCATCGGCTGGACCGGCGGGAAGGACGCAGATCCTTTCGCGGCAGCGATCGCCAGCTCACTGCGCCTCGGAAAGGTCGAGGTCGCCCGGAAGTTCTTCGCCAACCACCGATCCAAGATGACCACCAGCGCGCACAGCCTGATCGGCCAGGCATTCACGGTCGCAGCGAAAGAAGGAACCGACGCAGCCGCCGATGTCCTTCAACCGCTCGTGTTCCCCGTCGAAGGGCAGCCCGCCACCGGCACCGTTGTTCCTCGAAGCCCACAGGCGTCCCAGATCGACAACGGCGAGTCGAAAGCGACCGGCTACTACACCTGGGTCCTGCACGGCTCGACTACGACCCTGATCTACTACGGGTACGTCGACAGCTCCGGCTCGCACACGCTGGGCGCGATGACGTCCGACCTCGAGGCACACACCCTTTTCGAGGAGGATGGCGCCCACATCTACCAATACATCCGGCGCTCAACTGGGCCCACGAACTACATGTCCAGCGCCTCGGTGAAGATCTACCAGGACGTCACCCTCGGCTCAGACCCGCTGAAATCCACAGTGCCCGGCTGCACGGCCGCCGGCTACACCCTGGACTGCAACCAGTACAACCACCCCTCAATGACTACCGGGAACTGGTACTACTTCCGAATCAACTGGACCAACAACCCGGGCGGCGGGTACCCCACCTCCAAGGTCCAGGTCGAAACGCGGCGCTGGAAGGTGGCAACTGCCTCGAACTGGCAGTTCCTGGCCTACCAAAACGGCGGCTGACCATCAGCCCGTCGGATCTTCACTGAAACGGCCACCGAATGACTGACTCCGAAGAAATCGCGAAGGCCGAGCGGATCCGCCTGCAGTGCCTCGAGGCGATCTTGGTGGGAGTGCAGAACCGTGCCAGGATTCTGAAGATCGTCGGCGATTCCGACACGCCAGACGATGCGGCGGGAGAGATCGAACGACTCTTCGGTCTGTCGGCCGAACACGCACGGGCGGTGCTCGAGCTGCAGTTCGCCAGGATGACGCGCTCGAGTGTGGCTCGTATCGAGGAAGACCGACCGCAGATCCGCAGATTTCTGACGTGAGCCCCCACCGACAGATGCGCCCGGCCGCAGTGGCCGGGCGCATCTGTCGGTGGATCTTTCAGCGGGCATCGGGCTGTCTACAATCTGGAGGTATGACCGACCAGCACAGCAAGCAGCCCGCCGACGAGGCCGACACGGACTGGCGGACCGAAGGGCTGGGCTGGGCAGGAACCGCCGGAGCGGACGTGATTGCGGCGACGGTCCACAGCGCACTGCTCGCGGATCGTTGTCGGGATGCGCGCGAGTTCGCGGAGCAGCACGCGGCTGCGACATCGCCGGTGGCCCGGACTCTGATTGCCGAAGCCTTCGCCGTCGAAGCGACTCAGGGTGCCGCAGCCGCCGCCCGCGTACTTGCTCCTCTTGTCTATCCAGATCCTTCGCCAGGCACGCCAGCGCCGGCCTGAGCACCACCGGTCAAACCAGGGTCGGTTCGATCCGACTCGGCAACTATTCGGCGGCCACCACGGCTGTTTCCGGCCTGGGTGTGCCGCCGTTGGGCAGGTGGGTGGAGGTCGATGCGGGTTTCCATGTCGAGGTGGAAGCGGCCGTAGGGGTTGATGTGGGTCCAGAACAGCGGGGATAGCCCGCGGCGGTCATCTGTGTTGAGCAGGTCGTGGAAGTCGGGGTCCTCGAGGACGGCCTGGAGCAGCAGCGTGTTGACGTGGCCGAGCGCGGATTGGAGCAGGTGCAGGGCGAGCATGGAGACCTCGGCGTGCTCGCGGTCGGGGCCGGTGAGGTCACCGTCTTTGCCGTAGAAGATGACAGTGTTGCCGGAGTTCCAGTTCTCCACCACTCGCAGGCCGCCGTGGATTTCGCGGCGCAGTTGTTCGGAGGCGAGGTAGTCGCAGGCGAAGGTCGTGCGTACGGCGCGGCCGAGTTCTTCCAGCGCGGCGTAGGTGCGGTGTTTGGGACCGCCGCAGCTCGACCGGACATACCTCGGTGGCAAGCCAATCGGCGAACTTGTCCTCGTCGGCCCGCGTGAACTCGCGAAACCCGAACAGCTCGCGAATCTGCGCACGGTGGTACTTGATCGTCCGTCCCGACCAGGAGTACTCGCCGAACACACCAGGATCGAGCCGCAATTGCTCAGCCACGTACACCACCGCCGCCAGCGGCAACTCATCGTTGCTGACCGGGAACCTTGCCTTGATCTCGAAAAACTTCAGCACCAACGCGAACCCGAGCCTGGTCGGCCCTGACTTGTTACCCACCAGCCGCCAGTCCTCATCAACCAGCGTCCACGAACCAACCAGATCCTCGCTCGACCACTCAGCACGCACGACGACGAACCGTAGAGACCCACGACCCCGACACGCCAGGCCCGACCGGAATTGTCCTCTGGCTACATCGCCCCCTGGGGACACGTTCGGGAGTTCCGGGCCTACTAGAGCGTTGCTGGTCGCCATCGATGATGGCCGACAGCCGCGGCGCATGGCCGGTTGCTGGCCCAGAGCTTCGACGCCGTGGCCTGGTAAGGCGTGAACATGCCGCCCGGGCGACCGGTCGAGCCGGTGATCGGAGTCCTCGCGGCTCAGCCGGGCAGGCGGCTGCTGAGCTTGCGTCTCCGCGTGCAAGCCTCGCGCGTCGACTCCCCGGCGAAGGCTCTGCCCCGACGGCAGTAGGCCTGCCGCGCCCGGGCACCAGCCCGCGACGTAGGAGCGGCACCAAGGGTGGGTGGGAGCACCCAGAGCTGGGAGCGACGGAGGAGCGAGCGGGCGGCGGGTGCGCGGGCGTCGTACAGAAGCAGAAAAGCCGGTTCCTGGGGAACCGGCTTCGGGATCTCGGGTGGGCGATACTGGGTTCGAACCAGTGACCTCTTCGGTGTGAACGAAGCGCGCTACCACTGCGCCAATCGCCCGGATCTGCTGCGTCGTACTGTGTTGCGGGTGAAACCATAGCGCATTGATCCGCGACGTACGAATCGGGCCGGGCTACTCTTGTTGGCAAGACGGAGACCCCGTCGCGTTGGAGACGTGATTGTGACTTTCTCGCACGACACCGAGCACGCGCTCGGCACGCTGGTTCGGCTGGTGAACACGCTGCCCGGGCCGAACAGCCAGGTCGACACGATGGAATCGCTCGAGGACCTGGAGAAGTTCGTCCATGAGCGCGAGTTCAGCGCGGTGGGCAATCTGACCGAGACCGATCTGCAGGACGTCCGGGGACTGCGGCCGCTGTTCGCGCCGGTGTTCACGACGGCGTCGGACGCCGAGGCGGCGGCGATGATCAACGCGATCGTCGCCAGCGGCACCACCACGCCCCGGCTGACCAACCACGACGGTCACCCGTGGCACATCCATTATTCGCGGGACGGTTCGTCGCTGCGCTGCCGGATCACGGTCGAGTGCGGGATCGCGCTCGCCCAGGTGATCTCGGCGGGCGAGCGCGAGCGGTTGCGCCGCTGTGAGGCGCCGGACTGCGACGACGCCCTGATCGATCTGTCCCGGAACCGCTCCAAGCGGTACTGCGACGCGCGCACCTGCGGCAACCGGCTGCACGTCGCGGCCTACCGCGAACGCCGCAAGTCCGCCGGCGAGTAGACGCACGAAAGTGTCCGGAGTCCCTCGGGGCTCCGGACACTTTCGTTCTGCCTACGGGTCGAGGTCGTCCGCGGAACGCTCGGCGAAGACCTTCGCCACGGCAGTGGTCACCTCACCCGGTACTGCGAGCTCGCGGTCGTCCGCCCGGCGGATCGCCTGGACGTCGCGCGTGGTCGACGTGAGGAAGATCTCATCCGCCTCAGCCAGCCGGGCCAGCGGCACATCCCGCTCGACCCCGCCGAACCACGCCAGCACCAGAGCGCGAGTCACGCCGGCCAGCGCGCCCGACTGCAGCGTCGGCGTGACGAGCTCGCCGTCGAACACGCAGAAGATGTTCGTCCCGGTGCCCTCGCACAGGTCGCCGACGGTGTTCGCGAAGATCGCCTCGCTGCCGCCGCGCTCCTTGGCGTAGGCGAGCGCGCGGACGTTCTCGGCGTACGACGTGGTCTTGAGGCCGGCGACCGCGCTGCGCTCGTTCCGCACCCAGGGGACGGTCACGATCGCCGAGGTCGGGGCGGGGTGCTCGATCGCCTCGGCCGCGATCACGAGCGTCGATCCGCCGGTACCGCGATCTGACGACAGCGGCGAGACTCCCCCGGTGTAGGTGATCCGCAGCCGGCCGAACGCGATGTCCGGATCAGCCTTCACCACTGTCGCGATCCCGTCCCGGACCATCGCCAGGTCGGGCGCCGGCAGACCCAGGCCGGTCGCCGAGGCGACCAGACGGTCGAGGTGCCGGGTGACCGCGAACGGCTGGCCGTCCACGATCTTCAGGGTCTCGAAGACCCCGTCGCCCGTGGTCAGGCCGTGGTCCAGCGGCGAGACGGCGGCGGATTCGTCACCGAGAGCGCCGTTCAGCCAGATGATCATTCGTGCTCCTTCCAACCGGAGACACCTTATGCCGAAGGCGTTTCAGCCTCCGCCACAACGCTCTCCGCAACGCCCGTCAGTGACCGTCCGATGACCATTGGTGGACCGGAAGGGGACCCCCGTTTTTGAACTCTGGCGCAGGTGCGCTAATGTTCTTCTCGCACCGAGGGGAACGAAAAACCCGGTTGCAACGCGAACGTAGCTCAGTTGGTAGAGCGCAACCTTGCCAAGGTTGAGGTCGCCGGTTCGAACCCGGTCGTTCGCTCGGAGAGGGCCATTTCTTGGTCATGGAGTCGTAGGCCAGCATTCTCTTTTGGTGGAGTGGCCGAGAGGCGAGGCAACGGCCTGCAAAGCCGTGTACACGGGTTCGAATCCCGTCTCCACCTCGAACACCCTGACCTGAGCACCACCTGCTTGGACGATTGGCGCAGCGGTAGCGCGCTTCCCTGACACGGAAGAGGTCACTGGTTCGATCCCAGTATCGTCCACGAGAGCGATGAGCGACCTGTGTCCGCCGGAATAAGGCGGACCGGGTCGCTCTCGTCATTTGTGCAGCTTTGCTTCGCTCGCTGCGGGCGGGGGCTTCGCCACCCGCACCCCCTTGTCTGGGGTTGATGCTGCTTGTGGTGGAAAAGCTGATGCTGACGCTAGATGGTCAGCCATTCGCTGCCCCGCATGATGTCTCTCGCGGCGATCTCATTTACTTCGCGCCAGGCTTGGATTCGGGTTGGGGTTACGCGGAAGTAGGGGTAGTTGGAGGCTCGGGGGTCGAAGCCTGTTTTCTCTGCGAAGGCGTCGGTCAGGTCGTCAGGTAGGTCGTCGACCACTGCGGACGTGCCGGTGATCAGTACTACGTCTCGGGTTTCACCTATCGATAGGTGTACCTGGGGATTGGCCACCAGGTTCAGGGCGGTCGGGTTCTTGCGGGCTGTCGACAGGAGGAGTGTGCCTTCGGTCCACAGGAAGCTCAGCGGCATCAGGTACGGCGTACCGTCGGCTGAGGCTGTGGCCACCCAGGCGTCGATGTCTGTTTCCAGGCGGTGCAGGGTGTCTGCTTTGCGGGTCTCGGCGGGGCGGGGTGCGGGTGGGACATCGGGTGGATCCTTCGGGTCGGGGGGTGGCCGGTTCATGCCATCGGCGGTCGCGGGTGGTTGTGAGAGCTAGTTTCGCGCGCAGGGGGTCCGGGGTTCTCCGGATGAGCGCGGCTGGCCTGGGGGTTGGTATGCGGATACAGAGATACTTCGTACCGTTCGTTGTCGTGGTGGTGATGCTGGCCGTGGCCGGGATCTTCCACCAGGGCGGTCGAAGCCCGGACACCCCTACCGCGGCGCCGGCCGGGTTCGTGTACCGGCAGGGATCGCAGCTGATGCTCAACGGGCAGCAGTACAAGTTCGCGGGGCTGAACGCGTCCTCCTGGTTCGGGTGCTGGACCGGGGAGAAGGAGGCGACCACCGACGCCGACCTCGATCGGTACTTCCGGGAGCTGAACCCGCGGTCGATGACTCGGGTCTGGCACTATCCCGGGCGGCAGGATCTCGGCCTGATGCGCAGGATAGAGGCTGCCGCGGCGCGGTACGGGCAGTTCCTGATGGTCACCCTCACCGACGGGAACGACGGCGGTAGCCAGTGCGGCGGGCTGCCGCTGAACTACGCCGACCCCGCTCCCCTGATCGCCCATGCCCGAGCGGTGGTTGCACCGTTCGCCACCAGCGCCGCCATCGCGGTCTGGGAGGTCTGCAACGGGTGTTCGGTGGAGCCTGGTCTGACCAAGTCCTGGTACCGGGCCGTCACCGACGAGATCAAGCGGCTGTCGCCGAACACGCTGGTCGCGCTCGGCGCGTCCTGCCATCGCGGTCAGGCACTCTTCGAGGACTGCCTGAGCACCAACGACCTGCCGGGCAACGACCTGATCGGATTCCAGGAGTTCGACGACGACGGCGGTGACGCGTCGCACTGGGCCGACGAGACCGCACAGCTCGCCGACGACCTGGAGAAGCCCGCTTACATCAGCGCGACCGGGGTGGCCAACAACGGCGGCGACTGCGGCTCCTACGCCTGCAACGTGACCCAGATGATCGAGGAATTCGACTCCTACCTGGCCGACACCGAGTTCGCGGGTGTGCTCTGGTGGGGCTTCAAGTGGACCCGCGACGACCTGGTCACCGTCACCCTGGGGAACCCGTACTGGCCGGCGATGTCGGCGTACCGGCACCCCTACAACGGAGGCGGCCTGTCACCGCCGACCTCGACGAACTTGTTGTCCCAGAAGAAGCCGGTGACCGCGTCAACCGTTTACCCGGGCTTCGCGGCCGCCAACGCCGTCGACGGCAACAGCAGCACCCGGTAGTCCAGCGACTACGCGGACCCGCAGTGGATCCAGGTCGACCTCGGCACGAAGTACCGGATCGCCCGGGTGGAGCTGACCTGGCAGGTTGCCTACGGCAAGCGCTACCAGATCCAGACCTCGCTCGACGGCGTCACCTGGAAGGTGGCCGGCGGCACCATGACCAGCAACGGCGAAGCGGACCAGCTGACCGTCAACGGGTTCGGCCGGTACGTCCGGATGTTCGGCATCAAACGCGGTAGCCCGTTCGGCTACTCCCTCTTCGAGTTCAAGGTCTACGGCGGCCCGGTGGCCGCCGCGGCCAAGTAGCCGGTACGCCGATGCTGCGGATCCGCTTCACCACCCTCGACCTGGCCACCACGACAGTCTCGGTGGCCCCCTGCTGGCCCTCCGGTACGACGCCCGTCGGCGCCGTACCCCTAGCCGGTACCGATGACATCGATCGGCTGCTCGCCGAGCTTCACCCCCGGGTGCGCTGGACCTCACCTGTCCTGCAGGTGCTCGACCTCGACGGTCCCGACCTCGCACTGGCCGGCCGCGGTCTCAGGCTGCAGCTCTACGGCTTCCGCTGGCAGGCCCCGGCGCCGCTCCGGGATCCGGCCCACCCTCCGGTGCTAGGAGTTCCGATCCCGCGGCCGACCACGCAACTACCACCAGTAGGCAACCGGGACGCGCTGGTCTCTCTGCTGGGCACGACCAGAGCGGCGGCGTTGGAAGCCTGCTTCGGTGGCTGCACGTCGACCGGCCTGGCGAAGCGTTGCAGTGTGAGTATCGGCGCCGCCAGCTACCACGCCGCCGTACTCCGCAAGTCCGGGCTGATCACCACCCGCCGTACTGGGTCATCGGTCCTGCACGAGGTCACGCCTCTCGGCTTCCGCCTGCTCATCGGCGGACTCCTCAGTTAGGCAGCGGCGCGTACTTGTCGAGCTTCCACCGCTGACAGGGACCGTTCCAGTACGTCCAGATGATCAGGTCGGACCCCTGCTCGCTGCGGCAGCCCGCGACGTCGAGGGTCTTGCCTGTCGTCGTCTGCAGGATGCTCCAGGTGCCGCCCGCGGCCGGCTCGACCCGCCAGCGCTGGCATGCCGTGTCATTGGCGGTCCACAGCTGCACCACCGCCAGGTTGTCGCGCGAGCAGCCCTGCACGTCCATCGCCTTGCCGGTACTGGAATCAACGATCTGGTAGGTGCTGTCCCCCAGCGGCTTGAACTTCCACCGCTGACACCGCGTGCTCGTGCTCCACTTCCACAGCCGCATGTCGGCGCCGTCGGCGTTCGCACAGCTCGTGACGTCCACGACGTTGCCGCCGTTGACCAGGCTGATCCGGTAGGTGTCATTGAGCTGCGGAGTGTGGACGGCCGGCCGCAGGATCCACTCCTGGCTGCCGGACGGGTTGCAGCTCTGCTGGACCACAGGAACGGCATCTCCCGCTCCAGCGCCCTGTACGCCCATGCACTTGCCGCTGTTGGCGAACCTGAGCCGTACGACGGTGTCCAGCCCCGCACCCTCGACGGACGAAAGCATCAGCTGCTGACGTGCGGTGTTCAGGCACGGCTGCTGGAGGACCGGCGTCCCCTCTTGCGACGCCTGGCCACTGGCCGAGACGCAACGCGCCCTGCCGTCAAAGGACTCCCCATCATTGTGGGTCGGGTGAATCAGGTACTGCCCGGTGCCTGCGATCTCCTCAAGCTGGAACCGCTGCTGCAGCGTCCCGGCGCAGGTCTGCTGGTCAATGACCACACTGTCGCCCTGACCGCCGCCGCGGACCTGCAGGCAACGCCTGCTGTGCCTGGCGACCAGTTCGTAGCCACGATGCTCGATGTCGAAGCTCGGTCCGGTGACGGCACCGACCTGTGGCCCGCTCCAGTTCAACTGCGGCGCCTCGAAGGCGGAGCCTGTCGATCGGAGGGTGAAGATGTCCCGCCCGCCGCCGTCGGTGGCATCCACCACGGCGACATCGTCCTTGCCGTCACCGCTGAAGTCCCCAGTGCTCAGCACCACGTCGCTGGCGTCGAACTTCCCAGGCGTGCGCCACCACTGCGTCCGGGTCCCGGTCGCGGAGAAGACCCAGATCGCGGCGTCGTCGTCACCGTTGTCGTAGCTGGTGACGAGGTCGTCCTTGCCGTCACCAGTGACGTCACCGACCGTCGCCTTGCTCCGGCTCAGACAGTAGGCGCCCGCACCGCTGTCATGCAGCCGTACTGCGCTACTGGCGAAGGCAGTGCCGCTCGACCGATAGACGTCGACCGCAGTACGGCAACCGCCGAGCTCCCGCATCACCACCAGGTCGTCCTTGCCGTCCCCATCGGTGTCGGCGAGCACCGGCGCCGTGTCGACCCAGGTGCCGCCCGCGGTCGTCGTACGCAGCCACTCCCCTGGTAGATCGAGCCGGCCGCCCGCGAACACCATCGCTCGCCACGTGCCGTCCCCGGCGTCCACCTGGACCAGCAGATCGCTCTTGCCGTCCCCAGTCACATCACCTGAGCTCATCCGCGACGAACTCAACGTCCACCCGGTACTACGCCACGCAGCCGTCTCGGCCAGCTCGTACCGATTGCCGTCGGACTTCAGCACGTACAAGGCCAGCTGCCGCCCAGCCTCTTCCCGGAACAGCGTCACGTCCGCGCGGCCGTCTCCATCGAAGTCACCTTGCAGCGGCCTGGTCCGCTGCAGCGCGAACCCGCCCTGCTCACCAGAATCCCAGCCGACCGTCCCCTGACCGCCCACGACGTTCCAGACCGCAGTCCGGCCGTTGCCCTGATTCAGAACAGCCTGTACGTCGGCCTTGCCGTCGCCGTTGACGTCCCCGCGGACAGCGGGCTTGGCCGGTCCGGAGAGCGCCCGCAGATCCCAGGCCGGCGTCAGCTCGCTGACATTGCCCGCCTTGTCCACCGCGTTCACATACAGCCGCCGGGCCAGTACGCCGGTCTGCGGATCCGGATGCAGGGTCAGCGGGATCCGGGCCACTCCATCGGCTCCGGCCGGGATCCGCTGACCGATCCGGTCCTGCAGAAACCCGTAGCCGAAGGCAACTACATCGGGATCCTGCGCCCGAACGGTGACGTAGCCGACCGTCCGGGCCGGGATGACCGGTTCGCCGTCCGGGTAGTCGGTGGACTCGAGCGCCGGCACCTGCGGGCCCACCTCGTCGATGACGAAGTAGCACTTCTCGCTGGCCGGTCCGAGGTGGATCCCGTCGTCGAAACGGTCGTCGCTGCGGGCCCGGTAGTAGTACGTGACTCCGGGCTGCAGCTGACCGGCCGGGACGGCCGGCCAGCTGAAGGCGGCGCCGGAGGTCGTCAGGCTGGAGTCCACCTCGTACTGGATCGACTCGTCGGCCCGCACGATCGACAACCGGGTGGTGACGTTGCCCTCGTCGGGGTCACTGCCGACCGCGGCGAAGCTCGGCTGCCGGCTGCTGATCACGGTGGGAACCGCCTGGGTCCCGCACGGACGGGGGTTGCTGAAGTTCGGCCGCACCGGCGGGCGAGGGAGCCGGTTGAACTTGATCACCAGCTGTGCCGTGGCGGGCAGGAACTCCTTCCACTGGTTCGTGTCGCCTTCGTTCGGTGCCCGGAGCCCGAGCGCGATCGCGTCGCCCGCGGAGTTGGCCACGTTCTGGACCACCTGGCGCAGCGCACCGGAGGCGAACCCCATGCTCCAGTCCGGCTGGTCGTCGGCGGCGTTGCCGGTGCCGGTCGCCAGCTTCCGCAGCCAGTGGTCGCCGGAGTTGTTCCAGGTCAGCGATCGGTCCGGGTCGATCGTCTGGGTGTGCCACAGATCGGTCGGCGTCGGCATGTGGGTCCTGCTGCGATCCAGCACCACCTGGAACTGCGCGTCGGTGACCATCGCGCCGGCGATCGACCGCAGGTCGAACTGGAAGAACGACCTGAACATGTCGTCGTCGTCCGGGACCTTGCCGACCACCGCACGCTCGCGGGCAGTCGTCCAGTACGACGTATCGCCGTTGTCCCTGTTCACCTTTGTCCACCGGTAGGCGGCCGAAGAGGTGTCAGCCATCACTGTGAGCGTCTCGGTGCCCGACAGGTCCGCTGCGGTACCGGCGTGCGTGGACACGTGGCCGGCCGCTGGGACCGGCGCGGCCACCGCTACCAGGGCCGCCGCAATCAAGGCGAGGACGAGTGGCAGGCGAACCCGACCCCCATGGCCCCGGCCCACGCTCGAAGTCGTCGCCGTCATCTGCGCACGATGACACGGCGGGGCGGGCCCGATCGACCGGTTTCAAGGGTGGTTGAAAGGAATTGTCGCCGTCCGGCCGGCGCCCTGACACTCCAGTCACGATGTCCGCCCCGTCGTTGGAGGCACCATGCCCGGAGTCGCCGGCTCGATCGCCCGAGTCAGTCACCAGCTCGCCCGCGTCCGCCGGTCGAAGTGGCCCCGGGCCGGCGTCGCCACGGCCACCGCGCTCGCACTGCTCGTCACCTTGCACGGACAGGCTGCCTCCGCGGCACCACCGGCCAAGGACGAGGCGTGGAAACCGAAGAAGGAGAAGTCGGTCCACGGTACGAACGCGCCGGTGATCCCCCGCAAGACCGACGCTGCCCAGCAGCAGGCGCTGGCCAAGACGCCAACAGTGGTGTGGCCGACCGCCGGCACTGCCGAGGTGTCGCCACCCAACGCCTGGAACGCGCCGCTGATCGGGTCAGTCGCCACTGCCCGCCCCGGCGGCCTGCCGGTCCGAGTCGGCGCCACAGCCGCGGCCAAGGCAGCAGTGCCCAGCAAGCTCCGGGTTGAGTCAATCGGCCGGAGAGGGGACGCGGCGGTGTTTCGTCTCCTCCGGACCGACGGCGCCAAGCAGGCGTCCCCAGTCTCGATCGGTGTCGACTACAGCAGCTTCCAGCACGCCTACGGTGGCGACTGGAACAGCAGGCTGCAGCTGGTCCGGCTGCCCGAGTGTGCACTGACCACCCCCACCCTGGCTGCCTGCAAGGGCGTGCCGCTGGCCACCCGCAACGACGCATCCGGCCAGCTCTCGGCCGAGGGCTCTGTCGCATCCACGGGCGGTCTCTACGCAGTACAGGCTGCTGCGAGTGGTGCGGCCGGTGACTTCAAGACCTCGTCGCTGTCCCCGTCAGCGACCTGGCAGGCCGGCGGACCTTCGGGCGACTTCAACTGGAGCTACCCGATGGACGTGCCGCCCGGTATCGGCGGCCCGACGGTAGACCTCGCGCTCGAGTACTCCTCAGGATCAGTAGACGGCCGGACCTCGGCGACCAACAACCAGCCGTCCTGGGTAGGTGAGGGCTTCGAGTTCGCCCCCGGCGGTTCGATCGAGCGCCGGTACGCCGGCTGCGGCTCCGAGTCGGAGAAGACGGGCAACAACGGCAAGACCCTCACCGGCGACCTCTGCTGGGCCACGGACAACGCGACCGTCACCTTGAACGGCAAGGGCGGCGAACTGGTCCGCGACGACGCCACTGGCACCTGGCGATCGCGTGGGGACGACGGCACCACAGTGCAGCGCCTCACCGGTGCACCGAACGGCGACAACAACGGCGAGTACTGGGTGCTGACCACTCAGGACGGTACGAAGTACTACTTCGGCATGAACCGCCTGACCGGCTGGGCCAGCGGCAACCAGGAGACCAAGTCGACCTGGACCGTCCCGGTCTTCGGCAACCACTCGGGCGAGCCCTGCAACGCCAGTAGCTTCTCGAGCTCCTACTGCCAGCAGGCCTACCGCTGGAACCTCGACTACGTCGTCGACCGGCACGGCAACACCATGAGCCTGTACTACGACGTCGAGACCAACAACTACGCGCGACAGGTCTCCGCCAGCAAGGTCAGCACCTACACCCGCGCCGGCAACCTGGCGCGGATCGAGTACGGCCAGCGTGACGGCGCCGTCTACACGAGCCCGGCAGTCGGTCGCATCCGGTTCGTCACGGCCGACCGCTGCCTGCCCGGGACCACCTGTACGACAAGCCAGCCGGCCAACTACCCGGACACGCCGCTGGACCGCCAGTGCACCAGCAGCAGCAACTGCGACAACAAGTTCAACCCGACCTTCTGGACCCAGAAGCGGCTCGCTTCGGTCGTCACCGAGGTGTGGCGCGGATCGGCGTACGCAGCGGTCGACTCCTGGACGCTGCGACACACCTTTCCCAATCCAGGCGACGGCAGCCGCGCCGGCCTTTGGCTGGAAGGCGTGACCAACGCTGGTCACGTGGGCGGCGCCGCAGCACTCCCCGAGGTGAACTTCGACGGGATCCAACTGCCCAACCGGGTGGCCGGTATCGACGGCATCCCGACCATGAACTGGTGGCGGATCAGCGCGGTCCACTACGGCACCGGCGGCGAGCTGGCAGTCGGGTACTCCGTCCCGGACTGCGCCGCACCGGGCAACCTGCCCGCGGTGGACCGCAACGGCAACCGCTGCCACCCGGCCAAGTGGACGCCCGACGGCGGTGCCGAGCGGCAGGACTGGTTCAACAAGTTCGTGGTGACGGACGTGACCGAGTCGGACCGCGTCAGTGGTCTCGAGCCCGTGGTCACCAAGATCGCCTACCTGTCGCCGCCCGCCTGGCGGTACGACGAGGAAGACGGCCTGATCGAGATCGGCAAGAAGACCTGGGCCCAGTGGCGCGGCTACGACCGGGTCCGGATCACCAAGGGCCACCCGTCCGGCCAGCAGTCGGTGGTCGAGCACCGCTACTTCCGCGGCATGGACGGCGACAAGCTGGCCGCCGGTGGCCAGAAGGACGTCTACGTGACCGACTCCACCGGTGCCCAGGTGGAGGATCTCGATCCACTGTCCGGGCAGCTCCGCGAGACGACGACCTACCACGGCACCACCGTGGTCGACCGCTCCATCACCGACCACTGGGTCTCCGCCCCGACGGCCACCCGGGTGCGCTCCTGGGGCACCACTCGCGCGTACCAGGTGGAGGACAGCGCGACCCGGCAGGACGAGGCCACTGACACGGGCTTCCGCAAGAGCGCGACCCGGAACACCTACGACACCACCGGCGCGGTCACCGAGACAGTCGACTGGAACGACCTCGCCGACGCAGGCGACGACACCTGCACCCGCTACACCTATGCCGCCAACGCTGCGGCCGGGTTGCGGGAGCTGCCGATCCGCGAGCACACCGTCTCGGTCGCCTGCGACAAGCCGTGGACCAGCGCCGACGTGATCGAGGACGAGCGGACGACGTACGACGACTCCGCGACGCCCACCAAGGGCGATGTCACCAAGGTGGAGGAACTGGCCGGCTTCGACGGCGCCGGGACGCCGCAGTACAAGACCGCCTACACCGCCGCGTACGACGCCGTCGGCCGGCCGACACGGGCGACCGACGCCATGGGACGCGCCAGCACGATGGCCTACACCCCCGCGGCAGGCGGCCCGGTGACTCGCAGGACGGTCACCCAACCGAACGGCCATGTCTCCGTCGAGGACCTCGAACCCGCGTGGGGTGAGGAGGTCGCCGTCACCGGCCCCGATGGCCGGCGCAAGGAGATCGCGTACGACCCGCTGGGCCGTACCTCGAAGGTCTGGATGCCCGGACAGCCCCGGACCGGCACACCCAACCTGGCCTACGAGTACCTGCTCCGGGCCGACGCACCCGGCGTGGTGAAGACCACCAGTCTGCAGGCGGACAACAGTCTGGAGACGACGATCGAGCTGACCGACGGGCTGCTCCGGCCGCGCCAGGTGCAGGAGCCGGCGCCGGGTGGTGGCCGCACGGTGACCGACTACGTCTACGACTCCCGTGGCCAGCAGGTGAAGGAGAACGGGCCGTACTACAACAGCGCCGCGCTGTCGGACCAGGTGCTGATCCCCCGCGAGGAGGAGCTGCCGATCCAGAAGGTGACCAGCTACGACGGCGCCGACCGCCCGACCACCGAGGTGGTCAAGTCCAGGAACACCGAGAAGTGGCGTACGTCGTACACGATGTCCGCGGACCGCTACACGATCCAGCCGCCGTCAGGCGAGCAGCCGATCACCCGCATCCTCGACGTGCAGGGCCGGCTCCAGGAGATCCGGCAGTACTCCGGTACCACGGCGACCGGCGCGTACGACTCCACCACGTACACGTACCACCGGTCGGGCCGGCTGGCCACGGTGACCGACCCGGCCGGGAACCGGTGGTCGTTCGGGTACGACCTGCGTGGACGCAAGATCAGTGAGACCGATCCCGACAAGGGCACCTCCACGTTCACCTACGACGACAGTGGGCTGCTGCTGTCGGGTACCGACGGGCGCGGAGTCACCCTCGCCTACAGCTACGACCAGCTCGGCCGACGGACAGCTGTGCACGAAGGCTCGCTGCAGGGTCCGAAGCGGGCCGACTGGACCTACGACACCCTCGCTGCCGGCTCACCGTCCTCTGCGACGCGCTACGTGAACGGGCAGGCCTATGTCAGCCGGATCACCGGGTACGACGCCGGTGGCCGGGCCCTCGGGGTAGAGGTGACTCTGCCTGCTTCCGAAGGCGCACTGGCCGGCACCTACGCAGTACGCAACACCTACAACGCTGACGGCGAGACTGCCACGAGTGAGCTGCCCGGGGTTGGCGGGCTACCCGCAGAGACACTCCGGTACGGCTACAACGGGCAGGACATGCCGACCACCCTGACCGGCGCGACCACGTACGTCACCGGCACCAGCTACACGCCGTACGGCGAGCCCGAGACGACCACGCTGTCGCAGAACAACGGCAAGTGGGTGCAGCAACTCCGGGAGTACGAGACTGGGACGCGGCGACTGTCGCGGGTCGTCACTGAGCGGGAGACGCTTCCGCAGCGGATCTCGAGCGTCAGCTACGGCTATGACCCAGCAGGCAACATTCGCCGGATCGCCGATGCTCCGTCAGCAGCCAGCGGCGAAGCGACTGACACGCAGTGCTTCGACTACGACCAACTGCGCCGCCTCACCGCGGCATGGACGCCGGCTAGTGGCGACTGCGCGGCGGCTCCGACCGCTGCCGGGCTCGGCGGCCCAGCGCCTTACTGGCAGTCGTGGACCTTCGACAAGGTCGGCAACCGGCAGTCCGAGACCAAGCACGGCCTGGGTGGTGCGACCACCAGCAGCTACGAGTACCCCGCAGTGGGGCAGCCGCGGCCGCACGCGCTGCAGAAGGTCACGGCTGGGGGCACGGCGAGCACCTACGACTACGACGCAGTCGGCAACCTGACCAAGCGCACTCAGGCCGGAGTCGACGAAACCTTCACCTGGGACGCGGAAGGCCATCTGGAGAAGGTGGTGAAGGCTGGTCAGACGACCTCCTTCGTCTACGACGCGGACGGCACCCGGCTGCTCCGGCGGGACACCAGTGGCACCACGTTCTACTTCGGCCAGACCGAGTTGTTGCTGGAACCGTCGGGCACGGTCACCGGCACCCGCTACTACCAGCACGGCGAACAGACGGTCGCAGTACGGGTCGGGGGCAACCTCAGCTGGCTCGGCAGCGACCACCACGGCACCCCGGACCTCGCCATCGACGCGGGCACCCAGAGCTTCCAGCGGCGACGCAGTACGCCGTACGGCGAAGCTCGTGGCGCGGCACCGACCAACTGGCCCGGGCAGAAGGGGTTCGTGGGTGGGCCGATCGACGCCAGTACTGCGCTCGTCCATCTGCAGGCACGGGAGTACGACCCGAGCACTGGGCGCTTCATCTCGGTCGACCCGATCGCCGACTACCAGGACGCCCAGCAGCTCAACGGGTACTCGTACGCCAACAACAGTCCGGTCACCTACAGCGACCCGGACGGTCAGCTCTTCTGGATCCCGCTGATCATCCTGGCCATCCGGCTGATCCCGGTCGTGGTCCGCGTGGTCCAGGTGGTCGCCACCACCGTCCGGGTGGTCACCCCGGTGGTCCGGGCGGTGTCCTCGTCCTGGACCAGTGTCGTCGCCGGCATCAGCCGGCTGATCCAGACGGTCCGGAACATCACCACCTGGGTGGTCCGCCTCAAAACGGTGATCAAGCGGCTGGTCACCACCAAGAAGACCGTGCAGAAGGTCATCACCCGGACCGTGAAGAAGGTGCCGGCGCCCCGGGCCGTGGCGAAGAAGCCGCCGTCGGTGGCCAAGCAGGCGGCCAAACCGGCAGCCCGTAACGCGCCCAGCCCGAAGCCGCCGCCTCGCAAGCCCCCGGTCGGCAGGACGCCGGGCGCCAAGACGCCGATGACCAAGAAGCAGTACCAGGCGGACAAGGCGTCGCGGCCGCCGGTGAAACCGCCGCGTGGCGAGAACCCGGCTCCCCCGCCGCCGAGGAAGCCGAACTACGACGACTTCAAGTGGGGCGGCCCTGACCAGACCGACTGGCACACCGGCACCTACATGGATCAGGCCCGGGACGAGCAGCTCTTCAAGAAGGAGGAGGACTGGCGCTGGCGCGGCCACCAGGTCGGCGGCTACGAGGGCAAGAGGTACTGGCCGGACGGCCGGCTCTCGGACCACGCCACTCCCGGTTCCAAGGCGAAGTTCTTCGTCGCGATCTTCATCGATCTGCTGAAGACGATCGTCGGTACCGGCCACTGACATCACTGCGACCGATGGGACGGAAGTGACGGAATACACGCTCCGGAGGGTGTGTCGCTGAGGCCGCGATACTCAGTTTCACACTCCCGGAAAAGTGCGCTACTGTTCTGCTCTCGCACCGAGCAGGTCGAAGAAGTTCGAACAGCTCAGCGCGATGCGAACGTAGCTCAGTTGGTAGAGCGCAACCTTGCCAAGGTTGAGGTCGCCGGTTCGAACCCGGTCGTTCGCTCGGTACAGGTCAGTAGGCTGAGACTCTGTGGTGGAGTGGCCGAGAGGCGAGGCAACGGCCTGCAAAGCCGTGTACACGGGTTCGAATCCCGTCTCCACCTCGAATACCGTGCACAACAGGTGAACGAGTACATAATGGACGATTGGCGCAGCGGTAGCGCGCTTCCCTGACACGGAAGAGGTCACTGGTTCGATCCCAGTATCGTCCACGAGAGCGATGAGCGATCTGTGTCCGCCGGAATAAGGCGGACCGGGTCGCTCTCGTCATTTGTGCGGCTGCGCTTCGCTTGCCGCGGGCGGGGGCTTCGCCACCCGCACCCCCTGTCTTGGGCGGGCGTGGTGGTTTTACATCCGTAGGTGTGAGGCTCCGTTGAAATCTAGGACTGTGCCGGTGGCGAATTCTGCCAGCGGGGATGCCAGGTACAGGATTGCTGCGGCTACTTCGTCTGGGGCTGCTACTCGCTCCAGCGGGCTTTCCATTCTGCGTCTGTCGTAGCCGTCGCCTTCCAGGGCTTTTGCGGCCATGTCCGTGGTGGTCCAGCCGGGGGCTATTGCTGTTACTGCGATGCCTTCTGGGCCTAGGGATCTGGCTAGTGACTGGGTCAGGGAGACGAGTGCTGCTTTGCTGGCGCCGTATGCCGGTTGGTTTGGTTCGCCGCGGAATGCTCCTCTTGAGGAGACGTTGATGATGCGGCCGCCTCGGGGCATGTGGCGGATTGCGCACCAGGCGGTGTTGGCGGGGCCCAGGAGGTTCACGGCCAGGGTTTCTGTCCAGGCGGCCTGCCATTGCTCGTAGGAGGTCTCGCGGATGGGGTGGGGGCCGTAGACGCCGGCGTTGTTGACCAGGACGTCGATGCTGCCGAGGTCGTCGGCCACGCCGGTGACCATCGTCTGGACGGCTGCTGGGTCGGCCAGGTCGGCGTGGGCCAGGACGTGGCCTTCGCCTGGTAGGGCTTCTAGGACTGCCTGGGCTGCTTCGGGTGAGGAACTGTAGTGGACGGCCACCCGGTCGCCGTCCGCGGCGAATGCTCTTGCTGTGGCGGCGCCGATCCCGCGGGAGGCGCCGGTCACCAAAACAGAACGATTCATGCGGCGAGTCTTGCAGCAGCCTGGTTGGCTCAAGGGCGGGGCTTGATGTCCCGGCGGTAGTCCTTGGTCTGGCGAACCCAGGCTTTGCGGGCCTCTGCCTGGAGTCTGCTGTCGGCACGGCGAGCCATGTACGCCGCCTCCCGCTGCAGGCGCACCCAGCTCTCGTAGCGCCTGATCGGCAACCTGCCGTCATCCAGCGCCTGCCGTACTGCGCACCCGGGCTCCGTCACGTGCACGCAGTCCTTGAAGCGGCACTGGTCGGCTAATGCCGTCACGTCGGGGAACGCGGCCGACAACCCCTCACCTGCCTCCTGCAGGCCGATGCCTCGCAGCCCAGGCGTGTCGATGACTACTCCCCCGCCGGGCAGCAGGATCAGCTCACGGCGTACCGACGTGTGGCGGCCCTTGCCGTCCTCACGGATCGCCTGGACGTCCAAGAGCTCGACACCGGCCAGTGCGTTCACCAGGGACGATTTACCGGCCCCACTGGTCCCCAGAAGCGCCATGGTGGCGTTGCCGTCCAGTAGCGCCCTGACAGCCTCCAGGCCCTCCCCTGTGGTCGCACTGCAGACCAGTACGTCGGCACCGGGTGCAGCAGTCGCCACATCCTCGGCGACGGTGTCAGCGTCGACTACCAGGTCAGCCTTGGTCAGTACTACGACCGGCCGCGCGCCGCTCTCCCAGGCGAGGGCGAGGAAGCGCTCGATCCGTCCGATGTTGGGTTCCGGGTGCAACCCGACCACGACGGCGACCACATCGATGTTGGACGCGAGCACCTGGCCGCGCGAACTACCGCCGACCTCGGCCCGCACGATCGCAGTACTGCGTGGGGCGACGGCCTCGACCGTGATGCGGTCGTCCAGCCAGCGGCGCAACCCGACCCAGTCGCCGGTGCAGGGTGTTGCTTGCGAATCGGCGGCGATCGCGGCGAGTACCGCGCCGGACCAACTGGCGCGCACCGGGCCGTCCTCGGTGAGAACGGTCGACAAACCCTTGTCCACGCGGGCCAGGCGGCCCGGGACGAGCTCGCCGGAGAGGCTTGCGAGGTAGTCGGCCGTCGGGGAGTCGAGCCCCAGGGCCTGAAGTTCTGCTGACATCTTGGCGACGAACCTTTCCGGAGGTCCGGCCGCGAGTTCAGCTCAGCGGACGGACGAAGTGGGAGACAACCGGCCCGAGGGCCTGATCCAAGGTCATGACGGCGTCATCTCCCTTCCAGGTTCGTGGTCTTGGTGTCCTCAGCCTAGGTCGTCGGACTCACTCGACGCACTGGGTTTTCCCACCGGCTCCGGCTTCCGCTCCCCGACCGGCTTGAGCTGCCGCTCGACCTCGACCTCGAACTCCTCCTCAGCCGTCTCCTCGACCGGAGCAGCCTCCTCAGGAACCGCGGGCACTGCGGGAACCACAGGTCCAACCGGGGCCGCGGGCGCTTTGGGAACAACCGGCGCCGAGGGAACGGCCGGTGCCTTGGGCTGCCCCAAGGCCTCCACGGCCTTCGCCATCTTGACCTCGGGCCGCTCGTCGTCCGGGGCGATCTCCTCTTCGTGGTGCGTCTTCGAGTCCGCCTTCATCACCGGCTCGGTGGCATCGGCGGGGTCCTTGCGGGACTTGTGCGGCCACATCCGGTCCACCACCGCATTGAGCGCCGCGCCGATCAGCACCGCGATCGCCGTCATGTAGAGCCACATCAGCACCGCGATCGGCGCCGCCAGCGGCCCGTAGATCGACGTCCCGCCCACTGTGGTCTGCAGGATCCAGCGCAGGACGAAGCTGCCCAGGATCCAGATCGAGAGCGCCAGGAACGATCCCGGCAGATCAGAGACCCAAGGCGTCCGCACCGGCACCGACAGGTGGTACAGGGTGTTCAGGAAGCCGGCCGACAGGATCGTCACCACCGGCCAGTACAGCTGGTTGAGGAAGTCCACCCGGGCCGGCAGCAGGTCGTCGACCGCGTTCGGACCGGCCAGCACCAGCGGCAGCACGATCACGCCGATGATCAGCGCGACGCAGTACAGGGTGAACGACAGGGCGCGGGTCCGGACGATGCCGCGGCGGCCGCCCATCCCGTACATGATCGTGATGGTGTCGACGAAGACGTTCAGCGCCCGGCTGCCGGACCACAGGGCCAGCACGAAACCGATCGAGATCACGTCGAACCGGCCGCCGCTGCCGAGCACGTCGTCCAGCGTCGGCACGATCACCTGCTGCACCGAGTCGGCGGTCAGCGCCCGCTCGGCGAGCTGGATGATCTGGATCTTGACGTCCTCGATCGTCTCCAGGTCGAACTCGTTCGCGATGAAACCGATGCTGCCAGCCAGCCCGAAGATCAGCGGCGGCAGCGACAGGATCGCGAAGAAGGCCGCCTCCGCGGCCAGGCCGGTGACCCGGTACCGCAGACAGGTGCCGACCGTCTGGGTCAGCAGCCGCCACGTGGTGCCGGGGATTCGACGGGCCCATTGCAATGAGACGGAGGTCTCGGACCCAGAGCGTGCCATACCGCTTACCGTACTGACATGGCGGACCCAAACGCTGTAACGAATCAGGCTCCCCCACTGCAAGGGGTGAACTTCTTCACGCGGGACACCGCACTCGGTGACTCTCTGCGTCCGTTCGCTGACCTGAACGACTCTGCGGGACTGGTCGCGATCGGCGAACTGGCCGGCTCCGAGGAAGCGCTCTCGCACGCCCTCCCGGCCAACCAGAACTCCCCCGTACTGCGTACGCACGACCGCTACGGCAATCGCGTCGACGAGGTCGAGTTCCATCCGTCCTGGCACTGGCTGATGGAGAAGGCCGTCGGTTTCGGCCTCCAAGCAGCACCGTGGACCAGTGACCAACAGTCACCGCACCTGACCCGCGCGGCCGGCTTCTACGTCTGGTCCCAGGTCGAGCCGGGCCACGGCTGCCCGATCTCCATGACGTACGCCGCCGTGCCGGCTCTCCGCGCGGACAAGAAGCTCGCCGACGAGTGGATCCCGCGCCTCGCCGCTTCGCAGTACGACCCGCGCCGGCTGCCCGCCGCCGAGAAGGCCGGCGCGCTGGCCGGGATGGGGATGACGGAGAAGCAGGGCGGCTCCGACGTACGGGCCAACCTGACCACCGCCACGCCGACCGGCAGCGACGGCGAGTACAGGCTCACCGGGCACAAGTGGTTCTGCTCCGCGCCGCAGGTCGATGTGTTTCTCGTCCTGGCCCAAGCAGCGGACGGCCTGACCTGCTTCGTCGTCCCGCGGGTCCTTGCCGACGGCAAGCGGAACGTGTTCGCCCTGCAGCGGCTGAAGGACAAGCTCGGCAACCGGTCCAACGCGTCCAGCGAGGTCGAGTTCACCGACACGGTCGGCTTTCGGCTCGGTGACGAGGGTGCCGGCGTCCGGACGATCATCGAGATGGTCGCCGCCACCCGGCTCGACTGCGTGCTCGGCTCGGCAGCGTTGATGCGCCGGGCGCTGGTCGAGGCGACCTGGCACACGGCGCACCGCAGCGCGTTCGGCAGCCTGCTGAAGGACAAGCCCGCGATGCAGAACGTGCTCGCGGATCTCGCCATCGAGAGCGAGGCAGCAACCGCTCTCTCGATGCGGCTCGCCGCGGCCGTCGACGCCTCGCTGGCAGGCGACGAGCAGGCCGCCGCATTCCGCCGGATCGCGTTGCCGCTGGCCAAGTTCTGGGTCTGCAAGCGCACGTCGTTCCTGGTCGCCGAGGCGCTGGAGTGCCTTGGCGGCAACGGGTACGTCGAAGAGAGCGGTCTCCCATTGCTGTTCCGCGAGTCGCCGCTGAACTCGATCTGGGAAGGCTCCGGCACGGTCAATGCCCTCGACGTACTGCGTGCGCTCCGGCGCCCCGAGTCGCTCGAAGCCTGGCTGCTCGAGGTCGGCGCGGCGCGAGGTGCCGACCATCGGCTGGACGCTGCAGTCACCGACGTACTGGAAGCGCTCTCTGACCTCGCAGGCGCCGAAGCAGGTGCTCGCCGACTCGCTGCCCGGATGGCCGCGTGTCTGCAGGCATCGCTGCTGGTGCGGCACTCGACGCCCGAGGTGGCCGACGCGTTCGTCGCGTCCCGGCTGGCCGGCGACTGGGGTGGCGTGTTCGGCACGCTGCCGCGCACCACGCCGTACGGTCCGATCATCGACCGTGTCCTCTAGCGCGGCGCTCCACACGCTAGGGTTACCGGGTCGCGACTGGCGCTGAGGTGGGATCGACCACCGGGGAGCGAAAAGACCGTTGGCACCGTGCGCCTGGGTGCCGCGACCTTGTCACAGGTGAACCCTGTGCGACCTCAGGAGAGAGACGAAGATGACTCAACCCTTCGACGCCGCCGCCGCGTCGGCCGCGTACCGCAACGCGCTCGAGGTGATCGGTGCGGTCGAACCCACCATCGCCGGCGCGATCAAGGCCGAGCTGGCCGACCAGCGCTCCTCGCTGAAGCTGATCGCGAGTGAGAACTACGCCTCCCCCGCGACCTTGCTGACGATGGGCAACTGGCTCTCGGACAAGTACGCCGAGGGCACCGTCGGGCACCGGTTCTACGCCGGCTGCCAGAACGTCGACACCGTCGAGCAGACCGCGGCCGAGCACGCGAAAGCGCTCTTCGGCGCGCCGCACGCCTACGTCCAGCCGCACTCCGGCATCGACGCCAACCTGGTCGCCTTCTGGGCGATCCTGGCGCACCGGATCGAGTCGCCCGCGCTGGCCGAGGTCGGCGCCAAGCACGTCAACGACCTGTCCGACGAGGACTGGGGCAAGCTGCGCAAGGCGCTCGGCGACCAGAAGATGCTCGGCATGTCGCTGGACGCCGGCGGTCACCTGACGCACGGTTTCCGGCCGAACATCTCCGGCAAGATGTTCCACCAGAGCTCGTACGGTACCGACCCGGAGACGGGCCTGCTGGACTACGACAAGGTCGCCGCGACGGCCCGTGAGTTCAAGCCGCTGATCCTGATCGCCGGCTACTCGGCGTACCCGCGCAAGGTCGACTTCGCCAAGATGCGCGAGATCGCCGACGAGGTCGGCGCCACCTTGATGGTCGACATGGCGCACTTCGCCGGACTCGTGGCCGGCAAGGTGTTCACCGGCGACTTCGACCCGGTCCCGCACGCGCACGTCACCACCACCACCACCCACAAGTCGCTCCGCGGCCCGCGCGGCGGCATGGTGCTGTGCCAGCCGGAGTACGCCGACGCCGTCGACCGCGGCTGCCCGATGGTCCTCGGCGGCCCGCTCAGCCAGGTGATGGCGGCCAAGGCCGTCGCCCTGGCCGAGGCACGTCAGCCGTCCTTCCAGACCTACGCGCAGAACGTCGCCGACAACGCCGTCACGCTGGCCGAGGGCCTGATGAAGCGTGGCGTCAAGCTGGTCACGGACGGCACCGAGAACCACCTGGTCCTGCTCGACGTCTCGTCCTACGGCATCACCGGCCGCCAGGCCGAGTCGGCACTGCTCGACGCCGGTATCGTCACCAACCGCAACGCGGTCCCGCGCGACCCGAACGGCGCCTGGTACACCTCCGGCGTCCGGATCGGTACGCCAGCGCTGACCACCCGCGGCTTCGGCGGCGACGAGTTCGACAAGGTCGCTGAGCTGATGGTGGACGTGCTGTCCAGCGTCACCCCGACGTCGACCTCGACCGGCGCCGCATCCAAGGCGAAGTACGTGCTTGCTGACGGCGTGGCCGACAAGGTCCGCGCTGCTTCCGCAGAACTGCTCGACAAGCACCCGCTGTACCCAGGCCTCGACCTGAACTGAGGTATCAAGACAGCACCCGTCCCTTGGGCGGGTGCTGTTCTCATGCCCGGCAGGTCAACGGTTTGCCGTTGTTGTAGGTGACCATGTCCCGGAAGGCGCCCGGCACGTCGATGGGCGCTCCCGGCGCAGCGCCTCGCACCTCCGCATAGGCGCGGTGGAGATTGCCGACGATTCGCTCCGGTTCGCTCCAGCCGGCGTACTCGCCCAGGTCTGTTTCGCGAGCGGCGTCGAGTGCGGACAGGCCGGCGTCAATCCCGCGGGAAGCCAGGTCCTGGACGAAGCGCAAGTAGCCGAGGGTCGCGGAGATTGTTTCGGGGCCGCAGAGCGGGCCGTGGCCGGGAACGATCGTCCGGGCGCCGAGTGGGGCGATCACCTCGGTGAGGACGGCGATGGCGCCGGCGATCGAGCCGGACAGCAGGAACGGGGTACCACCCGCGAAGAGCAGGTCGCCCGCGTAGAGGATCGATCGGTCCGGGATCCAGAGGATCGAGTCGTTCGTGGTGTGGGCGGGGGTGCCAACGTGGCGGACCTCGCAGCGGAGGTCGTCGACCCACAGGGTGATGCCGTCGGTGTAGGTCAGGAACGGTGGCGCTGAGGGGAGGTCGCCTTCGGCTACCGATTCGAAGATGCCCTCCAGCGGTGGCAGGGTCCGGGCGGTGAGCAGGTCGGCGCGGGTGCGTTCGTGGGCGACGATCGTCGCGCCGGGGAACCAGCCGTTGCCCGCGGTGTGATCGGGATGGCTGTGGGTGTTGAGCAAGGTGTGGATCGGATCGCGGCTGAGGCCGGCGACGGTGTCGACGAAGGCGCGGGTACGCCGTTCGGTCGAGCAGGAGTCGATCGCGACCACGCCGTTGGAGCCCACCAGGAAGCCGGTGTTGTTGATCATCCAGCTGCCATCAGGCTGGATGTAGGCGAACAGGCCGCCGCCGAGGTCTTCGACGTGTGGCTCAGCGGTCGGGCGGGTGGTCATCCGGCAACTCCGATCAGCGGTAGGAGAGAACTCACGGACGAGCGCGTGGACGCCGCCGGGCCGGGGCGATCGGCCGGGATTCCTGCCCCTCGACGATCGTGTTGGTGATCGTCCCGATGCCCTCCACCGTCATCGTCACGACATCACCGGGCACCAGGGCCGGCGGGTCACCGGCACTGCCTCGCCCCCACAGCTCGGCCAGGCATCCGCCGTTGCCGCATGTGCCGGATCCCAGTACGTCGCCGGGCCGGACCTCCGCGTCGAGGGACGCATAGGCGACCAGCTCCTCGAACGGCCACCCCATGTTGGAGAGCAGGTCCCGGCCGATCTCGCGCCCGTTCACCTCGACCGTCATCGCGAGCCGCAGGAACCCGTCCGCGTCGCGATACGGCTCCAGTTCGTCCGCGGTGACCAGAACCGGCCCGAGTGTCGAGGCGAAGTCCTTGCCCTTGCACGGCCCGAGGTTGACCTTCATCTCCCGGAACTGGAGATCGCGAGCGGACCAGTCGTTGAAGATCGTGTACCCCGCGATGTGCTCGCGCGCCTGTTCGGCCGACAGATCGCGACTCGCGGTACCGATCACCGCCGCGACCTCCAGCTCGAAGTCGAGCAACCGGCACCCCGCCGGTACCGCGACCTCGGCCCCCGATCCAACCAGGGCGTACGGATTGGTGAAATAGAAGGTCGGCGCCGCGAACCACTCCGGTGGCACCACCGCATTGCCCGCGGCAACCATGCCCTCGACATGTTCTTCGAACGCGACGAAGTCCCGCACCGTCGGAGCCTCCACCGGCGGCAGCAGACGCACCTCGGCCAACGCGACGGTGTCACCGCGCTCGCGGGCCGCAGCGCCGGCGTCGTACAGCGTGCCCGACCGGAGCAGGTCGACGACCGTAGTACCGGCGGGGAATCGGTACAGCTCCGCGCCGACGACCACGCCGCTCCGGATATCAGTGCCATCGGCAACAGTTGCGACGCGCATCAGACCGGCGGGGCCAGGAACAGACCCTTGTCCGGGTCGTTGAAGGACTTCTTGGCCACGAACTCGTCCATCCTGTTCGCGGTTCCCCACTGGTCGGAGACCTCGGGGTCGGTGAAGTCGTGCAGGCTCGGATGCCAGGTGTCCTCGTCGAGCCGCTCGAGCTCGGTGGTGTACTCGACCGTGTTGCCCAGCGGGTCGAGGAAGTAGGAGAAGGTGTTGTTCCCCGCCTTGTGCCGGCCCGGCCCCCACAGCTTCTCGACACCGGCCCGCATCAGCCGTCCGGAGCCACGCATGTACTCGTCGATCCCCCGCAACTCGAACGAAGCGTGGTGCAGCGAGGGATGCGGGCAGCGCGCGACGGCGAAGCTGTGGTGCCAGTCGTTGCAGCGCAGGAACCACATCATGTTGCCCATGTGCGGATGAGTCAGTACGTCGGACAGCCCGAAACCCAGGTGACGCTGATAGAACGCGACCGTGCCTTCCGGGTCGGCGGAGTTCACCACGACATGCGAGAGCCTGACCGGGATGGACTCGCGCTCCTCGATCTTGCGGTGCGTCCGGAACTCCACGTCGGCCGAGACCTCGACCGTACGGCCCTCGTTGTCGAAGAACCGGAACCCGTAGCCGCCACCCGGTGTGCTCACGGCGCTTGGCTCGGAGACGAGCGGGACGCCGTCGCGCGCCAGCGTCATGGCGAGCGTGTCCACATCGGCAGGGGTGGCGGCACCGAAGGCGATCAGGTCGATCCGCTTGTCGGTGGTCTGACGCAGCCGTACGACGTACTGCTCGGGTGAGCCTTCGGCGGCGAGGAACGAGAGCCCGGAGTCGTTGTGGACCTCGGTCAGCCCCCACAGGCCGGTGTAGAAGTTTCGCTCGGTAGCGAGGTCCTCCACCCCGAGATCGACGTGGCGCAGGTGGGTGATCAGGCGGCGTACGGGCGCGGTCATGCGGACTCCTCGGTCAGGGCTGGGGCTAGGCCGAGCAACTCGGCGTTCCCGGTGCGGATGGCGTACTGGTCGGCGTCGGACAGACCGGCCGCGACGAGCCGTGCCACTGGGTCGACGACGCCCATGTCGAACGGGTGATCGGAGCCCAGCACCACCCGGTCGGGGCCAACAGCCGTGACCAGCGCGCGGAGCGCCTCGGGGGTGTGGACCAGCGAGTCGAACCACAGCCGTCGCAGATAGCTGCTCGGGAGTTCGGCACAACCACGCGCCTCCGGCCGGACCTGCCAGGCGTGGTCGGATCGGCCGAGAAAGGTGGGCAGGTAGCCGCCGCCGTGGGCCGCGATGATCCGCAGCCCTGGGTGCCGGTCGAGCACTCCGGCGAAGATCAGGTGGGACAGCGCCACGGCGTTCTCGACCGGTTGACCAACCGTGTTGGAAAGATAGAACCGGTCGAGCCGTTCGTCGAGCGAGCAGCCGAACGGATGCAGGAACACGATCGCGCCGGTCGCGGCAGCACGCGCCCAAAACGGTTCGAGCCTAGCGTCGGAAAGCTCGATCCCTGGCGCGAAAGACGAGATCTCCACCCCACGCAGGCCCAGCCCGAGCGCGTCGTCCAGGGCGGACGCACACAGGTCCGGGTGCTGCAGCGGCACGAGTCCGAGTCCACTGAATCTCGCCGGCTCCTCTGCGACGACAGCGGCGACACCCCGGTTCGCCGATCGCGCGATCGTCATTGCCAGCTCGGGATCAGCCCAGTAGTGGTACTGCGACGGCGAGGGCGACAAAACCTGTACGTCGACGCCGGCGGCATCCATGTCGGCCAGCCGAGGCTCGACCTGGGTGAGCCTCGGGATCCGCTCCCCCACCATGCGACCTGAGATGGCAGCCGACTCCGCACCATTGCGGCGCAGGTCAAGCGCCCGGTGCTGCTCAAGACCCGGTTGCCCTGCGACCACTGCCTCTACCTCGGGAACGATCACGTGGGCATGCACATCGATGACCGGCCCGGCCGCCGTACTCATGCCGGCCTACCTACGGTCTCGGCGACGGTCCGCATCAGACCTGGCACGTCGCCTTGTTCGCCGTCGAGCAGCCACTGCCCGAGCTGGACAGAGGCGTCCACGACAGTCCGTACCCGGTCCAGCCTGCGCTTGGTGAAGGCGGCCCACAGTTCGTCGTCGACCGTGTCGGCGGCCAGCAGCAGCTCAACGAGTACCGCTGCGTCCTCCAAGGCAAGGGCGGCGCCTTGGGCGACAGTCGGCGGACAGCTGTGCGCGGCGTCCCCGACCAGTACGACCCGGCCGCGATTCCACGGCCCGTCGACCAGGTGAGTCTCGAACCAGGTGTAGTTGACCCGCTCCGGATCGGTCAGCCGCTCGCGGATGTCGTCCCAGGGGCCGTGATAGTGCTCGGCCAGTCCGCGCATCACGGCCAGGCGTTCGTCCGGCGACAGGGCGTTGCGATCCTGCGCGTCCTCGACCAGATACGCGTAGAGCGAGTCCTCTCCGGTCGGGCAATACCCCGCGATGTAGGCGGCGCCGCCGTAGTACAGGTCGGTCCGGGTGACTGACGCCGGGCGCGAGGTGAAGGCCCGCCAGATGCCCATCCCCGTCGGTCTGGGCTGCGCTTGGATCCCGATCAGACCACCGACCGTCGACCGGACCCCGTCGGCGCCGATCACCAGGTCGTAGCGTCCAACGCCGCGGTCCGAAGAGGTTGCCTCGACACTGGCCCCATCCTGTTCGAGCCGGGTCACGGTGGCGCCGAAGCGGAGCTTGGCGCCCAACCCTTTGGCGCGCTCGACCAGGATGCGGGCGAGATCCGGGCGGTACATGCCGACCGTCGCAGGCAGGCCCGACGGGGTCTGCACCGCCGGTACTTCGAACAACAGGGTCCCGTGCTGGTCAGGGGCCCGCAGACAGAAGCTGCTGAAGCCGTAACCGGCCCGTTCGATCTGAGGCCACACGCCGAGGTCACGCAGTACGCGTAGAGCGTTCTCTTGCACCGTGATGCCGCTGCCGACCGCCGTCACGTCCGGTTTGAGTTCCACCAGGTCGACGGCGACACCGGCCTCGGCGAGCAGGATCGCTGCCGCGGTACCGGCCGGTCCGCCACCGACGACGAGCACGGAGTCGACCGCGGTCATGGCGCCACCGCCCGAACCCGCTGGGTGCCGAGCGACAACGAGTCGCCGCCGGTGATCGAGCCCTCCATCACGTCGCCTGCGCGTAGCAGCCGACCGTAGTGAATGCCGTTGCCGGCCGGACTGCCGGTCAGGATCAGGTCTCCCGGTAACAACTCGACGGTCTGGGAGGCCGCCGCGACCAGGGTGGCGACGTCGAAGATCATGTCCTTGGTCGACTCGTCCTGCATCGTCGCGCCGTTGAGCGTCAGGTTCACTCGCAGGTCCCCGGGGTCGGCGACGAACTGCTTCGGCACCAGGAACGGACCGGTGGGCAGGAACCCCGGCGCGTTCTTCGCGCGGAACCAGTCCGTGCCGATCTCCGGCATGTCACGGCGGAAGACCAGATCGCGGGTCGTCAGGTCGTTGACGATCGTGTACCCGGCCACGTGGTCGAGCGCGTGCTCCCGGTCGATCCGGAACGCGCGGCGCCCGATCACCGCCGCCAGCTCCAGCTCCCAGTCGTGCTGCTCGGAGTAGGCCGGGAGTACGACGTCGTCGAACGGCCCGCCGATCACAGTGGGAAGGCCGAGAAAGAAGTACGGCGTACCGGTGGCCGCGCGGCGGTCCATCAAGTCGGCCGTCTCCGCCCGAACCTGCTCGACGGTCCGTTCCGGGGTGATCTCCGCATGCTTCACAGCGAGATCGATGACGTGCGTGCGGTAGTTCGCCCCGGCCTGCAGCACCTGCCGAGGAACTACCGGAGCCCGTACGTCGAGAACGCCGAGCTCCAGCCAGTTGCCGTCGGCACCTGCTAGCCGGCTCAGGACCGGAAGGACAGCGTCCCAGTCCTCGAGCAGGTCTCGCACGGTCGCGGCGGGGAATCGCGCGGAAAGCTCCAGCACCCGGTCACCCACGACGAGCCCGGCGAACTCCGGGGTCTCGGCACCGGCCCGGAACGTACCGAGACAGAACCCGATCGGAGCATCGGTGTCAGCCACGCGCGCGGCCTCCTTCGTCGGCGATGAGAGTCGGTCTGGACACCACTCTCGACTCGGCCGGACAATCACGGAAGCCGAAACTGCTGATGGTGAATATCAGCGGCATCGATACCTTGGAGCCGTGATGCGCATCACCAACCTCGACCTCAACCTGCTGATCCCGCTCGACGCGCTGCTCCGGGAGCGCAGCGTCACCCGGGCGGCCACCTCACTGGGGCTGGGGCAGCCGGCGCTGAGCGCTTCGCTGGCGCGGCTCCGCCGGCACTTCGGTGACGAACTGCTCACCCGGGTCGGCAACAGCTACGAGCTCACTCCGCTCGCCGTCACCCTGCGGCGGCGGGTCGGAGTCGCGCTCAGCGACGCCGAGCGGGTGTTCGCGAGTGAGCCTGCCTTCGACCCGGCCACCTCACGGCGAGACTTCACGCTACTGGGCTCGGACTACCCGATGACGCTGCTCGGGCCCTTGATCGCCGAACTGCTGGCCGACCGCGCGCCCGGCGTACGGCTGCGGTTCCAGCACCAGACTCCCGCGGTGATCGAGTCGGCGGGTGAGGCGTTGCGCGAGGTCGACGGACTGGTGTTCCCGCACGGCTTCCTGTCGGAGATGCCGCACCTGGATCTCTACCGCGACACCTGGGTCTGTTTGGTTGCCGCCGGCAACTCCAAGGTCGGCGACGCGTTGACGATGGACGATCTGGCCACCCTGCCGTGGGTGCTCACCTACAACTCGTCCACCGCTTTCACCCCCGCCGACCGGCAGCTGAAGACGCTCGGAGTGCAGCCGAACGTCCAGGTCGTGGTCGAGAGCTTCGTCGCACTGCCCGCCTTCATCGCCGGCACCGACCGGATCGGCCTGGTCCAAGGACATCTGGCCGACCGGTTGACGCGTACCGGTGAGGTCAGGGCGCTGCCGTGCCCGTTCGACGTCATCCCGCTGGTGGAGGCCTTGTGGTGGCATCCGATGCACGACCGCGATCCCGAGCACCTCTGGCTCCGCTCGATCCTGGCCGAGGCAGGAGCCAGAGTCTCGCCCCTGTGACTCAGCGGGTCAGCGCATAGACCGCGATCGCCGCGAAGTCGTCGGCTGGTTCTGAGGCCTGCCAGGAGCGGACGTCGTCGACGTAGCGCGAGCCTCGGCCGGTGAACTGCTCGAAACCGTCGACCCCGTTGGCCGGGCAGGGCTTCATGTTGTCGAGGTTGTCGCCGAGGCCCTCCTCGAAGAGGTCGGCCGAGTTCGGGCCGTTGACGACGCCGCCGATCAGTGGGCGGCCGACGATGTTGGCGATCTGGTGATGCGGGCAGCGTTCCGCGGGTTCGCCGATGCCGACCATGAAGGAGACACCCCACGGGTTGGCGCCGAAGTTCCAGTTCAGTTGGCCGGCGCCGAAGGCGTCGTAGCGGTGGTCGCCGGTGACCGTGCGGTAGAGGCGTGCGGTCGCGGCCAGGCCGAAGGCGTGCGGGACGGCATCGAAGTTGTCGTACTGCGCGCCGGCGCCGAACGGGTCTGCCGCGGCCCGCTTCACCCCGATCTCCAGCTGGGCCCGGAGATCGCTCTCCAGCGCCTTGACGTTGACCGGCACCCGGCGGTCGGCACGGGCGGCGCGGATCAGGTCGGCGTGTGCGAGAGCGCTTACGTCGTACAGGTTCAGGGTGTCGCCGCCCGCCTCGTGCTTGCGGTACTCCCCTGCCCAGTACTCCGAGGCTTTGAGCCAGCCGCGGGCGCGGGGGTCACGCAGCTTCTGGGCGGCGAGCGCGAGTTCGGCGGCGCCGAGTTCGAGGTCGTCGCGCCAGTTGCTCTCCGGGTAGAACGCGAACGGGAGCGAGGTCACCAACTGCTTGACGTTGGTGGTTTGCGCCTGAGCGTAGATGGCGGCGGCGGTCTCGAGGTGACGGCGGGCGCGAGCGGGCGAAGTACGGGCTTCGACCTGTGCTGCCAGGGCGAATGCTGCTGCCGTGCGGCCGGCCAGGTTCGGGCTGATCGGCTTGCCGGGAGCGGCGGCGCGGAAGACCGGGCGGTTCTTGATGAACTGGTGGCCAGGGGCGTTGTCGTGATCGTCGGCCTCGGGCAGGCGCCAGATGTCGTGGTCGCCGATGAAGGTCTCCTCGACGTTGCCGGTGCCGGCGCCGACCTGGATGTAGAGCGTCTTCGTCCGCTCGTCCCACATCTTGTCCAGCCAGTTCAGGCCGTGCCGGGCTTCCTTCAGCAGCGTCGGATCCGGCCACCGGCCATCCCGGGCCGATGCCCACAGCAACGATTCCGAGTAGGCCGCGATGTGGGTGAACTTGAGGTAGTCGCCGGCGTCGTACCAGCCGCCCTCGACGTCGACCGGGCCACCGGTCTTGCGCAGCTCGCCGACCGTCTGGTCCGTGTCCGGACCGGCGAAGGTCGGCCAGTCGTAGACCGATGCGGCCCGGTCGGTGAGGTGTGCGGGCTTGCGGTTCAGCGAGCCGCGGACCACGTTCGCGCCGTCGCGCTGCTCGGTGAAGAACGTGACCGCCTTGTCCTTCGCGCCGTTCAGCAGCCGCCGGTCGGGGCCGACCTCGAAGGCAGGCGACGTCGGCACGCCCGACACCTTCACGCGGTACGTCCCGGGACGCCGGAGGCCGGACAGATCGAGCTTGTAGACGTGCTGGTAGGTCTTGTTCCAGGTCCCGGCATCCTTCCCGGCCCGCCCGCTCAGCACCCGGTGGCCGCGACGGTCCACGACCTCGAACCGCGCTCCGGCGGCTGCCTGCGTGGTCATCAGGTACGCGGCCTCACCCGCCGCGCCCGAGTAGCCGAGCTGGTTCACGCGAATCAACCCGTCGTACTGCGGGGTGCTGGCGGCCGCGGCGACGGGAGTCACCGCCAAACCTGCGGCCAGAGTGATCGAGATGACGCGGCGGACTGACCCCATCGCAAGCTCCCTCAGGACAACCGTTAGGAAACCTTCCTATTGGTTGGCGGACACGCTAGCGCAGCCGGGCGGCGGAGTACACCATCAAAAGCCCGAAACCCGCACCCAGCAGCCCGCAGGCCACTCCGATGCCCGCCAAGCTGACCAGCAGGCCGAAGCCGACCATCGCGACCGGCATCAGCGCCTCGTCCGACAGGCTCACGATGCTGCTCGCCCGCCCCAGGTACGCCGGATCGATTGTCCGCTGGAACGCGCCCGACAACTGCGCCGACGCCAGCCCCGCGGTGAAGCCGATGACACCCATCGCCACGAAGACACCGGCTCGCGGCATCAGCCCGATCGCCGCGCAGCCCGCGGCCTGCAGGATCAGCACGAGCATCCCCGCCCGAGCCGAGTTCGCCGGCCGCCACCGCATCGCCAGCAGAGCTCCGATCGCAGCGCAGATCCCCGAGCACGCCTGGAACAACCCCAGCGCACCCGCTCCCCAGCCTGCCTGGGAGGTCCGCTGCACCAACCCGACCGCGAGCACCGGCCCGACGCACAGGTTCAACCCGAAGAACGCGATCACCAGCGTCCGGGCCTTCAGATCGCGCCGCAGATACCCGAACCCGTCGCGCAGATCCGCGCGGACCGACGTGCCGGCCGAGGCGACCTGCGGCACCCGAGGCCGTACGACGAACGCCAACGCGAGCGCGATCACCGCGAAGGAGACAGCGTTCACCACCATCACCGACGCGATCCCACCGTGCGCGACCAGGAAGCCGCCCAGCGGAGCGCCGACGAAGACCGCCAGGCGGCTCGCCAACTGCTTCGACGCCGCGAGGCTGACCAGATCCTCGGGCCGCACCATCCGCCGAGGCATCGTCCCGGCAGCCGGCGAGTAGATCGCGTCCGACGCCCCGAACAGGACGGCGACCACGAGCAGCAGTGCGAGCGAGACTCCTTGCAGGGCGGTGACCACGGCCGCCGAAGCCAGTACGACGATCCGTCCGAGGTTGGCGAGGATCATCGTTCGCCGGGCGTCGAGGCGATCGGCCAGCGCGCCGCCGTACAGGAGCATGAGGGCTCGCGGGAGCGCCCCGACGCCCATCACCAGACCGGCGCCGGCGGGTGAAGTGACCTGAGCCGCGCTCCATGCCAGGCCGACGTACCAGGCGACGTCGCCGACCTCGGACAGGGCCGAGGAGAAGATCCAGCCCTGGACCCGGCGATCCCGGCGCAGCGGCGGGAAGACCTCCACCGCGGTACTCACGGCTTCGCCGGGACGCCGTGAGCGAAGACGAAGACGCGCTCGGCATCCTCGTCCTCGCTGGGGTTCTCGTAGTACTCCTGGATCAGGTCCTGGATCCGGCCGGACAACTCGGCGAGCCGATCAGGGGTGATTGTGACCCAACTCTCGGTCGAGAACGCCGCCCGCAACCAGGCCTCGTCGTACTCCGCCCGATCCTCGAACCAGCCCCGCACCTTCGACGCGTGGTGAGCCAGATTCGCCTCCTCGGCGGAGGTCGCGACCAGCTCCGCAGCCGGGTCGCCACCGGCGTCCGCGACGGACCATGAGTACGACGCGTGCGCGCTGCGCCACCACCGCTCGCGCCGGTTCCTCGCCAGCTCGGGCGCCTCCACGATCACCCCGGCCGCGGCCAGCACCTTCAGGTGGTGACTGATGTTTCCGACCAGCTCGCCGGTCGCCTCGGCCAGCCTCGACGCCGTCGACGGACCCTCGACGCCGATCAGATCGATCAGCCGGCGGCGGAGCGGGTGATGGATCGCGGCGATCACCGAGGTGTCGGCGGTCCGGCGGTTCGCAGGGCTCATGACGGTGAGACTATCTTCCACAAGAACTCTTGCACAAGAATTCTTGCTGGTTACCTTTCACGCTTGAATCAATCAGCAGCAGACTGGTTGACATAACCACATGCTGAGATCGCATCTCATCATGCAGGAATGGGAGTTGATTTACGGAGCGATCGCGCTGAGCATTGACACCATGCTCGCTGCCCGCTCGACTCACCTGGTAGGTCGGATTCACGTCGACCTCGGTCGTATGCGCAGCGCCATCTGTCGTCCTTCGATGCTCTGACAGCCACCCCGCTCGAAACATCTGCTGGGTGCGCACCGCGCAGACCAGATCGAATCGACGACGCTTCGAGCTAGCCTCACGCGGACGCACCTGTCTCTAGGACAAGGACACCGTTCCGGATGACTGGCGTCTCTTCAGTACCGCGAAAAACTCCCCGTCCCCGCAAGGGGAAGGGCGAGGGCCAATGGGCGCTCGGCTACCGCGAGCCGCTGAACAAGAACGAAGAGAACAAGAAGAACGACGACGGCCTGAACGTCCGGGCCCGGATCGAGAACATCTATGCCCACGGCGGGTTCGACTCGATCGACCCGGCCGACCTGCGCGGCCGGTTCCGCTGGTGGGGTCTCTACACCCAGCGCAAGCCCGGGATCGACGGCGGCAAGACGGCCACCCTGGAGCCCGAGGAGCTTGACGACAAGTACTTCATGCTGCGGGTCCGGATCGAGGGCGGCCAGCTCAGCGCCGAACAGCTCCGGGTGATCGCGGAGGTGTCCAGCACCTACGCCCGCGACACCGCCGACATCACCGACCGGCAGAACATCCAGCTGCACTGGATCCGGGTCGAGGACATCCCGGCGATCTGGCAGAAGCTCGAGGCGGTCGGCCTCTACACCACCGAGGCCTGCGGCGACGTACCGCGCGTCATCATCTCCAGCCCGGTGGCCGGCATCGCCGCGGACGAGATCATCGACCCGACGCCGGCCATCGACGACATCGTCTCGCGGTACATCGGCACCACCGAGTTCTCCAACCTGCCGCGCAAGTTCAAGACCGCGATGACCGGCCACCCGTCGCACGACGTGGTGCCGGAGGTGAACGACATCAGCTTCGTCGGCGTCGTGCACCCCGAGCACGGCCCGGGCTTCGACCTGTGGGTCGGCGGCGGCCTGTCCACCAACCCGATGCTCGCTCAGCGCGTCGGGGCGTGGATCCCGCTGGACGAGGTGCACCTGGCCTGGAAGGGCGTGATCGGCATCTTCCGCGACTACGGCTACCGCCGGCTGCGGACCCGGGCCCGGTTGAAGTACCTGGTGGCCGACTGGGGGATGGAGAAGTTCCGCGAGATCCTGGAGAGCGACAAGTACCTCGGCTACAAACTGATCGACGGACCCGCGCCCGAGATCCCCGCGGTACAGGGTGATCACGTCGGCGTGCACAAGCAGAAGGACGGCCGGTACTACGTGGGCGTCGCGCCCGTCGTCGGCCGGGTCTCCGGCAGCTCGCTGGCCAAGGTCGCCGACGTCGTCGCCGCGCACGGCTCGGACCGGATCCGGACCACCGCGCAGCAGAAGTTCATCGTGCTGGACGTCGAGGAGTCGAAGGTCGAGTCGCTGGTCAGCGCGCTGGCCGACCTCGGCTACCAGGCCCGGCCGTCGGCCTGGCGGCGCAACACGATGGCCTGCACCGGGATCGAGTTCTGCAAGCTGGCGATCGTCGAGACCAAGGCCCGCGCCGCCGAGCTGATCAACGACCTCGAGGAGCGGATCCCCGACCTGGACACCCCGATCACGGTGAACGTGAACGGCTGCCCGAACTCCTGCGCCCGGATCCAGGTCGCCGACATCGGCCTCAAGGGCCAGCTGGTACTCGATGCCGACGGCAACCAGGTGCCGGGGTACCAGGTGCACCTCGGTGGCGGTCTCGGCCTCGACGCCGGCTTCGGCCGCAAGCTGCGCGGCCACAAGGTCACCTCGGCCGGTCTCACCGACTACGTCGAGCGGGTCACCCAGAACTACCTGAAAGAGCGGTCCGAGGGCGAGCGTTTCGCCCAGTGGGTCGTCCGTGCCGAGGAAGGAGCTTTGCAATGAGCGAGCGCGCTGCGCCTTTGTACTGCCCGTACTGCGGTGATGAGGACTTGCGTCCTTCCGAAGAAGGCCATGGCGCGTGGGAGTGCCGGCCGTGTGCACGGGTCTTTCAGCTGAAGATGATCGGACTGCGGGTGAGCGTCGAATGAACGCCTTGAAGGAGCTGGCCGAGGAGGCCAACGAACGACTGGCCGACGCCTCGGCGCTGGAGGTGCTGGCGTGGGCGCGGGAGACCTTCGGTGACGAGCTGGTCGTGACGGCGTCGATGGCTGACGGAGCACTCCCCCATCTGGCGGCCGAGGCGGCGCCTGGCGTCGACGTACTGTTCCTCGACACCGGATACCACTTCGCCGAGACGATCGGTACCCGGGACGCGGTCGCCGCGACCCTGCCCATCCACCTGATCAACGCCACCCCGAAGCAGACCGTCGCCGAGCAGGACGCGGAGTACGGCAAGGACCTGTTCGCCCGCGAGCCCGACAAGTGCTGCGCGCTGCGCAAGGTCGAGCCGCTGAACCGGGTGCTCTCCGGCTACAAGGCCTGGGTCACCGGCGTGCGCCGGGAAGAGGCGCCGACCCGCGCCAACACCCAGATCGTCGAGTACGACGAGAAGCGCGACATGGTCAAGCTCAACCCGATCGCCCCCTGGACCCAGGAGGACCTGGACGGGTACATCACCGACAACGGCGTGCTGGTCAACCTGCTGCAGTACGACGGCTACCCGTCGATCGGCTGCCAGCCGTGCACCAAGCAGGTCGCGCCGGGCGAGGATCCGCGCAGTGGCCGCTGGTCGGGCCAGGGCAAGATCGAATGCGGGTTGCACACGTGACCGCCGTGCTGAGCGCTCCGGTGGCAACCGAGCTGGACGCGCTGGAGAGCGAGTCGATCTTCATCTTCCGTGAGGTGGCGGCGGAGTTCGAGCGGCCGGTGATCCTGTTCTCCAGCGGCAAGGACTCGATCGTGATGCTGCACCTGGCCCGCAAGGCGTTCGCGCCGGCGCCGGTGCCGTTCACGCTGCTGCACGTCGACACCGGACACAACTTCACCGAGGTACTGGACTACCGCGACGCGACCGTCGCCACCCTGGGGCTGCGGCTCGAGGTCGCTCGCGTGGAGGACTACCTGACCGACGGGCGGCTCAGAGAGCGCTCTGACGGCACCCGCAACCAGCTGCAGACCATTCCGTTGCTCGATGCAATCAACGGGCACCGGTTCGACGCGGTCTTCGGCGGCGGCCGCCGGGACGAGGAGCGGGCCCGGGCCAAGGAGCGGATCTACAGCCTGCGCGACGAGTTCGGCCAGTGGGACCCGCGCAACCAGCGGCCCGAGCTGTGGTCGCTCTACAACGGCAAGCACAAGCCGGGCGAGCACGTCCGGGTGTTCCCGCTGTCGAACTGGACCGAGCTGGACATCTGGAACTACATCGAGCGCGAGCAGATCCCGCTGCCGAGCATCTACTACGCCCACGAGCGGGACGTGTTCGAGCGCGACGGCATGTTGCTTGCCGTCGGCCCCTACTCTCAGCCGCGGGCCGGCGAAGGGGTCAGCAAGCGGGTGGTCCGGTACCGGACCGTCGGCGACATGTCCTGCACCGGCGCGGTCGCCTCGACCGCCTCCTCCCCCGCGGAGGTCGTGATCGAGGTCGCCGCGAGCGAGATCACCGAACGCGGCGCGACCCGCGCCGACGACCGGGCCAGCGAGGCCGCGATGGAAGACCGCAAACGAGAGGGGTACTTCTGATGAGCGCCCCGATCCAGCGGCAACTGCTGCGGCTCGCGACCGCCGGCTCGGTCGACGATGGCAAGTCCACCCTGGTCGGGCGGCTGCTGCACGACTGCAAGGCGATCCTCGCCGACCAGATCGCGCACGTGCAGCACGTCTCGTCCAGCCGCGGCACCGGCGACTTCGACTTCGCGCTGCTCACCGACGGCCTGCGCGCCGAACGCGAACAGGGCATCACGATCGACGTCGCCTACCGGTACTTCGCGACCGACAAGCGCTCGTTCATCCTGGCCGACTGCCCCGGGCACGTGCAGTACACCCGGAACACGGTCACCGGCGCCTCGACCGCCGACGTGGTGATCATCCTGGTCGACGCGCGGCACGGAGTACTGGAGCAGACCCGGCGGCACCTCGCCGTGGCCGGCCTGCTCCGGGTGCCCCACGTCGTCCTCGCGGTGAACAAGATCGACCTGGTCGGCTACGACGAGGCCGTCTTCAAGGGCATCGCCAAGGACGTCTCCCAACTGGCCGATCAGCTCAAGATCAGCGACGTACAGGCGATCCCGGTCTCCGCGCTCGTCGGCGACAACATCGTGGAGCGCTCTCCCGCCACCGCCTGGTACGACGGCCCGACGCTGCTCGACTACCTCGAGAACGCGACCGGCCGCGACGACATCTCCGCCCAGCCGCTCCGGTTCCCGGTCCAGTACGTGATCCGCCCGCAGTCCGACGACCAGTACCGCGACTACCGCGGCTACACCGGAACAGTTGCCTCCGGCACCGTCTCGGTCGGCGACCAGGTGATCGTGCTGCCCGCCGGACGCCGTACCTCGGTCTCCGGGATCGACCGCGCGGTGATCAGCGCCACCAGTACCGCGGTCGCCGAGCGGCCCTCCGCGGTCGCCGGTGAAGCCATCACCGTCCGGCTCGCCGACGACCTCGACGTCGCCCGCGGCTCGGTCATCGTCTCCGCCGATTCCTCTCCCGGCACCCGCCGGGAGCTGTCAGCCACCGTGTGCTGGCTGTCGGACCGCCCGCTGACCGTGGGCGCCCGGCTGCTGATCAAGCACACCACCACCACCGCCCAGGCGATCGTCACCAAGATCAACGGCGCCCTCGACCTGGACACGCTCGGAGTCATCGACGCCACCGGGCTCGCACTGAACGACATCGGCAAGGTGCAGCTCAAGATCGCCGCACCACTCGCCGCTGACCCGTACTCCAGCAACAACATCACCGGATCGTTCCTGCTGATCGACGCCCACGACGGGTGGACGCTGGCGGCAGGGATGATCGACGACGAAGAAGGGGAACTGCTGTGACCGCACCTGCGCTCGTAGTCCTCGCCCATGGCAGCCGCGATCCGCGATCGGCCGCCACCGTCCACTCGCTGGTCAGCTGCCTGCGCGAGATGCGTGACGACCTGCGGATCGAAGCCTCCTTCCTCGACCACTGCCCGCCGACGCCGTACCAGGTGCTCGGCAAACTCGCCGCCGAGGGCGTCGAGGAGGTCGTGATCCTGCCGCTGCTGCTGTCCACGGCGTTCCATGCCCGCGTCGACATCCCGGCCGTCCTCGACGAGGCCCGCAGCCGGTTCCCGGACCTGCGGATCATCGTCTCCGACGTACTCGGCTACGACGACTCGCTGCTCGACGTCCTCGACCGCCGGATGCGCGCCGAACTCAAGGACGGCCGAGTTCGCGAGCTCGACGCCCTCGTGCTGGCCTGCGCCGGCTCGAGCGACGCCCAGGCGAACGCGGCCATCACCCGTCTCGCCCGGCTCTGGGGCCAGCGCCACAAGCTGCCGGTCACCGCCGCCTTCACCACCGCCGCCACCCCGAGCCCGGCCGAGGCCGTACTCCAGTGGCGACTCGAAGGCCGGCGTCACGTCGCGGTCGGCTCGTTCTTCCTGGCCCCCGGCGTCCTGCCGGACCGCGCCGAATCAACCGCCCGCAAGGCCGGCGCCGTCGCCGTCTCCCGCCCCCTCGGCGTGAGCGCGGAGGTAGCCCGCCTGGTCCTGCTCCGCTACGGCGTAGCCGGCCTCGACCTCCTCACCCTGGCCCCGGCCCCCCGCCCGGTCCTGCTCCGCCCGGAGCTGGTCCGCACCGCCTGACCTGTCTGACCTGTCCTGACCGCCACGCACACCGAACTCGCCCGGCAAGCGCCTACCTCGGCGCGTCGCGGGTGGGCCCGGAGGTTATGCGTGCGTGGCGGTCCGGGCCCACTCAGGCGGCGAGGTGAGAGGTGGCTTGCCCGGCCCGGCGCACCGCCGCCACGAGCGACGTACCGACCCAGTGGTCGTCGAGGATCACGTCCTCCCACGAGTAGCGCAAGAGCAGCCAGCCAAAGACCGCCAAGCCGAGCAACTCGGACGGCTCCACCTTCCGCAGCCGAAGGGCCGAGTCGGCGACGGCCAAAGCCTCACCGAACGGCAGATGTCGCGCGCAGTCGAGGACGGTTTGGAGGGGGGTCGTGACGTGGCCCGGCAGCGGTCCACTGGTGCGATGCAGGACGCATTTCAGGTCGGTCTCGCGCCTGCGCTGGGTGCGACTGATCAGTACGTGGGGGACGAGCGGTTTCGTCACCACTTCCAGTCCGTGATGCAGCGCCGCGCTCTGCCGGGCGAGGATGCCGCCATTCGCCATCGCCACCGTCGAGTCCGATGACTCGGCAGGCAGCGCGTAGACACCCTTCGCCACGCGACGGATCTCGTCTGTCTGCAGCGCGTTGCGGATCGATCGCGCCGACGTCAGCGCCGCCAGTTCGGCGTACCGCGCGCTACCGCCGGCCCGCTGCAGGATCTCGACGACATCGGCCATCGGCCAAGTCTGCGCGTCCTGCCGTCTCCGCGCCGCGAGTTGTCCACAGCCACCCCACGCACGCAGAACCATTCGCTTAGCCGGTGGCTACGACGGGCGAGGGTGGTCGACGCCTGGGTTCTGTGTGCGTGGTCGTCCGGAACCAGGCTCAGGTGGCGGCCAGGCGGGCCTTTTCGACGTCCACGTCGAAGTCGGCGGCGGGCCATTGGGGGTCGAGGTCCTTCAGGGTTTCGAGCAGCAGGGTGGTGACGGCCCAGTTGCGGTACCACTTGCGGTCGCTGGGGATCACGTACCACGGGGTCTCGGCGTTGTTGCAGTTCTCGAGGGCGGCCTGGTAGGCCTCGGCGTAGTCGGGCCAGAGTTGACGCTCGTCGACGTCGCCGGGGTTGTACTTCCAGTACTTCGTCGGGTTCTCGAGGCGCTCCTCGAGCCGGACCTTCTGCTCGTCGGCGGAGATGTGCAGGAAGCACTTGAGCACCGTCACGCCGTTCGCGGCCAGCTCGGCCTCGAACTCGTTGATCTGCTCGTAGCGGCGGTTCCAGACCGGCGGCGCGACCAGGTTGCGGACTCGCGCGATCAGCACGTCCTCGTAGTGCGAGCGGTCGAAGACGCCGATGATTCCCGGCGCGGGCAGCGCCTGGCGGATCCGCCAGAGGAATCCGCGGCGCTTCTCGGCCGGCGTCGGCGCCTTGAAGGAGGTGATCCGCAAACCCTGCGGGTCCATCAGTCCGGCGCCGTGCCGGATCACGCCACCCTTGCCCGAGGTGTCCATGCCCTGCAGGACGAGCAGCACGCTGCGCTCGCCGCCCTTGCGTCCTTCGGCGAACAACCGCTCCTGCCAGTCGGAGACCTCGGGGCCGATCGCGTCGAGCGCGAGCTTGCCCTCGTCCTTGGTCCCGAGGAACCCGGTGGTCGCCCGGGTGTCCCACTTGCTCAGATCGACCGGACCCTGCGGTACTCGCAACTGGTCCAGCAACCTGCCGCCTGCCACCTCGTCCGGCTTCGGAGCCTTGTTCTTCGCCATTGGCACATCCTGCCTCATGGACGGCCGAGATCGGCTCAGGCGGACGTGCCGATCATCCGGCGGCGACGGATCCACAGGGTGACCTCGACGGTGACCGCGATCAGCGCGCAGAGCCCGATCGCGACCATGCTCCACACCATGCCCTCGAGTCCGCCCAGATCGCAGTCGTAGTTGAGGCAGTCGTGCTGACTGTCGTAGTGGTCGATCCCGGCGAAGAAGGCGAAATAGGTCAGTACCGCGGTACCGCACAGGTACGCCGCCACCCGGACCAGCCACCGGCCCGCGCCGACCTTCGGGCCACCGACGAGCCGGCCCGAAGGCTGCAGTCCGGTCGCGATCAAGACGAGAGCGATCAGCCCGAGCACCACCTCGAACAGGAACAATCCGGCATCGTCGCTGTGCCAGACGAACCGGAAGCCGTCGTTGGCGACCGTCTGCCAGATCAGCAACACGTCGAGCACCCCGAGCACCACGCCCAGCCACAACCGTGCAGTGGCATTCGCCCATGCGACGCCGATGGCAGCCACCGTCACGACAGCCGCGAGACCACCCAGCGCCAAGTTCCACTGATCGCTGCCGAACCCCGTCGCGTCGTCGAACTGCACGAACCCACCGGCGCCGAGCAGCGCGAGCCCCACCACCAACAGGGCAAGGGCTCCGACGACCTGGCCCGGGACTGCTCGATGCTCTTGAGTCATGACCTCAGGGAACCACGGCAGCGGACCGCTCGGCCTGAGTAGGACCACTCAAACCGGCTGATCCATCCCCACGTGCGCGAGCGCGATCAACCGAGAGAGCGCTCGCAGGTACTTCTTCCGGTAGCCGCCCTTGAGCATCTCCGGCGTGAACATCCGGTCGAGCGGCACTCCCCCGGCGATCAGCGGGATGTCGCGGTCGTACATCCGGTCCGCGAGCACCACCAGCCGGAGCGCCACGTTCTCGTCGGAGAGTTCGCGGATGTCGGTGATCCCCACCGTCGTCACGCCGTCGAGCAGCGCGCCGTACTTGCTGGGGTGCAGCTCGGCCAGCTGGCGATACAGGTCGACGAAGTGATCGCACGATGCCCCGGGTCGCTCCGCGGCGACCTGCTCCACCCTCGCGTCCGTCCAAGGCTCCGGCGCAACAGGCAGCCCGCGATGGCGATAGTCGGGCCCGTCGATCCGCCGTACGTCGAAGTGCGCCGCCAGCCCCTGGATCTCCCGCAGGAAGTCGAGCGCCTGGAAGCGCCCCTCACCGAGCTTGTCGGGCAGCGTGTTCGAGGTCGCCGCGAGCTCGACCCCCGCCTCGACCAGCTGCCCGAGCAGCCGCGAGATCAGCACCGTGTCACCGGGATCGTCCAGCTCGAACTCGTCGATGCAGATCAGCCGGTACGCCGACAGCGCCTCGACCGCCGAACGCATGCCCAGGGCACCGACCAGGTTCGTCAGCTCCACGAACGTGCAGTACATCTTCGGTCCGGCCGACTCATGCCACAGCGAGGCGAGCAGGTGCGTCTTGCCGACCCCGAAGCCGCCGTCGAGGTAGAAGCCGGGTTTCGCGTCAGAGAGCGCTTTCGCCCCGCGCAGCCGGGCCCACAGAGAGCGCTCCCTGCGCGGTTCCGCGAGCGCCAGCCCGCGCTGCCGGAGTACGGCCAGGGCCTCGGACTGACTCGGCTCGGCCGGGTTCGGGCGGTAGGTGTCGAAGCGGACGTCGGCGAAGCGCGGCGGTGGCACGCACTCGGACAGCAGCCGGTCCGGGCTCACCTCGGGCCGGCGCTCGCTGAGTCGGGTCGGCATGGGCTCCACCCTACGAGAGGCCTTGACCTCAACTCCTGTTGAGGTCATAGCTTCGGCTCACCAACGCCGCAGTGAGGAGAGCTGATGTACGCAGTACGGCTGCACGAGTTCGGCCCCGCCGAGAATCTGGGCTACGAGGAAGTGCCGGATCCGGTTGCTGGAGCAGGGCAGGTGCGGATCAAGGTCGAGGCGGCCGGCGTGCACCTGATGGACACGGCGTTGCGGGCGGGCACGGCCGGCGGCGGGCCGGTCGCGCCGCCGGAGCTGCCGACGATTCCCGGGCGCGAGGTCGCGGGCCGGGTCGACGCCGTCGGGACGGGCGTCGACGAGTCGTGGGTCGGCAAGCGGGTCGTCGTCCACCTCGGACCGGTACCAGGCGGGTACGCCGAACTGGCGGTGGCCAAGGTCGAGTCGCTGCACGAGATCCCCGATCACCTGGACGCCGCCACGGCCGTCGCCTCCATCGGAACCGGGCGGACGGCCGCAGGCATCTTGGAGCAGGCAGCGCTGCGCGCAGATGACGTCGTACTGATCACGGCGGCGGCTGGTGGGATGGGCAGCCTCTTCGTCCAAGCAGCTCGGAACGTCGGTGCTCATGTGGTCGGCCTCGCCGGTGGATCAGAGAAGGTGGAGCGAGTGCGCGAACTCGGCGCGCAGCTGGCGATCGACTACACGGCGGCGGATTGGCCCGAGCAGGTCAAGGAGCGGCTCGACGGGCGGGAGCTGACCGTAGTACTGGATGGTGTCGGTGGGGAGAGCGGTCAGGCGGCCTTCGAGTTGCTCGGGATCGGCGGCCGGCTCTTCATGTTCGGCTGGTCCGGCGGTGGTCCGATCCAGCTGACCACCCAGGACCTGATGGCGCGCGGCCTCAGCGCCACCTGGGCGATCGGGCCGAAGCTGCTGCGACGGCTGCGGGCGCTGGAGACCGCCGCGCTGCAGGAGTCGATCGAAGGCCAGTGGGCTCCCCTGCTGACGAAGTACCCGCTGGCCAAGGCCGCCGACGCGCATCGCGCGCTCGAGAATCGCGAAACCCTGGGCAAGGTCGTCTTGACCTTGACACCGTGACAACCCTCATCGTTGAGCCATGTTCACCATCGGAGACTTCGCCGCCTTCGGCCGGGTGTCGGCGCGGATGCTGCGGCACTACGACGCGATCGGCCTGCTGCGCCCGGCCGGTGTCGACCCCACCACGAGCTACCGGTACTACACCGCCGACCAGCTCAGGCGGCTGAACCGGATCGTCGCGCTCAAGGATCTCGGCTTCACCCTCGAACAGGTCGGCGCGATCGTCGACGCGAAGGTCGGGCCGGACGAACTGCGCGGCATGCTGCGGCTGCGGCGCGCCCAGCTGGAGGCCCGGTTGTCGGCCGACGCGCTCCGGCTCGACGCCGTCGAAGCGAGGCTCCGGATCATCGAGAAGGAGGGGTTCATGTCCACCGACGACGTTGTCCTGAAGGAGATTCCGGCGATCCGGGTGGCCGAGCTGTCCGCCGTCGCGGCCAGCTACGAGGGCGTCGACATCACGCCGGTCATCCAGCCGCTGTACGGGCAGATCTGGGAGCGGCTCGGCGCCGCCGGAGTACAGCCGGCCGGACCACCGGTCGCGTACTACGAACAGAGCGACGGCGAGACAGTCATCGTCCACGCCGCCGTGACCGTCAGCCCGGACCAGCCGACCGCCGACGACTTCCAGGTCGTCGACCTGCCGGCCCTGCCGACCGCGGCCACGATCGTCCACCAAGGATCGATGGGCGAGGCCGACCAGAGCATGCAACTACTCGCCCGGTGGATCGACGACGGCGGCTACCGCAGCGTCGGGTACGCCCGTGAGGTGTGCCTGGCGTTCGACCCCGACGACGAGTCGAAATGGGTGCACGAGTTCCAGATCGAGGTCACCCGCGGCTGAAGCCTGCCGAACGCAGAGCGCCCCGGGCCGCCTGGTGGACGGTCCGGGGCGCTCACTGCGTGACTACTACCAGATCGTGTACGCGAAAGTGGCGCTACCTGTCGCCCCGCCACTGTCGGTTCCAGTCACTGTCGCCGTGTAGTTGCCACGGGTCGTCGGCGTCCCCGACACCACTCCGGCCGCGCTGATCGACAAGCCTGCAGGGAGGCCCGTCGCCCGGAAGGTGATCGGTTTGCCGGCGCTCGAGGTGGCGCGGATCTGCAGCGGGAAGGACGAGAAGCCCACGAACCCGTACTGCGCACCCGGGTTCTGCACGGTCACGGTGCCCGTCGAGGACCCCGTCACCGTCAGGCTGAACGTCGCTTCGTGGCTGACCGCACCCGTTCCCTTCACGATCACCTGGTAGGTCCCGGCCGGAGTCGAGGCCGTGGTCGCCAGGGTGAGCGTGGAGGAGCTGCCCGACTGCACCGTCGACGGTGAGAAGCTCGCGGTCGCCCCAGCCGGCAGCCCGCTCGCCGACAGCTGGACGGACTGCGCGTCACCGCTGGTGGTCGTCGTACCGACCGTCGACTGCACCGAGCTGCCCGGGGCGACGCTGCCCGAGGTGGGGCTCAGCGAGACCGAGAAGTCGCTGCCGGTCGGCGGGGCATCGCCGACCGCCAGCTTCCACAGCCCGTACGCCGCGGCGTCCGCGCTCCGGTCGAGCACCGTGGCGGAGATGTTCGCCGGGTACTTGTCACAGGCCGCGTGGTAGCAGGGGTCGTACGCCGAGTTGGCCGTGCCGCCCCACTTCTGCGCCTGTGCGGTCGTCTTGCGGGCACTCGCACCGGCGGCGACACCGCTGGTGGGGATGCCTGCGTTCTTGAAGGAGGCGTCGTCGGAGCGACCGGCGCCCTCGGTGTTCTCCTCCGGCTGCAGGTTCAGGCCGTCGTAGAAGGCCTTCAGCACCTTGCCGGTGTCGGTGGTGATGTTGTTGACGAAGTACCCGGCGTTGGTGGAGCCGACCATGTCGAAGTTGAAGTACGCCTTGATCTTCGACCGGTCCGCCGAGGGCAGCTGGTTGACGTAGAACTTGGAGCCGTTCAGGCCCTGCTCCTCGTCGGTCCACCAGCCGAAGCGGACGTGCTTGGCCAGCGTCGGGTTCTCCTGGGCGAGCCGGAGTGCGACCTCCAGGATGGTGGCCGAGCCCGAACCGTTGTCGTTGCTGCCCGGACCGGCGCTGACGCTGTCGAGGTGCGCCCCGAGCATGATCACCTGGTTGGTGTCACCACCCGGGAAGTCCGCGATCAGGTTGTCCGACGGGTACTGGCAGTTGGTGCAGCGCTGCTTGACGACCGTGTAGCCGGCGTCGCGCAGTTTCTGCTCCACGTAGCTGACCGACGCGGTGTAGCCCGCGCTGCCGGCCCGGCGGTTGCCGCCGTTGTTGTCGGCCACCTGCTGCAGTGCGGCCAGGTGGGCCTTGACCTTCTCCACATCGATGTCCGGTACGCCGGCGGGCGGGGTGGTACCGCCGACAGTGAGCCGGTAAGTGGCGGTCTTGTCGACGTCCGTGCCGTCACCGGTGATGGTCACGTTGTACGTGCCGGTGGCGGTGCTGGACGTCGTGCTGATCCGGAGCGTCGACGCATTACCCGACTGGATCGAGCTCGGGTCGAACGTCGCCGTCGCGCCGCTGGGCAGACCGGTCGCGGTGAGCTGGACCGTCTGGGCCGAACCGCTGCCGATCACAGTGTTGACGGTGGCCGACACGGCCTCACCCGGCTTGGCCGAACCGCTGGCCGGCGAGACCGACAGGGTGAAGTCGTTACCGGTCTGGGTGCAGGTCGCCTCGCCCGACTGAGCGGCGACGGAGACTGCGGTCCAGGCCGCCTTCACCTTGGCGTGCAGGGCGCAGGTGCTGTCCAGGTTCTTGGCGGCGGTCAGCGTCGTCGTACGCCACTTGCCGTAGGACATCCCGGAGGTCTTGCTCAGCATCGCGTTGTAGAACAGCTTGCCGGCTTCCTTGATGCCGATACCGGTCAGCGTCGTGTTGTTACACGTCGGGCTGGTCGGCTGGCCGTTGGTCGGGTTGGTGCCCTCGGCAAGCAGGTAGAACCAGTGGTTCATCGGGCCGGCCGCGGCGTGCACCGAGGACGGCAGGCTGCTGGAGTTGCAGTCCGGGTGACCGGAGACCTTCGACGGCTGGTACATGTACCGGATCGGGCCGGAGCCGGTCAGGTTGATCGTCTCGCCGACCTCGTAGTCCGGCTTGTCGTTCGGGTTGTTCAGGTAGGACTCGGTCAACGCCCCCCAGATGTCGGCGACCGCTTCCTGTGACGGGTGGCCGGAGATGCCGCCCGGCGTGTACGCGTCCAGACCGTGGCCGTACTCGTGCGCCACCACATCGGTCGCGGTGATCCAGTTGCGTGCGTTGTTGTAGCCGAAGACGACACCGTCGGAGTTGTACTGCGAACCCCAGTAGGCGTTGACGTCGCCGAGACCGACGAGCGCGTCGGCCCACTTGCCCTGGCCGTCGAGCCCGTTGCGCCCGTACCAGTTCTTCAGCATGTCCCACTCGCCGGCGGCGGTGTACATGACGTCGGTGCAGCCGGCTTCCTTGTCGGTCTTCGACGTGCTGCCCCACACGTCGTCGGAGCCGGAGAAGGTGCTGCCGGTCGACTGGTCGCCACAGCGCAGGCTGGGACGGGCCGGGTCGGTCATCGAGTACGTCGTACCCGACTTGGTGGTGCCGATGGTCAGGTTCGACCCGTTCCAGATTCCGGTGCCGGTACCGGAGGCGGTCTGCTCGATCGAGTGCACCACCTTCCCGGTGCGCGCGTCGACGTACACCTTCTGCCGGCTGAGCTCGCCGTCGTGGCGGCCCTCGACGATCGCCTCCCAGGCGAGCACCGGCTTCTTGGCGCCGGCGTACACGACCAGGGTGGGCTCGCCGGGTGCCGGCTTGCCCTGGTCGATCGACTTCAGCGCCGCCTTCTTCGCGGCGGCCTTGCTGACCACCGGCGTCCGGTCGACGTCGATGACGCTGTGCTGCGCCACCGACAGGCCCTTGGCGTTGCCTTGGGCATCGGTCGTGACGACGAAGTCGCCGCCGATCACGGCCAGGTCCTGGTACGTCCGCTGGTAGCTGACGTACTGCAGGCCCCACGGGGTGCTGATCTCCTGCTGGCGGACGAACTGGTCGTTCGGGCTCGCCTTGAGTTCGGCGACCCGGCCTTGGACCAGCTTGTCGGCGGTCTTGACCGCCGCCTCCCTGGGGTTGACGGGCGGTTGGGCTTGTTGAGCGTCGGCGGCGGGCATCTTCATGGCAACGACCGCGGTGGCGGCGGCTGCCAGGCTCAGCACGCAACCGGCTGCGACGGTGCGCAGGGCTGTGCTCTTCACTGGGACACTTCCTCACTGAGGGGGCGGGAGCCCCCGCCAGCGGCCGGGGGGCTGCAATCCACAGCCGGCCGATGGCGGGAGCGAGGATGCCTGGGATCCGCTGGGCAGGTGGATGAACTCCCGGCGTCCTCTGTGGGAAGAGATTGGCACCTGCGAGTTGTGGCTGTGATATCCCAGCAGGGCATAACCTCACCGCTATGGAGCTGGAACTGCGTCATCTGCGGGTCGTGTGCCGCCTGGCCGACACCGGAAGCGTCTCGAAGGCCGCCGCCGCACTGGGCGTCTCACAGCCGTCTTTGACCGCCCAGCTGCACAGAATCGAGGATGCGATCGGCGGCGTGCTGTTCGAACGAGGCCCGTACGGCGTGGTCGCGACCCCCCTCGGCAAGCACGTTCTGGGCCGCGCGCGGGCCATGCTGGCGGACATGGACGAGCTCGTCGGCAGTAGCCGACGTTATACGTCGGGTTCCTCCGTATTGCGGCTCGGCGCGGTCCGGACGGTGATGTTCGGCGCCTGGCTGTCCCGCCTTGAACAGTTACTTCCCGGCCGCCAGATCGCCGCCCAGGTGGACGCTTCGTGCGCAGTACTGACGGATCTGCTGGCCGCCGACGTGGTCGACGTGGTGATGCTCGGCCGCTGCGACGACGCCTACTCTCCCCCGTGCCCGCCCGGTATCCGCGAACAGACGATGGTCTGGCCGGAGCCCTTCTCGGTAGCCCTCCCCGCCAACCACCGCCTGGCCGGCAAGGACCGGATCGAACTGACAGACCTGGCCGACGAGATCTGGATCTGCCCACCAGCCGGCAAGGAAGACGGCGACCTCGCCTACCTCCGCAGCATCTGCGAGTCGGCCGGCTTCACGCCGGAGTTCCGCTACGCCAACCTGGACACGTCCGAGATTGAACAGTTAATAGGCGCCGGCCGGGGCATCAGCCTCTGTGCCCCTACTGTCCGCGAGATCCCCGACACCATCGTCCTGCCGATCACCGACCAGCCGTTGCTCTGGCGCCGAGCCCTCCGCTGGCGCGCCGACAGCACCCCGCAGGAAGACATCGACCGCATCCACCGGGCTTTCACCGACGTGTACACCCAAACCATCGCCACCCACGCCGCCGCCCGGCCATGGTGGGCTAGCAACCCGGGCGCCCACCCGACGGTGCTGACGCCGTGACCCCCTGGGGAGCGACCGCCCAGCGGTGCGGTCGCTCTAGTCACCAGACATCTACAGACATTTGAGGACGTCTTGGGACTTCTCGCCACTTAGAATCCACAGGTGGAGATCCTGCCGAGCCAGTCCGAGGTATTCCTGCTCGCCGACGACGACAGGCGGGTCGTCCCGTCCGGGCCGGCCCTGATCGCGCGCGACGGCACTCGGCGAGACATCCCCGAGAAGGTCGCAGAGGCGATGGAGTTCGTCGAGGCCGCGATGAAGTCCGGCTTCGCGGTCCAGATCACCGCCCTCCGTCACGAGCTCCCCATCGACGAAGCCGCAGACGCGGTGTCGCTCGGCCGGGACGAGCTACGCCTGCTGGTGAGTCGCGGCGACATTCCTTTTCGCTCGTCGGAGTACGTCGACTGGGTGCGACTTGCCGACGTGATCGCCCTGAGCAGTCGCCTGGATGCCGAGCGGGAACAGATGCTGCAGTCCTTCGCCGACGAGGAACCGTGGGACGACAACGGCTCGCCGAGGACTGACTGACCCGGTGGCTACTCTCCGCACCGCCTTCCTCGACGCGAACATCGTCCGTGGGCAACTCACGACCGACATCATGCTCTCGTTGGCCGCCGAGCGCCTTTACCGTCCGAAGTGGTCGCCGGAAGTGCAGGCCGAAGCCGTCCGCAACAAGCCGCCAGGAGTCAGCGAGCAGGCGGTTAGCGGTCGCTTCGCGCAGATGAACAAGGTGTTCGCCGCCGCGAACACCACCGGGTACGAGGGACTGACGCCGCAGATGCGGGCAGATGAGAAGGACAAGCACGTCCTGGCCGCTGCCGTCCACAGCAAGGCGGACGTCCTGGTCACCGAGAACACCAAGGACTTCGACCCGCCGACCAGCGGCCCCCACGCAATGAAGGTCGAGCGGACCTCTGAATTCCTGACGCGGGTACTCGAAGACAACCCGGACAAGGTCGTCAAAGCCCTTCAGAAGATGGTCGACCGCAATCGCTGGGCGCCGCAGACGATGCCGGAACTCATCGACAAGATGGCGACCCAGCAGGACCTCAAAGGCTTCGCGCACAAGCTCAACAGCATCGTCCCGCCCGAGCAGCGCGGTACCCATCCCAATCTGCAAGCCACCCAAGCCGCCAAGGTTGCGCTCGACGGCGTCGCCTCGCCCACCAAGGCAGCTGAGAAGCCCGCGACAACTCCCGAGGCGCGGAAGGCGTCTGCAGGCGGGCCGGAGAGGTCTGCTGACAAAGACCGCGGTTAGGTCGGGTCGGTCCAGGTCAGGTGGTAGGTGACGGCGCCGAAGCGGATGTGGTCGCCGGGGCGGACTCTGACCGGGGTGGTGATGCGGAGGCCGTTGAGGTGGGTGCCGTTCATCGAGCCTAGGTCGCGGAGTAGCCAGCCGTTGTCGACGTGGCGGAGTTCGGCGTGGAAGCGGGAGACCGAGAGGTCGGCCATTCGGAGGGTCGCGCCGGGACCCCGGCCTACGCGGACTGTTGGGGAGCCGGGTGGCGGGAGGGCCAGGCCTTGAGGGCGGACGTACTGCGCTGCGGGGCGGGTCGTGAGGGTCAGGCGCGGGATTCGGGCCAGTAGGCGGTTGAGCAGTTGCTGATAGCGCGGCTCGTTGCCGGGGAGGTCGCGGGTGGCGTTGGCCAGTTCGCGGCGGCTCTGGGCGCGGAGTACGAAGTTCATCCGGCGGATGAAGGTGTCGTGGGAGAGGCGGCCGGTGCCGGCGCCGTCGCGGAGGATCGCGAGGGCGCGGTCGCGCTCGGCGTCCGAGGGACGCGTCAGCTCGAGCCGTTCCGCGGTCATGACTGGATTGTCCGTGCCGCCGGGTTCACCTGTCCAGCACGGTCAGTCAGCGGGACGCGCCGTCAGGACATCCGCGAGGTCGAACTTGATCGGCTCTTCGAGCTGCTCGTAGGTGCACGACTCCGGCGTCCGGTCGTCGCGCCACTGCACGAACTGTGCCGTATGACGGAACCGCACGCCCTCCATGTGGTCGTACTTGACCTCCACCACCCGCTCCGGGCGTAGCGGTACGAAGCTGAGGTCCTTGCCGGCCTGCCACCTGCTGCCCTCGGCGTTGCGCGGCGTCCGATTGCCCTCTTCCTGCTTCGCCCACGCCCACGGGTGGTTGTCGAAGTCGGTGACGTACTCCTGCATCTCGACGAACAGTTCCTCGCGGCGAGCCATCGGGAACGCGCCGATCACGCCGACGCTCGCGAGCACGCCCTCGGCGTTGAAGAGGCCGAGCAGCAGCGAGCCGATCCGGTTCTCGCCGCTCTTGTGCACCCGGTACCCCGCGACGACGCAGTCCGCGGTCCGCACGTGCTTGATCTTGAACATGGTCCGCTTGTCCGGCTCGTACAGCCCGTCGAGCGGTTTCGCGATCACGCCGTCCAGCCCGGCGCCTTCGAACTGGTGGAACCACTCCGTCGCGGTCGCCTTGTCCGTCGTCGTCCGGGTCAGGTGGATCGGCGCCGAGGCCTTCGAGAGCGCCTCCTCCAATGCCGCCCGCCGCTCGGCAAACGGCCGCTCGGTGTAGTCGGTGTCCCCCAGCGCGAGCAGATCGAACGCGACAAAGCGCGCAGGTGTCGTCTCCGACAGCATCTTGACCCGCGAAGCAGCCGGATGGATCCGCTGCTGCAGTACTTCGAAGTCCAGCCGGTCCCCGGACGCGCCGACCACCACGATCTCGCCGTCGATCACGCAGCGTTCCGGCAGGTTCGCTTTGAGTGCCTCGACCAGCTCAGGGAAGTACCGCGTCATCGGCTTCTCGTTGCGGCTACCGATCTCCACCTCGTCGCCGTCGCGAAAGATGATCGAGCGGAACCCGTCCCACTTCGGCTCGAAGCTGACGTTCCCGTCCGGGATCTGCTTGATCGGCTTCGCCAGCATCGGCGGGACCGGCGGCATCACGGGTAGCTGCATGCCGCCATTCTGCCCCCGCCAGGTGCCAAACGGGGGCACCAAACCTCAAGCTCGGAAGATCAGGCCGGCGAGGCGACCATCGTGCTCAGTACGTCGCTGAGGTCGCTCAGCACCGGGTTCTTCAGCACCACACCGGTGATCCGCGCCACCCCGAGCTCCTCGCGCAGCGCCTGGGCAAGCCGGACGGCGACGATGGAGTTGCCGCCGACGGCGAGGAAGTCGTCGCTGATCGCGATGTCCGGGTTGCCCAGCAGGTCGCGCACCTTGCCGACCACCAGCTCGTCCATCGGATTGCGGAACTCGGTCACGCGTCCATCTCCTTGATCAGGCCGGCCGGCCGCAGATCGGTCCAGTGCGCGGCGACGTAGTCCAGACAGCTCTGCCGCGATTCCTTGCCGTGGACAACAGTCCAGCCGGCCGGCACCGCGACAGCCGCAGGCCACAACGAATGCTGGTTCTCGGCGTTGACGAGCACCAGGTACCCGCCCTCTTCGTCTTCGAACGGTCCAGCCACGGTTCTCCAGTGGAAGTAGTCAATGTCACACGGGCTGCGTGACGCCGGTTCGACACTACCCGGCGCCGAGGTCCGTTGACCCGATGGAGGTTAGGGTTCCGAGCTGACCCGAATCGTCGCTTGCGTGGCGCCGTCTACTGCCAGGGAGAAAGCACGATGGATCTCAGCCTGTTCTATTTCGCGAACGACTCCGGCATCGCCGAGGACGACCGGTACCGGCTGCTGCTCGAGGGCGCCCGGTTCGCCGACGAGAACGGCCTGCACGCCGTCTGGACGCCGGAACGCCACTTCCACCCCTTCGGCGGGACCTACCCGAACCCGTCGGTGACCAGCGCGGCGATCGCCGCGATCACCGAGCGGGTGCAGATCCGGGCCGGCAGCGTGGTCGCGCCGCTGCACCACCCGCTGCGGATCGCCGAGGAGTGGTCGGTGGTGGACAACATCTCGAACGGCCGGGTCGGGGTCTCGTTCGCCTCCGGCTGGCATGCCACCGACTTCGCGCTCAACCCGTCCGCCTACGCGGATCGCCGGACGGACCTGTTCGAGCGGGTCGAGCAGGTCCGAACGCTGTGGCGCGGCGAGCCCATCGAGGTTGCCGACGGCAAGGGCAATCCGACCAAGGTCCAGTCGTACCCGCCGCCGGTGCAGGACGAGCTCCCGATCTGGATCAGCAGCGTCGGGGACATCGAGACCTTCCGCAGCGCCGGCCGGATCGGCGCCGGCGTACTGACCCACCTGCTGGGGCAGAGCACCGAGCAGCTGGCCACCAAGATCGCCGCGTACCGCGAAGCCGCCGCCGAGTCCGGACGGCCTGGTTGGCAGGGTCACGTCGTGGTGATGCTGCACACATTCCTCGGCGAGGACACCGAAGCGGTCCGCGAAGTGGTCAAGCCGTCGCTGACGGAGTACATGCGCAGCTCGCTCGGCCTGATCCTGGGCGCGGACCTGAGCACCGACGCGCTGGAGCCGGACGAGATCGAGATGCTGGTCGAGCGGGCCTTCGACCAGTACTACGACAACATCGGCCTGCTTGGATCGGTCGGCAAGGGGGCACAGGTGGTCGGACGCCTGACCGAGCTCGGCGTGGACGAGATAGCCTGCCTCATCGACTTCGGGCTGCCCACGGACGAGGTGCTGGCGGGCCTGGCCTATCTCAAGCAACTGAATCTGCTGACCCTGCCCGGCCAGTAGGTTCCACCGGAGAAATTTCCATCATCAGGCCCGATCGCGGGTCGTGGCGTGCTGTGAAGGGAATCGCGTGAACGCGAAGTTCGAGGAGATCATCAGGGAGATCGGCGAGGTCGAGGAGTCCGTCGTCGTCGACGAGACGCAGCGGTTCGAGGCCGACCTGAACGTCGACTCGCTCAAGCTGCTCGACATCATCGTCAACGTCGAGGCGGAGTTCGAGGTCGAGATCGAGATGATCCACCGGTTCGCGACCGTCGGTGACCTGTGGAAGCACGTCGAGTCCCTGAAGGCCGAGGCCGGGGCCTGACACCGGTGACGTTGACGTTCGGCATCGACCAGGTGCGGGTGTACGCCGCGGACCCCCGGTACGGCGAGCAGCCGCTGCCGGAGGCCGACGATCTCGTGAAGCTGATCGGCACCGCGGGCGACCGCTTCCGTGACGCGTTCACCCGGATGTGTCTCTACGCGACCCGGAGCTCCGACGCGGACACCGAGCGTTCGTGCGACACCGTCATCGTCGGCACGGAGTACGGGAACGCCGAGGCCTTGGCGCGCCTGCAGCGTGATGCGCTGGCCCTGGGGCGGCGCCTGTCACCCCAGGCCTTCCCACAGGCCATCTCCGGCGCCGCAGCGGCATCGGTCGCCATGGCAACCGGTGCCACGGGCGCCAACATGACCCTCGGCGCCAACCTGCTGACCCCGGTGCTCGCCTTCTGGCAGGCCCACGCGACCGTGGACCGGTCGCCGGCCGCCGTCTGCCGACTGCTGGTCGGGGACCTGTACTCCGACGAGGCGCGCACCGACGCGTCGCGCCACGAGCCGACGCTGGACTGCCGCTCCGGGATGGCACACGCCGTCCTCACCCGCGGCGACGAGTTCTCGGCCGTCTTCGATTTCACCCCGGCCACCGCCGAGACCTCACCCGGTCATCGCATCCTCGACGAGGCGAACGAGGCAGGCGAGGCGAGCAAGGCCGACGAGCCGGAGACGACCGAGCGCAACGGCGCCTTCGCCCTCGGCCGTTTCCTGCAGCGAGTCATCGACCTTCCAGTCGGTGCCTCAGCGGTGCTGGAGTGCTCCAAGTCGCCGTCCCAACGAGCAACAGTGCGAGTCACCCGCGTGGCCGAACCGGAACGGAGTGAACGGTGAGCCCCTCCACCCCCCGCGTCTTCGTCACCGGGATGAGCGTGATCGCACCGAGCGGCCTGGGACTGGACGCGTTCTGGCAGGCGCTGTGCACTGCCGACCCGCTCTTCACCGAGCTCACCCCGCACTACGACGGGATGAAGCCAGGCGCACTCGGCGGTCGCGTCCCGGCCGAGGCAGTCGAGACAGCCCGGACCAAGACCCAGGCGGCCGGTGTACACCTCGCCGGCGCAGCCTCGGCGTACGCCGTGTCCTGCGCGCTGGACGCGCTCGCCGACGCGGGCCTCGAACTGGGCGACCCGCTGCTGAGTACCGCGATGGTGTGCATCGGCACGAGCGACGGTCAGGCCGATCAGTTCGAGGCTGCCGTCGCCGGGGAAGGGGACCAGGAAGGCGCCCGGATCTCCAGCTACTCGGTCGCCGAATCGGTGGCCCTCGCAGTACGGACCTCCGGGCCGGCCTTCGTCGTACAGAACACCTGTGCCTCGGCCAACGTCGCGTTGTCCTGCGGGGTCGACATGATCCGGGCCGGCGTCTGCGACATCGCCGTGGTGGGCGGCGCCGACGCCTACTCGATGAAGAACATCATCGGGTTCAACAGCCTGCAGGCGATCGGCCCCGAGCCGTGCCACCCGTTCGCCGCCGGGCGTCGCTTCGTCACCCCGTCCGAGGGTGCGGGGGTCCTGGTGCTGCAGAGCGAGCGTTCACTGCGCGAAGGCGTGACTCCGTGGGCGGAACTGCTGTCGGTGACCGTCGGCAACGACGCCAGCCACCCGACCGCGCTCAACCCCGAAGGCGTCGCTGCCTGCCACGAAACCGCCCTGGCCCAGGCCGGAGTAGTTGCCGAGGACATCGATGTGATCTTCGCGCACGGGACCGGCAGCGTCATCAACGACGAGGTGGAGGGCAAGCTCTTCGCCTCCCGCTACCCGCAGGCAGCGGTCACCGCGATCAAGGGCACGGTCGGCCACCTGATGGGCGCAGCCGGCGCGGCCGGAGCGATCGCGTCCTGCCTCACCCTGCGGCACGGCATGGTTCCGCCGACAGCCACAGACGCGGACCAGGTCGAGTTCGGCGTGGACCTCGTCACCGGTACGCCGCGCAAGGCCGACATCAGGCACGTCCAGAACAACGCCTTCGGTTTCGGCGGCAACAACGCGATCAGCATCTTCCGGTCCGTCCAGCCATGACCGTGACCGATCCGCCGTTCGGCGACACTCCCCCGCTGCGGCTGACCTTCGACGGCCCGCTGGCGGTGCTGACCATCGACCGGGCCCCGGAGAACGTCTTCGATCGCAGCATGCTCGAGTGCTGGGGTCACGCGCTGGAGTGGCTGACTCAGAACCCGCCGCGGGCGTTGCTGATCAACGCCATCGGCAGGGTGGTCAGCACCGGGCTCGACGTGACGATTCTCGACGAGCTCTCGCAGTACGGCGCGGAGAAGTTCTGGGCGGAGCAGCTCACGATGATCAAGGCGCTGGAGGATCTGCCGTGCCCGACGGTCTTCGCCGCGCACGGACTCACCCTCACCGCTGCTTTCGAGATCTCGCTGGCCTGCGACTTCATCCTCGCCGCGAAAACCGCCCGGTTCGGGCTGGTCGAGCGCCGGGTCGCGTTCATCCCGTCCATGGGCGGGGTGCAGCGCCTGGCTGCCCGGGCTGGGCGGAATCGCGCCGCGCAGCTGGTGATGACCGGTGAGTTCTATCGCGCGAGGGTGCTGGCCGAGTGGGGCGTGGTCGACTCGCTGTTCGATGGCGCCGGGTTCGCCGACCAGGCGCGCGCTTATGCGATGCGGCTGGCTCTCGGTCCCACCGCGGCGCATGCCGCGACGAAGAAGGTGCTGGCCGCGGTCCGTGACGGCGGGGTCGCGGCGGCGGACGCAGTACAGCCACGAATCAGCGAGGGGGTGGCCCGGACCAAGGACCACCACCGCGCTGTCACAGCGTTTCTGACCGAGGGCCCGCTGCACGAGACCGAGTACTTCGGCCACTGAGACCGGTCAGCGGAACTCCAGCCCGGCGAACTCCTTCGTGTCCCGCCAGTCCTGCAGGATCCGGAAGAACGTCATCACGTCCGGCCCCAGGTGTTCGTGGTACAGCGAGAAGTTGCCGAGTCCCCCGCCCTCGTTGTTGACGTAGCCGGGCGTGCAGTCGGAGGCGAGGAACTCGGCCCAGCCCTGATCGACTCCCACGTGCGTCATCCACTCGTCCTCGGCCGCCTGGGTGACCTCGACCACCTCGGCGCCTTCGTCGACCGCGTGCGCGATCACGGTCGCGACGTTCCGGGCGGACTCCATCAGGATGTGCATCACGTTGGAGAACCGCATCGCGCCGGTGGCCGGCTGGACCAGGAACGCGTTCGGGAAGCCGTGCACGTGGATGCTGTGCATGGTCCGCATCCCGTCGGCCCAGTACTCCGACAGCCGCGCCCCGTCCCGTCCGACCGCGTCGAAGCCGACCCGCCGGGTCGGCGCGGAGTTCACCTCGAAGCCAGAGGCGAAGATGATGCAGTCCACCTCGTACTCGTTGCCTGCGACAACGATGCCCTTCTCGGTGATCCGCTCCGGACCCTTGCCGTCGGTGTCGACCAACCGGACGGCCGGCTCGTTGAAGGCGTCCAGGAACTCGTCGTGGAAGGTGATCCGCTTGCACGGGATGTGGTACCAGGGCTTGAGCAGCTCCGCCGTACGCGGGTCCCGCACCGCCGCGTCCACCCGGGAGTGGATCTCGTCCATCTTCCGCAGGTCGGCGAACAGCTCGCCGCTGACGCCCTCAGGCGCGTCGGGATCCGTGCTCGGCCCCTCGCCTCCTGAGTCGCGGTTCATCCTCGCCAGCGAGGTCCAGCTGTCGTCGACCAGGTTCTCCGGTGGCGGCTCCGCGGCGGTCATGGTGTCCGCGTAGTTCTCCAGCCAGCGCCGCTGCCAGCCCGGTGTGGCGATCTCGGCGAACCACTCCGGATCGATCGGCCGGTTGTTGCGGACCTCGACCACCGACGGCGTGCGCTGGACGACGAGCAGCTCCTGACACGCGGTCGCCAACTCCGGCACGGCCTGTACTGCGGTAGCCCCGGTCCCCACGATCGCGACCCGCTTATCCCGCAGATTGCCGAGCGGACCACCCTCGCCATCGCTGGTGTACGAGTAGTCCCAGCGGCTGGTGTGGAACAGCGGCCCCTCGAACTTCTCGACGCCAGGCACTCCCGGCAGCTTCGGCACCGACAGATGGCCAAGCCCATAACTCACGTACTGCGCGGTGAACTCGTCACCGCGATCGGTCCGCACCGTCCAACGCTTCGCCGCCTCGTCCCACTCCAGGTCGGTGACCCGAGTGTGGAAGAGCCCGTTGTCGTACAGGTCGTACTGCTTCGCGATCCGCTGACAGTGCTCGAAGATCTCCGCGCCGGACGCGTACCACTCGGTCGGCTGGTAGCCGGTCTCCTCCAGCAGCGGCAGGTAGATCAGCGACGCGACGTCGCACCGCACTCCGGGGTACCGGTTCCAGTACCAGGTCCCGCCGACGTCCCCGCCGGACTCGACGCACCGGACGTCGGTGACACCGGCCTCCTTCAGGTACGCGCTCGTCATCAGACCGGCGAAGCCCATGCCGATCACTGCCACCGTGACGTGGTCGCGCACCGGCTCGCGCTCGACCCGGTCGGTGAACGGATCCTCGGCGAGTTCGGTGTGCTCCTCGCTGAGCAGCACGTACTGCGCTGCGCCGTCCGGCCGCTTGCGCTTCTCCCGCTCGACCGCGTGCTTGGCCAGGATCTTGTCGATGTCGGGCTGGAACTTCACCCGGACCTCCTCGTCAGCGGACATCTGCGCCACCGGTCATCTCGCCCAGCGCCACCACGATCTTGCGCGGCCCACTGAACGGGCTGCGCGAGTGCGCGACCAGCATGTTGTCGATAACGAGAATGTCGCCCTCCTGCCAGCTGAACGCGACCGACTCCCGATCCATCAGCTCCCGGACCTCGGTCACCACGGCGTCGTCGATCACGCTCCCGTCGCCCCAGTAGACGTTGCGAGGCAGCTCGTCCTCGCCGCACAGCTCGATCAGCGAGGACCGGGTCTCGTGGTCCAGTGCCGACGGGTGGTGCAGCGCCAGCTGGTTGAAGAACACGGACTCGCCGGTCTTCGGGTGGCGCAGGACCGCGTCGGCCTGACGTACGGTCCGCAGGCCGCCTGCCTCCGTCCACTCGAAGGTCGTCCCCTCCTCGGCGCACTTGCGCTCGACCTCGGCCCGGTCCTCGGTCCCGAAGAACCGCGCCCAACTCACGTCCACGCCTTCGATGAAGTTGCGGACATAGCGCAGGCCCTTGGTGGCGAACTCCTCGGCCAGTTCCGGCCGCAACCGGCCGAGCACGGTCCGGCAGTCGACGATCGGGGTCTGGCCGCCGGTCTGGGCAGCGATGACACACGAGAAGAACTGGCGCATCGGCCACTGCGGCAGGTGCGAGCTCTCGTTGTGGAAGCCGATCGTCAGCTCTTCGGGGTACGGCGTGGACTTGTAGACGCGATCCGATTCGCCCTCCCGCGGCAGGTCGCCGTACTCGCGGAAGAGGTCGCTGCACAGCGCCGCGGCGGCCTGGTCGAACTTCTCCACCGAGCCGCCGTGGAAGCCGCGGAGCAGGACGGCGCCGTGCCGCAGCAGCCGGGTCTCGACCTCGTCGCGGTTCGCGCGCAGCCAGCCGGGCAGGTCGACGCCGGGACCGGCCGGGGTGATGACGGCCGGCATCGCCGGTGCCTCCGGCAACGAACCGAAGGTCACCGCGGTCGCGCCGGGGGCCACTACCGAGCGACGGGTCGCGCCGCGCAGCGAACGCGGTCCAGCCGCCAGTGCCGAAGTCTCTTCCATCATCTGTCCGTCCTCATCTGGTTTCCGGTACGCCGTCCGCTCGTTGCCTCAGGCATTGAGTTCCCGCCCGATCAGCTCGGCGAGTCGCGCGACCTCGGGCTGCCGCATGATGCCGTGGTGGGTGGTCGGCAGCGAGGCGAACCCGAGCTCCGGGCCGACCACCTCCGCCCAACCCCACGTGCGATCCGGCTCCTGTGGTTCGTCCGCCGGCTCCGCACGCACCAACAGGACGGGGAAGTCCGGTCGGTCGAAGGTCTTGTGCTGCTGGACGAAATGGCGGTCCAACGCCGTCATGTTCGCCGTGAAGACGTCCAACAGACTCCGCAGCTCCGCCCCGCCAGCGTTCGGAGGCAGCCGCCCGACGTTCTGCATGGCTTCCAGCAGCTCCGCATGGCCCACCTGTCCCGCAGGCAGATCCAGCTGGTAGTGGAAGGCGAAGCGGCGGGCGAGGTGATCGTCGGGCTGCTGCGCCAGGCCACCGTCGTCATCGGGCACGGCGCCGTTGACCAGGATCAGCTGCGCCACCTCGCGGCCGGAGCGGCGCAGGGCCTGGGCGGTCGCGTAGGCCATGATCCCGCCAAAGCACCAGCCGATGATCACCGGCGGCGCGTCATCAGCAGCAGCGATGGCCGCCGCATAGCCCTCGGCCATCGCCTCGAAGTCCTGCTCCGGCTCCTTGCCGTGCAAACCCCACGCCTCCACACCGAAGACCGGTCGGTTCGCCGGCAGCACTCGGGACAGCTCCCAGTAGCTCAGCGTGTTGCCGCCGCCCGGGTGGATGCAGTAGATCGGGGCCGCGGCCTCCGGCTCGAGCGCGGCACGCATCGGGACCAGGTTCGAATCCTGTACGTCGCTCTGGCGCACCAGCACCGCCATCGTGGCGACCGTCGGCGCGCTGAACACCGCCGACATCGGCAACCGGCAGCCGAAGTCCTTGTTGATCCGGGCCATCAGCTTGATCGCCCGCAGCGACTGCCCGCCGAGCTCGAAGAAGTCGGCGTCCGGGGACGAGACGTCCTGCTCGAGGATCGAGGACCAGATCGCCAGCAACCGCTGCTCCACCGAGTCACGCGGCCGGCCGGCTCGCGCCTTCGGCGGTGTGATCGGCGCGAGCGCCTGCCGGTCGAGTTTGCCGTTGCCGGTCAACGGAAGCCGGTCCAGCAACTGCCACCCGGTCGGTACCAGAGCAGGCGGGAGCCAGCCGCCGACTGCCGCTCGCGCTTCCTCGACCGAAGGCGCAGACTCACCCGCAACGACGAGGTAGGCGTCGAGGTGAGTGACCAGCCCGCTGTCGTCCGAGCGGGCCACGATCGCCGCGGCGGTGACGCCCGGCTGACCGGTGAGCAGCGTCTCGATCTCGCCGAGCTGGACGCGGTGTCCCCGCAGCTTCACCTGGTCGTCGATGCGACCGAGGATCTCGATACCTGCGCCCGGTACGAGCCGTCCGAGGTCGCCGGTGCGGTACCTGTCACCGAAGCCTGGCAGCCCATCACGCAACTGCGCGAGATAGCCGAGGCCGACACCGGGTCCGCTGATCACTACCTCGCCGGGACACCAAGCCGGCAGCGGGATGTCCGCTTCGTCGACCACAGTCAAAGCGTTGGCGCCCAAGCCGTCGCCCACCGGGATCGAGGAGCAGCGTTCGTCGATCGCATCCAGCGCGAAGCACGAAGCGCCGACGGTCGTCTCGGTCGGTCCGTAGTGGTTGAACACTCGCAGCTCCGGCGCGACCTCCCGCAGCCGCTCGTACAACGGGCGCGGCAGCAGTTCACCACCCAGCACCAGCGCTTCCCGCGGAAGCAGCGCGAGCGGATCCTCGGCCTCGGCCAGCAACACGGTCAGGTGCGAGGGCACCAGCTTCATCGCCGCGGCAGGGTTCGCGCGGAACCACTCGGTCAACGCAGCCGGACTGGTGGCGGTCTCCGCCGGTACGAGCTGGACGCAGCCGCCGCCTGCCAGGCTCGGGAAGATCGCGGTGTACGCGAGGTCCGCCGCAAGGGTCGAAACAGCTGCGAACTCGGCCCCCTCGGACAGGTCGAGCAAGTCGCCAACGGCTGCGGCGTAATGCGCCACCTGCTCGTGCCCGATCACCACGCCCTTCGGCACACCCGAAGTACCCGAGGTGAAGATCACGTACGCCGCACCCGCAGCCTCGACGCCGGTCGGCACCGGACGCTGCGCGTCGACCACCACGTCGGCCGTCGAGACCGTGCGGACGAGGGTGGCGAGCTCAGCCTGCGCCTCGGGCTTGAGCAGTAGAGCCGGGTCGGTGTTCGCGCCTGGCGTGAGCATCAGCGTCGGGTCGGCCTGGTCGAGGATTGTCTTGATGCGCTGCAGCGGCCAAGCAGGGTCCACGGGGACGAAGGCCGCGCCGGCCAGCCAGATCCCGAGCATCGAAACGACGGTCTCGGCGGAGGCCGGCGCGAGCAGTACCACTCGCTGCCCGGTCAGTACTCCGTTGTCGCGCAGCAGTTGAGCTACTGCGTCCGCGCGCAGGGCAACGTCTCGGTAGGACAGGACGGTCTCTCCGCAGCGCAGGGCCGGCTGCCCGGGAACGCGGTCCGCCTGTCCGAGGAACCGCTCAACCACAGAGGCGTACTGCACCCCTAGATCCACAGCAGAGTCTTTCTCCGCAGTGAGTCGCAGAGTGCTGACAACACGCTCCGCTCCCCCGGCCAGCAAGTCGGCCAGCTGACACTCGTACGCAGCTGCCACGACGTCGAGGTCGTCCTGGGCAACGCGCCCGCCGCCGACCAAGGTCAAGCGGAGACTCCGCGGCCCACGCAGGCAGTCGAGGTGCAACACACCTCGAAGCTCAGCCGCAGGATCCTCGACAGACAGCTCGTCAGCCCACCGATCCTCGCGGTACCGGTACGACAGCTGGCCGCCTGCCTTCGCAGGGTCCACCTGGTTCTCGGTCGCAGCGACAGAGCGAAGCGCAGCCTCGGCCGCAGCCATCGCCTCGGCAACCGACGTCTCGGCGGTCACCGACAGCGACGCCGGCACCGGACGCTCGAGCAGCCCCAGCACACCCTCCAGACCCTCGGTGGACCGACCGTCGGCCAGCACCACCACCCGGTCGTCGGCATCGCGCGAGAAGCGTCCGTAGAGCCCACGCCACAGAGCGAGGAGGGCCGCAGATTCACTCATCTCGTGCCGCGCGGCGAGCTCACCCAGCTGCTTCAGCTCCGCGTCCTCAACCACGATCGAGGCAGTCACATCGTTGCCGACAGCAACGGGATGAAGAAACGGCAACACCGAAGGCGGCTGATCAGCCGCAGGCAGCGGCGACTGTTCCAGGACCTCGGCAAGCCAGGCCGCGGCATCGGCGTACTGCAGCTCACCGTCGCCGTCCGTCGCAACGACCGCGTCCTCCAGCAAGAGCCCGACCAGCCGACTCCAAGAAGCGTCATCGACGCTCAGCCAGGGCAACGTGACAACCAGCCGCGTGCCGTCCGGACCGAGCTCGTGCTCGACAACCAGCTCGCCGGCCCGGAACACCGTGCGATCCGGCCCCACCTTGTCGACCTCGACCGGCCCCACCGGCGCCACCACCTGAACGAGCGTGTCCAGCCCGGCGGGTCGCGTGTACTGCGTCCGCAGAATCTCGTACGTCGAGACCGCCGCCGCGATCCGGGACTCCAGCTCCGCCGCCGCGATCGGCTGGGCAGTAAGCACCGTGCGTACCGCCACGGCCTGCGCCTGACTCACCCGGGCGATCTGCTGCGGGGCGAGCTGGTAGCCCTCTTCCTGCCAGGCTTCGATGCTCGTCATCGTCCCTCTCTCCGGAGTGTCGTGGTCATGAGGTCTGGTCCTGAACTGCGGTGTCCGGCTCGGCTTCAGGGGAAGGATCGTTCAGCCGGCGGACCGCTCGCACCGGCGAGACCAGCAGGATCAGCGCGGCCGCGAACGTCCCGGCAGCGGCCACCAGCACGGTCGGCCGCAGCCCGGCCGCCGATCCCAGCGCGCCGCCGAGCAGCGAGCCGACGGCGTACGAGCCCAGGATGCCGGTCCGCGCTGTGGCGGTGACTCGGCCGAGCAGCCCGTCCGGGGTGTAGACCTGCCGGAAGCTCATCACGTTCACGTTGTAGATCGGGACGCCGAACTGCACGATGAACGAGCCGGCCGCCACCGCGGCGACCGCCGCGGCCGAGTTCCCTTTCACGGCTGCCAGGACGAGGTAACCCAGGCCCGGCAGCACCATCGACAGGATCAGCATCGAGCCGACGCCGAACCGTCCGGTCAGCCGCTCGGTCAGCAGCGCACCGGCCAGCGCGCCGGCGCTGCCGATCGCGACGATCAGGCCGACCTGCGCGGCCCCCATGCCGACGTGCACCAGATAGAGGAAGAACACCGCCATCAGGCCGCCGGAGAACAGGTTGATGGTCACCGCTGCCGCGGTGGTCCAGCGCAGCATCGGGTTCTTTCCGATCACGGCGAACCCTTCACGGATCGAGGCCCGGATCGAGCGCGACTCCGCGGCAGCCTCTGACTCCGGCGCTTTGTCGGCCGGCAGGCCGATCACCGTGATCGAGGACAGCACGTAGGTCGCGACGTCCACCACGATCGCCGCCGGTGCGCCGAGCGCGCTGATCAGTACGCCGGCCGCGCCCGGCCCGGCGACCTGGGCCGCGGAGTCCGAGATCTGCAGCTTGCCGTTCGCCTCCGGCAGCCGGTCGCGGCCGATCAGCCCCGGCGCGTACGACTGGATCGCGATGTCGAAGAACACCGTCATGGTGCCGACCACGAAGACGACCGCGAACAGCTGGGCGATGTTCAGGATGCCGAGCACGTGGGCGATCGGGATCCAGGCCAGCGCCACGGCCCGCACGACATCGGCGACGATCATCACCGGCCGACGCGCGCGGCGGTCCAGCCACACTCCGACGAACAGGCCGAACAGCAGGAACGGCAGCATCCCGAGTGCGCCGAGCACGCCCGCCTCGAACGGCGTCGCCTGCAGCAGCAGTACCGCGGTCAGCGGCACCGCCACGTAGGTGATCTGGCTGCCGAACAGCGAACTCGTCTGACCGGTGAACAGCAACAAGAAGTCGCGCTGCCGGAACAGGGACGGCGGTTTCGCCCCTGTGGTCGCGGTGCCTGTGTTCACGATTGCCCAACTTTCGGTGATTCCATCGGTTCATTCATTGGTCGGCCCGGTGACTACTCGCCGCATCCTCGCGCCGGGCTTGGGAAGCGCCGGTGGGCTGCCCGGGTCCTTGCCGCTGCTCTCCGGGACCTGGCCGACGCTGATCGGCTGGTCAGGATCCGCGGTCAGTTGCCCGAGCAACAGGCCGAACCGGTCCGCCAACGCCTGGACCAGGTCGTGGTCGAACAGATCGGTGGCGTACTCGATCACGCCGTCGATCCCGGCCGGCGCCCCGTCCGGTCCGTACTGCCCGCCGAGCAGGAAGTTGAGGTCGAACTTCGCCGAGATCCGGCCCGGGATCTCGACCTGCTCGACCTGCAGGCCAGGAAGATCGAAGGCGGCACCGGCATTGGTGTTGAAGGACAACATCACCTGGAACAACGGATGCCGCGCCGAGGACCGAGGCGGATCGAGGATCTCCACCAGCCGCTCGAACGGCAGGTCCTGGTGCTCGAAGGCGCCCAGGTCCGTCTCGCGGATCCGGGTCAGCAATTCCCGGAACGTCGGCTCCCCGGAGACGTCGGTACGCAGTACCAAGGCGTTGATGAAGAAGCCGACCAGGTCGTCCAGCGTCTGGTCGGTACGCCCGGCCACCGCCGTGCCCAGCGGGATGTCCGTCCCGGCACCTGACCGGGACAGCAGCACCGCCAGCGCAGCCTGCACCACCATGAACGGCGTCACGCCCGACTGGCGTGCGACCTTCTCGATCCGCGCATGCACCTCCGCGCCGATCAGGACAGCCACCTCGTCGCCGCGATGGCTCGAGACGGCCGGTCGGGGCCGGCCGAACGTCCAAGGCAGCTCCTCCGGCAGGCCGGCCAACGCTTCGTGCCAGTACGCCGACTGCCGGGCCATCAGGCTGCCCGGGTCGTTCTCCGCTCCCAGCAACTCGCGCTGCCAGAGGCCGTAGTCGGCGTACTGGATCGTCAGGTCGTCCCATTCGGGCTCCAGACCGGCCAGCCGCGATTCATAAGCAGCAGCGAGATCCCGGCCGAGCGGGCCGACCGACCAACCGTCGCAGGCGATGTGATGCAGGAGCATCACCAGCACGTGCTCATCGGGTCCGGTAGTGAAGCCGTGCAAGCGGACGGGGATCTCGGAGGCCAGATCGAACACGTACCCCGCTGTCGCGGCGGCCCGGGCTTCTACCTGCCCGGCATCCACCTCTGTCCAGACCAGTGGCAGCTTGACCTCGTCGGCGGGCACGATGCGTTGCAGCGGCGCACCATCCACCGCCGGGTAGACGGTGCGCAGGATCTGGTGCCGCCGCACCACATCGTGCAGCGCAGCCGCCAGGACGGACCGGTTCAACGGTCCGGAGAGACGGAGCACCAACGGCATGTTGTACGCCGTACTCTCCCCCGCCAACTGCCCCACGATCCAGATCCGCTGCTGGGCGAACGACAACGGCGTCGGCTCCGGCCGGACCCCCGCCTCGAGCGTCGGACGCGAAGTACCAGCAGCGCCCAGGACTCCAGCCAGAGCTGCCACAGTCGGCGCCTCGAACAGCGCCCGGATGCTGAGCTCGACCCCGAGCAACACCCTGACCCGCGCAACCAGCCTGGTCGCCAGCAGGGAGTGTCCACCGAGCTCGAAGAAGTCGTCGTCGACGCCCACTTCGGGCAGCTCCAGGATTTCCGCGAACGCGACGCACAACAGCTCTTCGGTCACCGTCGCCGGCGCCCGGCGGGTCGAGACAACGGCGTAGTCCGGCGCCGGGAGCGCCTTCCGGTCCAGCTTCCCGTTGTTTGTCAACGGCAACCGATCGAGCACGACGACCGCGGCCGGCACCATGTACTCCGGCAGCAGCGTCCCGGCATGCCGGCGCAGCAGCCCCGGCAACCGCGCGACATCGTCCGGATCGAGATCCGGCGCAGGCACCACGTAGCCGACCAGCCGCTTGTCGCCCGGAGTGTCCTCGCGGGCGTGGGCAGCGGCGTGCGCAACTCCGGAATACCCGGCCAGCACAGCTTCCACCTCACCGACCTCGATCCGGAAACCCCGGATCTTCACCTGGTCGTCGGCCCGGCCAATGAACTCGAGCGTCCCGTCAGCGCGCCAGCGAGTCAGGTCGCCGGTCCGGTACATCCGTTCGCCGGGCTCGCCGAACGGACAGGCGACAAATCGCTCGGCGGTCAAGCCTGGCCTGTTCAGGTAACCCCGGGCCAGCCCAGGACCACTGATGTACGCCTCCCCTGTCACGCCCGGCGGCACCGGCTCCAACGCGTCGTCGAGAACGAAGACCCGCATCGTGAAGGTCGGGCGGCCGAGGATCGGCTGCGGCGCGGTCCGGGGGTCGGCGAAGACCTGGTAGACCGTGCACTCGGTTGGCCCGTAGAAGCTGAAGCCCTGGACGCCATCGCCGGCCGCGCCGAGCCATTCCCACAACGGTTGCGGCACTGCCTCGCCACCGACCGCCAGTAGCGACGGGAGCGGTCGCCCGCCGTCGAATAAGCCGCCTGCAACCGCGGATGCCATGTGCGAGGGGGTCAGTTCCAGGAAGTCGACCGTGTGCTCGTCCAGCCAACTGCCCAGCAGACCCACGTCGGCGAGCGTCTCCCGGCCGACGATGTGCAACTCGTGGCCCTCGGTCAGAGCCGACAGTTGGTCCCAGACAGCGTCGAACGAGATGGAGGTGGTGAGTGCTACCCGCAGCGGCCTGCTCTGCGCGACTTCAGCAGCGCCGAAGACCGCCTTGCGGTGAACCGCCAGGAAGCTCGTGATGCCATGGTGCGGCATCGCCACGCCCTTCGGGGTGCCCGTCGAGCCGGAGGTGTAGATGACGTAGGCGGGATGGTCCGGGTGCAGCGGGGCGGTGCGGTCGGCGTCGGACGGGTCGGTGACCGGCTTCGCGGCGAGCTCGGCACGGAATACCGGCTCGTCGAGGACCAACAGCGGCGCATCAGCCGGTAGCCGGTCGACGGTGTCCCGCCTGGTCACCACGTACGACGGCCGCGCGTCCTCCACCATGAACCGCATCCGGTCCACCGGATACTCGACATCGATCGGCAGGTACGCCGCTCCGGCCTTCGCCACCCCGATCAGGGCGACGATCAGGTCAGCCGAGCGGGGCAGGCTCAGGGCGACGACCGACTCCGGGCCGACGCCGTGCTCGATCAGATGGTGAGCGAGCTGGTTGGCCCGGGCGTTGAGCTCGGCGTAGGTGAGCACATTGCCATCAGCAACAACTGCGGTCGCCGCCGGAAGCCGGCCGACCTGGGCCTCGAACAACGCCGTCAAGGTGGTCGCCTCGACCGGGCCACTCGGCTCGTTCCAGGTCTGCAAGACCTGCTTGCGCTCCACCTCGGACAGCACCGGGATCCGGTCGACCCGCTGGTCGGCGTCGGCGGTCACCGAGTCGAGAACGCGCGTGAAGCGCTCGGCGATCCGCTCGACGCTCTCGCTGTCGAACAGGTCGATGGCGTACGTGAGGTCACCGGTCATCCCGGCGGGTCGGCCGTCCATGTCGAAGCGCTCGGCCAGATCGAAGGCCAGGTCGAACTTCGCTGCCGGTTCACCGTCCGGCAGCAGCCGGGTGGCCACGCCGGGCAGGTCGAGCACCGGATCTGCGTTGTTCTGCAGGGCGAGCATCACCTGGAACAACGGGTGGCGGGCCATCGAACGGACCGGGGCCAGCTCCGCGACCACGCGCTCGAACGGCACATCCTGATGCGTCAGCGCGTCCAGCGTCGTGTCGCGGACCCGGCCGAGCAGGTCGCGGAACGACGGTCCGCCGGACAGATCGGTCCGCAGTACCAGGGTGTTGACGAAGAACCCGACCAGGTCGTCGAGCGCGGTGTCGGCGCGCCCCGCGGTCGGTACGCCGATCGGGATGTCCGGCCCGGCGCCGAGCCGGGACAGCAGCACGGCCAATGCGCCGTGCAGCACCATGAACGGTGTCGTCCCCTCCCGCTGCGCCAGCTCGGCAACCTGCGCGTGAATCGCAGCGGGGACGTCGAGCCGCACACTCGCGCCCTGATGAGTCGCCACCGCAGGACGGAGCCGGTCGACCGGCAATGCCAACTCCTCCGGCGCCCCTGCCAGCACCTCACTCCAGTGCGCCAACTGCCGGCTCAGCAGGCTCTCGGGATCCTCCGCCGAGCCGAGCAACTCTCGCTGCCAAAGCGTGTAGTCGGCGTACTGCACGGGCAGCGGCGACCACTCCGGCCCCCGGCCCGTACGCCGTGCCGCGTACGCCGCCGATAAATCCTGCGCCAGCGGAAGCATCGACCAGCCGTCGCCGGCAATGTGGTGCACCAGCAGCACCAACGTGTACTCCGCTGAGCCGGTCTCGTACAACCAAGCCCGGAACGGCGTCTCGGTCTGCAGGTCGAAGCCGTGGCCCACGGCATCGGCTACTAATGCATCAACTCCGGACGCGGCAACCTGGTCGGCCCGAACCACCGTCAGCACCTCGCCAACCGGCAACACGCGCTGGCAGGGCTCACCATCAACCGACGGGAAGACAGTACGCAGTACTTCGTGGCGCTCGGCAACATCCCGGAACGCCGCGGCCAGCGCGTCCTGGTCGAGGTCGCCGGACAGTCCGATCACCGCCGGCACGTTGTAGGTCGCGCTCGGCCCTTCCATCTCGCCCAGGAACCACAGCCGCTGCTGTGCGGACGACAGCGGCATCGGGTCGGGACGTTCCGCGGCGACCAGAGCCGGCCGCGACGGCTCGGCGCCGACCAGCGCCGCGGCCAGAGCCGCGACCGTCCGAGTCTCGAAGACCGTGCGGATCGTCGGCTCGAACCCGAGGACCGCCCGGATGTAGGCAACCAATCGGACAGCCAACAGTGAGTGGCCGCCGAGCTCGAAGAAGTCGTCGTCGACCCCGACCTCGACCAGACCCAGCACCTCGGCGAAGGCGAGACACAGCGCCGTCTCATCAGCGGTGGACGGCGCCCGGCGGGTGGAAGCGGCCGCATAGTCAGGCGCAGGCAAGGCGCGGCGGTCGAGCTTGCCGTTGCTGGTCAACGGGAAGGCGTCCATGACGACAACCGCCGACGGCACCATGTACTCCGGCAGCAAGGTGGCGACGTACCGCCGCAGCAGGCTCGGCAAGTCGGCCTCGTCCTGACCAGCGGCCGGCACCACGTAGCCGACCAGCCGCTTGTCGCCAGGGAGGTCCTCGCGAGTCAGGAGCGCGGCTCGCGCCACGGCCGGATGCCCGGCAAGAGCCGTCTCGATCTCGCCCAACTCGATCCGGAAACCACGGATCTTCACCTGCGCATCGGCGCGCGCCAGATACTCCAGGCTCCCATCGGCACGCTGCCGCCCAAGGTCGCCGGACCGGTACATCACCTCGCCGGGCGCGCCGAACGGGCAGGCCACGAAGCGCTGGGCGGTCAGCTCGGGACGGTTCAGATAGCCGCGCGCGACCTGCGGACCGGCTACGTAGATCTCTCCGGCAACGCCAGGTGGCACCGGCTGCAGGTGGTCGTCCAGAACGAAGACCGCGAGGCTCGGCAGCGCAGTACCGATCAGGCTGCGGGTAGGAGAACTAGCCACCAGTTCGCGGTCCAGCGCCAGGAAGGTCGTGTGCACAGTGGTTTCGGTGATGCCGTACATGTTCACCAGCCGCGCGTGGCTGTCCGGGTAGCGGCGGTACCACTCCTGGGCGCGCTCGAGGGACAGCGCCTCACCACCGAAGACGATGGCGCGCAACGCCAGCTCCCGCGGCTCAACGCGGAGCAGTTCGTAGAACGCCGACGGGGTCTGGTTCAGCACCGTGACCCGCTCGGTGGCCAGCAGTTCCAGCAGGTCTGATGGGGATCGAGTGATCTCCGACGGGACCACAATCAGCTTGCCGCCGTACAGCAGCGGGCCCCAGAGTTCCCACACCGAGAAGTCGAAGGCCAGCGAATGCAGCATCACCCAGACGTCGTCGGCGCCGAACGCGAACTCGTCCTGGGTGGCGGTCAGCAGGCTCACGACGTTGCGGTGCGGGACCATCACGCCCTTGGGGTCGCCGGTCGATCCGGAGGTGAAGATGACGTACGCCGGGTGCTCGGGTCGCAGCGGCGCGTTCCGTTCACCGTCGGCGAGGTCGTGCGCCGGCTGCGCCGTCAGGGCTGCGTCCGCTGTGTCCATGACGACAACTGGGCGGTCGTTGGCCGGTACGTCTACCCCGGTCGTGGTGATCAGGGCTACCGGCGCGACGTCGGCCAGCATCCGCTCGATCCGCTGCGGCGGGAGACCGAGGTCGATGGGGAGGTAGGCCGCGCCGGACTTCAGGACGGCGAGCACCGCGACGATCATATCCACGGACCGAGGCGTGAGCACAGCGACGTACTGCTCGGGACCGGCGCCGTGCCCGACGAGTACGCGGGCGAGCCGGTTGGCGCGAGCGTTCAGTTCGCCGTACGACAGGGAATCGGTGCCGCAGGCAACTGCCACGGCGTCCGGGGTGGCACGGGCCTGCGTCTCGAACCAAGCAGGCAAGGTGACGTCCGGGACCTGCCAGGAGTCGTCGGCCGGGCGGCTGAGCAGGGCGCGTTCCGGGTCGGTCAAGACGTTCACCAGGCCGACCTCGCAATCCGGATCGGCGACCAGTTGCGCGATCAACCGGACCAGCCGGGCGGTCAGCACCTCGATGGTCTCCTGGTCGAACAAACTGGTGGCGTACTCGACCATGGCCGCGATCCCGGCCGGCTCCCCCGCCGGTCCGCGCTGCTCGCGGAACTCGAAGTTCAGGTCGAACTTGGCCGTGTCCCAGGCCGGCAGATCCAGCTCCTCGACCCGCAGACCAGGCAGGTCGAAGGCGATCCTGCTGTCCGTCTCGAACGCCACCATCACCTGGAACAACGGATGGCGGGTCAACGACCTGGGCGGATCGAGAAGCTCCACCACCCGGTCGAACGGCAGGTCCTGGTTCTCCAGGGCGGACAGGTCGGTGTTGCGGACCTGGGCCAGCAGGTCGCGGAAGGTCGGGTTCCCGGAGAGGTCGGTCCGTAGTACCAGGGTGTTGACGAAGAGCCCGACCAGGTCGTTCAGCGCCTCGTCGGTTCGCCCGGAGACCGGCGTACCCAAAGGGATGTCGGTGCCCGCGCCCAGCCGGGACAGCAACACCGCGACTGCGGCGTGCACAACCATGAACGGCGTCACGCCGGTCTCTCGGGCAAGCTCTTCGATCCCCGCGTGCACCGAAGCCCCGATCGCCAGCGGAACCTGAGCGCCGCCGTGGTCCGGACTCAGCGGACGCGGCCGGTCGAACGGCAGAGCCAGCTCGTCCGGCAGGCCGGCCAGCGCTTCCCGCCAGTACGCCGACTGCTTGGCCTGGATGCTGCGTGAGTCGTCCTCGGCCCCCAGCAACTCGAGCTGCCAGAGCGTGTAGTCGGCGTACTGGACCGGCAGCTCCTCCCAGTCCGGCGCCGTCCTGGTCAACCGGGCCGCATAGGCCGCTTCGAGATCGCGACCCAACGGGCCGGCGGACCCGCCGTCACAAGCGATGTGGTGCACCAGCAGGACCAGCACGTGCTCGTCCGGCGTCACCGAGAACCCCCACACCCGCACGGGCAGCTCGGAGGCCAGGTCGAACACGTACCGACTCGCCTCGACTGCCAGCGCGGTCACCTCCGCCGCGTCGGCCTCGGCCCACGCGATCGGCAGCACCACCTCGTCGACCGGCAGGATCCGCTGGACCGGCTCGCCGTTGGCGGCCGGGAAAAGCGTCCGCAGACTCTCGTGCCGCCGTACGACGTCGAGCACTGCCTGCTGGAGCGCCGGCCGGTCCAGCGCGCCCGAGATCCGCAGTACCCACGGTACGTTGTAGACCGCGCTCGGCCCCTGCACCTGACCGGTCAGCCACAACCGCCGTTGCGCGAAGGACAACGGGATCATGCAGAGCCCTTCCGGTAGAGCAGCCCCTCGCTCCAGACCTGGTCGAGGTGACCCCACTCGATCGCCGACGTCACGTCGGGGAAGAAGCTGCGGCCGTTGTAGTTGGCGCTGGTGTTGCACAGCACCGGGATCCCGCTGACCCGGTGGTACTCGCGCAGGATCGTGTGCAGGTTCGCGTCGTCGGACTCGTTGACGGTCTGCAGCCGCGCGGTGCCGTCCAGGTGCATGATGGCGGGGATCCGGCTGACCCAGTCCGGCCGGACGTCGTGCTCGAACAGCATGTGCGGGTCCGGAGTTCCGGGATCGAAGATCGTCGGGGCGTGCTCCTCGAGACAGATCGGCGCGACCGGCCGGTAGTGCTCGCGGTTCTTGACGTCGTTGAGCAACTTCTTCATCGACTCTTCGACCGCCGGGGCGATGATGCTCCGGCCGCCGAGCGCTCGCGGTCCCAGCTCCGCGTTGCCGTGCAGGACGACCACCGGCTTGCCCGTCGCGTGCAGCATCCGGGCCAGCTCCTCCGGCGTACAGGGCGAGGCGCTCCAACCGGCAGGCACCTCGGGCGTCGGCTCGAGCGCCGGACCGAGGCGGGTGTTCCACTCGATCGGCCGCAGACCCTTGCCGCCGGCGGCGGCGAGGCACGCCGTACCGATCGCGACGCCGGAGTCGTCGGGGAACGGCGGTACGTACATCTCCTTGATCGTCGGGTGCGCCCGCAGCGCGCTGTTCCACTTGATGTTCAGCGCGCAGCCGCCGGCGAAGGCGAGGTTCCAGGCGCCGCCGCCCTTCCACTGCTGGATCTTCCGGGTCACCCGGTCGATCAGCAGCTCCTCGATGAAGGTGTGCACGCTGGCCAGCACGTCCTCGTCGGAGAACCCGATGCCGGTCGTGCGCTGCTGGACGGACGAGAGGAACTGGTGCACGTAGGCGTGCGAGGGCTCACCGGTGCTGCCGCAGCCGATGATGGTCTCGCGGAACTTCCGGACCCGCGGCGAGTCGGCGTCGAAGTACTCGTGGAACTCCTCGCGGAAGACCTGCTTGATGTCTTCGCGCGACTTGCCCAGCGCGATGTAGGCCATCATCTTGCCGGCCACCGACAGGTCATCGACGTTCTGCGACTTGTTGGTCCGCTTGAACGGACCCCAGTACTGCGAGGTCATCGAGTAGGTGTGGCCGATCAGCGGGAACGCCTCGCCGCCCGGCTCGATCCGGCCGTCGGCGTCCACGCAGTACAGGCGCGGGAAGCAGCCGCCGTCCCAGACCAGGACCATGGCCGGCTCGCCGCGGACGGCGAACGGGCTGGTGCAGTACGCCGAGGCTAGGTGGCCGGCCACATGCACGTAGCTGTCGTAGTCCAGCTCCTCGCCGCCGATCGAGATGCGGCCGCGATAGCCGGGCTGTCCCGGGTCGGGCACCAGGTCCGTCTCGCGGTACGGCGCGACGATGATCTCGGTCCGGGCGCCGCTGGAGAGCACCGGGACCACGCTGTTCCCGGCGCCGTCCCAGCCGTCCAGGGCCCAGTGGCCGATGTCGCCGGGGGCGAGCCCGAACTTGGCCATGATCGTGACCAGGTCGTCGAGCTCGTCCACGTTGCTGTACCGCGGACCGTTGGCGATCTTCTGCATCTCGATGTTGCACACGAGGCGGTTCTCGTCGAGCAGCGCGATGCCGCCGCTCTGGGTGAGCTTCAAGCCTGCAGTGATCATGATGGCGCGTCTCCCGTTAGGTGGTTCCGGTCGTGGGTCAATTCGTTCAGCGGTCGGTCGGAGTCGGTGACCAGTGCGCTCAGCAGGCTCCGGTAGTACTGCGGAAGGTTCGCGGCAAGCTCCTCGGTCAGCAGGTCGGCAGCCAACTCGACATCGCAGCGGTAGCCGTCTGCGCCCTCGACGATATTCAGCGCGAGCGGATGACCGGTACGCCGACTCGGCAACGGGCCGGCCTCGGACACCGCCAAGCCCTCCAGCGGCGGCACCTCCACCTGGCGGTAGAACGAGATCGAGGTGGTGAACAGGTCGCTGCGCAGGCCGGCGCCGACCGGCGCGAGTTCCGCGATCAGGTTGGCGAACGGGTACTCCTGGCTTTCGAGCCCGGTCACCAACTGCTCCAGTACCTCGGCCACATAGTCCGCAGCCAGGACGCCGGCCGGCATCCGCAGGCGCAGTGGCAGGAGGTTCGAGCAATAGCCGACCACGTCATCCAGCTCTGGTGGACGGCGAGCAGAAGCGACTGGGACAACCAGGTCGTCCTGTCCCGTCACCTGGTGCAGCACGGCTCCCCATGCTGCGACCAGGTAGGCGAACGCCGTGACGCCCTGTTCGCGTGCAGAGTCGCGCATCTGGTCGCAGAAGGCTGAATCGAGCAGGAAGCTGTGCCGCACTGCGCGGTACGGGAACGCCGCCTGTTTGCCCGACAGCGGCAGCTTCGGGGTTGGGGCGTCCTTCAGCAGACCGTGCCAGTACTCGCGGTCCTCGGCTGCTACTGGGCCGGTAGCCACCCGGTCGTGCCAGGCGACGTAATCGCGGAACTGCACTGGTGGTCGCAGGTCGGCGCTGGTCCCCCGGGAGCTTGCGTTGTAGAGCTCCGCGAGGTCGTTGACGACCACACTGAACGACCAGCCGTCGACTGCCGCGTTGTGGGCCGACAGCAACAGCAGGTGCCGCTCCGGCGCGGTGCTCACCACCGCGGCGCGGAACACGGGTCCGTTGGTCAGGTCGAACTGCAGGTCTGCCCAGCTGTTGCGGAAGGCTTCGAGTTCGTTGTCCGTTTGGCAGTTCGCCTCCAGCAGCACGTCGGCTGGTGCCAGGTCTGCTGCCGGGTGCACGGTGAGCGTCCGGCCGTCGACGCCGAGTGTGCTTCGCAGCGCCTCGTGCCGCGAGACCACACCCAGCACCGCGCCGCGCAGCGCGTCGCGATCCAGCGGTCCGTCGAGCCAGAACCCGACCGACATCTGGTACGCCGAATCGCCGGCTTCGTCGAGCGCCACCAGCTGCCGCTGCGCCAGGGTGCTGACCGACTTGGCCGGTTTTAAAGCCACCGCACTCGATCGGCTTTTGCCGAGTACACCGTGTTCCCGCAGCTCGCCGACGGAATCGCGCACGGCGGCCCGGATGTGATCGAGATCGGCCTGCTCGTGCGCCGTGGACAGGAAGAAGTTCCGCATCTCCCAGACAAAGACACCCCGGTCGAGCAGATTGAAGTACAACGGATCCAGGTTCTGCTCGTGCTCGAACCGGAACATCGACGAGAACCGCCGCACCTCGATCGGCACCTCGAGCTCACGGAAGTCCGCGGCCAGCTGAGCCGTGAACAACTCGGTCTTGCGGTCGAGATCGCGTTGCAGAGCAGGGCCTTCAGCGCGCAGATGATCCAGCACCGCCTTCGCCGCCACCATCGACAGCGGGTGCTGATTGAAGGTCCCCGCGAAGAAGGTGGAGTCGGCCGACGGCCCGGAGTCGTCGCCGAAGCTCCAGACCCCACCGTCGATCGCGTCCATGATCCCGCCCCGGCCGGCGATCACCCCGAGCGGCATCCCGCCGCCGATGATCTTCCCGTAGGTCGCCAGATCCGCCTCGATGCCGTAGAGGCCCTGCACCCCCGCCGGGTGACAGCGGAAGCCCGTCACCATCTCGTCGAAGACGAGCTTCGTGCCGTGCCGCTGAGTGATCTCCCGCACCCGGCGCAGGAACTCGGGATTCTGCACGCCCGGGTTGCGCAGCGCCACCGGCTCGGTCAGCACCGCCGCGAGCCGCGAACCGTGCTTGTCGATGTACTCCAGCGCCTCGTCGCTCCCGAACTCGAGCACCTTGAGGTTCTGCACGGCCGCAGTCGGGATCCCCGCAGTACTGGGTCTGGTGCCCAGCTCGCCGTTCTCGTACGAGGCTGCCGCGAGCACGCTGTCGGCGTGTCCGTGGTACGCCGTGGAGAACATCACCACGTCGTCGCGACCGGTTGACACCCGGGCGATCCGCAGTGCCGTCATCACGGCTTCCGTGCCGGTGTTGAGGAAGGCGACCCGCTCCATGCCGGTGAGTTCGAGCAGCCCGGCCGCGACCTCCTCGACCAACTCGGTGCGCGGCGCGAGTACGAACCCGAGGTCGAGGCGTTCGCGCAGCGCCGACATCACCATCGGCGGGTTGTGCCCGAGCAGATGAACGCCCCAGCCCATGGTCAGGTCGACGTACTCGTTCCCGTCGACGTCCCACAGCCGCGCACCCTCGCCCCGGTCGGCGACGATCGGGTACAGCATCTCCTTGGTGGTCGGCCGGAATCCGATCGACGACCGGCTGTCGGCGACCAACAGCCTGAACCGCTGCGCGAACTCCTTGGACCCCTTCGTCCTGGTCCCGAACCGATCGGCGAGAAGCTTGAGATAGGCGGCCCGCTGCTCGGTCTCCACCAAGCTCGCGCCACTCCGCGCGCCCGGTGCCAACGGGACAGTCGACCGAGCTGGGACAACAGGTTCAGTGACTGGCTGTGGGGTAGGCGCTGCTTCACTCGAGGTACTGCCAGCCAGCACATCCAGCTGACGCCGCATCACAAGTAGCTGCTCGGCGATCAACCGCTCGACGGCCGACGAAGTACCAGTTGGCTGCTCGACCACCACCGGCGAGGGAACTGCTACCGCCTCTGACTGCGTTGCCTTAGGCAACCGATCGGCCGGCGCGTGGTCAGCGACGTACGCCGCCAGCCGGGCCGGTGTCGGCACGTCGCCGAACAGCTGCCGCAGCGCGACCTTGCAGCCGAACCGGTCCTCCACCTTCCGCAGCATCCCGAGCAGCGCCATCGAGTCCACGCCGAGCTCGGCGAACGAAAGGTTCGGATCCAACTCGTCCGGCTGGAGATCGAAGTACTCGCCGACCATGGCAACGACGTCCTTGAGTAACGGCTCCACGGTCTTCTCCTCGCGGTTGATCACAGCATCGGCGTCCGAACCCGGATCAGGCTCATCGATCCGCAGCCGCACGCTGTTCAGCGGATGTGTCGGCAGCGGAACCCGCCGAGGCTCGTCTCCGAACCACCCGGACCAGTCCACCGGCACACCAACGGTCCACAGTCGCGCCGCGTCGTGCAGCAACCGCTCCACGGGCGTCAGCGCAGCATCAACCGCAGGCATATCGCCGATGGTGAGCACCACGGCGCCGTCCGACGTGAAGCTCCGGTCTCCCTCCCACACGTCCCGCGTCCAGTGCAGCGGATCAAGTGCCCGAGACTCCGGCAGCTCACCACCGACAACAGCCGACAGGATCGGAATCCGCGGGACTCGCGGCCGCAGTACGGGCGGCTCTTCACGCAGCCCCGCCTTCCAGGACAGCAGCCCCAGTACGTCGGCCTCGTCCAGCACCCCGCTGAAGCACGCCGCGAGCACCTCGCCGACACCTGTCCCGCCAACGCTCTCCGGCCGAGCGCCGGATTCAGCCCACAGCGTCGCGAGCACCTGGCCGGCAGTCACCCGAGCAGCCAGCGGGTCCTCGGCGCAGATCAGCGCATCGTCGATGGACCGCTGCGCGATCTCGGCGACCGCCGGCAACTGCCCGGCCAACGCCCGGAAGTCCACCACCGAGACCTCACCGAACACGAACGACACCGCCGGCACCGTGGACACCTCGGCCGCCGCGTCGGCTCCAACCGCCGTCGAAGGACCCGCAGCCTTACCAGCCGCGAGTGCACGCAGCCCAGCGACGGCTGCCGCATGGTTGTCAGCGACAACAGCATGCCGCTGCCCAAACCCACGCCGCCCAGCCCTCAACGTATAAGCAACCGCCGCAAGGTCAGGAGCGTCCGCCCCCTCCAGCACATCAGCCAAACCACCAGCCAACTCACGCAACGCATCAACATTCTTGGCACTCACCGCCAGCACCCGCGGACCAGCAATCGGCACCGCCCGACCGGGAAGCACCGGCGCCTCCTCGAGTACGACGTGCGCGTTGGTCCCACCGATACCGAACGAGCTCACACCAGCACGCCGCGGCGTCGCCCCCGGCTTCCAAGCGGTCGTCACCGTGTCGATCCGGAACGGGCTCCCAGCCAGCTCGATCTGCGCATTGGGCCGGCTGAAGTTCGGGTGCCCCGGAATCTCCCGATGCTGCAGCGCAAGCAACGCCTTGATGAACCCCGCGATCCCCGCTGCCCCGGCAAGATGCCCGACATTCGCCTTCACCGATCCCAGCGAACACTCCCCCGGCCGAGCCCCACCTTCGGCGAACACCTCGCTCAGCGCGGCGAACTCGATCGGATCGCCCAGCACAGTCGCCGTCCCATGCGCCTCGACCAACGTGATGGTGTCGGCGTCCACGCCGGCCACCGCATGCGCCTCGGTGATCACCGCGCGCTGCCCCGCGAACCCAGGGGCCGTGAAGCCGATCTTGTCGGAACCGTCGTTGTTGACCGCCGACCCCTTCACCACAGCCAGGATCTGATCGCCGTCCTCGACTGCCTCGGCCAGCCGCTTCAGCGCGACCAGACCAACTCCATCGCCGAACATCGTGCCCGAAGCATCCGCATCGAACGGCCGACATCGACCGTCCGGCGAGAACATCATCCCCTCGCTGAACACGTACCCCGGCAAGCTGTTCGCGATCACCGAGACGCCGCCCGCCAACGCGATGTCGCACTCCCCCGCGACCAGGCTCTGCACTGCCGTGTGGACCGCGACCAGCGACGTCGAACACCCGGACTGCACGTTCACGCTCGGCCCGGTCAGCCCGAGCTTGTAGGAGATCCGGGTGGTCAGATAATCCTTGTCGTTGGCAATCATCATCTCGGTGCCGTCGAAGCTCAGCGGATCGCAGGCTCGGGCCACCACATTCGTCAGATACGTGTTCATCGATGCGCCGGCGAACACCCCGACCGACTGCTCATCCGCAGCGCCCGAGTAGCCGATCGTCTCGAGCAGCTCCCACGCGACCTCCAGCAGGATCCGCTGCTGCGGATCGAGCAGCTTGCCCTCACGACGGGTGTAGCCGAAGAACTCGGCGTCGAAGTCGAACGCGTCCGGCAGCACAGCGGATCGCCGGACGTACCGCGAGTCATGCAGTACCCGCTCCGGTACTCCGGCCGCTGTCAGCTCAGCATCCGTGAACGTCGTCAGCAGGTCGTCGCCGGCCAGCAGCCGACTCCAGAACTGCTCCAGGTCAGGCGCACCGGGGAACCGGCCGGACATCCCGATCACGGCCACGTCGTTGTCAGACATTTTTCCCTCCCCGTCCCCGCGCGCGCAGTCGCGCACCGCGGACCGTGTCGTCAGCCACCGGGGCCGGTCGGCTCGCCGTCCGGACAACACCGGTGCCATCAGCAACAGGTTCGGCCGGCACCCGGGTGAGACGCGCGGCCAGACTGGCCACCGTCGGATACCGGAACAACTCGGACACCTTCAGCGATGGCTCGCCGGCCACCAATTGCTGGTGAACCTGCATCAGCAACATGGAGGTGCCGCCGAGGTCGAAGAAGTTGTCGTCACGTCCGATCCCTCGCCGCAGCAGGACTTCCTGCCACAGCGCGGCGACCCGTCGCTCCTGCGCGCTCAGCGTCACCACCGGACCCGAGTCGGTCCGCGTGACGGTCTTCGCGAACTGCTCGGCGAGCTGTTGGCGATCGACCTTCTGGCTGGCGTTGAGCGGGAACGCGTCGAAGAACCCGATCGCGGTCGGCACCATGTAGGGCGGCAACGACGTACGCAAGGTTGCCTTCAGCTCGTTCTCGACGGGCTGCTGACCGGCTTCGGGAATCACGCAAGCGACCAGTCGGCGGTCCGCGACGCCGGCTCCGACGACCAGCGCCGTCGACCGCCGAACCCCGGGCACCTTGTCCAGCTGGGCCTCGACTTCCTCCAGCTCGATCCGGAACCCGTTGATCTTCACCTGGTTGTCAACGCGGCCGAGCACCTCCAGGATCCCTTGGGAGTTCACCCGCGCCAGATCACCGGTCCGGTACAGCCGGCCGTCGGGCTCGAACGGGCTGTCCAGGAAGCGTTCCTTGGTCAGCTCCGGCCGGTTGACGTACCCGCGCGCAACGCACTGCCCACCGACATACAGCTCACCGCTGAACTCCGGCGGCACCTGCCGTCCCTGCTCGTCGAGCACATAGGTCCGGCTGTTTGCCAACGGCAACCCAACCGGTACGCCGGTGCCCGCGCAGTCCTCCGCCCGGATCGCCTGCGCTGTCACCCAGACCGTTGTCTCGGCCGGGCCGTACATGTTCCACAACGTGCCGCACCACTCGCGGGCGACCCGGGCCAGCGGCGCGGGCAGTTGCTCACCGCAAGAGAACACGTGCTGCAGCGCCAGGCCGGCCGGACCGTTCTGCCCCACCACAGCGGCGAGGCCATGCAGCGCCGACGGAGTCTGCACGATGTGCGTGACCTGTTCCTCGACCAGCAACGCGTGGAAGAGATCGGGCGATCGCGCCGAGCCCGACGGAACGACGACCAGGCGTCCGCCCGCGAGCAGCGTGCCCCACAGCTCCCAGACCGACAGGTCGAAGCCGGTCGAGTGGAACAGCGCCCCGACCGCGGTCTCGTCCATCACGACGTACTCGCGCATCGCCTCGATCAGGCTCAGGACGTTGCCGTGCTCGACGTCGATGCCCTTGGGCGTCCCGGTCGACCCGGAGGTGTAGACGGTGTAGGCCACATCGCCGGCACTCGGCAGGTCGCCAGGCTCGCCAGCTGGCGGCAAGTCAGTCTCCGGCATAACCAGCACCGGTACTGCGGCGTCGCCCAGCACCCCGACCAGCTCCGGCTGGGTCAGCACCACCCGGGATTCGCTGTCCTCCAGCACCATCTGGCACCGGGCCGCGGGATAGGACGCATCCAGTACGACGTACGCCGCACCCGCCCGCTGGGTCGCGACGATGGCGACCACTGTGTCGATACTCGGTTCGAGCAGCAGCGCGACGCGGCTGCCCGGCCCGACGCCCTCTGCCCGCAGCCGGGCCGTCCAACGTCCGGCCAGTTCATCCAGCTCGGCGTAGGTGAGCTGGTCCCCGGCGCAGCGCACAGCTACGCGATCTGGGTGCTGCTCAGCAGTCCGGCGGAAGCGGATCGCCAGGCTGTCGTCCGGCTCCACCGGCACGGTCGTGGCATGCCGATTGAGGTCATCGTCGACGCCGGCGAGGAGCGGCAGCTCCGCCACACTGCGACCCGGCCCATCGACTGCAGCTCGCAGCAGGGTCAGGTAGTGCTCGGTCATCCGCTGGGCCGCCGCGGCGGAGAAGACGGACGTGCGGTGCTTGAGCAGCCCGACGAGCCGGTCGCCGTCGTGGACGATCTCCAGCCCGAGTTCGAGCTGGTCCTCCTGCTGCACTAGGCGATACGGCGACGCGGTCAGCCCTGCCCAGTCGACTGCGGCGGCGCCCTCGTCAGCGACGTACAGGCCGGCGTGTGCTGGGTACTTGCTGGATTTCAAGTAGTTGAACATCGCCTGGAAGACCGGGTTCCGGTTGTCCACCCGCTGCGGGGCCAGTTCGCTGACGAGCAGCTCGAACGGGTAGCTCTGGTGTTCGAGGGCTTCCAGGACGGTCCGGCGGTTGTGGCCGAGCTGCTCGCGGAACGACTCGGCTGCAGTGAGGTCGGCGCGGATTACGACGGGGTTCACGAAGTTGCCGACGCTGTCGGCCATCGCGCGACCGGTCCGGCCCGCGACCGGGGCACCGACCAGCACGTCCCGCTGTCCGGAGTACCGGCTGACGAGGAGCTGGTACGCGGTCAGCAGCACCACGTACGGCGTGACGCCCTCTGCCTTGGCCAGTGCGACGACACCCTCGGCAAGCTCGTCGGGGATGGCGAACACGATCGATCCGCCCTCGTCGGCAGGCGCCGGGTCCAGGTCGAACCGCGGCCACTCGGTCGGCTCCAGCCGCCCGGACAACTGCTCGTGCCAGTAGGTGCGCGCTCTGACACCTCGACGGCTGGCGAGCTGCTCGGTCTGCTGTGTGACGAAGTCGCTGTACGGGACGTTGCGTTCTGACAGTTCTGCCGAGCGGCCTTCGGTGTCTGCGAGGTAGAGCTGTTCGAGCTCGGCCACGAGGATGCCGAGCGACCAGAAGTCACAGACCACGTGGTGCAGGGTCAGGAGGACGACGGCCTCTCCCGGTGCCACCTGATACACCCGCACCCGGACCAGCGGCCCGGACGCGAGGTCGAACGGCTCGCGGTGCGCGGTCCGCACGGCCTCATCGAGCTGCTCCTCGGTCCAGTGCCGGGCGTCCACGTCGGCGAAGTCGGGCTCAAGGTGGCCGTGCACGATCTGGCGACCGTCGGAGCCGCCGGTGCCTACTCGGCTGAAGGTGGTGCGCAGCGCCGAGTGCCGGGCGACCAGCGACTGAACTGCCCGGTGCAACGTCGCGGAGTCGAACCCGTCGGTGAATCGGGCGGTGAACGCAACGTTGTAGGAGGCGCTGTCCGGGTTCATCTGGTGCAGCATCACCAGCGAGCGCTGCGCGTACGAGAGCGGGTACTCGGTCTGCGCCGGCTCTGCTGTCTCGCTGCCGTCTACCGGCGGAACGATCGGAACGCCGGCCTCTTCCAGTCGGTCCAGGTGATCGAGAACTGTGTCCTGATCTGGGTTCCGGGCCGACAGACCCGGCAGCCACACCTCGGCGCCACTGGCCTGGGTCCGGCCTGCGGCAGTGAGTGCCCGGCCTGCTCCCACCTCGACGAAAACAGTGCAGCCGCTGTCGAGCAGCCGACGCAGGCCGGAGACGAAACGGACCGGCGAAGTGAGCTGACGACTCCAGTACTCCGCGCCGAGATCCGCGCTGGTTGCCCACGCACCGGTCAGGTTGAGAACCATCGGCACGGTCGGAGGCTGGTGAGTGATCCCACCGGCTGCCGCTGCGAGCGCCGGAACCGCCGGGGCGACCAGCGTCGAGTGGAACGCATGCGTGGTCTGCAGCGGGATGGTTGCCCAGCCCCGCTGTCCGAACACGCTCTCCAGTTCGGCAATCGCGTCATCCGTGCCTGAGACCGTGGCACGCTCCGGTCCGTTGTACGCGGCAACTGCTGCCGCGTCTCCCTGGGTCGCAACCAGTTGCTCCAGCTCAGCCAGGTCGGGACAGGCGACCGCGACCATCCGACCTGCACTGGGGACAGCTGCGAAAGAGTTGCCTCGAGCACTGACCAGTTCGAGCCCTTGCTCGACGTCGAACACCCCGGCCACGCAGGCGGCGGCGTACTCGCCGAGGCTGTGGCCGATCACCGCGGCCGGCGTCACTCCGCAGGAGATCCAGAACTCCGCCAGCGAGACCTGCAACAGGAAGACGGCAGGCTGAAGCAGCTCGGCCCGGGTCTGGGCGTCGGCGTCGGCAAACACGTCGAGCGGACCGACTCCGGTGAGGCGCCGGAAGGTGTCGGTGTGCCGGTCGATCGCGGCGCGGAACACTGGTTGGTCGCGATAGAGCTCGACCGCCATACCGGCGTACTCGGAGCTCTGGCCGGGGAACAGGAACCCGATCCGGGGCACAGCACCAGCCGCCGTCATGCGTTCCTTCGTCCGCGCAGCGTGGGCCGCGGGTTGGTCTCGGCGACAGTGAGCTGCGCCGCCAGTTCGCGGATCGTCTCCGCGTCGAAGACCGCGCGGACGCTGAGATCGCACGCCATCACGGCGCGGACCCGATTGGTCACCTGCATGGCGAGAAGCGAGGTCCCACCCAGCGAGAGGAACCCGTCGTCCGGGCGTGCCTGCGGAATGCCGAGCACCTCGGCAACGACCTCGCACAGCTGCTGCTCGCGAGGATCCGCGGGCGTCGCGGTCTCTCTCCTTGCGTCAGCTTCCGACGGCTCGACCTGCGGTGGTTTGCGGGCCGCCAGCGCCTTGCGGTCCAGCTTGCCACTGGCCGAGAGCGGGAACTTGTCGAGCAGCACGACGCGGTCGGGCAGCATCACCGAAGACAGGCTGGCCCGCAGGAAATCGCGGACGGCAGCCGTCGTCAAGCCTGCCTCGTGACCAGCCACTGGTACGACGTACGCGATCAGCTTTGACCTCAAAGTGTTCTCGTCGGTTGCGACGACGGCAGCGCCGACGATGCCGGGGTGCTCCGCCAGTGCGGACTCCACCTCGCCGGGCTCGATGCGCACGCCGCCGATCTGGATCTGGTCATCGACCCGGCCGAGGATCTCCAGCTGCCCGTCCGGACGCAGCCGTCCCTTGTCGCCGGTGCGGTACATGCGCTGACCCGGAATGTTCGTCAACGGGTCGGCGATGAACCGGACGCTGGTTTGCTCAGGCCTGCCGCGATAGCCGTGGCCGACCCCGGGACCGCCGATGAAGACCTCGCCGGCGAACAACGGCGGCAGCAACTGGAGCTGGTCGTCGAGGATGTAGAGCCGGGACGCTCCGGCGGCGCGGCCGGCCACCTCTCGCGGATGATCGCGGATCTCTGTCAGCGTCGACTCGATGGTGCACTCGGTCACGCCGTACGAGGTGAAGGCGAGCAGATCGGGCTCGTCCCGCAGGCTCTGCCACAACCGGTCGGACGCCTTCTCGTAACCGGTCACCAGGATCTTCGGCCGGTGCGGCAGCTTCAGCAACCCACCGTCGATCAGGATCTCCAACTGGCTGCAACTGACATCGAGCACGTCGAGCGCGTTCTCGGAATCATTGCCTCGGGCAAGGATCCTGGACGGGTCCATCCGTTCGTCGTCGTCGATCAGCACCAGCGTGTGGCCGAGTGCCGCCATCGCCATGCACTGGCTGATGAACGCGTCGAACGTCACCGTGCTGACGCCCGCGACGGTCGCCTGCCGACCCTCCGGCAGCCGCGCGTAGAGCGGCGCGAGCTGGGTGGTGGCGTGCGCGACCAGACCCGCCTGGTCCACGACTACACACTTCGGCTTCCCGGTGGAGCCGGAGGTGAAAACCACGTACGCCGGAGCAGCCGCCGGCCGACGTGTTGTGTCGACGGTGGAGTCGGCGCTGCCCATGAGCGCGGACACCGGGACCGTTTCGGTCTCCGCGAAGGACTCGTCCGAGATCAACAGCTCGGCGCTTGCCTCCTCGAGCAGCATCCGGCGACGTTCCACCGACTGCTGGGAATCGAGCAACAGAAAGGCCCCACCCGCACACCAAACGCCGAGCATCGCAACAAGCAGATCGGTCTGCCTCGGCAAACAGATGCCCGCCAACGTGCCGGTCCGCACCCCACGAGCCCGCAAGCCCGCAGCTATCGAACGTGCCCGGTCAGCCAACTCGGCGAAGGTGAGGCGCTCCTCCCCCGCCCGCACAGCCTCCAGGTCTGGAGTGGCCGCCACCGTGAGTTCAAAAAGCTCCCAGGCGGAGGTGCACTCCGCGCCGACCCCGCTGCCCACCGCATCACCGGCAACGCTCGAGGTGCCGGGCAGACGCTGCTCGGCGACCTCGCCCCACGCGCCGACCGCCGCATCGCGGGCGGTGCGCGCTGCGCCAAGAGCATCGGCGTCGCGCTGTGCGTCACGAGCGTCCGCGTCACGAGCGACCGCGTCACGCACCGCGTCACGAGCGTCCGCGTCACGCACCGCGCCACGAGCGTCCGCGTCACGCACCGCGCCACGAGCGTCCGCGTCACGCACCGCGCCACGAGCGTCCGCGTCACGCTGTGCGCTCCGCGCGTCAGTGGCGCGCACTGCGTCGCCTGCGCCGAGGGCCAGCATCTGCGCCCGTCCCACCTCGTCGAGCAGCGAGATGCTCCCGAGCGGCACCTCCGGTGTCCGGATCAGCGACCGCAGCAGCGTCCCGTACGCCGCCGCGAACGCCTGCATCACCGCATCGGAGAACCTCCGCCGGGCGTACTCGACGGTGATCCCGAGCTGCCCGGCCAGCCGCTGGACCCGCAGGTTGAGATCAAAGTGCAGCCGCGGTTCGTCAGCGTGATCCAGGACCGGCGTCACCCGCAGACCGTCCAGCACCCACACCTGGTTCGGATCGAGTGTGTCGTACTCGATGTTCGCCTGGAACAGCGGATTCCGGTCAGCGTCCCGCTGCGGCGCCAGCGTGTTGACGACCACCTCGAACGGCACGTCCTGGTACTCCAGCGCCTCGTGCACCGAGTCCTCGACCCCACCCAGGAACTCCGCGAAGCTCGGCGCCGGCAGCACCTGCGACCGCAACACCACCGTGTTGGCGAAGAACCCGATCGTCCGGAAGAAGTCCGAGTGCGGCCGCCCCAGCATCTGCGCGCCGACCGTCACGTCACTCGTCCCTGCCCAGCGCCCGAGCAGTACGAAGTACGCCGCGAGCAGCCCGGTGAACGGCGTGATCCGCCGCTCCTGACAGAACGCCTCCAAGTCACCCGCCAGGTCGTCCGCCAACGGCACCGCCAGCCGGCCACCGACAATCCCAGCCAACTCCGGCTCGCCGTCCTCAGGAAGCCGCGGCGGCTCGACACCCTCCAACTGACCACGCCAGTAATCCAGACCCTCGCGATCCACCCCACGGCTCTGCTCAGCCACGCAGAAGTCCGCGTACTGCGTGACCGGCGCCGCGAGGGCAGGCGCTTCAGGATCCGCGTACGCCAGGCGGAGCTCCTCGGCGAAGATCTGCGCGGAGATCTCGTCCTGAACGATGTGGTGGAAAGCAAACAGCACCAACTGCTGCTCAGCACCGATCCGGATCAGGGTCGTCCGCCAGAGGGGTCCCGAGGTGAGGTCGAACGGAAGGTTCGCCAGTCGCCGGGCTTCGGCGAGCGCCCAGTCACGCCGTACGTCGGGCGAGTCGCCCTCGGCCTCGACGACAGCAAGCAGTCCGGTGCGCTCGGCAACATCCGCCACGGGGCGCGCCACCCCGGCACCATCCTCCGCGTGGCGCAACACCTCGGCACCGTCCTCCGCGGGGCGCAGAACCTCAGCACCGTCCTCCGCGTGGCGCAACACCTCGGCACCGTCCTCCGCGGGGCGAACCACCTGGACGATGTCGCCGTCGCGCTCCAGGAACGTCGTCCGGAAGGCGTCATGGCGCCGGCGCAGCACCTCAAGCGCGCGCCCGAGCCGATCCACATCGAGGTCTCCGTCGACCGACAGCAGCGCCGTCCAGTTGTCGGTGGTGCTCTCGGGCTTCATCACCCACGCGAAGTACATCCGCCGTTGCGCGGACGACGCGGGAGCGATCAGGCCGTGCTCGTTCCCGCTGCGTGTTTCAAGCATGAAAGATCCCCCCACCGATCTGTTCTGTCCTCTTGCCCGGCACCCTTCGCCGGTACCGGCCACAGGAAGGCGGCCGAACCGCTCCTGACTCTGCTGCAGCCGATGTCAGCGCGGACTTCTGGCGGAGTCCACGCGATCGCCCCGGAACAGTAGCCGCTGACGGGCCAGGTGATTCGTGGTGCGGATCACTTCCGGTAGGTACAGAACCCGCTGTGCGCGAAGGTCAACGCTGGGTAGCTGCTGGGTTTGAGGATCCGTCGTCACGTCCCGGGACTGTACTGATCGGTCGGGTCACCTGTGCCCTGCCCTAACCGTTCCAAACAAGGGCATCCGGGCAGTTCCGGACTAGTCGGGGACACGGGACGAGGTGTTCGTCACGGATGCTTGCTCCGGGTGCATGATGGGGTGTACCGACTGGTTCGAACCGGAGGTACCGAGATGTACGACGTCGTGCTGCTCGTTGAACAGGAACTGACCGAACCCGATGCCCGCCGCGTGGTCGAGCTCCACCAGGAGTTGCCGGAGCCGGTGAAGTACTACGTGCTGGTGCCGTGTCACAACGCCGAGGCAGGCGTGGAAGCGTCGATCACCGCGCTCGGCACCACCGACCTGTACGGTCCCGGGCTGGCCAACCAACGGCAGGATCTCGCCGAGGCGCAGAAGGCGATCGACAGCGAGGCGACGGACTGCACCGGGCGCAGCATCCAGCGATTGCGCGATCTCGGTCAGCAGGCCGAGGGCGGGATCTCGCATGACCGGCCGATCGAGGCGCTCACCGCGACGGTGAACAAGGTCGGCGGTCGCGAGGTGATCATCCTCACGCGGCCGCACATCGTCGCCGAGTTCTTCCACCTCGACTGGACCAACTCGGCCCGCAGGCACCTCGGCGTCCCAGTCCTCCACCTCCTCGAACAGGACGAGAAGAAGAAGTAGGAACCAGTACTACGTACGCACAGCCTGGCTGAGGTTGCGCTCAGGCTGAACGCCCTGCCTGGCTGGGTACGCGAGCAAGCTCGCAGCAGGTGCTGAGGTCCGGCGGGCGGCGTGCAAGCGACGAGCGGGCGACGCGCACTGTGCGGGCCACCTGGCCACCTGCGCTCTGGCAGGCGGCTCGGCAACGTGCGGCGACGTGCGGCGACGTGCACTCTGAGGGCCGCCCGGCGATCTGCGCTGGCAGGCGGCCCGGCGACGTGCGGTGTGCGACGAGCGCGCGAGCGGCGAGCGGCGAGCGGCGGCTGCCAGCCGGGCTGAGGCTGAGGTTGCGCTCACACTGAACGCACTGCCTGGCTGGGTACGCGAGCAAGCTCGCAGCAAGCGCCGGGGCCGCGCGGCCAGGGTAGCGGCGAGCAGACGGCGGGGCGGGCGGCGCTGCGGGCTGTCCGGACGGCCGGCGGGTGGCACGCGGCGGGCGGCGGGCGGTGGGCGGCGGGCGGCGGGCGGCGGCCTACGGGCGGCGGACGGCGACGCGCACTGTGCGGGCCACCTGGCTACCTGCGCTCTAGCAGGCGGCCCGGCGACGTGCGGCGAGCGGCGAGCGGCGAGCGGCGAGCGGCGAGCGGCGAGCGAGTCTCCCCCTCAGACGCCTGCCGCTGAGCCTGTTTCCGCGAATTGTGTGTGGTACAGATCGGCGTACTCGCCGTCCAGGGCGAGCAGCTCCTCGTGGGTGCCGCGCTCGACGATGTTGCCGTGGTCAACAACCAGAATCTGGTCCGCGTTGCGCACGGTCGAGAGCCGGTGCGCGATCACCAGCGATGTGCGGCCTTCGAGCGCGGTGTCGAGTGCTTGCTGCACCGCGACCTCCGACTCGGAGTCGAGGTGCGCCGTCGCCTCGTCCAGTACGACGATGTGCGGTGCCTTCAGCAACAACCTGGCGATGGCCAGCCGCTGCCGCTCGCCGCCGGAGAGTCGGTGCCCGCGGTCGCCTACCACCGTGTCCAGGCCGTCAGGCAGAGACGACACCAGGTCCCAGACCTGCGCCGAGCGGAGCGCATCCGCCATCTCCTCGTCGGTCGCGCCCGGCTTCGCATACGCCAGGTTGGCCCGGATGGTGTCGTGGAACATGTGCGCGTCCTGGGTGACATAGCCGATCGTGTCGTGCAACGACTGCAGCGTCACCTCGCGAACGTCCTGACCGCCGATCCGCACCGAGCCGCCGGTCACGTCGTACAGCCGGGCGACCAGGTTGGTGATGGTCGTCTTGCCCGCGCCGGACGGTCCGACCAGCGCGACCAGCTGACCCGGCTCGACCGTGAAGGTGATGTCCTCGAGCACCTGCGCCGACGCTCGCTTGTCGAGCACCGCGACCGACTCCAGGCTCGCCAGGGAGACCTGCTCGGCGGTCGGGTAGCCGAACGACACCTGGTCGAACTCCACCGAAGCCGCATCATCCGGCAACGCCCGCGCGTCGGGCGCATCCTGGATCATCGGCTCCAGATCGAGCACTTCGAAGACGCGCTCGAAGGAGACCAGCGCGGTCATCACGTCGACGCGCACGTTGGACAAGGCGGTGAGCGGACCGTAGAGCCGGCCGAGCAGCGCGACCAGTGCGAGCAGGGTGCCGACCGTCAGCGTCTCCCGGACCGCGAGGTTGCCGCCCACGCCGTACACGAGAGCCGTCGCCAGGGCGGCGACCAATGTCAGCGCCGTGAAGAACACCCGGCCGAGCATCGCGATCCGGATGCCCAGGTCACGAACCCGACCCGACTTCTCGCCGAACTGCTCGTTCTCCAGCTCCGGCTTGCCGAACAGCGTCACCAGCAGCGCGCCGCCGACCGAGAACCGCTCGGTCATCGCCGTCGACATGTCCGCGTTCAGCTGCATCTGCTCGCGCGTCATCGCTGCCAGCCGGCGCCCGAGGTACCGGGCGGGCAGCAGGAAGACCGGCAGCAGCAGGATCGCGACCACCGTCAACTGCCAGCTCAGCAGCAGCATCGCGCCGACCACCAGGATCAGGCTGATCACGTTCGACACCACGCCCGACAGCGTCGAGGTGAAGGCCTGTTGAGCGCCGATCACGTCGTTGTTGAGCCGGGAGACCAGGGCGCCGGTCTGCGTCCGGGTGAAGAACGCGACCGGCATCCGCTGTACGTGCGCGAAGACCTGCGTGCGCAGGTCGTAGATCAGACCCTCGCCGATCCGGGCCGAGAACCAGCGCTGCATCAACCCGAGCGTCGCCTCGAAGATCGCCAGCAACGCGACCACCAGGGCGAGCGCGGTGACCAGACCGCCGTCGCCCTTGATGATGCCATCGTCGACGATCTTCTTGAACAGCAGTGGCGAGGCGATCACCAGCACCGCGGAGACCACCACCAGTACCAGGAAGACGCTGATGTGCAGTTTGAACGGTTTGGCGAACCGCAGGATGCGCCGCAGCGTGCCCTTGGCCAGCTTGCGATCCACCACCGACGCGTCCTGCCGCCGCCAGCCCATCGCGCCGCCGGTGCCGCCACCCATTCGCATCCCCGAAGACATCCGGTCCCTCCCCTGCACTCAACTCGTCACCGTCGACAACACCTCGGACCAGCCGAAACTTCCTCGCCCGGTAGCGCCGGTCCCCGCGCCCCGTCCCGCCGAAACTCCCGCCGCCCGGTGTCGCTCAGCCGAACGCCGTGTTGAGCTCCTTCAGCCGCCGCGTCTGAGCCTCGCGCTCGGCCGCCAACTGCTCGTCGTACGAACGGTCGGCCGCGCCGAGCAGCAACGCCTTGGTCTCCCGCACCGCGCCCACCAACGGCGACAACACCGCCTCCGACAGATCCTTCACCGTCCCCGCCAGCTCATCGGCCGGTACGACGATGTTGGCCAGCCCGAGTTGCAGCGCCTCGTCAGCCTCGACCCAGCGCGACGTCACGCAGATCTCCAGCGCTCGCGCGTACCCCACGAGTTGCACCAGTGGCTGCGTCCCACCCAGATCAGGCACCAGCCCCAGCGCAGGCTCACGCATGCTGAACTTCGCGTCCGGCGTGATCACCCGCAGGTCGCACGCCAGCGCCAGCTGGAAGCCGGCCCCGACCGCGTGCCCCTGCACCGCCGCGATGCTGACGATCTCCGGCCTGCGCAGCCAGGAGAAGCCCGCCTGGAAGTGCTTGATCAGCTCCTGCAGCTCAGGATCCGGCTTCTTCCCGAGGGTGAGCAGCGGCTCCTGCCCGTCGACCGGCTCGCCCATCATCAGGTTGCGATCGAGCCCGGCCGAGAACGACTGGCCCTCCCCCGACACCACCACCACCCGCACGTCGTCGGGCAGCGAGCTGCCGAAGTCCGACAGCGCCGCCCACATCGCCGGAGTCTGCGCGTTGCGCACCTCCGGCCGGTCCAGCACCACCCGGGCCACTGGCCCGTCCACCGTCAACCGCAGTCCGAGATCGCTCATGCCAGTGAACATACGGCACCTCACCGCACTTTTCGTGCGGTCCTGATCACCTGTGGAAAACCACTCAGGCGAGCGACACCAGGTCGGCGTAGTCGTTGGTCCAGAGGTCCTCGACGCCGTCGGGGAGCAGCAGAACGCGCTCCGGCTCGAGCGCCTCGACGGCGCCCTCGTCGTGGGTGACCAGCACGATCGCGCCGGTGTAGGACCGGATCGCGTTCAGTACTTCGGTGCGCGACGCGGGGTCCAGGTTGTTGGTGGGCTCGTCGAGCAGCAGCACGTTCGCCGCCGAGACGACCAGCGTGGCCAGCGCGAGCCGGGTCTTCTCGCCACCCGACAGCACCTTGGCCGGCTTGTCCGCGTCGTCCCCGCTGAACAGGAACGAGCCGAGCACCGAGCGGGCCTGGGTCTCGTTCAGGTCCGGCGCCGCGGACTTCATGTTCTCCAGCACGGTCCGGTTCACGTCGAGCGTCTCGTGCTCCTGGGCGTAGTACCCGAGCTTGAGACCGTGACCGTCGATCACCTCGCCGGTGTCCATCTTCTCGATCCCGGACAGCACCCGCAGCAGCGTGGTCTTGCCGGCGCCGTTCAGCCCCAGCACGACGACCCGCGAGCCGCGGTCGATCGCCAGGTCGACGGCGGTGAAGATCTCCAGCGACCCGTACGACTTCGACAGGTCCTTGGCCATCAGCGGCGTCTTGCCGCAGGCCGCCGGGGTCGGGAACGAGATCTTCGCGACCCGGTCCGACGCGCGCTCGTCCTCGAGCGAGGAGACCAGCTTCTCGGCCCGCTTCAGCATCTGCTGAGCCGCGGTCGCCTTGGTCGCCTTGGCACGCATCTTGTTCGCCTGGGCGACCAGGATCGAGGCCTGCTTCTCGGCGTTCGCGCGCTCGCGCTTGCGCCGCCGCTCGTCGGTCTCGCGTTGCGCCAGGTAGACCTTCCAGCCGACGTTGTAGACGTCGATCTCGGCCCGGTTCGCGTCCAGGTGGAAGACCCGGGTGACGGTGTCCTCCAGCAGGTTCACGTCGTGGCTGATCATGATCACGCCACCGGGATAGGTCTTCAGGAAGTCGCGCAGCCAGACCACCGAGTCGGCGTCCAGGTGGTTGGTGGGCTCGTCCAGCAGCAGCGTCTCTGCCTGCGCGAACAGGATCCGGGCCAGCTCGACCCGGCGCCGCTGACCACCCGACAAGGTGCCGAGTGGTTGCCCCAGCACCCGATCCGGCAGGCCCAGGTTGGCCGCGATCCGGGCTGCCTCGGACTCCGCGGCGTACCCACCGGCGGACTGCAGGTCCTGCTCGGCGCGCGTGTAGCGCCGCATGCCCTTCTCGCGGGTCTTCTCGTCCGCGCTGGCCATCGCCTTCTCGGCGTTGCGCATCCGGCGGACCACCTCGTCCAGACCACGCGCGGCCAGGATCCGGTCCCGGGCCAGCATCTCCAGGTCGCCGGTCCGCGGGTCCTGCGGCAGGTAGCCGATCTCACCCGACGACGACACCGAACCGGAGGCGGGCAGGCCCTCGCCGGCCAGGATTTTGGTCAGCGTCGTCTTGCCGGCGCCGTTCCGACCGACCAGGCCGACCTTGTCCCCCGGACCGACGCGGAAAGAGGCAGGCGAGAGAAGTTGCCTGGCCCCGACGCGTACCTCGAGGTTGGTGACAGTGATCATGGCGGCGCAGGTGTCCTCAAGTCGGGTGTCAGCGCGTTGAGTCGGCTGAACGGAAGCGGGTCGGCAGGGACGCGTCTTAAGGCGGCCTCTTGCAGCGACAGGACTAGTGTATGTGCTTTGACGTCCTCCCCTCCTGACGGATGGGGATTCCAGCCACTACGCGGAGGTAGCGTGCTGAGGTTCACGCTTCGACGAGACCCGTTCAGGCGTCTCTCCGCGTGCGCTGACGGCCCGTCCGGCCGCGATGTTCACCGCCGCGTTCACGTCGGCGTTCGCCTGATGCCCGCAGGATACGCACCGGAAGACCGCTTGGCTCTTGCGGTTCTCCCGTGCGCAGTGCCCGCAGACGCTACAGGTCCGCGACGTGTACGCCGGGTTGACCTTCTCGACCCGTCCTGGCGCCTTGTGCTCCAGACGCTGGACGAGCAGCCCCCAGCCGTTGGACAGAACCCCTCGGTTCAGACCGGCTTTGGCACGTTGTCGATTCGGCAGGTACCTACCCGGCCGGCCTGGATCAGCTTTCGGCTTGGGCCGGGCCGTCATCTGGGCGATGCGCAGGTCTTCGACGCGAATGATGTCGAACCGGCGCGCCAAGTCGGTACTGGTCCTCTCCACCCAGTTCTTCCGACGATCGCTGGAGCGGGCGTACAGCCTGGCGATTGCGGCCTTGACCCGCTGACCGCGGCCAGAGCCCTGACAACTCCTGGACAGTCGACGGTGCAGTTGCCTCAGCCGCCTCTGTTCGATCTCCGACGGTCCAGGGCAGGTCAGAAGTTCTCCGGTGGACAGCGCGGCCGAGACTGTGATGCCACGGTCCACGCCGACGACCTGGCCCGTACCGGGTGGAGGCAGCGGATCCGGAACGACGGCGAACGCAAGGTGCCAGCGCCCCGCATGGTCGAGGGTGACCCGGTAAGACTTCGCAGCGGGAATCGCACGGGACACCCGGAGCCGCACCCAACCGACCTTCGGAATGTTGACCACGGCCCATTTGCGGTTCAACTTGACCGTTTTGGACGCCTGAGAGCCGACAATCCGGAATCCCTCGCGCAGACCGGCCTTGCGCCAACTCGGTCGCCGATGGGTACCTCGCTGGAAGCTCCTGACGGCCTGGTCGAAGTCCCGCAGCGCCTGCTGCTGGACGGTCTGCGATCCTGCCCGCAGCCAGCCGAACACAGCCCTTGCCTTTGTCAACTGCCGGCACTGCTCGGCGAAACCCGGCGTCGCGCCGTTGTCACGAGTCCACATCGACCACTGCTCAAGGGCAAGATTCCACACATACCGGGCCTGCCCACACTGCTCCAACAGCGCATCATGCTGCATAGGAGTCGGGTACATCCTGAACCGGGCCATGGAACAGATCCAATCAGCTGGGACCGACAGTCCCCGGCTTCTGAAGGGAGGGAGTCGCGGTACTGCCCCGCCCTGAACGACGGAGCCTCCCCGCGACAACACAGGTGAAATTCAACCCTGACGCCGACTTGGACACCAGCGGCGTGGAAGACACCCGCGGCAGCGGTGGCGGAGGCGGTCGGCTCCCCGGCGGGATGGGTATTCCCGTCGGCGGTGGCATCGGCGGCATCGTCCTGCTGATCATCGTGCTGCTCCTGAACGGGGGCCTGCCAGGCGGCGGAGGAGGTGCCGAGGAGCCGACGGTCCGCAACACCGCCGCCGGCAATCTCGACGCGTGCAAGACGGGCAAGGACCTCACCGCCAACAAGGAGTGCCGGTTCGTCTTCTACCAGAACTCGATCGAGAACTTCTGGGCCGCCGAACTGCCCCGCCGCGGCAAGACCTACACCAAGGCCCCGATGCGGGTCTTCGAGAGCTCGGTGAACACCGGCTGCGGCCCTGCCACGGCAGCGGTCGGCCCGTTCTACTGCCCGCCGGACAAGCGCGTCTACCTGGAGCTGGGCTTCTTCGAGACGCTGCAGACCGACCTGGGCGCCCGCGGCGGCGACTTCGCCGAGGCGTACGTCGTGGCGCACGAGTACGGCCACCACATCCAGAACCTCTATGGCATCCTCGGCCGGATCAAGTCCCGCGAGGGCGCGAACTCCGACTCGGTCCGCTCCGAGCTGCAGGCCGACTGCCTGGCCGGTATCTGGACCAACCACGCGGTGAAGGTGCCTACCAGCAGCGGGAAGCCGCTCATCACCGAGCTGAACGAGGACGACATCGCTCGCGGTCTCGACGCGGCGGCGGCCGTCGGTGACGACCGGATCCAGGAGAAGACCCAGGGCCAGGTCAACCCGGAGAGCTTCAGCCACGGTACCGCCGAGCAGCGGATGAAGTGGTTCAAGGTCGGGATGGACTCCGGCGACATGACCCGCTGCGACACCTGGACCGCCAACCCGCTCTGATCCCCCGAACGCAGAACCGCCCCCAAGAGACTCTCTCGGGGGCGGTTCTCTGTGAAGCCGGTACTACGCGACTGCGGCCGACCGGTGATAGCCGGGGAGCAGCTCGTCGACCAGGGCATCCGTCTCGGGCTCGGCGCCGCGGGGGCCGCCGTGCTTGGCGAGAGCGGAGTACATCTGGCTGGCGACCGCGGAGACGTCGTCCGTCGTACCGAAGTGCGATGCCAGGCGCAGAGTGGCTCGCCACAGGTCCTCGGAGGCCGGTGAGAAGCTCAGGCCGGTCTGCAGGGCCGTGCGGGCCAGGTTGCCGTCATTGTGGCGGAGGCTGGCTTCGGCGAGCTTCAGGGCCGCGTCGACCACTGCCTCGGCCATCTTGCGCTCGATGCCGGAGGCAGCGAGCCACGAGTAGCGGCCGGCGGGCAGGTTCGACCAGGACTGGCCGTGCACCAGGCTCAGGGCCGTCGACAACGGCGCCCGCGGGTCGTCCATCAGCGACGCCTGTTTGGCCAGCGTGCGGAAGACGTCCCAGTCGACCCGGACGATGCTGCGGTTCAGCAGCCAGCGGCCGGACTCGTCGGCGTACATGGCGTCCAGGCCGACCCAGTTGCGGGTGTGCTCCAGCGCGGCGTTGCGCAGCTCCTCGCTGATGCCGCGGGGCCAGATCGCCCCGGCCAGCACGTTCGGGTGGACGCCGTAGTCCTGGCTGGCCAGGAACGCGACGATCTCCGTCGACAGCGACACCCGGCCCGGGTCGAGCACGCCGCGGGCATCCACCTCGACCGGTCCGAGCAGGTCGACCTCGACCGGCGCGGGCTGGCTCAGATCCGCCTGGGAGAACTCGTACGCCGGCAGGTCCTGGTCGCCGCGACGCTTGTCCAGCGCCTCGGACTCGGCCACCCCGAACAGCGCGACCAGGTCCGCGAACTGGGACGGGTTGATGCTGTGCGCATCGACCTCGAGCCCGAGCAACCGGCAGACCGCCTGGTTCTTCTCGTCCACCACGAACCGCCACGGCGAGCTCATCACGTCACCGACGACGACCACCGCGACACAGCGCTTCGGGTCGTTCGCCAGCCGGGCAAGCTGCCGCTCCTCGTCCGGCGACGGCGGCGCGGACATGAAGATGATCTCCGGACCCCACAGCATCGGGTCGGGGAACGCCATCCGCGCGTCGGCCACGCTCGCGGCCTCACGCCGGTCGCAGGCCTGCACCTGGGCGTCGGTCCGACGAGTCACCTCGCGCAGCGCGTCGTCCAGCCGCACCCAGTAGCTCAACCGGCTCGGCGCCAGCGTCGACAGGTCGTCACCGAAGCCGATCATGCTGACATGTGCGCCTTCGGACCACAGGTTCGTGGCCAGCTCGGCCGCCAGCGAACCGACGACGTCGCGGGAGGCGTCCGTGACGCCACCGAAGCTGACGATGCCGTCCGCGGTGTCGAGGTCGACCAGCACGGTCGCTCCGTCGGCGTTGCGGCCGAGAGTGACCAGCGTCGGGTACGGCGCGGGGCCGTCCACATCGCCCTCCGGCGCGTAGGCGCGACGCAGTACCCAACGGGTGCCGTCGGCAATGGCCTGCCACGGACCAGGAGGCGCCGCCGGGGACTCACCCGGCTCCAGCACCAACGTCAGCGCCCGGTCGGTGACCAGCGCGGCAATGACGATCGGCATCACCCGGTTGTCGTCGGTCAAGGTCTTGGCCAGCGACCGCAGCGAGTTGTCGACGAACCGAGCAGTCGGTACGTCGGACGCCAGGCGCAGGTCGATCTCCGTCTGGCGGTGTCCAGCTGCCTTCGGACCAGGACCCTGGGCCCAGCCGCGACGGCGCTTCAACGCGATCGCGATGCCCGCTGCGAGCAGCGTGGCGCCGAAGCCGTAGATCCCGGCCTTCGTGGTGTCGAACCCGGTGTCGACCGGAGTACCGGCCTCGACCGGCTCACCCTGCTCGGCGCCGCCCTTGTCGGCACCGGCTGCAACGCCGGGCAGACCAGCTCGGGCCGCTGCCGGGTCGTTCGCGGCGCTGCCGATCCCGATCGCAGAGCCGGCCTCGGCCTCCTGCTGCTCGAACCAGCGGCTGCCGACGGCGTTCGTGCCCTGCTGCTCGGCAGTGCGCGTCTCGTTCGAGGCGTTGGCCTTCGCGGTCGGCTTGGCCGTCGACGTCGTGGGCGTGGTCGTCGTTGTCGTGGTGCCCTTGTGGTCCACGTTGACGAGCACCGTGTGCACACCGGCGCCCTTGGCGTCAGCGGGCAGGCGAACCTGCCAGCCCGGCATGATCAGGTCCGGGTTAGTCAGCCGGCGGCCGTCGGGCTGCAGCTTGTTCTTGTTCAGGTTGTAGATCTCGTTGTAGCGCCGGCCCTCGCCCAGGTACCGCTCGGCGATGTCCCACAGGCAGTCGTAGTTACGGCCCTCCGGCGGACGGACCTCGGTGTACTTGACGACCTGACCGGTGTGGTCGTTGTTCGTCCGGACGCCGGTGTGGGTGCGCTTGACCGTGGCCGCGCCGACCTGCACCGTGCTCCGCGGCTCGTTCTGCCGGAAGGTGTCCTGCGTGCTGTTGTCATTGCCCTGGGCAACACTCACCGACGACGGGCTGCCGAGCGGCGCGGTGGTGACCGCACTGGCGACCGGCAGCGTCACACTGGCGGCGCCCGCGATCAGCACCACCCCCGAGATCAGCCGCCGGGCGAGGGTCTGCGACCCGCCGCCGAGCGGGATCCGCGGCGACAGACCGTGGCCCTTGATCTCCGCGACCGCCTCTGTCAGCAGGCAGACGACGAAGTGCAGCCAGGCCAGCCAGATCACGACCGTGATGATGCCGATCAGCGTCTCGGCACTCAGCTGGTTGACCAGCACGTCCCGGTTCGGCATCTGGTCCGGCCACGGCTTGCCGAAGAACCGCAGCAGCACGTACGGAACGCCGCCCACGATCGCCACGATCGCCAGCAGCGACCCCAGCCCCTTCAGCCGTTCGCCGGCCCCACCGTCAGACCGCTGCGGCAGCCGCGCGTTGCGCACCTGCTCACCCGTCTTCACCATCGTCGTGCCTCCCTTACCCACCGATGGACTGCACTTCCTGCACAGGCAGGCGTTGTACTGCGTCAATAGTGGCGGTACCGACCTTCACCCAGTCCGGCCCGCCCTTCCAGTAGGACACGGTCCAGGTGAGCTTCAGCTTCACCGTGTACATCCCGTCCGGCTGGCTCGCGCTGGACTTCTGGTACTTGTGCGAGCAGGTGCTCATCTGGTGGAACGGATCGGCCTTCTCGTCGTACCCGTCGAAGCCGTCGTCCATCTTGCCCACCCCCAGCGCGCAGGTGAACGGCGCCGTCCCGTCTCCTGGATCCACCAGCAGTTCGGTGACCAGTCCGCGCATCGTCAGGTTGTGGGTCGCGTCGTAGTACGCGCTGTCCATGGCTCCGGGGTCACCCGTGTTCTGCAGCACCATCGAGCTCTCGCGAGTCAGCGAGAAGTAGGCCGGCACGTTCACCCGCGGGGTGTAGGTCGGCTTGATCTGCAGTGCAGGCGGCGGATAGATGCTGCCGAACTCGCGCCAGAACTGGTCCATGTACTCCATGTCGCGACACTGGTCCCGCTCCGCGCCGGACACCGGCACGAACATGCGCTCCAGGTGGACGCTGTCGCCACCGTTGAACTTGTCCAGGTTGTAGTCCTCGATCCGCACCCGGAGCACCCAGCTCTTGCCGTCCGGTGCCTTGCCGAGCTTGATGCCCTCCGGGATCGGAAAGTCCCGGCAGGGGATGAAGACATTGCCGTTGAGTCGCTCGCGCCAGGTCGGCGGCGGCGGGCTGTTCACGCCTGGGATGTAGGGAACGGAGGAACTGCAGACCGCGCCGAAGCCGATCGAGTTCACGTACATGCTGCAGACGCTGTCCCCTGCGGTGATCGTGTCCGCCGACGCGGTGGAGGTCGGATAGACCGCCAGCAGTGCGACCACCGTGGTCAGGGCGATCAGCCCTCGGCTCACTCGGTTGCGCATCCTCACTCCAGAGTCTTGTCCGACTACTCGCAGGTTATCTTCAGCCAGGGGCATCATGCCCGGTGGATTGTGTCCAGTCACGTCATTGCGCAAAACGATTTGATTTCGGACTAGGCCGGAAAGCGCACCTTGGTGCAATTCACCCCGGTCGACGGCGCGAGTTGATAAGGCAGCCAGCCGAGACCGGTGCGGATCATGTCGATCACCTGGGGTGCGCCCTTCGCTGTCACCGTCCAGCCCTTGGTCTTGGGATTCCAGTACTGCGTGGTCTGGGAGCGGCACAGCTTCACCCGGATCACGTCAAGCGGCTGCGTGGAGGTGCCCATCACCACCACGCTGCCCGGCGGCTTCATCACCCAGCCGTTGCGTTTGGCCTCGTCGATGCCCTGCTGGACGTCGGCGTAGAAATACGCCGGGAAGTTGTTCTTGACGATATTGGAGTCCCCGGCAACCAATGCGCTGAAATACACCGGGTAGCTCTTCACGAGGCCTTGGACGGCGGGGTTGTTCGCGAAGTTCCCCGGAACGACGGTCACCTGCCCGACCGGGGGCACGGATGCCGCCGTGGTCGCGGGGACGGACGGCTTGCCGGACTGTTTTCCGGTCGGCGCCGGGGTGGGCTCGGCGGTCGGCAGCGGGGTGAGCGTCATGGTGGGCGCGTCGCCTCCCTCGACCGGCACGGGCATCCCGCCGTCGTCCGAGCTGCCGCCGCACGCGGACAGCAGCAGGGTTGCGGCCAGCAGGGCGGCTGGGACGACCGAACGTCGCACGACGGGGACTCCTTGATGGTCGGGGCGGATCATCAGTTGGCTCCCGGCGGTTGGGAGTTCTGCGGTACTGCGACCCGCGGCGCGCCACCGGCGGGCGGCTTGGTCGGCGTCGGCGTGGTCTTGGTCGACGTCGAGGTCGGTGACGGCGAATCGGTCGGCGGGGTCGACGACGGGCTCTCGCTGGGCTTCGGGGTGATGCTCGGCGTACAGCTGCCCGGGAGCGGGAGCGGAAGCGTCCAGATCGGCGTCGGGGCGCCGATCGTCCAGTTCGACGGGCACGGGATGTCGAGGGTCGGCGGTACCGCGGTGTTGGTGGTCGGGATGTTGCCCGGGCCGTCCGGGCTCCGGGTGCCGACCACGATCGGCGGGATCTTCGGGCTGTCGTCGGCCTTGGTGACACCCTGCTCGGCGTGCGCTTCGCCGGTGCCGCTGGCGTTCAGGTTTCCGATCCCGATCATGCCGAGGAAGGTGGTCTTGTTACCGATGACAACCTCGACCGTCAGTCCCTCGTCGGTGAGCTCGGTGGTGCCGCACTTCTGCACGGCCTTGTCGTTGGAGGTGACCTGAGCGCAGAAGTCGGAGACCGCGGTACCGGCCTTGAGGGTGTCGATCTTGGCTTCGGCGCTGTTGAAGATGATGGTGGCGGCGCCGACACGGGCAGCTTCCTGGGCGTAGCCGACGGCGCGGGACTTGGCGCCGAGCTGGCGGCCGCCGTCGATGACGAGTCCGGCCAGGGTGAAGATCATCACCGCGAGGATCGCGACCGCGGGGCTGAGCGCGCCGCGGTGGTCGCCGGGGGCGTCGACCTGGACGAAGGCGACCAGGCGGCGCCAGGGCGTCGTACGGCGAGCTTCGGGGCGGTGGGCGGCGGGGTCGGCCGCGCCGTGGTCAGGGCGTGCCATCGCGGACACCTCGATACGGGTCGACGGAGGAGCTGAACCGCTTGGTGATGGTGGTGTTGCCGGCGATTCCGAGCAGCCCGAGGTCGCGGTAGTCGATCGTGCAGGTCACCTCGACCGACAGTGCGGCGCCGGCGGTGAAGCCGGTGGTGATGGTGCCGCCTGCGGTGTCCTGGCAGGACTTGACCGCCTGCGCCATCGTGCGGGTGACGGCGGAGTCGACCTGGCCCTGCGCGTCGCCCATCGAGCGGGACTGGCTGGCCGATCGGGCGCCGTCGCGGGCGGCGTTCTCGAGCAGGGAGGAGGTCTGGAAGTACCGGCCGCAGGCGAGCAGGAACATGAACAGGATCAACAGCAGAGGGGCGAGGATCACCATCTCCAAAGCCATCGTCCCGCGCTCACCACGCTGCGCGCGGCGAGCGCGGTGGCGGGAGGGCAGGTCGCTAGCGGACCGCAGACCGGCGCGGTCGTGGGGCGCGGAGTCTCCCGCGGTCTGCCGACCGGCGGGGTGGTGCGAAGCAGGGGCACCCGCGGAGTGGTGAGAAGCGGGGTCGCCTGCAGGGCGCCGGGCGGCGCGGTGGTGGCGGGTCCCCAGGATTTTCATGCCTCACTCACTTGTCGTCTGCTTCGAAGACTTCGATCGGGCCGGTGGCGGTTCGGCTGACGGTCAGTTTCAGGCCGGGGACCAGCGAGATGGTCTCGCCGGTGACGGTGAAGGAGACCATCCCTTCGGGGTTGTTGTATGTCGGCGACTCGACCACGGCCTTGCCGAGGGTGTTGCCGCCGAGTTGCTGCGCGTACGCCTCGATGTCGGTGCGGACCTTCTCCCCGATCGCGCCGGTGTAGAGCGGCGGCTGGACGAGTCTCAGGCGGGAGACTCCTTCCTGGGCCGCGTTCAGCGCGACCGACCGGCCGTACAGCCACAGCGCGGTCTGGATCGAGACGAAGATCAGCGCCAGGATCGTCGGCGCGAGGATGGCCAGCTCGAGTGAGGAGGCCCCTCGCTCCGACCGGGTCCTGCGCCGGTGACGAGTGCGTGACCGCGGCAACGCGTCAGCCGTTCTGGATCTCACCGGTGCGCTTGGTGATCACGTTCTTGACCACGACACCGATCGCCAGCGCGGCGGCCACCAGGATGGCCGAGATGATCGCCCACTCCAGCGCGGACGCGCCGAGCTCGGTGCGGGCGCCGCGGGCGCGGGCGTCCCGGCCCCTGGCCCGCTGGGTGTGGGCGCGAGCCAGCGCGTAGCCGACCATCGCGCGCAGGAACTGCGTTTCCACGTTCATCCGGTTAACCCTCCGAAACTCGTTACTTCAGTCCTGGGCCCGATTCGAGCCTCAGTATGCCCTGTACGACGGACGGAAATCCCTGACGGATCCTTGTTCCCCCGTCACCGCCACCGCTAACTGCCCAGAATCGCCGCCCCCGCGGGATATCCGAGGAACAGCATGAAAGCCGCGCACATCACCAGCTGCGCGACCAGCATCGACTGCGACCGTTCACCGGCCTTACCTTCGACGTCGGCCAGCTCCTTGCGTCGCAGCGACGCGGCCCGGGCCAGCAGCGAGGAGCGGATCTTGGCGCCCTCGTCGCCGGCCAGCGCGAGCGCGGAGGCCAGGTCCCGCATCTCCTCCACGCCGAGGTCCTCGCCGAGCCGGGCCATCGCGTCCCACGGCGTGATGCCGATCAGCCGCGCGTTGGCCAGCGCCTGCCGGATCCTCGCCATCGCCCAGTGGTCGCCGATCGTGGAGGCCGTCATCAGCGCCTCCGGCAGCCCTCGGCCGCCGGCCAGGTTCATCGCGACCAGGTCCAGGAAGCTGCCGACCACGTGCCGGAAGTCGCGTCGCCGTGCCTCGGCCTCCTGGCGCAGCGCCAGGTCCGGCAGGAAGAACGCGAACGCCATCGCGCCGAGCGTGACGACCGCCGGGGTCGCCCCCGGCGGCGTGAAGCCGAGGAACGCGAACATCACCAGCACGAACGGGATGAAGATCAGCGCGCCCAGGGCGAAGAACACCTTGGTGGCCAGCATCGCCGCGAACGGCTGGTTCATCACCGCGAGGTCGCGGCGCAGCCGGCCGAACGCCCAGCCGCGCGCGTTCGCCTCGGCCTCCAGCCGCTGGCCCAGGGTCGAACGGGCCCGGTCGATCCCGCCGAGCACCCGCTCCCCCGCCGCGCTGGCGGTGGCGGCGCTGACGTACCCCGAGCGGCCCGCATCGATCCGCGCGATGGTCGAGAGCACGTTGGCCCGTGGCCGGATCAGCAGCCGGACGAGCAGGTAGACCCCCAGGCCGACCAGACCACCCGCAATGAAAGCGCCGGTCATCCGCCCACCACCTCCATCCGCTGGTCACCAGTACTGCCTTGTGCCCGTGGGTCGCTGCTGCGGATCAGGAACCGCTCCGGTACCTCGATCTTCGCCAGCCGGCGCAGCCAGACCAGGCCGATCGCGTACAGCGCGATGACGATGAACAGCACGAACTGGCCGATGAAACTCGTGTACGGCGAGACGTACGCCGGGTTGAACAGGATCAGCGCGGCCGCCACCAGCAGCGTGATCGCGACCACCACCTGGACGCTGCGCCGGGTGGACCGGCGCTCGGCCGCTACCTTGCGCCGTACGTCGAGCTCCTCGCGGGCCGAGTCGGCCAGCGCGCTCAGTACCTCGCGCAGACCTGGCCCGCGCAGCCGCGCGTTCAGCACCAGCGCGGCGACGATCAGGTCGGCGGACGGGTCGTTCAGGTCGTCGGCGAACCGCATCAGTGCCGAGGGCAACGGTTCGCGGATCCGCAACCGGTCGACCAGCAGGTTCAGGCTCGGCTTGATCGCGGGCGCCGCGTTGACCGCGGTGGCCGGGATGGCCTGCTCCAGACCGACCGCGCCGGCGATCGTGTCGCGCAGCGCCTCGGTCCAGGTGGCCAGTGCCTCCAGCCGCTCGATCGCGCGCCGTTCCTCGCCGGTACCGCCGAAGAACCGGTCAGCCAGAGCAGCCAGCAGCCCGAGCGCCGCCGCCAGCACCAGCCAGCGGGTGACCAGCAGCACGATCAGCCCGACCGCGACACCGGTGCCGAGCCGGATCAGTTGCTTACGGCCCTCGACGCTGCCGCCCCGCTGGAACAGCGACGGGGTGGACTCGCGCGGCTCCGTACCGCGGATCGCGACCACCAGCAGCAGGATCGCGCCGCCGACCATGGCGCCGCACAGCAGCGCCAGCAGGGTCTCCAGGCTCATCAGGCCCACCGACCGTGCACGAGCGGCTGGTAGCCGAAGTGCTCGAGCTCGTCCATACAGGCGATCGGCGCGTGCGCCGCGGCCCGGCCGTCGGCACCCGGAGCGAACACCTCGCCGGACAGCACCCGGCCGTCCCAGCCGGTCACCTCCCGGATGCTCTCGATGTACCGCGTCATGGTGCCGCCGTGCTGGTAGTCGTTGTGCTTGCGGACGAACACCACGAAGTCGAGCGCGCCCGAGATCAGCATCTGGGTGGCCTCCATCGGCAGCCGCTCGGACGCCTGGATGGCGTAGGTGCTGATCCGGTTGAACACCTCCATCGAGCTGTTCGAGTGGATCGTCGACAGCGAGCCGTCGTTGCCCTGGCTCATCGCGTTCAGCATCGTGACGATCTCGTCGCCGAGCACCTCGCCGACGATCACCCGGCTGGGGTTCATCCGCAGCGAGCGGCGGACCAGGTCGGCCATGCTGACCTCGCCGACGCCCTCGGAGTTCGGCAGCCGCTCCTCGAACGCGACCACGTTCGGGTGCAGCTCCTTGAACTCGCCCAGCCCCAGCTCGAGCGAGCGCTCGACCGTGACGAGCCGCTCGTGCGGCTGGATCTCGTTGGCCAGCGCGCGCAGCAGGGTGGTCTTGCCGGAGTTGGTGGCGCCCGCGATCATCACGTTCTTGCGGGCCGCGACCGCCGCTTTCAGGAAGGACGCGATGTCGGCGGACATGGTGCCGTTGGCAACCAGGTCCTGGAGGAACACCTTGCCGAGCCGGGACCGCCGGATCGAGATGGCGGGCCGAGATGTCACGCCCATCACGGCCGACAACCGGGAGCCGTCGGGCAGCCGGAGGTCGAGCTGCGGGTTGGCCGAGTCGAACGGGCGGCTGGTCAGACCGGCGTGGGCGGCCAGCACCTGGATCAGCTCGACCAGTTCCTCGTCGTTGTCGGCGACCGGCCCGGGCCGCTCCTCGCGACCGTCGCCGTACTGGATGAAGACCTGGTCACAGCCGTTGATGTCGATGTTCTCGACGTCCGGGTCGTCGATCAGCGGCTGCAGCCGGCCGACGCCGAACAGCGCCGAGTGGATCGCGCCGGCGATCTGCGCGTCGTCCTCGGGGGTGGGCGGCGTGCGCCCTTCGGCCAGCTCGTACCGCGCGTGGTCCTCGAGCACCTGGACGATCAGGGACCGGGCGTACTCGCGCTCGTCCTCCGCGCTCATCGGCGGCACACCGTTGGCCTGGTCGCGGCGGCGCTGTTCGTTCAGCCGCTCGGCCACCTGGACCCGGAGCTTGCGGACCAGCTCTTGGTCGGCGCTCATCGGCCCTCCCAGGCGCCGTCCGGCGGGAACGCCGCTTGGGCCATGTCGAAGTCGTGCTGGGTCGGCATCGCGACCGCGGCGGCCATCTCGGCCGCGATGTCGCCGGCCGTCCGGATCAGCGCGGTACGGTCCAGCCGGCCGTGGCCGCGACCGTCGAAGAACGCGGCGCCGGCCGGGTCGTGGGCCAGGTGCCAGCGGTACTGCACCGGCACGGCCATCGCGTCGAGCACGGACCAGACCTGCTTCACGCCGTCGCGCTTCTTCGGGTCGGCGACGACGATCACGCCGAGCTTGGCGTCCACGTGGTGCACCAGCTGGCCGAGCCGCTCGCGCAGGTGGGCCACCGACGAGCCGGTCGCGGTACAGACCATCACGACCAGCCGGGCGGCCTGGACCACCGGCAGCTGCGGCGAGGACGGTCCGATCCGGCCGCAGTCGGCGATCACGTCCGCGCTGAACATCTGGTTGAAGGTGATGCCGAGCGGCTCCCAGAGCCCGCCCATGCCGCCGATCTGCTCGGGCGACCGCACTCCGACCATCACGTCCAGCCCGCCGTTGAGCTGCTGGCTGTGGGCCATGATCACGTCGTCGTCGAGACCCTTGCGGCCGGCCGCGGCCAGGCTGACCAGCCCGCGGTCGGAGTTCAGCGGCTGGCCACCAGGCGCCGTCATCCGGATCGCCACGTCGCTGCCCGACGGGTCGCACTCGGCCAGCAGCACCGGCCGTGGCCAGAGCGCGCCGAGCACCAGGCTGGCCGTCGTCACCCCGGGCGAACCCTTGGCGTTCGCCAATGCGACCAGTGCCATCAGCGGGCTCCGTCAGCCGGTACTTCGGACGGCGTATCGGCCGACAGTTGCACCAGCACCAGCGTCTTGGCCGCAGCGGCCGAGGCGACCGCGACCGACTTCGCGGTGGGCACCTCGATGGTGACGTTCAGCGTCGTGTTCGCGTTCGTCGTCTTGTCGGAGATCCCGCCAGACACCTCGATCACCTTGGCCGCGGTGACCAGCGTGGAGGACACCCCGCCGGGCTGGTTGGCGGCCGGTACCTGGATCACCTGCACGATGTCGCCCCTGCCGACGCCCGAGGCCGGCGCGCGACCGCCTTCGAGGGTGACGCCGACCAGGGCGCCACCGGCCGGGATGCGGTCAGTCGTGCCGCTGTCCTTGTGGAGGTACTGACCCGGGTACAGATAGCCGGTCGAGTACTTGCCTTCCAGCGTCTTCAGATCGGACCACTTGACCAGGCCGGCGGTCTTACCGGCCAGGTCTCCTCTGGCCAGCAGGTCCTTGGTGATCTTCTGGCCGGGGGCGATCTGCTTGCCGACCGCTACGTAGTCCTGCCGATCGCCGCTGCGCAAGGCGATCAGGGCCGACCCGGCGGCGCCGAGCAGAATCAGGATCACCGCCAGAGCGGCGAGCGCTGGGCGGCGTTCGCGGCTGGAGGGAAGTCGGTTCGAGCCGCCGACCGGAGCCTTGGAACCGCGGGCACCGGCGGGCGAGGGACGCGTGGGGGACGAGAAACTCACGCGCCTACCGTAATGGTCGGCAGGGACCATTTGGACCGAATACACACGCCGTTACCTCTTCGGTGCGCGCTGAGCGAATTGCGCAAAGGTTGTTCGACCGGACTCCGGGAACTGGTCTAGATAGGTGTAAAGACCCTGTTCCGGGTCACAGTGGGTGCAGCACCGATCGTGATCTTTCGATGGTTGCCGCTCGCTGGTCAAGAAGTTACCTTGCGGACGAAGTTCTCGGCAGCTTGCTTCCCAGGCTGCGCCGGCACAACTCGAAGGGAGCCGGTCGATGACGACGACGGTCAGTCAGCCGCCCTCCGGCCAGACCGTGACCGCGCAGCAGCGGGCCCGGCAGGCGATCGGCGCGGCATTGGGCATCGTCTCCCCCACCGCCGTTCCGCTGCGCGACGGCAGGGTGCGGCTGACCGGTTCCCGCGACTACCTGCCGGCCGCGATCGTCGAGGCGGCCGACTCGCAACTCAGCCGCCGGGCCGCCGACCACGTCAGCGACCAGCGCCTGCTGGCAGAGGCAGTAGCCATGCTCGGCGCCGAAATCGCCCGCACCCGAGGCAACTCTCCCGCCGAGGGCGCGACTGCCGCACTCGACCGTCTGCTCCACGTGCCCGGCTTGGACCAACCCCGCCGCGATGAGGCCCAGGCGATGCTCCGGGTCGCGCTGCAGAGCGCAGCGCCGGAGTCCGAGGCGGCCGCAGTACGGCTGACGACCATGCCGACCGAGCCGAGGCCACCGGTGACGTCCGAGATCGTCTCGGCCGCCCACCAGATCAGCCGCGAGGCCCGCACCCTCCAGAGCAACCCCGGTACTGCGTTACCGCCGCCTGGCCAGCCCCGCGTCTCCGGGCGTCACCGCGCCCAAGTGGGTGGCAGTCATCGCCGTGCGGAGGCCCGCACGCAGACCCCCGAAGTACGCGGTACTTCCCTGGTCTCCGGGATCGGCGGCCGTCCTGCTCTCGACCCCGACCTGCAGGAGGACTCCGCACTCGCAGCGCTGCAGCGGCTCGGCGAGGCCGATCTCGGCTCTTCTGTCACGAGCCAGCCGACCGTGCTCGGTCGGCCGCGTCTCGCCGTACTCGACACCACCGCCAGCGAAGCGCCACAACACTTCCGGGTCGAGATCCTCCAGCCGGGCCGCGGCCTGGCAGCCGAAGGCCGACTCCGTTCCGGCACCCAGAACGACCCCCACGTACTACGGATCTCGCCGCGCCTGGCCGACGCGCAACTGCGCCAGGTCTGGGTGCACCAGCTCAGCCAACTGACCCAGGAACTCGAAGCGGCCAAGGCAGGCAGGCCGAAGGGAATCCTCGCCCGGGTCCGCGCGGTGTTCAGCCACGAGAAGCGTGACCGCAGGCTGAACGCCGACTACGCCAGCTATCAACTCCTGGCGAACGACTGGCACGAAGCGCGAGCCGAGACTGCCGCCTACGGCCGTCCCAGTGGGCCGCGGAGTGTGGCTGACCTGGAGCGCGACCTCGAAGGCCTGGCCACCTCGATCGGCAAGCGTGGCGGAGCAACTCCCACGCTTCCGTGGGCCGAGGGGTCCATCTACGCACCGGGCGCATCGATCGCAGGTGTCGCCGCTGCTGCCGCCGAGCGGGACGCGGTCGCGGCCCGGCCTGCGCCCAACAGTCCTGGCCTGTTGCGTGAGCGGGTGCTGGCCGAGATGACGACGCTGCAATCTGCGGTCTTCGACCTCGAGGTACGGGCTGCGGACAAGGTCACCACTGCCACCGCCGCCACTGAGGCAGCCGGCAAGAGCAAGGCCGACGCCGAGGCCGAGAAGCTGCTGAAGGACAACGGCGCCCCCGAGCGTGCCCGCCAACTGGAGGTCGCGGCTGATGCGTCGACCGCCAAGGCGCGGCGGCACACGGAGATCGCGGCCGCCTATCAGCACGCGGCGGGCGAAGCCGCCAAGACGCTGGATGGGTACCAGGCTCTGCTTGGCGAACTGGACGCGGCCGTTGCTGATACCAACAGGTCGCAGGACCAGATCCCTGAGTTGGCACGGCAGGCGGCAGAGCGGGCAGATGCCTACCAGGCAAGCGTTGATCAGGCGATGCCGGTCAAGGATCTGCTGGGCACCGGTGTGCCGACCGGGCAGCCGCTGGCCATGCCGGTCGACGAGATCAACCAGGTGTTGGCCAGTCAGGGCAGCAAGGAGCAGATCGCTCCCGGTGCGCCGATTCCGGTGCCTGGGGCGGAGTACCGGCGGTTGCTGTCCCCCGACGGCATGGTCTTCACCGTGGGTGGCAGTGCCGACGACGACGTCACGAAGCTGACCCAGGTCCGGCTGCGGATGAAGGCCCGGGACCTGACCGAGGTGATCGGTCGCGACTACGACTTGGCCGAGCAGATGACCGGCACGATGGGTGACGGCGGCCAGAGCATCGCCACCATCGCGGCTCACTCGGCGAGCGTCAACGCGGGTGTGGATCTGCAGCCGTTCATGGCGTTGGCGCCTGACGGGACTGCTGTCCGGGCCGCCTCCCATGTGGTGGCGCCGCGGATCGACGGGTCTTCCGGCCGGAGTCTGGAGGAGGCCAGCGGCGCGCAGGCGGCGTACCAGCACTCGATGGTCGACGACAACCGCGGTGAGTCGCTGCTGTACGAGTGGACCGGAGACTGGGAGATCGAGGTCAGGAACTCGGTCACCAAGCCCTGGTCGCCGGTCGAGACCGTCGAGGCCGGCCGGCAGCTGACCTGGATGTCCAGCGCCTACACGGTGCAGGCGCCGGCCGAAACCGTCAGCCTCGAAGAGGTTGGCCGCGCGAACGAGCTCAGTACCGAGTTTCCGCGCTACACGGTCAACCGGGTCACCGGTCTGCAAGGCCTCAACGACGAACTGGTGGCGAAGGCCAGGGACCAGCACGGCCGGATCGACCGCAACGGCTACGACCACATCAGCGGGCTGATCACCCAGGACGCGCAGAGATTGTTGCGCGAGGCATCGAAACCCGGAGGGGTGAGCCGCCCGGTCCCGAACGGCGGCGAACCGGAGTACGAGCTCAACCTCACGGCGACCCCGGTCTGGAGTACTGCGCGGCTGGTCGGCGAGTCCAGTCGCGAGGTGTGGCAGGAAGAGGTGGTGGTCGACTTCGCCGGGATCAACGCGAGTCAGACCTTCAACCGGTCGCTGTCGGGCTCGGTCTCGGTCGGCCCGACCACCCTGCAGAACCTTGGCAGTACGAGCGCGGATCTCTCCCCCAGCATCGGCGTCGGGCGCAACGTGTCCCGGCAGGGCGGTCAGGACGTCAGCGCGACCTCCATCACCCCAGCGGTGCACCGCAACCAGGGGCCGACCCAGGCCGTCGTGGTCGACTGGAAGTTGACCGCCACGCTGACGAAGATCTCCGATCGCAAGGCCCAGCCGGTGGTCGTCACCAAGACCTGCGAGGCCCTGGTCCGGCTGCCGGACAACGACTTGCTCCGGGCCGGCGGACGGGCCGACAAGCGAGCCATCCAGACCGAGCCCGACGGTACGACGATCCGCCAGGACCAGGACGGTCACGCGCTCCTGCACGGCGACCCCGAGCCGCCGACCGGCCCGCAGACGCTGCCACCTTGGTACGGCACAGGCGAGAACCAGTTGCGCGGCCCGGGCAAGGCACTCACCCAGTCGCTGCAAGGCGCCGACGAGGCCCAGCGGCAGGCCCTGACCAGCCTCAGCCAAATGAAGCTGGTACCGCCGCTGGACGCCGACTTCCGGCCCCGCCTGGACGCGCTGCCATCGGACGAACGGCAGCGCGCCGCCCAGTTGATGAACTACGACCGGGTCGTCCAGCAGATCACCGCGCCGCGCATGGAGGCCGGGATCAACCAGGCCTGCCAGGGCGGACTACCGGTCGTCCTGGTCGAGCACCGGCTCGGCCGTGCCCCGCACTTCCGCCAGTTCCGGCTGGCCGTCGAGCAGGACTTCACCGCGGTCGAGGGTCGCGGTACGACGAACACGGAGAACGTGGTCCGGCTCGGGATCGGCTCTGACGCCACCGGACGGAGTTCCGGCCGCAGCAAGTCGCTGCCGCTGTCCGCCGGGGTCGGTGTCAGCAACGGCCCGACCGATGGAGTCCGTGGCCTGGCGGGCCGACTGGGCGCCAAGCTGAGCCGCAACGCGGTCGGCCGCAGCTTCAACTGGTCGGTGAACCGGCGAGTCAACCGGGTGACGCTCAACGAGAGCACCGCGCCCCTCGACAAGCTCAAGCAGGACATCCGGATCACCTTCACCGAGATGACCGACCAGGGCGGCTCGAAGCCGCTGGCCGACGTCCGGGGCACCATGACGCTGGCGATCGACAGCGCGCTCACCCGGGCCGAGCAGCCTGCGTTCGAGGCCCAGCCGAAGCAACCGCACCCAGCTGCCGTCCAGCGCGGCATCCCGGTGGCGGTCGACGCAGGCAACCCCGCCGATCGCCTGGTGACGGCGGTGCCGGCCATCCGTGCCGACTCCAGCGCCTACCTGCAGCTCCACACCGCGCTCTCTCCCGACAGCCTGATCGCCCACCCGGAGTGGATGAACGGCAAGTACGAGTTGCCGCTCGTCATCACGCCGGCGCCGGCCAACCCGGTCCAGGCAGTACAGCAACGCGGCCTGCTGCCACAGCAGCACCGGATCGTCATCCGTGGCGAGGCGATCGCGCAGACAGTCGTCGCGACCAGCGCGCAGAACACCGGTGACATCAACTTCACCATGAACACCGTCGGCGCCGGCTCCGGTACGTCGACCTCGGGCGGCGTCGGCGTCGACGGCGGCGGCGGCCAGAACGGCGCTGACGGCTCCTCGCTGTCCGGCAGCCTCGGTGCCGGCCGGAATGCCGGTAGCTCCCAGTCGACCAGCAGCAGCCAGACGACCGGCGAGGAGCGGTTGCTGGTCAACGTCGGCACCCACTACGAGCTGATCGAGCGGTACCGGATGGTGGCCGACGTGATGGACGGCGACCGCGTCGTACAGAGCGTCCCGCTGGAGGACGCGATCGCCCAGAAGGCAATGGCCGAACGCCGCGCGCTGGAGCTCTACGGCACCGGCAAGCTCGACCTGCCACTGCCGATGGTCACCGACGCCGCCGAGCGCTACCTGAACGGCAAGCTCGACCTGTCCCCCCGTACTGCGGCCGGGTTCGTCCGGCGCTACCGGCTGGAGAAGGCCGGCGCCACCGGGCTTGCCGAGTCCCACACCGACGAGCGACTGACCCAGAAGGTCCTGGAGAAGAGCGGGGTCCAGCAGTCGAACGCCCCGACGGCCGCGGAGCGCCTGGACGCCGCCGTGGAGGACACCGAGCTACAGGCCAACCAGCCCAGGGCGGTCGGCTTGCCTCCGCAGTACCTGGCCAGCCTGGGGTCGAGCCAGCTCGAGTCGATCACTGTGGAAGGCCAACCGGACAAGAAGGTTGATCTGCTGCCGTTGGTCCGGCCACAGATCGAGGAGGTCGCACCCGGTCTGCAGGCCGAGAGCGCGTTGCTCGGCGCGGCGCTGAAGGTCGACCTGGGCGAGGACAGCTATCAGGGAGCGTTGGAGAACATGTTCGGTCCGCGCGGGTACGTCGCGCCGATCGAAGTACCGGTCGAGGGCCGGGAGAGTCCTGATCTGCTGCTGGTCCGGGTGAAGGCCAGGTACGAGGGCGACATCACGGTCGACGGCAACCCGGAGATCAGCAAGGAAGACCTGATCGGCATCATCCAGGCCTACGACTACAACCGGCAGAGCAAGTCGGTCGGCCACTCGACGACGTACTCGGCCAGCGTCGGTGGCAAGGACGCCGACGCTGACGGGACCGCGCTGAACGTCGGCGTGGGCACCGACCGGACTCGTTCGGTGTCGGCCGAGTCCGGCAGCGAGAACACCACGATCGACCGGGCACTGTCGCCGGAGCTGGCCAAGGTCCAGCGGACCGTCCTGTTCACCACCGAGGTGACCCGCGTGCACAACGCGGGCGCCGCGACGATGGCCAGCCTGCGCTGGCGGCTCAACCAGGTGAACCCCGCCGAGCGGATCACGGTCTCGACACCCGCGGAGCTGCGCGCCCAGCTGACCGCGCTGGTCCCCCGTCGGTTGATCACCGCGCCGCTCACCGCGGCCCAGGCCGCGCCCGACGAGCGGCTGCCCGAGCATCGCGAGTTCCACCTGCCGGAGAGCGCGATCGTGCAGACGATGGTCCCGTACCCGCGCGGCGGTGACGTCACCGATCAGCTGTACGACGAGGTCAGCGCAAGGCTGGGCCGCTCGGACATGCTGAATGACGGCGGTCTGCTGGAATACCAGGCAGCAGTCGAGTCGCAGCTCGCGCCGACCGCGATGAAGGCGAAGTTCGAGCAGCTGACCAGCGCCGACGGCCTCGCACTGGTACCGATGGCGACGCCGGGCAACGGCCGGACAACCATCTCGGTAGTGGTCAAAGCCCGTCCGCTCGGCTGGGAGCTTGAAGGCGACGTGCAGCCCGAAGGCCAGACCGGCAAGGTACGCCGACACCAGCTGACCACTCGTACTACGACCGCCGGCAACCGCCTGCTGCCAGTCGCCGGGTCAGGCGGCGCCAGTGGCGGCATCGTCTCGGTCGGCGGCTCGGTCGGCGAGCAGGTCAAGCAGCAACAGTCCGACGCGCACGGGACCCGGCTGGAGACCAGCAAGTTCGAGGAAGGCGAGCTGGTCGTCGTCCGGATCCCAGTGGCCTATGACGTGACTGTCACCAAGTCGACGGACAAGGGCCGCGGCACCCCCGCGGCCAAGCGGCCGGAGCACCTGCCGAACGTCGCGAGAGCCGAGTACTACGTGGCGATGCTCAAGCACGAGTACCTCGACGGCCTCCGGCAACTGGAGTCCGGCGCCTCGGTGGACGCAGTGGTCGCCGGTGCACGTCTCCAGGCCGTGCCGGAGCGTCTGGGCTCGCCCGACATCCGCGCGACGGAGTACGGGCAGGACAAGTCGGGCCAGCAGGTGCACCAGCCCTACCGGCCGCTGCTGGACGCGCTGGCCAAGGCCAAGAGCTCCAAGGAGCCGGTGGTGTTGTCGGTGCGCGAGGCTGACGGGCATGAGCGGCTCTACCAGGCGTTCCCCAACGGGACGATGGCCGGTGTGAACGACGGCGGCTACGGCTCGGCGTTCGCGACCCTGCACCCGACCATGGCGCTGATGGCCGAGGGGCGGGTCGACCTGCGCGAGCTGTACAACACCGGTGCGCAGCAGGGCGAGTTCAGCAGCAAGGTGGCCGATGCGCTGGTGCAGAGCGGCGTACCGGCGAGCATGCTCAAGGGGCTCGACTACAGCACCACTGCGCGGCAGTTGGCGCCGACAGCCGGGCAGGGCGGCCGACACGTTGCTGCTGCCAGGACGATCACTGCTAGCGAACACGGGCCTTCGATAGCGGGGTCCTGAGCGCCATGCCCGGCATGATGGTCGTAGACGACGAGAGGGACGGTATGGCGTTCGCGGTGGCTCGCACCAGGGATGAGGCTCACCTCTACCTGGAGCTGAACCCCTGCCAGGACTGCGGTTCGATCGACGCGCCCTGGGAGCACGGCATCGCCGAGGTGGATGGCGAGCTGGCGATCAGCTATGCCGGGGTCTGCCCTGGGTGTGGCGCGGAACGCGAGTACCTGTTCGGGATGCCGGCCAAGGAGACCAGAGCGGGGTCCTGGCCGACCTTCGGTGGGCCGGAGCCGTCCGAGCTGCTCGACGCGGGTCAGTGGCTCGACGTCGCTGATCGCGCGGCGGGCGCAGTACCGGCTGATCCTGCGGAGGCCGGGCGGGTGCTGGCGGTGGCCCGGGCTGCGGTCGACGAGGTCATCAAGTTCATCCCGCCGGGGCAGGACGCCGTACCGGATGATGAGTTCTGGACGCCGGAAGGCAGCCGTGTCAGAGCCGCCGAACCGGGTAGGTTCCGGCTGGACCGCCTGCTGGTGACGCGTGACACGTACGACGAACTCAGCCGAGAAACAGGAGCTAGCTAACCGATGCTGACCGCAAGGACGCTGACCGAGGCGCAGACCTACGTGAGCCTGCTGATCGCGGCCGACGAGACCGCGCCGGCCACCGCGCCCGCGCCGATCGAGCCCGGCCCGAACGTGGCCGAGGGCCCGGATGCGTGGACGTTGACCACAACGGCCGGCGAGATCGCAGTGCCGTACGCGTCGGAGGACGCGGCCCGGAAGGCCGGCGCCCGCTTCGGCCTGGGTGTGTCTCCGCTGGTCGACGCCGCGCAGTGGGTGTTGCTGGCCGAGACGTTCGCACGCCGGGCGCTGGCGGCCGACATGGCCTACACCGGCGAACCGGATCAGGACCGGACCAGTGTCGAGCTCAATTGGGAGTTCGCCGCCGACGCGGTCGGCGAGGCATTGAAGTTCGTGCCGGAGGGTGCCGACCAGGTGCCGGCGGCCGGCGTCTGGTCCGAGCTCGGAGTGAAGGCGCTCGAGCAGAACCCGGCGATGGTGACGCGGGCGAAGCTGGTCGACGATCTGGAGTATTACCGCGGCACGCTCGAGGACTTCCGCGCGCTGTACGGTCCTTCAGTCTGAGCCCGGCGGGTCGGTGAGCTCGATCCGGATCGCACGAGCGTCCACACCGGCCTGCTCCAGGACCTTCTGCCGCGGATCGGCCACGCCCAGGAACGGCGGCCGGACCAGCGGCCGGATCGCCTTCAGTCGTGGGTCTTCCAGCACGGTGTCGATCGCCTTGCGGTCTCCCCCGCACACCAGCACGTCGAGCTTGGCCGACCCGAGAATCCGTACTGCGACCTCGGTCGCCGCGTTGAACGCCTCTCGGGCCTGATTGTCCCGCCGCCGGGCGAACCGCTGCTGCGACCAGCCACCCGCCTTGGTGGTGCCCTGGACGTGCCGCGAGCCGACCTTGGAGTCCACCAGCTTGCCGCCCTCGAAGACACCCGCGCCGTAGCCGCCGCGGCGTACCAGCAGCAGCCCGATCCGGCGATCGGCGAGCACATGCGCGACCAGCCCCCCAGGGGTCAGGTCGGCCAGCGGCCCGAACGGCACCTCGATCTCGGCACGCGAGCCGTCGTCGGCCGTGGCGGTCACCTGGTCCGGCGTCACGGCGTACGACGTGTCGCCGTGGCGCTCCGTGAAGCCCGCCAGCCAGCGTTCGAGCCGCTCGGGGCCGATGGAGACGATTCGGGTCACGTGCGGACGCTAGCGCATCCGGACATGCGAAAGCCCGGGCCACCTGACCCGGGCTTCCACAGCTCGACCGGCCTCAGACGTTGAAGCCGAGGGCGCGCAGCTGCTCGCGACCGTCGTCGGTGATCTTCTCCGGGCCCCACGGCGGCATCCAGACCCAGTTGATCCGGAAGTCGTTGACCAGGCCCTCCAGCGACATCCGGGTCTGGTCCTCGATCACGTCGGTCAGCGGGCAGGCCGCGGACGTCAGCGTCATGTCGATGATCGCCGTGTTCGAGTCGTCGACGGTGACGCCGTAGATCAGGCCGAGGTCGACGACGTTGATCCCGAGTTCGGGGTCGACGACGTCCTTGAGCGCCTCGGTGACGTCCTCGACGGCGACCGGGGTGGTACCAGCACCGGCCGGCTTGTTCGCCGCGTCGAGATCCACCTCGGGCAGCTCGATCTTCTCGTCGGTCTGGTCAGACATTGGTGACTCCTCCTGTGTTCGCCTCGGCCTTGGCCAGCGCCTGGGCGGTGGCGTCGCGCCAGGCCGACCAGCCCAGCAGCGCGCACTTCACTCTTGCCGGGAACTGCGCGACACCCGCGAAGGCGACGCCGTCTTCCAGAACTTCTTCGTCGGGTTCGACGTTGCCGCGACCCTGCATCAGCTCCAGGAACTTCTCGTACGTCGCCATCCCCTCGGCGACCGGCTTGCCGATCACCAGGTCGCTCATCACCGAGGTGGCGGCCTGGCTGATCGAGCAGCCGACGCTGTGGTGCGTCACGCTCGTCACCTTGTCCCCGTCGAGCTCGACGCGCAACGTGACCTCGTCCCCGCAGGACGGGTTCACGTGGTGCACCTCCACGTCGTACGGGTCCGCCAGTCCCGCGTGGTGCGGGGTGCGGTAGTGATCCAGGATGATCTCTTGGTACAGGCTGTCGAGCTGCATGTTCAGTCCACCTTGAAGAATGACCGGACGAATCCGAGGCCCTCGACCAGCGCGTCGATCTCCTCGGGTGTCGTGTACAGGTAGAAAGACGCTCTGGTCGACGATTGCATTCCGAACCGCTCGTGCACCGGCCGCGCGCAGTGGTGCCCGGCGCGAACCGCGATGCCCCGGGTGTCCAGCACCGTCGACACGTCGTGCGGGTGCACCCCGGCCAGCTCGAAGCTGATCGCTCCGCCGCGGTCGGCGATGTCGGTCGGCCCGAGGATCTTCAGCCCCGGCACGGTCTGCAGCCCTTCCAGCGCGTACGCCGTGATGGCCTGCTCGTGCGCGGCGACCTTGTCCATCCCGATGCCGCTCAGGTAGTCCAGCGCCGCACCGAGACCGACCGCCTGCGCGATCGGCGGCGTACCGGCCTCGAACCGGGCCGGCGGCGGGGCGTAGGTCGAACCCGTCATCCGGACGACCTCGATCATCTCGCCACCACCCAGGAACGGCGGCAGCTGAGCGAGCAGCTCGTAGCGCCCCCAGAGCACCCCGATACCGGTCGGGCCAACGGCCTTGTGACCGGTGAAGGCGAGCAGGTCGGCGCCGAGCGTGCTGACGTCGACCGGGAACTGCGGCACCGCCTGGGAGGCGTCGACCACGACCGTCGCGCCGACCGCGTGGGCCTTGGCGGCGATCTCGGTGATCGGGTTGATCGTGCCGAGCGCGTTCGACACCCAGGTCAGCGAGACCACCTTGGTGCGCTCGTTGATCAGCTCGTCGATGGTGCTCAGGTCGAGGCGGCCCTCGTCGGTGACGCCGAACCACTTCAGCGTCGCGCCGGTCCGCTCGCACGCCATCTGCCACGGGACGATGTTGCTGTGGTGCTCCATCTCGGTGATGAGCACCTCGTCCCCCGGCTCGAGCGCGGCGCCGAGGGTGTGCGCGGCCAGGTTGAGCGCCTCGGAGGCGTTCTTGGTGAAGACGATCTCGTCGCGGTTGGTCGCGCCGATGAAGGCCGCCACCTTGTCCCGGCCGCCCTCGTACGCCGCGGTCGCCTCCGCGCCGAGCTGGTGCATGGCACGGGCGACGTTCGCGTTGTGCTGCAGGTAGTGCTCCTCGATCGCCTTGACCACCTGGACCGGCTTCTGCGACGAGTTCGCCGAGTCCAGGTAGGTCAGCGGGAAGCCATTGGCCAGCTCCCGCGCGAGGATCGGGAAGTCCGCCCGGACCGTTTGCAGGTCAAGCGGACTGCTGAAGGTCCGGGCGTCGGTCATGCCTTGGCGCCTGTCTTCAGGAACCGCTCGTAGCCGTTGGCCTCGAGCTCGTCGGCGAGCTCCGGGCCACCCTCTTCGGCGACCTTGCCGTCGACGAACACGTGCACGAAGTCCGGCTTGATGTAGCGCAGGATCCGGGTGTAGTGGGTGATCAGCAGCACGCCCTTGTCACCCTTCTCCGCGAACCGGTTGACGCCGGTGGAGACGATCTTCAGCGCGTCGATGTCGAGGCCGGAGTCGGTCTCGTCGAGGATCGCGATCTTCGGGTCGAGCAGCTCCAGCTGGACGATCTCGTGCCGCTTCTTCTCACCGCCGGAGAAGCCCTCGTTCACGTTCCGGGTGCCGAAGTCGGCGTCCATGTCCAGGTCGGCCAGCGCCTTGTTGACGTCCTTGACCCAGGTGCGCAGCTTCGGCGCCTCGCCGTCGATCGCGGTCTTGGCGGTGCGGAGGAAGTTCGACACCGACACGCCGGGGACCTCGACCGGGTACTGCATGGCCAGGAACAGGCCGGCCCGGGCGCGCTCGTCGACGGCCATGTCGAGGACGTCCTCGCCGTCCAGCGTCACGGTGCCGCTGGTGACGTTGTACTTCGGGTGGCCGGCGATCGAGTACGCCAGCGTGGACTTGCCGGAACCGTTCGGGCCCATGATCGCGTGCGTCTGGCCACCGGCGATGGTCAGGTCGACGCCGCGCAGGATCTCCTTCGGGCCGTTCTCGGTGTCGACCGACACGTGCAGGTCGCGGATCTCGAGTGTCGCCATCAGAATTTCTATCTCCGTCTTTACTAGGAAGCCTGGTTCAAGGGGTTTTTGACGTCGACCAGCAGATCGTCGCCGTCGACGCGGACCGGGTAGACCGGCACCGGGTCGTACGCCGGCAGGCTGAGCGGCTCGCCGGTAGTCAGGCTGAAACGCGAGCCGTGCAGCCAGCACTCGATCTCGCAGTTCCCGACGTCGCCTTCGGACAGCTGGATCTGCGCGTGCGAGCACTCGTCGCGGATGGCGAAGTACCGGCCTTCGCTCTTCACGACCGCCACCTCGACGCCACCCACCTCCGTCGCCAGCACTCCCTCGTCGGGGAGGTCGGCGACGGCGCAGGCGCGTTCGAACGAGTCACTCATACTCAGGCCTTGGCCGCCGCGGTCAGCTCGGCCGTCCGGGCCAGCTTCTGCTCGATCACCTCGTGCAGGTGCTCGACCACCTCGGTGACGCCGATCCGGCCGATGATGTCGTTGAAGAAGCCGGACACCACCAGTCGCCGGGCCACGTCCTCGGGGATGCCGCGGGCCTGCAGGTAGAACAGCTGCTCGTCGTCGAACCGGCCGGTCGCCGACGCGTGGCCGGCCCCCTCGATCTCGCCGGTCTCGATCTCCAGGTTCGGCACCGAGTCGGCGCGGGCGCCGTCGGTGAGCACCAGGTTGCGGTTCAGCTCGTAGGTGTTGGTGCCTTCGGCCGCCGCCCGGATCAGCACGTCGCCGATCCAGACCGAGCGGGCGTCGGCGCCGGCCAGCGCGCCCTTGTAGAGCACGTTGCTCTTGCAGTTGATCGCCTCGTGGTCGACGAACAGCCGGTTCTCGTGGTGCTGGCCCGACTCGGCGAAGTACACGCCGAGCAGCTCGGCGTCGCCGCCGGGACCGGCGTACCGGATGTTGGTGGAGAGCCGGACGATCTTGCCGCCCAGGGTGACCGCGACGTGGTTGAGCTTGGCGTCGCGGCCGACCACGGCGTCGTGCTGACCGACGTGGATCGACTCGCTGTCGCCCTGCTGGATCGAGACGACCCGCAGCTCGGCGCCGTCGCCGACGGCGATCTCGACGTTGGCGCCGTACTCGCCGCTGCCGGTGTGGTCGATGATCACGGTCGCGCGGCTGTGCCGGCCGGCCTCGATCACCAGGTGGCCGAAGCTCCGGCCGCCCAGCCCGGCGATGTTCACGTGCACCGGCTCGGACAGCTCGGCGTCGTTCGGGATCCGGACGGCGAGCGCGTCGCCGGCCTGGCTCCAGGCGACGGCGGCGATCCGGTCCTGCGGGGTGAGCGCCTTGACGGCGTCCGCGGCGACGGTCTCGATCACGACACCGTCGGGACCGTGCGCGTCGACCTTGACGGTCTCGGTGCCGGCCTCGTCGGCGAACAGTGCCTTCAGGGCCTTGATCGGGGTGAAGCGCCACTCCTCTTCACGGCCGTTCGGCACCGGGAAGTCGGCCACGTCGTACGACGTGGTCCGCTCGCTCCGGGCCTGCAACGGCACCGGGGAACCCGGTCCGTGGGAGTGCGCCTGGTTGCCGGTGGCGACCAGGGTTTCGGTGGCTGACATCAGCCGACGGCCCCTTCCATCTGCAGCTCGATCAGTCGGTTCAGTTCCAGCGCGTACTCCATCGGGAGCTCGCGGGCGATCGGCTCGATGAAGCCGCGGACGATCATCGCCATCGCCTCGTCCTCGGCCATCCCGCGGCTCATCAGGTAGAAGAGCTGGTCGTCACTGACCTTGGAGACGGTCGCCTCGTGCCCCATCGCGACGTCGTCCTCGCGGACGTCGACGTACGGGTAGGTGTCGGAGCGGCTGATGGTGTCGACCAGCAGCGCGTCACAGCGCACCGTGGACTTGCTGTGGTGCGCGCCCGGCGCGACCTCGACCAGACCGCGGTACGACGTCCGGCCGCCACCGCGGGCCACCGACTTCGAGACGATCGAGCTGGACGTGTACGGCGCGTTGTGCACCATCTTGGAGCCGGCGTCCTGGTGCTGGCCCTCGCCCGCGAACGCGACCGACAGGGTCTCGCCCTTGGCGTGCTCGCCCATCAGGTAGACGGCCGGGTACTTCATCGTCACCTTGGAGCCGATGTTGCCGTCGATCCACTCCATCGTCGCGCCGGCCTCGCAGGTGGCGCGCTTGGTGACCAGGTTGTAGACGTTGTTCGACCAGTTCTGGATCGTCGTGTAGCGGCAGCGGGCGCCCTTCTTCACGATGATCTCGACCACGGCGGAGTGCAGCGAGTCCGACTTGTAGATCGGCGCCGTGCAGCCCTCGACGTAGTGCACGTAGGCGTCCTCGTCGACGATGATCAGGGTCCGCTCGAACTGGCCCATGTTCTCGGTGTTGATCCGGAAGTAGGCCTGCAGCGGGATGTCCACCTTGACGCCCTTGGGCACGTAGATGAACGAGCCGCCGGACCAGACGGCCGTGTTCAGCGCGGCGAACTTGTTGTCGCCGACCGGGATGACGGAGCCGAAGTACTCCTGGAACAGCTCCGGGTAGTCCCGCAGGCCGGTGTCGGTGTCGACGAAGATGACGCCCTGCTCCTCCAGGTCCTCACGGATCTGGTGGTAGACGACCTCGGACTCGTACTGCGCGGCGACGCCGGCGACCAGGCGCTGCTTCTCCGCCTCCGGGATGCCGAGCTTGTCGTAGGTGTTCTTGATGTCCTCGGGCAGCTCTTCCCAGCTGGTGGCCTGCTTCTCCGTCGAGCGGACGAAGTACTTGATGTTGTCGAAGTCGATGCCGGACAGGTCGGCACCCCAGGACGGCATCGGCTTGCGGTCGAAGAGCTTCAGGCCCTTCATCCGCAGGTCCAGCATCCACTCCGGCTCGTTCTTCAGCGTGGAGATGCCCCGCACCACGTCGGCGCTGATGCCACGCTTGGCGATGGAGCCGGCAGCGTCACTGTCGGACCAGCCGAACTTGTACGTGCCGAGCCCATCGAGCTCGGGGTGAGCGGTTTGCGTCATCTTGCAGTCCTCGCAGATTCGCTGTCGGATACAGGAGATACCGATGCCGGGGCACCGGGAATGTGTGTTGTGCAGACACCGTCGCCGTGGGCGATGGTGGCCAGGCGCTGGACGTGCCTGCCGAGGAGTCTCGAGAACACCTCGGTCTCGGCCTCGCACAGCTGGGGGAACTGCTCGGCCACATGGGCGACCGGGCAGTGGTGCTGGCACAACTGCTCGCCGGCACCGGCTTGCTGGGCGGACGCGGCGTAGCCGTCCGCGGAGAGCGCCTTGGCCAGGGTCTGCGCCTTCTCGCTCTCGGGAACCGCTGCCAGCAGCTCCCGGTACCGCTCTTCCACCTCGACCACCCGGCGGCGGGCGAACGCCACGACGGCCTCGTCGCCACCGGACTCCGCGATGAAGCGGAGGGCGGTCGCGGCCAGGTCGTCGTAGGCCTGGTGGAAGTCGTGCCGGCCGGTGTCGGTCAGCACGAAGACCTTGGCGGGACGGCCACGGCCACGGGGGCCGTAGACACGCTCCTCACGGCTCTCGACCAGGCCCGCTTCGAGCAGGTGGTCGAGGTGCCGGCGGACCGCCGCCGGGGTCAGCTGGAGTCGCTCGGCCAGCACCGCGGCGCTGGACGGCCCGTTGGTCAGGATCGACCGGGCGACCCGGTCCCGGGTCGACTCGTCCCGCGCCACAGCGGTGCCCGAGGGCACGGTGCTGGTCTGTGCGGGAGTTTTCACAACATCAGTGTCACCTAATTCGGGGAGCCCTTCAAATAAGGCTGCCCTAACCGGTTCACGGCTCCCCGCTGGGCTCGGAGGGTGACCGTGAGCAGGGTCACGTCGGGGCGTTGACTACCCTGCACTTGTGCCAGTCGCGGTGGAGATCGACAACCTCGTCGTCCGGTACGGCGAGAAGGCTGCTGTGGACGGGCTCAGTCTCACCGTAACCGGCGCAACAGTGACGTCCGTGCTCGGCCCCAACGGCGCCGGCAAGACGACCACGGTGGAGAGCTGTGAAGGCTTCCGCCGCCCCGACTCGGGGACGGTCCGGGTGCTCGGGCTGGACCCGATCGCCGACCACGACGCCCTGATGCCGCGGATCGGCGTGATGCTGCAGGAGGGTGGCGCCTGGTCCGGCGTCCGCGCGCTGGAGATGCTCCGGTACGTCGCCTCGCTGCACAGCCATCCGCTGGACCTGCCCGGGCTGGTCGACCGGCTCGACCTCGGGACGTGCGGGCGTACGCCGTACCGGCGGCTGTCGGGCGGCCAGAAGCAGCGGCTGTCACTGGCGATGGCGATCGTCGGGCGGCCGGAGATCGTCTTCCTGGACGAACCGACCACCGGGCTCGACCCGCACGGCCGCCGGGAGATCTGGCAGCTGATCCGGGACCTGCGCGACGACGGTGTGACGGTCGTGCTGACCACCCATGCGATGGACGAGGCAGAGCAGCTGTCCGACCAGGTGCACGTGGTGTCGGCCGGCAAGGTGATCGCCTCCGGCAGTCCCGACGTACTGACCGAGCACGGCGCCAAGTCGCTCGAAGATGTCTACCTGGCGCTGACGGCTCGGGAGAGCAAGTGAGTACGGATCAAGTGACTACTACCTACGTACCGCGCCCTGGCTCAGCTCCCTGGCCCCGCAAGGTCTACTCGCACGCAGTGATGGAGTTCCGGCTGCTGCTGCGCAACGGGGAGCAGTTGCTGCTGGCCCTGGTGATCCCGCTGGGCCTGCTGCTGCTCCTGGGCGGCACCGGGCTGGGTGACCGGCTCCCGCTAGGCGACGGGCCTGCTGTCGACCTCGCAGTACCGCGGGTGCTCGCGTTGGCCGTGCTGTCGACCGCCTTCACCTCGCTGGCGATCGCGACCGGCTTCGAGCGCCGGTACGGCGTTATCAAGCGGCTGGGCGCCTCTCCCCTGTCCCGGACCGGTCTGCTGGCCGGGAAGATCGGCGCGGTGCTGGCGATCCAGGTGATCCAGCTTGTCGTGCTGGTGGCCACTGGCTTCGCGTTGGGCTGGAAGCCGGTTGGTGGAGTAGCTGCCGTGTTCGGCGTCCTTCTGATGGTCCTGACCGGTACTGCGGCCTTCGCGTCGCTCGGGCTGCTGATGGCCGGCGTACTGCGTGCCGAGGCGACTCTGGCCGCCGCGAACCTGCTGTACCTGCTGCTGCTGGTCGGCGGCGCGATCATGACTCCGGTCGAGGAGTACCCCGAGGGGATGCAGGGCGTAGTACGGCTACTGCCCAGTGCTGCCCTGGCAAACGGGCTGGCGAACTCCACTCTGGAAGGCGTCGTGCCGTGGGCAGCAGCGCTGTCTCTGGCGTTGTGGGCGGCAGTGCTGGGTTACCTGGTGTCCCGGACCTTCCGATGGGACTAGCAAGAGCCTTCTCTAGAGTGTGCCGGTGACCACGGACGCGCCCACCCACCCGACCGAGCCCGTGACCGGCTTCTGGCGACTGGTGCCAGAGCCCAGCCTGGACGTCGTACGACGCTGGGGCTGGGCCTCTGTCGTCGTCAACATCGGCATCGTGGTGACCGGCGGGCTGGTACGGCTCACCGGGTCGGGGCTCGGCTGCCCCACCTGGCCGCAGTGCACCGACGAGTCCTACGTGCCGCACAGCGCGTTGGGGATCCACGGCGCGATCGAGTTCGGCAACCGGATGCTCGGGTTCGTGGTGGCCGTGGTGGCGATCTGTACCTGGCTGGTCGTGATGCGTTACCGGCCGCGCCGCACCGACCTGCGGCGACTGGCGACCGGCGCCGCCCTCGGCGTACCGCTGCAGGCCGGCATCGGCGGCGTCAGCGTCCTGACCGGGTTGAACCCCTGGATCGTGTCCCTGCACTTCCTGGTCTCGTGCCTGATCATCGCGTTGACCGTCGCCATGATGAGACGCTCTCGCACCAGCCCCTATCCGCACACTCCCCCAGTGGTCCGCGCGCTGGCCACCGCTTCGGTGGTGACGGTCTGGCTGGCTGTTGCCCTGGGCACCGTTGTCACCGGCGCGGGACCGCACTCGGGCGATCCCGACACCGGTCGCAACGGCCTGGACGAGACGGTGATCAGCCAACTGCACGCCGACGTCGTGTTCGGCTTGCTGGGCGTCACTGTGGCGCTGGTGATCGCCACCCGGGTCACCGCAACCTCCCGCACCCTGCGCAAGCTCGCCGCCTGGTTGCTGGCGGCCGAGCTGTTGCAGGGCACGGTCGGCTTCACGCAGTACTTCACGGGCTTGCCGTGGGTGCTGGTGCTGATTCACATGTTCTTCGCCGCACTGCTGATCGCTCTGGTCACAGCGGTGTACGGCGAACGCGGTACGCCTGCTACTTGATCCGGTAGACGGCGCCTGGACCGAACAGCGGCGATGAGACGAACACATCGCCGTACTGGTTGATGGCCGCTCCCGACGGGAGCACCAGCTTGCCCTTGGCAAGTTCCTTCTTGACGCCGGCCTTGTGGTGCTTGCCGGGGTACTGCAGGAACAGTGAGCCGATCGGCGGCGGCGCGGTCGGGTCCTCGGCCGCCAGCCAGGTGGCCTTGGCGAACTCGACGACCGCGATCGTGCCCCGCGGTCCGCCGGCCAGGTCGACGATCGACGTGTAGCCGTCGGCGTACCGCTGACAGTTGCCCTTGGCAGGCTTCACCGGGTCACACACCGCGCCGACCGAGCCCGGCTTGATCCGCCAGACCTGCGAGGTCCCCGCAGTACCAGGGAAGCCGCGCAGCTCGCCCACGTAGTAGTACCCGTCGGACCCGACCGTCACCGAGGTCGCGACCGCTTCGGCCGGCGCCAACTGCCCACCGAACTCAGGCGGCGCCTTGACGACCCGGGGCTTGAGCCTCGCGACCGTCTTGATCCTGCCGTTCGGCCAGACCCTCAGCAGATCGTTGCCCGCCGCATCGGCGACCAGGATCGTGCCGTCCCTGAGCGCCGCCACCCCGAACGGATTCGACTCGGTCGCCGGACCCTCCAGGTTGAACGGATCCGGGTCCTTCAGCTGGTACTTGCCGATGTCCGCGATCGCCACCGGCGCCTTGCCCGGCCGCAACTTGAACAAGGTCGCGCCTCCTGGCGGGAGCGGCTGACCCGGCTCACCACCCGCACCGGTGAGCGCGTACGTCGTACCCCACCGGTCGGTGTCGATCGCCGGCGCGAACCCACCCGGCAACGTGCCGAGCTTCTTGATCCCCTTGTTGGTGCCGTAGGCCCACGCCTCGTAGACCGACCCGTCACCCAAGCTGTAGACGACCTTGGCCCCGTGCGTCGCCACACCCCGCGGACCGTTGAGCCCGCTGACCACCGGCTTGAGCCCCTGCCCACCACCAGTGGCATCCGCCGGCGCCGCGACCAGCATCGTGCCGACCAACGCCACCGCCGAAACCGCCGCTATACGTGCTTTCCTGACCCCCACTACCGCCCCCTAGGTCTCCGTCCCCCCAGGTGGAGCCGCCCTCCACGGACCCTTCATGGCAACACCCCGATCTCTTCAGGTCAACGGGAAAACTCCCCGCCACCGAGCGTTCACCGAGGGCACATAGGTGCTTATGGCAAGCAATCGCGGACTACAGCCCGGTCGTGACCACCGAGCCGTTCGGCAGTCTGGCGAAGCTGGACATGAACGTCCACGCCGCGGTGGCGGCCGATGGGAGCGGCTCGTGGCTGGCGTTGCCGATGCTGGCCAAGGCAGTCAGGCGTCTGCCGTCGACGCTTGGGTACTCCTTGATGGTGACCGTCACGTCGGCGAACTCGCGGTCGTGGACCGTGGAGGTGCGTCGCGCCGCGATCCCCCACTGCAGGTCGGCCGCGGCGTTGTACACGTAGTTCGGCGTGACGTGGTTCTGGGCGAACAGCGCGGCCAGCCTGGCGTCGATGTCGTTCGCCTTGTCGTTGGGCTGGAAGAACTGGAACCGCTGGTGCGGGGACTCAGGCAGCGGGGAGTTCTCGCCGGCGAAGTAGATCGTCGGCATCACCAGTGGCGGGATGGCGGCGACCGGTCCGAAGGAACCGTTGGACGGCGCGATGGCGGCGAAGCGACCGGCGAACTGGGTCCCGAGCTCCCAGGTCTTCACCGAGCCCATCGAGAACCCGGTGGCGTACACGCGGGTGCTGTCGATCGCCGGGTACTCGCGTTGCAGCCGGTCGAGCAAGGCGACGATGTCGGCGCCGGTGCGTTCGACGTGGCGGTTCACCGACACCACCATGAACCCGTGCTGCTTGGCCAGCAGCGGCCACCCGGTGGCGATGGTGTGGTAGTCCGCATCGCTGCCGCCACCGTGGAAGGTGAGCACCAGCGGCACTCGCCGATGCGATGCCGAGCGGGGCACGTAGGTCGTGTACTCCTGTGCCCGGCCGTTGATCTGCGCGACGGCTCGGCGGACCGAGATGCCCTCGTCGGCGTAGTCGGGGATCCGGTACACCTGCAGTGCTGTGTTGGTCTCTGCTGTGCGGTGGATCGCGTAGCGGACCACCCGCTCGTAGCCACGGCGCAACGCGGCGCTGTCGAACCCGTGCCGCGCCGCGCGATCCTGCTCGCCGAACAACCCGTGCCGGTTGTTCAGGCGTCGGTAGGAGTCGTCGACCCGCCTCGATCCATTGACCACGTACGCCGGCACCTCGGCGCCCTGGACCGGACGCGTCGCGGCGTCGTGCGGGTTGAACAGGGTGACGGCGGTCGGTGTCCAGGACTGGACCACCGGCGTGCCGTCGTACCGGGGAAATGCGGCCGGGATGTCGATACCTGGCACCACCCGGCGGCTGACGAAGTCGGCACCCGCGCCGTCGGCGAACAGGTACACCCTGGCCTTGGTCCCCGGATAGAGGCAGCGGAGTTGACCGTCGGCGCCGGTTGAACACAGCTTGCCCTCGTGGTCGTACGGCGTACCGGTCGAGTCGCCGAAGCGAGCCAGTGCCGCGGCCACTCCCGCGGTGTCGCCTGCCTGCCAGCGTGGGCCGGCCGGGTTCACGAACGCGACCACGCCCTGCTGGTCGGCAGCGATCCTGGCCAGACCGGACGACTCCGCAGTACGTCGTGCGCTGTCCGAGGTGAACGTCCTATCACCGAGCACCAGCAGGATCGGGGTGGACGCCGCCCGATAGCCCGTGTCGCCCTTCGGCACGTACACGAAGAAGTCGTTTCCGGTGGTCAGCCGTTCACTCACCACCACGGCGCGCTGCGGAACAGCCGGCGCGCTCGTCGGCATCAGCACGGCGACGGCACAGGCAACGGTCAACGCAGACGTCATGCGTCTGATCAGCACGGGCGGGCTCCTTCGATCGGCGCGTGAGCCGACTATCGGCGCCGATCGCCCGCTGAGCAGCCGACTTGCCAACCAATGACAAGCCTGGCGCTGCTACCTCAGGAGCGGGTCGATGGCGGCGGCGATGAAGAGGAGTGCCAGATAGATGTTCGAGAAGTGGAACAGCCGCATCGGACGCAGTGCCGGACCCTCGGCGCCGGTGTTGGCGCGGGCGAGCAGGGCGAAGGCCTCGCGGAGGAAGACGACACCGAGGACGACGGCAGCGAGCGGGTAGACCCAGCCTGTGTCGCCGACCGGCCACAGGGCGATCGAGGTGATCACCATGACGATCGAGTACGCGAGGATCTGGCGGGCCACCGCGACCGGCGTGGCGACCACCGGGAGCATCGGGACATCGACCGACGCGTAGTCCTCGCGGTAGCGCATCGCGAGCGCCCAGGTGTGCGGGGGCGTCCAGAAGAAGACGACACCGAACAGGACCAGCGGCGTCCAGGCGAGCTCGCCGGTGACCGAGGTCCAGCCGATCAGGGTCGGGAAGCAGCCGGCGATGCCGCCCCAGACGATGTTCTGGACCGTGCGTCGCTTGAGCCACATGGTGTAGCCGAAGACGTAGAACGCGTTCGCGGCCAGGGCCAGTACTGACGACAGCCAGTTGACCAGCAGGCCGAGCTCGATGGTCGCGAGGACGCCGAGCACGATGCCGAAGACCATCGCCGAGCGAGGGCTGACCGCGTGCCGGGGCAGCGGGCGGCGGCGGGTGCGGCGCATCTGCTCGTCGATGTCGCGGTCGAGCACGCAGTTGATCGTGTTCGCCGAGCCGGCGGCCAGGATGCCGCCGAGCAGGGTGGCGGCGACGATGCCCAGGCCGGGGACTCCCCCGGCGGCCAGGAACATCACCGGCACCGTGGTGATCAGCAGCAACTCGATGATGCGCGGCTTGGTCAGACCGACGTACGCCTTGATCACGTCGCGCACCGACGGACGGGTCATCTCCAGGGATGGGTCCATCGGAAGCGGCGCCGGGTACGACGTCGTCGCGGCTGGACGCGGGTCGACGGCCGTCACGAACACCTCGAAAACTCATGGTTGACGCCGGGGACCGGCGCTGACGGTTCGACAGTCTACGACGGCCCGTAGGAGTCCTTTGCACCCACCCGTGCCGGGGTGTCGGATGGGGCGCCGGATGTGATCTGTGAGACGCCTGGGGCAGGCCGGGAACAACGACAGGCCGGTTCCAGTTGCGGAGGTATGAAGGGCACTGGGCGGCTGGGCGAGTAGGCTCGCTCACGGTGACGCACGGGGCGCTTCGGCCTGTGGACGCACGCGTCCGGCCGGGCTCTCCCAGCGCCCTTTACCGCAGTGTTCGCAGCCATCGAGAGGAGCGCCGCCGGCGTGACGGAGAAGACCAGCCCCAAGCTTGACTGGACCGAGCTCGACAAGCGCGCGGTCGACACCGTGCGGGTCCTCGCGCTGGACGCCGTGGAGAAGGTCGGCAACGGCCACCCCGGTACTGCGATGAGCCTCGCCCCGGCCGCGTACCTGCTGTTCCAGAAGGTGATGCGGCACAACCCCGCCGACCCGCACTGGGCCGGGCGCGACCGTTTCGTCCTGTCGGCCGGGCACTCCAGCCTGACGCTCTACATCCAGCTCTACCTGGCCGGCTTCGGTCTCGAGCTCGACGACCTGAAGGCGCTGCGCACCTGGGGCAGCGCGACCCCGGGCCACCCGGAGTACAGCCACACCCCCGGCGTCGAGACCACCACCGGTCCGCTGGGTCAGGGTGTCGGCAACGCGGTCGGGATGGCGATGGCCGCTCGTCGCGAGCGTGGCCTGCTGGACCCGGACACGGCCAAGGGCGAGAGCCTGTTCGACCACGACATCTACGTGATCGCCTCGGACGGCGACCTGGAGGAGGGCGTCTCCGCGGAGGCGTCGTCGCTGGCCGGGCACCAGAAGCTCGGCAACCTGACGGTGATCTACGACGCCAACAAGATCTCGATCGAGGACGACACCGACATCGCGTTCTCCGAGGACGTCGCGGCCCGCTACGCGGCGTACGGCTGGGACGTGCACGACGTCGACTGGACCAATGGCGGCACCGGGTACGAGGAGAACGTCCAGGCCCTGTACGACGCAATCGAGGCCGGTCGCGCCGTCACCGACAAGCCGACCTTCATCCGGCTGCACACGATCATCGGTTGGCCGGCCCCGAACGCGCAGAACACCGGCAAGATCCACGGTTCCGCGGCGGGCGCCGCCGAGGTGGCCGCGACCAAGACCGTGCTGGGCTTCGACCCGGAGCAGAGCTTCGAGGTCACCGACGACGTGATCGCGCACACCCGCGAGGCGGTCGACCGCGGCAAGGCACTGCAGGCCGAGTGGACCACGCAGTACGACGCGTGGCGGCAGGCCTCCCCCGACCAGGCCGCGCTGTTCGACCGGCTGGACAAGCACGAGCTGTCGCCGGGCTGGAAGGACGCGCTGCCGAGCTGGGACGCCGACGAGAAGGGTGTCGCCACCCGGGCGGCCTCCGGCGAGGTGCTGACCAAGATCGCGCCCGCGCTGCCCGAGCTCTGGGGCGGCTCGGCCGACCTGGCCGGCTCGAACAACACCACCCCCAAGGGCCAGCCGTCGTTCATCCCGGCCGAGCACGCCACCAAGGAGTTCCAAGGCAACGAGTACGGCCGCGTCCTGCACTTCGGCATCCGCGAGCACGCCATGGGCGCGATCCTGAACGGAATCGCCCTGCACGGCGGCACCCGGCCGTACGGCGGAACGTTCCTCACCTTCAGCGACTACATGCGCCCGTCGGTCCGGCTGGCCGCGTTGATGAAGCTGCCGGTCACCTACGTCTGGACGCACGACTCGATCGGCCTCGGCGAGGACGGTCCGACGCACCAGCCGGTCGAGCACATCGCGGCCCTGCGCGCGATTCCGGGCCTCGACGTGGTCCGCCCGGCCGACGCCAACGAGACCGCCGCCGCGTGGGCGACGATCCTCGAGCACACCGACCGCCCGGCCGGCCTGATCCTGACCCGGCAGAACGTGCCGACCTACCCGCGCGGTACCGACGGCTACGCGACCACGGAAAACGTGCACAAGGGCGGCTACACGCTGCTCGACACCGACGGCACTCCGGACGTGGTGCTGATCGCCACCGGCTCCGAGCTGCAGCTGGCGGTCGAGGCGAGCAAGACGCTGGCCGCCGAGGGCATCAAGGCCCGGGTCGTCTCGCTGGTGTCGCGCGAGTGGTTCGACGAGCAGGACGACGACTACCGCAACTCGGTCATCCCCGTCGGCGTGCGGGCCCGGGTGTCGGTCGAGGCCGGCATCAAGCTCGGCTGGCGTGAGCTGATCGGTGACGCCGGGCGCAGCGTGAGCCTGGAGCACTACGGCGCTTCGGCCGACTACAAGAAGCTCTACACGGAGTTCGGCATCACCGCCGAGGCCGTCGTGCAGGCCGCGAAGGACAGCATCGCCGCGGCCGCTGAGCTCGGTGGCAGCGGGGTACCAGCAGGACGCGCCGCAGCAGGGCCGGTCGGACCGGCCGACACAGCCGCCGCCAACCACTGAACAACCACAGCACCTTTCGGAGGGCTTCGGACATGACCGATCGTTTGAAAGACCTCGCCGACGCCGGCGTTTCCATCTGGCTCGACGACCTGTCCCGGCAGCGGCTGACCAGCGGCAGCCTGGCGACCCTGATCCACGACCAGCACGTCAGCGGGGTGACCACCAACCCGACGATCTTCGCCAAGGCGATCTCGGACGCCGGCGCCTACGCCGAGCAGGTCGAGCGGCTGGCCGCCGAGGGCGTCTCCACCGACGAGGCGATCCGGGTGATCACCACGGACGACGTGCGCAACGCCGCCGACCTGTTCAAGCCCGTGTACGACGACACCGAGGGTGTCGACGGCCGGGTCTCGATCGAGGTCGAGCCGGGCCTGGCCCGGGAGACCGAGAAGACCATCGCCCAGGCCAAGGAGCTGTGGGAGATCGTCGGCCGGGAGAACGTCTACATCAAGATCCCGGCCACCAAGGAAGGCATCCCGGCGATCGCCGAGACGCTGGCCGCCGGGATCAGCGTGAACGTGACGCTGATCTTCTCGCTGGACCGCTACAAGGCGGTCGCGGACGCGTTCCTAACCGGCCTGGAGAAGGCGATCGAGAACGGTCACGACGTGACCAAGCTCGGCAGCGTGGCGTCGTTCTTCGTCAGCCGGGTCGACTCCGAGATCGACAAGCGGCTCGATGCCATCGGCACCGACGAGGCGAAGACCCTGAAGGGCAAGGCCGCGATCGCCAACGCGCGGCTCGCCTTCGAGGCGTACGAGGAGATCTTCTCCTCCGACCGCTGGCGCGAGATCGAGACCGCCGGCGCCAAGCCGCAGCGCCCGCTGTGGGCGTCCACCGGGGTCAAGGACCCGGCGTACAAGAAGACCTTGTACGTCGACGAGCTGATCACCGCCGGCGTCGTCAACACGATGCCTGCGGCAACCATCGAGGCGGTCGCCGAGAGCGGCGAGGTGCGCGGCGACACCGTCCGCGGCGACTACGACGCGGACCGGAAGGTGATCGCCGACCTGGAGCAGCTCGGCATCTCCTACGACGAGGTCGTCCAGATCCTGGAGGACGAGGGCCTGAGCAAGTTCGACGTCTCCTGGACCGAGCTGCAGGACACCGTCACGGCGGCGCTGAAGGCGGCCGCGAAGTGACCGAACCCGCTGTCGCCACTGCCAACGGCGAGTGGGCCGAGACGATCGACCGGCTGGTGTCGGAGAAGATCGCGTCACGGATCGCCGCCAAGGACGCCACCATCTGGGGTCCGGAGGCCGAGTCCGAGTCGGCGATCCGGCTGAACTGGGTCGACCTGCACGACACCTCGCGGCCGCTGCTGGCCGAGATCGAGGCCCTGCAGGCCGATCTGCGGTCCGAGGGCCTGGACCGGATCGTGCTCGCGGGCATGGGTGGATCGTCACTGGCCCCCGAGGTGATCACTCGTACCGCGGGAGTCGACCTCGTGGTCCTCGACTCGACCAACCCGAGCGTGATCGCCCGGGCCCTGGCCGGCGACCTGCAGCGCACCGTGATCGTGGTGTCGAGCAAGTCCGGCGGCACCGTCGAGACCGACAGCCAGCGGCGCGTCTTCGTCAAGGCGTTCACCGACGCCGGCATCGACGCCTCCTCGCGGGTGGTCGTCGTGACCGACCCGGGATCGCCGTTCGAGAAGCTGTCGGCCGACGAGGGGTACCGCAAGACCTTCTTCGCCGACCCGAAGGTGGGCGGCCGCTACAGCGCGCTGACCGCCTTCGGTCTCGTCCCCTCGGCACTTGCCGGGGCCGACATCGCCGAGCTGCTGGACCAGGCCGCTGCCGCGGCTCCTGCGCTCCAGGCCGACTCCGCCGACAACCCTGCGCTCGTGCTTGGCGCAGTACTGGCTGCCAGCGCGGGCCGGGACAAGGCGATCGTGGCCGCGAACGGATCCGACATCGTCGGCTTCCCGGACTGGGCCGAGCAGCTGATCGCCGAGAGCACGGGCAAGAACGGCAAGGGCGTGCTGCCGGTCGCCGTGAAGGGCGTCCACGCTCCCGAGCTGAACAGCGACTGGGCCGACATCGTCCACACCCTGCTCGCCGACAAGGCGACCAGCGGCGTACCGACCGCGCTCACGTCGGGTTCGCTCGGCGCGCAGTTCCTGCTCTGGGAGACGGCGACCGCGGTGGCCGGCTACCTGCTCGGGATCAACCCGTTCGACCAGCCGGACGTCGAGAGCGCCAAGAACGCGGCTCGCGGTCTGCTGGACAAGCAGCCCGAGCCGGAGGCCGCGGCCTTCACCGACGGCGCGATCGAGGTCCGTGGGACCGACGGCCTGCTCGACGGTGTCGACACCGTCGAGGGCGCGCTCAACTCCCTGCTCGGCCAGCTGGGCGAGGACGGCTACGTCGCCGTGATGGCCTACCTGGACTCCGAGCGCGACGAGAACCTGGTCGCGATCCGGCCCGCGCTGGCCAGCCGCACGCAGCGCCCGGTCACCTTCGGCTGGGGACCGCGTTTCCTGCACTCGACCGGTCAGTACCACAAGGGCGGCCACCCGCAGGGCGTCTTCCTGCAGATCACCGGATCCGAGTCGGCCGACGTCGAGATCCCGGACCGCCCGTTCACCTTCGGCACGCTCATCTCGGCCCAGGCCGCGGGCGACGCCGGCGTACTGGCCGAGCGTGGCCGGCCCGTACTGCGGCTGCACCTCACCGACCCCGCCACCGGTGTCGAGCAGCTGATCTCGCTTCTCAACGCAACTGACAAATCGGAGGACGGCGGCGCATGACCTCAGAGTTCGACGAGGACTCGACCGGTCCGGTGAACCCGCTGCGGGATCCCCAGGACCGTCGGCTCCCGAGGATCGCCGGGCCGTGCAGCCTGGTGATCTTCGGCGTCACCGGTGACCTGGCCCGCAAGAAGCTGATGCCGGCGGTGTACGACCTGGCCAACCGGGGCCTGTTGCCGCCCGGTTTCGCCCTGGTCGGCTTCGCCCGGCGTGACTTCAGCAACCAGGACTTCGCCCAGATCGTGCACGACTCGGTCAAGGAGCACGCCCGGACGCCGTTCCGCGAGGAGGTCTGGCAGCAGCTCGCCGAGGGCTTCCGGTTCGTCCCCGGCGACCTGACCGACGACGAGGCGTTCAAGCGGCTCAAGGAGACGGTCGACGAGCTCGACGTCAACCGCGGCACGGGTGGCAACCACGCGTTCTACCTGTCCATCCCGCCGGGCCTGTTCCCGCAGGTCGTGCAGCAGCTGAACGAGCACGGCCTGACCAAGGAGGCGCCGGGATCGTGGCGCCGGGTGGTGATCGAGAAGCCGTTCGGGCACAACCTGCAGAGCGCGCGCGAACTGAACCGCGTGGTCGAGTCGGTCTTCCCGCCCGAGGCGGTCTTCCGGATCGACCACTACCTGGGCAAGGAGACCGTCCAGAACATGCTGGCGCTGCGGTTCGCCAACGCCATGTTCGAGCCGGTCTGGAACAGCCACTACGTCGACCACGTGCAGATCACGATGGCCGAGGACATCGGCATCGGCGGCCGCGCCGGGTACTACGACGGCATCGGCGCCGCCCGTGACGTGATCCAGAACCACCTGCTGCAACTCCTCGCCCTGATCGCGATGGAGGAGCCGGTCAGCTTCGACGCGTGGTCGCTGCGGCAGGAGAAGAAGAAGGTGCTCGCGGCCGTCCGGCTGCCCGAGGACCTCAGCCTGCACACCGCCCGCGGTCAGTACGCGGCCGGCTGGGCCGGTGGCACCAAGGTCAAGGGCTACCTGCAGGAGGACGGCATCCCTGCCGACTCGTCGACGGAGACCTTCGCCGCGCTGCGCGTGGACGTCGACACCCGCCGCTGGGCCGGTGTCCCGTTCTACCTGCGGACCGGCAAGCGCCTCGGCCGCCGGGTCACCGAGGTGGCCGTGATGTTCAAGCGCGCGCCGCACTTGCCGTTCACCGCGACGGAGACCGAGGAGCTGGGCCAGAACGCCCTGGTGATGCGGATCCAGCCCGACGAGGGCATCACGATGCGGTTCGGCGCCAAGGTGCCCGGCACCATGATGGAGATCCGCGACGTCAACATGGACTTCGCCTACGGCGGCTCGTTCACCGAGTCGTCGCCGGAGGCCTACGAGCGGCTGATCCTGGACGTGCTGCTCGGCGATCCGCCGCTGTTCCCGCAGCACACCGAGGTGGAGCTGGGCTGGAAGATCCTCGACCCGGTGATCAACTACTGGGCCGAGCACGGCACCCCGGAGCAGTACGACTCCGGCGCCTGGGGCCCGGACTCCGCGCACGAGATGCTCGCCCGTGACGGACGCGCCTGGAGGCGGCCATGATCATCGACCTCACCGGTACGACGTCCAGCGAGATCGCCTCCGCGTTGCTGCGGGCCCGCCGCAACGCCGGTTCGCCGGCGATGGGCATGGTCGGCACCATCGTGGTGGTCGTCGACGAGTCGTCCCACCACGACGCGATGAAGGCGGCCAACGAGGCCGGACGCGAACACCCCTCCCGGGTGCTCGTGGCCATCCTGCGTCCCGGCCGGGGTACAGGCGGTCTGGACGCCGAAGTACGTGTTGGTGAAGGGATCCCGGGCGAGGCGGTGCTGCTGCGGCTGCACGGCGATCTCGCCAAGGTGCCCGAATCCGTCATCACTCCCCTGCTGCTGCCCGACTCCCCCGTCATTGTCTGGTGGCCGGGTGGCGGGCCGAAGGTGCCGCACGAGGACCCGCTGGGTGCACTGGGCCGTCGCCGGGTGACTGACGCGGCTGCGACTCGTCGCGCCGCTGTCGACTTCCCTGCGCGTGCTGCCGGTTATGCGCCGGGCGACACGGACTTCGCATGGGCACGGTTGACGCCGTGGCGGGCCTTGATGGCCGCTGCGCTCGACCAGTACCCGACGAATGTCAGCGGTGCCGAGGTGGTGTCCGCGAAGGGCAATGCGAGTGCGGATCTGATGGCCGCTTGGCTGCAGTGCCGGCTCGGCGTACCGGTGGAGCAGCGGAACTCGCGGGGGCCGGGCATCACCGCAGTACGGATGTTCACGCCGGCTGGTCCGATCGCGTTGACGCGGCCGGATGGGTCAGTGGCGACGTTCAGCATCCCTGGTCAGCCTGACCGGCCGGTGGCGCTGAAGCGGCGGAACACGTCGGAACTGCTGAGCGAGGAGCTGCGGCGACTCGACCCGGATGACGTGTACGCGCAGACGCTGGCGTGCATGGTCAAGCGGGACGCCATGCCGGAGGCGGAAAAGGTCGTCAGCGAGGTGGACCGGCGTTCCGCGCAGACCGCCGCGGAGAAGGCGGCCCACCGTACTGCGCGAGTCCCGGGCAAGGCTGCATCGCCTTCGCTCGAGGCCAAGGCAGCGGGCACCGGCCGGAAGGGTGCAGCAGCCAAGAAGGCTGCGACGAAGCCGTCGGGCGCGAAGAAGGCGAGCGCGGCGGCGAAGTCGGCGCGCAAGGCGGTCGCCGTCAAGAAGGCAGAGTCGTCAGCCGCTCCGGCCAAGAAGGCGGCGGCCACCAGGGCTGTTGCCAAGAAGACGGCCAAGAAGAGCACCAGCAAGAGGGTGGCTGGCCGCTCATGACTGAGCCGTTGGTCCTGATCAACCGCGACGCCGAGGGCCTGGCCCACGCCGTCGCGGCCAGGCTCATCACCAAGCTGGTCGACGTCCAGAGCAGTGGCGGGGTCGCGCAGGTCGTGCTGACCGGCGGCCGCGTCGCTGCGGTCGTCTACCGGGCCGTGGCGGAGTCCCCGGCCCGGAGCGCGATCGACTGGCGCCGGGTCGAGTTCTGGTGGGGCGACGAGCGGTTCCTGGCCGAGGGCGACGCCGAGCGCAACGACACGCAGGCATGGGACGCGCTGCTGTCCCACGTGGACGTCGACCCTGCGCTGGTGCACGCGATGCCGGCCGACACCGGTCAAGGCGCCGAGGCTGCGGCCGCGGCGTACGCCGAGACGTTGGCGGCGACGGCAGGTCCGGACGACGGTGACGGCGTACCGGCGTTCGATGTGTTGATGCTGGGGGTCGGGCCGGACGGGCATGTCGCGTCGCTCTTCCCGGAGAACCCGGCGCGGATCGTGGTGGACTCGTCGACCGTTGCCGTGCACGACTCCCCCAAGCCGCCGCCGACCCGGGTGTCATTGACGTTCCCGGCACTCGCGGATGCCAAGGAGACGTGGTTCGTGGTCTCCGGTGACGACAAGGCCGACGCGGTCGCCGACGCCCTGTCCGGCACCAGCGACCTCCCAGCCTCGATCCCCAAGGGCACCGAGCGCACGCTCTGGCTGCTCGACGAGGCTGCGGCTTCGAAGCTCCCGCGGAGCTGATTCATCGCCTGGTGCCACCCGGACGCCGAACTGTCCGGGTGGCACGATGGCGAGCATGACGACCTTCCAAGAGCTGCACGACGCGAGCACCGGATTCGTGATGCCGAACGCCTGGGACGCGGGCAGCGCGGTGCTGCTGGCCGAGGCCGGCTTTCCTGCGATCGCGACCACCAGCGCGGGGATCGCCTTCTCGCTCGGCAAGGGCGATCACACGCTGCCTGACGGAGCGCCCGCGGTGTCGCGGGAGCAGATGTTCGAGCGGATGCAGCAGATCGCCGAGGCGGTCGGCGTACCGGTGAACGGGGATCTCGAGGACGGGTACGGCGAAAGCCCCTCTCAGGTGGCCTCCACCATCGAACTCGCCCGCGCAGCAGGTCTCGCGGGTGGCAACATCGAGGACTACGACGGCCACACCCTGTACGCCGAAACGCTGTCCGTCGAGCGCATCGTCGCCGCTCGCGAGGCAGCCGGCTCCGACTTCGTGCTGACCGCGCGCACCGATGGCCAGCTCCTCACAACGCCAACCTCGCTGGGCGATTCGATCCACCGCGCCAATCTGTACCGCGAAGCAGGCGCCGACTGCCTGTACGTCCCGGGCGTGACCGAGCTGAGCGCGATCACGACGCTGGTCAAGGAGATCGACGGGCCGCTCAACGTCGTACTCGGTCTCGGCACGAGCAGCCTCACCACTCACCAGCTACTGGATGCTGGCGTGCAGCGCATCAGCCTCGGTGGCAGCATCGCGCGAGCAGCCCTGGGGTTCGTCCGTGCCGCCGCGGCCGAGCTTCAGCAGCACGGCACCATCAGCTTCGCGGACAACCAGATACCGCAAGGCGAGCTGAACGAGCTCTTCGCCGCGGTACGACGCTAGCGGACAGCCAGCAGCGCCCGGTCGGTCCCCGAGAGGACCGGCCGGGCGCTGACCACAGCTGGATCAGAAGATGACGTCGCCGCGGGCGCGGCGGGCGCGGAGCTTCTGCAGGGCCTCGTCCAGGATCTCCGCGGCCTCTTGCTCGCTGCGGCGCTCCTTCACGTAGGCCAGGTGCGTCTTGTACGGCTCGATCTTGGTGGGTGGCGGGGGGTTGTTGACGTCGGTGCTGGTCGGCAGACCGCACCTCGGACAATCCCAGGCCTCCGGTACCGCCGCCTCCACCGCGAACACCGTCGCGGTCTCGTGGCCGTTGCCACAGAAGAAGACGACGCGTTGACGGGGCGCGGTGTCGCCGCGCTCCGCCTCGCCCATCGGTCCGGCGCCTACCCGGCTGCCACGAATAGCACTGCCACCACCAGCCACGGGAGCTACTCCCCTCTCAGCCGAGCTTGTACAGCAGGCCGAGCCCGACGATGGCGGCGAACCAGATCAGGCCGACGCCGATCGTGATCCGGTCCAGGTTGCGCTCGGCCACCGACGACCCGCCCAGGTTGGACGAGACACCGCCGCCGAAGAGGTCGGAAAGGCCGCCACCGCGGCCTTTGTGCAGCAGCACCAGGCCCGTGAGGATCAGGCTGCAGAGGATGACGACGATCGAGAAAGCGAGAATCACGAGGAGTAGCCTAACTGAAGGTCCAGGTAACGGCAGATACCGGCGAACTCGTCCACCTTGAGGCTTGCACCGCCCACCAGGCAGCCGTCGACATCCGGCTGGGCCATGATGCCACCTGCGCTGGCCATCTTCACCGATCCCCCGTAAAGAATCCGTACCGAGTCGGCCACTGCCGGTGAAATCTCCTCCAGCCGGCCCCGGATCGCCGCGCACACTTCCTGCGCGTCCTCGGGGGTGGCGACCTCGCCGGTGCCGATCGCCCAGACCGGCTCGTAGGCGATGACGACCTTGCGGACGTCGTCCGGCTTCAGCCCGGCCAGCGCGCCGTCCAGTTGGGCCAGCGTGTACTCGACCTGCTCGCCGGCCTTGCGGACCTCGAGACCCTCGCCGACGCAGACGATCGGGGTGATCCCGGCCGCCAGCGCCTTGGTGGCCTTCGCGTTGACCACCGCGTCGTCCTCGGCGTGGTACTGGCGGCGCTCGGAGTGACCCGCGAGCACGTAGGTGACGCCGAGCTTGGTCAGCATCGCCGCCGAGATCTCGCCGGTGTACGCGCCGTCGTCGTGCACCGAGATGTCCTGGGCGCCGTAGACGATCTTCATCCGGTCACCGTCGACGAGCGTCTGCACGCTGCGGATGTCGGTGAACGGCGGCAGCACGGCCACCTCGACCCGCTCGAAGTCGTGCTTCTTGTCCTGCAGCGTCCAGCTCAGCTTCTGCAGCAGGTGCACGGCCTCGACGTGGTTGACGTTCATCTTCCAGTTGCCCGCCATCAAAGGCGTACGGGCAGCCGAAACCTCAGAGCCAGCCATTCCTTGTTACTCCTCTTCCAGCACAGCGAGACCCGGGAGCTCTTTGCCCTCCAGGTATTCCAGCGACGCACCGCCACCGGTCGAGATGTGACCGAACTGGTCGTCGGCGAAGCCCAGCTGCCGTACCGCGGCCGCCGAGTCACCGCCACCGACCACACTCAGCCCATCCACCTCGGTCAACGCCTGCGCCACGGCCTTGGTTCCACCGGCGAACGCCTCCATCTCGAAGACGCCCATCGGGCCGTTCCAGAACACCGTCCTGGCCGCGGCGATCTCGGCAGCGAACGCCTTGCCGGAGTCCGGACCGATGTCCAGGCCGAGCTGGTCGGCCGGGATCGCGTCCGCGGCGACGACTGTCGCCGGGCTGTCTGCCTTGAACTCGGGCGCGACCACGATGTCGGTCGGCAGCACGATCTCGACGCCCTTGGCCTTGGCGGTCTCCAGGTAGCCCTTGACGACGTCCAGCTGGTCGTCCTCGAGCAGGCTCTTGCCGACCTCGTGGCCCTGCGCCTTCAGGAAGGTGAAGACCATCCCGCCGCCGATCAGCAGCTTGTCGGCCTTGGCCAGCAGGTTGTCGATCACGGCGAGCTTGTCGGAGACCTTCGCGCCACCCAGTACGACGACGTACGGGCGGGCCGGCTCCTCGGTCAGCTTCTTCAGCACCTCGACCTCGGCCAGCACCAGGCCGCCGGCCGCGTGCGGCAGCTTGCCGGCCACGTCGTACACGCTGGCCTGCTTGCGGTGCACGACCCCGAACCCGTCGCTGACGAACACGTCGGCGAGACCGGCGAGCTCCTCGGCCAGCGCGCCGCGCTCGGCCTCGTCCTTGCTCTCCTCGCGGGCGTCGTACCGGACGTTCTCGAGCAGCAGCACCTCGCCCTCGTCGAGCTCCTGGACGGCGGCCTGGGCGCTCTCACCGGTGACGTCGGTGGCGAAGTGCACCTTGACGCCCTCGGGCTCCAGCAGCTCGCCGAGCCGCTTGGCCACCGGGGCCAGCGTGAACTCGGGGTTCGGCTTGCCCTTGGGGCGGCCGAGGTGGGCGGTCACGATCACCTTGGCGCCGGCCTTGGCCAGCTTCAGCAGGGTCGGCACGCTGGCCCGGATCCGGCCGTCGTCGCCGATCTCGTCGCCCTTGATCGGCACGTTCAGGTCGGAGCGCACCAGCACCCGCAGGCCGGTGACGTCCCCGAGGTCTTCGATGGTCTTCATCGTTCTAGCTGTCCTGTCTGGAAACAGGCTTGCGCCCGAAGCGACACCAGGGTCACCTTCGGACGCAAGCTGTGGAAAGGAACGTCAGAGCGAGGCGCCGACGTAGTTGACCAGGTCGACGAGGCGGTTGGAGTAGCCCCACTCGTTGTCGTACCAGCCGACGACCTTGACCTGGTTGCCGAGCACCTTGGTCAGGCCGGCGTCGAAGATGCAGGAGGCCGGGTCGGTGACGATGTCGCTCGACACGATCGGGTCCTCGGTGTACCGCAGGTAGCCCTTGAGCGCACCCTCGGCAGCGGCCTTGACGGCGGCGTTGACCTCTTCGACGGAGGTCTCGCGACCGACCGTGATGGTCAGGTCCGTGGCGGAGCCTGTGGGGACCGGGACGCGCAGCGCGTAGCCGTCCAGCTTGCCCTTGAGCTCCGGCAGGACCAGGCCGATCGCCTTGGCGGCGCCGGTCGAGGTCGGCACGATGTTGATCGCCGCGGCGCGGGCGCGACGCAGGTCGGAGTGCGGACCGTCCTGCAGGTTCTGGTCCTGGGTGTAGGCGTGGATCGTGGTCATCAGGCCCTGCTGGATGACGAACTCGTCGTGGATGGCCTTGGCCATCGGGGCGAGGCAGTTCGTGGTGCAGGACGCGTTCGAGATGACGGTGTGCTGGTCCGCGTCGTACAGCTCGTGGTTCACACCCATCACGACGGTCAGGTCCTCGTTCTTCGCCGGGGCGGAGATGATGACCTTCTTGGCGCCGTTGTCGGCGTGCGTCTTGGCCTTGGTGGCGTCGGTGAAGAAGCCGGTCGACTCGATCACGACGTCGGCGCCCACATCAGACCACTTCAGGTTCGCGGGGTCGCGCTCGGCGAACGCCTTGAAGCTGTGGTCGCCGACCGAGATGTCGGTGTCGGTGGCGGACACGTCACCGGGGAAGCGGCCCAGGATCGAGTCGTACTTCAGCAGGTGGGCCAGGGTCTGGTTGTCGGTCAAGTCGTTGACGGCGACGACCTCGATGTCGGCACCGGACGCCTGCACGGCGCGGAAGAAGTTACGGCCGATGCGGCCGAAGCCGTTGATACCTACGCGTACGGTCACGGGACTACGTCTCCTCAGAACTAGCTTTTGAGCACTGCCGCTATGCCCGAAACACTAGCCCAACAGCCCACTTGACTCACTGGTACCGTCCACATCAGACCACCGTGACCCGCCGGTAGCCCACTCAGCAGACCACTGAGAACACGTGATGGCCCCCGGGAGTTTCCCCGGAGGCCATCAGCAGGTAAGGGTTTTCAGCGTCCTTCGATGCAAGCGAGCCGCCGAAGATCAGGTGTTACGGCGGGTCAGGCCGGGTCGAGCATGTCCGGGGTGAGGTTGGCCTCGGTGTTCGGGATGCCGAGGTCGGAGGCGCGCTTGTCGGCCATCGCCAGCAACCGGCGGATCCGGCCCGCGACCGCGTCCTTGGTCAGGGCCGGCTCGTGCAACTGGCCGAGCTCCTCGAGGCTGGCCTGCTTGTGCTCCAGCCGCAGCTTGCCCGCCACCTGCAGGTGGTCCGGCACGTCGTCGCCGAGGATCTCCAGCGCCCGCTCGACCCGCGCTCCGGCGGCCACCGCGGCCCGCGCGGAACGGCGCAGATTCGCGTCGTCGAAGTTGGCCAGCCTGTTCGCGGTAGCGCGCACCTCGCGCCGCATCCGCCGCTCCTCCCAGGCCAGCACCGACTCGTGCGCGCCGAGCCGGGTCAGCAGGGCGCCGATCGCGTCGCCGTCGCGGATCACCACGCGGTCCACGTTGCGGACCTCACGGGCCTTCGAGCCGATCCCGAGCCGGCGGGCTGCGCCCACCAGGGCGAGCGCGGCCTCCGGACCGGGGCAGGTCACCTCGAGCGACGAGGAGCGTCCGGGCTCGGTCAGTGAGCCGTGTGCCAGGAAGGCGCCCCGCCAGGCCGCCACGGCGTCACAGGACGCCCCGGAGACCACTGCAGGGGGCAGACCCCGGACCGGACGGCCGCGGTTGTCCACCAGGCCAGTCTGCCGCGCCAGCGCGTCGCCGTCGCGAACCACGCGCACGACGTACTTCGTCTGCTTGCGGATGCCGGAGGGTGAGATCACCACGACGTCCGAGGGGTGCCCGAAGATCTCCGCGATGTCCTTGCGCAGTCGCCGCGCGGCCGCGCCGCTGTCGAGCTCCGCCTCCACCACGATCCGGCCGGACACGATGTGCAGACCGCCGGCGAACCGCAGGACGGAGGACACCTCGGCCTTGCGGCAACAGGGTTTCGTGACCTGGATGCTGGTCAGTTCGGACTTCACCTGTGCTGTCATCGCCATAAAAGGAATCCTCCCACCACTGTCAAAGACCCTCGCGTTCCTTGGTGTCCAACTGCCAGAAGTGGCTGGTGTTACGCGATCCGGCAACCTTTCGCGTCTTTCGCCTCGTTACTGACCCGAACGAGAGGAGCGCGTTGATGCGAAGACGCGACGAAGCGGACTTCACCGAGTTCGCCACCGCCGCCATCGGCAGGCTGCGAAGAACGGCGTACCTGATGTGCGGCGACTGGCACCGGGCCGAGGACGCAGCCCAGGATGCCCTGGTCCGGATCTACCGGCGCTGGGACAAGCTCAACCGGACCCAAGGCCTCAATACCTATGCGCACAAGGCCGTCGTGACGGTCGTGCTCGACCAGGCCAAACGACCCTGGCGGCGGGAGCAGTCGACCGCCGAGCCAGGGGAACTGCCACGCCCGGACGCGATCGGAATCATCGACGACCGGCACCTGGTGATCGCTGCCCTGGAAGGCATTCCGGCCGGCCAGCGAGCCTGCGTGGTACTCCGGCACTACGCCGACCTGAGCATCGAGGAGACCGCCCAGGTGCTCGGCATCTCGACCGGCACGGTCAAGAGCCAGACCTCCCGTGGCCTGCTCCAACTCCGCGCGCTACTCGGCGAAAGGACACCCTCATGAGCCGCGAAATCGAAGACCTGCTGACCACCGCCGCGGACGACAGTGGCCGGCCGTTGACCGGATCCGTCGACGACATCGTCCGCCGGGGCCGCCGCTCGGTCCGGCACCGCCGGATCGCCGCCGCCTCGACCGCCACCCTCACCACGGTCGCCGTCATCGGCGGCCTCACCGTCTGGTCGAACACTCTGAACCAGAGCGACGGCCCGGCCGGTACGCCGAACAACCAGACCATCACCGTCGACGCCGACAACGGCCGCGTCGTCGACAACGAGTCCGGCACGACGGCCAAACCACCGCCACCGGCCAGCCCGTTGTCCGACGCCGAGGTGCTCAACCGCTGCAAGCAGTACGACGGCGAGAGCGTCCAGTTCAACAAGGAGAACGGCGTCAACGCCTTCGACAAGGCCGGGGTGATCAACGCCCGGTGGAAGGTGCTGGTCAAGAGCGGTGACCAGAACCGCCTGCAAGCGCTCTTCCTCGCACCCGACAAGTCGATCGTCGCCACCTGCACGATGGATAAGGCGAACCGGCCGAAGACCAACGGGCGTTTCAGCACCACTGAGAGCCTCAACGGCGGCGAGGGTGGTCCTCAGGACCCGCGGCCACAGGCAGTGCGGGCGAACGTCCGGGTCCCCGTCTCCGACGCCGCCAAGGTACTGGTGAACCTGGCCGGCGAGCCCGCGCCGCGACTGGCCCTGCTCGGTCCCGACGGCTTCTTCACCCTCGGCTATCCGACCTGGCAGGAATACTCCATTCCGGCCCCGAACACTCCCCCGACCCAGTGGCAGCCGACCGTCCAGCGGGTCCGGGCGTACGACGCCGCCGGCCGGCAGGTGTACGACTGGAAGTACCAGAAGGCCGACCCGCCGAAGTCGCCGCCCAACCCGATCCCGTCGAACGTGAAGATCAAGCTCCAGACGCCGATCACCCCCACGGTCGTGCTGACCAAGGACCCGGAGACCGGGAAGGCGCTGGCGGCGACCCCGCCGGTCAGCCCGGAGAGCGACGACCGGATCCGGACCAGGTGCAAGAAGCCCGACGACGCCTACCTCGCGAGCACGGCCAACGGCCAGGCCAGCGATCCCCGGACGGTCGCAGCAGGGAAGCTGACCCCCGGCTGGAAGGTGGTGCTGAAGACCGGGACCGGCATCGACTTCAGCTCGTTGCTCGTCTCCCCCGGCGACAACGTCGTCGTCTGGTGCCACATGTACGACAAGGCCGACCACTACGACTACAGCCGCGTCGGCGTCCCGGCCACCGGGAAGTTCGGCGTCGGTGCGGAGTGGGGACAGGTCCCGGCCGAGGTCGCGCAGATCATCGTGGATCTGCCGGAGACCGGCCCCGTCAAGGCGCTGATCTCCAACGGCTACTTCATCTGGGGCCTGACCGGCGGCAACTCCGACCTCGAGAACGTCCGGGTCCGCGGCTACGACGCCAAGGGCAAGAAGGTGTACGACGCCAAGCACGCCGTCGACGCCGATCCCAGCGGGCGCTAGCCGAAGATCTCGCGGTACACCTTGGCGAGTTTGTCCGGGGCGTGATGGAGGTGACGGTCGTCGTCGGCGATGTCGGCGACGACCAGGGTCGCACCGAGAGACTCCGCCGTCCTGGCCAGCGAGGCAGGGTCCGGGACATGACCCTCGTCGGCCAGCACCACGTCGATCCGCAGGTTCGGAGCATGCGCAGCCAGTACTTCGAGGTGCGTCTCCGGCGAGAACCCGTCGGTCTCGCCCTTCTGCTCACCGAGGTTGAGGGTGAGCAACCGCCGGGCGGTGGTCTCCTGGAGACCACGCGACAACGCCGGCACCAGCAGGTTCGGGATCACAGAGGTGAACCACGAGCCCGGCCCGACGACTACCCAGTCGGCCTCCGCGATCGCGACCAGCGCTTCGGGGCAGGCCGGCGGGTCGGCCGGGTCGAGGGAGACGTCCACCACTTGGCCCTCGGTGGTGGCGACCTCGGCCTGGCCGCGGATCTCGGTGATCGCCTCCGGGTGCAGGGGATCGAGCCCCAGCACCCGCGCGGTGATATCGAGCGGTACTGCGGACATCGGCAACACCCGGCCCTGCGCGCCGAGCAGGCGAGCCACCCAGTCCAGGCCGTCGACGGCCTCGCCCAGCAGCTCCCACAGCGCAACGATCAGCAGGTTGCCGACCGCGTGGTCGTGCAGCTCGCCGTCACTGCGGAACCGGTGCTGCAGGACGTCGGCCCAGGTCCGGCCCCACTCGTCGTCACGGCACAACGCGGCCAGCGCCATCCGCAGATCGCCCGGCGGCAGGACGCCGAGCTCCTTGCGCAGCCGGCCCGACGAGCCGCCGTTGTCGGCGACCGTCACGACGGCGGTCAGCTGGTCGGTGACCTGCCGCAGCGCGGACAGCGAAGCGGCGAGCCCGTGCCCGCCACCCAGTGCGACGACGCGTGGAGCTCGTGTCACTCCCGCCCCAGATCCCTGTGAACCACCAAGGTCGGTGAACCCTTCTCGCGCAGCCGCCGGCCGATCTCCTCGGCCATCGCGACGCTCCGGTGTTTCCCACCGGTGCAGCCGATCGCGACCGTGACGAATCGTTTGCCCTCGTTCAGATAGCCGGTCCGCAGCGTGTCCAGCACGTCCACATAGTTCTGCAGGAACTGCTGGGCCAGCGGATGACCGAGCACGAAGTCTGACACAGGCTTGTCCTGGCCCGTCATCGGGCGCAGGTCGGGCTGCCAGTACGGGTTCGGCACGAACCGCATGTCGGCCACCACGTCGGCGTCGACCGGGATGCCGTACTTGAAGCCGAACGACACCACGGTGGCCCGCAGCTCGGCGTTCTCCTCGTCACCGAAGCCGTTCACGATCTTCGCGGCCAGCTGGTGGATGTTCAGGTTCGAGGTGTCGATCACCATGTCGGCGCCGGCCCGGATGTCGCCGAGCAGCTCGCGCTCGCGCTGGATCCCGGTCAGCAGCCGGCCCTCGCCCTGCAGCGGGTGCGGCCGCCGGACGCTCTCCTGCCGGCGCACGATCACGTCGTCGGAGGCCTCCAGGAACAGCGTCACCGGCCGGTAGCCCTTGGTCTTCAGGTCCTGGATCGCGGCGCCCAGCTCGTCGAAGAACATCCCGGTCCGGACGTCCACCACGATCGCCAGCCGCGGCGAGGCGCCGGTGCCGACCACCTGCTCGACGATCGTGGTCAGGAACATCGGCGGCAGGTTGTCGACCACGAACCAGCCGAGGTCCTCCAGCACGTCCGCGACCGAACTCCGTCCCGCGCCGGACATTCCGGACACGATGATGAGGTTGGCGCTCGAATCGTCCATCAGTTCTCTGTTCTCCCCGTTCGGTCCCCGTCAGCCGCACCGGAGAGCTCCGGTCCGTCGTCGTCCAGTATCTCGCCCGTCGCGGTGTTGACCGACGGTGCGCGGGACGTGTCGGCCGACGTTGCCGCCGAGTTCACCGCCAGGACCACCGACTCCGCCGTCCGCCGGCCGAAGCCGGGCAGCTCGGCGACCTCGTCGACACTGGCCTGGCGCAGCTTCTTCAGCGAGCCGAAGTGCTTCAGCAGCGTCTTGCGGCGCACCTCCCCCAGCCCGGAGACCTCGTCGAGCACGCTCTCGACCATCGACTTCGACCGCCGGTTGCGGTGGTGGGTGATCGCGAACCGGTGCGCCTCGTCGCGCAGCCGCTGCAGCAGGTACAGGCCTTCCGACGTACGGGAGAAGATCACCGGGTCCTCGTCGTCGGGCAGCCAGACCTCTTCCAGCCGCTTGGCCAGACCGCAGACCGGGATGTCGCCGAGACCCAGCTCGTCCATCGCCTGCCGGGCCGCCGCCACCTGCGGCGGACCACCGTCGACCACGACCAGGCTCGGCGTGTAGGCGAACTTCTTCGCCCGGCCGGTCTCCGGATCGACCAGGTACGCCGTCGGGTCCTCCCCGTCGGGGATCCCGGCCCGGTCCTCGATCATCCGCTTGAACCGCCGGGTCAGCACCTCGGCGATCGAGGCGACGTCGTTCTGGCCCTCGACGCCCTTGATCACGAACCGCCGGTACTCGCTCTTGCGCGGCAGCCCGTCCTCGAACACCACCATCGAGGCGACCACCTCGGTGCCCTGCAGGTTGGAGACGTCGTAGCACTCCATCCGCAGCGGCACCTCGGGCAGGTCGAGAGCGACCTGGATCTCTTCCAGGGCAAGGTTCCGGGTGGTCAGATCGCTGGCCCGCTTGGTCTTGTGCATGGTCAGCGTCTGCAGCGCGTTGCGTTCGACGGTGGCCATCAGGTCCTTCTTGTCACCGCGCTGCGGCACCCGGATCGCGACCCGCGAGCCGCGGAACTCGGACAGCCACTCGACCAGCGCGTCCTCCCCGGACGGCAGGGTCGGCACCAGGATCTCGCGCGGGATCGCATCCGGGCCTTCCCCGGCGTACGTCTGCTGGATGAACCGCTCGACCAGGTCGGCGGTGGACGCATCGCCGTCGGCCTTGTCGGCGATCCAGCCACGTTGACCGCGGATCCGGCCGCCCCGCACGTAGAAGATCTGCACCGCGACCTCCAGCGGGTCCTCCGACAACGCAATCACGTCGGTGTCGGTGCCGTCGCCGAGCACCACCGCGTTCTTGGCCAGCGCCTTGTCGAGCGCGCTCAGGTCGTCGCGGATCTTCGCGGCCCGCTCGTACTCCAGCTCGGCCGCCGCCGCCTTCATCTCCTTCTCCAGCCGGCGCACGTACGTCGCGGTCTGGCCGGACAGGAACGCCGAGAAGTCGTCGACGATCTTGCGGTGCTCCTCCTGCGTCACCTGACCGGTGCAGGGCGCCGCGCACTTGCCGATGTAGCCGAGCAGGCAGGGCCGGCCCATCTGGCGGTGCCGGTTGAAGACGCCCTTGCTGCAGGACCGCATCGGGAAGACCCGCAGCAGCAGGTCGACCGTCTCGCGGATCGCCCAGGCGTGGCTGTACGGACCGAAGTAGCGGACGCCCTTCTTCTTCGGGCCGCGGCCGACCATCACCCGCGGGTATTCCTCGTTCAGGGTGATCGCGAGCCACGGGTACGACTTGTCGTCGCGGTACTTCACGTTGAAGCGCGGGTCGTACTCCTTGATCCAGGAGTACTCCAGTTGCAGCGACTCGACCTCGTTGGCCACCACGGTCCAGTCGACCTTCGCCGCGGTGGTCACCATCGTCTGGGTCCGCGGATGCAGGTTCACCAGGTCCTGGAAGTACGACGACAGCCGGGACCGCAGGTTCTTCGCCTTGCCGACGTAGATCACCCGCCCGGCGGCGTCGCTGAAGCGGTACACACCAGGTGAGTCGGGGATCGACCCGGGGGCGGGACGGTAGGAGGAGGGATCAGCCACCGACCCAGCCTAGTTCGCGCCACCGACAGGAAATGACGCACCTAACGATCGGGCGGAGATCGTGTTGCGGCTTGTCCCATACTGCCCGTTTGATCCCCAACTGGGATGAGCCAGCTCCGTAACTTGTCACCCAGGGTTGTCCTGCGAGATCCGAAGCGTGAGGCAACCGGGCCCGCGCAAACTCGAGGGAGTTCCGCCCATGTCCCCAGTGACACCATCCCGCCGGTTGAGGACTGTCGTCGGTACGACGGCCGCAGCCGCGATCGCGGTCGCCGGTCTGGCCGCCACCGCACCCACCAGCAGCGCGAGTGAGGCCGCGCCGGAGTCGTCGACGGTCTCGATCCGCGGGGCCGGCAGCCCCGGCGCGATCGCCGGTAGCTACGTCGTCGTACTCCAGGGCCAGCGGTCGGCCGCGCAGACCAGGGCGACGACGCAGAGCCTGGCGTCGGCGTACGACGCGGACGTGCGCAAGCAGTTCAGCGCGTCGATCAAGGGTTTCTCGGCGACCATGTCAGCCGAGCAGGCGCAGAAGATGGCCGGTGACGCGCGGGTCGCGTTCGTGCAGCAGAACCAGAAGTTCACCGCCAGCCAGGACAACCCGCCGTGGGGCCTGGACCGGACCGACCAGCGCGACCTGCCGCTGGACAAGAAGTACGAGCCGTCGGCAACGGCCGAGAACGTGAACGTCTACGTGATCGACACCGGGATCTACGCCACCCACAAGGACTTCGGCGGCCGGGCCTCGGTCGGCACCGACACCATCGGCGACGGGCAGAACGGCGTCGATTGCATGGGTCACGGCAGCCACGTGGCCGGCACCATCGCCGGCACGAACTTCGGGCTGGCCAAGGGCGCGAAGATCTTCGGCGTCCGGGTGCTCGACTGCAGCGGCTCGGGCTCGACCGAGAGCGTCGTGGCCGGGATCGAATGGGTGACGGCGAACGCCAAGAAGCCCGCGGTGGCCAACATGAGTCTCGGCGGCGGCGCCGACGAGGCGCTGGACGCGGCACTGAAGGCCTCGGTCGCCTCCGGGGTCACCTACGCCGTTGCTGCAGGCAACGATTCCGCGGACGCCTGCAACAACTCGCCGGCCAAGGAGCCGTCGGCGATCACCGTCGGCGCGACCGACGACAAGGACGTGAAGGCGAGCTTCTCCAACTGGGGCACCTGCGTCGACCTGTTCGGGCCGGGCGTCGACATCGAGTCGGTCGGCATCACCGCACCGGACTCGACCGCCAAGATGAGTGGTACCTCGATGGCGACCCCGCACGTCGCCGGTGGCATCGCGCTCTACCTGAGCGAGCACCCGGAGGCCACGCCGGCCGAGGTGACGACCGCGCTGCTCGGTGCGAGCACGCCGGACAAGGTGAGCGACCCGGGCACCGGCTCGCCGAACAAGCTGCTGTTCGTCGGCAAGGTTGACCCGGCCCAGAAGTAGCCAGTTGATACAGCCAGAGGTAGCCAGCTGATGTAGAAGGGCCCGGCCGCTGCGGCCGGGCCCTTCTGCTGTGTCTACCTACTCTGTCTACCCGCTGGCGTCAGGCCGGGCCGACGATGTTGCCGCCCTGGACGGTCACCGCGATCGGCGCGAGCGCCGACGACGCCGGACCGCCCTTGACGCTGCCGTCGGTGATGCTGAACTTGCTGCCGTGGCACAGGCAGTTGATGGCGTCGTTCTCGACGGTCCGCACCGGGCAGCCCGCGTGCGTGCAGATCGCCGTGAAGCCCTTGTAGACGCCGGCCGTCGGCTGGGTGACCACGATCTTCTGGTCGAAGATCTTGCCGCCACCCACCGGGATGTCGCTGACCGGGCCGAGCACTGCTCCCCCGCCACCGCTGGACGGCGTACCGGCCGAGGACGGCGCCGAGCTCGGGGCGGACGTCGGCGCCGAACTGGGAGCGGAGGTGGTGCCACCGCTGGACGGGGTGTCACCCGCGCTGTCGCTGCCACCGCACGCGGCGAGCAACGGCACGCTGACACCCGCGAGACCGGCCACTGCCGCGCCGCGGAGCACCGCCCGTCGGTCACGCAACGTGTCGATCGCCCGGGCGAGTTCTGCCGTTTTTTCGTCGCTCATGAATCTGGACCTCCAGAGCTAGCTGGCAAAAGTAGTTGAACGCTTTGCTTGTTCGTCTGTTCTAGCCGACCGGTCCAAATCACGCGACCGGTCAGCACCTTCCTTACACGGATCGAACGCACACCCGGTTCAATCGGCGGCAAGATTCTTCCGATGGCGCGCTCGACCACCCTGGCAGCCGACTCCGGCCGCGTCCGGCGACTCGCCGGTCGCAGAGCTCCCTGGACCAGGAGGGAGCGCTGCCGGCTGGGCTCCAAAGTTTGTCCAGCCCGACAGAACCCCTGCCACATCAACCATGGCAGGGGTTTCTGAGGGTATTCGGGCCAGCCGGAGCGGTTGTCAGCCGGCGCGCTTGCCTGCGGTCACCTTCTTGGCCGGCGCCTTCTTCGCTGCGCTCTTCTTCGCCGCCGTGCTCTTCACCGCCGTCTTCTTCACCGCGGTCTGCTTGGCGACCGGCGCGGCCGCCACGGCCTTCTTGGCGGCGGCCTTCTTGGCTACCGACTTCCTGGCCAGCTGAGCGGTCTTCGGCGCCGACTCGGCCGCCTTCCTCGCGCTCGGCTTGGCCGCGCGACCCGCGAGGATCTCGGCCAGGAACTCCCCGGTGTACGAGCCCGGGTTGGCCGCGACCTCCTCCGGAGTCCCCTCGGCCACCAGCGTGCCGCCGCGGCGGCCGCCGTCCGGACCGAGGTCGACGATCCAGTCGGCGGTCTTGATCACGTCGAGGTTGTGCTCGATCACCAGCACCGAGTTGCCCTTGTCGACCAAGCTGCCGAGCACGCCGAGCAGCTTGCGGATGTCCTCGAAGTGCAGACCCGTGGTCGGCTCGTCCAGCACGTAGACCGTGCGCCCGGTGGAACGCTTCTGCAGCTCGGAGGCCAGCTTCACCCGCTGCGCCTCACCACCGGACAGCGTCGGCGCGGGCTGCCCGAGCCGGACATACCCGAGACCCACCTCGTTCAGCGTGGTGAGGTGCCGGGCGATCGCCGGGATCGCGGCGAAGAACTCCGCGGCCTCCTCGATCGGCATGTCCAGGATGTCGGCGACCGTCTTGTTCTTGTAGTGCACCTCGAGCGTCTCGCGGTTGTACCGCGCGCCGTGGCAGACCTCGCACGGCACGTAGACGTCGGGCAGGAAGTTCATCTCGATCTTCAACGTGCCGTCACCCGAGCAGGCTTCACAGCGGCCGCCCTTGACGTTGAACGAGAACCGGCCCTGCTGGTAGCCGCGGACCTTCGCCTCCGGCGTCTCCGCGAACAGCTTGCGGACGTGGTCCCACACCCCGGTGTACGTCGCCGGGTTGGAGCGCGGCGTGCGGCCGATCGGCGACTGGTCGACGTGGATCACCTTGTCGACCAGCTCGAGCCCGGAGATCTTGGTGTGCCGGCCGGGGATCGTCTTGGCGCCGTAGATCTGCCGCGCCAGCGACGTGTAGAGGATGTCGTTGACCAGCGTCGACTTGCCCGAGCCGGACACCCCGGTGACCGCGACGAAGACCCCGAGCGGGATCGCGACGTCGATGTCCTTCAGGTTGTGCTCGCGGGCGCCGAAGACCTTCAGCTCGCGACCCTCGGTCAGCGGCCGCCGGACGGCCGGGATCGGGATCTCGCGGCGACCCGACAGGTAGGCGCCGGTGATCGAGTCCGGGTGGTTGCGCAGCTCCTCCACCGTGCCGGACACGACGACCTGGCCACCGTGCTCCCCCGCGCCCGGGCCGATGTCGACCACCCAGTCGGCGTGGTCGATGGTGTCCTCGTCGTGCTCGACGACGATCAGCGTGTTGCCGAGGTTCTTCAGCCGGACCAGGGTGTCGATCAGCCGCCGGTTGTCGCGCTGGTGCAGGCCGATGGACGGCTCGTCCAGCACGTAGAGCACGCCGACCAGGCCGGAGCCGATCTGGGTGGCGAGCCGGATCCGTTGCGCCTCGCCGCCGGACAGCGAGCCGGCCGGCCGGTTCAGCGCCAGGTAGTCCAGGCCGACGTCGAGCAGGAACTGCAGCCGCTCGCCGATCTCCTTCACCACCCGCTCGGCGATCTGCATCTCCCGCGGCGACAGCACCATGCCGGCCAGGAACTCGTGCACCTCGTCGATCGCCATCGCGCCGATCTCGGCGATGTTCTTGCCGCCCATCGTGACCGCGAGCGAGATCGGCTTCAGCCGGGCGCCGTTGCAGGCCAGACAGGGCACCTCGCGCATGTAGCCCTCGAACCGGTCCCGGCTGGTGTCGCTGGACGCCTCCGCGTGCCGGCGCTCGACGTACGGGATGACGCCTTCGAAGGTGGTGTTGTACGACCTCTCGCGGCCGTAGCGGTTCTTGTACGAGACGTGCACCTGGGTCTCGTGACCGGTCAGCAGCGACTTCTTCGCCTTCGCCGGCAACTCGGCGAACGGTGTGCTGGTCTTGATCCCGAGGTCCTTGGCCAGCGCGCCCAGCAACCGCTCGAAGTACTGCGTGACGTTCGCCCCGGCCCAGGGCTGGATGGCGCCCTCGTCGAGCGACTTCGACGGGTCCGGGACGAGCAGCTCGGGGTCCACCTCCATCCGGGTGCCGAGCCCGGAGCAGACCGGGCAGGCGCCGTACGGCGAGTTGAACGAGAACGAGCGCGGCTCCAGCTCGTCGATCGCCAGCGGGTGGTCGTTCGGGCAGGCGAGCTTCTCGGAGAACCGGCGCTCCCGGCCCGGGTCCTTCTCCGGCAGGTCGACGAAGTCCAGCGTGACGATCCCGCCGGACAGCCCGAGCGCGGTCTCGACCGAGTCGGTCAGCCGCTGCTTCGCGCTGCCCTTCACCGCCAGCCGGTCGACCACCACGTCGATGGTGTGCTTCTTCTGCTTGTCCAGCTTCGGCGGCTCGGTCAGCTGGATCGTCTCGCCGTCCACCCTGGCCCGGGAGAAGCCCTGGCCGGTGAGCTGGCGGAACAGGTCGAGGTACTCGCCCTTGCGGCCGCGGATCACCGGCGCGAGCACCTGGAACCGGGTGCCCTCGTCGAGCTCCAGCACCCGGTCGACGATCTGCTGCGGGGTCTGCTTCGCGATCGGCTCGCCGCACTCGGGGCAGTGAGGTCGGCCGGCGCGGGCGAACAGCAGCCGCAGGTAGTCGTAGACCTCGGTGATGGTGCCGACGGTCGAGCGCGGGTTCTTCGAGGTGGACTTCTGATCGATCGAGACGGCCGGCGACAGCCCCTCGATGAAGTCGACGTCGGGTTTGTCCATCTGGCCGAGGAACTGCCGCGCGTAGGCGGACAGCGACTCGACGTAACGCCGCTGGCCCTCGGCGAAGATCGTGTCGAAGGCCAGGCTGGACTTGCCGGACCCGGACAGCCCGGTGAAGACGATCATGGCGTCGCGCGGCAGGTCGAGCGAGACGTCCTTCAGGTTGTGCTCACGCGCTCCACGCACGATCAGACGGTCAGACACAAGCGCACTCTCAGCCGTTCTCGAGGGATTTCAGGGGCACTGCGGATGCTAACCAGGCCCACCGACAAAAACTTCCAGGTCGGTCGGCGACCGGTTCCACGGTCGCTTTCGAAAGCATATTCGATAGCATCGACAGATGGTCGCACCGGAGCCAACGAGCCGCCTGATCGCGGAGTTACCGTCCGCGAACCGGCGTCTGCTCGACACCGTTACCCACCTACCGGACATCGCAGTACTGCGCCCGTCGCTGCTGCCCGGCTGGAGCCTGGGCCACGTGCTCAGCCACGTCGCCCGCAACGCCGACGCCCTGGTCAACCTGTGTGACTGGGCTCTCACCGGCGTCCGCAAGCCGATGTACGTGTCGATGGAGGCCCGCGAGGCCGACATCGCCGAGGGTGCCGCCCGCCCGGTCGACGAGCAGGTCCGGGACATCGCCGCCGCCGAGGCGCGGCTGCTGGAGCGTTTCGAGGACCTCCCGGCAACTGCCTGGGACGCAGAGGTCAGCTGGCCGAACGGCGCAGTCCGTACTGCGACCAACGTGGTGACAGCCCGGCTGCTGGAACTGGAGGTGCACCACGTCGATCTGGGCCTGGGGTACGCGCTCACCGACGTACCGGCTGCTTCCAGGGGTGTTCTGCTCTCCTACACGACCAGCAGGTGGCCCAGCGAGTTTCCCGTAGTACTGCAGAGCTCGGACACCACCTGGACGTCGCCTGCCCGGCCCGCCGGTGCGAGGATCGTCACTGGCGACAGTGCCACGCTGCTGGGCTGGGTGCTCGGCAGGACCGACGGAGCCGAACTGGGCGACGACCTGCCCCAGGCGCCGCCGTGGGGATGACCACAGGATCAAGGGAGCACGCATGACGGAGTACCACGGCAACGTCCACGTCGGTGGGCCGGCGCAGACGCACGAGCTGGCCAAACTGATGATCACCAAGGTCGCCGTGGGGCCGGGCAACAACAACGCCTATCTGCTGCGCAGCAGGAGCACCGACGAGCAGGTGCTGATCGACGCGGCCAACGAAGCCGCCACCCTGCTCAAGGTGATCGGCGAGGGCGGCATCAGCCGCGTCATCACCACCCACCAGCACGGCGACCACTGGCAGGCACTGGCCGAGGTGGTCGCCCGGACGAACGCGGTGACGGTCGCCGGCCGCGACGACGCCGACGGCATCCCAGTACCGATCGACGAGCTCGTCGGCGACGGCGACAGGGTCGAGTTCGGCGGTCTCAGCCTCGAGGTGATCCAACTGGTCGGTCACACCCCCGGTTCGATCGCCCTCCTGTACGACGACCCGACCGGCCCGCCGCACCTGTTCACCGGTGACTCCCTCTTCCCCGGCGGCGTCGGCAACACCTGGGGCGACAAGGCGAACTTCGAGTCGCTGATCAACGACGTCGAGACCAAGCTCTTCGCCCGCCTCCCCGACGAGACCTGGGTCTACCCCGGCCACGGCGGCGACACCACCCTCGGCGCCGAGCGCCCCCACCTCGCCGAATGGCGCGCCCGCGGCTGGTAGCCGGCTCGCGCCCACCCCTACCGCAACGAAAAAAGGCGGCGGCCCCCACTCCGGGGGCCGCCGCCTTTGCCGTTCCGCCCCGCCGCGATAGAGCGCTTGAATCAATCCGACAGTTGTTCGGACATTTCTCAACCGCTTTCCCAGGCCCCGAACAATGCCTACGGGATTGGAACATAGGTAACCCCGAACACAAACATGGGTGACCATCATTGTAATTATAGGTAATTGGTTCCGGTAACAAATTGATCGCGGTCAGTCGTTGACTTCGCAGCTCAGCCGGGGGTTTACTGTTTCTCGGCCGTCAGCCCTAGCCGCATTAAGACACACCGACAGGGTCACTCGGGATTACTTTCCATTGAATTTCGGATTGTTTGTCCAGAGCACATTACGGCATCAAGCACCGCATTCAGCCATCCCATCTCGGGCAACTTTGGCATGCCCGGACGCAATGGCTGAACGCTGCCATTGTCACTGACAATTTGGGGGGATACTTGTGTTCAACGCCGCCTCGTCCGGCCTGAACGTCCTGCTGAGCACCGTCTCGTCCGACGCGCACACCTGGAACCTGGTGTACCTGCAACTCCTGCTCGAGGACCACGGGCACCAGGTCGGCAATCTCGGCGCGTGCGTGCCCGACCAGCTGCTCGTGGACCGCTGCCGCACCGACCGGCCGGACCTCGTCGTGATCAGCACCGTCAACGGGCACGGCGCCCAGGACGGCGCCCGCGTAGTCAGGCTGCTGCGCGAGCAGCCGGAGCTGGCCGGCACGCCGATCGTCATCGGGGGCAAGCTCGGTATCGCCGGGAACTCCACCGCCGCCGCGGACGACCTGCTGGCCGCTGGGTTCGACGCCGTGTTCGACGACGACTCCGACCTGGACCGGTTCCTGCGGTACGTCGAGTCCGTCGAGCAGAAGCGCGCAGCCGAGGCCGCCGAGGACGCGTCACGCGCCCTCGCGGTCGTGGGGTGACCACCCGGCCTCCGGGGTCGTTCGGTGAGGTCGTCGCGCAGGCACGGGCGGCGGGGCAGATCGTGGTGCAGCCGCGGATGGGTTTCTCCGATCCGCAGACCATGCACGCGGGGCTGACCGCTGTCCGGCAGGCCGACGCGACCACCATCGCAACGATCACGGTCGACAGCTACACCCGAGTCAACGACCTCCCGGCAGCAGACAAGGCGCTGGCCGCCGGAGTCGCCCTGAACGGCTACCCGATCGCCACCTACCCCGCCGGCACCACCCGTGACCTGGTTGCGGAGACCGTCGCGGTCGGAGTACCGGTGCAGGTCCGGCACGGATCGGCCCGGCCGGAGCACATCATCCGGGCGCTCACCGCGGCCGGGCTGCACGCCACCGAGGGCGGTCCGATCTCGTACTGCCTCCCCTACGGGCGCGTCCCGGTCCGGGACTCCGTGCACGAGTGGGCACGCAGCTCCGAGCTGCTGGTCGAGCTCTGCCGGGAGAACGGGCAGGAGGCGCACCTGGAAACGTTCGGCGGCTGCATGATGGGCCAGCTCTGTCCGCCCAGTCTGCTGGTCGCCATCAGCACCCTGGAGGCGCTGTTCTTCCGGCAGCACGGACTGCGGTCGATCTCGCTCAGCTACGCCCAGCAGACGGACGCCGACCAGGACACCGAGGCCGTCCTGGCGATGCGCCGGCTGATCGCGGAGCTGCTGCCCGAGGTCGAGTCGCATGTCGTGGTCTACAGCTACATGGGCGTCTACCCGCTGACCGATGACGGCGCGACCAGGCTGCTGCAGGAGTCAGCCCGGTTGACCGCCCGGACCGGCGCTGCCCGGCTGATCGTCAAGACCACCGCCGAGGCCTTCCGGATCCCGACCATCGCCGAGAACGTGATCGCCCTGGAGACCGCGGCGGCCGCGGCAGGACCTGTCCTGACGCCGGACCCGCTGGTCGACTCGGAGACGTACGCCGAAGCGCGGGCGCTGGTCGACGCGGTACTCGACCTCGACGACGACCTCGGCACCGCCCTGATCAGCGCGTTCCAGCGCGGCTATCTGGACGTGCCGTACTGCCTGCACCCCGACAACGCCGGCCGGTCCACCGGCCAAGTGGACAGCGACGGGCGGTTGCGCTGGACGCGCGCCGGCTCGATGCCGATCAAGACCACTGGCCCGGCCCAGCGCCGGACCACTGCGCCCGACCTCCTCGACTCACTCACCTACGTCCGTCGCACCTACGACCGCCCGCAGCTCGCCAAGGTCGCCGACCACCAGGAGCACCGATGACCCAGACCATGCCGGCCCCATCGCAGACCGCCGATGCGTTGCCACCCGCGTTGCCCGTCCACCTCGCCGCCCCGGCCACCCAGGCCGCCATCCGGATCCAGGACCGGATCCTCGACGCCGCCCGGCAGCAGCTGCGCGAGCTGGGCTTCGTCGAGCTGCTGCCGCCGATGATCGGGCCGGTCACCGACCCGGGCGGCCGCGGCTCGAAGCAGGTCGACATCGACTACTACGGCCACCGCTACAAGCTGATGACGAGCGCGATCCTCTACAAGCAGGCAGCGGTGACCGCGTTCGACAAGATCTTCTGCGTCGCGCCGAACGTCCGCCTCGAGCCGCCGGAGACCCGCTGGACCGGCCGGCACCTGGCCGAGTTCCACCAGCTCGACATCGAGCTGGCCAACTCCACCCGCGAGGACGCGATGGAGGTCCTGCAGAGCGTCGTGAAGGCAGCCGTCCGCCGGGTGCTCACCGACCTGCCGGCCGACCTGGCCACGCTCGAGCGCGACCCGGCCGCGTTCGACGCGCTGCTCGACGGTCCGTTCGACCAGATGAGCCACGCCGACGCCGTCGAGCGACTTGCTGTCGCCGGACACACGCAGAGCCCGGACGCGGAGATCGACTGGGAGGCCGAGAAGGTCCTGTCGAGCGCCACCGACCGCCCGTTCTTCGTGACCAACTACCCGAAGGGATCGCGCGGCTTCTACGACAGGGAGAGCCGGACCACCCCCGGCACGCTGCGGAACTTCGACCTGCTCGCCCCCAACGGGTACGGCGAACTGGCCAGCGGCAGCGAGCGCGAACACGACTACCGGCGGATCGTGTCCCGGATCCGCGAGACCGGCGAGAACCCGGCGAAGTACGAGTGGTACCTGCAGATGGCCAAGGACGGCATCCCGCCGAGCGCCGGCTTCGGCCTCGGGTTGCAGCGCCTCACCCGGTACATCGCCGGCCTGGACAGCGTCTGGCAGGCCAGTGCCTTCCCCAAGCTGCCAGGGGTGTTCTCAGCATGACCGGCGATGCCGAGAAACTGACTGCCGACGGGTTCCCCGCGGAAGCGGTCCGAGCCCGCGCCCGCACCGGTACTGCGGAACTGTTCCCGCCCGTCGCGTCGTACGGCCGGGCCGTCTTCGGCGCCGACCCGACGCGCGGCGACAGCGCCGATCCGCTGGACCGGATGCGGATCGCGCAGCCGGTGTTCATGCCCGAGCGACTCGAGAAGCTGATCGACCTCGGCCGCGAGCCGATGCCCGGTGACGTCGAGCTCGCCACCACGATCGGCGGCTTCCGCTCGCCGGTCCCCGTGTTCTGCTCGGCGCTCGGCTCGACCGACACCGGCGGCGAACTCGGTGCCGCGCTCAGCCGGCAGGCCGGCCGGCTCGGTCTGCCGATGGTGATCGGCGAGAACGTCGTACCGGTCAGTGGCTACGGCCGCGACTCGGCCACTCCTGCCCAGCGTTCCTTGCTGTCCCGGATCTCGGCGTACGCCGAACACGTCCCTGACGGTCTCGGTGGGGTCGCCGTCCAGCAGAGCACCGAGGACGCCGACGCCGAGGTCTGGAACCTCGCCTACAGCGACCTGGCCGCGCAGCCACTGCTCGACTCGGGGCGCCTCGCCTTCGAGCTCAAGGTCGGGCAGGGCGCCAAGCCCGGTGTCGGCGGGATGACGGTGCTGGCGACCGCCGCGGCCGAGGCACTGGCCGACCGGTTCAACATCTCCGACGTGATGGGCGATCCCGATCACCGGCTGCGCAGCGCCAGCCCGGGCACGTTCACCGACGAGATCCTGCGGCAGCAGATCCGGCTGATGCGGAACAACTACCCGCGGGCCAGGGTCTGGGTGAAGCTGCACCCGGGTCGCGACGTCGCGCACGCGGCTGCTGTCGCCTGGGCCGCCGGCGCCGATGCGGTGACCGTCGACGGCGCCGAGGGCGGTACCGGCTGGGCGCCGCTCCCCCTGCTTCAGCAGGTCGGCCTGCCGCTGGGCGAGTGCCTGGACCGGATCGGGCAGTACCACGCTGACGCAGACCAGGCGTATGGCCGGCCCGACGGTTGTCTGCTCGCCACCGGACGGATCTGGGAAGGCACCCGAGTGGTCAAGTGCCTCGCCCTCGGCGCGACGGCCGCCGGTCTCGGCCGGGCCGCACTGCTCGCAGTCGACGAGGACCGTGACCACGGCCTGCTTCGACTGGTCGCCTGCCTGACCGCCGAGCTGGAGCTGTTGATCAGCGCGCTCGGCCGCTACCACCCGGCCGCCCTGGACCGCGACGACGTCTGGGCGCCCACCGACTTCACCATGCCGGTCGCACCGGCCCAACAGCACCTCACCACTGGAACCACACGGAAGGCGACATCGGCATGACCGCAGAAATCGCATCGGAGCGCACCGACACCGCTCCGCTGAACGAAGTACTCACCGACACTCCCCCGCCGACCGAGCCACCGTCCGAGCCGCCGACCGGCCAGTCGTCCGACCCGGCGCCGAAGTCCCGCTGGGGACTGCTCAAGGACGGCGACTTCCGCCGGCTGTGGCTCGGGGAGACCACCAGCACCTTCGGAAACGCCATGAGCGGGATCGCGGTCCCGGTGATCGCGCTGACGGTGCTCGGCGCCAGTTCGGCCTCGGTCGGACTGATCAACGCCGCGTCCTGGCTGCCCTGGCTGCTGGTCGGCCTGCCGGCCGGCGCCTGGATCGACCGGCTGCCGCGCCGCCGCACCTTGCTCGCTTGCGACATCGCCTTCTTCGTACTGGTCGCGAGTGTGCCGCTGGCCGCCTGGCTCGGGGTGCTCACGCTCACCCAGCTGATCGTGGTCTGCCTGCTCGGCGGCGTGGTCAGCGTGTTCTTCGCCCCGGCGTACGGCGCGTACCTGCCGTCGCTGCTCAAGAAGGAGGACCTGCCCGAGGGCAACGCCAAACTGCAGGGCAGCTCGCAGGCCGCTGTGGTGGCCGGCAGCAGCGCCGGTGGTGGGCTGATCCAGGTCTTCGGGCCGATCATCGGAATGGTTCTCGACGCCGCCACCTTCGTGGTGTCCTTCGTCTGCCTGCTGGGGATCAAGAAGCGCGAGCCGCGCGAGACCACCAAGCCGGAGCCGCGCACCACGACGCTGCGGCAGGAGATCGCCCAGGGATTCAAGTTCGTCGTGCGTGACCCGTACCTCCGCGTCCTCACCGGTGGCGCCGCGGTCGACAACCTGCTGCTGGCCGCCGGTCACGCGCTGCTGGTCGTCTTCCTGGTCCGCACCCTGGACCTGCACCCGACCGTGGTCGGCATCCTGATGGCCTTCGACTGCCTCGGCGGTGTGCTCGGCGCGACGGTCGCCAACAAGCTGTCCAAGAAGATCGGTACTGCGAGGGCGCTGCTGACCTGGTCCCTGGTCACCACCCCGTTCGGCCTGCTCATCCCGCTGGCCACCGAGGGTCCCGGCGTGGCCCTGTTCGCCCTCGGCCTGCTGATCCCGTCGATCGGCATCGTCGCCAACAACGTCATCGGCGGCTCGTTCCGCCAGGCCTACTGCCCGCCGGACATGCTCGGCCGGGTCGCCACCAGCGGCAGCTTCGTCAGCTTCAGCCTGATCCCGCTCGGCGCGCTGGGCGGCGGTTTCCTCGGCCAGGCGATCGGGGTCCGCGAGGCCCTGTTCATCGTCTTGCTGCTCGGCTGCGTCGGCAAGCTGATCCTGCTGATCGGCCCGCTCAAGAGCACCCGCGACCTGCCCACCGAGCACCCCGACTACCCGGCCACGCCCGAGGCCGACGCCACCTCTGATTCCGTCGCCGACTCCGACTCCGCCGCCACGGCAGAGCTCGAGGCGAAGTCCGACACCATCACCAAGACCGATGGAGCCGACCGATGAGCGACCAAGTCACGAACCCCTTCGAGGACACCGACGCGACCTACCTGGTGGTGGTGAACGAGCTCGGCCAGCACAGCCTGTGGCCGTCGTCGATCGCCGTACCGGCCGGCTGGTCGGCGGCACACGGCCCGGCGTCCCGGCAGAGCTGCCTGGACCACGTCGAGGCGAACTGGACCGACCTGCGGCCCGCCCTGGCGAGCCGGGACGCGACCGGCGGTGCGGGATGACCGTCGAAGCCACGACGACCCGGCCGGACCTCGCCTCGCTGAGCGTGCACGAGTTGTTCGAGCTCCGGGTCGCCGAGCAGCCCGAGTCACCGGCGGTGGTCGCCGGTGACCGGCGGCTCAGCTACGCCGACCTCGACGCCCAGGCCGACCGGATCGCCGGTCGGCTGCGGGACAGCGGGGTCCAGCCGGGTCAGCTGGTCGGACTGCACCTGGAGCGCTCGGTCGAGCTGGTGGCCGCGCTCCTCGGGGTCCTGAAGACCGGCGCCGGGTACTTCGTACTCGACCCGGCCTACCCGGCCGCCCGCCGGGATGCCGAGCTGGCCGAGGTCCGGCCGGCCCTGGTGGTCGCCACCGTCCCAGCGGTAGGCAACTGGCCCACCCTCAACCTCCAGAGCCCAACTGTTCCTGCAGCCGCACTCCGCCCGGGGGCGCCGCTGGCCTCCCGGCCGGAGCTGCCCAGCGCCGCACAGCCGGCGGCTGGCGCACTGCGCCAAGCGCAAGCTCCCGGCGGGACCGATGACATCGCGTGCGTGATGTTCACCTCCGGCTCGACCGGCCGACCCAAAGGAGTACTCGCCTCCCACCGGGCGATCATCGGATCCCTGCTAGGACAGCAGTTCGGCGGCTTCGGACCAGGCGAGGTCGTGCTGCAGTCAGCACCCGTCTCCTGGGACGGCTTCGTCCTGGAGCTCCTCGGCGCCCTCCTGCTCGGAGGTACGGCGGTCCTCCAGCCCGGCTCCTCCCCGGAGCCGGCAGCGATCGCCAGGCTGGTCACAACGCACCGGGTCACCGCACTGTTCGCCTCCGCCCGGCTACTCGACCACCTCATCGACGAGCACCCGGAGACCTTCACCGGTCTCCAGCAGATCCTGACCGGCGGCGAGACCGCGTCCTCGACTCACCTGGCCGAGCTGCAGCGGCGACACCCGTCGCTGCGCATCGTGCACGGCTACGGCCCGGTCGAGACGATGATCGTCGCCACCGCACAGATCCTGACCACCCAGGACACCGCCGAGCCGGTGGTGCCGATCGGCGCACCGATCGAGGGCAAGCAGGTGCATGTCCTCGACGCCACCCTGCAGCCAGTAGCGCCGGGAGCGACCGGCGAGATCTACATCGCCGGCATCGGCCTGGCCCACGGCTACCTGAACCAGCCGGGCACCACCGCCGGCCGGTTCGTCGCCAACCCGTACGGGCCGCCCGGCGATCGCATGTACCGCACCGGCGACCTCGGCCGGTGGCGGCCGGACGGCCTGCTGGAGTACGGCGGCCGCGCAGACCACCAGGTCAAGGTTCGCGGCTTCCGGCTCGAGCCCGGCGAGCTCCAGTTCGCACTGGAGCGTCATCCCGCGATCGCCCACGCCATCGTGGTGCTCCGCGACGACGCGCCTGGCGGCAAGGGGCTGGTGGCCTACGTCGTACCGGCTGCTGGCAGTCACCTCGATGTGGCAACCGTCCGGCAGCACGCGGAGGAGGTACTCCCCCGGCACGCGATCCCGGCGGCCGTCGTACTGCTGACCGAGCTGCCACTCAACGACCACGGCAAACTCGACCGTACTGCGCTCCCCGCCCCGGCCCCGGCCGAAGTAGTTGCCGACGGCACCGGAACGCCCCGGCAGGAGCTGCTCCGCGGACTCTTCGCCGAAGTCCTCGGCACCAGCACCGACCGGATCCGCCTGGACGACGAGTTCCTCGCACTCGGCGGACACTCCTTGCTGGCCGCGCGGTTGGCCAACCGGATCCGCACCACCCTCGGTCGCGAGGTGGATCTGGCCACGCTGCTCGACGCCCGAACCGTTCGCCGGCTCGACGAGCGGATCGACGCGGCGCCGGCCGCCACTCCCGCGCTGCGACGAGTGACCGACCGACCGGACCCGCTCCCGTTGTCCGCAGGCCAGCAACGGCTGTGGTTCCTGGATCGGACCACCGGCGGCGGACCGGCGTACCACGTGGCGCTGGCGGTCCGGCTGCCTGGTGAGCTGGACCAGCAGGCACTGCAGGCGGCAATGGGCGACGTGGTCGCCCGGCACGAGATCCTCCGTACGGTGTTCCCTGCCGGGGCGGACGACGAGCCGATCCAGCAGGTGCTCGACTCGGTGCAGGTACCGCTGCCTGTCGTCGCCGTACAGCCAGATGAGCTGGACCGGGCGGTGGCGGAGGCGGCCCGGTGGACCATCGACCTGACTGTCGAGCCGCCGCTGTACGCCAAGCTGCTGGTCCCGTCCGCGGGCGAGGCCGTGCTGGTCCTCGTACTGCACCACATCGCCTTCGACGGCTGGTCGATGACACCGTTGCTGCACGACCTCTCGACCGCGTACGCCGCGCGCCGGAACGGGCGCCCGGCAGATCTGCCGCCGCTTGCCGTGCAGTACGCGGACTACACGCTCTGGCGCGAGCAACTCTCGGACCAGGACGGCCTTCAGTACTGGACCGAGGCCCTGGCCGGCCTACCCGGCGAGACAGAGCTGCCCGGGGCTCGTCCCTACCCGGCTCGACGCTCGCCCACCGGCGGGATCGTGCCGCTGACTGTCGACGCCGACCTGTACCGGGGACTGGCCGACCTGGCGCGCAAGGCGGACAGCACGGTCTTCATGGTGTTGCACGCTGCTCTCGCCGCACTGCTGTCGGGGACCACGACAGACCTAGCCCTCGGTACGCCGGTCGCCAACCGGCCGGACGAGGCACTGGACGAGGTGATCGGGTTCTTCGTCAACACCGTCGTACTCCGCCTGGATACCTCGGGTGACCCGACCTTCGACGAACTCCTGACTCGTGCCCGGGCCGCCGACTTGGCGGCTTTCGACCACCAGACAGTGCCGTTCGACCGGGTGGTAGCCGCTCTCAACCCGGAGCGCCGGGCCGGCCGCCACCCACTGTTCCAGGTGATGCTCGCTGTGCACGCCGGTCAAGACGCGTCGGTCGAGCGCTTGCACATCGACACCGCGCAGTTCGACCTGACGGTCGACCTCACCGAAACGCTCGACCCGGCCGGTGTACCCGGCGGACTCACCGGCTGGCTCGAGTACGCCGCTGACCGGTACGACGCCGCCACCGCGCGGCGGCTGGCCGACCAGTTCGCGAAGGTGCTCAGCACCATCGTCGCCGATCCAAGCATCCGGCTCGACGCGCTCCGGCCACAGCCGACCACCGCGCATCCGTTCGCGGTCGGCGGTTCCGCCCCGTGGCAGAACCGGTCGTCCGGCACCAGCCGCCAGCAGAAGGTCCTCCGCCGGATCTTCGCCAACGTGCTGGGGGTGACCACGGTCGGCGACAACGACAGTTTCTTCGACCTCGGCGGGCACTCACTGCTCGCCACCCGGCTGATCAGCCAGGTCCGCTCGGCGCTGGGCGTCGAGATCGACATGGCCACCTTGTTCGAGGCCCCCACGGTGGCCGATCTGACCCGACAACTGGCCGACGCGCAGCAGGCGCGCCCGGCCCTGCGTCCCCGCTCCGCTCCGGAGGAGATCCGATGATTCCGCTCTCGTACGCCCAACAACGCCTGTGGTTCCTGGACCAGCTCGAAGGGGCCACCTACACCTACAACGCACCGCTCGTCCTGCGGCTGAACGGCGACCTGGACCACACCGCGCTGCGGACCGCTGTCGCCGACGTCGTCACCCGGCACGAGGCGCTGCGCACCATGTTCCCGTCGGTCGACGGCGTGCCGTACCAGCACATCGTCGACGCGGCTGACGCCGAGGTGGACTTCCGGCTGCAGGACTGCTCGGCCGACGAGGTGCCGGCGGCACTGGCCGAGGCGGCTCGCTACCGGTTCAGCCTGACCGGCGAGCTGCCGGTCCGGATCACGCTGCTGCGGATCAGCCCGACCGAGCACGTGTTCGCGCTGGTCCTGCACCACATCGTCAGCGACGGCTGGTCGCTTGGACCGTTGATGCGCGACCTGTCCACGGCGTACCGGGCGAGGCTTGGTGGCAACGGGCCGGACTGGGAACCGCTGCCGGTCCAGTACGCCGACTACGCCGCCTGGCAGCACGAGCTGCTCAGCGACGAGACCGACCCGAACAGCCTCGCTGCCGGCCAACTGACGTACTGGAAGGAGGCGCTGGCCGGAGTACCCGAAGAGCTCCGGCTGCCCTACGACCGGCCGCGTCCGTCGGTATCGAGCTACCGCGGCGGTCTGGTCGAGGCGCGGGTCCCGGCGACCGTGCATGCCGACCTGGCCGGTATCGCTCGGCACAACCGGGCCACGCTGTTCATGGTCGCCCAGGCCGCTCTCGCGGTGATGCTGAACCGCTCCGGCGTCGGCAACGACATCCCACTCGGTACTCCGGTCGCAGGCCGCACCGACGAGGCACTCGACGATCTGGTCGGCTTCTTCGTCAACACCCTCGTACTGCGTACCGACACCTCCGGTGACCCGACCTTCACCGAGCTGCTGCTCCGGGTCCGGGACAGCGACCTGGCGGCGTACGCGCACCAGGACATGCCGTTCGAGCGACTGGTCGAGATCCTGAACCCGGTCCGCTCGTCGTCCCGCCAGCCGTTGTTCCAGGTCATGCTCGTGCTGCAGAACAACGCCGCGGCGAGCATGGAGCTCCCCCGGCTGCAGGTCACCGACGAGCCGGTCGACCTCAACGTGGCGAAGTTCGACCTCACCGTCACTCTGGAGGAGGAGCAGACGGCCGACGGCAAGCCGGGCGGGATCAACGTCTGGCTCGAGTACGCCGAGGATCTGTTCGACGTGGCGACGATCGAGCAGCTGGCCGGCCGGCTCACCGCGGTCCTGACCGCTGTCGCGGCCGACCCGAAGACGCCGATCGCGAGCATCCCGGTGATGTCCGAGACCGAGCGGGACCAGGTCCTGCGCGGATGGAACGACACCGCCGTCGACGTCCCCGAACTGCCGGCCCATGAGGTGTTCGAGCAGCGGGCCCGCGAGACGCCGGACGCGATCGCACTGGTCGACGGCGACCGCCGGATCCGGTACGCCGAACTCAACGCCTCGGCGAACCAGCTGGCCCGGCACCTGCGAAACCACGGCATCCAGCCGGGCGGCCTGGTCGGCGTACTGCTGGACCGCGGCACCGACCTGGTCACCGCACTGCTCGCAGTACTCAAGACCGGCGCCGGCTACACGCTGCTGGACCCTGCGTTCCCGGCCGAGCGGCTGCGGCGCGCTGCCGAAGGCACTGTCGCCGTGGTCACGACTGACAGCCACGCGGCCACCGTCGGGCTGCCGCCGGAGCGAGTGATCTTGCCGGCCACTGAGGAGCACGACATCTCCGACCTCGGGCTGCCGATCGCGCCGGACGACCTTGCCTGCGTGATGTTCACGTCCGGCTCGACCGGACGACCGAAGGGCGTACTGGCACCGCACCGGGCCGTCGTGGCCACCGTCTGCGGCCAGGAGTACGTCGACTTCGGCCCGGACGAGGTGTTCCTCCAGTGCGCTCCCGTGTCGTGGGACGCGTTCGTCCTGGAGCTGTTCGGCTCGCTGCTGAACGGCGGCACCTGCGTGTTGCAGCCGGGGCAGAACCCGGAGCCGCACGCGATCGCCGAGCTGGCCGCCGAGCACGGGGTCACCATGCTGCAGATGTCGGCCAGCCTCTTCAACGTGATGCTGGACGACCACCCGAAGGTCTTCGAGGGACTGCGCCGGGCCATGACAGCAGGCGAGGCGGCCTCACCCAGCCACGTCCAGCGGGCCTTGGCCGACCACCCGAACCTGCGCGTCCTCAACGGCTACGGCCCGGCCGAGAGCATGGGCCTGACCACCGCCCACCAGATCAGCCGGGACGAGAACGGCGTGACGGCGATCCCGATCGGGAACCCGGTCGCCAACAAGAAGGTGTACGTCCTCGACGAGCGCCTCCGGCCGGTACCGATCGGCGTCACCGGTGAGCTGTACGCCGCCGGGTCCGGGCTGGCCCACGGCTACCTGGACCAGCCCGCGCTGACCGCCGAGCGGTTCGTACCCGACCCGCACGGTGCACCCGGCACCCGGATGTACCGGACCGGTGACCTCGGTCGCTGGACCCGCGACGGAGTACTCGAGTTCGCCGGCCGGGCCGACGACCAGATCAAGATCCGCGGCTTCCGGATCGAGCCGGGCGAGGTCGTGGCCAGCCTGCTGGCGCATCCGGCAGTCGGCCAGGCCGCAGTCGTGGCCCGCGACCACTCCGGCAGCCAGCTCCTGGTGGCCTACGTGGTGGCGGCGCCGGGCGAGCGGGTGGACCCGGCCGGGCTGCGGCAGTTCGCCGGCGAGCGGCTGCCTCGACACATGGTGCCGGGGACGGTCGTAGTACTGGAGAACCTGCCGCGGACCTCCACCGGCAAGCTCGACCGCAACGCGCTGCCCGACCCGGAGTTCACTCCCACGGCCGCCGGGCGCGAGCCGCGGTCCCCCAGCGAGCAGATCCTCTGCGAGCTGTTCGCCGACGTGCTGAAGCTGCCGAAGGTCGGGATCGACGACGACTTCTTCGCCCTCGGCGGCCACTCGCTGCTGGCCACCCGGCTGATCAGCCGGGTCCGGTCGGTGCTGCGGGCCGAGCTGTCCATCCGCACCATCTTCGAGGCGCCGACCGTCGCCCAGCTGGCCGAGCGGCTCACCCAGGCCGCCAAGGCCCGCCCGACGCTGCGCCCGCGCGCCAGAACTCAGGAGACCTCATGATCCCGCTGTCCTATGCCCAGCACCGCCTCTGGATGCTCGAACAGCTGCACCGCGGGTCGACCGCATACCACGTGACGCTCGCGCTCCGGCTGCACGGCAAGGTCCAGGTGGACCCGCTCCGCCAGGCACTGACCGACGTGGTCGGGCGGCACGAGTCTCTGCGGACGATCTTCCCGATGGCCGACGGGACGGCTCACCAGCTGGTCCTCGACGCCACGGCGGGTGCGCCCGCGCTGACGATCGTCGAGTGCTCGGAGGCCGAGCTGTCCGATCGGATGGCCGAGCAGTTCACCCGGCCGTTCGACCTGGCCGCCGACACGTCGCTGCGGCCCGTCCTGTTCGTCCTCGGGCCCTCGGAAAGCGTGCTGCTGTTGGTCATCCATCACATCGCGACCGACGGCTGGTCGATGTCCCCGCTGGTCCGCGACCTGACCAGCGCCTACGAAGCGCGGTGCAGCGGTACTGCGCCGCAGTGGTCGCCGCTCCCGGTCCAGTACGCCGACTACACGATGTGGCAGCGTGAGTTGCTCGGTAGCGAGGACGACCCGAGCAGTGTCATCTCCGACCAGGTGAAGTACTGGACGACGACACTGGCCGGCGCGCCGCAAGAGCTGGCCCTCCCGACCGACCGGCCGCGTCCCGCTCAGCCGGGACATCAGGGCGGCTTGATCGAGTTCCAGCTCGAGTCCGGTACGGTCCGGGCGCTGCGCGAGCTGGCCCGGACCAGGCAGGCCACGCTGTTCATGGTGCTGCAGGCCGCGCTGCTCACCGTCCTGTCGCGGTCCGGCGCCGGCCACGACCTGGTCGTCGGTACGCCGATCGCCGGCCGTACCGACGAGGAGCTGGAAGACCTGGTCGGCTGCTTCGTCAACACGCTGGCGCTGCGCACCGATGCGTCAGGCCGGCCGACCTTCGCCGAGCTCGTCGACCGGGTCCGCGAGACCGACCTGGCGGCGTACGCGCATCAGGACCTGCCGTTCGAGCGGCTGGTCGAGATCCTCAACCCGCCACGGTCGCTGGCCCGGCACCCGGTCTTCCAGGTCAGCATGGTGCTGCAGAGCAACGCCCCGGCCAAGCTGGAGCTGGCCGGGCTGGAGGTCGCAGCCGAGCGGGCCCGCAACGATGTCGCCAAGTTCGATCTGACCGCGGCGTTCGCTGAGTCGTTCGAGGAGGACGGCAGCTCGGCGGGGATCGATGGGAACCTCGAGTACTCGTGCGACCTGTACGACGCCGACACCGCGCAAGGCCTCGCCGACCGGCTGGTCCGGGTACTGGCCGCTGTCGCGCTGGACCCCGAGGCTCGGATCGACGAGATCGAACTGCTGTCCAACGCCGAGCGGGACACGATCCTGAACGGCTGGAACGACACCGCGGTGTCCTTCGACGACAGCGACGTACCGGTGCATGTGCTGATCGAGCGCTCGCTGCGGGCTCGGGCCGATGAGGTCGCGCTTGTCTTCGAGGGTGAGCAGTTGACCGGCGCGGAGTTGGACCGTCGGGCCGACCAGGTGGCGAGGGTCCTCAGTGCGTCGGGGATCGGTACGGGTTCGCGGGTCGGGCTGTGCCTGCAGCGATCCGTTGAGTTGGTTGTCGGGCTGCTGGGGATTCTGAAGGCCGGCGCTGCCTACGTGCCGCTGGACCCGGGGTACCCGGATCTCCGGCTGGAGTTCATGGTTGCCGACGCCGAGATCTCGGTGGTTCTCGCTCATGGCACCACGCTCGACCGGGTACCGGCCGGGCCGGTGGTGGTGCGGCTGGACGAGGAGCTTGGTGCCGGTGCAGAGGTCAGCGCCGCGGCTGGTCCGGACGACGGTGCGTATGTGATCTACACCTCCGGCTCCACCGGTCAGCCGAAGGGCGTGCCGACGAGGCATCGGGCGATCGTCAACCGGCTGCAGTGGATGCAGTCCGAGTACCAGCTGGACGGCTCGGACGTCGTACTGCAGAAGACGCCGTTCAGCTTCGACGTGTCCGTGTGGGAGTTCCTGTGGCCGCTGATGACCGGGGCACGCCTGGTCGTCGCACGGCCGGAGGGGCACCGCGACCCGGCGTACCTGGCCGGACTGATCCAGAGCGCGGGGGTCACCACCCTGCACTTCGTTCCGTCGATGCTCGCCGCGTTCACCGAGGCAGTCGAGCTCGGCCGGCTCTCCTCACTGCGACGGGTGGTCTGCAGTGGCGAGGCGCTGTCCGGTGACCTGGCACGGCGGTTCCTCGCCGCCGTGCCCGGTTGCCGGCTGGAGAACCTCTACGGCCCGACCGAGGCCGCGATCGACGTCAGTCACTGGAGCTGCCTCGCGGACGACGAGTCTGCGATGGTGCCGATCGGCCGGCCGGTGGCCAACACCCAGCTGTACGTCCTCGACGAGCTCGGCGAGCCGGTACCTGTTGGCGTTCCCGGCGAGCTGTATCTCGGCGGGGTCCAGGTTGCCGAGGGTTATGTGAACCGGCCCGAGCTGACCGAGCGGCACTTCGTCGCGAACCGCTGGCACGGTGGCCGGCTCTACCGGACCGGCGACCTGGCCCGGTGGCGTCGCGACGGGGTGATCGAGTTCCTGGGCCGACTGGACCATCAGGTCAAGCTGCGCGGGTTCCGGATCGAGCTGGGTGAGGTCGAGGCCGCAGTACGGGGTGTGGACGGAGTCCGCGATGCCGTTGTGGTCGGCCGGGAAGAGCAGCTCGTCGCATACGTCGTCGGAGACGAGGTGTCGACTGCTGACCTGAAGGCACACGTGGCCGGCATCCTGCCGGAGTACATGGTGCCGACTCGGGTCTGCTGGCTCGATGCGCTGCCGCTGTCGGCCAACGGCAAGGTGGATCGAGCGAAACTGCCGGACCCGGGCGCGGCCGCCGGGGACGACGGTCCGAAGGTGACTGCCCGGGACGGACTCGAGCTGGCGCTGACCGCTGTGTGGGAGGACCTGCTTGATCGGCGGAACATCGGTGTCACCGACGACTTCTTCGACCTCGGCGGTACGTCGCTGCACGTGATCCGGCTGCTGAGCCGGATCACTGCCGACCACGGGATCGAGCTGCCGGTCGCGGTGATGTTCACCGGCGGCAGCACGATCGAGCGACTGGCCCGGGAGCTGCGCCGTACGGAGTCGCTGCCTTGGTCGCCGCTGGTACCGATCCGGGCCTCCGGCACCCGGCCCCCGCTGTTCTGCCTGCCACCTGCGGTCGGCAACGCGCTCAGCTACGTGGACCTCGCCGCCAACCTGCCGGACGACCTACCCGTCTACGGCCTCCAGGCACCCGGCCTCGACGCAGGCACCACTCCCGAACCGAACCTCGACAAGCTGGGTCGCATTTACGTCGACGCGATCCGCTCAGTCCAGGAGGAAGGCCCGTACTACCTGGCCGGCTACTGCGCAGGCAGCATCATCGCAACCGTCGTGGCCTGCCAGCTCCGCGAACTGGGCCACGAGGTCGCTCTGTTGGCGGCCCTGGACGGCGGCCCCGCCGACGTCGACGCCCTGGTCCAACACGGCGACGAGGCAACAACCGCAGCCTGGTTCGCCTGGGAACTCGGCCGCGCCGTCAACAAGGACCTGGAACTCGACCCGGACGAACTCCGCCACCTGACCGGCGCCGACCTCGCGGACGCAGTACTCGCCGAGGCCGTCGCCCAGGGAGTAGTCCCCGCCGACACCGCCGGCCCCCAGGTAGCCCGCCTCCTGGCAGTCTTCGACAGCTTCGCCCGCGCAGTCTGCGACCACCGTCTCACGCCGTACGACAGCCCGGTCGCCGTCTTCTGCGCCACCGACGCCCCCAACGCCGAAGCAGCCATCTCCCGCTGGCCCCAGATCGCCATGGGCCCGCTCAACCACTACCCCGTCCCCGGCGACCACTACACCCTCATGCGCCCACCCAACGTCCCCACCTTGGCGGCCGCCCTCGACAAGGCACTACTGGAAGCCCACGTCCCAGTACCCGCCTGAAACAAACACGAGGGGCACCGACAGTGTCGGTGCCCCTCATTTGTGTCGGGCTGGCGAGATTTGAACTCGCGATCTCCTGTCCCCCAGACAGGCGCCTTACCAGGCTAGGCCACAGCCCGAATGGCCGTCCCCGTGGGGGCGACCGGGGTAAACCTTACCCCATTCCCAGACCACTTTTGACCAAGGGGGCTAGCCTCTGAGCTTCTTCACTCGCGGCCGGATCTGGACGTGCACCGGGCTGCCGACGAAGCCGAAATCCTCGCGCAGCCGGCGCTCGATGAACCGTTGGTACGACGGCTCGAACGCGCCGGAGGTGAAGATCGCGAAGGTCGGCGGCATCGTGGTCGCCTGGGTGCCGAACAGGATCTTCGGCTGCTTGCCGCTGCGCACCGGGTGCGGGTGGGCTGCGACCAGCCGGCCCAGGAAGGCGTTCAGCTGGCCGGTCGGGACGCGGGTCTGCCAGCCGTCGAGGGCGGCCTCGATCGCGGGCACCAGCTTCTCCATGTGGCGACCCGTCATCGCGGAGATGTTCACCCGCGGCGCCCAGCGGAACTGCACCAGGTCGCGGTCGATCTCGCGCTCCAGGTAGTAGCGCCGGTCCTCGTCGACCAGGTCCCACTTGTTGTAGGCGATCACCAGCGCCTTGCCGGCCTCTTCGACCGTGTTCATGATCCGCAGGTCCTGCTCGGTCATCGGCTCGGACGCGTCGATCACCACCACCACGACCTCGGCCCGCTCGATCGCGCTGTTGGTGCGCAGGCTGGCGTAGTACTCGTGGCCCTGGACGTTCTTCACCTTGCGCCGGATGCCGGCGGTGTCGATGAAGCGCCACTGCTTGCCGCCGAGGGTGATCTCCTCGTCGACCGGGTCGACGGTGGTGCCGGAGACCTCGCTGACGACGACCCGGTCCTCCTTGGCGACCTTGTTCAGCAGCGACGACTTGCCCACGTTCGGCTTGCCGACGATCGCGACCCGGCGCGGCCCGCCCAGCTGGGCGTCCCGCTCGGCCGGTGCCTCCGGCAACGCGGCCAGTACTGCGTCCAGCATGTCGCCGGTACCGCGGCCGTGCATCGCGGAGATCGGGAACGGCTCGCCGATCCCGAGGCTCCACAGGTTCATCGCCTCGGCCTCGACGCGGGCGTCGTCGACCTTGTTGGCAGCCAGTACGACCGGCTTGCCCGCCTTCCGCAGCACGCGGACGACGGCCTCGTCGGAGTCGGTGATGCCGACCGTCGCGTCGACCACGAAGATCACCGCGTCGGCCGCGCTGATCGCGACCTCGGCCTGGGCGGCGACCAGCGCCGCGAAGCCGACGGCGTCCGGGTCCCAGCCGCCGGTGTCGACCAGGGTGAAGCCGCGGCCGGCCCAGTTGGCGTCGTACGAGACGCGGTCGCGAGTGACGCCCGGGGTGTCCTCGACCACCGCCTCGCGGCGGCCGATGATCCGGTTCACCAGCGTCGACTTGCCGACGTTCGGCCGGCCGACGATTGCCACGACCGGCATCGGCCCGGTGTCTTCGCGTTCGTGGGTCGGCTGCGCGTCGAACTCGTAGCCGGTGGGCAGGTCACTCATCAGGATCCTTCTGGTCTGGCACGCCCGGGAGCGGGTGGCCGGTGGCTTCGACGGCCGCCTGCACATGGGCTCGCAACACGTCGCCGATCTGGTCGGCAACCGCGCGTACGTCGACCTGCCTCCGGGGAAATGATACGCGGTCCACCGTGAAGGTCTCGCCATATACCACGTCGACCCGGCTGCCCCGGGGCGGATAGATCTCGATATCGCCGCCCGGCTGCCGGGTCCCGAGCAGCGCGACAGGCAGGATCGGCGCGCCGGTGACCATCGCCAGGTACGCCACTCCCCCATGCACCTGGCGGAAGTCGCCCGGCCCGCGAGTGCCCTCCGGGTAGACGCTCAGCACCCGGCGTTCACGCAGGATCTGGATCGCCCGGCGGATCGCGCGGACGTCGTACTGCGAACGGTCGACCGCGATCTGGCCGGCCCGGTGCAGCAGCACTCCCTGGAACCCGTGGAAGGCCTCGATCTTGCCCAGCTGGTGCATCATCCGGGGCGCGGTCGAGCCCAGCAACGGCCCGTCGAGCAGGCCGAGGTGGTTGGGAGCGACCAGTACCGGCCCGGTCCGCGGGAACCGCTCCTCGTGGTGGATGGTGAGGTCGTAGCGCCAGCGCACGTACGGCTCGACCAGATGGCGGACGATGCTGCCCAGCCGGTACGGGATGGCAGGCAGGTCGTCGGTCCGGGGCAGTTCCTGCTGCCCGGTCAGTTCGTCAGCTGTCATGAAGTCAGGTCGCGTGGTGCGGCCTCAGCCTCCTTCGCCAGTCGGCAGATCACGTCGATCACTTCTTCCAACGTCAGATGGGTCGAATCGATTTCCACCGCGCCGTCCGAGGCGACCTGGAACTGCGAGACGGTCGAGTCGTCGGCGTCACGCCGGACGATCTGGTCCCGCAACTGCTCCGCGGTCACCGAGCCCTCGGCCAACTCCGCCTTGCGGCGCGCCATCCGGGCGTCCTGGTCCGCGGTCAGCAGCACCTTCAGCTCCGCCTGCGGCGCCACCACGGTCGCGATGTCACGCCCCTCGACCACGGCACCACCCGTCGGCTGAGAAGCGTCGATCAGCTCGCGCTGCCGCCGGATCAACTCAGCCCGTACTTCGAGGTTGGTGGCGATCTTGCTGACACTGGCACTGATCCGCGGGTCGCGGATCGCCTCGGTGACATCGACCCCGTCGGCCGCGAACCGCCCGCGCTCCGGATCGGTGCTGATCGACAGCTCGACCGCCCGGGCCCGCTCGGCGACCGCGCCGAGGTCGTCCAGGTCGAGCCCGTGCTCCAGCGCCGACCAGGTGACAGCGCGGTACATCGCACCGGTGTCCAGGTACTGCAGCCCGAGCCGGGTCGCGACTCCGCGGGCCGTGCTCGACTTACCGGACCCGCTCGGGCCGTCAACAGCGATGATCATGGGCCGAAGATTACCGGTGGACGGCCCAGCCCCGCTCGGTCAGTACCCCGACCAGCTGATCCACCGACGCCGGTTTGACCGACAACTCGACCTCACCGACCGGGCGGCCCGGGCTGTGATCGATCCGCAGGTCCTCGACGTTGGCGCCGGACGCGGCCGCATCCGCGAACAACCGGGCCAGCTGGCCGGGCCGGTCGGGGATGGTGACCAGCACCGGGACCAGCTCGATGTGCGGGGCGCCGTGCTTGCCCGGCACCCGGATCGCGCCGGAGACACCGCGGTTCAGCACCGCGGTCACCTCGTCGGTCGCCTCTTCCTTGCCCAAGGCAATGAGCAGCCGGTCGAGCTCGTCCCGGATCCCTTCCAGCAGGCCGCTCAACGCGGGCGAGTTGGCGGAGACGATCTGCGTCCACAGGCCAGGGTCACCGGCCGCGATCCGCGTGACATCGCGGACACCCTGTCCGGACAGCTCGAGGTGAGCAGCCGGTGCGTCGACCAGCGTGCCTGCGGCGAGCGACGACATCAGTTGTGGCAGGTGCGAGACGCGGGCCACCGCGAGGTCGTGGTCGGCCACCGACAGCTCGACCGTACGAGCACCGGCGGCCACGGCGAGCCGCCGTACCAGCTCGATCGCGTCCAGGTCGCTGTTCTCGTGCGGGGTGATGGCCCAGGTCGCGCCCTCGAACAGGTCAGCGCGGCCGGCCAATGGGCCGCTTCGCTCGGAGCCGGCCATCGGGTGGCTGCCGACGTACCGGGCGAGGTCTTCGGGCTTGGCGACCAGGGCACGTGCGTCGAAGAGCGGCTTGCCCTTCACGCTGGCGGCATCGGTGACGATCGCGTCGGTTTGCTGGAGCTGCTCGACGATCACCGCCCCGACGTGGTCCGGCGGGACGGCGACGACGACCAGTTGCGGCTCGATCTGGACCAGCCGCGAACCGGCCCCGATCCGCTCGGCCATCAGGGCGTTGTCGGGGCTGGCGTCCACCAGCTCGACCACGACCCCGAGCCGGCTCAGCGCGAGACCGATCGACGTACCGATCAGGCCGGTGCCGACGATCCGCACCGGGCCGCGCAGCTCGGTCACTGGGCGCCGGTCAGGTCGGGGCGCAGGCTGACGGCGCCGTGCAGGTAGACGTGCTGGATCTTCTCCCGCGACCGCGGCGAGTCCGCGTGCACCATCATCCGGACCACTCGCGGCAACGCGTGCGGGACGTTGATCTCCTGCATGCACATCAGCGGTACGTCGGTCAGGCCGACCTGCCGCCCGGCCACCGCCGGAAACTCCGACCGCAGATCGGGCGTGACGGTGAACAGGATGCTGATCAGGTCCTCCGACTCCAGCTCGTTGGCCTCCAGCACGGCCCTGACCAGCTCGGCGGACCGCTCGAGCAGATGCTCGCGCTCGTCCACCTCGAGCTGGGTGGCACCCCGGATCGCCCGTACCGCCACAGCTACTGCCTCCTCGATCGATGGTGTTGCTGTCTCAACACTAGGACAGAACGTCCACCGGATGCGCGACCGTCTCGGATTCCGCGGCCTCGACGGTCTGCTCCAGCAGCAGCGCGATGGTCATCGGCCCGACCCCGCCAGGAACCGGCGTGATCAGGCTCGCCACCTGTGAGGCCTCCTCGAAGTGCACGTCGCCGACGTTGCCTTCGTTGTATCCGGCATCGATCACGACGACGCCCGGCTTCAGCCAGTCGCCGCGGACGAAGTTCGCCCGGCCGACCGCGGCGACGACGATGTCCGCCGTCCTGACGATCGAGGCCAGGTCGCGGGTCTTGGAGTGGGTGTAGGTGACGGTCGCGTTCGATGCCAGCAGCAACATCCCGGCTGGCTTGCCGAGGATCGGGCTGCGGCCGATCACGACCGCGTGCGCGCCTTCCAGCGGTACGTCGTACGCCTGCAGCAACCGGAGGATGCCACCCGGCGTACAGGAGACGAAGCCGGGCTCACCGAACGCCATCGCGGCGAAGCCGTGCATCGTCACGCCGTCGACGTCCTTGGCCGGAGCGATCGCCTCGAACGCGGCCCGCTCGTCGATCTGCGCCGGGACCGGGTGCTGCAGCAGGATGCCGTGCACCTCAGGATCGTTGGAAAGTTTGTGTAGTTCGGCAACCAGTTCTTCGGTGGTCGTCTCGGCGGGCAGCACGACACTGCGCGAGCCGATGCCGGCCTTCTTGCTCCGGTTCTGCTTCATCCGGACGTAGGTGGCCGAGGCCGGGTCGTCCCCGACCAGCACCGTCGCGAGACAGGGCTGGACGCCGGTCTCGTCGTACAGCTTCTTGGCCCGCTCCCCCGCCTTGGTCACCATCTCGGCGGCCAGGTCGGTCCCGATCATCAGTTTGGCACTCACGCGTACTCCTCTGGACAGAAGTCTGAATGCCCAGGCGCGCGGCTCGGCCGACTCGATGCGGCAGACCGTTCCCCGGTGGTCATCCACCTCAACGCCAGTCGCGGTCCGTCGAGCAGTTTACTGCCCGCCGAAAGACTCCCTGCACTGCTCCAGCCCCTCGACCCGTACTGCGCGCGGCCGCCAGTCGGCGAGGGTGAGTCGCAGACGGTCCGAGATCACCACTTCTCCGTGCAACACGTCGCGGGAGATGCCGTCGGGCTGATAACCGAGCTTGCGAGAGACCGCCTGCGAACCGTGGTTGTCCTGGAACACCTCCGACAGCGCCGCCTCGGCTCCGAGCTGCGCGAAGGCGAGGTGCAGCAGCGCAGTACGGGCTTCGGTGCCGTAGCCCTTGCCGTGATGAGCCAGACCCAGCCAGGACTCGGTGCGCACTTCCCGCAGTACTGCGAATTCGCGGGCCTTCAGCGTGACCAACCCGATCGGCAGGTCGTCGCGGAACACGGCCAGCTCCAGCGCCCAGTTGTCCGGCGACCACGCGCCGAGGCGGTTCCAGTGTTGCTGCAGCACGTACTGCGCCCGCTCGGCCGGCTCGAGATCCGTCCAGGGAGTGAGGAACGGGCGCTCGCCAGGCTTGTGCACGCCAGCCGCGGCGAGGTCGGCCAGCTCCGCCAGTTCGTCCTCGGCCGGTTGGCGCAGGACGAGTCGCTCGGTGGTGAGGCGAAGGTTGCGCAACGGCCAGCGGTCAGTCAGCACGCGGACATCCTCGGACCTCGCCTGGTGCTGAGCAACTGGTTTGCTAGAGCAGACCGGCGTGATCCAGGGCGAAGTACGCCGCGTCGGTGCCGGTCATCGTCCCCGGGGTGCGGAGATCGGCCAGGAACTCGGCGATGGTCAGCTCGGCCGGCACACAGTCCTCGAACTCGTCGAGCGACTGCTTGCCGTCCGGCCGGCAGCCGCGGGCGACCGCGACGTGCTTGCGGTAGACGGAGGACGCGCCGGACCACATCCATCCCACGATCTCGATCGACTCGCAGGTGTAGCCGGTCTCCTCTTCCAACTCCCGGCGACCCGCGTCGGCCGGTTCCTCGCCCGGGTCGATCAGCCCGCCGGGGAGGTTGGTCACCACCTGGTCGGGGCCGGCCCGGAACATCCGCACGACCACGATCTTGCCGTCAGGCGTCAGCGGGAGCACGGCAACACCGCCGCTGACCCCTGCGTTGAGTGCTGGGCCGAAGACATCCCAGTCGGCTTCCTGCCCGTTCGGCATCCGGTAGCGCCGCTTCCGCACGGTGAGAAACCCGTCGTACCCCGGCTCCTCGTCGAGCAGGACCCACGGCTCAGGGTCACCTGGACGAACGCCGTCCGCCCCAGAAGTATCTGGGGCGGACGGCGAAGAACTCGTCACAGCGGGCGGTCGGTGTCCGGGTTTTCCGGCGGGGCGATCGGAGTGTCGTCCTCAGCCGGCGGCGCCACCGGGGCGTCGTCGGCGGAGTCGCTCTCGTAGCTGCCACCGTTGACCGGCTGGGCCGACTCGGCGTGCGTCGCCGGCTCGGCATTACCGGCCGGAGAGGTGTCCGGGCGCGACTCGGCCAGGATCCGGGCCAGCGTCTCATCCGAGATCCGCTTGAACTTGCGCACCTGGGTGCGGGTCCGGTCGAGGATGGCGACCTCGATCTGATCCGGCTCCAACTGGCGTACCTCGGTGCCCTCGTGCCCGAGCGCGTCCACCGCCAGGCGCAGCGCGCCCGCCAGCGAGATGCCCTCGGAGTAGTGCTCACCGACGTACTCCGCGACCTGCTCGGCCGGGCCGCCCATCACGGCGTAACCGCGGACGTCCGCGATCGAGCCGTCGTAAGTGAGCCGGTAGATCGTGTCCTCGGCGGTGCTGGCGCCGACCTCGGCGACCAGGATCTCGACCTCGAGCGGCTTCTCACCACCGGAGGAGAAGATCGCGCCGAGGGTCTGGGCGTAGGCGTTGGCCAGCGCCCGGCCGGTGACGTCGCGCCGGTCGTAGGAGTACCCCCGCATGTCGGCCAGCCGCACACCGGCGATCCGCAGGTTCTCGAACTCGTTGTAGCGACCGACCGCGGCGAAGGCCAGCCGGTCGTAGATCTCGGCCACCTTGTGCAGGGCCGGGGACCGGTTCTCCGCCACGAACAGGATGCCGTCGGCATACTGCAGGGCGATCGCGCTGCGACCCTTCGCGATGCCCTTGCGGGCGAAGTCGGCCCGGTCCCGCATCAACTGTTCGGGCGAGACGTAGAACGGCGTACTCATCTAGGGTGTCGTCCTCTATCAGTCGATGGTGGTCAGGTGAGGGGCGCGGCCGGGCCGTCGGGACGCACTTGCCGGGCCGCCATGACGGTGTCGACCAGCTCGCCGACCTCCTCGGCCGGCAGCCGCCGGTAGCCGTCGGCGGTGACCACACCGATCACCGGGAAGATCCGCCGCAGCATGTCCGGACCACCGGTCGCCGAGTCGTCGTCGGCGGCGTCGACCAGGGACTGGATCGCCACCGTGACGGTCTCGGTCTCGGTCAGGTCCTCGCGGTAGAGCTTCTTCAGCGCGCCCCGGGCGAACAGCGAGCCGGAGCCGACGCTGTGGAAGGCGCGCTCCTCGTACCGCCCGCCGGTCGGGTCGTAGGAGAAGATCCGGCCGCCCTTGATGTCCTGGTCGTAGCCCGCGAACAGCGGCACCACGGTCAGGCCCTGCATCGCCATCGGCAGGTTGCCGCGGATCAGCGCGGTCAGCCGGCTGGCCTTGCCGTCGAGGCTGAGCGTGGTGCCCTCGAGCTTCTCGTAGTGCTCCAGCTCGACCTGGAACAGCCGCACCATCTCGATCCCGAGGCCCGCCGTACCGGCGAAGGCCACGCAGGAGTACTCGTCGGCCGGAAACACCTTCTCGATGTCGCGCTGGGCGATGATGTTGCCCATCGTGGCGCGCCGGTCGCCGGCCATCACCACGCCACCGTCGAAGGTGGCGGCGACGATCGTCGTACCGTGCGGGACGTCCTTGCCGAAGTCACCCACCCCCAGGTCGCGTCGTCCGGGCAACAGGTCGGGCGCGTGCCCGGCCAGGAAGTCCATGAAGGACGAGCCACCTGGGGTCAGGAAGGCTTCCGGCAACCGGCCGGAGGCATCGAATGTCATCTAGCGGTTCACTCCCCACCCTTTTGCACGAAGCCGCGGACGAACTCTTCCGCGTTCTCCTCCAGCACCTCGTCGATCTCGTCCAGGATCGAGTCGACGTCGTCGTCGAGCCGTTCCTTGCGCTCGGCCACGTCCTCACCGGACTTGACCTCGGTGACCTCTTCTTCGGTCGACGAGCGCTTCGGCTGCTTGTGCTGCTGTCCGCCGTCTTTCGCCATGGCACACACCTCCTAGAACCGCAGTGGAGAACCGCCCAACCGGCTCTCTACGAACGACCCTACCCGGCAGCACCCCCAGTAATGGTGCGAACCAGGTCACTCGCGGTGTCGCACTGGTCGAGCAACGCTCCGACGTGGGCTTTCGTACCGCGCAGCGGGTCCAGGGTCGGGATGCGTTGAAGCGATTCACGGCCCGGGAGGTCGAAGATCACCGAGTCCCAGGAGGCGGCCGCGACCTGACCGGCGTACTGCTGCATGCAGCGGCCGCGGAAGTAGGCGCGGGTGTCGGTCGGCGGATGCGAGACGGCCATCCGGATCTCCTCGTCGCTGACCAGGCGCTGCATCCGGCCGGACTTGACCAGCTTGTAGTACAGCCCCTTGTCCGGGCGCAGGTCGGCGTACTGCAGGTCGACCAGGTGCAGCTTCGGGTCGTCCCACTCCAGCCCGTCGCGGTCGCGGTAGGACTGCAGCAGCTTGTACTTCGCGACCCAGTCGAGCTGGTCGGACAGCTGCATCGGGTCGATCGCGAGCTGGTCCAGCACGCTCTCCCAGCGGTGCAGCACGTCCTTGGTCTGCCGGTCGGCGTCGTCGCCGTACTTGTCCTCGACGTACTTGCGGGCCTGCTCCAGATACTCCACCTGGAGCTGGATCGCGGTGATCTTGCGGCCGTCCTTGAGCGTCATCAGGTGCGTGCAGGTCGGGTCGTGGCTGATCTCGTGCAGCGCCATCACCGGCCGGTCGACGGACAGGTCGTCGGTCAGCCAGCCGTCCTCGATCATCGCCAGCACCAGCGAGGTGGTGCCGACCTTCAGGTAGGTCGAGATCTCGGCCAGGTTCGCGTCGCCGATGATCACGTGCAGCCGGCGGTACCGGTCCGGGTTCGCGTGCGGCTCGTCACGGGTGTTGATGATCGGCCGCTTCAGCGTGGTCTCCAGGCCGACCTCGACCTCGAAGTAGTCGGCCCGCTGGCTGATCTGGAAGCCGTTCGTGCTGCCGTCCTGGCCGATCCCGACCCGGCCGGCCCCGGTGACCACCTGGCGGCTGACGAAGAACGGGGTCAGGTGCCGCACGATCGACGCGAACGGCGTGGACCGGCGCATCAGGTAGTTCTCGTGCGAGCCGTACGACGCGCCCTTGTTGTCGGTGTTGTTCTTGTACAGGTTCAGCTGCGGCGCGCCGGGGATCTGCCGGGCCTGCCGGGCGCCCTCCATGATCACCAGCTCGCCGGCCTTGTCCCAGACCACCACGTCGCGGGGGTTGGTGCACTCCGGCGCGGAGTACTCCGGGTGGGCGTGGTCGACGTACAACCGGGCGCCGTTGGTCAGGATGACGTTTGCCAGCCCGGTCTCCTCGTCGGTGAGCTGGCTGGAGTCCGCCACCTCCCGGCTCAGGTCGAAGCCGCGCGCGTCGCGTAACGGGTGCTCCTCGTCGAAGTCCCATCGCGTCTTGCGCGCCAGCGGCTGCGTCTGCGCGTAGCCGTTGACCACCTGGCTCGAGGTCAGCATCGGGTTGGCCCCGGGCTGGCCAGGAACCGAGATGCCGAACTCGGTCTCAGTCCCCATGATCCGCCGAACACTCATGAATCGAGCCTACGCGGTAAGGACGACTAAAGGGGTTGAACTGTCCACAGGGTTACCTGTGAGACTGCGCAAATGGACGAACTGGTGGCTTTGCTGGACAGCGACGGCCGGGTGTGCGGGTCCGCGCCGCGCTCGGTGATGAGACGCGACAACCTGCGGCACGGCGCGACCGGCGTCCTGGTCCGGAACGGCGCCGGTGAGATCTACGTGCACCGCCGAACCGCGACCAAGGACGTCTACCCGAGCCATTACGACTTCGCGGCCGGTGGTGTCGTCGCGGCCGGCGAGGACCCGTACGACGCTGTCGTCCGCGAGCTGGACGAGGAGCTGGGCATCACCGGTGTCGAGCTGACCCGCCTGCCCGAGGGCGACTACGCGGACGACAACACCAGCTACCACGCCTACCTCTACACGTGTGTCTGGGAAGGCCCGGTCAAGCACCAGCCGGAGGAGGTCGCCTGGGGCGCCTGGATGTCACCCGCAGAGCTGGTCGCCAAGCTGGACGAGTGGCCCTTCATGCCCGACACAGTCGCCCTCCTGGGCCCACTGGTCCGGACCTACCTGCAGTGACAATCAACGACGACGGCTGGGACAGCAGAGCCTGGCTGGACGGCGACTGGCTCCACCGCGAGCCCCGCCGCGAACAGGTCCGCCCACGACTCCTCGCTGAGGCCACGCTCCTCCCCTGGCTCGCGCCACAGCTGCCGATCCCAGTACCGGTCCCCGAGCTCACGCAATACGGCGTACGCCACCGGGTGCTGCTCGGCGAGCCATTAGAAGCAGGCAGTACTGCGCTCGGCCGCCAGCTAGGCGAGTTCCTCACCGCACTGCACGCCGTCGACCCAACCGAAGCGGTCGCATATCGCGCACTGGACGCCGCAACAGCCGCCCTGGAGAAGGCGACCTTCCTCGACGAGTGCCGAGCCCAGGTGATCCCCCTGCTCCCACCCGACCTCCACCAGCCCGCCGAGGCCTTACTGACCCGCGTGGCCCAAACCCGTACGTCGCTGATCCACGCCGACCTCGGCAGCAACCACCTACTGGTCGCCGACGGCCGCATGACCGGCATCATCGACTGGACCGACGCCCAGATCGGCGACCCCGCCCTGGACCTGTGCTGGCTCCTCAACGGCGCCCCAGAAGGCATCGCGACCGGCCTGCAGGAGACCTACCCAGTGACCGACGAGCTACGACACCGAGCGCTCGACTGGATCCGGCTCAGCCCGTGGTACCAGGTCCACCGCGGCCTATTGCTCGACCTGCCCGACGACGTCCAGAGCGGTCTCCCGAGGATCGTCAGTTGTTTCTGACGAAGCGTGAGATGGAACGGGCCAGGTTGATCCCGACCAGACCGCCCCAGCAGACCACGATCGCGAAGACACCTTCCTGAGCAGCGGCGATGGCGGTGATCGGAATCCCCGCGCCCACCGACACGATGGCCAGCGCCAGCCCACCCGGATCACCGTCCCGGGTCGGCTTCGGCGCCTGCACCGGCGGCGTGGCGACATGCTGCGCGGTGTGCGCGTCGAGTTTGGCGAGGAACCCCTCGATCACCTCGAGCTCGTACTCCGGCCCCAGCTCCTGCCGCGCCGCCACCGCGGCCCGCAGGTCCTTGCGAATCTCGTCCGTCGCCATACCAGCAAGGTACGACGCGACCGGACCACTGACTATCGGGGAAACCCCCGATAGCCAGTGGGGGCGGACTAAGGGGCGACTGCCCGGCCCGTGGTTGGGGAGATCTTGCCGGCGCACAGGCCCCGGCTGCGCAGGCCGGAGACGATCTGCGGTACGGCGGCGACCGTGGTCGCGTACTGGTCGTGCATGAGGATGCTCTGGCCGTTGGTCAGCCGGCTTGCGGCTTGCACGATCTGGGCGGTGGAGGCGCCGTTCCAGTCCTGCGAGTCGACGTCCCAGATGATGGTTCGCAGGCCGAGGCCCGAGGCGACCGACTGGAGGCCGGCGTTCGATTCGCCGTACGGCGGGCGGAACAGGTTCGGCGTACCGCCGCCCGCGTTGCGGATGGCCGTCTGGGTTCGGGACAACTCGGACGACTGCTGGGCCGATCCCAGAGTGAGCATGTGTGGGTGGGTGTAGCTGTGGTTGGCGACCCACATCCCCGCGCTCACCTCGGCTGCCACCAGGCCTGGATTGGCGGCAGCGTTCTGACCGGTGTTGAACATCGTCGCCCGTACGCCGGCTGAGCCCAGCGCGTTGAGCAACGTCCTGGTGTTGCCGGCGTTCGGGCCGTCGTCGTAGGTGAGGGCGACATAACCGTTGCGGCAGTCGGCCGGTGGCAGTACTGCGATGGCGCCGTTCAGTGCGGCCAGCGTCGAGTTGTACGCCGCCTTCTTGTTGCCGCTGCCGTCGAACAACAGGGGCGTGTCACCGGGCCGCCAGGAGTCGGTGTCACGCACCCCCCACACGGTGATGCCCTTGCAGCGCGCGACGGCCAGGCAGGCCCGTACGACGCTGCGGTACTTGTTCGCCTGGTCGGTTCCCGAGCCCTGGATGTCGAGTTCGGTGATGTGCACGTCGACGCCCAGGTTGGCGAAGGTGGTCAACGTGGTCTGGAAGTCGCTCGGCAGCGGGCTGCCGCTGTTGAAGTGCGACTGCAGACCGACGCAGTCGATCGGTACGCCGCGGTTCTTGAAGTCGCGAACGAGCGCGACCACGGCCTGGGTCTTGGCCTGGTTGATGTTCTCGATGTTGTAGTCGTTGTAGCAGAGCTTCGCGCCCGGATCGGCGGTGCGCGCGGCCCGGAAGGCGGCCTCGATCCAGTCGCCGCCGGTGCGCTGCAGGTTCGAGTCCCGCCGGGCGCCCGAGCTGCCGTCGGCGAAGGCCTCGTTGACGACGTCCCAGGCGTAGATCTTGCCGCGGTAGTGACTGGCGACCTGGGTGACGTGGTTGAGCATCGCGCTGCGGAGGGTGGAGCCACTCAGGCTCTGCATCCAGCCCGGCTGCTGGGAATGCCAGGCGAGAGTGTGGCCGCGGACGCGCTTTCCGTTGCTGGTGGCCCAGTTCAGGACGCGGTCGGCGTTGGTGTAGTTGAACTGGTTGCGATTCGGTTCGGTCGCGTCGATCTTCATTTCGTTCTCGGGCGTGACCATGTTGAATTCGCGGTTCGCGATGGTCGTGTACGCCGAGTCGCCGAGCTTGCCGGCGCTGATCGCGGTACCGAAGTACCGGCCGGTCTGGGCGGCCGAGGCGCCGAGGGTGGTGGCGGCTTCGGCGGTGGACGGGACGAGTACTGCCAGGCCGGTCGCGGCCAGGGCACTGACGGTCAAGGCCGCCAGGCTTCTTCTGATCATGCGGTTCACCTTCTCTGGGGGCGGTCAGATGTGGGGTGACGTCACGCAGTGATCGTGGGCATAGCGGACCGATAAATCAAGAGCGAAATACCGAGAATTTCTCGAAACATTTCGCCCCTGAGGGGATTTCCTCTTAGGCAATCGTCCTTAAGAATTATCGAAATATTTCGAATACCGTCAGCTCCGGCGGAAAGGTGCGCGGCCGTTGCCGGAGGCCCAGAAGTCCGTCATCACCTCGACCCGGCCGGTGCCGTCGTCGGCGATCAGCACGGCCCGATGGTCGCCTTCGAAGTCCATCAGGTCGGCGAAGACCTCGGCCCCGGCACCGACCTGCTGGCCGTCGAGCTCCCACTGCAACTGGTCGTCGGCCAGCGGGTGGCCGAAGCTGTCCGTGGCCAATGCGGCGAGCCGGATCAACGATCCTGCTCGCACAGTCGCCCCGGCGGCCGGGGCGATGATCGTGACGTCCGGCGCGCGGCGCGGTACGTCGACGTGGGTCCACTCACTGACGCCGGTATCGAAGCCGTCCGAGGCGATCAGCTGGATCAGCGCCGATCCCGACGGCAGCGTCGCCACCGGCACGTTCGCCTCACCAGCGTCCAGGGCAGCGGCCAGGACCTGCCAGGTCTCCCCTTCGTCGCCAGACCAGCGCAGCATCCGAAGCGGCCGATAGGCGTCCACCTCCTCCTGCCAGGTCACCCGCAGCCACTCACCCTCGACGGCCGTTTGAAGTCCCTCCACTCGCGGCGGTGCGCCGGTAGGCTCTCGGATCCAGGCCTCCTCGTCGTCGCGCACGATCCGCAAGGTCGAACCGCGCCGCGGCTCGGGGATCACCGCGCAGATCACTCCCGAGTCCACCGGGCCGCCTCCGCTGCAACCACAGCCGCCGCTGCCGTCCCCGCAAGCCAGCGTCTCGATCACCCGAACAGGGGTTGTGGCAACGATCCTGCCCTCGTCGTCAATCAGGTCCAGTCGCGCGCCGGGCAGCGGCGTACCGGCCTGTGTGGCCACGGTTTCCAGCGTGACGACATGCTCGACCTCGATCACTCCACCGTTCAGCCGGCCGATCACCATCAGGGTCAGCACCGGAACCTGCTGATCCACCACCCAGGGCGGTGGCGGGTCAGGGAGGTAGTGCGGGATCGGCCCGTCGAGATCGAGCTGCACGTTCGGTGGGCGGACGTCGCCCGGTCCGGGGATCCACACCGGGTTCAGTGCGCTGTGCTGCAGCATCCGCTGGTACTGGTAGAGCGACGGCCACCGCGGTCCGCAGTACGACATGAAGTCGCGGCCGACTCGCGGCGAGAGCACGGACGGCCCGGACAGGTCGAAGCCGTACTCGCCGATCGACGCCATCTTGCTCGTCTCCGAGTCGTACGGCTCGTACGCCGGGTAGGCGAGGTCGACGTTCGGGTCGTTGGTCAGCCCGCACGGCGCATGGTCGAAGCCGAGCATGTGGCCGAGTTCGTGCCCCATCGACTCCTGCCGACCGACCGGGCCGGCGCCGAGGCCTGCCCCGCCACCACCACAGCCGCCCGCGCCGCTCCGCGGAATCGCGCTCGGCAGCAGGCCGTAGTACAGCCAACCGGGTCTGTTGCCGTCGGCCATCTTCATCAGATAGAGCCAGCTGAGCAGGCTGTTCCAGGCGTCCGGACACTTGCCGTCGACAATGGCCCCGGCCAACGGGACGAACCAGTTCATCGTGCCGGCGATCGACAACTCGGGCGTCCTCGAGACCGGGAACCAGTCCAGAGTCTGTGGCACTGTGCTCTGCAGGTCGGCGATCGTCGGCGCGGGCAGGTCGACATGGTTGCCGGCCAAGTCGTCACCCGAATAGCGGACCGGGATCATCCGCACTCTGAGCGTCTGGAGCAGACTCGCGCCAACGACCTGGGTGTACTCCGCGCTGCGGCGGCTCGGCGCGGTGGCAACCACCTTGAGCCGGAAGGTCCCGCGCATCTGGGCCGCGGGGATGACGAAGTTCAGGCTGTTCCAGAGCGTGCCGCGCTCGGTCTCGTAGTCCGGCTCCGCGAGCGCGGTGATCACCCCTGGACCTTGCTGACTGAGCGTCCCGGCATCCACCCAGACGCCGTACTTCATCCGCTGCACCGTGACCGTCGCCTGCACGTTGGGCACGTCGGCGAACACCGCATGCACGTACACCCGCACGTACGCCGTCTTGTCGGCGACCAGCCCGATCGAGTTGTCCGGCCCGTGATCGTCTCGGTCGGTCAGGTGCGCCGCCGCCTTGCGGTACTGGATCACCTGGGTGACCTCGACACCGTCGACGAAGATCCCGGCCAGCAGCGGCTTGAGCCAGTCCGCCTGCGAGAGCTGCCGAACCGCTCCGGACACGCTGAATCTGGGCATGCCGCCCACCCCCTGGAACCCGTCCCCCAGGCCCTTTCCCCTCTCGCTTACGGAAACACGACTGAGCGGGCAAAGCAACAGCCGCCCCGGATCCGAGGATCCGGGGCGGCTGCCGATGAAGCGTGTTACAGGTACTGACCGGTGTTCGTTGCCGTGTCGATCGATCGACCCGGCTCGGTGCCCTGCTTGCCGGAGATGAGCGTACGGATGTAGACGATCCGCTCGCCCTTCTTGCCGGAGATCCGGGCCCAGTCGTCCGGGTTGGTCGTGTTCGGCAGGTCCTCGTTCTCCTTGAACTCGTCCACGCAGGCCTGCAGCAGGTGCTGCACCCGCAGACCCTTCTGGCCGTCGTCGAGGAACGCCTTGATCGCCATCTTCTTGGCCCGGTCGACGATGTTCTGGATCATCGCGCCCGAGTTGAAGTCCTTGAAGTACAGGACCTCCTTGTCACCGTTGGCATAGGTGACCTCGAGGAAGCGGTTCTCGTCGGCCTCGGTGTACATCCGCTCGACCGTGCGCTGGATCATCCCGTTCACGCACTCGCCGCGGTCGCCACCGAACTCGCTGACGTCGTCGGGGTGCAACGGCAGCGTCGTGGTCAGGTACTTCGAGAAGATGTCGCGGGCGGACTCGGCGTCCGGCCGCTCGATCTTGATCTTCACGTCCAGCCGGCCCGGCCGCAGGATCGCCGGGTCGATCATGTCCTCACGGTTCGAGGCGCCGATCACGATCACGTTCTCCAGGCCCTCGACGCCGTCGATCTCGCTCAGCAGCTGCGGGACGATGGTGTTCTCGACGTCGGAGGAGACACCGGAGCCGCGGGTGCGGAACAGCGAGTCCATCTCGTCGAAGAACACGATCACCGGCATGCCCTCGGAAGCCTTCTCCCGGGCGCGCTGGAAGACGAGGCGGATGTGCCGCTCGGTCTCACCCACGTACTTGTTGAGCAGCTCCGGACCCTTGATGTTGAGGAAGAACGACTTCTGCCCCTCCACCCCGGTCCGCTCGGCGACCTTCTTGGCCAGCGAGTTGGCGACCGCCTTCGCGATCAGCGTCTTGCCACAGCCGGGCGGCCCGTACAGCAGGACACCCTTCGGCGGCTTCAGCTCGTGCTCGAGGAACAGGTCCTTGTGCAGATACGGCATCTCGACCGCGTCCCGGATCTGCTCGATCTGGCCGGCCAGCCCACCGATCTGCGTGTAGTCGATGTCCGGGACCTCTTCGAGCACCAGCTCCTCGACCTCGGACTTCGGGATCTTCTCGTAGACATAGCCGGAGCGGGGCTCCAGCAGCAGGGAGTCACCGGTCCGCAGCGACTGGTCGAGCAGCGGCTGGGCGAGCCGGACGATACGTTCCTCGTCCGCCTGCGCGATCACCAGTGCCCGCTCGCCGTCGGCCAGCAGCTCCTTCAACATCACCACGTCACCGACGACCTCGAAGTCGCAGGCTTCGACCACGTTCAGCGCCTCGTTCAGCATCAGTTCCTGGCCGAGCCGAAGCGCGTCCAAGTCGACTGATGGGCTCGCAGCGACCCGGAGCTTGCGGCCCCCGGTGAACACGTCCAGCGTGTCATCGTCGTTGCGGCCCAGGAAGGTACCGAAACCGGACGGCGGTTGGGCCAGCCGGTCGACTTCCTCCTTCAGGGCGATGATCTTCTCTCGGGCCTCGCGAAGGGTGTCCGCCAGCCGTTCGTTCTGGGCGGTCACACTCGACAAGGACGCCTGGGTTTCGGACAGTCTGCTCTCGAGCGACCGGCTGTCCGCCGGGTGCTCCAACAACCTCCGCCGCAACGCTGCGACCTCGGCCTCCAGGTACCGGACCTGGTTACGCAGCTCTGCCGCGGTAGGACTCTCGTCTCCAGCCACGATCATCACCTCACCATGTGGGGCTCGACCCTATGGACCTTACCCAGAAAACCTCACCTAGCAAGCCGAATCCCATCACGTGTCGGTTGCGGATGATCCGGTTGCCGGCGGCGTGTCTTCACCGGTATCGGACTTGCGGGGTCCGGAATAGTCGTCGCCGTACGCGCCAGGGGCCGGCCGGCGCTTCTTCCGGGGCGCCTGTACGCCGTGCGCCATCCGCCGCGCGGTGACCAGGAACGCGGTGTGACCCTGCATCCGGTGCCCCGGCCGGACCGCCAGCCCCTCGACGTGCCAGTCCCGCACCAGCGACTCCCACGACCGCGGCTCGGTGAACTCGCCGTGCGCCCGCAGGGTCTCCACGACCCTGCTTAACTGGGTGGTGGTAGCGACGTACGCGCAGAACACCCCACCCGGCACCAGCGCGCCGGCGGCTGCGTCCACGCACTCCCACGGCGCCAGCATGTCGAGGATGATCCGGTCCACGTCTTGCTCGTCCAGCGACTCAACCAGGTCGCCGACCTGCAGCCGCCAGGCCGGGTGCTCGGCGCCGAAGAAGCCGGTCACGTTCTTGCGGGCCACCTCGGCGAAGTCCTCGCGGCGCTCGTACGAGATCACCTGCCCGTGGATCCCGACCGCCCGCAGCAGCGCCGTCGTCAGCGCGCCCGACCCGGCGCCCGCCTCGACCACCTTCGCGCCCGGGAAGATGTCGGCCATCGTCACGATCTGAGCGGTGTCCTTGGGGTAGATCACCGCCGCGCCGCGCGGCATCGACACCGAGTAGTCCGCCATCAACGGCCGCAGCGCGAGGTACTCCACGCCACCCTTGGACCGGATCACCACCGCGTCGGGCCCGTCGATCAGCTCGTCGTGCTCGATCCCGCCCTTGGTCGTGTGGAACACCTTCCCACGCTCCAGGAACACCGAGTGCCGGCGCTGCTTGGAGTCGGACAGGGTGATCCACTCACCGGCCTGCAGCGGCCCGTGGTGCACCCCGGAGAACGAGGCATCAGGAAAATCGCGAAGATCAGACATAAGAGGGTCACCCTACTTCGGGACCCCGACAGTTCCGGATCAGCGGGTGCGGAAGGCCTGTTCCACGTCGGCGGTGGCCAGTACGCCGTAAACCAGGCCGTTGGCGTCCAGCACCAGGTACTCCGAGGAGGGGTTCTTGCGGAGGGTGTCGAGGATCTCTTCGCCGGTGTCGTTGACGCCGATGATGTGGCCGGCGCCGATCCGGGTGGCGACCTCGCCGACCGTGGTCCAGGGGCGCTGGTTGGGGGCGACGGCGCTGACAGCTGACTCCGAGACGAGGGCGTGGGGCTTGTCGTCGCCATCGGTCACGACGACCGCGCCGGCTTGGGCACCGGTGGCGAGGCGGATGGCCTCGGAGATCGGCGTACTGGCATGTACTGCGATCGCGCGCCGAGCCAGCGTGCGGACCTGCAGCGCGGGCAGCTTGCGCCGGAGGCGGGCCTGCATCAGGGACGCGGTCGAGCCCATCCAGAGGAAGAACCCGACGGCCAGCGCGATGACGAAGTCGATGATGGTCGGCTGCCGGTCGAACAGCTCCTGCAGGATCACCGGCGCAGCCAGTACGGCGATGGCCAGGATCCGGCCGGCCCAGGCGGCCGCGATCGTGCCGGTGTGCGGGTTGCCGGTCACCTTCCACACGAAGGCGCGGAGTACCCACCCGCCGTCCAGTGGGAGGCCGGGCAGCAGGTTGGTGACGCCGACGATCAGGTTCGCCACCGCCAGCTCGAACAACGCGACGTACGCCACACCTTCGTCGGCCGCACGCGAGCCCAGATAGGCCAGCCCGCCGACCAGCAGCGACGCCAGCGGCCCGACCACGGACACGGCGAACTCCTCGAAGGGGCGTTTCCGCTCCCCCTCGATGTGGGTGCCGGCCGCGAAGAATCCGAGGTTGATCTCGGAGACCGTGATGCCGAACCGCAGCGCGACCAGCGCGTGCGCCAGCTCGTGCAGCAGGATCGACGCGGTGAAGGCGACCACGAACGCGAACGACGCGACGTACCGCCAGCTGCCCAGGTCGGGGAACTGCGCGCCGATGATGCTGGAGAACCCGAAGGCCAGCAACAGCGCCACCGGCAGCCAGGTGAACCGCATCGTCAGCTTGATCCCGCGGACGCTGCCGATCACCCACGTGCCCGGCGTCGGACCGGCGGACGGGGTGGGACTGTGAGGATCACGCGACTCGGACATCGAGGCAACGCTATCGGTCCAGTGGTAAGAGCGCGCTACACACCCACGGTGAGCCGGGCGGTGTATCCGTCCTGCACCCCGCCGGTGGTCGCCGCCAGCTGGCGCACGGCGCCGTCGTCGCTGAACACGTTGTCCTTCTCCAGCGAGCTGGACGCCAGGTTCTGCGCGCTCCCGTCGTACCCGGAGGTCGCGTAGACCGCGCTGCACGCCTCGGCCGGCAGAGCTAGTTGCGAGGTCGCGCTGATCTTCCGGCGGCCGTCGCCTCGGACAGCGACGAGTACACCTCGAAGTGGATGTGCGGCCACCTCCCCTGGTACGCCGCGGGGAAGATCGTGGTGAAGGTGACCTTCCCGGCCGAGTCGGCGGCCTGTACTCCGCGGCAGTAGTTCTCGCCGCTGATCTCGCCGTCGTAGAGCGAGTAGCGGCCCTGCGCGTCGCAGTGCCACAGGTAGACGGCAGCACCGGCCAGCGGCGTGTCCTTGGCAGCGTCCAGTACTACGAGCTCGACCGTCAGCGGGACGCCCTCGGCCACACCCGACGCGGAGCCGAAGCTCTTGGTCAGGTCGCTGCGCACGATGCCCGACTCGGTCAGCACGTTCGGCCCGTTGGACCCGTCGCCGGGGAACGGCCCGGCGGTCTCCTCGGGAATCTCCTCGACATTCGTGGTCGCCGTCGAACTCGTCGATGTCGGACTGGCCGCCGCACCGGAGGTGCTCGGTGTGGAACCGCTCGTCGTGGTGTTGTCGGCGGCGCAGCCGGCGACAACAGCCAACCCGGCACCGGCGAACAACCTCAGCACGTTGCGCCGGCGCAGTACGCCGAGGTCGTACTCGAGTCCTCTGTCGTGGTCATGCATCTGTGGCTCTCCTCGTCTCGCCGATGGATCCAGAGTGCCGACCCGACCCGATGGTTCGCCGAAAGTCCGCTGTGAGTTGGCTGTGAGCCCCAGAGTGTCGGCGCTCTCCCCTAGCCTTGACGGCATGAGCGTCGCTGCAGCTGTCGACCGGCACGGCCATCCGAACGGTGCCCTGTCGCCGTCCCGTGCGGCCGACTTCATGAGCTGCCCGCTCAAGTACCGGTTCAGAGTGATCGACCGGCTGCCGGAGAAGCCGTCGTCGGCCGCCGTCCGGGGCACGGTCGTGCACGCCGTACTGGAGCGCCTCTTCGACCTGCCGAGCGGCCAACGCACGCTCGAGCAAGCTGCCGGGATGCTGGAGCCGCAATGGCAGAAGCTGCTCGAGGCCGAGCCCGAGGTGGCCGAGCTGTTCACTGAGGACGCCGACGGCGAGGAGCTGGCCAAGTTCCTGCAAGAGGCTCACCAATTGCTCGGCAAGTACTTCACGCTGGAGGACCCCAACCGGCTGGAGCCGGCCGAGCGGGAGCTGTACGTCGAGACCGTGCTCGAGTCGGGTCTGACTCTGCGCGGGTACGTCGATCGCCTCGACGTCGCGCCGACCGGGGAGATCCGGGTCGTCGACTACAAGACCGGGCGGTCGCCGTCGGAGTTCTTCGAGGCCAAGGCGTTGTTCCAGATGAAGTTCTACGCCTTGGTGCTGTGGCGGCTGCGCGGCGTCGTACCGGCGATGCTGCAGCTGGTCTACCTCGGCAACGGCGAGATCATCCGCTACGTCCCCGACGAGGCCGACCTGCGCGCCTGCGAACGCAAGGTCGAGGCGCTCTGGCAGGCCATCAGCCTCGCGCTGGAGTCAGGCGACTGGCAGCCGAGCAAGGGCGCGCTCTGCGACTGGTGTGACCACAAGGCCCTCTGCCCCGCCTGGGGCGGCACCCCGCCGCCGCTGCCGACCCGGTCGGCGGAGGAAGTCGCGCAGGAGTCGGCCGGCGTCGACCTGATCGGCGTGGACGGCTGACCGGGCTCCGCGACCCCCTCGCGCGCCGCGCTAGCACCCGCCTGAGTTTCGGCTCACACCCGGTCGATGCCAGGCACAACCACCACTCTCGGATACGGTCCGCAGTATGAGTCATCCGCATCCCGACCTCGGCCAACCGCCCCGCCTGCCCCAGGACGCGCTCCGCGTGGTCGCTCTGGGCGGTCTCGGGGAGATCGGCCGCAACATGACCGTGTTCGAGCACCGCGGCCGGTTGCTGATCGTGGACTGCGGCGTGCTGTTCCCCGAGGAGCACCAGCCCGGCGTCGACGTGATCCTGCCTGATTTCGGCTACATCCGGGACCGGCTGGACAAGATCGACGCGATCGTCCTCACCCACGGCCACGAAGACCACATCGGCGGCGTCCCGTATCTGCTGAAGGAGCGCGCCGACATCCCGGTGATCGGCTCCAAGCTGACCCTGGCGTTCATCACCTCCAAGCTCAAGGAACACCGGATCACCCCGAAGACGATCGAGGTCAAGGAGGGCGACCGGCGCAAGGTCGGCCCGTTCGAGACCGAGTTCTTCGCCGTCAACCACTCGATCCCGGACGGCCTCGCGGTCGCGATCCGGACCAAGGCCGGCATCGTGCTGCACACCGGCGACTTCAAGATGGACCAGTTCCCGCTGGACAAGCGGCTGACCGACCTGCGCGGGTTCGCCAAGCTCAGCGAAGAGGGCGTCGACCTCTTCATGACGGACTCGACCAACGCCGAGGTGCCCGGTTTCACCACCTCCGAGAAGGACCTCGGCCCGGCCATCGACACGGTCTTCCGGACCGCGCCCGGCCGGATCATCGTCTCCAGCTTCGCCAGCCACGTGCACCGGATCCAGCAGGTGCTGGACGCAGCCAAGCTGGGCGGCCGCAAGGTCGCGTTCGTCGGCCGCTCGATGGTCCGCAACATGGGTATCGCCGGTGACCTGGGCTACCTAAAGATCCCCAAGGGTCTGATCGTCGACCTGAAGGAGCTGGAGAAGCTCCCCGACCGCAAGGTCACGCTGATCTGCACCGGCTCGCAGGGTGAGCCGATGGCCGCGCTGGCCCGGATGGCGAACCGCGATCACATGATCCGGATCGGCGAGGGCGACACCGTGCTGATGGCCAGCTCGCTGATCCCCGGCAACGAGAACGCGATCTACGGCCTGATCAACGGCCTGATCCGCTGGGGCGCGAACGTCGTCCACAAGGGCAACGCCAAGGTGCACGTCTCCGGGCACGCGAGTGCCGGCGAGCTGGTCTACTGCTACAACCTGATCAAGCCCCGCAACGTGATGCCGGTCCACGGCGAGTACCGGCACCTGAAGGCGAACGCGGCGCTCGCCGTCGCCACCGGCGTACCGGCTGATCGGGTGATCATCGCCGAGGACGGTGTGGTCGTCGACCTGGACAAGGGCCGGGCGAAGATCGTCGGCAAGGTCGAGGCCGGTTACGTGTACGTCGACGCCATGACGGTCGGCGGGGTCACCGAGGCGAACCTGAAGGACCGCCGGACGCTGGCCGAGGAGGGCGTCGTCACCGTCGTGCTGCTGGTCGATGCCAACACCGGCCGGCTGGCCGAGCCGCCGGACTTCCTGGCTCGCGGGTTCGTCCACGACGACACGACGTTCAAGGACGTCATCCCGGTGATCGAGGACACCCTCGCGAAGGCGGCCTCCGAAAGTATTGGAGACGCCCACGCGCTGGAGGAGCTCGTCGGCCGGGCGGTCGGCAACTGGACCTGGCGCCACTGGCGTCGCCGTCCGGTCGTCATCCCGGTCGTCATCGACGCCTGACCCCTTCATCAGCCCCACCCGGCGACTGTTGGGTGGGGCTGATGTGCGTCGGACCCGCGGGCGGATAGCGTTCTGGGTGTGACCGTGAAAGTTGTCGAGCAGAGCGTGGCCATCCGGACCGTCGGACTCGGCAAGAGCTACGGCGCCGGCGACACCCGGGTCGACGCGCTGGCCGAGGTGAGTCTGGACTTCGGCAAGGGCCGGTTCACCGCGATCATGGGCCCGTCGGGCTCCGGCAAGTCGACCTTGCTGCACTGCCTGGCCGGCCTGGACCGGCCCACCACCGGGCAGGTGCTGCTCGGTGACGTCGACCTCACGCGGCTCGACGAGAAGCGCCTCACCCACCTGCGCCGCGACAAGATCGGGTTCGTCTTCCAGGCCTTCAACCTGGTCCCCACCCTCAGCGCGCTGGAGAACATCACCCTCCCGCTGGACCTGGCCGGCCGCAAACCCGACACCGAGTGGCTCGACAAGGTGATCGACGCGATCGGTTTGCGGGATCGCCTCAACCACAAGCCGTCCGAGCTGTCCGGCGGCCAGCAGCAGCGTGTCGCCTGTGCCCGCGCACTCGTCTCCCGGCCCGAGGTCGTGTTCGCCGACGAGCCGACCGGCAACCTCGACTCCCGCTCGTCCGCCGACGTGCTCAGCTTCCTGCACCGCTCCGTGCGCGACTTCGGCCAGACCGTCGTGATGGTCACGCATGACCCGACCGCCGCCTCGTACGCCGACCGCGTGGTCTTCCTCGCCGACGGCTTGCTGCAGTCCGAGCTGCTCGATCCGACCGCGGACTCCGTGCTCGACCGGATGAAGCAGCTCGACGCCCAAGAGGCCGGCTGATGCTCAAGCTCGGCCTCCGGTCGGTGCTCGCGCACCGGCTCCGTTTCCTGCTGTGCATGGTCGCCGTGCTGCTCGGCGTCGCCTTCGTCGGCGGCGCGCTAATCTTCACCGACACCCTGTCGGCCGCCCTCAAGAAGAACTACGCCGGCAGCCCCGCCGACATCACCGTCACCCCGGCTGCCGCGCTCAAGAACAACCCCGGCCTGTCCAACGCCCGCCCCGCCACCCTTTCTTCTGATCTCGCGACCCAGATCGCGGGCGTCCCCGGCGTGGCCAGCGCCGATCCGCAGATCCTCGTCGCGGGCGCCCAGATCCTCGGCTCCGACGGTCAACCGACCGACGCCTTCGGCCTCCCCACGTACGCCGCGAGCTGGCCGCGCGACCGCCGTACGGCGACCTTCCAGCTGATCGACGGCAAGCCGTCCTGGGGCCAGCAGCAGCTGACGATCGACCAATCGACGGCCAAGCGCGAGGGCTACGAGATCGGCGACCAGATCAAGGTCGTCACCCCGGTCAGGGCGGTCACCGCGATCCTCACCGGGGTCACCACCCCCAGCCTCTCCGGCGCCTCGGCCGGCGCTCCGCTGATCACCTTCGACTCCGCCACCGCTCAACTGCTGATCCTCGGCCGCCCCGGCTGGACCACGATCACCGTCACCGTCGAGCCCGGCCAGGACGTGCAGGCCGTCACCCAGGCGATCGCCAAGGTCGCCGGCAAAGACGTCAGCGTCCGGACTGCGGCGCAGGTCTCGGCCGACGGCGAGAGCGCCATCGACAACAGCTTCGGCGGCTTCAGTGCCGTCCTGCTGCTGTTCGCCGGGATCGCGCTCTTCGTCGGCGCGTTCCTGATCGTCAACACCTTCGCGATGCTGGTCGCCCAGCGTTCCCGCGAACTGGCGATGCTGCGGGCGATCGGCGCATCCCGCGGCCAGGTGACCAGCACGGTCCTGATCGAAGCTCTCGTGATCGGCGTCGTCGGCTCGACCCTCGGCCTGCTCCTCGGCGCGGGGGTGGCGGGCGGCCTGCAAGCCTTCTACAAATCCCTCGACCTGGCCATCCCGGGCTCCAGCCTCCAGATCAGCATCCCGACCGTCATCGCCTGCTATCTCCTCGGCGTCGGCGTCACCCTCTTCGCCGCCTACCCCGCGGCCCGCCGAGCCGGCAAGCTCCCGCCGGTCGCCGCGATGCGCGACGACGTGAGCGTCCCCGAACGCTCGCTGCTCCTCCGCCTGGTGCTCGGCGCCTTCATGCTGCTGATGACCGCGCTACTGGTCGCGATCGGCTTCACCCTGCAAGGCCTCCCTGCCGCGATCCTGATCGGCCTCGCCGCCGCCATCGGCACCCTCGGCGTGGTGATGACCAGCCCCCTGATCAGCCGGTACGCCGTACGCGCGCTGCTGTCGCCGTTCGGCCACCAGGCCCCCATCACGCTCGGCCGCCGCAACGCCGAGCGCAATCCCCGCCGTACCTCGGCCACCGCGTCCGCCCTGATGATCTCGCTGGCCCTGGTCAGCGGCCTGGTCGTCATCGCCGCGTCGGCGAAGGCCTCGGTCAACCAGGGGCTGCAGGACGCGATCGGGACCGCCGAGCTCCTGGTCAGCGCCGACCAGCCGTTCAGCAGCCAGGTCGGCGACAAGATCGCCAAGGTCCCCGGGGTCACCTCCGTGCACCGCGTCCGGCAGATGCCGGGCGACATCGCCGATCACCGGGTCACCGTGGCCGGTGTGGACGACGGCACCCTCGCCGGACCGATCACCGCCCGGTTCCTCTCCGGCTCGGCGGACGGGCTGAAGAACGGCGACGCGGTGATCCCCCGCAACCTGGCCGACCAGCTCGACCTGGTGGTCGGCGAGAAGTTCGAGCTGACCACCGACAGCGCCAAGCAGACCCTGCGGGTCGGTGGCATCATCGCGCCGAACCGTCAGCTCAATGCCGTCATCGTGGCCCAGCCCACCTTCACCCGGGCCGGCGGCGCCACCACCGACCGCACCCTGTACGTCGAAGTTGCCAATGGCACCGATCTCGGCACGGTCCGGCAGGCCGTCGGCGCCCAGCTCGCCGACTACCCGGCCGTCAAGGCGCGCGACCAGCAGGCCTACGCGCAGAGCCAGCAGCAGCCGATCGACACCGTGCTGGCCGTGATCGCGATGCTGCTCGCGCTGGCGATCCTGATCGCCGTCCTCGGCATCGTGAACACCCTCGCGCTCGGCGTGATCGAGCGCACCCGGGAGATCGGGCTGCTCCGCGCGATCGGGATGGACGGGCCGCAGCTGCGCCGGATGCTGCAGGTCGAGGCGATCGCGATCGCCTTGCTGGGTGCGCTTCTCGGGCTGCTGATCGGCGTCCTGTTCGGCGCGGCGGTCCAGCATGTGATGCGCGAGGACGGCCTCGGCGTACTCGAGATCCCCGTGCTCCAACTGGTGATCGCAGTACTGGTCGCAGCCGTGGTCGGCGTACTGGCTGCGGTCTGGCCGTCACGCCGTGCAGCCAGACTCGACGTACTGCGGGCGATCGCCAGCGAGTAAGCGCGTGCGAAGCGCAGCCACGACGCGCAATCGCAGGTAGCCTGCCGGTGTGCCGGGCAGCGTGCAGTCCATCGAGCGTGCTGCGGCCGTGCTGCGACTACTCGCCGCGGCGCCGAACGGGTTGGGCGTCGCCGATCTCAGCAATGCGCTCGGGCTGGCCAAGGCGACCGTGCACGGCATTCTGAAAACGTTGCACCAGGTCGGTTTCGTCGACCAGGACCACAGCGGCGCGCACTACCGGCTCAGCGACGCGTTCGGGCGGCTGGGCGAGACCTATCTCGACCCGAACGAGCTGCGCAGCCGGGCGATCAACTGGGCCGATTCGCTGGCGTCCCGCAGCGGCGAGGTGGTTCGCGTCGGCCGACTGGTGGAGGGCAAGGTGGTGGTCGTGCACCATGTCTTCCGTCCCGACGACAGCGACCAGAACCTCGACGTCGGTACGACGTTGCCGCCGCACGCGTGCGCGCTCGGCAAGGCGGTGCTCGCCTTCGACGCTTCCGGTGGCACCCGGCCCGCCAAGCTCGACGCCTACACGACCAGGACGATCACGGAACCCGCCCGGCTGGCGGAGGAGCTTGCCGCAGTACGGGCGAAGGGGTGGGCTGCCGAGTTCGAGGAGCACACCGTCGAACTGGCCGGCATCGCTGCCCCCATCCGCGGTCTGGGGGGCTTGGTGGTCGGCGCCGTCGGCCTGACCGGCCGGATCGAGCGCATCTGCGACAGCAGACTCCGGCATCGCACCGACCTGATCACGATGGTCCGCGCGACCGCGGAAGCCATCGGCCGCGACCTTCGCGAGGACCGATGACGAGACTGCTCTCCCCTGCCCCACCGAGGGGGATCTGATGGCCGAGCAATACGTCGCCGCTGTCGACCAGGGCACCAACTCGACCCGCTGCATCCTGTTCGACCGCCGCGGGCGGTTGGTGTCGGTGGCGCAGCGGGAGCACAAGCAGTACTTCCCGCGGCCGGGCTGGGTCGAGCACGACGCGGCGGAGATCTGGCGCAACGTCACCCGGGTGGTGCCGGCCGCGATCCGGCAGATCGGCGCCGAGCCCTCCCAGATCGTTGCCATCGGCATCACCAACCAGCGGGAGACCAGTCTGCTCTGGGACCGCAGGACCGGCCAGCCGATCGGTCACGCCGTCGTCTGGCAGGACACCCGGACCGACCGGCTGATCACCGAACTGGCCGGCGACGAAGGCCCGGATCGGTTCGCGGACCTGTGCGGGCTGCCGCTGACGACGTACTTCTCCGCGCCCCGGCTGCGCTGGATGCTCGACCACACCCCCGGTCTGCGCGGTCGCGCCAATCGCGGCGAGGTGTTGTTCGGCACGATGGAGACCTGGCTGATCTGGAAGTTCACCGGCGGCCCGAACGGAGGGCTGCACGCCACCGACGTGACGAACGCCAGCCGGACGATGCTGATGAACATCGAGACGCTCGAATGGGACGACGAACTGCTCGCCGCCTTCGACGTGCCGCGGTGTGTGCTGCCGGAGATCCGGCCGTCGTCAGGGGACTTCGGCACCGCGGCGGAGGTGCTTCCCGGCGTACGGATCGGGGCTGCGCTGGGCGACCAGCAGGCTGCGCTGTTCGGGCAGACGTGTTTCAGCGCGGGTGAGGCCAAGTGCACCTACGGGACCGGGTCGTTCCTGCTGCTGCACACCGGCAAGGAGATCGTCCGGTCGACGCACGGCATGCTGACCACGGTCGCGTACCAGATCGGGTCGGAGCCGGCGGCGTACGCGCTGGAAGGGTCGATGGCGGTCACCGGCTCGCTGGTGCAGTGGTTTCGGGACGGCCTCGGGCTGATCCACACTGCCGCCGAGATCGAGACGCTGGCGCGGACGGTCGAGGACAACGGCGGCGCCTACATCGTGCCCGCGTTCTCCGGCCTGTTCGCGCCGCACTGGCGCAGCGAGGCGCGTGGCGTGATCGCGGGGCTGACGTCGTACATCACCAAGGGGCATCTGGCCCGGGCGGTGCTGGAGGCGACCGCGTTCCAGACGCTCGAGGTGGTCGACGCGATGAACGCGGACTCCGGGATCGCCCTGAAGGCGCTCAAGGTCGACGGCGGCATGACGGCGAACAACCTGCTGATGCAGTTCCTCGCCGACCTGCTCGATGTCCCGGTGGTCCGCCCGATGGTCACCGAGACGGTGTCACTGGGCGCCGCGTACGCCGCCGGTCTGGCCGTCGGCTACTGGCCTGACCTGGAGGGCCTGCGCAGCAACTGGCACCGCGCCGGCCAGTGGCTCCCCCACATGGACCCCGACCGTCGCGCCACGGAGTACGCCAACTGGCAGGCGGCGGTCCAGCGAACCTTCGGCTGGATCCGCCCCGACCAGTGAGGGTCACGGCTTCCAGGTCCAGCCTGGGCGCTCGTAGAGAGCCTTGAAGCCGGCTCGCTGCATGTTGTCGAGCGATGGGTTGCGCTTGCCCAAGGCCGGCTTGTCCGCCCCCGTCGAGACCCATTTGCAGCCGGCTGCCAGCGCGTTCTGCACCCGGACGGCGATCAGCGCCGACTGCGCTCCACGACCGCGGTACTCCGGCAGCGTGGACGCGTTGACGCACTTACCCATCGCGCCGTCCACGAACAAGCCGCCGGTCGCGACCAGCCGGTCGCCGTCCCAGGCGGCGTACGGCTGGAAGTGCCGCAGGTGGCAGAACGCGACCAGCATCTCCGCCAGCAGACCGTCCGGGTCCGGCATCGCGAACGCGAGGATCTGCAGCTCGGCCCAGGCGCGGACGCCGGCCGTGTCCGAGGGGTCCAGTTGGCCGACCCGCAACGTCGTCTCGACGGGCTCGATGGGAGTGTCGTCCCGCACCAGCCGCACCAGTGTTCCGGTCAACTCGAGTCCGTAGGTGGCCCGAATCTCTTCCCAGTCGGCCGGTAGCACGGCCGGTGGCAAGTGAAAGCTCGCCGACGCAGTACCGGCCTCGCGGTAGAAGTCGACGACCTCGCCGATCAACTCCGAGGTCACCGGCCGGTCGAACCCGAAGCCCACCGCCTTCGACCAGAACCGGGAGGGATCGTTGCGGAGCGAGATCGCGATCCCGCGTCCGAACCTGCGGCTGGTGATCCCCAGCCGCTCGACCACTCCCGGATCGACCTCGCCGATCGAGGAGATCAGCGTCGCTTCGGCACTCTCGGCCAGTTCTGCGAGATCCATGCCCGCCACTTTAGTCAGCAGTCAGCACTACTTGCTGCTGGCAACCAAATGCGTCAGGCCGGTGAGACGATGTCCGGCGCCCCGAGGCGGACCTTGTCGGCCGACTCGTCGTCGGGCTGGTCCTGCGAGTCACGCTCCGACTGCACCCGCTGGGTGTAGAAGGAGACCTCCCGCTCGATCGTCGCCTCGTCCCAGCCGAGCACCGGCGCCATCAGCCGAGCCGCTGCCTCAGCTGCCTCGACACCGCGGTCCCAGGCCTCGATCGAGATCCGGGTCCGCCGGGCCAGCACGTCGTCCAGGTGCCGCGCGCCTTCGCTGCGAGCCCCGTAGACCACCTCGGCCTTGAGGTAGTCCTGCGTGCCGGGCAGCTGCTCACCCAGCGACGGGTCCTCCTCGACCAGCGCGAGCACCTCGTCGATCAGGGCGCCGTACCGGTTGAGCAGGTGCTCGATCCGGGCCACGTGCAGCCCCGAGCGCTGCGCGATCAGGTGCCGCTGGTTCCACATCGCGTGGTACCCGTCCGCGCCGACCAGCGGGGTGTTCTTGGTGACCGACTTCGGCACCCGTCCGTCCAGGGCGTTGGCGGCCGCGTCGACCGCGTCCTTGGCCATCACCCGGTACGTCGTGTACTTGCCACCGGCAACGACCACCAGACCGGGGGCGGCGTGCGCGACGACGTGCTCGCGGGACAGCTTCGACGTACTCTCCGACTCGCCCGCCAGCAGCGGCCGCAGACCGGCGTACACGCCTTCGACGTCCTCACGGGTCAGCGGCGTGACCAGCACGTCGTTGACGTGGTCGAGCAGGTAGTCGATGTCCTTGCTGGTCGCGGCCGGGTGGGCCTTGTCCAGGTTCCAGTCGGTGTCGGTGGTGCCGATCAGCCAGTGCCGGCCCCACGGGATGATGAAGAGGACCGACTTCTCGGTCCGCAGGATCATCCCGGTGCTGGACTGGATCCGGTCCTTCGGCACCACCAGGTGGATGCCCTTCGAGGCGCGCACGTGGTACTGACCGCGCTCGCCGACCATCGCCTGGGTGTCATCGGTCCACACGCCGGTCGCGTTGACGACCTGCTTGGCGCGCACCTCGAACTCGCGGCCGCTCTCCAGGTCCTTGGCCTTGACCCCGGTCACCCGCTCGCCCTGACGCAGGAAGCCGGTCACCTTGACCCGGTTGGCGACATGCGCGCCGTACGACGCCGCAGTACGGGCCAGCTCCATCGTGTGCCGGGCATCGTCGACCTGCGCGTCGTAGTACTGGAGGGCGCCGACCAGCGCCGACTTCTTGAGGCTGGGGGCGAGTCGCATCGCTCCGCGCCTGGTCAGGTGCTTGTGGATCGGCAGCCCGGCGCCGTGGCCCGAGCTGAGTGACATCGCGTCGTACAGGGCGACGCCGGCGCCGGCGTAGAAGCGCTCCCACCAGCGGTGCTGTAGCGGGTAGAGGAACGCCACCGGCTTCACCAGGTGGGGTGCGAGGCGTTGCAGGAGCAGCCCACGCTCCTGCAACGCCTCGTGCACGAGACGGAAGTCCAGCATCTCCAGGTAGCGCAGCCCGCCGTGGACCAGCTTGCTGGACCGGCTGGAGGTGCCGCTCGCGAAGTCGCGAGCCTCCAGCAGACCGGTGGTCAGTCCCCGGGTCGCGGCGTCGAGCGCCGAACCTGTGCCGACCACCCCGCCACCGACCACCAGGATGTCGAGTTCCCGACCGTCCGCCATCGCCTCGATGGCGTCGGTCCTGGCCTGCGGTGACAGTGCCGCTGCTCCCACTTCTGTTCCTTCCGTCGTTTCCCTCGTACTGCACAACGCTGACCGCGGGCTGGTTAGTCCGGGGTGTTACCTAGTCCACGTCGACCCAGTCGAGAGTGCGGCTGACCGCCTTCTCCCACCCCTTGTACCCGTCCGCACGCTGTTCGTCGTTCCACTCGGGACTCCAGCGCTTGTCCTCGTTCCAGTTCTGCACCAGTTCGTCGGTGTTGTTCCAGAACCCGACCGCCAGCCCGGCCGCGTACGCCGCGCCGAGGGCGGTGGTCTCCGCGACGACCGGCTTGCTCACCGGGACGCCGAGGATGTCGGCCTGCATCTGCATGCAGAGCTCGTTGGCGGTGACACCGCCGTCGACCTTCAGGACCTCGAGCTTGACCCCGGAGTCCTTCTCCATCGCGTCGGCGACGTCCTTGCTCTGGTAGCAGATCGCTTCCAGCGTCGCCCGGGCCAGGTGGGCGTTGGTGTTGAACCGCGACAGCCCGACGATCGCACCGCGCGCATCCGACCGCCAGTACGGAGCGAACAGCCCGGAGAACGCCGGTACGAAGTACACGCCGCCGTTGTCCGGCACCTGCCGGGCCAGCGTCTCGGTCTCACTCGCGCCCGAGATGATGCCGAGCTGGTCGCGCAGCCACTGGACGGCCGAACCGGTGACGGCGATCGATCCCTCCAGCGCGTAGACGGGAGCGTCGTCGCCGAACTTGTAGGCCATCGTGCTGAGCAGCCCCGCCTTGGAGCGGACCAGCTCGGTACCGGTGTTCAGCAGCATGAAGTTGCCGGTGCCGTAGGTGTTCTTGGCCTCACCCGGGTTGAAGCAGACCTGGCCGACCGTGGCCGCCTGCTGGTCACCGAGGTCACCCGTCAGCGGTACCACGCCGCCGAGCGGGCCGTTGGCGAGCGTCTCGCCGTACTTGTTCGGGTCCGACGACGGCCGGATCTCCGGCAGCATCTGCCGCGGGATGTCGAAGAACGAGATCAGCTCGTCGTCCCACTCGAGCGTCTCCAGGTTCATCAGCATCGTGCGGCTGGCGTTCGTCACGTCGGTGACGTGGACGCCGCCTTCGGTACCGCCGGTGAGGTTCCACAGCAGCCAACTGTCGGTGTTGCCGAAGACGGCGTCACCGGCCTCCGCGGCCTCGCGGACCCCGTCCACGTTCTCCAGGATCCACTGCACCTTGCCGGCCGAGAAGTACGTCGCCGGCGGCAGACCGGCCTTCTGCCGGATCACGTCGCCCTTGCCCTCACGCTCCAGCGCCGACGCGATCCGGTCGGTCCGGGTGTCCTGCCAGACGATCGCGTTGTAGTACGGCCGGCCGGTCTTCTTGTTCCAGACCACCGCCGTCTCACGCTGGTTGGTGATGCCCAGCGCCGCCAGGTCGCTGGCCTGCAGGTTGTTGGCGTTCAGCGCGGTCCGGATCACCGAGCTGGTGCGCTCCCAGATCTCCACCGGGTTGTGCTCGACCCAGCCGGCCTGCGGCAGGATCTGCTCGTGCTCGAGCTGGTGCTTGCCCACCTCGTTGCCGGAGTGGTCGAAGATCATGAAGCGGGTGCTCGTGGTGCCCTGGTCGACGGCACCTACGAAGTCAGCCATGGAATTTCCTCTCCTCACGCTCGCGGGTCATGCGGTGGTCTCGCCCTCGGGAATCCGGCCGGGCTCTTCCTCGTCGTCGGCGATCGGCAGGTTGCGCCCGACCAGCAGGTCGTACAGGAACGCGCCGACGAGGGCTCCGATGATCGGCGCCACGATCGGCACCCAGAAATAGATGTCCCCGAACTGATCCTTGAAGGCTCCCCCGTACCCGGTGAAGAAGGAGGCCAGCCGAGGACCGAAGTCACGCGCCGGGTTGATCGCATACCCGGCGTTGGTGCCCCACGCCATCCCGATCGCGACCACCAGCAGGCCGACGATCAGCGGTGCCAGGTTGGCCGCCGGGGAGGTGTTGCGCAGGTCGGTGATGGCCAGGATCACCATCATCAGGATCGCCGTACCGATGATCTGGTCCCGGAAACCGCCCCACATGTGGACGCCGAGATCCATGCTGCCGTTGCCCGGAAGCGTGGAGAACACGCCCTGGGTCTTGATGGTCAGGCCGGGATCGACCTTGTTGAGTGCCTCGGTGTAGTTCCACCGAACTACCAGCGCCGCCAGGAACGCTCCGAGGAACTGTGCCACCGAGTACGGCAGCACCTTCTTCCAGCTGAACCCGCGGAACGCCGCCAGGGCGATCGTCACGGCCGGATTCAGGTGCGCGCCGGTCATCCGGCCCGCCACGTAGATGCCCAGTGTCACACCGAGTCCCCAGGCCCACGCGATCGAGTCGTGGTCGCCGATACCCCCGGCGACAACCTGGGCGACGACGCCACAGCCGAACAGGATCAGGATGAACGTACCGGCGAGCTCGGCGGAGCACTCCCCCAGAAGGGTCTTCGCCTTGACCGCCTCGGTCGTAGCCATGCTTGATCTCCCTTCCACCCCGTGACGACCACGGAGAACTGGAATGTAGGAGCGTTAGCGAGGCGGCACAACGCCACTCGTTCGACATTGTCGAACGAGACCACTCTGCCAGGTGGTTGCAAGTCTTCGGGGTTGCGACCCGGCGCGTCGCCCCACCCGAGCTCGGGTCGCGGCTTGCGCGGCGTGCCCGCCCAAACCACTCGGGTGACCGGGCGCGTGTCCGATCCAACCCGCATCTCCCCGCTCCAGCGCCTCGCCCCACCCGAACTCACGTCGCGGCTCAAGCGGCGTGCCCGCCCAAACTTCCTGAGTGGCCGGCCGCGAGTCCGATCCAACCCGCAGCACCTCGCTCCAGCGCCTCGCCCCACCCGAACTCACGTCGCGGCTCAAGCGGCGTGCCCACCCAAACCACAGCGGTGGCTCGCCTCCCTCCGATCTCACTCCTATCTCCTGCATCGCCAGCCCAGATTCCGGCATCCTGGCCTTGCCACCCAACCTTTTGCCGCACCGAACCCGTCACGGCAGTCACAAGGGCCAACCCGAGGCGAAGGAGACCCGATGGCAGCCGGACCGGACCGCACCGGGTTCGAGGAGTTCGCCACCAGCAGGCACCACGCGCTCTACCGCTACGCCTACCTGCTCGCCGGCGAACGCGGCCTGGCCGACGACCTGGTCCAAGAAGCGCTCACCAAGACCTACGTCGCCTGGCGCAAGCTCCGCGACCCCGCCAACGCCGAGGCCTACACCCGCAAGGCGATCACGTCGATCGCGATCACCTGGTGGCGCCGGAAGTCCTGGCACAGCGAGCAGCCGCGCGACGACGTACCGGAGCAACCTGCAGTCCCCGAAGACGCCACTGCCCGCCTCTGGCTCTGGGAGGAGCTCAAACAGCTGCCACCTCGCCAGCGCGCCGCAGTGGTGCTCCGGTACTACGAAGACCTCACCGAAGCGCAGACCGCCGAAGTACTCGACTGCTCGATCGGCACGGTGAAGAGCCAGGTCTCCGACGCCCTCAAGAAGCTCCGAGCCCGGCTCGGCGCCGACGCGCACCTGATCATGGACAAGGCGGGGATGACGGAATGACCGACCTGTTGAAGGACACCCTGACCGAGCGCGCGGACGCCGCCGTGCCGGCTGCCCTCGCGCTGGACACGATCATCACCACCGGCAACCGCCGGATCCGCCGTCGCCGGGTCCTCGCCGTCGCCGGTACTGCGCTGGTCACGCTCGCCGTCCTCGCGACCGGCCTCACCCTGGCCCGCGGCGTCGACCGCGAGCCGGCTCCGGCCGTGGCGTCGTTCGCCGAACGCCGCGCCACCTATGCGACCGGCAGCGAGATCCACTACGGCGCCGACGTCATATCGGCCGCCCCGCAGAAGATCAGCGCCTTCGTCCAGACCGACACCGGCTTCGTCTTCATCCCCACTGGCGCCGAGGGCGGTCTGTTTCTTGCTGACGGCAAGCAGATCCACAAGCTCGCCGACTACCCCGGCGACCTGACCGACCTCACGGCCGCCCGCGACGGCAACCTCGTCGGCTGGATCGAACCTTCCGAAGGCCGGTACGACTCCGTCATCTACGACGTCGCGGCCCGCCGTGAGGTGGTCCGCACCCCACTCGGCAACACACCCCCGCCGATCGCCTCGCTGGTCGATGGTCCCCGCATCGTCGCCATCGACGGCGGCTACGCCTACCTCGGCACGCTCGACGGCGTCTACCGCTGGGACCTGAGGACCGGCCAGTACCGGCTGATCGTCCCCTCGGTCCGCCCAAGCGCCATCCGCACCCTGGCCGCCGACCGCTACCTCTTCGACACCGACCCACGGCTCCTCCGCGGCCCCCAGCCGATCACCCTGCAGCTTCGAACCCTCGCCGGCAGCAACGTCCTCAGCTCGTACTCCGGTAAGTACGGCTACCTCTCCCCCACCGGGAAGCACCTCCTGACCGCAGCCGCCGACCCGCAGAAGATCACCCCGCCCCCAGCCGACCTGAAACTCTTCGAGACCACCACCCACCAGCAACTCCCCTTCACCCACCCCGACCACCCTCGCCTGATCTTCAACCAGTGGCTCACCGACACCACCTTCACCGCCGCCGGCCTGCGCACCACCACCGCCACCTCCCCCGTAGACCTCCTCACCTGCTCCACCACCTCCCTCACCTGCGAAACCACCACCACCGACATCTCCGCCTTCAACTTCACCAAATCCGCACCCCGGGTAGCCCCCTTCGTCCTCCCCATAGGCAGCCCGATCCGGTGGCTCTTCGGCTGACGTCCATCGCCCCACCCGAACTCGTATCGCAGCTTGAGCGCCGTGCCCACCCGAACCAATGCGAGTGGCCGGCCGCGATTCCATCCGCCCCGCGTTTCCGCACCCCGACGCCACCTCCCACCCCTGCCCACCTCGCAGCTCCCATGGGTGACCCGAGCGCCCACCTGCATCCCCCTCAATTCGGCCAGCAGCTGACATCGCCGCGTGCGACACTTTGGCCTCGGGGGAAGGGAGCGAGGAGTGCAGGAAACGTTCGCCCAGGTGCTCAAGGGCCTGAGGCTGAAGCTCGACCTCACCCAAGAAGGACTGGCCGAAGCAGCAGGTGTCAGCCCCCAGGCGATCAGCCTGCTCGAACGTGGCGTTCGACGGTTCCCTCAGCGCGTCACCCTCGACCGTCTTGCCGATGCCCTGCGTCTGAGCCCCACCGAGCGATCCGCCTTCGAGCGACTGGCTGCCCGTGGTGTCGTCCCCACTGACCCGACCGACGATTCTCTTTCGACCGGCACCGCGTGGTCGATCCCACGCGAGCTCCCGATGGCCACCACCACTTTCGTCGGTCGGCGCAGCCAGCTCAGCGCACTGGTCGGACGACTCACCAACGGTTCAGCACGTCCTGGAAGCCCCACGTTGGCGACGATCCAAGGCATGGCAGGCGTCGGCAAGACCGCGTTGGCGTTGCAGGTCGCCCATTCGGTAGCTGGCCGGTACCCGGATGGCGCGGTGTTCGTGGACCTCCGCGGCTTCGGCCCTGGTGCCCCGATGACTCCATTGGCAGCACTCGGTCAAATCCTGCGGGCAACCGGTGTATCACCGGACGACGTCCCAGGTCGGCTGGAGGATGCGGCGGCGACGTACCGGACCCGCCTTGCCGATCGGAAGATGCTTGTCGTACTCGACAACGCAGTCGAGGTCGCCCAGGTCGATGATCTGCTACCGGCCGCCCCCGGATGCAGCGTCGTCATCACCAGCCGCAACACCCTGACGACGATCGGCGCCGGGTTGCACCTTCAGCTCGATCCAATGTCACGCGGCGACTCGCTTGACCTCTTGACGGCCATCAGCGGCGCCGATCGGAGTGACCCCGATGCGCAGATCGTGGCTGAGCTTTGCGGCAATCTGCCGCTGGCCATCTCAGTCGCAGGAGCATGGCTCGCCCGACGGCCCGAATGGACACCAACAGACCTCGCTGCTCGCCTCGGGGACGAAAGCCGCCGGCTGGACCTCTTGGGTTCTGACGACCTCGACGTCAGAACCAGCTTGTCGTTCTCGATCGAGCAGTTGGCCGGTACCAACACCGACCGTGATACCGCTGCCATTCGCGCCCTCGCGCTTCTGAGCATCCCCGACGGCCCAGACATCACCGCCGAGATCGCCGCACCGCTGCTCAACGTCTCAAGTCTCGATGCCGACCGGGCTCTCGAACGCCTGGTTGACCTTCACCTGCTCGAATCCGCTTCGCCTGGCCGCTACCACCTCCACGACCTCGTCCGTACTTATGCGGGTGAACTGGTCGCGCCGGACGATCGAACCGTCGCGTTCGACCGATACCTGAGCTTCCACGTTGCCGCCGCCTGGCGCGTTACCGAGCTGTCCGACTCGGGCAGCGTACGCATGAAGTGGTACAGCGAAAGAAGGTGTTCGCGCGGTCCTGAAATGACGAGTACTGGCGAAGGGATCAACTGGCTCGAGCGCGAACTCGCCAACGTGCTCTCGCTGATCAGCCAGGCGGCATCGCTGCCCGAGCACTCCGACGGCGCGGCTGGACTGGTCATCGGACTGTTCAGATACTTCACCGGATGCGGGCACCTGAGCAGCTGGCTCGAGACCATCGACACCGTACTCGAGGCGGAGATCGAGCCGTGGTGCCGGGCGCAACTGGATGCCGATGCGGGAATTGCGCTGGCCGAGCTCGGCCGCTTCGACGAGTCCCTCGCCCGTCTCAGCGCCGCGGCACAAACCTTCGAAACGGCCGGCGATGTCCGCGGCCAGTCGTTGGCTGCCAACAACATGGCGCGCCTGCTGAACCGACTCGGCCGCTTTCACGATGCCAGACCCTTCGCCGAACACGCCCTCGAACTGAACAGCAGTCTGGCCGATGTGCGCGGCATTGGTAGAGCCATACTGTCGTTGAGTGAGATCTACGGTGAGATCGGCGATCACCAAGCCGAACTCGAGCACGTTGTGCAAGCTCGGGAGCTGTACCGCGAAGCCGGCGACGTCAGCGGCGCAGCGAACTCGCTGATTGACGCGGCCGTCGCGTACTCCCGACTAGGCCTCACCACCCAGGCCCTCACCACGGCCAGGCAAGGTCTGGCCGAACTGGAACGTCTCGGCCTGACCGCCAACCGTTCAGACGGATACTGCTGGCTCGGTTGGATACTCGCCAGGGGCGATCGCCACCAGGAGGCTGTGATCAGCTATGAAGCAGGTCTCGAGCTTGCGCTCGACCTGACGGACCACCGCCGGGAAGCCCAGATTCGCCGTCGCCTGGGCACCAGTCAGCTCGCCCTAGCCGACACCGACGAGGGCATGATGAATCTCGAGTTCGCTTCGGTTTTCTTCCGCGAACACAATCCGAGAGCTGCAGACCAGATCTCTGAGTTGCTCGACAACCCAGACCTGGCCACCGAGGTGGCCAGGCGTCCAGGACTTCTCTGAATCAGCTGGCAGTAGCCTTGCGCGGCGCTTCGCCGCCTTCCTGGTTTTCCGGGAAGTGGCAAGCCGTCTGGTGGCCCGGAGCCAGCTGCAGCAGCGGCGGTTCCACCGTCTTGCAGATGTCCTGGGCCTTCCAGCAGCGCGTGTGGAAGCGGCAGGCCGGCGGCGGGTTGATCGGGCTGGGGACGTCGCCCTGGAGGCGGATGCGCTCCTGCTTGCCGCGGCGCTTGGTGTCCGGGATCGGGACGGCCGAGAGCAGGGCCAGGGTGTACGGATGCATCGGCTTCTCGTAGAGGTCGACGCGGTCGGCGATCTCCACGATCTTGCCGAGGTACATCACCGCTACCCGGTCCGAGACGTGCCGGACGACCGAGAGGTCGTGGGCGATCATCACGTAGGTGAGGTCGAACTCGTTCTGCAGGTCTTCGAGCAGGTTGACGACCTGGGCTTGGATGGAGACGTCCAGGGCCGAGACGGGCTCGTCGGCGACGATCAGCTTCGGGCGCAGTGCCAGGGTGCGGGCGATGCCGATCCGCTGGCGCTGGCCGCCGGAGAACTCGTGCGGGTAGCGGTTGTAGTGCTCGGGGCTCAGGCCCACCAGTTCGAGGAGTTCCTGGACGGCCTTCTTGGTGCCGCCCTCGGTCTTCACGTTCTGCAGCCGGAACGGGGCGCCGACGATCTTGCCGACCGTGTGCCGCGGGTTCAGTGAGCCGTACGGGTCCTGGAAGATCATCTGGACGTCTTTGCGCAGCGGCCGCATCTTGCCCTCGGACAGGTGCGTGATGTCCTCGCCCTCGAAGACGATCTTGCCCGCGGTCGGCTCCAGCAGGCGGGTTAGCAGCCGGCCGGTGGTGGTCTTGCCGCAGCCGGACTCCCCCACCAGCGAGAACGTCTCGCCCTTCTTGACGCTGAAGTCCAGCCCGTCGACAGCCTGTACTGCGCCGGTCTGGCGCTGCAGCAGTCCCTTGCGGATGGGGAAGTGCTTCACCAGGCCCGTGACCGACAGCAGCGTCTCGCCGGTCGGCGGCGTCGCTGCGGTCGGTTCGGTGTCAGTCGTGGTCACGGTTGCTCCGTCAGTCCCCTGTGAGTTCACAGCTTCGGCAAGATGTCGGTTTCCCAGCTCTGCTTGCGCAGTTCCGGGGTGAGGTGGCAGGCCACCTGGTGGCCGTCACCGATGTCGAGCAGCTCCGGCCGGTCGGTCTCGCTGGCGCCGTCGTTCAGGTGCGCGTAGTTGCAGCGCGGGTTGAACGCACAGCCGGTCGGGACGTTGATCAGGCTGGGCGGCGTGCCCTTGATCGGGATCAGCCGGTCGGTGCGCTCCCGGTCGATCCGCGGCATCGAGCCGAGCAGGCCCCAGGTGTAGGGGTGCTGCGGCCGGTCGAAGATGTCCTCGGCCGTGCCGTACTCGATCGCGCGGCCGGCGTACATCACCTGGATGTCGTCGGCCAGCTCGGCGACCACGCCCAGGTCGTGGGTGATGATGATGACGGCCGAGTTGAACTCGCGCTGCAGGTCCCGGATCAGGTCCAGGATCTGCGCCTGCACGGTGACGTCGAGCGCGGTGGTCGGCTCGTCGGCGATCAGCAGGTCGGGGTCGCAGGACAGCGCCATCGCGATCATCGCGCGCTGCCGCATCCCGCCGGAGAACTGGTGCGGGTAGGCGTCCACCCGCTTGTCCGGCTGCGGGATACCGACCCGGTCGAGCATCTCGATCGCGTGCTTGCGGGCGACCTGCTTGCTGACCTTGTTGTGGACCTGGTAGGCCTCGATGATCTGCTTGCCGACCGTGTAGAACGGGTGCATCGCCGACAGCGGGTCCTGGAAGATCATCGCCATCCGCTTGCCGCGGAGCAGCCGGACCTCCTCCGGGGTGGAGGAGATCAGGTCCTGGCCGTCGAGAAACACCTCGCCGGAGATCTTCGCCGTACCACGCTTGTGCAGGCCCATGATCGACAGGCTGGTCACGCTCTTGCCGGAGCCGGACTCGCCCACGATGCCGAGCGTCTTGCCGCGCTCGAGCTGGAACGAGATGCCGTCCACCGACTTCACGATGCCGTCGTCGGTCGGAAAGTGCACCTGCAGGTTCCGGACGTCGAGGAACGCCTCGCCCCGCGGGACCCGTTGGGTGGTGTCTTGCACAGCTTCGGTCACGAGATTCGCACCCTCGGGTCGACGACGGCGTACAGGAGATCGACTACCAGGTTGGCCAGCACGATGAAGAACGCGGCCACCAGTGTCACGCCCAGCACCTTCGGCAGGTCGTTGGCGCGCAGCGCGATCACGGCGTACTGGCCGATGCCGGGCAGCGAGAAGGTGGTCTCGGTCAGGATCGCGCCGCCCATCAGCAGGCCGAGGTCGAGACCGAAGATGGTCAGGATCGGGGTCAGCGCGGAGCGCAGGCCGTGCTTGACGACGACGTCGCCCTCCTTCAGCCCCTTGGCCCGGGCCGTCCGGACGAAGTCCTCGTTCATCGTCTCGAGCATCCCGGCCCGGGTCAGCCGTGCGTACGCCGCGGCGTACAGGAAGGCCAGCGTGACCCACGGCAGGATCAGGTCGTAGGCCCACCAGATCGGATTCGTCTCGTCGAGCGGATTGGTTCCGCCCTCCGCGGTCCAGCCGAGGCCGTAACTGAAGACGGACAACGACAACAGACCGGTGAAGAAGATCGGCAGCGAGACGCCGGCCAGTGCGACCGACATCAGCGACCGGTCCAGCACCGAGCCGCGTTTCAGCGCGGAGACGATGCCGGTGCCCACGCCGGTGAGCAGCCAGATGAAGGCCGCACCACCGGCGAGGGACGCGGTGACTGGTATTCGGGCTTTCAGATCCGGCCAGACCGGGGTCTGGGTCAGGAACGAGTACCCGAAGCAAGGTGCCGGGCAGCGCTCGGTCGCCGGACCGTAGTTGTAGTCCTGCCCGACGACCAGGCCCTTCACGAAGCGGCCGTACTGCACGTAGAGAGGGTCGGTGAAGCCGAGCCGCACCGCCGTCTGGTGGATCTGCTCTGCACCCGCGCTCTTACCGACATAGCGCGAGGCCAGGTCGTCGGCGGTCGCACCGCCGAGCTTGGGCACCTGGAAGAAGATCGAGAATGTGACGGCCGTGACGATGAAGAGCAGGATTACTGCTCCGATCACCCGGCGGACCAGATATGCGAACACCGTGCTCGGCGTGGTGGCCGATGATCATCGCTGATCATCGGCCACCGAAGCCTTCACCTACCTCTGCTGGCGAAATGGTTGTTCAGGGCAACCGATTGGGCTACTTGAGGCCGATGCCCGCGTAGTCGTACATGTTCTGACCGTCGTTGGAGAACACGTTGGCCAGGGTGTCCGGGCGGTACAGCAGGGCCTTGGCCCAGGTACCCGGCAGAACTCCGGCCTCGTCCATGACCTTCTTGTCGACGCCGGCCCAGATCTCGTTACGGGCGCCCTCGTCCGTGGTGGTCAGCGCCTTGTCGATCATCGCGTCGACCTCGGGGATCCGCACACCCAGGTTGCTGTTACCACCGGTCTCGCGGATGACCCGGCTGTCCACGATCTGGCTCAGGAAGCCGAAGCCGTCGCCCCAGTCCGCACCCCAGCTGTAGATGATCAGACCGAGCTTGTTGGCCTTGGCGAAGTCCGGCTTGCCGGCGTAGAGCTTGGTGTAGTCACCGGTCGGGTAGGGCTTGGTGGTGAGGATGATGCCGGCCTTCTTCAGCGACTGCTGCAGGGTCTCGGCGACCGCCTTCTCCTTGGCCCGGTCGGCCCGGTAGGAGATGTTGACGGCGAAGCCGTTCGGCTGGCCGCACTCCTTGAGCGCCGCCTTGGCCTTCTCGACGTTGCCGTTCTTGTCGGCCTCGAAGCCGTAGTCGTCGAACTTCTTGGCACCGACGACCAGCGGCGGCATCAGGTTGGTGGCGATGTCGCCACCGATCGGGCCACCGTAGGCACGCTGGTAGCCCTCGTGGTCGGCCGCGTAGAGGACCGCCTTGCGGCAGTTCACGTTGTCCAGCGGCGGAACCTGGCTGTTCAGCACGGTGAAGTTGAGTCGCGACGCCGGCACGTTGTCGGAGTGCGCCTTCAGCTTCGGGTCGGCCAGGATCTTGGCCTGGGTCTCCGCCTGCACGCCGGTACCGGCGAGGTCGACGTCGAGGTCACCGGCGATCAGCCGGTTGTCGATGTCGGTGCCGTTGACGTTGTAGGCGATGTTGATCGAGTCCGGCAGCGCCTTGCGGCCCGAGTCCGGGTCGGTCGAGGCGTCGTACTGGTCGTTGCGGACCAGGGTGAAGCCCTTGTTCGAGTCGTAGGTGCCGAACTTGTACGGACCGGTCGAGACCGGGTGCTCCTTGTACTTCGCGCCGGTGTCCTTCGCCTGCGGCACCGGAGCGGTGGACGGCAGCTGCGCGAAGTAGTCGAAGCTCGCGAACGGCTTGTTCAAGTGGAAGACGATGGTCTGGTCGTCCGGGGTCTCGATCGCCTTGGCGACACCGGTCAGCGCCTTGTCCTTGTAGACGCTGTATCCCTTCGGCACGTCCAGCAGGAAGTCGTTGAAGTACGTCGGTCCGCTCGGCAGCGTCGCCTTGTCGAGCGACCGCGCGACGGCGTACTTGACGTCCTTCGAGGTGACCGGCGTGCCGTCCTCGAACTTGACGCCCTTGCGGATCTTGTAGGTCCAGGTCTTGGCGCCGTCACTGGGCACGCCGGCCGCCTCGGCCAGGTCCGGGACCGGCTTCGCGCCGTCGGCACCCGGTGCGACCTTGAAGGTCATCAACGGCCGGACATAGTTCCGGACCAGGTTCCACGACAACCCGAAGTAGGTGTCACCGGGGTCGGGCGAGTCCCACGCCTCGGTGATCGCCATCCGCAACGTGCCACCCTTTTTGTCGCTCGGGTTGAACACCTTGTTGACGGCCCCGTTGAACTCGGCGGTCGAGCCGCCGCCCTCGGAGCTGCCTCCACCCGGAGTGGCCTTCGGTCCCCCACAAGCCACGACCAGGCTCAAGGCGACGGCCGCACTGACGACGGTCGCCGTCTTCATGCGATTCCATCTCATCTTTTCTTGCACCCCTTTTTTTGTGAGAGCCCAGGCTCCCTGGTTGGAGAGAAGTTCTCAGCGCGAGCGTGGGTCGAGCGCGTCCCGCAAGCCGTCGCCGAACAGGTTGAAGGCCAGCACCGTGACGAAGATCGCGAGGCCCGGCCAGACCATGTACATCGGGTCGACCCGGTACCAGTTGGCGGCGATCGAGAGCATGTCGCCCCAGCTGGCCGTCGGCGGGCGGACACCCACGCCGAGGTACGACAGGCCGGCCTCGAACAGCACGTTGGTCGGGATCAGCAGCGTGGCGTAGACCAGGATCGGCGCGATCAGGTTCGGCAGCAGCTCGGTGAACAGGATGTACGGCCGGCGGGCGCCGAGGCTGCGGGCCGCGTCGACGAACTCCCGCTCGCGCAGCGACAGCGTCTGACCCCGGATAATCCGGCCGATGTAGGGCCAGCTGAAGAAGCCGATGATGAAGACGATCAGCGCGACCCGCAGCGAGTCGCCTTCCAGGCCGAGGATCGAGTCCGGCACCGCACCGACCAGCGCCAACGCGAACAGCACCAGCGGGAAAGCCAGGAAGATGTCCATCAACCGGCTGATCAGGGTGTCGACCCAGCCGCCGAAGTAGCCCGCGATGATCCCCATCGCGACACCGATCACCACCGACACCAAGGTCGCCAGGAACGCGATCAGCAGCGAGATCCGGGCACCGTAGACGATCCGGGCCAGGATGTCGCGGCCGTTCACCGGCTCGATCCCGAACGGGTGGTCACCGCTCATCCCGCCGAGCTTGCCGATCGGGGTCTGCAGCGACGGGTCGACCAGATCCTGGTGGAAGTCGTTCGGAGTGACGCCGAAGATCTTGCAGATCAGCGGCGCGGTGACAGCGACCAGAATCAGCAGGAGGACGATGACGCCACCCGCGATCGCGATCTTGTCCCGCTTGAGCCGCATCCAGGAGATCTGCCACAGCGAGCGGCCCTCGATCTTGCGAACACCAGCGAGAACGGCTTCCGGCTGCGCCGACTCCGACCCCGGTGCGACCTCGAGTGGTGCGCTCACGCGATGGGTACCCCTGCCTCGTGTTTGTGGAACCGGCAGAACCGGTATAGCTGGCGGCCTTAACTTGCCGTCATTACTCGCTGGAGTCAAACGACGAAAGTGCTGCGTTGCTCGATCGTGATGAGTAGGAAATCGTCCCGTATCGTGGGACAACACGCAGTACAGCATGCACCTACTGAGGGTCGCTGGCGACGCGCTGTCACTGGCACCGACGGGCCAGAACCCAACTACTTGCGTAGCGGCGAGAAGTACAGGAAAGACAGCGGACTGAGCGTCCGGTCCACGTCTTCGATGTTCTTGCCGGCCACCACCGTGACGCGACCCTGCCAGGTCGGGATCACCGGGGCGTCGACGGCCAGCAGGTTCTGCAGCTCGGTCAGTGACGCTTCGCGTTCGAGCTGGTTCTGCTCGGCGATCTCCTGATCCATCAGCTTGTTCGCCGCCGCACTGCGATAACCGTTCTGGAACAGCCCGCCGTCGCGTACGAACGGCTGCAGGTAGTCACCACTGTCGAGGTAGTCCGGAAAGAGACCGGCCTGGTAGAGGTCGTACGCCCCGGCCCGCGCGAGTTGCAGGTACTTCGGCCACTCCGCGCTCCGCAGCACCACCTTGAACAACCCCGAAGCCTCCAGTTGCCGCTTCAGCTCCAGCACCTCGGCCTTCGCCCGTACGCCGTACTGCGAGGGCGTCCACCCGACGTTCAACGTGACCGGCGTGGTGAACCCCGCCTCGCGCAGGATCGCCGCCGCGGCGACCTTGCCCGGCTCCTTGTATTGCGTCCGGAACGGCTCCACATGTCCCGCGAACCCCGGCGGCACCACGGAGTACAGCGGCGTGACGTGATCGCCGTACGCCAGCTTGGCGATGGCCGGCCGGTCGATCAGCTGCGCCACAGCCCGTCGTACGGCGGGATTGCGGGCGACCGTCGAGCGCATGTGGAAGGAGAAGAACCGGATCTCAGCCGATCCTCCGTCGACCACCTGCACCTGGTCGCCGGCGCGCAGCTTGTCCAGCGTGCCCGGCCCGAACCCGTGGTACGCGACGTCGGCCTGGCCGGTCGTGACGGCCTTCGACAGCGACGACCCGTTCGGCACCACGCTGACCTCGACCGAGTCGTTCTGCGCGGCGCGCGGCCCGCGGTAGCCCTTGAACTTGCCGAGCACCGCGGTCGAGCCGGCCTGGTACGACCTCAGCTGGTACGGGCCGCTGCCCATCGCGTTGTCGTTGAGCAGCTTGCTCGCCGGATAGAACTGCTCGTCGACGATCGACGCGGCGGTGGTGGTCAGCAGGTACGGCAGCCGTGCGTCGGGCTTCTTCAACGTGAAGACGGCCGTCAGCCGGTCCGGCGTGCTGACCGAGGCCAGCGAGGTGAACAGTCCAGCGGGACCGCCCGGCGTCTTCAGCTTGAGCATCCGGTCGAAGCTGAACTTGACGTCCGACGACTCCAGCTCGTGCCCGTTCGGGAAGGTGAGGCCGTCCTTCAGGCTGCAGGTGTACGTCGTCGGCGCGTCGTACTGGCAGTCGGCGGCGTCCGGCACCGGCGTCGGCTTGTCCGGAAGTATCGTCAGCAACGTCTGGAAGAGGTTGGCCTGCAGCGTCCGGGAGCCGATCTCGTACGGACCGGCCGGGTCGAGCGAGCTGACCGTGTCGGTGGTCGCCACCTTGATGACCAGTTCCTTCGGCGTCGTATCGCCTTCGTTCGGCTTGTCCGCGCCGGACTTCCCGCAGCCCGCGAGCGAACCCGCCAGCACGCCGGCCAGCGCGAGCCAAACGGCGCGACGCTTCAGCACAGTCACCATCCCAACCTTCCCCCGGAACACCCCCCACAGCACCCCAAGAAGGTATCCCGTCAACGGAGCAAGTCGCGCAGCGCGTCCGGGCTGAGCGCTTCCAGTGACTCCAGCACCAGCCGCCGCGGCGCCGCCGGGATGGCCACCCATTGCGGCACGGCGACGACGAACGCGCCCGCCGCAGTACCGGATTGGGTGCCGCCCGGAGAGTCCTCGATCACTACGCAGTTGGCCGGATCGACCTGCAGCTCGGCCGCTGCCGTCAGATAAGGCTCCGGGTGCGGCTTGCCGTTGCGGACCTCGTCGCCGGCCACGATCACGTCGAACAGATCCGGCGGCAGATGGGACAGCACGGCGTCGATCATCACCCGGTACGACGCGGAGACCAGCGCGCACGGGACGCCCGCCGCCTTCAGGCCGGTCAGCAACTCGAGCGCGCCGGGTCGCAGTACGACCTCGTTCTTGAGGGTGCCGACCACTTCGCTGTAGATCCGCTCGGCCAGTTCGTCGGGCTCGATCGCCCCGGCGGGCAGCGCGGCCAGCCAGACCTTCACCGCATGGGAGAGGTCGCTGCCGACCAGCGCCGTACAGTCCTCGACCGTCCAGGTGCCGCCGAGTTCGGTGAGGACGTCGATCTGCACCCGCGCCCAGACCGGCTCCGTATCCACCAACGTGCCGTCCATGTCCCAGAGCACCGCTTGGAGGGTCATACCGAGATCCTACGGAGTGCGGCCGACACCCTTTCGGCTGGCCGTGAAACGACCGCCGCCGAGCGCGCGTTCGACGTAGGCTGGGCAGTCCGACAGTGCTCACTCAACAGGGCTCAACAGACGACTAGGACGGGGGATGGCGAGTGGTAGATCTCGCGAACCTGAGGGATCCGGTCGTGATCGCCGCGTTCGAAGGCTGGAACGACGCGGCCGAGGCGGCCACCGGAGCGGTCGACCACCTCATCGAAGAGTGGGACGCGGAGCTCGTCACCGCGATCGACCCCGAGGAGTACTACGACTTCCAGGTGAAACGGCCCGAGGTCGAGTTCGACGACGAGGGAGTCCGGCGGCTGACCTGGCCGACCACCCGGATCTTCCTGGCCCGGCCGGACGACACCGACCGCGACGTGCTGCTGGTCCGCGGGATCGAACCGAACATGCGCTGGCGCGGCTTCTGCCGCGAGCTGCTCGAGGTCGTCGACGAGTCGAACGCGCAACTCGTCGTCGTCCTCGGCGCCCTGCTCGCCGACTCACCGCACACCCGGCCGATCCCGGTCACGGCGTCCTCGTCGGACCCGGAGCTGACCGCGTCGTGGAGTCTGGAGCCGTCGAGCTACGAGGGCCCGACCGGGATCACCGGCGTCTTCGCCGACCTGTGCGGCGCCCTCGGCGTACCAGCGGTCTCGATCTGGTCGGCGATCCCCCACTACATCGCCGGTACTCCGTGCCCGAAGGCGTCGCTGGCACTGCTCAGCAAGGTCGAGGCGTTGCTGGACCTCCCGATCCCCGAGGGCGACCTGCCTGAGCTGGCCCGGGCCTGGCAGCGCGGCGCGGACGAACTCAGCGAAGAGGACCCCGAGGTCGCGGAGTACGTGGCGTCGCTGGAGGAGCAGCGCGACACCACCGACCTGCCCGAGGCCAGCGGGGACGCGATCGCGGCCGAGTTCGAGCGCTACCTTCGCCGGCGCAACACGGATCGCCCTGAGTAACCGCCTCGTTCAGAAAAGATGTACTGAGGAGTAGCTTCTTCGGTCGAGGCGGCTTATGGTCGTCTCGACCGACGGGGAAACACGGGGAGCCGGGGATGCGCAAGGTACGCGCGAACGAGCGCGGTGGCGGTTCGATCGGGGCACTGGCCGTGCTCCTGGTGCTGGCCACTGTTGCCGTCGTCGGGTTCCTCGGCAACCGCAAGGACGCCGCCCCGGTGGTCGATCTGACCGTTCTGCCGGGTTCTTCGACGCAGACCACCATCGCCGCCGCGCCGCTCGATCCGGAGCCGTTCGGCGGTACCGACGGCCTGGTCGTCCACCCGCGCACCCAGACCGCCCTGTACTCCGCGCCTGACGCGGAGCCGTTCGCCAAGATCGGGCCGACCCAGTTCGGGCCGACCTGGTTGCCCGTCGTCAGCAAGCTGGACGGCTGGTTGCAGGTGTTGTTGCCGTCGAAGCCGAACCGCTCGACCGGCTGGGTCCGGGACGAGGGCCTGGATCGCGCCTCCTCGGCGTACCTGATCCGGGTGCACACCGGATCGCGGACGATCGAGCTGTTCGAGAACGGCAAGAGCCTCGGCAGCTGGAAGGCCGGCGTCGGGGCGAAGGCCACGCCGACACCGTCCGGGCGGACCTTCCTGCTCGGGTCGATCGTCGACAGCAAGCGGTCCGCCTCGCCGATCGTGCTGCCGCTGGGTGCGCACAGTCCCACTCTGGACACGTTCGGTGGCGGTCCTGGTACGGTCGCGATCCACGGCTGGCCCAGACCTGATGTCTTCGGCGCTGCGATCAGCGCCGGCTGTGTCCGGGTGCCGAAGGTGGCGCTCAGCAAGCTTCAGAAGGTGCCGCTCGGGACTCTCGTTCTGATCGACGGCAAGTAGCTCTTCGAAATGCACTGTTCGGTAGACGAAGTGAGGATTCCGATGCGACGACAGCTAGTGCCGACCATCACGACGTTCGCAGCCGTGACCGGCGTCGTGGCGTTCACGCTGGTCGCCAGCGCTCCCGTTGGCAACGCGGCGGCGCGCGCCTCCTCGGCGTACGCGGTCAGTGCCGAGGGACAGGTGCCGGTCGCCAGGACGCCGTACGCCGAATCGCTGGACGGCAAGCGGAACAGCTCCTCCGCGCTCGAGCTGCCGAAGAACCCGCTGCTGTCCGTGCGGGCCGGCACCGTGACCGCCGCGAACAACGCCGCCTCGGTCGAGCTGTTCGACATCGTCGTCGGCCCGGACATCCTCAACCAGGTGAAGCTGCCGCCGGACCTGAAGAAGAGCTGCGACACCCTGCCCGCGACCGGCGCCGACGACCTGCCGATCCCGAAGCTCCCGCTGCCCGACCTGGGCATCCCGCTGCCGGACCTCAGCACGATCGACCTGCCGGTCAAGAACCTGCCGGACCTGTGCAAACTGCTGCTCACCCCGCCGAGCTCGCTGCTCGGCATCGAGTCCGTCACCGTCTGGTGCACGGGCACCACGGGCGGCGTCGATGTCGGCGCCCTGACGCTGCTCGGTCGGCGGATCGCGGTACCGACGGTCAAGCAGGGCGCGACGATCCCCGCCGCTCCCCTGGCGACCATCACCATCAACGAGCAGACCAAGCACTCGGACGGCGCGTTCACGATCACTGGCCTGACCATCAATCTCGGTGGCGGCACCGAGGTGATCCGCTTGGCCTCGGCAACCTGCGCGAAGCCGGCCGCCAAGGCCACCCCGAAGCCGACTCAGCCGAAGACCACGCCGCCGGTGCCTGCACCTGAAGCGCCTGCGCCGGCCGCGCCCGTGCCGACTCCGGTGAAGACCCACCACCCGGTCACCGGCTAGTACTACAGCTCAACCCCCAGCAGCGCATCAACCGCCTGCGCCACCAACGCCGGCGCGGCGGTGTCATCCCCGTTGCTCTCAGCCCAGAGATCAACGGCAGCCAGCGCCGCCGCCGCATCCAAGTCATTGGTCAACGCAGCCCGCACGGCATCAACCACCGCCGCGCCGTCAGGACCTGAGCCGCGACCGATCGCGCCCCGCCAGATGTCCAACCGCTCCTGCGCGGCCAGCAGGTCCGTCTCGGTCCAGAACCAGTCAGTCCGATAGTGATGCGCCAGCAACACCAACCGGATCGCCATCGGATCGGTCCCGCCCAACCGCTCCTTGGAGACCAGCACCAGATTTCCCTTGGACTTGGACATCTTCTCGCCGTCCAGCCCGACCATCGCCTGGTGCACGTAAGCCCGCGCGAACGGGTGCTCACCAGTGGCGACCTCAGCCCCGCTCGCCGACATCTCGTGGTGCGGGAAGATCAGGTCACTCCCACCACCCTGAACATCGAACGTCATCCCCAGATACTTCAGCGCGATCGCCGAGCACTCCACGTGCCACCCCGGCCGCCCACGGCCGAACGGCGACTCCCAAGCCGGCTCGCCCGGCCGCTCGGCCCGCCACAGCAGGCTGTCGAGCGGATCCTGCTTACCCGCGCGATCAGGGTCGCCACCCCGCTCGGCGAACAACGCGCGCATCGTCTCCGCGTCGTACCCCGACACCCCACCGAACCGGGGATCGGCCTTCACCGCGAAGTACAGGTCACCGTCGACGTCATAGACGGCACCGGCCCGCTGCAGGTCCTCGATCGCGCCGATGACGAGATCGATCGACTCGACCACGCCGACGTAGTTCTGCGGCGGAACCACCCGCAGCGCGGTCATGTCGTCGCGGAACAGCTGGATCTCCGACTGCGCCAGCTCGGTCCAGTCGACCCCGGTCGCGGTCGCCCGCTCGAGCAGCGGGTCGTCCACGTCGGTGATGTTCTGGGTGTAGTTCACGTCGTGCCCGGCGTCGCGCCACAGCCGGTTGATCAGGTCGAATGTGACGTACGTCGCAGCGTGCCCCATGTGGGTCGCGTCGTACGGCGTGATCCCGCAGACGTAGATCCGGGCCGCGGCGCCATCGGCCGGGTTCACCTCGACCAGCCCCGCGGACGCCGTGTCGTACAGGCGAAGACGCCGAGCCGGTCCGGCTACCACCGGGATTTCTGGTTGAGTCCAAGCCTGCATGAGAGGGAGCCTATCCAGTCAGCGGATTCGCGCCACGACCTGGCTCACTCCCCGATCCGCCGCGCAATTTTGGCCGCGATGCGCTAGGGCCGCCGCCAGACCCGTTCGACGTACTCCGCGAAGCTCGCCGCCGGCCGCCCGAGCAGCTTCTCCACGGTGTCGGTCGGCTCCGCGATGAGCCCCGCCCGCATCAACTCGAAGAGAGCCCCCAGCGCCTCGACAGCCGCCGCCGGATACCCCTCGGCGAGCAGCTCCGCCTCGTACTCCGCCGCCGACAGCTCGACGTACTCGATCGGCCGCCCGAGTGCCTCGGAGATCATCCCGACGGCCTCGGCGAAGGTGAGCGCCTCCGGCCCACTCAGCTCGTACACCTGCCCGAAGTGCCCGTCGCCGGTCAACGCGAGGGCAGCCACCTCAGCGACGTCCCGGACATCGATGAACGGCTCGGCAACAGCACCGATCGGCAACCCCAGCCGCCCGGCCAGCAACGGCTCACGCCAGGTGTACTCGTCGAAGTTCTGGTCGAAGTTGTTTGCCCTCACCACCGTCCAGCCAACCCCCGACGCGGCCACCGCCCGCTCGGCCGCGAGCATCTCGTGCCCGAACCGCCCGTCACTCCGGTCGAGCTCCCGCCCCGACAACACGACGAACCGCTCCACCCCGGCCTGCACCGCCTGCGCCACGAACGCCTCGATCGGCTCCGGATCCTCCGGCGCCACCAGATACACCGCCCGTAGTCCGGCCAGCACCGCCGGCCAGGTCTCCCGCTCGCCCCAGTCGAACCGCACCTCACCAGACCGCGACGCAGCCCGTACTTCGTTGCCATCGGCCCGCAACAGCGGCACCAGCCGCCGCCCGGTCTTCCCTGTCGCTGCCAGCACCAGAATCGTCATGCCCACCAGCCAACCGGTAAACCGGCGGCCGGGCCATGTGCGAGATGACCACGCACCTGTCCATTGGTCCCACCGTTTAGCTTGGGCCCATGGATCCCCTCGACGAGCTCCTGTACGCCGTCCGCGCGAACGGCGCCGTCCTCGGTACGCCGGCCCTGGCCGCGGGCTCGGCGATCCGCTTCACCGACGGTTGCGCCCTCACCTTGTGCGCGCCGCTGCGAGGCGAAGGCTGGCTGGTCGTCGACGGCGAGACCGTGCACCTCGGGCCCGGCGAGACCGCCGTCGTTCGCGGTCCCGCGCCGTTCGTCTTCACCACCGACCTCGCCTCGACGGCCGATCCGGTCGACGTGAGCTGCGATGGCACGATCGCCGGCGAATCCATCGGCAGGTCCGGTTCCATCGGCGAAGAAGCGGGGGCGGCTGTTGCTGGAGGCACCGTCCTGCTCGCCGGCGCATACTACGTGCGGCAGGAGATGCCGCGCAGGCTGCTCAACGCCCTCCCACCAGTGATGGTCGTCGCCGACGAACTGGACTGCAGCCCACTGCTCGACTACATCGAGGCGAGCCTCGCCACTGGCAAGCACGGCCGCCAAGTCAGCCTGGACCGCCTACTCGACTGGCTGATGGTCTGCACCCTGCGCGACTGGTTCGACCTCAACTCGCCCCGCTGGTACACGGCTCTCAGCGACAGCGTCATCGGCCCGGTCCTCCAGGCCATGCACCGCTCCCCCGCCGACCCGTGGACGCTCGCATCACTGGCCGAGGTCGCCGCCGTCTCCCGAACCACGCTCGCCCGACGCTTCACCGATCTCACCGGCGAGAGCCCACTCGGCTATCTGACCGACCTGCGGATGACCCTGGCCGCCGACCTGCTCGCCGAGCCCGGCGCCTCGGTCGGCGCGGTCGCCCGCCGGATCGGGTACGCCGACGCGTTCAGCTTCAGCGCCGCCTTCAAACGCGAGCGCGGCATCAGCCCCAGCCAGGCCGCGACCGTCTAGAAAGCAGGCCAGGGAATCGCCGGCCAGTCCTCACTCGGCAGCGGAAAACTCCCGGTCTTCAACATCGTCGAGCACCGCTCCCGCGTCGCTGTCAGCTCCACGGCAGTGATCAACTCGTTCAACTCCGCCCCGAGCTGACCGGCCAACCCGTCAGCGAGCTTGCGAACGTCCTCCAGCAGCTCCGCCGGCACCGGAGTACCGGCCCAGCCCCAGAGCACCGTGCGCAGCTTGTCGTCAGCATTGAACGTCACACCGTGATCGACGCCGAACACCCGCCCGTCGCCCGGGTTCAGCACATGCCCACCCTTGCGGTCAGCATTGTTGACGACGGCATCGAACACCGCCATCCGCTGCAAGGCCAGGCTGTCCGCGTGCACCAACGTCACCGGGTTGTGCCGGCCGTCCAGCGCATCCAGCACGCTGAGCCACCCCTTCGGCACCCGTCCCTGCGGAACGATGTCGACCAGCTCGGTCTCGCCCGGCGACAACTCGGCCTCGTCGATCCACAGCTGCACCATGCCGACGCCCAGCGGCCCCTCGCGCAGCAACGTCGGCGGTACGACGCCCCACCCGAGCGCCTCCGAGACGACGTACGCGCCGTACTCGCGCTGGGCCAGCGTGCCGTCCGGGAAGTCCCACAGCGGCCGCTCGCCCTCGACCGGCTTGTAGACGACCGTCGCCGACTCGCCGTCGAGCGTGACCGTCCCCTGGAAGGTCCCGTTGGACGCGGCCATCAGGCGGCCGAGCAGATCCAGCTCACCGCGGGCGAGCAGGTCCGGGTCGATCATTCGCGGACGTGCCTGCGGTAGCCGTTGGCGCGCGGGCAGATGTGCCCCTCCGGATCGATCGGCCGTCCGCAGAACGGGCAGCTCGGCCGGCCGGACGCGACCAGCGCGACCGCCCGGCGGGCGAACGAGCGGGCCTGCTCCTCGCTGATCCGGACGATGAACACCTCGGCGTCCTCGGACTCCAGCGCCGCCGCGACCGGGTCGGACTCCTCCAGCTCGGCCTGCTCGGTGGCCACCACCGCGAAGACCTCGATCACCACCTTGTCGGTGTCGGCCTCCCAGGCCAGCGTCATGGTGCCGGCCCGGAACTCCTCCTCGATCGGCTGCTCCAGCGGATCGGTGTCGTCCAGCGTGGTCTGCTCGACCGGCTCCCGGTCGAACCGTCGGGCCACCTCGTCCAGCATCACGTCAAGCCGCTCCGCGAGCGCCATCACCTGTTCCTTCTCACAGGCCACCGAGGTCAGCCGGTTACCCGCCCTGGCCTGCAGGAAAAAGGTCCGGGCACCTGGTTCACCGACGGTGCCGGCGACGAACCGGTCCGGATCGTCATACGAATGCACTACGCGCGCCATACCTCGACCCTATTACCGTCCACCGACGACCGCGTCGGAGGACTGCACCCCGGACTTCCTGGCGCGTCCCTTGGCCTTCTCCGGCGGCTTCGGGATCAGCGAGCTGAGATCGCTGCCGGAGTCGTTCAGCCGGACCAGGAACGGCCGGGTCCGGGTGTAGGTGATGATCGTCGTGGAGGCGGTGTCGACCACGATCCGCTGGAAGCTGTCCAGGTGCTGACCGAGCGCGTCCGACACGATCGCCTTGATCACGTCACCGTGCGACACGGCCACCCAGACCGCGTTCTCGCCGTGCGAGGCCGCGATCGCCGCGTCGTGCGCCCGGATCGCGTCCACCGCGCGCTGCTGCATGCCGCGCATCGACTCGCCGTTCGGGAAGGTGACGCCGGACGGATGCGCCTGGACGACCGCCCAGAGCGGATCCTTGGCCAGGGTGGCGATCTTCTGCCCGGTCCAGTCGCCGTACCCGCACTCGGTCAGCCGCCGGTCCGTTGCCGGACGCAACGCCGAGTGGTGCTTGGCGATCGCCGCCGCGGTCTGTTTGCAGCGGTCCAGCGGCGAGGTGACGATCGCGGCCAGCGGCAGGGCGGCCAGTCGCTCACCCACCGCCGTCGCCTGCTGGACGCCGGTGTCGTCGAGCTTCACCCCTGGGGTCCGCCCGGCCAGTACGCCGGATGTGTTCGCACTGCTACGTCCGTGCCGGACCAGAATCACCGTGGGCATAAACCGCACGTTATCCGGTCGGGCAAGTCACCGGTGCCATGATGTGACCGTGATCGTGGATTGCGGGGTCTATTCCGAGGGCGAACGGCACAACCTGCCCAAAGATCCCGAGTCGGTGGCCGAGGCGATCGACGACGACGGCCAGGCGTTCGGCTGGATCGGGCTGTACGAGCCGACCGAGGCCGAGCTGACCCGCGTCCAGGGGCTGTTCGGCCTGCACCCGCTGGCCGTCGAGGACGCCCTCTCGCCGCATCAGCGGCCCAAGGTCGAGCGGTACGACGACTCGTTCGTGATGGTCCTCCGCACCCTGTGGTACGTCGACGCGGAGGACGCCGTCGAGACCGGCCAGGTGAGCATCTTCGTCGGCAAGCGGTACGTCGTCACCGTCCGGCACGGCGAAGGCGCCCCGCTGACCACCGCCCGCCAGGAGCTCGAGGACCGCGCCTCAGTCCTCGGCCACGGCCCCGCAGCGGTGCTCTGGGCGATCTGCGACTCGGTCGTCGACGGCTACGAGGCGGTCGCCGGTTCGGTCGAGATCGACGTCGACGAGGTGGAGACCTCGGTCTTCTCCCCCGAACGCACCTCGGACGCCGCCCGGATCTACACCCTGAAACGCGAGGTGCTGGAGATGCGCCGGGCGATCACCCCGCTCCGCGAGCCGATCGAGGCGTTCGCGCACGGAGCAGTACCAGGGATCAGCCACGAGGCCGCGCCGTTCTTCCGCGACGTCGCCGACCACGTGATCCGCGTCTCCGACCAGACCGAGGCCCTCGACACCCTGCTCAGCTCGGCCCTGAACGCCCACCTGGCCCGGGTCTCGGTCCAGCAGAACGACGACATGCGCCGGATCTCCGCCTGGGTCGCGATCGCCGCCGCCCCGACGATGATCGCCGGCATCTACGGCATGAACTTCGAGAACATGCCCGAACTGCGCTGGTACTACGGCTACTTCGCCGTCCTGGCCCTGATGTTCGTCACCTGCGGCTCGATGTACACCGGCTTCCGCAAGGCGGGCTGGCTCTGAGTTTCACCGCTCCTGACCTGTAACGACCCGCACGATGGTGGACATGGGGCAGGTATGACGACAACGCCGAGTCCACCGCATCCCGCGGCGCTGCGGGCCGTGCCGCCCGACGAGCTGCGGTTCCGCGAGATCTTCGACGGCAACTTCCGCGAACTGCTCGGGTACGCGTTACGCCGTACCGGCTCAGGTGACGACGCCGCCGACATCGTCTCCGAGACCATGCTGGTCGCCTGGCGACGGATCGGCGAGGTGCCCACCGACGACACCGCCAGACTCTGGCTGTACGGCGTCGCGCGGCGCGTCCTCGCCAACCACCGCCGCGGCCTGCTGCGCCGCGAACGCCTCGGCGAACGCCTCCGCCGGCAACTCGTCTCGGTCGTCCCCGACATCGCCGCCGCCTCGGACTCGGCCGGCGCGATCCGGCAGGCGCTGGACCAGCTCAGCGAGCCCGACCGCGAGCTGATCCTGCTGACCAGCTGGGAGGACCTCGACCCGCAAGAGGTCGCGATCGTCCTCGGCGTCTCGGCGGGAGCCGTCCGGACCCGCCTGCACCGAGCGCGGGCAGGCTGCGAAAAGCCCTCGGTGACGCCTTCGAGGATGACGGACATGTACGGGACGACAAGCAACCGCGACCAGCTCAGGAGGACCGATGAACGACCAAGAGCTCGACCGCCTGATCGCGCGGAGCAACCCGTACGGCGCCGACCGGATCGGCCAGTTGCCGACCGCCGGCTCCGACCTCCTCGAGGAGATCATGACCACCACCGCACCTGCCCCCGACATCGAAACCCCGACAACCGAGACCCCACGCGCGCCTCGGCGCCGCCGCATCCTGATCGCCGCGGCGGCCGCCGTGATCGCCGCCGGTGTAGGCGTGGGCGGCGCCCTCTTCCCGGACGGCAACCCGGCCGCACCGCCCTCGGCGTACGCGGCCGAGGCAGTCGCGGTCGCCCAGGCGAATCCGCGGCTGCTGCTCGACAAGCCCGGCTGGAAGGTCATCGCGATCGGCGCCTTCACCACGGAGTCCGGCGAGATCCACATCGGCGACGGCAAGCAGTCGCTGACCGTGCACTGGCGCCCGGCCGCGGAACACGACGGGTTCCTCACCGACCGCGGTAACACCACCGAGCAGCCGATCGAGCTGCTCGGGCAACGCGGCAAGCTGTTCGTCACCAAGGGCGGCAAGGTCGACTACTCGACCTACTCCACCGTCCTGCCGGTCAAGGGCGTGAACTTCCTCGACATCACCATGTCCGGCGGTTCGGAGCAGGCGTACCGCGGTCTGCTGGCCGCCCTGAAACCGGTCGACGTCAACACGTGGCTCGCTGCCCTACCCGCCTCGGCGGTGCAGGCGACCGACACCGCGACGGTGGTCAACGAGATGCTGGCCGACATCAAGGTTCCAGCCGGCTTCGACCCCAAGCCCCTGCAGCGGAGCGGGCTCTCCTCCCGCTACAACCTGGGTGCTGACGTCACGAGCGCGGTCAGCTGTGCCTGGATCAAGGAGTGGGAGAAGGCGAAGGCCGCCGGCGACACCGCTGGTGCGCAGGCCGCTGTCACCGCGATGCGGTCCAGCAAGTCGTGGAAGATCCTGCTGGAGATGAACAAGTCCGGCGCCTGGTCGCGGGACATCTGGACCATCCCCGACGCGATGGCGAAGGGCGCTGTGCATCCAGAGATCCGCGCTGGCGTCTGCCGCTAGCGGCCGCAGTACTGGGCTCTCACCACGAGAGCCCAGTACTGCGTGCGCTCAGGTCGCCGTGATCGTGCTGGTGGCCAGCAGAATCAGGATGACCACCCCCAGCAGCACCCGGTAGAACGCGAAGATCGACGTCGAGTGCTTGGCCACGAACCGGATCAGCCAGGCCACCGACGCGTACCCGACCACGAAGCTGACCACCGTGCCGACCAGCAACGGCACGATCCCGATGTGACCGCTGAGCGCGTCCTTCAGCTCGAACACCGCCGCCCCGACCAGCGCCGGGATGCCGAGCAGGAACGCCATCCGGGTGGAGGCGACCCGGTCGAGCCCGCGGAACAGACCGGCCGTGATGGTCGCGCCGGAGCGGGACACCCCGGGGATCAGCGCCAGGCACTGGATCAGGCCCATCACGATCGCGTCGAGCAGGGTGATCTTGGTCAGCGGCCGGGCCTTGCTGCCCAGCTTCTCGGCCGCGACCATGAAGAACGACCAGACGATCAGCGAGCCGGCCACCCACCACATGCTGCGCAGCGGCCCGGAGATGATGTCGCGGGCCGCGAAGCCGACGAAGCAGATCGGCAGCGAGCCGACGATCACGAACCAGCCCATCCGGTGGTCGAACTCACCGCGGTGCTCGGGGTGCCGCAGGCCGCGGAACCAGGCCACGGCGTACCGGCTGATGTCCTTCCACATGTACAGCACCACGGCCGCGATCGCGCCGAACTGGATCACCGCGGTGAACGCGGTGACCGCCGGGTCGTCGATCTTCTGGCCGAGCAGTTTGGCGGTGATGGTGAGGTGGCCGGTGCTGGAGACCGGCAGGAATTCGGTCAGACCCTCGACGATGCCGAGGATGATGGCGTCCCAAATCGTCATCGGGGCTCAGTCACCGATCCCGGCGAGCTCGAGCGCCTCGGCGACCGTGCGCAGGGTCGCGATCCGGGCCTCCACGGTCGGCTCGAACGGGGTCAGCGCGACCGTCGTCGTCCCGGCCTCGGCGTACTGCGTGAGCTTGTCGGCGATCCGCTCCTTGCCGCCGAGCAGCGAGATGGAGTCGATCAGGCTCTGCGGCACGGCGGCCATCGCGTCCCGCGGCTGCTTGGCCAGGTACAGGTCCTGGATCTGCTTGGCCTCCTTCTCGTAGCCCATCCGGACCGCGAGCGCGTTGTAAAAGTTCTTCTCCCGGCTGCCCATCCCGCCGATGTACAGGGCGGTGTAGCCGCGGATCGGGTCCGCGGCCGCCTCGAGGTCGTCCCCGACCACGACCGGGACCGACGCGACCACGTCGAAGCCCTCCAGACCGAGATCGGGCTGACGGGCCGCGCGGCCCGCCTTGATGTGGTTCAACTGCTCTCCCAGATACGAGGGGTCGTTGAGGATGCCGAGCCAGCCGTCGGCGATCTCGCCGGCCAGCTCGAGGTTCTTGGGCCCGACCGCGGCCAGGTAGATCGGCACGTGGTCGCGGACCGGGCGGATGGACAGCTTGAGCGGCTTGCCCGGACCGTCCGGCAGCGGCAGCGTGAAGTGCTGCCCCTCGAACGCGACGGTCTCGCGGCGCATCGCCGAGTTCACGATGGCAACGTACTCGCGGGTGCGGGCCAGCGGCTTGTCGAAGCGGACTCCGTGCCACCCCTCGGACACCTGCGGGCCGGACACGCCGAGCCCGAGCCGGAACCGGCCGTTCGACAGCCGGTCCAGGGTGGCCGCGGTCATCGCCGTCATCGCCGGCGTCCGGGCCGGGATCTGGAACACCGCCGCCCCGACGTCGATGGTCGAGGTCTGGGCCGCGATCCAGGTGAGCAGCGTGGCGGCGTCCGAGCCGTACGCCTCCGCGGCCCAGGTGACCGAGAAGCCGAGTGCTTCGGCCTCCTTCACCAGCCTCAGATGATCGAGGTGGTCGTCGCCACCGAAGACGAAGCCGATGTTGAGTCCGAGTCGCATGACAGGCGAGCCTAACGAGCCGTTCCGACCGACCCGCAATAGGCTCGGTCCATGCAGCAACGCTATCTCGGTCACAGTGGCCTCACGGTGAGCAGACTCGGCCTGGGGACGATGTCCTGGGGCCGCGACACCGACGAGCACGAGGCGCGGGAGCAGCTCGCCGCGTTCGTCGCCGCGGGAGGCACCCTGGTCGACACCGCGGCGGCGTACGGCGACGGTGACTCCGAGCGGCTGATCGGCTCGCTGCTCGGCGACGTGGTGGATCGTGACGACCTGGTGATCGCCACGAAGGCCGGCTTCAGCGTGCGACGCGGCGAGCGGATCACCGACACCTCGCGCGGCGCCCTGCTGCGCGACCTGGAGGGCTCGCTCCGGCGGCTCAACGTCGACTACATCGATCTGTGGCAGCTGCACACCTGGTCGGACGACGTACCGCTGGAGGAGACGCTCTCGGCGCTCGACCACGCGGTCAGCTCCGGCAAGGTCCGGTACGTCGGAGTCTCGAACTACGCAGGCTGGAAGTCCGCTCGCGCGGTCACCTGGCAGCAGGCCTGGCCGGGTCGCGCAGTACCGGTGTCGAACCAGGTGGAGTACTCGCTGCTCGCCCGCGACGCCGAGGCGGATGCGATCCGGGCGGCCGGCGGACTCGGCATCGGAGTACTGGCTTGGTCGCCACTGGGGCGCGGCGTGCTGACCGGGAAGTACCGCACGGGCATCCCCGCGGACTCGCGCGCGGCGTCTCAGCATTTGTCCAGATTCGTCGACCCCTATCTCGACGGCCGAGGTTCGGGCATCGTGGAAGCGGTCGCCCGGGCCGCAGACGGGCTGGGCTGGACTCCGCTCGAGGTGGCACTCACCTGGGTCAGGGACCGGCCCGGGGTGACCGCGGCGATCGTCGGGGCCCGGACGGCGATGCAGCTGAAATCAGTCCTGGGTGTGGAGGAACTCACCCTGCCGCCGGCCATCGTGGCGGCGCTGGAGGATGTTTCGTGAGGTAGTTGTTGTTCAAGGGATTCGGAGGTGTCGATGGCCGAATACGAGTTGCAGCAGTTCGAGGTGTCCAGAACGGAGACGCGTGGGGCGGTACGACGCCTGCTCACCGAGCACGCGGAGTACGGCGGCTGGGAACTGGCCCGGCTGAGACGCTACCCCGACGGCACCCGCCGGGTCTGGCTCCGCCGCCGCATCATCAAGGTGATGCGCACGCTCTAGAGGTCGTGCCTGACCCAGACGTTGGGCTCGACGTACACCGCGTGGTCGTGTTCCACGTCACAGTGCACGGGCACGAGCGCCTGCGGCACGACCACTTCACCGGTGCGATCGAACGGCAACCCGTCGTCGCGCACCTCCCGGATGTACTCCGTCATCGGCTGCCGCGGATCCCGCTTCCCGTTCGGCCGCACCGGCGCGTAGAGCGTCGACAGTCCCATCGCCTTCACGTTGCCGCGCATCCAGGACCTCCCCCTCCAGCAACCCCAACAGCTCAGGCCGCTCGGCCAACGTTGTGATGACGATCTCCTCAGCCATGCCCGGCAGTCTCGCAGTACGCCCTCTCCGACGCAGCCCGATTTCTCCCACCCTGCCTTCCCCGCACCACCAACACCCCCACCGCGACAACCGCCGTCACCATCCCCGAGCCAACCAATGTCCCCTCCGCCCCCACCACCGCGATCACCGGCCCACCAACCAACATCCCCGCCGCCCCACCCGCGTTCACCACCACCGACTGCCCCGACAACAACGCGCGCCGCTCCGCCCCCACCGACTCCCGGGCAATCAACGCCGACACCGCCGCAATCCCCAGCACCAACGTCGCCCCCGCCACCGCAGCGAACAACGCCACACCAACCGGCGTCGTCCAGACCCCCATCCCCACCCAGCACAGCCCCATCACCGTCCACGCCACCCCCGCCAGCGGCGCAGCCGTCACCCGCCGTACGACGCCCAGCGAAACCACCGTCCCCACCACCGACCCCACCCCGTACCCCGACATCCCCGCCGCCAGGTAGACCCCCGGCTCCCCACGCTCAGCCCCCACGACCGACAACCCCAACGGAAACGCGAACCAGGTCAACGACCCGGTCCCCCGAGCAATCCACCCGTACAGAACATCCGGCCGCCCCACCAGACTCCCCCGAATCGACGGCACCGCATCCGCCGCCGGAGAGCGCTCCCCCACAATCCCCACCGCCAGTAACCCAGCCACCAGTACCGCGCCCGCTTCAACCCACAGCAACTCCTCGGTCCACCCACCCGCCACCGCCAAAGCCCCCGCGGGCGCCCCCACCACCATCCCCACCCGGCGAATCCCGTCCTGCCAGGTCAGCAACACCACCGCCCGATCAGTCCCCCACCGATCCCCCGTATCCGCGAGCAAAGCGCTCCGCCCCGGACTCGACAGCGCATCCCCACACCCCAATAGCAACCCGCTTCCGATCAACACCCCCGCATGCAGCACCCCCAGCGCGGCCGCTCCAGGAACCATCGCCAACGCCACCGCCTGGACAACCGCCAGCAATGCCAATCGACTCCCTGAATCAACCCACTGCCTGGCCCGCCCCGCCCACCACGGCGACAGCAGAATCGGCACCCCCGCGCACCCACCAGCCAACCCGGTCGCCGCGACAGACCCGGTCTCCCGCAACACCACCAACGGCAACGCCACCTGCGCGAACCTGAACGCCAGGTCCGCGGAACCACTGCCCGCCAACAAGAACAGCGCATCACGACGAGCTTTCACCCCACCGATCGTCGTCCTGACGCTTGATCACTGGTAGCCAGCAGCAACTAGTCATCAGTCATAGGCTGTGCCTATGCCCTCATTACCCGCGGTCGAGGACCTCCGGCTCGTCCTGGCCATCACCCGAACCGGATCGGTCGGCACCGCCGCTCGCGAACTCCGCATCTCCCAGCCGTCCGCATCCCAACGCCTGGCCCGGATCGAACGCAGTTGCGGCACCCAGCTGTTCATCCGCGACACCCGCGGCGCCCGAGCCACCCCAGCCGGCCAAGAGTTGGCCCGCCGGGCCGAACACATCCTCGGCCACCTCGAAGAGGTCTACGACGCCACCCGCGCGGCCGTCGCCACCTCCGCCGAGCGCCTCGTCATCGGCACCTTCGCCAGCCTCGCGCCGATCCTCTTCCCGCTCCTCGACGCCGAGCTTCCCGACTTCGACATCGAGCAGGACGTCGACCACGGCCAGCACCTCGTCGGACTCGTTGCCGAGGGCACCATGGACGCCGCCTTCATCGCCATCGCCGACCAGATGGTGCTGCCCCGCGGCACCGTCGCCCGCCCGGTCGGCCGCGACGAGCTCGTTCTGTTCGTCCCGGCCGGCGTCGACCCACCCGGTACCGGCAAATACCCCCTCAGAGAGCGCGATCTCCCCTTCGCCACCTACGACCGAGGCGCCGACGAGATCCGCACCCGCCTGATCGCGCACGGCGCCAAGGCCCGCCGCGGCATCACCCTAGCGACCACCGTGGCGATGGCCCGCCGCCGTTCCCAGCTCGCGCTGATCCCCCGGAGCGCGCTCTCTCACGAGCTCGGCCCCGGCGAACGGCTCGTTCCTGCCCCGTTCCGCTACCGCCTCACCCTCAGCATGGTCACCGGCACCGAACCACCCCGCCGGCTGCTGCGCCTGCTCCCTCACCTGCGGGAAGCGCTGCACCTCAAACCAGTACGACCTGAGAGGATCAGGCAATGATCTGAGACGACTGGTCTACCGTCGCGCGACCCGGATCGCTTGACTGGACACATGACAACAGCACTGATTACCGGAGCCAGTTCAGGGATCGGCCGCAGCGCCGCGATCGAGATCGCCCGCCGCGGTACCGGCGTGATCATCACCTACGACAAGAACAAGGACGGCGCCAACGAGACGATCGTGCAGATCGAAGAACTCGGCGGTACGGCGGTAGCTCTACCCCTCTCACTCGGCGACAGCAGCACCTTCGGAGAGTTCCGGCAGTCGGTCGTCGACGCGCTCCACACCACCTGGCAGACCGAGTCCCTCGACTACCTGGTGAACAACGCCGGCTTCGGCGGCGGCGCGGCCTTCGAGGAGACCACCGAGGAGTTCTTCGACGAGCTGATGCGCGTCCTGCTGAAGGGCCCGTACTTCCTCACCCAGACCCTGCTCCCGCTGCTCGCGGACGGCGGCGCGATCGTCAACACGTCGAGCAACTCCGCCCTCGACATCGGCGTCGAGGCCGGCTTCTCGGCGTACGCGACGATGAAGGGCGGAGTACTCGTCCTGACCCGCTATCTGGCCAAGGAACTCGCACCCCGAGGCATCCGGGTCAACTCGGTCGCTCCCGGCCCGACCCGAACCAGACTCGGCGGCGACGCCTTCGCGAAGTACCCCGAACTGATCGAGCCGCTGGCCGCCCGCACCGCCCTCGGCCGCCTGGGAGAGCCGGACGACATCGGCAAGATGATCGCCGTCCTGCTCTCCCCCGACTCCGGCTGGGTCACCGCCCAGAACCTCGAGGTCTCGGGCGGCTTCAAGCTCTAGGCCTCCGTGAAGAACCGGTCGAGGACCCGCGAACCGAACTCCAGCGACGCGGTCGGAACCCGCTCGTCGATGCCATGGAACATCCCCATGAAGTCCAGATCCGGCGGCAGCTGCAACGGCACGAACCCGAAGCAGCGCACGCCGAGCCGCGACCACGACTTGGCATCCGTGCCACCCGACATCAGCAGCGGCGCGGTACGGCTCTGCGGATCCTCGGCCAGCAGCACCTTCTTCATCGTCTCGACCAGGCGACCATCGTAGCTGGTCTCCACCGCGATGTCCTCGATCACCGTCTCGCGGGTCACCTTGTCCCCGAGCAGCTCGTCGATGGTCGCGAAGAACTCCTCCTCGTACCCCGGCAGGAACCGCCCATCGATGTGCGCCTCGGCGTCCCCCGGAATCACGTTCACCTTGTAGCCGGCGTTCAGCATCGTCGGGTTCGCCGTGTTCCGGATCGTCGCACCGAACATCCGGCTGAAGCTCCCCAGCTTGGCCAGCGTCTCGGTCATGTCCTCCGGATCCAGCTTCGTCCCGAGCACGTCCTCCAACGTCGCCAGGAACTCCTGCACCGTCGGCGTCAACCGCAACGGCCAGTCATGGTTGCCGATCCGGGTCACCGCCTCGACCAGATTGGTGACCGCGTTGTCGTCACTGATCATCGACCCGTGCCCCGCCGTACCGCGTGCCTTCAGGCGCATCCAGTTGATGCCCTTCTCGGCCGTCTCGATCAGGTACAGCCGCAGATCGTCCTTCATCGTCAGCGAGAACCCCCCGACCTCACCGATCCCCTCGGTGCAGTCCTGGATCAGCTCCGGATGGTTCTTGATCAGCCACTGCGCGCCGTACACACCCCCGGCTTCCTCATCAGCCGTGAACACCAACCGCACCGGCCGCCGCGGCTTCACCCCGGCCCGCTGGCGCGCCCGGACTACCGACAGCACCATCGCGTCGAAGTCCTTCATATCGACCGCGCCACGCCCCCACACGCACCCGTCGAAGATCTCCCCACCGAACGGATCGACCTTCCAGTCCTTCGGATCAGCCGGCACCACATCCAGATGCCCGTGCACCAGCAACGGATCCGCATCAGGATCCTCACCCTCCCAGTGCGCCACCAACGACGCCCGCCCAGGCTCCGACTCGTAGATCGTCGACTCGATCCCGACCTCGTCCAGCTTCGCCGCCACGTACTCCGCAGCGTCCCGCTCCCCGTTGCTCTTGCCGTTCCCGTAGTTCGTGGTGTCGAACCGAATCAGCTCACTGCACAGCTCCACCACCTCGGCATCAGGGCGGTACGACGACGGTTCACCGGGGCTAGAAAAAGTCATGCCCCCACCCTGCCAGCACCCGATGTGAAATTCACCCGTGGGGTTTGCTAAGGTTCTCCAGTCGGCGCCGCACAAGGCAACATCGAGCGGCAGACCACTCGTCCGGGTGGCGGAATGGCAGACGCGCTAGCTTGAGGTGCTAGTGTCCTTTACGGGACGTGGGGGTTCAAGTCCCCCCTCGGACACGCGACTTAACCACACGGTCGGCCAACGGGTCGACCTCCACGTCAACAATCTGGTCGGCGTGGTGATAGACCAGCGAGAGTCGAAGCGCAGCGTAAAGCTGACTCCTCTCCTCCGGCTCAGCCCGATCCAGTGCTCTCGACATGCTTCCAAGCTGGTCGATGTAGCCCTCCAGTTCGTCACGATTCAGCATCTCTTCACAAGGCAACTGACCGAAGGCAGCCTCCGCAGATCGCTTCTCCGCCACGGCAGCGTTGTACTGCTCCCGCAACTCCACCGGATCCCATCCCGCATCCAAAGCCCGCTGCAAACGGCTCATCACGACGTCAGCCGCCGAGACCCGATCTCTCAACTGTGCAAGGTGTTCTGCGTGCCTCGCAACGCTGTCATCGGCTTCAAGAAGTGCATCGATCGTGCCCCGTCGATGCAGCGGATCGAACAGCTGCCCGATCCATCGGTTTATTGCAGTTGAGACAAGATCCTCACGGAGGTAGACCTGCGCCGGATGCGCCAGCGCCGTCGCCGACTCGGGCACCAGAGTCCGCGCATTGCACCGGTAGTAGATCGTCTCCCGATGCCGCGCCGCCCCCTCCATCTTCCGCTCACAGATCCCGCACATGATCCGGCCGCGCAGTTCGTACACCCGCTTCTTCGATACCCGCCGCCGATCGATCGACGACCAATCGGAGCGACCACCCTTGCGCCGCCTTCTTTTCTCGAGCTGCGCCGCGGTGAACGTCTCCACGGACAAGATCGCCGGGTGTGCCGGCTCCCGCGATCGCACGATCTTGGCTTGCGGCGACCGCCGAAACCTCACAATGTAGCCCGCAGCAACATCCTCCGGATCAAGCAACTCCTCGACCTTCTGCCACCGGCCATAGATCGCATACCCCGTATATCGAGGATTCTCGAGAATCGCCGCGACAGTCGAGTGCTGCCAGCCGTCCATCTTGCGATGCCGGTTCTGCTTCGGTGAATGCGCAGACGGACACGGCACCCCATCACGGTTGAGCTGCTCAGCGATCGCCTTCCTCCCCCATCCCTCCAGATACATCTCGAAGATCCGCCTCACCACCGCAGCCGCCAGGTCGTCGGTCACGAGAACGCGCAGCCGCTGACCTTCCTGCGCCTTCCGCGGATGCGGGTGCACGCCACCATCCGCCACCACGTATCCATACGGCGGACGCCCACCCTGGTACCGCCCATCGATCAGCACCTGCGCAGCCATCGCCGCCCGCACCCGCCGCTGCACATGCTGCCGCTCAGACTTCGACAACCCACCAGTGATCGTCATGGCCATGTCGTGCACCGTGTTTTCCGGATCGAATCGCCCACCCAGACTAGGTATCCACAGGGACACGCCGTACCGATCAAACTTCGGCCACGTAAGGCTGAACTGATTACTGAACCAACACCGAGTCGCCTCACCCACAACAAGCCCGTCCCACCCACGCTCAGGATCCTTGAGCGCCTGCAGCACCCGGTTCGCCTCGTAGCGCCGCTCCCACGGCAACGACCGAGACTGCCCAATGTCAAAGAACTCTTCCACGATCTCCCCACCCAGCGGCTCAACAAACCGAGCAGCCTCCCCCACCTGCCAAGCCTTCGAGGTCGCCGGATCCTGATTGTCCTCCGTAGAGCACCGCCCGTAGAACGCCAGCCGACCGACACCATTGCCCGCAGCACCATCGGCCACCAGCGCCTCCATCCCTAGCAACTCGTCCAGGGTCGCCCAAGCACCAACCGCATCGCCGCTCAAGATGACGTCTCCTCCGTCCCATCGGCATCCGTAGCCGACTGCTCCATCTTCGCCAGACGCACGACGATTCGGCAGAGCACCCGAGCAGCCTGTGGATAAACCACCGGCACGCCATCAGGCAGCAGCACCCGCATCCCGGTCTCGAACTCCTCGCCGCGCCCATCCGCCGCAGCGCCCGCATCAGCTCCCGTCATACGCACTCAACGAAGTGCGCTCGTGTTATTCACGAGCGGGAAGTCCAACCCAGCCGACTGACAGATCGAATAGGTGGAATCAGCCGGTCGGAACCCCTGGCAGGCAGGCGACTCGCGGTCTAGCGCCAGCGAACGCACTCCGGACGGACCTGCGGAGCGACCTACGGCTGTCATAGCCCCACCGGTGCATCTCCGCTCCCCGGAGTTGTTGCGGTGCACGAGCGCGTACCGATCGGCCGTCGCCAGCGTCCCCATCGGTTCGGTCGTGGGCTTGGCGTACTCAGCCGCCCGAAGTACGGCGAACCCAGCGCGTAGGCGTCGCGGGTCGTCTGGGTCCGCAGCGGCTGCCCCATCGGCTGGGCGACCTTGCCGTCGCAGCTTTCGACCGGCACCGCGAGCGCCTTCGACTCAGTGGTGTGCAGAGTCCGTCGTACGTCGTCGGTCGACCATGCCCGGTAGTAGCGTCCAGCTCACCCGAACCGGGGGTGGTTCGGGTCGGCGGGATCGTCAGGACTTCTTCGCCGCGCCGCTCCTCGTGTACTTCGCAGACCGGCAGCCCGTGGGTCGCGAATCGTCCCGCCCCGGCTTTCTGGCTGACGGTGCCAGAGGCCCGCCGCCTCATCACGGACCAGGTCATCGACCCCGCCCTGCATCTCCACAATGCCGAGGCTCTCCAGCGCCTGGCGCTCCTGGCCGCGGGCCGCAAGCCCTGAGTTGGCCGTTTGAATTCGTCACCTGCGCAATCGACTTCTCGAACGGCAGGACTGTGGATAGTCCCGGGGTACCTGACCCGCATGGAGACAAACGACCAGAACGCCCCGCGGAAACGGCCAGAGGGCGTCACTGACCAAACTGTCCAAGCCGTCGGCCGCCTTACCCACGCCATGGAGACCGTCATCCGTGCCCGCGGATACCTGTACGGCTTCCACGAACTCACCGGCCGTGCCGACAACGAACTGGACGAGGTCCTGGACTTGTTCCGGCAGGCCGGCCACCACGAGTTCGCAGACACCATCAAGACCGAACTGCTCGGCCGCAACGTCATCGACCGCCGCTGGACCTTCCAGATCGTGGACGACTACGACAAGAACTACTACGCCCTGTTCGAACGCCTCGAACGCGAGGCCCGCGAGAACTTCACCGGCGGCGTACACCACTTACGGGAATCCGAGATGAAGGAAGCCAGAACCACGCCGGGCCATCCCCACCACGAGCTTTCCTGAGCCCGTCCTTCAGCCCGGGCGGTCAGCGATCAGGAGAGCCACCGACGGTTCCAGGTTCTCCAGGACCTGCTGGCGCCTTCTTCGCAGAAGCTTCGTCGTAATCGCCCGCTCTCGTACGAATCACCACCGCCGCTACACCGACCGGGTACCGCATACGGGGCCGCGCGGCGAAGACTCGTACTCCGGCGCGGTCGAGCCGGAGTGCCGTCGCGGCTCCGATCCCACTCCCGCGCCGATCAGCAGGACAACGGTCATCGTGCTTGGTCGGGGCGCTCGACATCGCCGCGCCAGCCGCCAGTCTCGCTACCGCGCTTCTCGATGAACTCCTTGAAGCTCAACAAATCCCGCTTCACCCGAATGCCGACCAGCCCGGTCTTGTCAGCCACCTGCTCGGCGAAACCCTCAGGATCGAGGTCCATCTGCGCCGTCACCCGCGTGGTGGTGTCATCGATCCGGTGGAAGGTGATCACTCCCGCGTGCCGCGGCTCGGAGTCCGACGCCCATGCGACGCGCTCCTCCGGGTGCTGCTCGGTGATCGTCGCGTCGAACTCCCGCTTGACGCCGGCCATACTCGTCACCCAGTGCGTGTGTGTGTCGTCGAGCTGCTTGACCTCGTCGACACCGTCCATGAACTGCGGGAATGACTCGAACTGCGTCCACTGGTTGTACACAGCGGTGATCGGAGCCTCGACGTCGACGGACTCGATGGTGTTGCCCATATCCCTGTTCCTCCAACGCCTCCTGGCCCAGCAAGGCAAAGTCGTGGGTGGTCCAGCCCCCGGTACCCCGCGATCCGCGAGAGAACCGCCGACCTTGTACACGCTTGAGAAAGTCCGGCACGGGTCACCGGGCCGTACGCAACGAAGTCGACCGAGATCTATTGGAGGCGCTGTGCTGGCAATTCACTGGGTGATGCTGGTGATGGCGAGCCCGAGTCCGCTGCCCGGCGGCGACAGCGAACGACCGAACCGGCACGTGGCAAGGAGAGCGTCATGAACGATGACCAAGAGACGACGTACCGCGAGTTCAACGAGGTGGTCAACCTGACGCCGAAGCAACTCGACGAATGGCTTGACACCGACGAGTCCAGGTCCGTCGGCCAGAAGGCAGACGGCAGCACCGAATCGGTCGGTCACCGCAGCGGGCGCCGGATCATCGTCCTGCTCAGTACGACCAAGTCAGATCTCAGCGACAGCGACTACGACCACATGAACAAGTTCGTCGGCTACGTCCACCGCCACCTCGAGCAACGCCCCTCCGGCGACGTGACCGAAACCGACTGGCGCTACTCACTGATGAACTCGGGCCACGACCCGACCCTGTAGCTCCTGGTTGCCCCACTGGCTGCTCTCTGCTGACTGAGCACAGCACAACCATTTCTCCGGGGTGATGAGGCATCATGTGGCCATGAAGCAGTCAGGTCGGCAGCCTGCCGTCATGAGCCAATCTGGAGCCTCGGAAGCAGATCGGCCCGGCACGGACCCGCAGGCGGGGTTCGGGGCGGACGTATTCGCCCGACTCGCCGGTGAGCTCTACGACGCCTCGGGAATCGACGAGACGGTCGAGACCGTCGTCAGGTTCGCGCTCCAGGCCGAAGCGTGCTCGTACGCCGGAGTGATGCTCACCCTGCGCGGCGAACGTGAGATCGCGGCAGTCACCGACCCGCTGGTGACCAAGATCTACGAGTTCCAGTCCGGAATCGGCGAGGGACCGATCCTCACCGCCGTGTCCGAAGGCGTGACGGTACGCGTCCCGGACTCCAGGACCGAAACCCGATGGCCTGCCTGGGGTGCCCGGCTGACGAAGTACCGGATCAGGTCGTCACTACACGTCCCGATGTGGGCCAGCGCCCAGCTGATCGGTGTCCTCTCACTGTTCAACACCGCACCCGACGCCTTCACCGTCGACGACGAAGCGATCGCCCACATCCTTGCCCGGCATGCCTCGGTCGCCGTTGCCAACGCGAGGAACGACGAGTCGATGAAGGCGTCCATCGACGCCCGCAAACTCGTCGGCCAGGCGATGGGAATTCTGATGGAACGCTTCGACCTCGACGAGAAGCGTGCGTTCGAACTGCTCAAGCGCTACTCCCAGCAGCACAACATCAAACTCCGCGACGTCGCGGTTGAACTGGTCAACACCCGTCAACTCCGCAGGTCCCACGGTGCGTAACAGGCTGCTGGCCCCTGCATGCGGGCTCGTTGAGGCACCGGATGAGTTCTGCTGACCCGCGCCGCGAGACACTATTACGAGAGATCCTCGATCGTCACTGCAGAACGTTCGCGCAGGAGGCCGGCATCCGCCTCACCGACGAGCCGGCGCCGTTGTTTCAGCTACTCACCTTGACGCTGCTGTTGAGCGCTCGAATCTCAGCAGGCATAGCGGTGTCAGCAGCAAAAGAACTCTTCGAAGCCGGCTACCGCACGCCCAACGCGATGAACGACGCCAGTTGGCGAAGTCGGGTCACCGCGCTCGGACGCGGAGGCTATCGCCGGTACGACGAACGCACCGCGACCACGCTTGGAGAGGCTGCTGGCCTCGCCCTGACTCGCTGGCGCGGCGACCTCCGGCTCCTCCACGCGGAGGCAGGAGACGATGCTCTGAAACTCACTATCCTGCTGACCGAGTTCAAGGGGATCGGGCCCGTCGGCGCGCAGATCTTCCTCCGTGAGGTCCAGGCGGTCTGGCCAGGCATCTCGCCGTACGTCGACGATCGAGTCAAGCAAGGCGCCCTCCGAGTCGGTCTCCCCACCTCTCCCAACCGGTTGTCCGCCATCGCCAGGTCGCCACCCGAGATGGCCGAACTCGCCGCAGCACTTGTCCGGCTTTCCCTCGACGCGAGAGCTTCTGACGAACTCTTGCGTGTCGTCCAGGCCAGGCCAGAACGCACCTAGTAACCAGCCTCTGGTCGCGTCGTCAGTCGCGGGAAACCCCGCCTCTGGGCGCGCATCTGGCCTACTGCATTCCTCGCCTGACTTTTGTTCGGTGTGCTGTTCGCGTTGTCCACGCACACCGTTCAGGCGGCCGCCGCCGACGGGCGGAGCTTGCGACGCAAATCGTCCAAGATCTGGCGCAGCAGCCGCGACACCTGCATCTGGCTGACGCCGATGTCCGCCCCGATGTCGGTCTGCGACCATCCCTCCACGAATCGCAGGTGCAAGATCCGCCGATCACGGTCGCACAGATCCTCAAGCACCGGCTGCAGAATGTCGACTGCTTCCAGTTGGTCCAGCACGGGATCGTGGTCCTCGGCCACCAGATCGACCAGCGAACGGCCCGCATCGGACTCGGGGCGATCGAGCGACAGCGCGGCATAACAGCCATAAGCCGCCAGCGCCTGATCCACCTCCTCGACCTCCGCGCCCACTCCCGCGGCGAGCTCGGCTTTGGTCGGCTCACGACCGAACTCCTGCGCCATCAGCGGCTTCTTCGCACTGATCGCACCCTGCAGTTCCTGCAGCCGACGCGGAATCCGCACTGTCCAGGCACAGTCACGGAAATACCGCTTCACCTCCCCCCGAATCGTTGGAATCGCGTATCCGATGAAAGGCGTGTTGGCCGACAGCTGGTAGCCCCGCACGGCTTTGACCAAGCCCAGACACGCGACCTGCTCGAGATCGTCCGGGTCCGGGCCTCGGTTGCGGAACCGCTGAGCGATCCCGCGGGCGATCTCGATATTGATCTCGACGATTGCCTCCAGCAACTGCTGGCGCTCGGCCTCGTCCGTACTCCGTTCGCGACGCTCGAACAACTCCCTGGTTGCCGACTCGCGCGCAGCGCGATCGTCGGTGGAGTGGCACTGCGTCGGCACTGAACTGACAAGAGAACTCACTATTCTCGACCTCGCGACCTGACGTCACAGCCTGGCCCACTTCTGGACCACGGTCAGTAGCAACCGCGTAGTACCCCGAAGCCCTGAATCCATGCGTGCGTTCCGCCCCGGGCCTCGGGGCACTGCCCGGCTCGATGTGGTGCTGCTCAGCTCCACCAGTAGAAGTAGTAGCCGTCGCTGCGGTAGTAGATGTCGCTGACCACGTGGCTGTAGGACTGCCGGTACTGATACCACTGCGTGACACAGCTGTCGTAGTCGTAACCGCAGGCAATCTCGCCGTCCGCTGCCGATCCCGCGCTGATCGCGGGCTGCGCGGCGGCCACTGCCGAGCCGCCCACCAGCGCTGACGCCGCCAGTCCGACCACAGCCACCATCCGGGTCACAGGTCTCATGATTCCGCCTCTCCCAAGCTCTTGCCTTGCGCAACTTTGTTACGCACTGTGCTGGCATCAGTACCCTCTGCGATCATCTCTAAGCAAGGTCCCTCGTCGATCGGCCGAGTCGCCCGGACGGTCGTTGACTCCAAAGTCGGCTCGTGATCAAGTCAGCGGCAGCAGAATTCACACCGAAGGGCGCTGATGACAGGTACCGACACCTCCGGCCACGCGTCGCCTCGGCGGCCGGGACAGGATCTGTTCGCGACCGATCACGAGATCGGACCGGACCTCGCCCGGGTCGAGTGGTCGGCGACTCCCCTCGGCGAACCCGAGAGCTGGCCGCAGAGCCTCCGGACGGCGGTGAGCATGCTGCTCGCCTCGCGGTTCGCGATGTGGATGGCATGGGGTCCCGAGCTGACCTTCTTCTGCAACGCCGCCTACCGCCACGACACCCTGGGCGGCAAATACCCCTGGGCGCTCGGGCGGCCCGCGAGCCAGGTCTGGTCGGAGATCTGGGACGACATCGGGCCGCGGATCGACACCGTACTGGCCACCGGCCAGGCGACCTGGGACGAGGGACTGCTGTTGTTCCTCGAGCGTGCCGACTATCCCGAGGAGACCTACCACACGTTCTCCTACAGCCCGCTGCGAGCCGACGACGGCGCGGTGGTCGGCATGCTGTGCGTCGTCAGCGAGGAGACGGATCGGGTCATCGGTGAACGCCGGATGGCGACGCTGCGCGATCTGGGCTCCGACCCGAGCGTGGTCCGGAACGAGGAGGAGACCCTCGCGTTCGCCGGTCAGCAGCTCGGCCGCAACCTCCGCGATCTCCCCTTCACTCTCACCTACCTGTACGACGACCAGGGCGATCCCCAGATCGCCTCGACCACCGGGCTGGCTCCCGGCGGGCTGATCGCCGACCTGGCCGCGCTCTGGCCCGCGGCAGTACCGGCGCGGGGCGAGTCCATCGTCGTACCGCTCGCCGAGCTGGAGACTTCCGAGCTACCGGTCGGGGACTGGCCGGAGCCGCCAACCCACGCGTTCCTGGCCCCACTGCTGCGGCAAGGCGACCGTCCGTACGGGTTCCTCGTCGCCGGTCTCAATCGCTATCGGCCGCTGGACGACGGATACCGAGGCTTCCTCACCCTGGTCGCCGGTCACGTCGCGGCCGGTATCGAAAGCGCCCGTAGTTACCAGGCCCAGCAGCGCAGAGCCGACGAGCTGGCCGAGCTGGACCGCGCGAAAACGGCCTTCTTCTCCAACATCAGCCACGAGTTCCGCACGCCGCTGACGCTGATCATGGCGCCGTTGAACGACCTGCGCCAACGATCCGACGACCCACGGCTGCAGCAGGAACTGGAGGTCATCCACCGCAACAGCCTCCGGCTGGGCAAGCTGGTCAACAGCCTGCTCGACTTCTCCCGGATCGAAGCCGGCCGGATGCAGGCCCAGTTCGAGCCGGTGGACCTGTCGGCGGTGACGGCAGAGCTCGCGAGCGTCTTCCGCTCAGCCATCGAGCGGGCTGAGCTCGAGTTCGAGGTCGACTGCCCGACCGGACCGCGTTCGGTCCGCCTCGACCGGGGTCTGTGGGAGAAGGTCGTCCTCAACCTGCTGAGCAACGCCCTGAAGTTCACCTTCACCGGCACGATCCGGATCTCCGTCGCCGCGGAGACCGACACGGCCGTGGTGACCGTCGCGGACACCGGCGTCGGCGTACCGGCCGACGAGATGCCGCGGCTGTTCGAACGTTTCCACCGGATCGAGAACGCCCGATCGCGCTCGCACGAAGGAAGTGGCATCGGTCTGGCGCTGGTCAAGGAACTGGTCGAACTGCACGGCGGCACCATCTCCTCCAGCTCGGTGGAGCACCAGGGCACCACCTTCACCATCCGGATCCCGTACGGGCCTGACGTGGTGCCGCACGGCAACGAACCCGGAGCCGATGCCAGTCTGCGGACGAACCCCGAGCCGTTCGTCCAGGAAGCGCTGCGCTGGCTGCCGAACTCGGCCGGCGCGGACGAGATCGCGCAGCTCAAGGACCAGGCGGCCCCGGCGAACGAGACGGCGCGGATCCTGGTCGCCGATGACAACGCCGACATGCGTGAGTACCTCGCTCGCCTGCTCACCGACGCGGGCCATCAGGTGACGCTGGCCAACGACGGCCAGTACGCCCTGGAGGCGGCTCTCAGCACCCTGCCCGAACTCGTCATCAGTGACGTGATGATGCCGCGCCTGGACGGTCTGCAGCTGGTCGCGGCACTCCGCGACGAACCACGCACCGCCGGTACGCCGGTCCTTCTGCTGTCGGCGCGTGCCGGGCAGGAAGCCTCCATCCTGGGGCTCGAGGCCGGCGCCGACGACTACCTGGTCAAGCCCTTCTCCGCCGCGGAACTGCTGGCCCGCGTCCAGACCAACGTACGGCTGGCCAGGCTCCGCAACCACCACGCCCGGTGGCGGACAGCGCTGGTGGACTCCCTGCAGGAAGCGTTCTTCGTCTGCGACGCCGATGGCGCCGTGGTGGAGATCAACAGCGCGTTCGAGCACGTACTGGGGTTCGGCGCGGAGGGATTGCCCTATCCCCCGGTGCATCCCTGGTGGCCGAGCGAGACCGACGACCCGGATGGTCACCAGCAGGTGGCCCAGGCCTTCGACACACTGATGGAACAGTCGCGCGGCAGCTACACCATTCCGGTGCGGCACCGCGACGGGCGCCGACTGTGGGTGGCCGCGGCGTTCAATGCGGTGAACGATCCCGAAACCGACCGCCGGATGGTGGTGGGGACGTTCCGCGATGTCACCGCCGAGCACTACGTAGTACAGCGCGAGAACGCCCTCGCACGCCTCAGCCTGCGGCTGTCGGAGTCGGACACCGTGCCGGACGCACTGGCCGGGATCCTGCAGGAACTCGAGCATCTTTGGCAGGCGTCGCTGGTCATTGCCGCCGTCTTCGACAACTCCGGGTCGCCGAGCGTCACCGCTACCGGACTCAAGGCGGACTGGGACGATCTGCCCGTAGACCTTCGCCAGGAGTTGACCGCACTCCAGGAGCGGCCGCTCCTCACACCGGTGGTCACCGCCGGTGCCGGACTCGGCATCAGCCTCGACCACCCCGAAGGCACTGTGGTTCTGGCGATCGACCCTGGCCGCACGCGTCCGCTGACCGATGAGGATCAGACGCTGCTGGCCCTGCTGGCTGGTCGAATCGGTCAGGGCCTGCATCGAGTTCACCAGATCCAGCAGCAACGTGAAGCAGCGATCGCCTTGCAGCGGGCCATTCTCGGTCCCTCCCAGCTACCGGCCGGCTTCGCGGTCCGGTACCAGCCCGCGGCCAGCCCGCTGAAGGTGGGCGGTGACTGGTACGACACCGTCGAGCTGATGGACGGCAGGATCGGCATCGTCGTCGGTGACTGCGTCGGCCGAGGTCTGGAGGCCGCGGCCGTGATGGGTCAGCTCCGCAGTGCGTGCCGTGCCCTCCTGCTTCAGGACACCGGGCCGGCCCAGACGCTGACCGCGTTGGACCGGTTCGCCGCGACGATTCCCGGGGCGGACTGCTCGACGGTCTTCTGTGGTGTCCTCGACCCACAGTCCGGTCGCCTGGTCTACTCCAGCGCCGGGCATCCACCGGCGCTACTCGGACTGCCCGACGGCAGCGTCCAGCCGCTCGACGGCGGCGGGTCCATCCCGCTCGCGGTCAGGCCGGAGATCCAACGCCCGGAGGCCGAGTACGTTGTACCGGCGCGAGCCACGTTGCTGCTCTACACCGACGGCCTGGTCGAACGGCGCCGCGAGTCCTTGGACGCCGGGATGAAGAAGGCAGCCGAGGCCCTGCTCCGCCGCAGCGGCGACCCGATGGAGGAGCTCGCCACCGGCCTGATGACCGATCTCGCACCGAGCACCGGGTACGAGGACGATGTGGCGCTGCTCGTGTACCGGCATCCGGGACCGCTGGACCTCGCAGTACCGGCCGAGTTCGCACAGTTGGCACCACTGCGGGCCACCTTGCGCAGCTGGCTGCAGCGCTCCGGTCTGCAACCACCCGCCGTACAGAATGTGCTCGTCGCGGCCGGTGAGGCCTGCGCCAATGCGATGGAACACGGCTGCGGTCTCGATCCGGCGCAACGCATCCAGGTATCAGGCAGCGTCACGGCCGACGACATCCAGCTGAAGGTCGCGGACGGCGGTCGATGGCGGCAACCCAGACCTGTCGAAGATATCCAACGCGGCCGGGGCCTCGCCTTGATGCGCGGGCTGGTCAACCGGGTCACGGTCACCACCGGCACCGCGGGAACCACTGTCAACCTCCAGACGAGGATCACGTCATGACCAGAACCGGGCTCGAGCTCCAGGCGACTCGCCGAGCGGACGGAACCACCGTGCTCACCGCCGCCGGCGAGATCGACGCGACGAACGCGGACGGCTTCTCCACCGCCATCACCGACGCCGCTGCCACCGGTGCGGTGATAGTGGACCTCACCGCGGTGCAGTACCTGGACAGCGCCGGACTCGTCCCGCTGTTCGCGAACGCCGATCAGGTCGAGCTGGTCATCACGTCGCTGCTCCAACCGGTCATCACCATCTCCGGCCTCGCCACTCTGACCACCGTCCACCTCCGCTGAGTCTGGATCGATCTCAGGTCACGGCGCGGGAGGGACAGACTTGGCGGCCGGCAGCTCCGAAGAGATCTCGAACATCCGATCCAGCTTGGAGATCGACAGCACCGTCAGCAGATGCGGCTGTGGACGCGCCAGCTTCAGCTCACCCCCGGCAGCCTCTGCCTTCCGGAACAGCCGCACCAGCGCGCCGAGCCCGCTCGAGTCGCAGAAACTGACCTCTGCCAGATCGACAACGATCGTCCGCCCAGCCGTCGCGAAGCCTTCAGCGGCGGCCAGCAGTCCCCGCGTCGACCCGAAGTCGAGCTCCCCGGCCACCGCGATCACGACCTCGGTCCCCTGATCGCGGACGTCGATCTGCACCATCAGTTCGTCATCCATCAGGCCCCCTCGAGCACCAGCCACGCGGCTGCCGGGAGAAGGCTATCGACTGCGGCCGACCGACGCCCGCCGACCCACCAACGAGTAGCCGCATCAGTACGTAACTGACTACACCCTCCAGGATCGTTCCGCTGCTGTGCGTTCTTGCCGCAGTTGCGCTGTCTCTGATCACCGTGGCGATCGACCGGGCGCCGGGCTGCCTCGTCCCGACCAGTATCACCGGCCTTCGCCCCGCTCGCGCTGCGTGAGGTCGATGCCATAGGCAAGAGTAGGACCGCTTCCGCAAGCCGGCGTACGCCGCGAGGTGAACCGCTTTGATCTGCTGTCTCAGCTGCTGCGACGCCTCCGGTATCGGCAGTTCTGCGGATACCGGTCCGCGGGGCCACGCTGCCTGTAATGGAGACGCGAGGTCAGGACGGTACGACGCATCCGCGACAAGGGAGACAGCACGAAGGCAGTGGTGTACGTAGGACCGGGAAAGGTCAGTGTGATGGAGGTGGCGGACGCGCGGATCGAGCGGCCGACCGACGTCCTGGTCCGGATCACATCGGCGAACATCTGTGGTTCGGACCTGCACATGTACGAGGGACGGACGGACTTCGAGCCCGGTCGGTCGTTCGGGCACGAGAACCTGGGACAGGTGGTCGAGGTCGGCCACGGCGTCGACAAGATCCGGGTGGACGACTGGGTCGTGCTGCCGTTCAACATCGCTTGCGGGCACTGCAAGAACTGCGAGCGTCAGCTCACGAACTACTGCCTGACCGCCCAGCCCGAGCCCGACCTGGCCGGCGCCGCGTACGGCTTCGCCGACATGGGCCCGTACGGCGGCGGCCAGGCCGAGCTGCTGCGCGTGCCCTGGGGCGACTTCAACTGTCTGCGGCTGGGTGATGACGCCGAAGAGCGCCAGACCGACTACGTGATGCTCGCCGACATCTTCCCGACCGGCTACCACGCCACCGAAATGGCCGGCGTCCAGCCCGGCGACCAGACCGTCATCTACGGCGCGGGTCCGGTCGGCTTGATGGCCGCACTGGCAGCAACCATTCGCGGGGCGAGCAAGGTGATGATCGTCGACAGGCATCCGGACCGGTTGCGGCTGGCCGAGTCCATCGGCGCGATCGCGATCGACGACTCGTTGGTCGACCCGGTCCAGGCCGTGCTCGACGAGACGATGGGACTGGGCGCCGACAACGGTTGCGAGTGCGTCGGCTACCAGGCACACGACCCGAGCGGCCACGAGCAGCCCAACCTGACGATGAACCGGCTGGTCGCCTCCGTGCGCTTCACCGGCAGGATCGGGAACGTCGGCGTCTTCGTACCCGAGGACCCCGGCGCCGGCGACGAACTGTTGCCGCTGGACCAGGCCCCGGAGGCCTACGAACACTTCGACCGGCGCGACGACGGCTGGACCAAGGTCGTGCTGCATCCGACGATGGCCGGAACGAGTGCCTGAGATGACCACCACAGTGCTCAAGGGCCGCCGGATCGCCATCCTCGCGGCCGACGGGGTGGAACGGATCGAACTCGAACGGCCACGCCAGGCCTTGGACGACGCCGGCGCCGTCACCGACATCGTCTCCATCACCAGCGGCGAGATCCAGGCACGCGACCACGACCTGGAGGACGCCGGCACCTTCGTGGTCGACCAACTGGTCGGCAAGGTGTCGGTTGACGACTACGAGGCGCTGCTGCTGCCGGGCGGCACCGTCAACCCCGACAAGTTGCGGATGGAACCCGCCGCGGTGAAGTTCGTCCGAGACTTCGTCGAATCGGGCAAGCCGGTCGCCTCGATCTGCCACGGCCCATGGAGCTTCGTCGAGGCCGACGTCGCACGCGGACGCCGGCTGACCTCCTGGCCGAGCATCCGCACCGACCTGCGCAACGCCGGGGCGGAGGTGGTGGACGAGCAGGTCGTCACCGACGGCAACATCACCACGAGCCGGTCGCCGGACGACCTGCCGGCGTTCTGCGAACGCATCGTGCAGGAGTTCGCCAACGCTGCGCAGTCGGCAGGAGCAGGAGGCCGGGCATGAACCGGCCGATCGGCACCGCGGCGTCGCTGGCAGCGCGCGCCGGTGGAACGCTGGTACGGCAGCTGCGGTCAGCCGTCGGCCCCTCCGCCGACGGGCCGGCCGGAGCGAACGGACCGGCATCCGGTTGGCTCGCGGTCACGGTGTTCCGGGACCCTGCCGACCTGGACATCGAGGACCTCCCTGCTCCGCTGGCCAAGTTCGGAGACCGGATCGAGGTCCGGATCCGCAGTGCGCCCGGCGACAAGGGCACCGAGCTGGCGGCTCGGCTACGCGACCGGGAGACATCGTCGGGCAGCGCGCTGCACCGGTTGCGTGGCAGTGACCCGGAGGCTGACCTGCGGTCCGCCCTGCGCCGGGCCAAACAGCTGATCGAGGTCGGCGAAGTACTGATGGTCGATCCGGCTCCGCACGGCCGGCGAACGGCCACCCCTGGAGGCCTGCTCCTGGAGTCGTGGACCAGGGCAGCGCCCAGGGCAGGCGTGCGATGAAGGCGGTGACCTGGCGCGGAGTCAACGAGATCGGCGTCGAGGATGTCCCGGAGCCCAGGATCCTCAACAACCACGACCTGATCCTCGAGGTCGGGCTGAGCGCGACCTGCGGCTCGGACCTGCACCTGGTCGGTGGTTACATCCCCGCCATGCGAGCGGGCGACGTACTCGGGCACGAGTTCATGGGGACCGTCGTCGAGATCGGCCGTGGTGTCACCAAGCACCAGGTCGGCGACCGCGTGGTGGTCGTCTCGTTCACCAGCTGCGGGCAGTGCTGGTACTGCCGGCAGGGGCTGTGGTCGCTGTGCGACAACGGCAATCCGAACCCCGGAATCACCGAGGCGCTCTGGGGCCAGTCGATCGGCGGCTGCTACGGCTACTCGCACGCGCTGGGCGGCTGGGCCGGCAGCCACGCACGCTACATCCGGGTGCCGTACGCCGATCAGGGTGCCTTCGCCATCCCCGGCAACGTGTCCGACGAGCGCGCCCTGTTCGCCTCGGACGCGGCGCCGACCGGCTGGACCGGAGCGCACCTGGCCGACGTACGACCGGGTGATGTCGTCGCGGTGTGGGGTGCGGGCGGAGTCGGCCAGATGGCTGCTCGCTCGGCGATGCTGATGGACGCCGAGCGGGTCGTTGTCATCGACCGGTACGACAACCGGCTCGAGCAGGTCCGTACGCACATCGGGGCGGAGACGCTCGACTACGAGCAGGTCGATGTCCCGGCCGAGCTCCGCGAAATCACCGGTGGCCGGGGACCGGACGTCTGCATCGAGGCAGTGGGTATGGAGGCGCACACCCCGGGCCCGCAGTATCTGTACGACCAGGTCAAGCAGCAACTGCGGCTGCAGACCGACCGGCCCGCAGCGGTGCGTGAGGCCATCTATGCCTGCCGAAAGGGCGGGACGGTGTTCACCCTCGGCGTCTTCGCCGGTCTGGTGGACAAGTTCCCGCTCGGTGCGGTGATGAACAAAGGGCTGACGCTGCGCGGCGCCCAGCAACACGGACACCGGTACATCCCCGAGATTCTCGAGCTGATGAGCCGGGACGAGGTGAAGACCGAACACCTCGCCACGCACGTGATGTCGCTCGATGACGGGCCGAAGGGCTACCGGATGTTCAAGGACAAGGAGGACGGCTGCGTTCGTGCCGTTTTCCGTCCGGGTGGATGAGGAGGTAAGGAGGCGGGAGGGACGTAGCACCCCTCCCGCTCCGCCCGCACCGCGGCCACCGTTCTCGTCGGTGCCTCCAGCTTGTCCAGAAGGCGTTCGACGTGCGTGGCGACGGTACCGAGGGCCACGGCCAGCCTGCTGGCGATCTGCTGGTTCGAACGGCCCTCGACCACCAGTCCGAGCACCTGGAGCTCGCGCGACGTCAGGCCTCGAGAGTCGGGACGCGGTGTCACCAGGACCGCACCTAGCACCAGAGCCGGGAGTTCGGTCGCGGCCAGCACGGTCAGACGCGCGTGCTCGACACCTCCCGAACCGTTTCCCGTCGGCCACAGGAACGACCGGTAGACCTGGCCGGCCAGAAGGGACCGCCGGGCGATCTCCACGGACGGCGACTCGGCGACCAGCAGCGCGTGGCCGTCCAAGCCCGGCAGCGGGCAGATCGTGCCGTCCTGGAGCAGGACCACCCCGGCAACGGCACCCCGCACGATGCGCGCGGCGTCCAGGAGCGAACGCATCGGCGACAGAGCCCGGGCGATCAGCGGAGACAGCTCCCCGAGGCGGTCGCACAGCGCAGGCGCCGGTGCTCGACCATCGGCGTACAGCAGGCCGAGGACTCCCACATGACGGCCACCGGGCTCGAACAGGGCCACACCCAGACCTTCGCGGAAGCCGGCCGGGGTGAGGCACTCCGACCACGTCGACAACTGGTCGATGGCGATCGGCAGGTCCGCCGTACTGATCGGCGGACCTTCGCGGTTGAGCCCGATCAGTTCGATCTCGTGCGCGACCTCCGGACGGTCGAGGTACGCCGTCACGGATCGATCGAGCCCGGAGCTGCCGATCGGTGCGTACAGGTTCGACCGCGGATCGGTCAGAGCCAGCCAGGCGGCGTCGCACGGCGCCCAGCGGTCGAGGCCCTCCAGAAGGGTGCTGGCCCGATCGTGCAAGGAGGCGCTGGAGGCAGCGATCTCCATGATCTCGGCGACCGGCGGATAGTCCGGCATGAGAACTCCTTCCGGCACAACGGAATCAGCGACGGCGCAGCCCACCACCCACTGAGGACGCAGGTGGGTACCCAGCCGAGTACCGGCGAAACCGTGTCCGCTCCCCCGGCCTGCGCGGTTCCCCGGCCCGTACGAAAGCTCTGGGCAAGATCATTGCTTCAGGCAACGATAGAAAGGCTCGAGAGCGACGGGTCCGGCGTGGTAGTCGGCCGCCTCTGCCCAGTAACCGGTGAGCCGGCCGGATTACGGGTGAGCGCAACATTCTTCCGGACGAAACGGGTGTCCGGTCGCAAAGACGGGTACGGTGAAGTGGTTCGGCCGTGGCCCAACTCGCCGCCACGCTGGCCGGCAGCGGCAACCAGGACGTTTCATGGCCACTGATGGCTCAATCCCGCTGATCCCGAAGGCGATCTCCGTACAACGGCACCGCGACCGGCAAAGCGCGGAGATCGAGCGCCTGCTGCGGTTGGCCGCGACGGAGCCGACCGACTCGCGAAGGGCCCGGCACGTCGATGACGCCATCGTTCTGGGCGTACCGATGGCACGGACCCTCGCCTCGCGCTACACCCACCGCGGGGTCGACGGCGACGACCTCGTCCAGATCGCCAGTGTGGGGCTGGTGACGGCCGCGAACAACTACCGGCCCGGACCGGACACCGACTTCCGGTCGTACGCGATTCCCACGATCCGCGGCGAGATCCGCCGCTACTTCCGCGACCGGGCCTGGATGGTCAAACCACCGCGCCGGATCCAGGAACTTCAGGCTGCGATCAGCGTCGCGGAGGGAGAGCTCGCGACGGCCCTTCGTCGCTGGCCGACGACCGGCGATCTCGCCGACGCCATCGGTGTGTCTGCAGCGGAGATCGTCGACGCTCAATGCGCCCACGGATGCTTCCATCCGATGTCGCTCGACGCGCCGATCGGCACCGCCCCCACGCTGTCGCTGGCCACCGCGCTGGCCGAGCAGACCAACAGCTACGAGCTGCTCGAGCACATCGAGGTACTACGGCCGGTGGTGGCAGAGCTTCCCGCCAGGGACCGGCTCATCCTTCGCCGCAGGTTCGTGGATCACCGCACCCAGGCCGAGATCGGCGTGGAGATCGGCGTCAGCCAGATGCAGGTCTCCCGGCTGCTGCGGGACATTCTGCGGATCATGCACGCCGCGCTCACCGCTTGACGTGCAACTCTCGACACATCGCAGCCGGATGCCTAGGGTGGACCACAGGTTCAGAAGGCGGCCTGGTCTCACCAATGCTCGTGAGGACTGGCCGCATGCCCATGAAGGCGAACCTGTCTCGACCCGACCGTAGTGTGATCACCGGCCATGGGCCGAGGATCGATCTGGATTTCCGGCCAGGCCTCCTGGTCGTGAGGCTGCTCGGCTCGCTGGAGGCCCATTCCGGCCGCCGGCTTCGATCGTCTTTTCGGGATGTGCTGTCCTACCGGCCGGAACGCCTGGTCGTCGACGCGGCGGGATTGACGAACTGCGATCGTCCAGGACTGGAGGTCCTGCTCGAGTCGCTGTGCGGCTCGGACTCGGAGGTTCCGCTGATCGCGGTCTCCAGCCTCGCGCCGCAGGCGCGGAAACTGGTCGACCCCGTCTCGACCGACCAGCAGCTCAAGATCCGGATCTTCTGTTCGTTCGACGAGGCGGTCGAACGAATCATGGCCGAACCAGCCGCGTCGCTTCCCGCCTCGGACCTCCTGCTGGCCGATCTGCGCAACCTTCGGCGAGCCCTGCTGACGCGCGCGGCCATCGATCAGGCCAAGGGCATTCTGATGGTGATCTACGACCTGGACGACGATGCAGCGTTCGCCCTGCTGGTATGGCACTCACGCAACGGCAGAGTCGCCGTCCGTGACCTGGCCGTGCGCTTCGTCGAGGCCGCCAGACGCCAGCAGGTGAGTTCTCTGACCCACCTGCAGACCGACACCCTGCTGTCCGACCTGGCCGGTCCCCGGACCACGACCGGGACCTCGTCAAGGACCGGAAGATAGTACGTCTTCGGGTCTCGAGATTTCTGGAGCCGAGATTGTGGGTGCTGCCGTTGGTGTGCATCGTCGCACTGGCCGACGCGGCACCGGCTGTCGATCAGGCCTTCCCCCAGACGTTGCTGCCGGCAACAGAATGGGGCGTACGCGCCCGCTCCTAGTCCAGTCGGTGGGTTATGTCGTACAGCATCTGGTCCACGCTTCGGCGCGTCACAGGCGACGACAGTGTCTTACCGGTCAGCAACTCCACCAGTCGCTCGGCGACAACCTGCAACTTGACATTGCTCTGGGTGGAGTGCCAGCGGAGAAGTTCGATCGCGGCGACCGGGCTCAGGCCGTAGACCACCATCATCGCTCCCTTGGCCTGCTCGATCGCGGCGCGATGCTCCGTGGCGGCTCGAATGGCCTCGGTTCCCGCCTCGTCCGCATACCGCCGTTGACTGTCGGTCAGATCGACCGCGTACCCGTCGATGCTGGTGGTGAGGCCCGCAGCGTCAGTGGTGGCGTGGCCGAGGACCACTACGTTGTGGGTCTGCCCCGCGGTGTCGATGATCCGGTGCGGGAAACAGAACGGCTTTCCGACGAAAAGTACCTTCGTAATGAGCTCGAGCGAGGGCAGCCGGTCGTCCGGATGCTTGAAGGCCAGGACGAGATCGCTGGTCAGCACGGTGTCCGGCGCCAGGCCGTGCATGGCAAAGACCTCCGGCGAGAACCACCACCTCTCGTCCGCCACCAGATAGCGGAAGGTTCCGACCTGTTCGGAACCGGTGATCATGTTGTTGGATCCGGACGTTCCCTTGTCTGCCGCAACCATCCAGCTCACCGCCCACCGAGTTCGGTCACCGACCTGTTCACAATCAAGAAGGTGCCGGTCCGGCGGTAGTCTTCGGGCCGGAGCAGGATCCCCGATCGTCACGCAACATCTCTGGTCTAGCCTTCCAACGATCCAAAGGTCAACCCCCGAGGCCTTTCACCGCGGGCTCATGGGTCATGACCAGGCGGGTCAGCTCGACCCGGGAGCGGATGTCGAGCTTGCGGAAGACATGCCGAACATGCGATTCGACCGTATGACGGGACAACGCCAACCGGTCGGCCATCTGCTGGTTCGTCAGTCCCTCGGCAGCCAGCCGCGCGATCCTCAGCTCTGCCCGTGTCAGACTGTCCCACCCGAAAGTGGGCCGACCAGTCAGCCTCGCGGGGTGGCGGCCGTGGTCGGTCAAGGCCAGTTGTCGCCCGTCCTCCACCAAGGCGCCGATGGCCAGTGCCTCGTGGACCGCAGGCAGTAGTTCGGCGACGGTCAGGCGCATCATCACGGCGGCGTACCGTACGTCGAAATGCCCCAGGACCGAGGCAGTCTCGACAAGTTGCCGAGTCTGTCGGCGGGCAGCCGCCAGACGACGGACAGGTACTTGATCCAGGGTCTCGTTCCACATGGCGCCCATGTCCTTCCCGCTAGCCGGAGTAGCCCGAGCCGGACTCGCCGCCGGTCCGGTCGCCTGCGAGGGCGATCCGGGTCAGCTCGATCCGGGAGACGATGCCGAGCTTGCGATAGATCTTGCGCAGGTGGAACGAGATCGTGTGCGGCGACAGCAGCAGCCGCTCCGCTGCCTCCCGGTTCGTCATCCCCGCCGCCACCAACTCGGCGATACTCCGCTCGGATTGCGACAACTGCTCCCAGCCGTCGCTGTCCGGACCGCAGCCCTGCCTCCTGCTTGTGGCGGCCGGGGACGGCGACTCGGCCCGCAAGGCGTCACGGATCGCGCACGGGACCTGGTGCAGCACCGATTGGCGGACCAACTCATGCCGGAAGGTCAGGACACCTTGCAAGCCGATCAGCAGGAGGTCACGCCCGACCAGTTCGTCCAGTGGCGCCAGCAGCCGCGCAGGCGATCGCCCGAACATCGCGGCAAGCGTGTCGAGCGTGAAGACCGGCTCGAGGCAGGCAGCCACCTCCAGCAGGTTGCACGCGGCGGGACTGAGTGCCTGCACCCACGCGTCGACGATCTCCGCCGTGCGTCGCGGCACCTGCCTGCGCGCCAACCGCACCTGCCCCTGCGCCACTGTCGCCAGGTTCTCGTCCCGCAGCCCCTCGAACAGCGACACCAGCAGCAACGGGTTGCCTCCGGCTCCCGCTGCCATCGACAACAGCTCGGCATCGGGCCGGCCGTACAGAATGTCGCTCGCCAACTCGGCAACAGCCTTGTCCGGCAGCGACCCGAGCTCGAGGAGGACGACAGCCGGCGGCAGCCACTCGGCGACCGCACCGGCCCGGCGGACCACGATCCAGACGACGCGTCGATCGAGGATCCGCTCGGACAACGCCGTATCCACGGTCCTGTCCAAGCTTTGCTGGTCGTCCACCGCCACCAGCCGCGGCCGGCCGCGGTCGTGCTCGCCCTCCGTCCCAGCCGGAGTGACGTCGGCCCGCGCCACAGCGAACCCGCGACTCGCGGCCAGATTCGCCGCGGCGGTCAACAGCATGCTCTTTCCCGACCCGGCGGCGCCGTCGACGACGACGAGCCGCCCACGGCCCCGCGCCGCGGCGTCCAGGACACCTCGGACCGCCGTCCATTCCCGCTCTCGACCCCGCAACTGCGGAGCCGGGGCGGCCGAACCCACCATGGCACTCATTCCTGCTCCCCTGCGAGACCCGTCGACTACTCGCAGGCTGCTCGGGGCGCGGCACGCCCCAGCAAGAACACCAGCGAATCGGGCGATGGGGTACCCATCCGGGCGCGGCAAAATCCTGAGAAGCGGAATTGCCCGGCTACCGGACGGCTCCGGTCCGGAGATGCGCGAGCTGCAGCCTACGGTAGCGCTCGGCATCGGCAGTGGCCTGAAGTCGGTGGCGAGGTTCCTCCGGCGTTGCCGAACGCAACTGCCACGGGTTGTCCGCGGCCCGCCGCCGGGCACATCCCCGGTTCGTGCAGTCAGTTTCCGGCCAGGTACTCGTGGACGAGGCGCACCACCAGCGCGCCGTCACCGACCGCCGCCGCGACCCGTTTGACCGAGCCGCTCCGGATGTCACCGGCCGCGAACACGCCGGGCCGGCTGGTCTCCAGCAATCGGTGCCCTGGGCCCAGTTGGCTACCGGTACGCAGATACCCGTGTTCGTCGAGCTCGATCTGGTCGTCGAGCCATTGGACCTGCGGAACGCTTCCGATGAAGACGAACAGAGCCCTCGCCGGTACGGACTGCCGTTTCGCGCTCCCAAGGTCCTCGACCACCACCTCTTCCAGTAGGCGGCGGCCACGGACCCCGCGCGGCTCACTGTGCAGCAGCACCCGGATCTGGTCGATCTCCTCGATCCGGTCGGCCAGGTAACGGGACATGTCCCGGCCGAGATCGTTGCTGCGGACAACCAGAGTCACCTGACGGGCGGACTGGGACAAGAAGACGGCGGCCTGGCCGGCCGAGTTGCCGCCGCCGACGACGACCACCGGGTCGCCGTGGCACATGCTCGCCTCGACCTCCGTCGCGGCGTAGTACACGCTCGTCGGCTCCAGGGAATCGAGACCGGGTATCTCCAGGCGGCGGTAGTGCACGCCGGAGGCGATCACCACCGCGCGGCCGGTGACCCGCTCTCCGCCGTCCAGCCGGACAACATGATGGCCCTCCTCCATGCCGAGGCCTTCGGCGCCGGCCGGTACGACGAGGTCCGCGCCGAACCGTCTGCACTGCACCACCGCACGATCGGCGAGCTCGCTCCCACTGATGCCGGCCGGGAAGCCCAGGTAGTTCTCGATCCTGGACGAGGTGCCGGCCTGTCCACCGGTGGCGACGCTGTCCACGACCATCGTTGCCAGGCCTTCGGAGGCGCCGTAGACAGCAGCCGCCAGGCCGGCCGGACCGGCTCCGACGACGATCAGGTCGCAGACCGACCGAGGCGGTGTCGCCGGGCGCAGTCCGGCCAACTCGGCCAGCTGCTCGTTGCCCGGGTTGCGCAGTACTCTGCCGCGCCAGAGCACCACTGGCGTGCTGGCCCGGTCGATGCCCAGATCCCGCAGCAGCCGCTCGGCGTCATCGTCGTTCTCCAGATCGATCCAGTGATGCGGCAACCGGTTGCGGGCAGCGAAGTCCCGCAGCCGGCGGGTGTCGGCCGAGAACCGCGAGCCGACGATGGTGAAGCCCGCACCGATGGTCAGCTGGAGGGAGCGGCGGACCAGGAAACCCCGCAGGATCAGATCGGCCAGCAACGAGTCCCGCGGAACGATCTCGCGCAGCGCCTCGATCGGGACGGCCAGCACCCGCCCCGCCTCCTCGGTCACCCAGGTGAGGAACGACGGCTGCCCGGTGAGCAGGCCGAGATCGCCGAGGAAACGGCGCGGACCGTGGACCGCGATCACCCGCTGCTCCGAGCCGACGTCCTGGATCACCATCACCCTGCCCTCGAGCACCACCAGGAACTCGTCCGACGGTTCACCGGCACGCTGCAGCGTCTCCCCCTTGCCGACCGCACGCTGCTCGCCGACAGCCGCCAGTTCCGAGATCTGGTACTCCTCCAGCCGGGGATAGGCGCCGTGGATGTCGGGTGTCTCCTCGGTCACCCAGCCGGGGGTCTCCGGGGTCGCGGCTCCGGGAGTTCGCTTCGTCATACGAAGGCCTCGTCGAAGTAGCACCAGCGCCAGTCCTCACCCGGTTCGAACGACCGCACGATCGGGTGCCGCTGGTACGCCGCGTGGGCTCGGGCATGCTTCAACGGCGACGCGTCGCAGCAACCGACATGACCGCAGCTCAGGCAAAGGCGCAGGTGCACCCAGGGCGAGTTCAGCCTGAGGCACTCCTCGCACCCTTGCGGCGTCCGTGGCCGGACCGGCCTGACCAGGGACAGATGGGGATCCACAGCGCTCGTCATCCGGCGACCTCCTTCGTCAGCGCGTCCCGGAGCCAGGGCCGCAGAGCGGTCGCCGGAGCGGCGCCGATCCGCTCGGCGACCACCTGCCCGTCGCGCAGGACCAGCAGAGTGGGGATCGACGCGACGTTGAACCGCTGGGAGATCGCCGGCGCCTCGTCGGCGTTCACCCGCACGAGTTTGACCTCTCCGGCCCGCTCGGTGGCGAGCTCGTCCAGCACCGGGCTGACCAGGCGGCACGGGCCGCACCACGGTGCCCACAGATCGACCAGAACCGGCATCGTGCCTTGTTCGACCACCTCGGCGAAGTCCTGGTCCCCCGCGTCGACGATCCAGGGCAACGGCTGCCTGCACTTACCGCACCGGGGTACGCCGTCGGCCGCGGCCGGCACCCGGTTGCGGTGCTGACAGTTGGGGCAGGTGACCACGCTCATGCCGCCACCTCGCTCGGGTCGTGGTACGCGATCTCGATCTCACCGTGGCCGACCGACACCCGCAGGGTCGCGCCGTCGGGAACCGCGCCGCCGAGCAGCAGCCGGCCGATCCTGGTCTCCACCTCGCGAGCGATGAACCGTCGCAGCGGCCGCGCGCCGTACACCGGGTCGAAGCCCTGCTCCGCGATGAACCGGGCCGCCGCGGGGTCGACGTCGAGCGTCATCCGGCCGTCGGCGAGGCGGGTTCGCAGGTCGTCGAACATCAGGTCGACGATGCGCTCGATCTCGCCCTGGGTGAGCGGTTTGAACAGCACGATCTCGTCCACCCGGTTGAGGAACTCGGGCCGGAAACCGCTCCGCAGTTCGCTCATCACGGCGTCGCGCGCATCCTCCTTGATCTGGCCGTCGGAGGTGACGCCGTCCAGCAGGTAGGCGGATCCGATGTTCGAGGTCATGATGATCACGCTGTTGCGGAAGTCGACCGTGCGGCCCTGGGCGTCGGTCAGCCGGCCGTCGTCGAGGATCTGCAGCAACGTGTTGAAGACGTCCGGGTGCGCCTTCTCGATCTCGTCGAACAGCAGCACCGAGTACGGCTTGCGGCGGACCGCTTCCGTCAGCTGGCCGCCTTCCTCGTAACCGACGTAGCCCGGCGGAGCGCCGAGGAGCCGGCTCACCGTATGGCGTTCCTGGTACTCGCTCATGTCGATCCGGATCAGGTTCTCCTCGGCGTCGAAGAGCGAGGCCGCGAGCGTCTTGGCCAGCTCCGTCTTCCCGACGCCGGTCGGGCCGAGGAAGATGAACGAGCCGATCGGACGGCGCGGGTCCTTGATCCCGGAGCGCGCCCGGATGATCGCGTCGGAGACCAGCCGGACCGCCTCGTCCTGGCCGACCAGCCGTTCGTGCAGGACCTCGTCCAGGCGCAGCAGCTTGTCGCGTTCACCCTCCTGCAGGCGACTGACCGGGACACCGGTCCAGCGCGAGACGATCGCCGCGATCTCCTCCTCCGTGACCACCTCGCGGAGCAGCCTCTGACCACCCTGCTTGCCGGCCAGCCGTTCCTCTGCCGACCCCAGCCGGCGTTCCAGCTCCGGCAGCCGGCCGTGCCGCAGCTCGGCCGCCCGGTTCAGGTCGTACTCGCGCTCGGCCTGCTCGGCCTCCTGTTTGACCTGCTCGATCTCCTGGCGCAACGTCTGGACCTTGCGCAGCGCGTTCCGCTCGGCTTCCCACTGTGCCTGCATCGCGTCGGCCTCGGCCCGGAGATCTGCCAGTTCCCGACGCAACTCCTCCAACCTGGCCCGGCTCGCCGCATCCTCCTCATGTGCGAGCGCGGCGTCCTCGATCTCCAGCCGGCGCACCCGCCTGGTGAGTTCGTCCAGCTCGGCAGGCATCGAGTCGATCTCCGTGCGCAGCATCGCGCACGCCTCGTCGACCAGGTCGATCGCCTTGTCCGGCAGGAACCGGCCGGAGATGTAGCGATGGCTGAGCGTCACAGCGGCGACCACCGCGGCGTCCGCGATCTTCACGCCGTGGAAGACCTCCAGCCGTTCCCGCAGCCCGCGCAGGATCGAGACGGCGTCCTCGGCCGACGGCTCGTCCACCACCACCGGCTGGAAGCGGCGTTCCAGCGCGGCGTCCTTCTCGACGTGGGTGCGGTACTCGTCCAGCGTCGTGGCACCGATCATGTGCAGCTCGCCCCGGGCCAGCATCGGCTTGAGCATGTTGCCGGCGTCCATCGCGCCCTCGGTGGCGCCCGCGCCGACCACGGTGTGCAACTCGTCGACGAACAGCAGGATCTGTCCTGCCGCGGCCTTCACCTCGTTCAGCACCGCCTTGAACCGTTCCTCGAACTCACCCCGGTACTTCGCGCCGGCGATCAGCGCGGCCAGGTCCAGCGCGAACACGGTCCGGTTCCGCAGTCCCTCCGGCACGTCGCCGTTCGCGATCCGTTGCGCGAGCCCCTCCACGATCGCGGTCTTGCCGACACCGGGGTCACCGATCAGTACCGGATTGTTCTTCGTCTTGCGGGACAGGATCTGGATCACCCGGCGAATCTCCTGGTCGCGCCCGATCACCGGCTCCAGCCGGCCTTCCGCCGCGTCCTTGACCAGATCGCGGCCGTACTTCTCCAGCGCCTCGTAGGACGCCTCCGGCATGGCCGAGGTGACCCGCTGATTGCCGCGGACCGAGCTGAGCGCGGTCAGGAACCTGTCCCGGGTCAGTCCCTGGTCGGCGAGCAACCGGCCGGAGGTGCTCTGCCGGCTCTCGTCGAGCAGGGCGATCACCAGGTGCTCGATCGAGACGTAGTCGTCCTTCAGCCGTTTGCTCTCTCGCTCCGCGGCGTCCAGCAGCCGCGACAACCGCTGGGTGATCATCACCTGGCCCGGCTCGGCCCCTGGACCGCTGACCTTGGGGCGCCTGGACAGCTCCCGCTCCAGCTGGTCCCGGAGCCCGTCCGGGTCCGCGCCTGCCTGCACCAGCAGCGGAGACGCCAGACCGTCCGGTTGATCCAGCAGCGCGAGCAACAGGTGCTCGCCGTCGATCTGGCTGTGCCCGAATCGCAGGGCCTTCGTCTGAGCGTCGTGCAGAGCCTCCTGCGACTTCTGCGTCAACCGGTTCATCTCCATGTCCGGGCTCCTCTTCCGGCGAAGCGCCTGCGCTCCGCCTCCAGTACGGCGATCCGATCGAGCAGGTCGAGCACGAGTCCGAGCGACGCGTAGTTCAGCGCCAGGCCCGCCCGGAGCCGCCGGATCCGCGCCAGCCGCGCGAGCTGACCGGGCCGGAACCAGACAGCGCCACTGCTGTCGGTCGTGGCGTCCACGAGGCCCAGGGCGACGAAGCGCTGCAGGAGCTCGGGGTGGACATCGCTCAGGCGAGCGAAGTCCTCGAGTCCGAGCCGGGCCGGCCTGGACAGCTGGTAACTCATCTGCGTCTCCTCGGGTCGAACTTCGAGGTGCCCGCCAGTTCCTCGAACAGGCGTACTTCTTCGGGTGTGAGTCGCCGGGGCACCATCAACTTCGCCTCGGCATACAGGTCGCCGGCCTTGCCGCGTGGGTTCGGCAGGCCGCGGCCCCTCAGCCGCAGCCGGCGGCCGGACGACGTCCCCTTGGGCACCTTCACGGTCGCCTCACCGCCGGGGGTCGCGATCACGACGGACGCGCCGAGCGCGCCCTCCCACACCGCCAACGGCAGATCGACCTGGATGTCCCGGCCGTCCAGCCGGTACCGCGGATGATCGGCGATCCGGACGATCAGGTAGAGGTCACCGGGCGGTGCGCCGGCACTGCCCTGTCCGCCTTGGCCGCCGAGGCGGATCCGCTGGCCGTCCACCACCCCGGCGGGGACCTTGACATTGACGGAGCGTTCGCCGTCCGGCCCGGTCAGACCGAGGGCACGGCTCGTGCCCCGGTAGGCCTCCTCGACGGTGATCTCGACCTCGAGTTCGTGGTCCGAGCCCGGAATCGGTCCCCATCCGCGCCGACCCCGGCCACCGCCGCCGAAGATCCCGCCGAGCAGGTCGTCGAGGTCGATCCCCTCGGCCCCGGTGCTGAACTGGACACCGTCAGGAAAGCCTTCCGGGCCGGCTCCCGGCGATCGGCGGCGCGCGCCGGCCCCCGCCCGGGCCCGGTTCCAGGTGGCCGGATCGACGTCCTCCGGCACCCGGCGGAAATCCTCGCCGAACGTGTCGTACCGCTGCCGCGTCTTCGGGTCGGACAGCACGTCGTACGCCTCGGAGATCTCCTTGAACCGCTCCTCGGCGCCGGGGTCCTTGTTCACGTCCGGGTGGTACGTCCGCGCCAGTTTCCGGTACGCGCGCTGGATCTCGTCCTGGCTCGCATCGCGCGAGACCCCCAGCGCCGAGTAGAAGCCCGATGCCATCAGCGCTGCTCCGCCGCCACGATCACGGCCGCGGGCCGGAGTACACGACCCTCGTGGCCGTACCGCGGCCGGGCCACGTGCGCCACCGTGCCGGGCTTGTGGTCCGCACTCTGCGTCGTACCGACCGCCTCGTGCAGATTCGGATCGAACTGCTCGCCGAGATCGTCGACCCGCGGATAGCCGAGATCGGCGACCAGCGCGAGTGCCTGGTCGCGAATCGATCGGATCCCCTCGGCGAACCCGTCCGCCGCCGGGGCGGAGTGTTCGAGGGCGCGCTCGAGGTTGTCGAGTACCGGCAACCAGCCGCTCAGCACCCGGATCCGTTCGTCCGTCCGTTCCCGGGCGCCGTCGCGTGCCGCCCGTTTGCGGACGTTGTCCAGCTCGGCGGCGGCTCGGCGCCATCTGTCGTCCAGCTCGGCCACCTGAGCCCGCGCCTCGGTCAACGGATCCGGCGCACCGTCGTGGCTCGCATCGTTGCCCTCGGCATCGTTATTCTGTTGACCCATCGCGATCAGCTCGTCGAGAACTCGGCGTCGATCACGTCTTCGTCGTCCTCGCCGCCGCCCGGCGAGCTGCCCGCCTGAGCGGCCTGACCTGCCTGACCGGACGGCTGACCACCGCCGACACTGAGGGCCTGCGCCAGCGACTGCAACTCGCCGGTGAGCTCACGCAACCGCTCGGTCGCAGAGGCCTGGTCCTCGAGAGCCTGCCGGGCGTCTCCGACCAGTACCTCCGCGCGCGCTCGGTCGTGTTCCGGTACGCCGTCGCCGCGCTCGGCCAGCAGTCGCTCCACCTGGTACGCCGCGGCGTCGAGCGCGTTGCGGGCGTCCACCAGCTCGCGATGGCGGGCGTCCTCACCGCGGTGCGCCTCGGCGTCCTGCACCATCCGCTCGATCTCGGACTGGTCGAGGTTGGAGGTCTCGCTGATGGTGACCGCCTGCTCCGCGCCGGTGTCCTTGTCCCGGGCCGACACGTGCAGGATGCCGTTGGCGTCGATGTCGAAGGTGACCTCGATCTGCGGTTCGCCGCGCGGTGCCGGCCGGATGTTCTCGAGCCGGAAGCGGGCCAGCTGGCGGTTGTCCGTGGCCAGCTCGCGCTCTCCCTGCAGGACCACCACGTCGACCGCCGTCTGGTTGTCCTCGGCCGTGCTGAAGGTCTCGGTGCGGCGGGCCGGGATCGTGGTGTTGCGCTCGATCACCTTGGTCATCACGCCGCCCATCGTCTCCAGCCCCAGCGACAGCGGGGTGACGTCGAGCAGCAGCACGTCCTTGACCTCGCCCTTGATGATGCCGGCTTGGACAGCTGCCCCGATCGCGACCACCTCGTCGGGGTTGACGGTCATGTTCGGATCCTTGCCACCCGTCATCCGGCGGACCAGTTGCTGCACGGCCGGGATCCGGGTCGATCCGCCGACCAGGATGACCTCGTCGATGTCGTTCGCGGTCACCTTGGCGTCGGCGATCGCCTGCTGGACCGGCCCCATGGTGCGCTCGACCAACTCGGCCGTCAGCTGCTCGAAGGTGGACCGCATCAGCGTCGTGTTCAGATGCTGCGGCCCGTTCGCGGTGGCTGTGATGAACGGCAGGCTGACCGTCGTCGTGGTGACCGAGGACAGCTCGACCTTCGCCTTCTCCGCGGCCTCGAACAGCCGCTGCAGCGCCTGTGGGTCCTGGCGCAGGTCGACGCCGGTCTCCTGCCTGAACTCGTCGGCCAGGTGGTCGACGATCCGGCGGTCGAAGTCGTCGCCACCCAGGTGGGTGTCCCCCGCGGTGGAGCGGACCTCCACCACGCCGTCGCCGACGGTGAGGATGCTGACGTCGAAGGTGCCGCCGCCGAGGTCGAACACCAGGATGGTCTCGTTCTCCAGCTTGTCCATGCCGTAGGCCAGGGCCGCCGCGGTCGGCTCGTTGACGATCCGCAGCACCTCCAGGCCGGCGATCCTGCCCGCGTCCTTGGTGGCCTGGCGCTGGGCGTCGTTGAAGTACGCCGGTACGGTGATGACCGCCTCGGTGACCTTCTCACCGAGGAACCGGCCGGCGTCCTCGGCCAGCTTGCGCAGGACCAGCGCCGAGATCTCCTCGGGCGCGTGCAGCTTCTCCCGGATCTTGAACCGGACGGCGCCGTCCGGCCCGGACACCACGTCGTACGAGACGGTGGACAGCTCGGACCCGACCTCGTCGAACCTCCGGCCGACGAAACGCTTGGCCGAGGAGATGGTGCCCTTCGGGTTCAGTACCGACTGCCGCCGGGCCAGCTGCCCGACGAGCCGTTCACCGTTGTCGGTGAACGCCACCACGGACGGCGTGGTCCGGGATCCCTCCGCGTTCGGAACGACCACCGGCCGCCCGCCCTCCATCGTCGCGATTACCGAGTTGGTCGTACCCAGGTCGATGCCGACGGCCTTGGCCATGGCTGCCTCCTGCTCTGTGTCGGTCCTGTTGTGTCCGGAAGGTCGCGCAGTCCCAACCTGGTCCACCGCCACCTGGTCCACATCCCCAGAACACGTGGTAACCGGCCGGTGTGCGGCGACGAGGGATCAGGCCGAATGGCGAGGCGACATCCGGCTGAGCATCTCGGTGGCCCGCTCCGCGTACTCGGGCGCGGAGTACACGTCGAAGCGGCTCGCCACGGTGGCCCCCACGGTGACGAAGTCACGCTGCCCGAAGGTGAGGAGCTGGGCGACGAATCCCCACACGGCGCCGAACACTGCCCCGTACAACAGAGCCCAGGCGATGACGACCAGGATCTCCGTGCCGGAAGCGGCGAACAGCGACAGCAGCAGGCCGACCAGGCCGCCGAACCAGGCACCGGTGCCGGCCCCGGCCAAGGCAGCCCTCCACTTGGTCATCCTGCCGACCACCTGCTCGACCTGCTTCAGGTCCGAGCCGATGATGGTCAGGTGCTCCACCGGAAACCCGTTGTCCGACAGATGATCCACCGCCCGCTGCGCGTCGGCGTAACTGCTGAAAGCGCCGACGGACACCCCGCTGACGAGTGCGGCCGGCTGCTCCTGTGGCGTCGTCATGATGCTCCTCTCTCGTTGGTGCCACCACGCTGACGCCGAGGTCTGCCTGCCGCATCCCTGGATCGTGGAGTCATCCGCAGCCGCCGGCTCCCTCGAACAGACCTCGTCGCATCGCGGCCGTCCGCTCGAAGGCTCCGCCACGATCGCTGTGCGGCCCGGCTGAGCTGCCGGCGACAATGGCGGCCAGTACCTCGTCGATGTCGCCCGGCGACAGCGGAGACTGCTCCAGACCCTGACCGGCCAGGGCGGAGACCCACGCACCGGTGAAGCAGTCCCGTTGCAGACCAGGCTCCCGGCCGTCCGTCTTCCACCCGGCCTGGGACTGTGCGGCAAGTCCCCACGCCTCGCTGAGCGCAGTACCGGTGGCAAGATCGCCGATCCGCCGATGTGCTTGGAGAAGCTCGGGTACCACCCAGACCACCGCGTGGTCGTCGGCGCAGTAGCCGGAGCTGATCTCGACCAGGCAGTTCGCCTCCGGCCGACGGTCGACCGGCCTGCGTCCCGGCTGCTCGAAGGTTCTACCGGGAGCGACCCGGGGCATCACCGCGGTCCAGTAGGCGTCCAGAGATCCGGCCAGCACCCGAACTGCTTCGCTGAAGGGCAGGTTCCCGCCTGACTGTGCTTCGGACAACGTCCGGAACGGGAGTTCGGTCGTCACCGCGCGGCCGTCCGGCAAGGCCTCGCACTCGCGGGCTCCGCCTTCGTAACCTGTCTGGAAGGCGTTCACGCGGTCGAAGCCGAGCCCGTGAGCCTGAGGATTCGTGGCCGGTGTGCCCGGCTGGTCACGAAGTACGAGGATCGCGCTGATCGACCTGTCGAGCGCGCCACTGCTCAGGTCGACCGGATCGTCCGCGGTCATCTCGGCGTACCGGACCCAGGAACCTGCGAAGCAGTCCGCCTGGAGCTCCGTCACGACCGGAGCGACGTCCACACCTGCCCGCCACTGGATCGCGTGCCCCATTTCGTGCGCCAGTACGACGGCCGGAGCGATTCCGCCGAACTCGTTGTTCAGTTGGGGAAACAGCTGCGCCGCGTCGTAGGCGATGTAGTCGTCGCCGGGCCCGCCGCAGTAGAAGGCGTTCCCCTTCAGGTCCTCGTAGGTCTGGCGTTTGCCGGCACAGCTGAAAGGTGGACTCTGCGGCGTCTTCGCCTGGAACCCGCCGCGCAACTGCTCGAACCGTTTGCCGTAGACAGCGGGGAATTCGTCCTCCCAGAAGTCCGACAGGCTCAGTTGGGTGGAGGCTGCCGCCGGGCCGAGCGGGGCAGGCCCTTGGCCGAGCGCGACGGGCGAGACGTCGTCATCGGCATCCCGGTTGTCCACCGCGAAGCCGACCATGACCGCCACCACGGCGACGGCCAGCATCAGCACCAGGGTTGCCGCTCCGGCCGCGCCCTGCTCACGGTCATCCATTGCCTCTGTGCCGCTCGGTCAGTTCCTCGACCACGAAAGCCGCGCCGATGGCAAGCAGCCAGACGTCTTTCGCGATGCCGACCCCCTGCTCGGTCGGACGCAGACTCCCCTCCCGCCGCAGGCCCGGAGTACGCAGGTAGAGCCCGAGAAGACCGGCGGAGAAGCCGGCCAGTCCCAACCCCACCAAGGCGGTCGGTACGGCCGGAATCAGCAGCGCCGCACCAAGCGTGACCTCGCCGGCCGCCAGCACCCGCACGAACACCCGCGGGTCCACGTTGCCGAGTACTGGATAAGCACCGGCCGCGAACCCGTGGGTCTGCGCGGCGGTGGCGGCGTCCTTGGACAGCTTGCCCAGGCCCGAGTCGAGGATGAAGACACCGGTACTGAGGCGCAGCGGGACCTCCCAGGCCTTGAGTTTGACGGTCATGGTCAGTCGCTGAAGATTCGTTGCGTCAACATGACTGTCTCCTGCTGGTCGAAGGCTGGAGTTCCGAGCGTCGCAGTCGGTCCATCACCGTGGCATCCCCAGATCAGGTAGTTTCGGCGTCTTCCAGCCGGACGGCTCGGCGTGTCCCGCCGGCCAGTGGGTACCAGCTCGGGATGGAACCCCTCCGCATCGGCTTGGTGGCTGACCCAGCCGCGCCGACCGAGATTGCGCGCCACCTGACCGACCTGACCCCACACGACGGCAATGGCCGCTGGGACATCACCGTCGTGAGCGAACCGTTCACCACCGGCTCCGAGGACGTCAGCGCCGCAGTGGGCCGGCTGCAGGAACGGGCCCGCGAAAAGGACTGGGATCTCGTCATCGGTCTGACCGAACTCCCGCTCCACAATCACGAGGGCCGGCACTTGCTGGTGGAGATCGATCCCGAGCAACGGACCGCAGTACTGTCGCTGCCTGCCCTGGGCGGGCTCCGGATGCGTGCCCGAACCCGTCGGGCAGTGCGCTCCCTGGTCAGCCATATGTCAGACCATGACTCGCCGGACGAGCACCGCGTGGCCCTCCCCCGCCTGCGCGGCCGCTGGCGCCTGCTCCTGGGCATGGTGCTCGCCAACCGTCCGTGGCTGTTGGTGCCGGGCCTGAAGTCCGCCTTGGTGGCCGCGCTGGCGACCGGAGCCGTGGCGACGGTCAACTCGACGGTCTGGCTGCTGGCCGGCTCGTTGTCGTGGTGGCGCCTGGTCGTCGCGACGATCGCCTCGATCGCACTGGTCGTCGGCTGGCTCGTGATCGACGGCGAACTGTGGGACCGCCCCGACGACGACTCCCCGCAGGCGCGCGAGAGATCGCGCCTCTACAACGGCTCGACCCTGCTGACTCTGACGATCGGCGTTCTGATCTGCTACGCCGCCCTCTACGTCGTGAACCTGGCCTGGGCGTACTTCGTCCTCGACCCCGATGTGATGGGCGGTTATCTGCAGACCCCGATCGGCCACGGAGACCTGTTCGTCCTGGCCTGGTTCGTCGCGTCCGCCGCGACCCTCGGCGGCGGCCTCGGCTCCGGCCTTGAATCGGACGAGGCGATCCGGGCCGCCGCCTACTCCAAACGCGAGCAGGACCGTCGCGACCGCCTCGAGGACAACAAGAACTCCAGTTGAGGCGGCTTCTAGCCAACCGCCGACGATGGCCGAAGCCGGCGACGCAGGTCGTCAAGGATCCTGCGCAGCAGTCGTGAGACCTGCATCTGACTGATCCCGACGTCCGTACCGATGTCCGTCTGCGACCATCCCTCGACGAATCGCAGCTGCAGAATGCGTCGATCGCGGTCGCACAGATCCTCCAGCACCGACTGCAACAAGTCGACTGCCTCCAACCGTTCGAGCGCCGGATCGTGCTCCTCGACCACCAGTTCAGCCAGCGAGAGCCCGGCATCCGTCTCGGGGCGATCCAGCGACAGCGCCGCGAAGCACCCGTACGCCGCCAACGCCTGCTCGACCTCCTCCACCTCCGCCCCCACGCGTACGGCGATCTCGGCCTTGACCAGCCCCAGACAGGCAACCTGCTCGAGATCCTCCGGGTCCGGCCCACGATTGCGGAACCGCTGCGCGATCCCACGGGCGATCTCGAGATTGAGCTCGACGATTGCCTCCAGCAACTGCTGGCGCTCGGCCTCGTCCGTACTCCGCTCGCGACACTCGAACAACTCCTTCGTCGCCGATTCGCGCGCCGCGCGATCATCGGCGCAGTGGCACTGCGGAGGCACTGAACCGACAAGAGAACTCATTTTCTCGACCTCGCGACCTGACGTCACGGCGTGGCCCACTTCCGGACCACGGTCAGTGGCAAGCGCGCAGTACCCCGGAGTTTGGAAACCATGCACGCTCGCTGCCATTCGTTCCAGGTGGCCAGTCGCGATTCGTAGTCCTTGGTCGCGATCTCCAGCGGCGCCTTGCCGAAGAGCGGGCGCACACTTCTTGGCGGCTTCACGCACCTCGGCGTACGCCGAGATCTCATCGCGGCGGACGGCCCAGATCTCGTACGGCCGAGTGAGCGTGTCGCCACGATTCTCGTCGTCACCGTCGTGCTAGCCGACGTCCTTGCCTCCCCCTGGATGACGAATTCGACCTAGGCGACCCCACCGCCGGCTTGCGCACCGGTGCGTGCGACGTGGCACTGACCCGATGCCCTTCAACACCAGCGGACTACGAACCCAGGTTGGCCCGCCAATCGATTGGTCTGGTGGTACGCGACGACGACCCGCTTGCCCACGCCACGTCCGTGCGGATCGACCAACTGAGCGAACGTTCCTGGATCTGCCTGCCGCCCGACACCGATGTCGCCTGGGTCGCCTACTGGACCGGGCTCGGCGCAAGGCCCGCCGACGTCGATCAAGTGATGCGCACGATCCAGGAGTGTCTGCACGCGGTTCTCTGGAACGGCCAATCGGCCCTTGCCCCGGTCGACCAACTGCTTCCGGCGGGACTGATCGTCGTACCGGCCGAGGATCGGAAGCCCAACGACCTGGTACTCGCCTGGCGCGAGACCGAAGCCAGTCCCCTCATCCGCTCGTTCGTCGAGGTCGCTTGCCAGGTCTTCGCCCGCGCGCTGCACGGCTGACCGCACTACCGATCCTCGCGCATTCAGATAGTCAGCACCCGTCGCCGTCGCCGTCGCCGTCGCGCGCGATCGACCTGACTGTCGGCAGTTCGGAGTGCCAGCCACCTGGACATCGGGGTTCCTTGACCGACATGACCGTGATACTGCTGCTCATCGACCGCAGACAAAAGCGATCGGCATCTTGTTGCCGTCCTGGTACTGGTCGGCGGCTGAAAACGGCGCAGGCGGGCCATTGAAGTTCAGGGCCTGTAGAGCAGCACCTGCTGGTGAGTGGACGCACCGGCATCATCGACGCGGACCACGATGTGCCCGCCCGACGGCAAGTTGCCCATCGCCACGAAGTCCTTCACCAGGTGCAGGATGTCGGCCGGCGACTTCTGGCTCAGGTCGAGTGCCGCCTTCAAGTCCAAGACAAGCGATCAGGTCTGTTTCGTGGTGAACTCGGATGGATTGATCGTGCCGTCGATCACGGCGCTGGCCACTGCGCCGAGCTGCAAGCGGTTACGGCGAGCGTGAGTCCGCATCAGAACGAAGGCGTCGTCGACCGCGATTCCGGCGCGTTCGGAGATTATGCCTTTGGCTTGTTCGAGCAGGACGCGGCTGTTGAGGGCGGATTGGAGTTGCTCGGCCAGAACTTCGCCTTGGCGTACGATGCGCTCCTGCAGGAGACCGACGGTAGCGATATCGCACAGCGCCTGGCCCAGAGAGACATCGGTCTCGCTGAGAGTGGCGCGTTCGGCGCAAAACAAGTTCAGTACGCCGATCACCTGACCGCGCAGTCGCAACGGGATGGCATGGGTGGACCTGTAGCCCGCAGCGATGGTCGCGGCGCGGAATTTGGGCCAACGCTCCTCAACTTCGTCCAGGTCGAGGTTCGCCATCTGTTCGCCGGTCGTATAGCAGTCCAGGCAGGGGCCCTCGTCAGCTTGCAGTACGAACAACTCCAGAAGTTTGGCCTCGTGGCTGGTGGAGGCCATCACGTGAAGCACACCACGCTGATCGGCCAATATCAGGCCGGCCGCGTCAGCGTGTAACAGTTCGATACTGCGCTCACACAAGGTATGAAGGAGGTCAATGACGTCATAGTCATCAACGAGGGTGTCCGCTAGTTCGACGAACACCTCCGCGAGGCGTAGCTCCCTGTTCATTTGCTGCCGCCTTTCCAGGTCATAACACGCCGCGTGCACGGGGTGAAGGTTCTATTCATGATGGCCGCCCTCGGAGTGGAAGATCATCCTCCCGGCGACTACTTCCTGGGCAAGTTCAAGTAGCGGAAGTTCTTCGGCGTACGCGCGGGTCCGCATCAGCAGGAGCGCCTCGTCCATGCTTACCGACGCCTGGACAGAGACGATGCCAGTGGCTTGGTGGATCTCCCGGTGGCTGTCGACCGCATCGGACAGTTGGGCATGCAGCCCGCCCACCGAATTCTCTCGCTGCAGGTCCAGCAGCATCGTGGTCGCAGCGATGGCGTAGTCGAGCGCCTCGGCCAACTGCAGGCTGTCCAGCGGACCGGGAGTGTCGCGATAGAGATCGAGTACTCCAAGCCGAACAGCGCCGATCTGAAGCGGAAACGCGAAGACAGCCGCGATGCCGGAGTCGGCCGCGGCGGGAGCGAAACCCGGCCATCGCCCTGCAGCCCGGGAGAGGTCGTGCTCCAGAACCGGCCGCCGGTCGTGGAACGCGGTCAAACACGGGCCCTCACCGAGAGTCTGCTGCAGATTTTCCATGATCTCGGCCGGCCCATCGGTGGACGCGAGCGTGCCGCCATGGCCGATGGGTGTCACCAAAGCCACCCCTGCCCCGCTGACCGGTATCGACTTCGTCACCGACGCACATAGCCTGCGCCAGACGGTGTCGCCGTCGAGACCGGGAGGATCGGGCTGATCCATAGCCAGCACCTCGAGAAGAATCTGCCGTACGCGTAACGATGCCACTACCTCACAACCGCCCTGGCCGGTAACCACGCGCCTCGTACGGCGGACCGTGACACGGTCCTGACGTCGCCCAATCACAGTGCCCGCTGCCGCGGACTTCAACCTGATGCAGCTCGTGTCGGCCTGACGAGGCTGGGCGAAGCAGTAGAAGACATCGCGAACCCCTTGCTGAGTACTTCGCTGGAGCGCCGCCGGGGTCTTGGGCAGCTATAAACACCGTTCACGAGTACGTATCCGCGCGAAATGGCTCCAACGTTGCGCACCGTGGACCAAGGTGGCATAAACTTGATGGCTCTGTGAGCGCCCAGCCCCCGCGCCGAGACGATTTGGCAGACCCGGGAGGCAGAGACGGATGACGAATCAAGCCGGCAGTTTCGGCGAGATGGCGATGGATTTGCACAACCAGACCGGGTCCTTGCCACAGTGGAGACCGCGTTGATCTTCGCCGTCGAGGGCGACAGCGACACCGTGCTCGTGCGGGACACCACTGCCGACGGCCGCTGGCCGAAGTGGGCACCGACCGCCGCCGCGAACGGAATCCGCAGTGCGCTCGCGATCCGGTTGTCCACCGCGCATTCTGTCAGCGGAGTCCTGAACCTGATCTCGTCGAAGCCTCACCTCTTCGGCGAGGATGACCTCGCAGCCGCCGAACTGCTCGCGCTCCATGCCTCGATCGCGGTCGCCACAGCTCGCGCCGAGGCTTCTTTGAATCAAGCCGTCGACTCACGCAAAGAGGTCGGCCAGGCCGTCGGGCGCCTGATGGAGCGGTACAAGATGGACGCCGTTCAGGCGTTCAGTACCCTGCAGCGCTACTCGCAGCACCGCAACCAGCGCCTGCGCGACATCGCACAACTAGTCAACCCCACGGGAAAGCTCCCTCTGTAACCCTCAGCAGTACGACGTGCTCGGCCGACCTACGTCGCGTGTCGTCACCGAAATCTCGTTTCCCGGCGATCGACCGGGGTACCGGCGGGGGGAAGCGGTCAACGCACACAGCGACATCGCTCCACCATTGCCCGAGCCCCCGGCAGCCAGTTCATCAGAGACTGCGCCGGAGGTGACCCCCGATATCCGCACCAAGCATTGACGCCTCCCATGGTGGCCTGGCTCATCGCGACGGACGCCGAAGTCTGTCTCTGCCGAAGAGATCGACGCCACGCTCACCAGGTCACGGACGGCGCCTGGAAACGACTTCGCTCGGCCGAGGTCCCCGTCCCACCCGCGGAGTACGGATCTCAGAGCCCCTGATCAGCGAGCCAGAAGGCAGCCGCTGATGAGTTTGGGCTTCCCAGTTCGACCCCGCCAAGAGCCCTCTCCACGAAAGGAAGTTGCCATGTTTCGTCACACGAAGCGTTTGCAGTTCGAGGCCAAGCCGGAGAAGCCGGACCCGGTGTACGCACGGAAGCTGCAGGAGTTGATCGGCGGCGCCTACGGCGAGATGTCGGTGACCATGCAGTACCTGTTCCAGGGCTGGAACTGCCGGGTCGAGGGCAAGTACAAGGACCTGATCATGGACACCGCGACCGAGGAGATCGGTCACGTGGAGATGCTGGCCACGATGGTCGCTCGTCTCCTCGAGGGCGCACCGGCCACCGCGACTGCGGAGTCGGTCAAGGATCCGGTGATGGCAGCCATGATCGGCGGCATGGACCCACAGCAGGCGATCGTCGCCGGCGGTGGCGCGCTGCTGGCCGACAGTCAGGGATACCCCTGGAACGGCCGCTATATCGTTGCTAGTGGCAACTTACTTGCCGACTTCCGCGCCAATGCCGCGGCCGAGGCGCAGGGACGACTGCAAACCGCGCGACTGTACAACATGACCGACGACCCGGGCGTGAAGGCGATGCTGCAGTTCAACCTCGCCCGGGACACGGTCCACCAGAAGCAGTGGCTCAAAGCGATCGAGGAACTGGAAGCCGATGGACTGGCGGGCCCGATCGTGCCCGATGCGCTGTTCGATGAGGAGAACCAGGACCACAACAACACCATCTGGCGGCTCTCGGACGGCACCGATGGCAAGAAGGGCGGCTGGTCGAAGGGCGACGACGCACTGGAGTACTTGGACGACCCCCAGCCGCTGGGCGGACCTGGTACGGCGCCCGCCCCCGATCCCGCGCTGTACGGCACGTACTCCGCCTTGCAGGACCTGAAAGGAACCGTCAAGGGTGCAGTGAAGGGCGCTGCAAAGACCGCTTCCGGGGAATAGCCGTTCGGGCCGCCCCGCCGGCATCTGGCAGGGCGGCCCGGCCCATCCGACAAACAGAGCACTGGGAGCACCTCTGCGAGTCGTCGTCACCGGAGCCAGCGGCAACGTGGGCAGCGCGCTGGTTCGTCGGATGAGCGCGGTCGGAGAGCACAGGATCGTCGCGGTCGCACGACGGATCCCTGACTATGCCGCTATCGAAGGACCTCGATGGGGTGTCGAGCCCTGTCGCCTTGATCGGACTCGGTGCTATCCGGCGAACATGCCCACCACCGACGCAGGTCTATGGTGTGTGTACGAGTTACTGGTTTCGCGAAATCCTGTCGCTTGAGGTCCCGGCGTTGAAAAAACAGCGCCGGGACTGCCGGAAGACGAGATCGCAGTCTCGTTATGCCTCCCGACAGACGCCGATTCGCCCCTTGCCGGCCGGCACCCCCGGAGGTCAGCTACCGGTTGAGTTGGCCGCTGGGGCGCTCAAGGACGAACATGCCGTGGGCTTCGACCCGGACGGTGCTGCCGGCCGGGTGCTCGTCCTCGTTGACCCGGCCGGTCGGGCGGATGGTGTCCACCAC